>CAVYOL010000006.1:0-147924 GCA_963770105.1 uncultured Acidimicrobiia bacterium | reverse complement strand
TCGTGGCCGACTTCGCCAGCGCTGCGTTCGAGGATCTCGGCGCGGACCGGGTGCGGGTGAGCGGCGTGCAGGGAAAGCCCGCCACCGACACGTACAAGGCGCTGCTGGCGTACCACGCGGGTTGGGCCGGCGAGACCCGCGTCGCGTTCTCGTGGCCGGACGCCCCCGAGAAGGCGAAGGCGACGGCGGCGATCCTGACCAAGCGCGTCGAGATGGCGGGCATCGAGGTGCGCGAGTGGTGCTTCGAGTACTGGGGCGTGAACGCGCTCGGCGGGCCGACCGTGCCGCCGCTGCCTCGAGGGGTCGAGGCACCCGAATGCGTGCTGCGCGCCGCCTGGCGCTGCGACGACGAGCGCACCGCGCGCGCGGTCGGGCGCGAGCTCGTCCCGCTGACGCTCTCGGCGCCGCCCGCCGGGCTCACCGGCATGGGCCGGGGCATGGCCGGCGGGAGCACCGAGCTGCTCGGCCTCTGGCCGACGCTGGTCGACAAGCAGCTGGTGGACCCGGGCGTGACCGTCACCGTCGAGGAGGTCTGACCATGGCACGACTCGCGCTGCGCGAGCTCTGCGGGTACCGCGCCGGCGACAAGGGCGACACGTCCGACGTCGCGCTCCTCGCGTACGACGACGACGTCTACGCGCTGATCGTGGAGCAGGTGACCGCGGAGAAGGTGCGCGCCCACTTCGGCACGATGGTCCACGGTGAGGTCTTCCGGTACGAGGCGCCCAACGTGCGCGCGCTGAACTTCGTGCTGCGCGGCGCGCTCGGTGGTGGCGGTCCGAAGAGCCTGCGCTCGGACAACCTCGGCAAGACGCTCGGCGGCGCGCTCGTCCGGCTCGAGATCGACGTCCCCGACACGATCGCGTCGCGCCGCCGGCCCCGTCCCGACGTGTCGTGGGCCGACGCGATCCTCGACGCCCTCCCCCAGTCCTGACCGCACCGGTCGGCAGCCGATCCGCTCGGTAGGATCGCCGCGATCCCGCCGTCACTCGAGGAGCGTTCCGATGGGCTTCCTGGACAAGGTCAAGGACACGGCGAGCAAGGCCGCCGATCAGGTGCAGAAGGCCGCGGAGACCGGCCAGGACAAGCTCGAGGAGTCCAAGCTCAAGAAGAAGGTGGGCGACCTCAAAGAGGAGCTCGGCGGCGTCGTCTACGGCCAGCGCACCGGCGCGCTGCCGGCCGGGGACGAGGAGATCGCCCGGCTCGTCGGCGAGATCCAGACCACCGAGAAGCAGCTCGAGGAGATCAAGGCCGACGCCGACGGCTGATCAGGTGACGGTGGCGCACGACGGCTGCTAGACACCGGCCATGGCAACCCTTCGCGAGACCATCCACATCGACGAGACGCCGGACACCGTCTGGGCCGGCGTCCGTGACCCACTCGCGCTGCTCGACTGGTTCGACGGCATCGACAGCGGCGAGATGGTGGGCAACGCCCGCAAGCTGAAGATGGGCGACATCTCCGTCACCGAGGAGATCGTCACCGTCGACGACGACCTCCGTCGCTTCCAGTACGCGATCACCGAGATGCCGATCCCGGTCGAGTACCACCTCTCGACGATCGACGTGCTGGAGGACGGCGACGGCACGTTGATCGTCTACGGCGTCGACGTCCGCCCGGACATGCTGAAGGACATCCTCGCCCCGACCATCTCCGGCGCGTGCGTCGGGATGAAGAAGCACTTCGAGTCCTGACCTACCCTTCTCGGCACGCTGAGCCGCGCCTGGCGCGGTCGAGCGTGCCGAGAACGGAGAGGGCTAGCCGCCGGAGACGTCCTGGGGCTTGGTCTTGCCCGCGGCGATCCACGGCATCATCGAACGCAGCTGGGTGCCGACGGCCTCGATCGGGTGCTTCGCGGACTCCTCGCGCAGGCGGTCGAAGTTCGGGCGCCCCGCTTCGTTCTCCGCGATCCACTCCTTGGCGAACTGGCCGCTCTGGATCTCGCCGAGGATCTTGCGCATCTCGTCCTTGGTCCCCGAGTTGATGATGCGCGACCCGCGGGTCATGTCGCCGTACTCCGCGGTGTCGGAGATCGAGTACCGCATGTTCGCGATGCCACCCTCGTAGATGAGGTCGACGATGAGCTTCACCTCGTGGAGCGTCTCGAAGTACGCGGACTCGGGCTGGTAGCCGGCCTCGACGAGCGTCTCGAACCCGTTGCGGATGAGCTCGACGAGCCCGCCGCACAGCACGACCTGCTCGCCGAAGAGGTCGGTCTCGGTCTCCTCCTCGAACGTGGTGTCGAGCACGCCGGCGCGGGTGGCGCCGATCCCCCGCGCGTACGCGAGCGCGACGGCACGCGCGTTGCCGGTCGCGTCCTGCGCGACCGCGACGAGCGCGGGCACGCCACCGCCCTCCTCGTAGGTCCGGCGCACGAGGTGACCCGGGCCCTTGGGCGCGATCATCCACACGTCGACGCCCTCGGGCGGGGCGATCTGGTCGAAGTGGATGTTGAAGCCGTGCGCGAATGCCAGCGAGTTGCCCGGCTTGAGGTTCGGCGCGATGTCGGCCTCGTACACGCGCTTCTGCTCGGTGTCGGGCAGCAGCACCATCACGATGTCCGCCGCGGCTACCGCCTCCCCGGTCGGCAGGACCTCGAGGCCCGCCTCCTCGGCCTTCGCCGTGCTCTTGGACCCGGCCCGGAGGCCGACGAGCACGTCGACGCCGGAGTCCTTGAGGTTCAACGCGTGCGCGTGACCCTGCGAGCCGTAGCCCAGGATCGCGACCTTCTTGCCGCTCAGGAGGCCGAGATCGGCGTCGTCGTCGTACGAGATCGTGGCGGGCATGGGTTCCCTCTCGTGGTCTGGTGGCGGGTGCCGGGTTCGATGCGCCTGGGTGGCCTAGGCGCCCTTGTTCTTGACGAGCTTGAGCTTGCTGGACTCCCGGGACAGCTTCGCCAGGGCGATCCGACCCGTCCGCTGGAGCTCGACGATCTCATACGGGGCCAGCAGCTCCGTCATCGCGTCGAGCTTGTCCGGCGCGCCGGCGACCATGAGCGTCATGGCCTCGTAGCCGACGTCCAGGATCTTCGCCTCGAAGATCGACGCCAGCTCGGTGACCTGGGACCGGAACGCGCCGTCGGCCTTGACCGTCACCAGCATGAGCTCGCGCTCGACGGCCTGCTCCTCGCTGAGCTCGGTGATCCGGATCACCGGGATGAGCTTGTTGAGCTGCTTGGTGACCTGCTCGATCGGGGCGCTGTCACCGTCGACGACCACGGTCATGCGTGAGTAGCGCGGGTCCTCGGTCGGGCTGACCGCGAGCGAGTAGATGTTGTAGCCCCGCCGCGAGAACAGCCCGGAGATGCGGCTGAGCACTCCGAACTTGTTCTCGACGAGGACGCTCAGGATGTGGTGGGAACCCTCCATGATCAGCGACCTCCCGGACGGTCGTTCTCGGGACCGAGGATGATGTCGTCGTTGGACGTCCCCGCGGCGACCATCGGGTACACCTTCTCCCGGTAGTCGGTGCGGAAGTCGATCACGACCGGTCGATCGTCGATCTCGTTCGCCTTCTCGATCGTGGGCACGACGTCTTCCGGCGTGTCGACACGGAAGCCGACGCAACCCATCGCCTCGGCCCACTTCACGTAGTCGGGCAGGTCGGGCGAGAGGTACACCTCGCTGTAGCGCTCTTCGTAGAAGAGCTCCTGCCACTGCCGGACCATGCCGAGGTAGGCGTTGTTCAGGATCGCGATCTTCACCGGGATCTGCTCGGCACTCGCGGTCACGAGCTCCTGCGCGGTCATCTGGAAGCAGCCGTCGCCGTCTACGGCCCAGACCATCCGCTCGGGCATGCCGACCTTCGCGCCGATCGCCGCGGGCACCGCGAAGCCCATCGTGCCGAGCCCGCCCGAGTTCACGAACGTGTACGGATGACGGAACGTCCAGTGCTGGCTCGTCCACATCTGGTGCTGGCCCACCCCGGACACGACGATCGTGTCCTCGGGGGTGTGGTCCCGCAGGGACTCGATGCAGAACTGCGGCTTGAGCGGCCCCGCCTCGTACTGCTCGTACGTGAGCGGGAACTCCTGCTGCCACGCGTGCACCTGGTTGCGCCACGGGGTGAGGTCGGGCTGGTCCCGCTTCTTGTCCGAGCGCAGCGCCGCGATCAGCCGCTCGATCACCTGGCGGCAGTCGCCGACGATCGGCACGTCGGGTCGGCGGACCTTGCCCAGCTCGGCGGGGTCGACGTCCACGTGGATGATCTTGGCGTCGGGCGCGAACGCGCCGACCTTGCCGGTCACCCGGTCGTCGAAGCGCGAGCCGAGCGCGATGAGGAGGTCTGCCTTCTGCATCGCGGTGACGGCCGTGTAGTTGCCGTGCATGCCGGGCATGCCGAGGCAGAGCTCGTGATCGTCCGGGAACGCGCCCCGCGCCATCAGCGTCGTCACGACGGGGATGCCAGTGAGCTCGGCGAGCTCGCGCAGCTGCTCCGCGGCGCGGGCCTTGAGGATGCCACCACCGGCGTAGATGACCGGCCGCTCGGACTCGTTGATGAGGCGCGCCGCTTCCTTGATCTGCTTCGGGTGGCCCTTGAGGTTGGGCTTGTAGCCCGGGCATGTCGACGGACTCCGGCCACTCCCAGGTCATCGTCTGGTTGGCGACGTCCTTCGGGAAGTCCACGAGCACCGGACCGGGGCGACCGGTCGTCGCCACGTGGAAGGCCTCACGGATGATGCGTGGGATGTCCTGCGCGTCGGTGACGAGCCAGTTGTGCTTGGTCACCGGCATCGTGATGCCCAGCGTGTCGCACTCCTGGAACGCGTCGGAGCCGATCGAGCTGAGCGCGACCTGGCCCGTGATGACCACGAGCGGGATCGAGTCCAGGTACGCGTCGGCGAGCGGCGTGACGATGTTCGTCGCCGCGGGACCGCTCGTGACCATCGCCACGCCGGGGCGCCCGGTCGCGTGCGCGTAGCCCTCGGCCATGTGGCCGGCGCCCTGCTCGTGACGGACGAGGATGTGCCGGATCGACGAGTCGATGAGCGGGTCGTAGACGGGCAGGATCGCGCCGCCCGGGAGGCCGAACATGACCTCCACGCCTTCCATCTCGAGGCTCTTGATGAGGGCCTGGGCCCCACTCAGCTTCATCGGTGCTCCTGGGTTGACGGTCCGGGGCACCGTGAGCGCCTCCGGACGTGAAAAACCCCTCGCAGAGCGAGGGGCGGAAGCGCACGGACGCGGAGAACGCCGTGCGCTAGGTAACTACGAGAATGTCGGAGGCGTGGAACATAGGAACGTCATCATCGCATGGCCCGTGCATTTGGTGCAAGGCATTCGCGCACCGGGCCGGGCTCACCCGGCCACCGGCGCGGCGGTCTTGCGCCCGAAGGGCATGAAACCCTCGGCGCTGGCGGCCGCGATCCCCGCCGCGACGATGTCGCCTGCGGATCGGTACACGAGGTACCGAGGCACCCATCGCGGCGCGAACTTCGCGCTGAACGTCAGCAGCGACTCGATCTGGAAGTACGGGTTGAGCCGCTTGACCAGCCACGCCTCGGCGGCCGCGACGAACTTGAGGTCCGCGCCTTCCTCGATCAGGCCCTTGAACACCGCGAAGTTGAGCGACACCTCGCCGATCCCGTGCTCGCCCGCCCAGCTCACGACGTCGACGATCATCCGCTCGTTGACCCCGTTCGGCCCGACGGGATCGCGGCGCATGGCGTCGATCGACAGCCCGCCGCCGAGCTTGCAGGGCACGTAGCGCTGGAACGCGATCGCGGTGCCCTCCTCGTCGCGGGCGACGATCACCAGGCACTGCGGGTCCCGGCCGGAGAGCAGGCCGTCGAGCGCCATCGAGAACCCGCGCTCGGGCTCGCCGTTGCGGTGGCGCTCCGCGATCCCCTGCAACGCGGCCCGCAGGTCCGGGGAGAGCTCGCCCTCGCGCATGATCTCGGTGGTGATGCCGTGGTTCTTGGTGCGGTTGGCCGCCTGGCGCACCGGTCGCATCGCCCGACCCTCGAGCGTGAACGACGCCACGTCGATGATCGCCTCGTCGCCGAGGTAGTGGGAGCGCAGGCCGGCCTCCTGCCAGAGGTCGAGCCGGTCGTGGCGCACCCCGATCGACGCGGGGCGCCAGCCGTGCGCGTCGCAGCGCTCGATGAAGGTCGAGATCACCTCGGGGTAGGCGGCAGGGTTCCCGAGCGGGTCCGCGGACGCGAGGCCGATCCCGTTCACGTACCGGTACGCGAGCGCGGCGCTCCCGTCCTCCGACAGGACGTAGCACTTGTCCTCACGGAGCGCGAACGGATCGAGCGTGTCGCCGTCGGCCCGCTCGAGCATCGGCCGGACCCGGTCACGCGCCTCGCGGTGGTGGTGTGACGCCACCCGGTCGGCCACGGGCGCGAGCGCGAGCAGTCCGATCGCCACCAGGCTGATGAGGCCGAGCACGGTGATGGACACCGGGAACCAGTGGCCGAACCCGCCGTGGAGCCGCAACGGTCCGACGCCCCCGAGCAGGCGGGCCACGACCTCGTGGATCGCGAGCGCCGGCGTGAGCGACGGCCGCACCCGGTCGTGGCGCAGGGCGAGGCCGAGCAACCCGTACGCGATGTCGAAGGCGATGATCACCGGCACCCAGCGCAGCAGCGACTGCCACCGGGCCCGCGGCGTCGGCTCCGTGAAGAGACGGCGGCCGCGGATGAGCAGCCCCGCGACGACGATCATCATCACGGCCTCTTCCACGTCCAGGCCCTTGGCCACGTGGGTGACCACCGAGACGCCGAGCATCGTGATGGCGGCGATGAAGGCCAGGCGGCGGCGGTGGGCGAGCCCGCGGGCGACCAGGATCAGCGCGAGGCCCATGAGTGCGGTGGCGCCGTGCGCGAGCTCGACGACGTCCGGGGTCACGCCGGTCGCGATGAGGCGCATCCGGCCCGCGAGGCTCGGCGTGAGGCCGGAGATCACGTTGACGACGCCCGCGAGCGCCACCACCAACGCCAGGATCCGTGCGTCCCGTTGCCGCCGCCGTTGATCCTGGGCAGGGAGGGTCTCCGTCACGGCCGGCGTCGTACCCGCGGCTTCAGGAGCGGACGATGCAGACAAGGCGGTCCATCCTACGCGTTCGGGTTCTGGAAGCTCGGCGACCCGCCCGAGAATTCGCGGTGGGTATCCATATTCGGACCACAGCCCCGCCCGGTTGAGTGTTCCGCGCCTCGACCGTACCCCCGTGGGCGGCCACGATCTCACCGACGATGGCGAGGCCGAGGCCCGTGCCGTCGCCGTCACCCGGCCGATCCGCCCGCGCGAACCGCTCAAATGCCCGGGTCGTCTCGAGCTCGGGTGGGAAGCCGGGGCCGTCGTCGCGGACCTCCAGCCAGGCGCCCTCCCCCGCGCGCTCGCCCACGACGATGTCGACCCGGGCGACGGCGTAGCGGCACGCGTTCTCCACGATGTTGCTGACCGCGCGCTCGAGCGCGGCGGCGTCGCCGCGCACCACGCGTGGCCCTGCCGCGACCACCTCGATCGATGCGTCCGCCCCGGACCGGCGGACCGACTCGATCGCCGCCGCCGAGACCGCGCCGAGATCGACTTCCGGGCGCGCCCCTGACGGGCCCGTGCGCGTCCGGGCGAGCACGAGCAGGTCCGTCGTGAGGTCCTGGAGCCGCAGCACCTCCTCCATGACCGAGTCGAGCGTCGCCGCCTGCTCGGTGCCGTCGGCGACCCCCATGCGGGCGAGCTCGACCTCACCGCGCAGGATCGCGATCGGCGTCCGGAGCTCGTGGCTCGCGTCGTCGAGGAAGCTGCGCTCGTGCAGCACCGCGGCCTCGATGCGCGACAGCATCTCGTTGAGCCGTTCGGCCAGCTCCGCGATCTCGGTGCCGCCCGCGGCCGGCACGGTCAGGCGCCGGCCCGGCTCGCGCACCGACAGGTCGTCCGCCTCCTCGATCATCGATCGGACGGGTGAGAGCGCCGCGCCCGCGAGGAACCAGCCGCCGAGCGACACGAGACCCGCGAACAGCGGAAGGCCGATCAGGAGCGCGAGGACGAGGCGTTGGAACGCGCGCTCGCTCTCGGCCAGGCGCGTGCCGACCAGCAGCACGACCATCCGACCACCGACCTTGACCGGGCCGACGAGCAGCCGCGCCCGCGCCGGCCGGGCACCACCGAGCGCACCAGCGTCGACTTGGTGCGCAGCCCGGTGCGGATCTCGGCCGGCGTGAGGGCCCGCGCGTCTTCGAGGGCCCGGGGCGACGCGGCGAGCACCACGCCGGACCGATCGAGGACCTGGGCGAAGTTCTCGCCCCGAGGGAGCGCGGGCGTCACGTCCGTCACGTCGTCCTGCTCGGGCACCTGCGCGAGCGCGCGCTGGACCGCGAAGTAGCGGTCGTGCAGACCCTCGTCGATGATGTCGGTCTGCTCGGAACGGAACTGCACGAGCACCACGGCACCGAACAGCCCCGCGAGCACCACCGTGCTGATCCCGAACAGGAGGGTGAGCCGCCCCTGGAGGGTGCGGGGCCTCAGGTTCCGCTCCGGAGCCGGTAGCCGACGCCGCGCACCGTCTCGATGGAGTCCCGGTCGAACGGCCGGTCGATCTTCTCCCGGAGGTAGCGCACGTAGACGTCGACGACGTTGGACGTGCCGTCGTAGGCGAAGTCCCAGACGTTCTCGATGATGGCCGTGCGCGTGAGCACCTGATCGGCGCGCCGCATGAGGAGCTCGAGCAGCGCGAACTCCTTCGCGCTGAGGTCGATCTCGGTGCCGCTGCGGCTGACGGTGTGCGCGGCGGGATCGAGACGGAGGTCGTCGACCTCGAGCACCGCGGGACGCGCTCGGGAGCTGCGCCGGGTCAGGGCGCGCAACCGGGCGTAGAGCTCCTCGAAGCTGAAGGGCTTCGGGAGGTAGTCGTCCGCACCCGCGTCGAGCCCGGTCACCCGGTCCGTGATCGCGTCGCGGGCGGTGAGCAGCAGGATCGGCGCCCAGCAGTCCGCGGCCCGCAGCCGGCGGCAGACCTCGAAGCCGTCGGGAGGCGGGATCATCACGTCGAGGATGATCGCGTCATACGGGTTCTCGGTCCCGAGCCAGACCGCGTCTTCACCGTTGTCGGTGCCGTCGACCGCGTAGCCGTCGCGTTCGAGTGCCTTCCGGACGAGTGCAGCCATCTTCGGCTCGTCCTCGACCAAGAGGATGCGCACGCCCGTGATGCTACGTGGCGGGCTCAACGAGGTTGACCGACCGGTGCCAGGAGAGCTCGACCGTCAGCCCCACCCCCAGAGCGATGATCTGCTCCGCCTGGGCCGCGCCGTGGATGACCCCGGGACTGCGGAGGAACGGGGCCAGGAAGTACCCGGTCGCCAGCACCAGCGCCAGGACGCCGAGCACCCGCCAACGGGCGAGGACGACTCCCGCCAGGCCACCGATCACTGCGGCGAGCCCTGCCGACGTGCCGAAGTCCGCGTGGCGGTAGAGCGGCGCGACGGTCGACCAGGCCGCGAAGTGCGCACCGATCGCCAGCACGGCCACGCACAACGTGGCGACCACGTGCCCGCTGAAGAACACGACGAGGGCCCGGACCGGGCCGCGCAGCAGCGCGTACGGCAACAGGAACGCGATCGTGATCACGGTGGTCGGCCCGACCATGCGGACGTTCGGGAGCAGCAGCGCCGAGAGTGGGAGCGTCCACACCGCGCCGTGCGCCAGCCGGGCGGGCGAGTACGCAGCGAGGAACCGCGCGGCATCGTGCGTCGCGCCGTTCGCGGCGAGCAGGGTGAGCACGACGGGAACCGTCAGGAAGGCGGCGACGCCGAGGAGCCGCAGCAGCGGCTCGGACTCGGGGGACTCGGGGTGGAGCACGGCGGGCCCGCGGGCCGGAGGTCGGGACGGGGGCAGGGGCAGGAGAGGCCCCGACCCACCGGTACCCACGGGCGTCGCCGCGATCTTGGGGTCGGCCTTCGCGACCGACCTCACGAGCTTGCTGGTACGAGTGGTCGTGGCCGCCAGCCGGGATCTCCCCGAGCGAAGCGAATCGGCCATGGCCACCTCCGCAGTTAGGCAGGTCCCTCGTGAGAGGAAGATGAGCCGCTCGCGGCGGGCCGTCCGGCCCTTCGGGCCTAGTGCTGGTGCTGCGGGCAGGAGTAGGTCGTGCGGCCCCCCACGGTCCGGCGGAGCAGCTCGGCGCCGTCGCGCGGACAGTGGCCCCCGGGCTCGCGCGCGGGCATGTGGTCGCCGGTGTGCGAGCCGCCGCGACGCTGGAGGACGCGCAGCGTCGTCGAGATCGCGCGCGCGAGCGCCTTCACCTCGTCGTCGCGCAGCGTGTTCGCCGGCCGGGCCGGATCGATCCCGGCGCGGAAGAGCACCTCGTCCGTCAGCAGGTTGCCGAGCCCCGCGATCCGGGACTGGTCCATGAGCATCGCCTTGATCGGCGCCCGGCTCGCGGCCACCTGCTTGCGCAGCTGTGGGAGCCGCACCGAGAACGCGTCGACACCGAGGCGCGCCTCGTCGGGATCGAGCTCGGCCGCACCGAGCCGCCGCGGATCACGAAGGTAGAGCGATCCGCCGTCGGTGAACCGGACGCCGAACCGCAGCCACTTCGGGTTGTCCCCGTTCGCGGCGTAGAGCAGCGGGTCGCCGGCCGCCTCGCCGTCGATGACGACCCGGCCGCTCATTCCCAGGTGCAGCGCGAGCGTCGGGCCGTCGGCATCGGTGTCGAGCAGGAGGAGCTTGCCGCGGCGACGCGCGTCGGTGAACCGGTGGCCGGGCAGCGCCGCCTCCGCCGCGTCGGGGGTGAGACCACGCTTGAGGAACCACGCGTCCGGAGCGTGCACCGACGCGATCTCGCGGTCGAGGGCGCGCGCCTCGATCAGCTCCCGCGCCTTCTCCGCCTCCAGGATCTCCGGCAACCCGCTCCCTCTCCGGTTCTCGGCACGTTCAACCGCGCCTGGAGCGGCTCAGCGGACCGAGAACGGGTGTGGCTCAGAAGTTGGTGATCGCGCCCTTCTCGGCGCCCTGGGCGAGGCTGGGCGTACTTGGCGAGGAAGCCGCTCGTGTACAACGGCTCGGGCAGCTTCCACTCCTTGCGGCGGCGCGCGAGCTCGGCGTCGTCGACGAGGAGGTCGATCGTGTGCGCGTCGGCGTCGATGACGATGCGGTCGCCGTCGACCACGAACGCGATCGGACCACCGTCGACCGCCTCGGGCGCGACGTGGCCGACGCAGAAGCCGTGGGTGCCGCCGCTGAACCGCCCGTCGGTGATGAGCGCGGCGTCCTTGCCCCGCCCGGCGCCCTTCATCGCGCCGGTCACCGCGAGCATCTCGCGCATCCCGGGACCGCCCTTCGGGCCCTCGTAGCGGATCACCACGATGTCGCCGGCCTTGATCTTGCCCGCGAGGATCTCCTCCATCGCGGCCGCCTCGCCGTCGAACACGCGCGCCGGGCCCTCGAAGTGCGGCTGGTCGATGCCCGCGACCTTCACCACGCCACCCTTCGGCGCGAGCGAGCCCCGCAGCACCGCGATGCCGCCCTGCACGTGGATCGGCTGGTCCAGCGGGTGGATGATCTCGCCGTCCGGCTTCGGCGGATCGAGATCCGCGAGGTTCTCGGCCATCGTCTTGCCGGTGACGGTGAGCACGTCGCCGTGGAGCAGCCCGGCCTCGAGCAGCTCGCGCATGACGACGGGCACGCCACCGATCGCGTCGACGTCGGCCATGTGGTACTTGCCGTGCGGCTTCGTGTCGGCGATGTGCGGCACGCGCGCGCCGACCTTGTTGAAGTCGTCGAGCTCGAGGTCCACGCGCGCCTCGTGCGCGATCGCCAGCAGGTGCAGCACCGCGTTCGTCGAGCCGCCGAGCGCCATCGTGACCGCGATCGCGTTCTCGAACGCCTCCTTGGTCATGATCTGGCGGGGCCGGATCCCGAGCTCGAGGAGGTGCAGGACCGCCTTGCCGCTCTCGTAGGCGAAGTCGTCGCGGCGGCGGTCGACGGCCGGCGGCGACGCGCTGCCCGGCAGCGACATCCCGAGCGCCTCACCGATCGAGGCCATCGTGTTCGCGGTGAACATCCCGGCGCACGATCCCTCGGTCGGGCACGCCGCGCATCTCGATCTCACCGAGCTCGTTCTCGGTGATGGTGCCCGCGGCGCACGCACCGACGGCCTCGAAGACGCTCACGACGTCGAGCGCCTGGTCCTTGTAGTGCCCGGGGAGGATCGAGCCGCCGTAGAGGAACACCGACGGCAGGTTGAGCCGGGCCGCACGCCATGAGCATCCCGGGCAGGCTCTTGTCACAGCCGGCGAAGCGTCACGAGCGCGTCGAACCGCTCGGCGTGCATCACGCACTCGACCGAGTCGGCGATGATCTCTCGGCTCACGAGCGACGCCGCGCATCCCTTCGTGGCCCATCGAGATGCCGTCGCTGACGGCGATCGTGACGAACTCGAACGGGAAGCCACCGGCATCGCGCACCCCCTCCTTGGCCCGCTTGGCGAGCCGGTCGAGCGGGACGTTGCACGGGGTGACCTCGTTCCAGCTGGACGCGACGCCGACCTGGCTCTTGCCCCAGTCGTTGTCGGTCATGCCGACGGCCCGCAGCATGGCCCGGGCCGGGGCCCGCTCCATCCCGTCGGTCACCTCGTGGCTGCGCGGCTTCATGTCTTCGGTCATGGCGTGAGGTTACGCCGCGCCTCCCGGCACCCCGGCTCGGATTCGGTCGCGGCGGGAGGACCGGCGCCCGGCCCGCGCTACGTTCGTGACATGCCCGACGTCGGAATCGTCTACGGATCCTGCCGGGAGCGGATGACCGAGATGGTCCGCCCCCTCGACCCCGCGCAGGCCGCTACCCGCGTCGCCGCGACCGAGGAGTGGACCGTCCACGACGTCGTCGCCCACCAGGTCGGCGTGGTTTCGGACGTCAACACCGGGAACCTGGACGGCATCGGCACCGACGCGTGGACCGCGGCGCAGGTCGACGCACGCACCGACGCATCCATCGCGGACATGATCGCCGAATGGGAGCAGGGCAGCGCGCAGTTCGAGGCCACCATCACGGCCCTCGGGTCTCCCCAGGGCGCGATCGCCGTCGCCGACATCTGGAACCACGAGCAGGACCTGCGGGGCGCGCTGGCCGTCGAGGGCGGACGCGATCCCCTGGCCGAGCAGCTCGCCATCGAGGGCTACTCGCGCGCTGCGCAGCACCCAGTTCACCGGGTCCGGGCTCGCCCCGCTGCAGCTGCGCGCCGGGGTCGACGAGTGGCTCTGTGGCGCCGGCACCCCGACGACGACGGTCATCGCCGAGCCCTACGAGCTCGCCCGCCTCATCTGTGGCCGGCGCACCCCGAGCAGCTGCGGTCGTACCTCTGGGACGGTGATCCGGAGCCGTACATCGCGGCACTCGCCGCGAGCGTGCCGCCCGCACCGCTCCCGACCTGATGGGCCGCGCGTGAAGGTCGACGCGCCCCTCGTCACCGCGGCCCTGTCCGAGGTCCCGCGCGATCGCGGCCGAGATCGAGACGTTGGGATACGACGGCGTCTACACGTTCGAGGGTCCGCACGATCCGTTCTTCCCGCTCGCGCTCGCAGCCGAGCACACGGAGCAGCTCGACCTCGCGACCGCGATCGCGGTGGCGTTCGCCCGCAGTCCGATGAACCTCGCGCACATCGGATGGGACCTGCAGACCTTCTCGAAGGGCCGCGCGATCCTCGGGCTCGGGTCGCAGATCAAGCCGCACATCGAGAAGCGGTTCTCGATGCCGTGGTCGCGTCCCGCGGCGCGGATGCGCGAGATGGTGTTGGCGATCCGCGCGACTGGACCGCCTGGCAGGACGGCACCCCGCTGCGCTTCGAGGGCGAGATCTACCGGCACACCCTCATGACCCCGTTCTTCACCCCGGAGCCCACTCCGTACGGTCCGGCGCGCATCTTCCTCGCCGGCGTCGGCGCCGGCATGACCGAGGTCGCCGGCGAGGTCGCGGACGGCTTCCTCGTGCACCCGTTCAGCACCGCCGAGTTCCTCCGCGAGCACACGCTCCCGGCACTCGACCGCGGCCTCGCCACCGCCGGGCGCTCGCGAGACGACTTCGAGATCTCCTGGCCCGCGATGGTCGTGACCGGAGCCACCGAAGCCGACATCGTCGCCGCGTCGATCGGTCACCCGGGCCCAGCTCGCGTTCTACGGCTCGACCCCCGCGTACAAGGTCGTGCTCGACGCCCACGGCTGGGGTGACCTCCAGCCGGAGCTGAACCGGTTGTCGAAGGAGGGCCGGTGGGACGTCATGTCGTCGTTGATCGACGACGACATGCTCGAGACGTTCGCGGTCGTCGGGGCGCCCGGCGAGATCGCGGGACTGATGACCGCGCGCTACGGCGACCTGGTGGACCGGGTCGCGTTCAACGCGCCGTACCGCGCCGACCCGGCGGCGTGGGCCGAGACGCTCGCCGGATTCCGCGCACCGTGAGCACGCTGCGGATCGGCACGGTCGAGGGGCTCATCGAACCGCCCGGCGGCGTCACGGTCACCGGTCCGACCCGCGTGTTCGGTGACGCGGCGCTCTGCGCCGACGGTCGCGTGCTCTGGTACAGCAGCGGGGGCTGGACCGAGCTGGCCAGCGCGCCCGACCTGCTGTGCGCGGTGGACGCGCCCGGCGGGCTCCTGATCGGCACCGAGGGCGCGCACCTGCACGCGGCGTCAGCCCGACCGGGCTCACCCGGATCGAGAGCTTCGAGACCACCGCGGGCCGGGACAACTGGTACACGCCGTGGGGCGGTGCACCCGAGACGCGGTCGCTCGCGTGCACGGACGACAACGTCCTGCTCGCGAGCATCCACGTCGGTGGGATCCCCCGCTCGGACGACGGTGGCCGCAGCTGGCACCCGACGATCGACATCGAGGCCGACGTCCATCAGGTCCGCTCCGTGCCGGGGCGCGGCGGAGCTCGTGATCGCGGCGGCCGCCGTCGGCTTCTGCCGCTCGGACGACAGCGGCGTCACCTGGCGGGTGATGGCCGAGGGGCTGCACGCAACGTACTGCCGCGCGGTCGGCGATCGCCGGCGACGCGGTCATCGTCAGCGCGTCCGAAGGTCCCCGGGGCCGGCAGAGCGCGCTGTACCGCCGGGGCCTGGAGTCCACCGGGCCGTTCGAGCGGGTCACGGACTGGATCGAGGGCAACGTCGACACCCATGCGCTCGACGCGATCGGCGACCAGGTCGTCTACGGGACGCGCGCCGGGGTCGTCTGGCGCTCCGACGACGCCGGGACCACGTGGGTCCGTCCTGCGCGACGACCTCGCCCCGGTCACGTCCGTCAGCCTCGTCCCCTGACCCTCCGACTCGTTTCGGGGCGTTTCAAGGTCGCCGGGGCGACGCTCAGGCGCCCCGAAACGTGCTCAGCCGGTGGGGATGGACTTGAAGGCTTCGGCGGTGCGCCCGTCCGGGAGCCCGACCGCCGCCCCCGTCGCCACGCCCCACTCGTGGATGCGCAGGTCGAGGCCCGGCGGGATCAGGGATCTGGCTGACATGGGAGAGCAGCGCGGCGACCTTCTTGTCGATGGTGGCCGTCGTCTCGACGTAGACGTCCGTCTCGGGGTGCGCCATGAGCCAGAGCTCCGAGCACCGTCCACGGCTCGAAGCCGGCCGCGAGCAGCTCGGGATGGGCGAACGGGTTGCGAGCGTCCGGGTAGACCGCGCTGACCGCGGCTTCACCCGCGGCCAGGTGGTCCGGATGGCTCGCGAAGACGCGGTCCCAGATGCGCTCCGGGGACTGGCACACGACGCGCTGCGGTCGGACGATCCGGATGACGCGCGAGATGTCGCGCCGGAGCTCGATCGTCGGCTGCACGCGACCGTCCGGGATGGGCGAGCCAGTGGAGATCGGTGACGCCGACGGTCTGCGCGGCCGCGGTCTGCTCCATCCGGCGAATGCGAGCCATCTCGGGTCGGGACATCTCCAGGTCCGAGCCGCCCGCATCGCCGTCCGTGACCATGCAGTAGCTGACGTCGATGCCGGCCGCCGTCCACGCGGCGACCGATCCGGCCACTCCGAAGTCGACGTCGTCGGGATGCGCGCTCACCACCAGGATCCGCTCGACCCCGTCGTTCGATGCTTCGCGATGTTCCGCCATCAGATCAACCCAGCTTCTCGTCGAGCAGCTTGTTCAGCAGTGCCGCGTTCGCCTTGCGGTCCGTCGCGCGCATGACCTGACCGAAGAGGAAGCCGCGCTTCTTGCCCCGGACCTTCTCGTCGCCGGACTGGTACTCGGCGACCGCGTCGGCGTTCGCCGTGAGCACCTCGTCGAGCACCGTCGCCAGCTCGCCCTCGTCGCTCACCTGGGCCAGCCCGCGCTCCTCCACCACCTGCTTCGGTCGCTTCGGCTCGCGCAGGCACTCGTCGAGCACGTCCTTGGCCAGGCTGCGCGAGAGCGTCCCGTCCTGCACCAGCCCGATGAGCTCGGCCAGCCCGTCCGGCGGGAGCGGCAGCACCTCGGGTGAGAGCCCGGTCTCGTTGAGGTATCCGAGGATCTCCCCGGTGCACCAGTTCGCGACGTCCTTGCCCGGCGCGCCCACCGCCACGGCGGCGTCGGCGTACTCGGCGAGCCGCGGGTTGTCGACGAGCACGCGCGCCTCCTGGTCGGCGACACCCCACTCGTCGACGTACCGGGCCCGCCGGTCGGCCGGGAGCTCCGGCACCGCGGCGCGCGCCGTCGGCGCGCATCTCCGCGCTCGGCGCGACCGGCACGAGGTCCGGCTCCGGGAAGTACCGGTAGTCGTTCGAGCCTTCCTTGCTGCGCATGCCCTCGGAGACGCCCGCGGCCTCGTCCCACCCGCGCGTCTCCTGCACGATGCGCTCACCGGTCTCCATCGCCAGGACCTGGCGCTCGATCTCGTAATCGATCGCCCGCCCGAGCGAGCGCAGCGAGTTCATGTTCTTCACCTCGACCTTGGTGCCGAGCGTCTCCGTGCCGACGGGCCGGATCGACACGTTCGCGTCGACGCGCATCGAGCCTTCCTCCATCTTCACGTCCGAGACGCCGATCGACTGGAGGATGCCGCGCAGCTCGCTGACGTACGCACGCGCCTGCTCCGCGCTGCGGATGTCGGGGTGGCTCACGATCTCCATGAGCGGGACGCCGGCGCGGTTGTAGTCCACGAGCGAGTGGGTCGGCGTCGTGGATCCGGCCACCGCCCCCGATGTGCTGGGTCTTGCCGGTGTCCTCTTCCATGTGCGCTCGCTCGATGCGGATGTGGGCGCCGTCGATCTCCATCCAGCCCTCGACGCAGATCGGCGCGTCGTACTGGCTGACCTGGTAGTCCTTCGGCATGTCCGGGTAGAAGTAGTTCTTCCGGTGGAAGATCGACTCGGGCGGGCACGTCGAAGTGCATCGCCTCCCCGAGCCGCAGCGCGTACTCCACCACCTTGCGGTTCAGCACCGGCAGGGAGCCCGGAAGACCCAGGCAGACGGGGCAGATGTTCGTGTTCGGCTCGGACCCGAACTCGTTCGGGCACCCGCAGAACAGCTTGGTCGTCGTGGCCAGCTCGACGTGCACCTCCAGCCCGATCACCGCTTCGTACTCAGCCATCGCGCAAGACTCCCCGACCATGACCAACACTGTTCACGCCATGGCGCCCGACCCGGGCCTCTGCCCGACCGAGCACGCCGACGTCGGCAACGGCGTGACGCTCGCGTACCTCGCCGAAGGCGTCGGCGGCCTCCCGCTGCTGCTCGTGCACGGCTATCCCGAGACGAAGCGCATCTGGTGGCGCAACATCGATGCCGCTCTCCGAAGCCGGCTTCGAGGTGATCGCGCCGGACCTCCGCGGCCACGGCGAGTCCAGCCTCGCGCCCGACGGCTTCTACGACATCGCCGCGTTCTCCAAGGACCTGTACACGCTCATGCACGACGTGCTCGGTCACGAGCACTGCTTCGTCGCGGGTGGTGACGTCGGCGGTCCGGTGATCTACGACCTCAGTCCTGCGCTACCCCGGCTTCGTCAAGAAGCTGTGCTTCTTCAACACCGTGCCGCCGTTCCTCGACGCAGAGTACGAGGCGGCGGGCATCCCGCCCGACACGCGCCGCAGGCGCTGCGGTCGACCGCGGACTACTTCATCCGCCAGGCCAACGATCCCGAGGGCCTGCTCGCGGAGCTCGACACGCCGGAGCGCCGCCGTGCGTACGTGGCCGACATGTACGGCCACCGGCTCTGGGCGTCGCGCGGCGCGTTCACACCGGCCGAGATCGACTTCATGACCGAGCCCTACGCGGACGCCGACAAGCTCCGCGCGAGCTGGGGTGTGTACGAGAGCTCGACCGGCAACCGGCCGATGAGCGACGTCCCGCGCTTCGCCGAGCAGAACCCGATGCCGACGCTCGTCCTCTACGGACCCGAGGACCACGTGATCCCCCGCTCGTTCCCGGACCGCTGCAAGGTCGCGTTCACGGACTGCATCGGCCCGCTCGAGGTGGCCGGCGCCGGCCACTTCCTGCAGTGGGAGGCGGCGGACATCTTCAACTCCGTGCTCTCGCACGTCTTCCTCTAGCGCGGATCACGGCGACGCCGTTCACGGGGCCAGCCCCTCGATCGCACGCGCGACCCGGAACATGACCGGCTCGCCCAGCGCGGGCGCCAGCACCTGCACGCCGACCGGCAGGTCCGACGCCGCCGGTGCCGAACGGCACGGTGATCGCCGCGTGACCGGCCAGGTTCGTGGGGATCGTGCAGACGTCGCTGAGGTACATCGACAGCGGGTCGCGCGGTCTTCTCGCCGAGCTCGAACGCGGTGGTCGGCGCGGTCGGTGAGAGCAAGCACGTCGAAGCGACTCGTAGGCCGCGGCGAAGTCCCGGATGATGAGCGTGCGGACCTTCTGCGCCTGCCCGTAGTACGCGTCGTAGTAGCCCGGCGGAGAGCGCGTAGGTGCCGAGCATGATGCGGCGCTTCACCTCGGCACCGAAGCCCGCGTCGCGCGTGCGTCGCGTTCATCTCGGCGACGTCCGCGCCGTCGACCCGGAGCCCGTAGCGCACGCCGTCGTACCGGGCGAGGTTGCTCGACGCCTCGGCCGGCGCGATCAGGTAGTACGCGACAGCCCGTAGGTGCAGCTCGGCACCGTGACCCGCTCGACCTTCGCGCCCGCCGCCTTCGAGCGCCGGCCGCCGCGCGCTCGACCGCGGCCTTCACCTCGGGCTCGATGCCGTCGACGTCGGTGAGCTCCTCGACGATGCCGACCCGCAGCCCGGCGACGTCGGTCAGGTCGCCGAGCGGCTCGGGCACGGAGTCGATCGACGTGCTGTCGAGGTCGGTCGTGGCCCCAGATCGCCTCGAGCAGCGAGCGCGGCGTCGTCCACGGTCGTCGGCGAACGGGCCGATCTGGTCGAGGCTCGACGCGAACGCGATCAGGCCGTACCGCGAGCACCCGGCCGTAGGTCGGCTTGAGCCCGACCACGCCGCACAGCGCGGCGGGCTGGCGGATCGAGCCGCCGGTGTCGGAGCCGAGCGCGAGCGGCGCGAACCCGGCCGCCACCGCCGCGGCCGAGCCGCCGCTCGACCCGCCCGGCACGCGCGTCGATGTCCCGCGGGTTGCGGGTCGCGCCGAACGCCGAGTTCTCCGTCGACGAGCCCATCGCGAACTCGTCGAGGTTCGTCTTGCCGATCGGGACGCCGCCCGCGTCGCGCAGGCGGTCCACGACCGTCGCGGTGTACGGCGGCTGCCAGCCGTCGAGGATCCGCGACGAGCAGGTGGTCGCGACACCGCTGCGTGCAGAGGTTGTCCTTCAGCGCGACCGGGACGCCGGCCAGCGGGCCCGGGTCCTCACCCCGCCCGACCACGGCGTCGACCGCGTCCGCGGCGGCCAGCGCGTCGTCGGCCATCACCAGGTTGAACGCGTGCAGCTCGGGCTCGCGCGCCGTCGATCGACGGCCAGGTGCTCCTCGACCACCGATCGGGCGGAGCGGTCGCCGCGGCGCACCGCAGCGGCGATCTCGCGTGCCGTCACGGGGCCTCGCCCAGGATCCGCGGGACCCGGAAGCGGTGGTCCTCGGCCTGGGGCGCCTGCGCGAGCACCTCCGTCGCGATCGAGGCTCGGGCGTGACCTCGTCGGGCCGCAGCACGTTCACGAGTGGCACCGGGTGCGCGGTCGGCGGCACGTCCTCCAGATCGAGCGCGGCGACGTCCTGCGCGTGCTCCAGGATCACGGTGAGCTGCTCGGTGAACTGCTCGATCTCGTCGGCGGTGAGGGCCAGGCGGGCGAGCGCCGCGACGTGCTCGACGTCGGAAGGGGAAAGCCGGGCGGACATGGTTCGGAGTCTATGAGTAGGGGTCGTCCGGCCCGTCCGGGTATTGCCACCAGTCCTCGGGCGGCGGCGCCCAGTCCGGATCCGGGTAGATGCAGTTCACCGGGCACACGGGCGGGAGGCACTTGCCGCACCCGCTGCAGAGCTCCGGGACGATGATCACGTCGATGCCGTGGTTGAAGATCGCGCCGAACTGCGGCGGGCAGTGCCGGATGCAGGTGTCGCAGTTGATGCACTCGGACATCTCGATCCGCAGCGGCGGGCTGAGCCACTTGGGGTTGCGCTCCTGCGCGGCGATGCGCTCTTCGCGGGTCGAGGCGGGCATGGAGCCAATGTAGACGGGGGTGCGCGACCGCCCGGCCGGCCCGGGAGTCTCGACGCCCCCGGCGACGCGTCGGTAGGCTCCCCGCCGTTCGTGCCCGTTCGTGTTCTGCCGCTCCAGGAGGCTCCAGTGCCCAAGTACGCGTTCCTCTCCGACGAATGGTTCGCCGAGGTCGAGAAGCTCGTCGAGGAGCACGGTGCCGACGCACCGGCCGGCCACCCCGTCGTCGTCAACGTGATCATCACCGACACGCCGTTCGGCGACGAGCGCCACATGCACATGGGCGCGGTGGACGGCAAGGGTGAGATGGGCATCGGCATCGTCGACGACGCCGACGTCACGCTGACGACCGACTACGGCACCGCCAAGGACGTCTTCGTCTCCGGGAACCAGCAGGCCGGGATGCAGGCGTTCATGGCCGGCAAGGTCAAGGTCCAGGGCGACATGACCAAGCTGATGATGGGCCAGCAGGGCGGCGGCAACCAGGCGCTCAGCGACGCCATCCAGGGCATCACCGAGTAACCCGAGCTCGTTTCGGGGCGTCTCATGGTCGCCCGGGCGACGCTCACGCGCCCCGAAACGAGTCAGTACGAGTCGGTTGACCGCGCGCTGGACGAAGTCGTCGAGCGCGGGGAGCCAGCCGAGCTCGGGCCCGGCGAGATCCAGCATCCCGACCGCGTCGACGAGATCCCAGTACGGGTCGTACCCGCCGCGCCCGGAGCGCGTGCGGTACCGCGCCGTGAGCTGCTCGGCGACCTCGTAGCCGAGGTGCCGGGCGACGTTGATGCGGCAGTGCCCGACGTCGGCCTCGGGGACGCCGATGCTCGCGTTCACCCAGTCGACGATCCCGGTCAGGGCATCGCCGGTCCAGAGCACGTTGCCCGGGTGGAAGTCGCGGTGGATGAACGCGCGTTCGGTGCTCGGCGGCGGACCGGCGTGCACCTCGATCGCCCGCGCCCAGGCCGCGGGACACGAGGTCCCGGTCGGAGGTTCGAGCTGCTCACCGTCGTAGTACGGCGAGTACGGGCGGATCGCGATCGAGTCGGGCACCGGCACCGCGTGGATCGTGAGCATCGCGTCGACGAGACCCTCGACGAACCCGTCGACGTCCTTCGGTGACCAGCGCACGCGGCCGGGGCGCCGGGTCATGAGCACCGCGGGCACGTCGCAACGCAGACCCGTCGGGTCGACACCGACGAGCCGGGGCGCGGCGACCGCGGTCGGCTCCAGCAGGTCGAGGACCCGCGCCTCGTGCTCGGCGAGATCGGGCTCGCGCGCGAGCCAGTCCGCCCGGACGTGGCGGCGCAGGATCAGCTCGTGCCGGATCCCACGACGGTCATCGACCGTCACCGCGTGCACGGCGCTCGACGTGCCACCCACGCGTGGGTGCACCGACACGATTCGGGACCCGGATCCCACGGTGGTCCGAACCCACTCGCGCGCCGCGCGTGGAAGCCGGCCCCGCAGGAGCACCTCGTCCTCGGGCGAGAGGTCGAACCCGTGCACGAGGACCGGGCTCGGCGAAGGCATCGTCATCCAGGCTTGTGACCCGCGAGGCGCGCCACCAATCGCTCCTTCACGCCGGGCCACTCCACCGCGACGATCGAGTACAGCGCCGAGTTCCGCAAGCGCCCTTCCTCGCCCCGCACGTGCGAGGGCTGCCAGCTCCGGAGCACCCCCTCGAGGAGACCACCCACCGCCACGATCGCCTCGCGTGAACGCTGGTTGCGCGCGTCGGTCTTCAGGTCGACCCGGCCGACGCCCCACACCTCGAACGCGTGCGCCAGGAGCAGGAGCTTCGCCTCGGCGTTGACACCGGACCGTTGCGCCGACCGCGCCAACCAGGTCCCGCCGATCTCGACCGCGTACGGGAGATCGGCGCCCGGTTCCCATCGAAACGTCAGGAAGTTGGTGACACCGACCGCGCGGTCGTCCGGGAGCCGTACCTGCGCGAACGGCATCCACTCCCCCGCCGCCGCTTCGTCCAACCGGGTGCTCACGTAGTGCCGCACCTCGTCGGGACCGTGGGGCACCGTGGTGTAGTCGTAGGTCGACCGATCGTCGTCCGACGCCACGATCAGGTCATCGACGTGGCGCAGCGAGAGCGGCTCGAGCCGCACCCGCGCACCGACGAGCGTCGGGGCATCGAGCAACGGAGGCATGCCGGCACCCTGTCACGCGACGGCGACCGCCGGGTCCCAATTACGGCGCGTCTCCGTGCACGTACTCGAACAGCTCCCACTCGCCCGCGACCCCCTTGAGCTGGTGGAGACCGCGCGATTGGAACTCGCAGGCCGAGCCGGTAACTGCAAGCGGGACCGCCGCGGTCACCAGGATCTCGCCCGCTCCGGCCAGTGCCAGGACGCGCGCGGCCAGGTGGACGCCGACGCCGGAGAGATCGTCACCTCGTCGATCCACGTCACCGATGTGCACCCCGATGCGCACCTGCAGGTCATCGTGGCCCAGACGCTGTCCGGATCGCGGCGGCCGTGCGCAGTGCGCGATCCGCGGAGGGCAGCGTGGCCAGGACCCCATCGCCGGTGTGCTTGAGCACGGTGCCACCGCTGCGGCCGACTTCCTCGCGGATGACCGCGTCGTGACGATCCAGGACCACCTTCCACCGCGCGTCGCCGACCGTGCTGAGGCGCTCGGTCGAGCCCACCAGATCCGTGAACAGGACCGCGCAGAGCACGCGCTCGGGTGCCGGGAGCCGGGACTCGCCCGTGACGAAGCGTGAGATCTCGGCCAGCAGGGAGTCCACGTCCTCACCGAGCCAGTGATAGTCGCGCCCGGAGAGTGCGACGCTGCGGCAGTCCGTGATCGATTCCGCCACGGGATCGGGTGGTGCGGGAGACCCGAGGAGGTTCTCGGGCCGTCGCAGCACGAGCGTCGGCACCTCGATGCTCCGCTCGGCGTCGCGCAACGCTTCGATGATGGCTCCGTCGGGTCGGTCGTACACCCGCGCCGCGACCGCGGGGCTCGCACCCGAACGACCCGCGTTGTCGAACCACTGGTGGAACGCCACGTCATGCGCACGGCTCGGGCAGACCACCGCGATCCAGTCGCCCGCGCCACCGACCTCCGCCATGCGTGCCTGCACTCCGTTGCGAAGGTCGACGGCTTCGACGGGACCGTGCGGCTCGTACAGCACCAGACGACTGAGCAGGCCCGGGTGCCGGGCGGCAAAGAGCCGCGCCGGCCCCCAGTAGTCCCCGAGGGCCACGACCACCGGCCGCTCGAGCGCCGCCTCGGTGATGACCGCGGCGAGGTCGTCCGCCCATTGCTCGACCAGCGGGCGTTGCCAGTCGGTGATCGGATCCGACAGGCCGATCCCGCGTCGGTCGAAGAGCAGCAGGCGACCGATCGCGGACAGTCCCGCGATCAAACGGGCCCCGATCCGGTCCTGCTCGAGCGCGTCCATCGGAATCGTGCCGCCCGGGGTGAACACCACGACGTCGCGCTCCCCGGCTCCGTCATGCACCCGGTACGCGAGGTGGAGCCCGTCGGCCCGGGCGTAGTGCAGGTCGGCCATGGCGAGAGAGTCTCCGCTACTGCGTCGGGCGACCACAACCTCCGGGCACCGAGGGCGAGTCGACGATCGGTACGCTCGCGTGATGCCGACGTTCCTCATCGTCGTGATCGGGATCGTCGTCGCCATCGGGATGCTGCTGTGGGGTGGTGCGCTCGCCGATGCCGTCGACTACGAACCGGAGGCGTTCGCCGCGGTCGGCCGGACCAAGCGCTCGACGCTCGTGTTCATCGCTCTCACGTTCGCGGTCGGTGGCTTCTGGTACTGGGTCGCGATCCGAGGGCCGGTCCGCCGGGCCGCGCTGGCTATCGAGGCCCAGTCAGCCGACGAGTCCCGGCCCGAATCCGGGCGCGAGATCGACCCTTACAACCCGCCCGCGACCACAGGCTGAGCCGCGCTGCCTCCTGAGCCCGCGTCGCGCCACCACGACGCGGTGTCGAGCGACCGTGATGGAATGGAGCCGACCCCCGAGGAGCTCGTCATGACCGATGCCAACGGCCCGACCCCGGAGAAGCACTACCAGGAACCGGGCTGGTTCACCCGCAACGTCTTCAACCGCACGGTCGCCGGCCTGACCCGGGTCGGCGTCAGCGTCTGGGGCAGCCGCGTGCTGGAGGTGCCGGGGCGCAAGACCGGCGAGCCCCGCCACACCCCCGTCAACCTGCTGACGTTCGAGGACCGCCAGTACCTCGTGTCGCCGCGGGGCGAAGGCCAGTGGGTCCGCAACGTGCGCGCCAACCAGGGTCGCCTCGACCTCCTGGTCGGGAAGCGCCGGACGCACTGGACCGCGACCGAGCTCGAGGGCGACGACAAGATCGACGTCATGCGCGCCTACCTCAAGCGCTGGAAGGCCGAGGTCGGTGTCTTCTTCGACGGGGTCGGCCCGGACTCCTCGGAGGACGAGCTGCGACGGATCGCGCCCAAGCACCCGGTCTTCGCACTCACCGAGGGCTGAACCGACCCGACCGGGGCGCGGCCCCGGCCATTGGGGCCGTCCCGGCGGCGGCTCGTAGCCTGGGCCGGCCATGTCCTTCCGCCGTGAGCACGACCCCAGCGCCGAGGAAGCCACCGACGCGCTGGTCGACGGCGACCGACCCCTCACCACCGGCACCGCCGTCGCGGCCCTCCGGCACCGGGACTTCCGGGTCGTCTGGGCCGGCACGTTCGCGTCGAACATCGGCACCTGGATGCAGAACGTGCTGCTCGGCGCGTTCGCCTACAAGCTGACCCACGACGCCTCGTACGTCGGGCTCGTCTACTTCGCCCAGCTCGGGCCGCTCCTGTTCCTCGCCCCCCTCGGCGGGATCCTCGCCGACATCCTCGACCGCCGGAAGCTGCTCATCTGGATGCAGCTCGAGCAGGTCGTGTTCTCGGTCGTGCTGGCCGTCCTCGCGGTGGCGCCGCACCCGAACAAGTGGGCGATCTTCGCCTGTGTGCTGCTGATCGGGATCGGCAACGCGCTGAGCGGACCGGCGATCAGCGCGCTCCTGCCGACCCTGGTGCCCCGGGAGGACCTCTCCGGCGCGGTATCGCTGCAGTCGGTCCAGATGAACCTGTCCCGCGTCATCGGCCCGGCGATCGGTGCGCCGCTCTACGCGGTGTTCGGCATCGGCACCGTGTTCGGCCTCAACGCGCTGACCTACGTCTTCGCGATCGCGAGCCTGCTCGTGGCCAAGTACCCGGCGCGGGTGGTCCGATCGGCGGCCGAGACGGGCCTGAGCCGCTTCCTCTCGGGCTTCAAGATCGCCGCGGCCGACCCCCTGATCCGCCGGATCCTCGTGACGATGACCGTGTTCTCGTTCTTCTCGCTGACCTTCGTCGGCCTGATGCCGGAGATCGCCGACGCCAACTTCGGCATCGGGCCCAAGAGCATCGTCTACGGGTTCCTCTACGCGACGTTCGGGCTCGGTGCGGCGCTCGGTGCGGTCAGCGTCGGGTCCTACCTGGCCCACCACTCCAAGGCGATGATCGCCCGCCGGTCACTGGTCGCCTTCGCCGTCGTGCTCGCGACCTTCGCGTTGGTGCGCAGCGAGGCGCTCGCGTTCCCCGTCGCCTTCGTCCTCGGCTTCTTCTACTTCATGGTCATCACGGCGCTGTCGATCTCACTCCAGCAGCATCTCGACGACGCGATACGCGGCCGGATCATGGCGCTGTGGATCATGGCCTTCGGCGGGGTGGTGCCACTCGGCGTGCTGGCCGGTGGCGCCCTCGTCGGGGTGACGAGCATCACGGTGGTGATGCTGGTCGGCGCGGTCGTCGCTGCAGGTCTGGCCTGGTACTGCGACCTCGTCGCGGTCGGAGCGGACTAGCGACGACCTAGCGGTCGGCGTGGGCCTCGGCGCGGGTCTCCGGCTCGAGCACGATGGCACTCCACCAGTCCGGGTCCAACCACGGGCGGGGCGTGAGGTTGCGCTCGGGCTCCGGGCGGAGCGGGCGGCCGTACCCGTTGCCGGGACGCGCGTTCAGCGGACGGGTGGTACCACCCCGTGCTGGTCTGCGCATTCCTGCTCTCCTGGGTCAGCCCGCACCCCCGATCACCCGGCGGTGTCCTTGCCACTCTCCGTGTTGATTATCGTGCGGAGAAGGGGGGTTCACAAGACCCAATTCCAGGAAGTTCACGCAGCGTGCGCGGCATTCATACCGCTTTGACCAGGTCAGGAGCGCCGTTCCCGGAGGAAATCGGACGGCAGGCGCGCGGCGCGCCCACTGTGGGAGAGCATCCCACGATGGGCGCGACCACGCGCGTAGCGCTACTTCTTCGGGGACAGCTTGTCCGCCTCGGCGGCCAGCTCGGCCACGGTCCAGCGGTCGCCCTTGTCGATCTTCTCGGAGAGCGTCCACGGCGCGAAGCGCTGCACGACCCCGCCCTGCACGAGGAACGCCTCACCACTGATGGCGCAGTCCTCGGTCGCGAGGTACGCCACGAACGGCGACACGTTCGCCGGGTCCCACGCGTCGAAGGTCGCGGCGTTCTCGGGCACCTTCACGACCTCGCTCAGGCCGGGCGTCTGCTCCGTGAGCCGGGTCCGCGCCGCCGGGGCGATCGCGTTCGAGCGCACGCCGTAGCGGCTCAGCTCCATCGAGCAGATCTGGGAGAACGTGGCGATGCCACTCTTCGCGGCGCCGTAGTTGGCCTGGCCCGGGGTTGCCGAGCAGCCCGGACGTGGACGACGTGTGGATGATCGACGCCTTGACCGGGGTTGCCGGCCTTGCTCTGCTCCCGCCAGTACGAGGCGGCGAAGCGGGTCGGGCAGAAGTGGCCCTTGAGGTGGACGTGGATGACGGAGTCCCACTCGGTCTCGGTCATGTTCACGATGACCCGGTCCCGCAGGATGCCGGCGTTGTTGACCAGCACGTGCAGCCCGCCGAACGTGTCGACCGCGGTCTGGATGAGCTTCTGCGCACCGTCCCAGTCGGCCACGTTGTCGACGTTGGCGACCGCCTCGCCGCCCATCGCCTTGATCTCGTCGACGACCTGCTGCGCGGGCGCACGGTCGTCACCCGTCCCGTCGATGTCGCCGCCGAGGTCGTTCACGACCACCTTGGCGCCCTCGGACGCGAAGAGGAGCGCGTGCTCGCGGCCGAGGCCGCGTCCTGCGCCGGTGATGATGGCAACCCGGCCGTCGAGTGCACCCATGTTGGTCAATCTCCCGATCTCGTGGTTTCGTCTGACGTCTGATTCCGGTCCGGGCGAATCGTAGGCGCGGGCGCGACAGGGGACTCAAGCGAGCCCGGCGGTCGAATGCCGGTGGCCGGCGGCCCGCGACGACGGTCTAGAAGATCAGCGTGAGGACCTGGCCGCGCCGGTCCGGGAGCCCCGCCGCGGGCGACTGCGACTTCACGGGCTTGCCCGGCGTGTACACGCCCTGGACCGCGACGGTGAGGCCCTGCGCCTGGGCGAGCGCGGTGGCCACGTCGATCGTCTTCCCGGTCACGTTCGGGACGAGGATCACGTCCGTGCCCTTGCTCACGATGATGGTGACCGCGGAGTCCCGCGGTGCCTTCGAGCCGGCCGCGGGGGTCGTGCCGATGACCTGGCCGGACGGCACCGTGTCGCTGTACTGGTCGCTGCGCTGGGGCACGAGCCGGGCGGCCTGGATCTGCGCGGCCGCGTCCGTCGTAGCTCTTCTTGGCCACGTTCGGGACCGTCACCGGCGCGGGGCCGTCGGAGACGACGAGCGTCACCTTGGAGTCCGGCGGCGCCTTGCCCGCCGGGCTCGTGCTGACGACTGCGTCCTTGGGCACCGTCTCGTCGAACGTGTGCTGGACCACCGGCACGAACAGCGCCTGCGCGAGGGCGGCCTCGGCTTGCGGCGCGGGCATGCCCGCGACCGCCGGGAGCGCCACCGGCTTCGGTCCCTTCGAGATGACCAGGTTCACCGTGCCGCCGCGGCCCAGGAAGAAGCCGGCGTCGGGGTGCTGGCCCATGACCGTGCCCTTGGGATCGTCCGCGTTCTTGTGCGAGAAGCTGACCAGCAGCCGGGACCGGTTGGCCTGGTTCTGTGCGGTCTGCTCGGTCAGGCCCTTGAGGTTCGGGACCGTGACGGTCGCACCGTTCTGGGGCCGGGTCAGCGCGAACACCGCGCCGGCGATCGCGATGATCAGCACCGCGCCGAGGATGAAGGGCGCGACGGTCCGGGGCCGGTCGGCATCCGCCGCGGCGGCGCGCGTCGGCGCCATGACCGGCTTCTTCGCCTTGCTCTCGTCCTGGTCGAAGACCGCGTCCCGGGTCTGGCTCACCACCTGGGTGGGGTGCGGGTCGGGGACCGTCTCGCCGAGACCGACGAGCGTGAACGGGCCCGGTGGCGGCAGCACCCGGGCGACGTCGTCGAGCGCCGCGGCCATCGTCGGCGCGTCCGGGTACCGGTCGTCGGGGTCCACCTGTCCCGCGCGCTCGAGCACGGGACCCAACGCGCGCGCAGCGACGCGGGGGCGGTGATCGCCTCGCGCGTGCGAATCGACAACGTGCCGAGCGGCGTCTCCGCGGTGAGCGGGACGTTGCCGGTGACCGACTCGACGAGCACGAGGCTGAGCGCGTACAGGTCCGCGCGCCCGTCGAGGCGGCCCGCCGTGCCCTGCTCGGGCGAGGCGTACCGCGCGGTGCCGAGGACGGTGCCCGCAGGCTCGGTCCAGCTCGCTTCGGCGAGCGCGCGGGCCAGCCCGAAGTCGGCGACGCGCACGATGCCGTGCTCGTCGAAGAGGAGGTTGGCCGGCTTGATGTCCCGGTGGACCAGGCCCCGCCCGTGGGCGTACTCGAGCGCGGCGGCGACCTGGCGGCCGACGTGGGTGGCCTGCGACGGCGTCAGCCGGATGCCGGCATCGAGCATCCCCCGCAGGGAGCCACCCTCCAGGAGCTCGAGCACCATGAACGGGACGCCGTCGTCCTCGCCCCAGTCGTAGACGGCCATCACGTTCGGGTGGTGCAGCGACGCCGCGAGCTGCGCTTCGGTGCGGAACCTCCGCAGAAAGCCCGATGTCGTCCGAAAGGCCGGCGTGCAGGACCTTGACCGCGACGCGTCGGCGAAGCCGGACGTCGTCGGCGACGTACACCCGACCGCCCGCGCCTGCACCGATCGAACCGAGCAGGCGGTAGCGGCCGGCGAGAACTCGGCCGGTGAGGTCGGCCATCGTGCTGCTGGCCATCGAATCCACGGTACCGGTCCGGATGTCGTTGGCCGGGGCACCCGATGCGCAACCGGGGCCGCCGTGCGGCGGTACCGTCCGCAGCGCGATGACTGCTCCGAAGGCGCTCCCGGCCCCCCGCCGCAAGGCGATCAAGCACCCGGGTCGGTTCGCGGTCTTCGCCGGCGGGATGACCCTCGTCGTGCTCCTCGCGGCCGCCGCGATCTCGGGCGCGGACACCAAGGACCGGCGCACGACCCTGCCCAGCCAGGTGCAGTCCGTGTCTCCGAAGCCGGGCACGATCGTGCCGCCGCAGGAGCAGATCACCGTGGACCTGCGCGACGACCTGACCGCGAGACCTGCAGCTGTGCGGACCGTCGGGCACCTGCACGCCGCTGCCGGCCGACCAGGTCGAGTTCATCGCCGCGCTCGGGTCAGCTCACCTACCAGCCGGGCCGGGCCAGGACGTCGAGGCCTACGAACCGGGCCCGAACACCGTCAAGGTCGACGTACCGCTCGCAGGCCGACCCGCGCTCGGGACAACGGCACCTACAGCTGGTCGTTCATCTCCAAGTCCTAGGCGACCGCGAAGGTGGCCCTGCCCTTGATCGCGGTGCCACCACCGACGCGTGTCGACGACGAGCTCGAGCTTCACGGTGCGCTCGTCGCCGTCCACGGCGTCCGACCGCTCGACGACCGTGCCCGAGCAGACGAGCTGGTCGCCCGGCCACACCTGCTCACGGAACTGCACGCCGAAGCTGCGGACGTTGTCCGCGCCGAGCCAGTCGGTGGCGTAGCTCGCGAGGATGCCGGCCTGGAGCATGCCGACCGAGAACACGGACGGGTACCCGGCCGACTGCGCGAACTCCTCGTCGTGATGGATCGGGTTGAAGTCACCCGACGCGCCCTGGTAGCGGACGAAGTCGGTGCGGTTCAGTGGCCCGACGGTGCGCGGCGCCGGCGCAGCACCGACGTCGAGGTCGTCCCAGGTCGGCGCCATCACGCACCTTCCTTCGCGGTCGCGGGCCGGCCGGTCTCGATCGCCGTCGAGCGCGCCTCGACCCGCAGCTTGCCGGTCTCGTCGCGGAACTCGGCGACCGTCACCACGAACGTCATCGACGCCGCCGCGCTTGCCTTCCTTCTCGTAGACCTCGTCCACCCGCGTCTGGACGGTGAGCTCCGTCGCCCGCGATGCGGTGGCGGTCCGTGGAAGATGTACTCCTGGCCGCCGTGGAGCAGCCGTTGCAGGTCCAGCTTCACCTTCGAGTACACCGACTGCGCCCGGTGGCGATCCAGAACGCGACGATGGTCAGGAACGTCGGCTCGATCGGCGCCACCGGGTCGTCGAGGTACTCCGGCGTTCGACGACATCGTCGCGCGGGCGAACTCCCGGATCTTGCCCCGCTCGATCGTCATCGTGAACGGGTCGTCGGTGATCCCGACTGCGCTCGTGTCGACCATCAGTCCTCCTTGGACTTCGTGGACTTCTTGGGCTTCGTGGGCTTCTTCGGCTTTGCCTGCGTCGCGGTCGTTGCCGTCTTCGTCGCCTTCGCCGGCTTGGCCACGGGCTCCGGCGCTCGGCGACCCTTCTCGAGCAGCCGACGCAAGCCTTCCTCGTCGATCAGGGTGACGCCCAGTTCCTCGGCCTTCGCCAGCTTCGAACCCGGGTTCTCGCCGACGATCACGTAGCTCGTCTTCTTCGACACGCTGCCGGTGACCTTGCCGCCCCGCGCCGCGATGACGGCCTCGGCCGCCTCGTCGCGGGTGAAGCCGCTCGAGCCCGCCGGTCAGCACGAACGTGAGGCCCGTGAGCGTCGGCTCGTCGTCGGCCGTCTCGGCTCGCGCGGCCCGGTGAGGTTCACGCCCGCGGCGCGCAGCTTCTCGACGAGCGCGCGGTTGGTCGGGCATCGTGAACCAGGCGTGGAGGCTCTGCACGATGACGGGGCCGACCCCGTCGACCGCCGTCGAGCTCCTCGTCGGTCGGCGTCGATGATCGCGTCCAGGTGCCGCGAGCGTGACGCGAGCGCAGCCGCGGCGGTCGGGCCGACGTGGCGGATGCCGAGGCCGACGAGCACGCGCTGCGAGCGGCTGCTGCTTCGACGCCTCGATCCCGTTGAGCAGGTTGCGCGCCGAGATCTCGCCCATGCGCTCGAGCGCGATGAGCTGGTCGTGGGTCACCGAGTAGAGATCGCCCGGCGTCCTCGACCAGGCCCGGCCGGCGACGAGCTGGTGCACGCGCTCCTCGCCGAGCCCTTCGATGTCCATCGCACCGCGGCTCGCGAAGTAGATGACCTTCTGCTCGCGCTGCATCGGGCAGTCCGCGCTGACGCACCGGTGGTTGGCTTCACCTTCGAGCCGGACGAGCGGTTGGTGGAGCTCGCACGGACAGAACGCCGGGAACTTCCACCGGCGCGCGCCCTTCTTGCGCTTCGCGAGCACCGGACCGACGACCTCGGGGATCACGTCACCGGCCTTGCGGACCACGACCGTGTCGCCGACGCGCACGTCCTTGCGCGCGACCTCGTCCTCGTTGTGCAGCGTCGCGAGCCCGACGGTGGATCCGCCGACGAACACCGGCTCGAGCACCGCGAACGGCGTGGCCCGGCCGGTGCGGCCGATGCTCACCATGATCTGGTTGAGGACGGTCGTCTTCTCCTCGGGCGGGAACTTGTACGCGATCGCCCACCGCGGCGCGCGGCTCGTGGTCCCCATCTCCTCGCGCTGGGCGATGTCGTCGACCTTCACCACCGCGCCGTCGATCTCGTAGCCGAGCGAGTGCCGGTTCTCCTCCATCTGCGTGCAGAACCGGTAGACCGCCTCGAGGTCGCCGAGCCGCTCGATGTGCGGGTTCACCGGGAACCCGAGCCGGGTCAGCCACTCCAACGTCTCGTGGTGCGTGCGCAGGCGTCGGACCGCCCGTCTTCGCGCCGGGCTGGTAGCAGAACAGGGCGAGCTGGCGGCTGGCCGTGACGGCGGGGTCGATCTGGCGCAGCGCGCCCGCCGCCGCGTTGCGCGGGTTGGCGAACAGCCGGAGCTCGGCTTCCTCCTGGCGCCGGTTGAGCTCCTCGAACGAGGCCAGCGGCATGAAGACCTCACCGCGCACCTCCAGGCTGGGTCGGGAGGTCCTTCCCCTTGAGCCGCTCGGGGACGTCGCTGATCGTGCGCACGTTCGCGGTGACGTCCTCGCCCGTCTCGCCGTTGCCGCGGGTCGCGGCGCGCGACCAGCTTCCCGTCCTCGTAGAGCAGCGAGATCGCGAGCCCGTCGAGCTTCGGCTCGCCGACGTATGTGATCGGGTCGGTCACCAGCCGCGCGATGCGCAGCCCCCACGCCTCCAGCTCTTCACGCGAGAAGGCGTTGTCGAGCGAGAACATCGGCTGGATGTGGCGCACCTCGGAGAACGGGGTCGGAAGCGACGCGGCACCCGGTGCCCGGGTCGGCGAATCCGGAGTGACGATCTCGGGGTGCTCGGTCTCGATCCCCACGAGCTCGCGCATGAGCGTGTCGTACTCGGCGTCGGAGATCTCCGGCGCGTCGTCGCCGTAGTACCGCTCGTCGTGATACCGGATCGTCTCGCGCAGCTCCTCCGCGCGGTGCACGAACTCCTCGGGACCCGCCATGCCGCCGAGCCTACCGACGGGGTGAGACACAGCCCATCCGGCGCGGGTGCGCTTCGGCCCTACGCCCCGACGGTGAGGCGGGCGGCGACGGCCTGGTCACCGACACGGCCCGCGATGTCCGCCGCGAACCGCAGCGCGCGATCCGCCTGCGTGAGCCCGTGACCGGCGAGACCGCACGCGGGAGTGATCACGCCGCGGGTGCGCAGCCGCACCGGATCGCAGCCGCGGCGGGTGAGCTCACACCAGACCCCGACCAGCCGGCGCCAGAGCGCGTCGGCCGAGTCGCCGATCGGGCGATCGGTCGGCACCGCGCCCCACGCCACCCAGCCGTCGGCATCGATGTGTCGTGCGAGCACGTCCGACGTCCGCGATCAACGCGTCCGAGACGGGCACGCCGAGCACGCCCGGGCCGGCTTCGAACGCGAGCCGGAGATCGCCGTCGCCACAGACGTGGACGCCGGTCATGCCCGACGTGGCCGCGAGGCTCGCCGACAACAGGTCGACCGCGTGCTCGCGCTCGAGCGGCGCGACGTTTCGACTCCACAGGACCAGCGCGGGCTCGTCGAGGAACGTGAGCACCGGGGTCTGCGGCATGCGCACGGTCAGCAGCTCGTCGAACGCGTGCACCCACGCCGCGCACGGCTTCGCCCGCACGCTCGAACGCGATCGCCTTCGGCAGGCCCGCGGCCTCGAGCGCGACACCGAGGGTCAGCGGCCCGACGATCTGCACCTTCATGTGCGGAGGCGCGGGGTGCAGGACCTCGGCGGCCTCGAGGAACGCGAAGAGGCCGGCGTGCGTCGTCGCGCAGAACTCGGCGGCAATCGGCTCGCCGACCCGCTCCCGATCGATCTGCAACGAGCCGTCGCGCGCGACCGTCACCTCGGGGAGCGCGCCGGCCCACTGCGCGATCAATCCTTCGCGCGGGTCGAGCTCCGGGAGCTGCGGAACCGCCGGCAGCGTGGGATGCACGCGCAGCGTCAGCGCGGCGGCGTCACGCGCGTCCCGGTGCGGCAAGCTGCCGATGCCGGTCGCGAGCCCGGGAGTCAGGGCGCCTGCGTGCGGGCTCGTCAACATGAGGTTCGTAGTATATGAACGCGCGCGGCTCGAACTTCGAAGTCAGCGCGGACTGTTGATGTGAACATCCTGTTGCTGCGCATCGCGTGGATCACGCTTCCCGTCACCACCGGTTCCGTCGCGGCCGACGCGCTGCGCCCGTGGTCATCGTCAACGCGTGCAACCGCGGAGGTGCTGTTGTGGGTCGCGTGGTTGGTGGTGTTGGTCGCCCTGCTCGCGCCGCGACCCATCGGACTCACCGCCGCGCGCACTGGCGCGCCGCTCGCGCTCATCGCGACGTTGATCGCGGTCGCGACCGGTCGTGCATCTGCCCTTGCGTCCATCGCTGCCCTCGCCGCTACGACCCTCTGCGTCGTGTTCCTTGCGACCCCGTCGTTCGCGCGTTCCTGCGCGCAGGGAGCAGCATACGGCGACGAGCAGCGGTTCCCGCTCAAAGTGCCCCCGGCGCTCTTCATCGGGGTGCTCCCGATCGCCGTCCTCGCCGTCGGCGCGGGCATCGCGGCCGGGCCGTTGCTCATCGCCGACGGCAACGTCGGGTTCGGCATCGTCGCCTTGCTCCTCGGGTGGCCGATCGCCGCAGTGCTGCTGCGCTCGCTCCACCTGCTGTCCCGGCGTTGGGCCATCCTGGTGCCCGCCGGCTTCGTGATCGCCGACCCGATGACGCTCACGGACCCGGTCCTGTTCGTGCGGGAGCACATCGTGGGCCTTGGCCCGGCCAGCCCCCGGATCCGCCCGCCCGCCGAGGCCACGGACCTCCGGCTCGGCGCGGCCCGCGGCTCGCTGGCCCTCCTGCTCGACGAGGATGCCGACGTCTACCGCCGGGCCCGGGGTGCCGGGCGTGGCGTGCGCACCCATCTCCTCTTCCTGGCCCCGGTCGCGGCCTCCGAGCTGCTGGAGCTCGCGGCGGCGCGACGCATCACGGTGCGCACGGAGTCCGGGTGAGCCCTTCCATCGCTTGACAGGCATATACCTGTGAGGCAATATGAAGCGATGACCGTCCTCGAAGTGCTCGCGGAGCCGAACCGGCGCCGGATCCTCGACCTGCTCCGGGACGGCGAGCGCCCGGTGGGCGACCTTGTCCAGGCACTCGACATCGCGCAGCCGACCGTCTCGAAGCACCTCCGCGTCCTCCGCGACGCGGGACTCGTCGACGTCCGCGCCGCGGCGCAGCTCCGCCTCTACCGGGTACGACCCGAGCCGTTGCGCGAGCTCGACGAGTGGCTCGCGCCCTACCGCGATGTGGTCCGACCGCCTCGATGCGCTCGAGCACGTCGTGAGCTCCCTCCCCGACTGAACCGGAGGACGACCATGAGCCCATCCCCTTCCACCACCGACCGCCTCGGCACGCTCGTCGAGACCCCGGACGGCTGGCAGCTGCGCTACGTGCGCCAGCTCCCGAAGCCGCCGGCCACCGTCTGGCGGGCCTTCGTCGAGCCCGAGCTCGTCGACCAGTGGTTCCCGTTCTCGATCGTCGGCGACTTCGTCGTCGGATCGCGGCTGCGGTTCGAGGCCAAGGACTTCGAGGCCGAGCCGTTCGACGGCGAGGTGATCGACGTCGCCGAGCCGAACCGGTTGGAGTTCTCGTGGGGTCCGGACGTCCTGCGCTTCGCGCTCGACGAGATCGCGACGGGCACCGAGCTGACGTTGACCGTGCTGCTCTCGGAGCACGGACGGGGCGCCCGGGACGGCGCCGGTTGGCACGAGTGCCTCGAGCACCTCGCGCGGGTCGAGGCAACCGATCCCGCCGACGTCGCGGTCGAGACCTGGGCCCAGATCCATCCGGCCTACGTCGAGCGGTTCGGGCCCGAGGCATCTGCGATCGGGCCGCCGCAGGAGTACCTCGACGCGCACCCGGACGCGTCCTAGGCGGCGATCCCCCCGCCGAGCAGGACGTCACCGCGGTACAGCGCGACCACCTGGCCCGGTGCGACCCGCGGCTGCGGCGAGGCGCAGACCACCCGGTCGCCGTGCCAGGTGCCGGCGAACGGCACCGCGTGGGCGCGCACCTGCACCAGGAGCTCCTCGCCGGCGCCCGGCGGATCCGCGACGAAGGTGCTCGCGTCGACGATCAGCTCATCCCGGAGGAGGTCGTCTCTGCCGCCCAACGTGACGGTGCTCGTGCGCGCGTCGACGTCCACCACGTAGCGCCGCTCCCCGAGGGCCACGCCGATCCCCCGCCGCTGACCCACGGTGAACCCGTCGACGCCGGAGTGCGTCCCGACGACGCGGCCGTCCGTCGTGACCAGCTCGCCCGGGGATCGGTGGATGCGCGCGCCGAGGAACGCCTCCTTCCCGCCCCGGGTGATGAAGCAGACGTCCATGCTCTCGGCCTTGTCCGCGGTGCGGAGACCCAGACGGCGCGCGTGCTCACGCACCTCGGGCTTGGTCAGCTCACCCACGGGCAGCCGCACCCGCTCGAGCGCGTCCTGACGCAGCATGTAGAGCACGTAGGACTGGTCCTTGGCGGCGTCGGCCCCCCGAGCGAGGACCGGACGACCCTGCTCGTCGCGCGCGATGCGCGCGTGGTGGCCGGTCGCGACCGCGTCGAAGCCCATGGCCTTCCCGCGCTCCAGGAGCCGACCGAACTTCATCGTCCGGTTGCACTCGACGCAGGGGTTCGGGGTGCGTCCGGCGGCGTACGCATCGGTGTAGGGCGTGACGACGTTGGCTTCGAAGTCCTCGGTGAAGTTGAAGACGTAGTGCGGGACGCCGAGCTGCGCGGCCACCCGGCGGGCGTCCTCCACGTCCGCGACGCTGCAGCACCCGGAGTCCGACTCGCCGCCCCAGAGCTTGAGCGTCACCCCCGTGACGTCGTGGCCGGCCTCGACCAGGAGCGCGGCGGCCACGGACGAGTCGACACCCCCGCTCATCGCGACGAGCACCCGCTCCGTCATGCCGCGACCGAACGCAGGCGCGCGACGGCGCGCGGGATGACGTCGAGTGCGGTCGCGACGTCCGAGTTGGTCGATGCGTAGCCGAGGCTGAACCGGACGGACGCGAGCGCGTCGGCACGAGCGAGCCCCATCGCTTCGAGCACGTGCGAAGGCTCGGTCGCGCCCGACGAGCACGACGACCCGGCCGCGGCGTAGACCCCGGCGGCGTCGAGCGTGAGCAGGAGCGCCTCGGACTCGACACCCCTGAACCCGATGTGCAGGTTGCCGGCGACCTTCTCGTCGGCGTCGCCGTTGAGGAACACGGAGGGCACCGCGTCGACCAGGCCACGCTGCAGCCGGTCGCGCAGCACGCGCACGCGCTCGACGTCCTCACGGCGTCGCTCGTGGGTGACCCGCAGCGCGGTGGCGAGCGCGACCGCGCCGGCGACGTTGACCGTGCCGGCCCGGAGGCCCCGCTCCTGGCCGCCGCCCTCGATCTCGGGCTGGAGGGTCACTCCGTTGCGGACGACGAGCACGCCGACGCCCTTGGGGCCCCCGAACTTGTGCCCCGAGATGGCCACGAGATCGAACCCGGCGACGGACTCGGCGACGTCCAGCCAGGGCACCGCCTGGACCGCGTCGGTGTGGAGCACCGCGTGCGGGGCACGGGACCGCACCCGCGCCGCAACATCGGCAAGGGGCTGGATGGTGCCCACCTCGTTGTTCACGAGCATCACGGACACGACCGCGGTGCGCTCGTCCAACGCGGCCTCGAGCCGGTCCAGGTCGATGACGCCGCCGGGTCCGACCCCGATCGTCGCGACCCGGAATCCCTCGGCCTCCAGTCGCTGCGCCGCCGCGAGGACCCCCTTGTGCTCGATCGCGGAGGTCACGACGCCGTCCCGGCCCCCGGCGCGCCGGGCCCGCGCCGCACCCTTCACCGCGAGGTTGTCGGCCTCGGTGCCACCGCCGGTGAACACGACCTCACCCGGAGCACAACCGAGGATCGCCGCGATCGACTCGCGGGCCTCCTCGAGCGCGGTCTTGGCGACGCGCGCGACCGCGTGACCGCCCGAGGGGTTCCCCGGGTGGTCCGAGAGGAAGGGCAGCATCGCCGCGACGGCTTCGGGCCGCATCGGCGTGCTCGCCGCGTGGTCGAGGTACGCCGGCACGGGCCCGAGTGTAGGAGCCAGGAATAGATGTCCCACCCTCAGGTGATACTCATGACATGACCACGCAGCTCCTCCTCCTCGACGGCGGCCAGCGCACTCGCCACCTCGATGCCCGCACCCGCCAGGTGGGTCGCAAGGGCATCGAAGAGGCGCGTCGGCGGCTCGCTGCGGCGCAGCCCCCCGAGCCGAACGAGCTCGGCCGCGTGCTGTCCCGCGCGAGCTGACCCGACCGTTCGCCGCGCCGCCCTGACCCACGGCGGACCACCGCGCTCGCGGTGATCCCGGGTGGGGCTACCCCTCCCGGAGTTGGCGTGGAGGCAACCTGGGCGGGCGCCGGCCGTGCCCTCACACTGTGATGGTCGGTAGCGTGTGCCGCCAGGGGACTGGGCGGTGGACAGAGGAGGGCATCAGGATGCGCATTGAGTCGTCGGTCACGTCGATCTCGTGGATCCCGTCCGAGGCGATCAGCGGGACGACCAAGCTCCCGTTCGCGTTCGGCGTCGCGCACTACGACGACCCCCCGCCGGACGAGCTCGAGGACCTCGCCGCGATGCAGGCGGCGGACCGGTTCCGCTTCGCCAACGAGCTCCGGGCCTGGATCGAGGTCGAGGACGGCCAGATCGTGGGCTACGGGCACATGGGCGGCGGCCAGATCGGCTCCACCACGCTGCGGCTCGGCGCCCACGACATGACCCTGGCGGCCACCGCGTTCGACGACTTGCAGCCGGAGCCGGAGCTCGGCCCGGAGTGGGTCCGCTTCGTGCAGACCGCGGGCGGCCAGACGGGCGCGCCGGCACCCCGCCGGGTGAGCAAGCCGCCGTTCGTGAAGGTGTCGGCTCCCACCGCGTGGACGACGCTCGAGCTGACGATGAACGCCGACGGCACGAGCGTCGGGAAGCTCACCGGTTGCAGCCCGTTTCCGCGGCACTGGATCTACGACCACAACCGCAAGCTGGTCGAGAAGTCCGGGCTCATCGAGTTCAAGTCGTGGTACCGCAAGGCGTTCGGCAAGCACTCGCCCTGGGGTGACGAAGAGTCGCCGGCCTTCGCCACCGCGGTCGAGAGCGCGCTCGAGCGCAAGCTGTCGTTCCAGATCATGCGCAGCGGCGTCTCCCCCAACATCCGGAACGTGGGCAAGGGCAAGACGATCGTCAAGCAGGGCGACGAGGGCACGGAGCTCTTCCTCGTGCTCGACGGCGTCGTCGAGATCGACATCGACGGCGAGGTCGTGGCCGAGTTCGGGCCCGGCGCGGTCCTCGGCGAGCGCGCGCTGGTCGAGAGCCACGGACGGCGCACCGCGACGATGCGCACAGTCACGAAGTGCAAGATCGCCAGCGCCACCCGCCCCGACATCGCGCCCGACGTCCTGGCCGAGTTGAAAGAGACGCACCTCAAGGACTCCGCGAAGTAGCGGCGCTCCCGGCGCTGCGACCCTGATCCGTCGAGCCTCTACCGAGCGGGTTGGTAGACCCCGAACTCGTCGCGTAGTACGTCGCTGACCTCGCCCAGCGTGGCGTAGCGGCGCAGCGCCTCCTTCATGGGCGGCAGCAGGTTCTGGGTCCCGTGCGCCGCGGCGCGCAGCTCCTCGAGCGCGGCCTTCACCGCGGCGTCGTCACGCTTGGCCCGCAGCGCCTGCAGCCGCTCGGTCTGGTCCCGCTCCAGCTGCGGGTCGATCGGGAAGACGTCGGGCTCCACGTCGGTGTCGGTCGGCGTAGCGGTTGAGCCCGACGATGACCTTCTTCTCGGCGTCGACCGCGGTCGCCCACTCGAAGGCCGCCCGCTCGATCTCGTCCTGCATGTAGCCGGCCTCGATCGCCGCGACCGCCCCGCCCATCTCGTCGATCTTCTCGATGTACTTCCAGGCGCCGGCCTCGACCTCGTCGGTGAGCGACTCCACGAAGTACGAGCCCGCGAGCGGGTCCGGGGTGCCGGTGACGCCGGACTCGAACGCGATGATCTGCTGGGTCCGCAGCGCGATCGTCGCCGCCCGTTCCGTCGGCAGTCCCGAGCGCCTCGTCGAACCCGTTGGTGTGCAGGCTCTGCGTCCCGCCCAGCACCGCCGCCATCGCCTGCAGCGCGACGCGCACGATGTTGTTCTCGGGCTGCTGCGCGGTGAGCATCGAGCCCGCGGTCTGCGTGTGGAAGCGCAGGAGCTTCGACTTCTCCTTCTGCGCGCCGAAGCGCTCGCTCATGATCCGGTACCACATGCGCCGTGACGCCCGGAACTTCGCGATCTCCTCGAAGAAGTCGTTGTGCCCGTTCCAGAAGAAGGAGAGGCGGGGCGCGAAGTCGTCGACGTCGAGCCCGGTGTCGACCGCGGCCTGCACGTACGCGATCGCCGTTGCTCAACGTGAACGCGATCTCCTGCACCGCGGTGCTGCCCGCCTCGCGGATGTGGTAGCCGGAGATCGAGATCGTGTTCCACCGGGAACGTGCTCGCCGCAGTAGGCGAAGATGTCGGTGATGATCCGCATCGACTGACGCGGCGGGTAGATGTACGTGCCGCGCGGCGACGTACTCCTTGAGCAGGTCGTTCTGGATCGTGCCGCCGATCTTGTCCGGCTCGACACGCCCTGGCCTCTCGGCGACGAGCTCGTAGAGGCAGAGCAGGACCGCGGCCGTCGAGTTGATCGTCATCGACGTGGTGACGGTGTCGAGCGGGAGCCCGTGCGAGCAGGAGCTCCATGTCCTCGAGCGAGTCGATCGCCACGCCGACCTTGCCGACCTCGCCCTCGGAGCGGGGATGGTCCGAGTCGTAGCCCATCTGGGTGGGCAGGTCGAAGGCGCACGCTCAGGCCGGTCTGGCCGGCGCCGAGGAGGAAGTGGAAGCGCTCGTTCGTCTCCGCGGCGCTGCCGAAGCCGGAGTACTGGCGCATCGTCCACGGGCGGGTCCGGTACATCTGCTCGTAGATGCCGCGCGTGTACGGCGGCTTCCCCGGCCGACCGAGCCGGGTCTCGGGGTCGAACCGGGCGAGATCCTCGGCCGTGTACAGCGGCTTGATCTCGATCCCCGAGTCCGTCTGGCGCGGCGTCTCGTCCATGGCGCGCAGGATACCGGCGACCGGTCGGCCGCTCCCAGGTGAGCCCGGAGTGCCTTCACCGGGCGGCGCGCCTCTGCAAGTCTGAGCCCGATGCAGACCGAGCCGCGGCGGCCCCGGCGTTGGGATCTGGCCGCGCTCATCGTCTCGATCGCGTCGGTCGTGACCGTCGCGGCCGTCCGCGTCGCGACCCAGGGCTTCATCTCGGTCGCCCCCGACGACGCGGCCTACATCGGCGTCGGTCGGGCCCTCTGGGACCTGCGCGAGCCACTGGGCATCGACGGGACGGTCTTCACGATCCGGTCGTGGGTGTACCCGCTCATGGTCGGCGGCGCGTCCCGGCTCGTCGGCGGCGATCCGTTCGCGGGACCCCGCGCACTCGGCTGGACGCTCGCCACCCTGGCGCTCGTGCTCGCGGTCGTCTTCGCGTACCGGATCGCCCGCGGCGTCGGGGCCGTCGCGACCGCGCTCGCCATCCTCGCCGCCCCGGTGATCTGGACCACCGTTCAGTCCACCCGGGTGGACGTGGCGCTCATCTGCTCGCTGATGGTCGTCCTGCTCGTGGTGGACACGCCGACGCCCCGGCGCATGCTCATCGGCGGCGTCCTCGCAGGCCTCACGCTCCTCATCAAGGAGACGTCCGCGCCGATCGTGATCCTGCCGCTCGCCTACCTCGGCACGATGCCGCGGGCCGAGTGGCGCCGGCTGGCCACCCGCTACCTGATCGGGTTCGTGGTGACCGTCGCATGGTGGTTCGTGACCGTGCTCGTGATCGCGGGCGAGATCTTCCCGCTCGAGGGCATGCGCCAGGCAACGAGCCGCAACATCCCCCGCGGCTTCACCCTCGATCTCTCGGCCCAGCTGCTGATCGCGCTGTGCATCGCGGCGTGGCTCGTCGTCGCGATCGGCCGTCGGCACGACCCGCGCGCCCGGACCCTGGTCCTCGCCGCGCTGGCGTTCATTCCGGCGAGCGTCATCGCGTGGAACGCCGGGTTCGCGATCCGCCAGTTCCTGCCCATCGCGCTGCTCTCGTGCATCGCGCTCGGGGTCGCTGCAGCCGACGTGCTGACCGCGGCGCTCCGGCGCGCCCCGCGTGGCGCGGCCAAGGTCGTGGTCGCGCTGGCCGTCGTGATCGGCCTCATCGCGGTGGTGCCGGTCGTCCTCACCCAGGGCCGCACCAAGATCGAAGCCGCGGAGACCGACCTCGACGCCGACCTGGCCCAGTGGATCACCGCGCGACCGGGCCAGCCCGTCGTGCTCACCACGTTCCGGTTCAAGGCCGAGGTCTGGGCCCGGGTCGAGGGCGACGCCACGCTCGTGCCGCTGACCTTCAACAATCCGAGGAGGCGTCCGCCGCTGCCACCCCAGGTCTGGATCGACGCCACCGGCCGGGACTACCGCACGCTGCCGCGCGGGCCCCTCGCGAAGTCGCTCCGGCACGCCGACTACCTCGTGCTGAGCGGTCCGCACCGCTTCGGCCCGCGGGCGCTGGCCACCTGGCTCGACCAGCACGGCAAGGAGGTCGGGTTGATCCCGGTCGCCGCGTTCACGCCGCCCGCGGGCTACTCGTGGGCGAACGTCTACCGGGTCCGGCACCCGCAGGTCAGCAAGATCCCGACCATCGTCACGTCGGACGCGATCCGGGAGATGGCGCACCACGGGGGGTTCCGCCCGGTCGGCGACACCGTGATCGCGGCCACCCGCGGCTACCTCAAGCGGTACGTGCACCAGCACCCACCGGACGGGCCGAACCCGTACGTCCCGCTCCGCGCCCCGCCCCGCTAGCCCCCCAACGTTCTCGGCACGCTCAGCCGCGCCAGGCGCGGTTCAACGTGCCGAGAACGGGAGAGGGCTACTTGGTGCCGGTTGTCGGGAAGCCGCCGAGGTAGGCGAGGACGCGGGAACCCACGAACGCCGAGAGGTACTCACCGAGCGCGTCGAGCTTGTCGGACGGGCCACCCTGGGCGTCGACCCCCGCGATCTCGTAGGCGCCGACGACGAGCACCGGCGACACCCTCTTGGACCGCAGCACCCCGGCCCCGCGCTGCACCTGGCTCCGACCGAGGTCGAGCGCGCTCTGCATCGCCTGGTCGTTCGAGATGCCCGTGACCTCGAGGTCGTTGTTGACCTCGCCGAGTGAGTAGTACTTCGAGAGCAGCTGCGCCGTGCGCGTGTACAGCGCGACCGCGCCCCCGAGTTTGGCGTAGCTCGCGGTCTTCGCGCTGCCGAGGTACTTGTCGAGCCCGCCGTTGAGCACGCCGAGTGAGGACTGGGCCAGCGCGTAGTCGAAGTCGTTGCTCGAGAACGCCTGCTGCGCGGTCTCCGCACTCACACCCGCCTGCTCGGCCTGCGGGTCCACGATCAGCGAGTCGAACGCGCTGAGGTTGGCTTCGGCCGCCTTGCGGAAGAACGCGGCGACGGGCGCGACGTCCACCTTCGCGAGCTTGGCGCCCCCGGCCTTCTTGCCGATCTCGAAGACGTCGTTCGTGCCCTGCACCTGCGTGCCCGCGAGCTCGTAGAACACCGCGCCCAGGATCGCCTTGGTCAGCGCTTGGGTCGGGTTGGTCTCGGCCCCGGCCGCGGCCAGCAGGTTGCCCGCGTAGGTGCTGATGCTGATCGCGTCGATCGTCTTGCTGTAGGCGTCCACGAGGTCCGACGCGTCGCTCACCGTCTTCGGCTTGAACGCCTTGAGCTGGGCGACGAGCGCCTCGATCTTCCCGTCGATCGCGGTGCTGGCCTTCACCTGCTGCGCGAACGCGCCCGCACCCTGGGTCAGGTACACCTGGAGGAGCTGGCCGGTCTTCACCGCCGCGTTCGCGTACGCGGCGGCCGCGAGCGCCTGGTTGTACGCACCGGCCTGGAGGCCCTCGTCGGTCAGCTTCTGGGCCTGGGTGTGCGAGTCGTTCGCGCTCGAGGTGATCGACTGCAGGTCGTTCTGGATCGCCGGCGCGAGGCTGTTGAACTCACCCGCGGAGGCCTGGAAGTTCGCCAGCTGGGACTTCACCTTGGCCTTGATCTGGCGGTAGTCGGCGCCGGAGAGGGTGACGTTCGAGCTCGCCTTCGGGCGCGGGAGCGTCTTGCCGGTGAAGGCCTTGTAGGCCGCGTAGATGTCCCCGACCTCCTTGACGTGCACGCCCTTCTGGTCGCCGATGTCCACGGAGTCCACCAGCTTGCCGCTGTCGTCCGCGCTGTTGCGCTGGCCCAGCGGGATGAGCATGGTCTTGGCGTGCGCCTGCTTGGCGCCGTCCACCTTGTAGGGGATGCCGCCGACCGGCCCGATGGTGCCGTCGGGGTTGATCGTGCCGGTCATCGTGATGCCGGGCTTGATCTTGTCGCGGCGCATGAGCGAGAGGAGCCCGACGGTCATCAGCGCGCCGGCACTCGGGCCGTCGATCCGGCCCTTGATGTCGTAGTCGACCCGCACGCCGGAGAGTGGCGCGCCGTTCAGCAGCGTGGCGACCGCCGCGGCGTTCCAGCCCGCCGCCTGCCACTGCTCGCCGCTGCCCGCGACCTCGTCCTCGCTGAAGCCGACCCGGAAGTCCGAGCCGCCGTCGTTGCCGTACGAGACGGTGAACGCGTTCGTCGTGCCCGTGGAGGACTTCCCCCCGGAGCCCTCGACGACCGCGAGCGCGTGCAGCGTGACGTGCTGCTCGCTCGCCGCACCCGCCGGCGCCGCGATCACGAACAGCGCCGCGAGCAACGCGACGACCACCGCGATCGCGGTCGGTCGTGTGCCCGTGCTTGCCGTCGGACGGCCCATCGTTCGCCCCGGTGCCTCCATGGACACCTGATCGGCGTCCGCCCGGGTGCAGGTTAGCGACTGCGTTTCACGAGAAGGTGTCGTGAGCCCCGACCATCCATGGCCGGGACCCACGACGCTCGCGTCGCGACTTGGTCGTAGGCGGGGCGTCGCCCACTCGCGTCGCTGGTCCGACTCGCGTCGGGCGGGAACACGTTGCCCACCGCGGCGTCGGCCCAAACGACGTCCGCCGGTCCTTCGACGGACGCCGGACGAGGTTCGATCGGTTCGCTCCGGGTGCCGGCCCGCGACGACGGAGAACGCCCGCGCGTTGCCGTCCCTCGGTTCGTGCCACCCTCCCAGAGGCTTCCATGCCCCGGCCCGGAGGTTGCCTTCGAATTAGTACCAGCACTACGCGCGGATTGCTACGAGAAGTTGGAACTTCTCAGCGTCACGAAAGCGCGCGTCTCAGTTCGCGCGCGTGACACGCGCGTCAGCCGGTCTGCGGACCGGCGGTCGCGGACGCGCCGATGTCCTCCGTGCGCAGACCCGCGATGCGCAGGAACGTCATCTCGACCGGTCGCCGGATGTGCACGACGACGCGGTCCGGTTCGACCGTCACATCGACCTGGGTCGTGGCCGGCAGACCGGACTCTCGCAACACGCGATCGGCCGCCACCCGCGCCGCGGTCGGGTCCAGCCGGACCTCGCTCCCGGCCGTGGCCCGGAATTGGCCCTCGTCGACCGCGGACGCGCCCGCGAGCGCGGCGGAGTCGGCGACGTTCTGCAGGTCGCGGCGGGCCGTGAACAGGCGCGCACCGTCGACGGCCAGCCCAGTGAACGCGAGGCAGATCACCAGCGCCCCGACGATGACGACCGAGGCCTGGCCGGACTCAGGGGACCGGCTCGTCATGATCCACTGCGGTACCGGTCGATCTGCACGACATGGGTTGCCTCGACGGGGACCGAGACCGACGGGAAGACGTCGCCGAGGAACGGGATGCGGAACACCGCCACGTCCGTCCGCACGTGCACCCGGAGCAGCTCACCGCGAGCGCGGCGGCCCTCCACGGTGGCGTGCAGCGATCCCTCGGCGAGCCCGTGGTTGCGCGCCGCCTGCCCGACCACGAGCGCGCCGCGCTGCTCGGCCTGGTCGGGTGAGTCGGCCACCACGATCGCCCGCCCGTATTCACGCGCCGCCGCGCTCGTGGCCAGCGTGGCCCGATGGAGCACTCCGAAGAGCACGATCGTCTGGACGAGCACGCCGAAGATCAGGCTCCCGAGCAGCGCAAACTCGACGATCGAGCTCCCCCGCTCGCGCTCGTTCACCGCAGCACCTCGTCCTCGTCGAACGCGGTGGCCTGCGCCTGGATGTCGAAGTGCGGGAGAAACGGGAGGATCACCGGCGCCGTGCCGCGGGCGCGGACCGCGACCGTCCCATCCTGCTCCTCGGCTTCCACGGCAAAGCCGCGGCCGCTCCCCCCGAGCCCGTCGTGCAGCAAGGTCCGGGTGCGCACGACGCCGTCATCGAGCGGTCGCCCGGTCTCCGCCGCGGTCCGCGCGCCCTCGGCCACGGCGCTCACCGCGACGTTCCGGGCCCACACCCAGACCGCGAGCTGCGCAACGGCAAGGAGGCACAGCACGGTGAGGATCGTCACCGCCAGGAACTCGATCATGGTCGACCCCGCAGCCCCGCGGGACCTCGACCTACCCGCGCAGCTTGTCGAGCGCATCCGTGACGATGGCCGTGAGATCGGGCTGCACCACCGCCCAGAGGGCCATGACGATCCCGATGCCCATCACGAGCAACATCACCCACTCCGGGATCGATCCTCGCTCGCCGTTGCACCTGGTTCGCATCCGTGCTCCCTTCATCGTGCCAACGTCCTGATTGCGACCACTCCGGGATAGAAGGCGAAGAGGATCGCCACCGGGAGGATGAGCCCGACGACGGGTATCAGCATCGACACCTGCTTCCGTCCGGCGGCTTCGATCACGTCACGCTTCTCCGACTCGCGGACGTCGAACGCCATCGCCCGCAAGGCCTCGCCGAGCGGCATCCCGCGCTCCTGCGCGGCCACCACCGCGCCGACGAATCGATCGAAGGGTGGGAGCCCGAGCAGCTTGGCCCGCGCTTCGAGCGCCTCGGCCAGCGGCGCGCCACCGCGAGAGATCCGCAGCGCGGCCCGCAGCTCCGACGCCAACGGCCCGCTCCCGGCGGTGGCCACGAGCTCGAGCGCGCCCCGCAAGCTCTCTCCGGCGGTGACCGCCAGGCACACCATGTCGACCACCGTCGGGAACTCCGATCGGGCCCGCTCACGCCGAGCATCGACCGCCCGCGTCAACGAACGGTCGCGGGCCACGATCCCGATCGCCCCGAACGCGACCGCGACCAGCAGCGCGGCAACCGGGGAGATGGTGCGGCCACTGGCCGTGAGGCCCACGGTCAGCACGACGCCTCCGACGAAGCCCCCGACCCCCCAGGTCGCCTGTTCGGCGCGGAACCCCGACGGCGTGAGCTTCGAACCCGCCGCCGCGAGGCGCGCCGGCAGGTCGCGGCCGTCGTCACCGAACAGGCGTTGCAACCGTGCACCCAGATCCTCGAGCAGTGGCTGGAAGGCGCCCGCAACCCCGTGTCGTGGCGTCCCTTCGATCGAGAGCAGGCGCGAGCGGCGCGGGCCGAGCGCGCCGAGGTACGGCGCGAGCCGCTGCACGAGCGACGGCCGGCGGAAGCGCGGCAGGCAGCTGATCAACGTCGTGACCCCCACCAGGCCGATGCCGACCACGAAGACCGCACGCAGGACGCTCATCGGGCCGGCTCGAGCACCGGCGCGTCGAGGTTGACGAGCACCCGGGGCTCTTCGGGCAGCCGCCCGATCGCGACCATGAGCCGGTACCCGAGCAACGTGGCCGCGGCACCCGCGGCGAGCACGACGAGCCCGGTGACGGAGTCGTAGGCCTGCGCGCCCTGAGGCCGGCTGGCGACGAGCACGAGCACGAGCCACGGCGCGGCTGCGGCCACGCGTGCCGCGACCAGCGTCCAGGACTGACGGGCGACGATCTCCTTGCGCACCGCGAGGTCCTCGCGCAGGAAGCCGCCGAGCGTTCGCAGCACCTGACCGAGCTCGCGGCCGCCGACGCGGTGCGCGATCACGAGCGTGGCGACGACCCGGTCCGCGGTCGGCTCGGCGAGCGCCGCGCCCAGCCGCTCCAGCGCGCCCACGAAGTCGCCGGAGACCCGATGGTCCGCGACCACGGCCCGAAACGGTGCTCGCAACGGCGCCGGCCCCCGTTCCGCCACCAGGGCGACCGCCGTCGGCAGGGTGTCCCCCGCGCGCACCGCGCCGGCGAGCAGCTCGATGGCCTCCGGCCAGCACTGCTGGCGGGCTCGGCGCGCGCTCTTGCCGCGCGTGCGGTAGTACGCGACCGGCGCGTAGATCCCTGCGCAGAAGCCGACGAGGGCCACCGTCGTGGACCCGATCAGGACGATCACGACCGCCGCGAGCGCCAAGCCCGAGCCCAGGCAGGCCGTCGCGAATTGGCCGGGTGAGACGTTGCCCAACCCGCCCGCCACCAGCCAGCGGCCGAGCACTTCTCGAACCCGCTCCAGCACGGGAGCGCGCTCGGCCGGCGGCGACGTGCAGGCGTCGAACACGAGGAACACCCCGAGCCCGAGGAGCAGCGCCAGGACGACGTTCACCGGAGCACCGTCACCAGGTCGATGCCCCGTTCGGCGAAGCGTTCGAGTCCTCCGGGCATCTCCCCCGTCCAACGGAGCGTCTCGCCGGCACCTTCGAAGACGGTTCCGGTCGTCGGTTCGTCCCCGTCACCGACCTGCGAGGAGACCGCGAGGATCTCGGTGATCGCTCGCGCGCCGTCAGCCCGACGGCAGAACACCACCAGGTCCACGCAGGCGGCCACCGTCGCCGCGACGAACCGTCGGTCGAGGTTCTCCCCGGCCAGCAGGGGGAGCGTCGTCAGCTTCCTGAGGGCCTCGCGCGCGGAGTTGGCGTGGACCGAGGTCATCCCGGCGGCACCGCTGTTGAGTGCGAGCAACATGTCCAGCGTCTCCGCGCCGCGCACCTCGCCGACCACGATGCGGTCCGGCCGCATGCGGAGGCTCTCGCGCACGAGATCCCGCAGGGTCACCGCGCCTTCGCCCTCGAGGTTCGTCTGCCGGCACTGCATCGAAACGACGTCGGGCCGCGCGATCCGCAGCTCGAAGACCTCTTCGCACGTCACGATCCGCTCGCGCGCCGGGATCGCCGAGGCCAGGCAGCTCAACAGGGTCGTCTTCCCCGCGCCGACCGCACCGGCCACGACGATCGAGAGCCCGGCGCGCACGGCCGCGTCGAGGAACGCCGCAGCCGGCCTCGAGCACGACCCGAGGGCCACCAGCTCGTCGAGCGACTCGGCCCGGAGCCCGACGAACTTCCGGATGTTGATCGCCCAGTGGTCGGTGATCGGGGGGATGACGACGTGGAGCCGGCTGCCTTCGGGCAGCCGGGCGTCGACGAAGGGCTGCGACCGATCGAGGCGCCGACCCGCGCGCCAGCATCCGCTCGACCAGCTCCTCGACCTCCGAGGGGCTCAACACCACCGTCGTCAGCTCGTGCTCGCCCCGCCGGGCCACGAAGACGCGGCCCGGTTCGTTGATCCAGATCTCCTCGACCTCAGGATCCTCGAGCAGCCGGGTCAACGCGCCGAACCCGCCGATCCGGTGGTGCAGCAGCTCGACGTCCTCGTCGGTGAGGGGCGGGAGCCCACCGGAGAGGTAGCGATCCCGGTAGTCGACGACGACCTCGTCGACGAGGCGCGTGAGCCCCGGGTCGTGGTCGATCGCGATCTCCCGGCGCGCGAGGAGCTCGCGCACGTCGCGCTCGACGATCTCGACCGCCCGGCGATCCGGAGCCGCGGTCGTGCTCAAGGCGTCACCGCGGGGACCAGGGCGCGCAGCTCGCGGAGCCACGGGGACCTCGGCGCGATCGTGTGCAGGGTCCGGCCCTCCCAGACCGCGCGCTCGAGCTGCGGCTCGGACGGGAGGAACGCCACGGGTGCATGCCCGGTCCACTCCGACAGCTGGGCCGAGCAGTCCTGCGCCCGTCGCGCCTCGCGGGGCATCCGGTTCAACACCACGCGGACCTTCGCCACGACGTCAGGACGGGCCTCGGAGAGCGTCCGGTGCGCGACGATGCCGCGTCGGATGCCGACCGGGTCACCGGCGGCGACGAGCAACACGTCGTCCGCCGCGTCCAGTGCCGCGAGCGTCATGAGGTTGCGGCGGTACGGAGCCCGATCGAACGCCAGCTCCTCGTCCTCTTCGATCGGTGCCGCCAGATCGACGATGACGAGCGCCCGGGCGTCGCGCGCGGCATCGAGGACCGCGGTCCAGGCCCGCTCGCGCACCTCCGGCCAGAGCTCGGAGCGAGCCAGCCCGGCCAGCACCGCGCACCCCGCGGGGCCGGCCTGGAAGCAGCTGTCGAGCGGTTGGCGCCAGCCCTCGCCGGCGAGCCGCGCGGCCTGGGCGACCGACGGTGCCTCGTCCAGGCCGAGGAGCTGGGCCACCGACGCCGACCACGCGTCGCCGTCGATGAGGAGCACCGGACGCCCCGATCGCGCCGCCTCGACCGCGAGATGCGTCGCAACCGTGGTTCGACCCGGTGCTCCGGGCGCGCCCCATACTGCGATCAGTCGATTCGGGACGGTTTGGGTCATGGCATCGACGGGTGGCGACGCCGGGCGGGCGGCGGAGAGGTCCTCACCCCCGATGCGGTGCAGCAGCGCCGCCAGGTCGTCGGCGCTCGCATCCTGGGGAAGCCGGTGGGCGACGCCGATCCGATCGAGCGGACGCGAGACCCCACCCGTCCCGACGGCGACCACCGTCACGCCGTGATCGTGCAGCGTCCCCACGAGATCACGGTCGAGCCACGGCAGCTCGGCGGAGATGACCGCGACCCGCGGTTGATCGCGCAACGCCACGCCGAGGAGCTCACCGTGGTCCACGCATCGCCGCACCAGCTCGATGCCGAGCTCGCGACGTTGCAGGCCGCGCACCAGTGGTGCTTCCCACGGAGCTCCGCCGGCACAGGTGACCACACGCACCGCGTGCGTCACGGCAGCTCGGAGACGTCGAAGCGCGATCGCGCGGGATGCGCCGTTCCATTGGCGCGGACGACATCGACATCACCGTTGCGAACCGCGAAGGCGACGAAGACCACGTCGTTCGGCGCGACGGAGACGGTCAGCGCCGTGAGCTCACCCTCGCGTTGCCCGAACAGCCCGTCTGCGTGCACGACATCGACCACCTGTGCACGGGACGCGACCGTGAGGGTCTTCGCCGCCTCCGTGCCCTTGTCGAAGCTCGCGAGGATGTCGACGCGGTCGCCGACTTCGAGCGCACCACCGAGTGCGTGATCGGCGCCGATCGGCACCGTGATCTCCCGCCCCTGCGAGGCGACCCCGCCGAGCGTCGACGCTGCGACCAGACCGCCCGCCGCGAGCGGGAAGCGCAGCACGCGATGCACCGGCGGGTGCCCCTTGGTCGCCACGAGCAGTCCCGCGAGGGTCTCGTCCGACGCCTGGACGCGCGTGACCCGGAAGTCCCGAGCGGTCAGAACGTGGTCCGCCGGCAGGTCGCGAGCGGCGGCGTAGACCGCAACCGTCTGGTCCGACGTCGCGGCCAGTCGCAGTCCGCCGAGCACCGAGAGCGCGACGAGCAACAGGCCGACGACGAGCCGGGTGTCGACCTTCGGCAGGCGCAGGGCCTGGCCGCGTCCCGCGAGCGCCGTCAGCGTCGTCACCGGGCACCCGCAGAGGGTGCAACCACGCCACTGGATGGATTCGGTACCCTGGGAGACGCAACGCGAGGCAACGTCACGTTCTGTCCCGGTTCGAGGAGTCTCAGGGTGGAAGATCTTCCGGCGCCCCTGCTGAAGCCCTCGGAGGTCGCGGGCGTGCTGAACGTGACGGTCTCGCAGGTGTACACGTTGATGCGCAGCGGCGAGCTGCCCGCGCTGAAGATCGGGCGCAAGGGCGTCTGGCGGGTCAGTCGCGAGGCGCTCGAGGCGTACCTGGCCGAGCTCACCCAGGAGTCCAGGACCCGCACCCGGTAGCCGTTCATTCGATCGACTCCCGGGTCACCCGGACGATGGCGTCGAGTGGGAAGTCGTGGACCCGGAGCAGGCGGGCCCGCCGGCTGCCCGTCTCGTCGGCCACCTCGCCGAGCCGCAGCCAATCCGCACCCACCGAGAGGATCCGGCCCCGAACGGGGACGCCGTCCGTGCCGACGACCGTGACCACGTCGCCCGGAGCGACGCGTCGCAGCTCGTCGATGAAGGCCCGCGTCGCCACGCCCGCCGCGATGATCTCGTGCGCCTCGCCCAGCTGCTCCGCCGACGCCCCGAAGCGGAGCTCCGAGAGCTCCTCCGCGATCGCGTCGAACGCATCGAACGCATCCGACGTGTCGTCGCCCACCTGATGTGCTCCCGTCCGTGGAAGGTCCGGGAACGTAACAGCCCTGCCCATAGATGTAGATAGCGGGTGGAAAGGTTGTTATTTGCCCCGATGCCTTGACACTGTAGAGCGTGGTATGTGATGTTTCCAGTCTCAACCCGATGAAACAGAACGCATTGAGACTGATGTTGTTCGTGTCGCTCATCGAGGCACGCACGGCGAATCGGAGCCACGGATGGTTCAGGAGTCCCAAGACGGAACGCTGGGTGATCTCGTCGGGCGCGCCGCGCTCGGCGCGGTCGTCGCCACCCTGCTCCTCCTCGCGCTCGGCCTCGTCGCCGAGCTGCTCCGCCGGCGCCACCGCGCCGGTCGGGTGCTCGCACTCCTCGACCTGACGGTGCCGATGGGCGTCCGCGCGGTCATCGTGTCCCTGCTTGCTCTGGGCTCGACCTTCATGGGCCCGCGTCCTGCCGGTGCGGCCGACAGCGTGCGCGGCTGGCTCCGCGAGGTCGACCCGTCGACGACGACCACGACGCGCTGTCGCGGTCGCGACTCCGGACGCGGTCTCGGCGCACGACGCGCCGACTGCTCCCACGGGTCCCGTGGTGCTCATTCCCCCGATCACTGCGCAACGGCCCGATCCCGCCCCGCGTCCGACTGCGCCGGTCGTTGCGACCGCGCCTCCGGCTTCCCCCGCGCCCGCGCCGCCCGCGGCCGTCCTCCCGACGTACGTGGTGCGCCGCGGCGACTGCCTCTGGTCGATCGCGGCGGGGCGGCTCGGACCGCGCGCCGACGCGCGATCCGTCGACGCCGGGTGGCGGGCCATCTACGCGGCCAACCGCGCCGCCATCGGTGACGACCCGAACCTGATCCGGATCGGGCTCACCCTCACCCTTCCCCCGCTCAACGCCCAGCCCTGACGCACGTGCGCAGAGGAGAGACATGACCGCGACACTCGCCATCCGACCCTGGCCCGATCCCGTGATCGACACCCTGGGCCACGATCCGCGCTCGATCTACGTCGAGCGCTTCTGGCTCCCGACGTTGGGCCCGACCAGCCTGCTGCTCCTGCGGCGGATCGCCGCCGGGCTCGACGAGCACCCCGAAGGCATCCAGCTCGACCTGGGCGAGCTGTCGCAGGCGCTCGGACTGGGACACCGCGAGGGCAACTCGTCGCCCGTCGTACGCAGCCTCGATCGGCTGATGCAGTTCGACCTCGCGTGCGGCGAGCGTGAGGCCGGGTACGCAGTTCGGCGTTCGGTGCCGCCGGTGAACCGTCGTCACGTCGGCCGGCTGCCAACCCCGCTCCAGGACGAGCACCGCGCGTGGGCCGAGCGCGCGCTGGCCGAGCCCCCGCTCGCGATCGCGCGCCGGCGCGCCCGTCGGCTGGCCTTCACGTTGATGGAGCAGGGCGACGACCTCGACCACGTCGAGCGCGTCCTGCACGACATCGGCTTCCACCCCACCATCTGTCGCGAGAGCGCGACGTGGGCCCACGAGCGCCACCGCCACGCACTCGAGGAAGCCGTCGCGGCCGGGTTCGACCCCGCCGCCTAGGTCCGGATGAGGGTGACGTGCTCCGCTCCCCCGCCCGGTCCGTCACCCTCATCCGATGTCTCACCCCCGTTTCGGCGTGAGTTGGACCCCCTCTGGGGGGTGTAGCTCACGCCGAAACGAAGGGGACGGGGTGGGTACGCTCGAACGCATGGCCGCGGAGGACGCGCTCGACACGATTGCGGACTGGATGCGCGACGCGGACGCGATCGTGATCCTCACCGGCGCGGGGATCTCCACCGAGTCCGGCATCCCGGACTTCCGCGGGCCCGAAGGCGTCTGGACGAAGAACCCGGCGGCCGAGAAGACCGCCAACATCGAGAACTACATCGCGGACCCGGACATCCGGAAAGCCGCGTGGCAGAACCGGCTGCGCAGCGAGATCTGGGCCGCGCAGCCGAACGCCGGGCACCGGGCCATCGCCGAGCTGGAGCAGAAGGCGAAGGTGCACATGCTCGTCACCCAGAACATCGACGGGCTCCACCGCGCCGCCGGGTCGTCGCCGCACACGCTGATCGAAATCCACGGCACCGTGCACGAGGCGAAGTGCCTGCAGTGCGAGTGGCGGGGCCCGATGGACGAGACGCTCGAGCGGGTGGAAGCCGGCGAGGAGGACCCCGCCTGCCTCGTGTGCGGCGGGATGCTGAAGTCCGCCACCATCAGCTTCGGCGAGAACCTCGTCGCCGACGACCTGGAGCGGGCCCACCGGGCCGCGCAGCGGGCCGACCTCTTCCTGGCGTTCGGGACGTCGCTCGGCGTCTACCCCGCGGCCGGCCTCCCCGAGGTCGCGCTCTCGAACGGCGCCCGGCTCGTCATCGGCAACGCGCAGCCCACCCCGTTCGACCAGTACGCCGCGGCCACGAGCGCGGCACCCCTGGGCGAGCTGCTCCCGGCCCTCGTCGAGCGGGTCTGAGCGGCCCGCAGGTTGGGGAATATCCGACCCCTGCGGTAGCCTTTTCTTCTCTAACGAACCACCTTTCTCCAGGAGCACTGATGCCCAGCTTCCGTGAGCTTCTCGCCGACACGAAGGCGAAGATCACCGAGATCCAGCCCGAGCAGGCCGAGGCCCAGCTCGGCCAGTCCACGTTCCTCGACGTGCGCGAGCAGGACGAGTTCGACGCCGGCATCGTCCCGGGCGCGATCCACATCCCCCGCGGCCACCTCGAGAGCCAGGTCGAAGGCAAGATCCCGGACCACGACGCGCCGGTCGTCGTCTACTGCGCCGGCGGCATCCGCTCCGCGTTCGCGGCCGAGACGCTGAAGGAGCTCGGCTACACCAACGTCGTCTCCATGGCCGGCGGCTTCGGTCAGTGGAAGAACGAGAACCACCCGTGGATCACCCCCGCGGTCCTGACCGCCGAGCAGCGTGACCGCTACAAGCGCCACATCCTCCTGCCCGAGATCGGCGAGGCCGGCCAGCAGAAGCTGCTCGAGTCCAAGGTGCTGCTCCTCGGCGCCGGTGGCCTCGGCTCCCCCGCCGGGATGTACCTCGCGGCGGCGGGCGTCGGCACGCTCGGCATCGTCGACATGGACATCGTCGACGCGTCGAACCTGCAGCGCCAGATCCTCCACAACACGGACCGCATCGGCGAGCGCAAGGTCGACTCCGCGAAGAAGACGCTGACGCTCATCAACCCGGACGTGAACGTCGTCACCCACGACGTCCGCCTCGGCGCGGAGAACATCCTCGACATCATCGACGGCTACGACGTCGTCCTCGACGGCACCGACAACTTCCCCACCCGGTACCTGCTCAACGACGCGTCACTGCTCAAGCAGATCCCCGTCGTGCACGGGTCGATCTTCCGGTTCGAGGGCCAGGTCACGGTGTTCAAGCCGTACGAGGGCCCCTGCTACCGCTGCCTGCTCCCCGAGCCGCCGCCGCCCGAGCTCGCGCCGAGCTGCGCGGAGGCGGGCGTGCTGGGCGTGCTGCCCGGCATCATCGGCTCCATCCAGGCGCTCGAGACGATCAAGCTCCTGCTCGACCTCGGCGACCCGCTCGTCGGCCGGCTCCTCGCCTACGACGCGCTCGAGCAGTCCTTCCGCACGTTCAAGCTGCGCCGGGACCCGGAGTGCCCCGCGTGCGGCCCCAACGCGGCGCCGATCGTGATCGAGGAGTACGACCAGAACTGCATGCCCCACGCAGTCCTCGCGGACGGCTCGGTCCTCACCCACTGACCCCGGCGCGGGCCTGTGGATGCGGCCCCGCGGGACCCCATCCACAGCTTGGGCGAATTGTCCGCACCCTCGGGACGAACCCCCCTCGCGCGCCGCGGGCATCCGCGAATCCGGTAGCACCCGCCGGTAGTTTCTCGCTTCCTGAGGGCCACGCGGGCGGTCGGCAAGGGGAGAGTTGCTGTGGGCCAGCGGCGTGTGCGCCGGCTCCAGCGGGCTCGCCACTACCGCGTCGGCATCGCCGTCGTCGCGACCGTGGCCGTGCTCGCCGGAGCGATCACCATCTTCGCCAGCACGGTCGACAAGGGTGAGGCCGCGGCCGGCACCTCGGCCGAGGTCCCCGCGCAGCACCGCTCGACGCCGGCCCGCCCGGCGACGCTGCTCGCGCACACGACCGTCAAGACGACGATCACGAAGGACCGCGTGAACCCGTACCCGGCGCCGCCGCCGAACTCCGGTGTCGGCCGTCGCGTCGTCTACTGCAACTCGTGCCAGCGGGTGTGGCTGATCGAGGCGGACGGCTGGGTGTACGTCTCCTACATCGTCTCCGGTCGCCGCAACTACCCGCGCAACGGGACCTACAAGGTGATCCGGCGCGTCAACCCCGGGTACTCGCACACGCTGCGGCTCCCGTACTTCGTCGGCTTCACGTACGGGAACACCACCGACGTCGGCTTCCACGGCATCCCACTCCAACCCAGCGGAAGACCGATCGAGTCGGACTCACAGCTCGGCACCCCGTTGAGCCACGGGTGCGTGCGCGAGAACCAGTTCGCGGCCAAAGTCATGTGGGACTGGGCGCAGATGGGGACACCCGTCGTCGTCGTGGCGTAGCGGCTACGGCGCCTTCGGCGTCGGCACCTTGTCCACGTTCACCTTCACGACGATCCCGACCGCCGGACGCGCCTTGGCCGACGCGGCGTTCTTCATCCCCGCGAGCTGCGGCGGCTTCGGGGTCGGCGCGGTGCGGTAGTCGCGCGACTTCGGGTGCTTGGCGTCGAGGTACTTCTGGATGTCCAGCGAGTCCGTGGCCGGCACCGGCGTCCCCGTGCACGGGAGCACCGCTTCGATGTTCGACGGCTTGCTCGTCTTGTAGGAGTTGTCGGAGAAGCAGTTCCCCGACCCGCCGAACCAGCCGAGGTCGCCGACCCCGGACCGGTAGATGAGGTTGTCCACGACCCGGTTGTCGTGCGGCAGCCACACCGAGCCGCCCGGGTACGGCACGATCACGATGCCCGCGAGCTTGTGGTCGAAGACCCGGTTGTGGGTGATGAGGTTCTTGTCGCCACCGGCCACGAGGATGCCGTTGCCCTGGGCGAGGAGCGCGTCGTCGATCGCGGGCGTCTTCCCGTTGTTGTTGTCGTAGACGAGGTTGCCGACGATCGTGGCGTCGTGCTGGGGCGGGTTCTTCTCACCGTCCTCGCTGTTGGGCACGACCCCGGAGCGGTTCCGCCGCCACGTGGACTTCTCGATGATCAGGTCGCCGCCGGCGTTCGTCCCCGAGAAGCCGAGGCCGTTGTACTCCGCGAGATCCTGGGTCAGCAGCGTGTTGCAGGGAGAGCACTGGCCCACGTAGAAGCCCGCGTCGGGTGAGCCCGACCCGTAGTCGTGGTCGAGGATGCCGTCGGTCGCGTTGAACGCGTAGATGCCGTAGTCGCCGGTGCGGGTCGAGGTCAGGTACGAGCCGCGGTAGCCCGAGAGGTCGGTCCAGAAGAAGCCGTTCTTGGTGTAGTTGCGCGCGGTCATGTTCTCGATCGCGACGCCGTGCGCACCGATGACCTTGATCCCGTTGTCGAGCTTGAACCCACCGTCGAGGATGACCGTGTTCCGGTTCAGCCCGCGGATCACCAGCCGGTCGGTCGTGACGGTGACGGCCTCCTTGTAGACGCCGGGCGACACGAGGATCAGCGAACCCGGTGGCGCGTGGTCGACCGCGGTCTGGATCTTCATGTCGTCCTTCGGCACCCGGATGGTCCGCGGCTTGCCCGCGGCGATGTGCGCCGCACGCGTCGACGTGGGCTTCGGGATCGTCCCGTCCGCGTTCTTCACGATGATCGTGCCGTACATGCCCTTGCCCGGCGTGCCGTGGAACGAGCAGAAGTACCCGTACACGCCGGGTGTGACGAGCTTGTGCTCGTAGCTCTGGTGCGCCTTGATCGTCGGGCTCTTGAAGCCGGCGGCTGCAGGGTCGTCGGGGATCACGTTGTGCTTGTTGCGGCCCACGTTGTCCCACCGCACGACCGTCCCGGGATCGACGGTGACGGTCTGCGGGAGGAAGTCGTTGTCCTTGATGGTGACCGTGGTCTCGGTGTAGTCGTCAGCCGCTGGTCGCGACGCGGCGGAGCTGCGCGCCATCGGTGCGAGCAACGCGAACACGAGGACGGCGCCTCCGGTGACGACCGCCGCCACGAGCAGACGGACGGCCGTCCGGCTCACTTGGAGCCGTTGCTGCTGGGCTTCTTGAACGTGCTCAGGAGCTCGACCAGCGTGCGGACGCCGAAGCCGGTGCCGCCGCGGACGTAGACGCCGTCGTCCGAGCCCGCGCGTGCCGGTCCGGCGATGTCGAGATGCACCCACGGCACGTCGCCCACGAAGGCCTGCAGGAAGAGGCCCGCGGTCGAGCGCGCCGCCGTAGCCGCCGCTGCCGATGTTCTTGATGTCGGCGACCTCGGACTCGATGAGCTTGTTGTACTGCGACGGCAGCGGCAGCGGCCAGAGCTGCTCGCCGGCCCGGTCGCCCGCGGCGCGCACCTGCTCGCCCCAGGAGTCGTTGCTGGTCATCAGACCGGCGATCTTCTCGCCCAGCGCGACGACGCAGGCACCGGTGAGGGTGGCCAGGTCCACGATCGCGTCCGGCTGCTCCTCGACGGCGAGCGAGAGCCCGTCGGCGAGGATCAAGCGGCCCTCGGCGTCGGTGTTCAGCACCTCGACCGTCTTGCCGTTGCGGATCTTGAGCACATCGCCCGGACGGATCGCGGTGCCGCTCGGCATGTTCTCCACCATCGGCGTGAACGCGACGACCTTCGTCTTCACGCCGAGATCCTTCAGCGTGGACATCGCCCCGATCACCGCGGCCGCGCCGCCCATGTCGGTCTTCATCGTCTCCATGCCGCCGGCGGGCTTGATCGAGAGGCCGCCGGAGTCGAACACGACGCCCTTGCCGACCAGCGCCACGGTGCCGCGGGCACCCGGAGGTGCGTACGTCATCTTCACCATGCGCGGCGGGTTGTCCGAACCCTGACCGACGCCGAGCACGCCCCCGAGCCGCTCACGGGTCAGCGCCGCGCCTTCCAGCACCTCGACCTTGACGCCCTTGCCGCGGAGCAGCGTCTGCGCGGACTTCGCGAACGTCGCCGGCGGCTTCTCCTTGGCGGGGGTGTTCACCGCGTCACGGGCCCACATCACCGCCTCGCTGATCACGCGGCCGCGCTCGAGCGCCGCGCTGACGCGCGCGCCACCACGCCCGACCACGATCACGTCCTCGAGCTTGGACGGCTTCCCCTCGGACTTGTACTCGAGGTACTGGTAGCCGCCGAGCGCGAACCCCTCGGCGAGGGCCTGCGCGACCGATGGCTTGTCGAGGTCCGCCGGCGCCGCGTCGAGCAGCGTCGTCGCGACGGTCTTGACCTTCTTGGCCCGGCGGGAGATCGCCGCGGCCGCGTTGCGCACGCTGTCCAGCGTGAGCTCGTCGCGCTCGCCGAGGCCGACGAGCACCGCGGCCTTGGCCCCGAGCGCGCCGTTGGTCGGCACCGCGAGGGTCTGGCCCGGCTTGCCCTCGAACCCGGCTTCCTCCATGAACGCGGCCAGCCCGCCGCCGATCGCCTTGTCCACGAGGTCGGCGCCCGGCCCGAGCTCGCCGGGGGCGAAGACCGGGACCGCGAGCAGGTCCGCGCTCACGCGATCCGCAGCAGTGGACACAAGGGTGAAGGTGAGGGGCACGGAAGCCTCCGGAGGGAGTGGGTGGGTTCAGGGGGTGGTGCTCGTGGCCCGGGCCGGGCGGAACTCGCCCTCTTGCCACCGGGCCAAGGTCCAACACAGGTCGGCGAGCCGGTTGAGGTACGGCACGACCTGACTCTCGGGTTCGAGCCAGCCGACCGTCGTCGCGGTGACCGACTCGCGCTCCGCGCGCCGCACGACCGTGCGCGCGAGATCGAGCGCCGCGGCAACCCGGTTCTCGCCCGGCAGCGCGAACTCCGTCGGCGGGTCGAAGCGCGCGGTGATGTCGTCGATGACCGGCTCGAGCGCGGTCACCATCTCCGGGGTGACGAGCGTCGTGCCCGGCGTCAGCTTGTGCCGGTTGTCGGGCGCGGTCGCGAGCTCCGCGCCCACGACGAAGAGCTCGCGTTGCAGCCGGACGAGCAGCTCGTTCAGCTCCCCGTCAGGGGGACATTCAGGGCGGGCGAGCCCGAGCGCCGAGACCGCTTCGTCGGTCGCGCCGTAGGCCGCGGGACCGGGCGCATCCTTCGGGATCCGGCCGCCGTACAGCAGGCCGGTGCTGCCGTCGTCGCCCTTGCGTGTGTAGACCTTCATGTGCGTCGGAGTCTACGGCCGGAGGCCCGGAACCCGGCGAGTGGTGCCCGCTCCGCCGGTACCCGCTCGGCAATGATGGGCGCCATGCGACTCCCCCCTGTCCTGTTCCTGGCCGGCCTGATCCTGTTGGCGGCCTGCGGGGGCGGCGGCTCGGACTCCGCGCCCACCACGACCACCTCCCCGCCGCCGTCCACGGCCCCGACGCCGGCCGGCGTCCCGACGCTGACCGCCCCCGGTCGGGAGAACATCGCCTTCTACTACCAGCGCATCACCCGGAGCACGGATCTCTCCAAGCTCGGCAACGTCAGCCTCGTCGTGACCGGCAAGACCGCCGGGCGGACGGCCGCCGTCGCGATCAAGAAGACGGGCGCGCAGGCGTACCGGGGCGTGCAGGCGTACTGGTTCGCCAACGGCAACAGCTACGACGGCCTCGAGGTCACGAAGCGGATGGACTGGGCGTTCTGCCTCTCCGGGTCCACGCCGCTCGTGGCCCGCACCGACGCGCGCGGGGTCAAGTGGTACTTCCTGGACTCGAACGAGCAGGGAGTCCGCCAGGCGTTCGCCCAGCGGATGGACGACCTGAAGAAGCAGGGCTGGAACGGCATCTTCTTCGACCGGGGCTTCGCGGCGATGACGGGGCGCGACGACGTCGCGAACCCGGCGTGGGACAAGGTCTCGACCTGCACGCAGGACCCGGTCACGCCGAACGCGACGCTCTCGGACGCGTACGTGGGCATGGCCTCCGAGGTGCGCAAGGCCGGCCTCGACCTCATCCTCAACTACGGCACCTCCCCGTTCGACGAGACGGTGCCGATGCGGCCCGATCCCCGCGACCCGAAGTGCCAGGCGAAGCAGAAGGGCTGCAAGACGCTCGACGACGTCTGGCCCGAGGTCGACGGCGTGCTCGACGAGGCGGTCGCCCACCCCAAGGACGTGAGCTGGGCCAACGACTTCCGGTCCAATTCGCTCAACGAGCAGATGTCGCACCAGGGCAAGAACGTCGTCGGGCTCCTGACCCAGGGGACGATGGGCGGGCAGCACAGCCGTGACGTCGCGTACTACGAGTGGGCGCGCGGTGAAGCTCTTCACGATCCCGCTCGCGGTGAACACCGGCGACGACGGCTGCGGCAACCCGGCGCCGGGCGCGCTCTGCAACCGGCAGGCGCTGTACCCCGAGCTGGCCAACATCGCGTTCGGCACGCCGGTCGTGAGTGCGCCGCAGTCGTCGCAGTGCACGTCGGGCTCGTCGGTCCACTGCATCTGGGTCCGCCGGTACGCGAACGGCATGTCGCTCGTGAACGTCTCGCCGACCACGAAGCAGACGGGCTCGCTCCCGCTCGGCGTCACCGGCTGTCGCTACGTCAAGGACGTCTCCACCGGGAAGCCGCTCGGCGGGCCCAAGGCGTGCGTGACCTCGGTGTCGTTCAGCGCCAAGGCGTGGTCCGGACATCCGCTGGTGTACAGCGAGAGTCCTTGGTAGCTCGAGCGGACCCGGTCGAGGCGCGTCCCGATACCGAGACCCACGGCGAACGGGTCGCGGCCTACGCGCTCATCGCGTTCACACTGCTGTTCGCGTTCATCGTCCAGTCGCTGTTCTTCCACACGTCCGCCGACATGCACGGCGACGTGGCGTACCACCGGGGTGTCGGGCTCGAGATGCTCGGTGGCGACTTCCAGGGGCAAGGGCCGTTCCACCACCTCCTGGCGTACTTCGGCGGCCTCTACCCGCTCGGCCTCGCGTACGGGAGCCACTGGCTCGGCGTCTCGTTCGACGGCTTCCTCTCGGTCGTCTCGTGGTTCGCGACCCTCGCCCTGCCGCTCGTCTTCCTCTGGCTCGGCCGCAACATCTGGCCCCGGCGGTGGCTCGAGCCGGCCCTCCTCGCCTTCCTGGGCACGGTCGGCAGCTCGCTCGCGGTCGACAACCAGCTCATCTGGGTGAAGAGCGTCCTGCCCTCGGGGGCGAACCTCTGGCCGCTCTACCCGCGCGACATCGCGTTGGTGCTGGTCATCGCGGCGCTGGCCGTCATGGTCGGCGGCCGGACGCTGAAGCGCGCCGCGGTGGTCGGCGTGATCCTCGCGGTGGTCTTCTGCGTGCACGCGCAGCTCGGCTTCTACGGCATCGCGATCGTCGCGAGCTACGGCCTCTGGATGGCCTGGCGCGACCAGCTCCGCGCTTGGGTCGCCCAGGTCTCACTCTCGACCGTGCTCGCGTTCGGGCTGTCGGCGTGGTGGTGGTGGCCCCGGCTCCACATCGTCCTGGACACGCGCACGCTGCTGCTCAAGAGCTGGCCCGGACGCCCGAGCCCCCCGCTGTCGCCGTGGGGGATCCTCGTCGCGCTCGGCATGGTCGGCGTGCTCGCGGTCCCCGGCATCGTCCTGACGTTCCGTCGGCGCGACCGCACGCTGCGGTACGCGGCCACCTGGCTCGCGGTGTCCATCCCACTCGCGCTCGCGGCCAGCGCGCTCGGCGACGCCGGCCTCATCACCGACCGGCGGGTGTGGCTCTTCGCCGCGATCCCGATGCTGATCTGCGCCACCATCGGCGCGACCGCCATCGTGCGCAAGGCTCCGTTCGTCCCCGCGCTGCTCGTGATCGTCGCGCTGGTCGCGGTCCCGAGCTTCCGGGAGGCCCAGCGGACCCTGGACACCGTCAACCTCCGGTGGGGCGTGCTCGAGCGGCCGAACCTCTACGCGGACGCGGACTGGAACCCGGTCTTCGACGAGCTGCGCGACGAGGTGATCCAGCACGGCAACCGCGAGCTCATCGCGCCGGACGGCGACGCCGACTTCGTGTGGACCGAGACCGGTGCGCAGCCCTTCAGCCTCTGGCTGCCCGGCTCGATCAAGCTCGGGTTCGACCCCAAGGACGAGACGGGGCTGAGCTACCTCGAACGACTCAAGATCTCGGAGGCCGCGTTCCACGAGGGGCTCGGCGGGCTCTGCCGGCTCGCGTCCCGTCGCGACGCGGCGCTCGTGCTGCGCCACGACGGCTCGCTGCTGGGCACCCGCGACGTGCGGCCGTCGGCCAAGTACCGCGTCGACCCCAAGGACCGCGTCGCGAGCTCGCTCACCCGCGTCGTCGGGCACGACATCGTGTACGAGGACCGCAACGACTCGGAGGCGCTGGTCCTGTACCCCGGCGCGACGCTCCCAGTGGGCTTCTCCGGACCGCGCATCAAGATGGTCGACGTCCTGCTCGAGCCGAGGTACCCGGACGTGTTCGCCAACCCGCGGCTCACCTTGCGCCTCCCCGACGGCACCGAGATCCACCCGACCCAGACGCGGTTGGACCGCAACTCGTTCCGGCTCCGCTACCGGCTGCCGGACGGGCTGCCCGCGGGCTCGACGCTCAACACGCAGGACCGGGTGAGCATCGTGCGGATGATCGGCTACGAGCCGGTTGCGGGCTTCCACGGCATCGGCTCGGGTCCGGTCGTCGTGAACCAGGCCGCGGTCTGCCCGGGCCGCTGACCCGGCGCCGGCCCGAGCTCAGGGGGCGCTCGGCGTCACCTTGTAGAGCAGGTAGCCGGGGCCCGAGCGCACGAGCTTCAGACCGGGCCGCTGCGCGAGCGCGGTGTAGTTGGTCTGGAAGAGCAGCGGGGTCCCGAGCACCGAGGGGGTCGTCGCCACGAGCACGTAGTCGGTGCCCTTGGCGTCGGCGGGCAGGGGCTGGTTCACCGGGTCCGAGAAGAACCGGATGCTCTGCTCGAGCAGCTGGTTCGCCCGCTTCAGCGTCTTCGGCTCGGAGTACGGCGCGCGCCCGTCGAGCACTCCGTGCGCACCCGGCACCGCGCCGACGAAGCCCTCGGAGTACGCGTTCGTCAACACCAGGTCATCGGGAGAGAGCCGGAGCGTGCGCATGGACGTCAGCGTGTCCCGCGTCGGCTGCTGCCGATCGAGCTGGCGGTAGTAGTCGCTCGCGTGCACCATCGTCGCGACGCCGAGCGCGAGCACCAGCGCGGACGCCACGAGCCGGAGCCGCCGACTCGGCAACGCGGTGACCACGAGCGCAACCCCGGCCGGGAGGAGGGCGAAGCTCAACGGGAACACGCGACCCCAACCGGTGCGGGTCGGCACGTACGTCGACCACCGGATCGCGAACCAGATCGAGACCGCCGCGCATCCCGCGACGACGATCAGCGCCATGGCCGAGTACTCGCGCACGGCCCGCCGCAGCGACGCGCGGCCGACGAACGCGATGACGATCAGCGCGACGACGACCACGACGACGACGGCGAGGTACCACCAGGCACCCATGCTGATGAAGCCCCGGCTGATGCCGCGGCGGGCCGCCTCCGCCGCGCTCGGCGCCGGGCGCGGCGCGATCCGACCGGCGACCAGGTTGACGAAGCGCCAGGTCGGGTCGCCACCGTTCGACGGCGGGAGCCCGCCGAGCTTGCTCGCGCCGGACAGCCCACCGCCCAGCGCGAGGTTGCCGACGAGCCAGCCGCCGATCAGCACGCCGACGAGCAGGACCGCGGCACGCAGCGCGGCGCGGCGCTCCGCCGAGAACAGCACGCACGCGACCGCGAGACCGCCGACGATCATCGCTCCGAACAACCAGCCGATGCCGTGCACCTCGCTGAGGGCGAGCAGGACGATGGTCGCGAGCACGAGATCGAAGTTGCGGCGGTGGTCGAGCCACAGCTTGGCCAGCGCGCCCACGAGGAAGACGAGCGCGTACCCGCTCGCTTCGGGCCGGTACGACGCGAGCTTCCCGACGTAGGTGGTCCCGACGAACAGCACGACGAGCGACACCGCCGCCGCCGAACGCGCGGCACCCAGCGCCCGGGCGAACAGGTACGCGCCGGCCCCGATGGCGACGAGGGTGAGGATCCGAACGGCCTGTGCGGCGGCCATCGACTTGGCTCCGCCGACCGCGAGGAGCAACGCGGTGCCCGAGGTGAAGGCCGGGTAGTCGTCGAGGAACGGCAGGTGCGTCGCCCACTCGGGAGACGTCGCGGGCACGCCGTGGGTGTGGATGACGGCCCGGGCGAGGTCGAGGTAGTACCAGGGCGTCGGCCCGTTGAGGCTGTCGGTGCGCTTCGCCACCAGGGCGAGGAGTGGCAGCGCCACGGCGACCGCGGCGACGAGCATGACGGTGAGCTCGACCAGGACCGGCTCGCTCCGCAGCGTCCGCAACCCGGGCCGGCCGGGACCGATGATGACGACGAGTGACGCGACCCCGACGACCACGGTCGCGACCACGGCGCCTGCGGTCGACATGAGGCTGACCCGCGCGAGCAGCTCGCTGCCCAGGAACCAGACCGTCAGCCCGCTCGCCAAGCCGATCGTCAGCGCCCGCACCGGCGTCACCGGCTTCGGGTCGCGACACACGACCGCGGCAGTCGCCACACCCGGGAGCACGACCCACGCGACGAGCGCGACGCAGCACCACAGCGCGCTCGTCATCCGGAGACCAACGCCCGCCGCCGGGTCACGCCGGTGCTGGGATCATCAGCGCCGCCAGGTGCGGACGATCACTCCGAGGTAGCCGAGGGGGTAGCGCAGCCGGCGCGGCTTCTTGCTCTCCCCGTGGCTCCGTGACTGGATGTGCACGGACACCTCACGGATGCGCAGGTTCTGGCGGGCCGACTCCATGATGAGCTCGGCCGCGGAGAACCGGGGCTCTTCGAGCTGCAGGCGGGCGAGCGCGTCGCCGCGGATCGCACGAAACCCGTTCGTGCAGTCGGTGATGCCCGCACCGCTCGCGAAGTTGATGAGCTGGGTGAAGCCGCGGATGCCGACGTCGCGCGCGCCGCCGGCGTCGTCGTACACCCCGAGGTAGCGGGAGCCCTGCACGTAGTCCGCCTCGTCCGCGAGGATCGGCTCGAGCAGCTGCGGCAGGTCCTCGGGCCGGTGCTGGCCGTCCGCGTCCATGGTCATGACGATCGCGGCCTTGCGTTCGAGCGCGAGCGCGAACCCGGTGCGCAGCGCGTCCCCCTGGCCCCGGTTGACCTCGTGGCGCAGCGCGACGTGCCCGGCGGTCACGACGACGCCGGCCGTGTCGTCGGTCCCGCCGTCGACCACGACGATCGGCGTCACCCGGTGGCCGTACAGCTCGGTCGGCAGCGCCTCGAGCACGGACACGATCGCTTCCTCTTCGTCCAGCGCCGCGATGACGATCGCGATCTCGGGCCCCGCGGCCGGCTGGCGCGCGCCGACCTCGATCTCCTCGAGCGCGCGCGCTCGGACGAGATCGCCGAGCTGCTGATCGACCGCGCGCCGGCGGGCGCGCTCGGCGCGCACCTCGAGCGCGAGGCGGACCGCGACGACCGCCGTGACGCCGGCCAGCAGGCGGGTGCGGAGCTTCATGCGCGCGACGCGCTCACGAACCAGTCGCGCGTGATTCGGAGTCCTTCGTCCAGCTCCACCGACGGCCGGTAGTCCAAGGCCGCGCGCGCCCGAGAGATGTCCGAGAACGCGCGCGCGATCTCGCCCGCGCGCGCCGGCTCGTACCGGATCGGGACGTCACGCTCCGGGAAGATCGCCACCAGCTGCTTCACCAGATCCGTGACCGACGTCTCGATCCCGGTGCCGAGCTGGAACAGCTCGCCCGCCGGTCGGCGTTCGAGCACCGCGATGACCGCCTCGGCACAGGTCGTCGACGTAGAGGAAGTCCCGGGTCTGGCTGCCGTCGCCGTAGACCACGAGCGGCTCGCCATCCATGATGCGCTTCATGAACGCCGCCACCACGCTGCCCTTGTGGTAGCTGTACGGGCCGTAGACGTTGGTGAATCGCAGCGCGTTGGCCGCGAGGCCGTACGAGCCCGCGAACGCCGAGCACAGGCCCTCACCGGCGAGCTTCGACGCCCCGTACGGCGAGAGCGGTCGCGGTGCGAGGCCCTCGTGGCCGGGCGGGTCGACCGATCCGAGCGGCGCGCCGGACGACGCGAACACGAACGCCGAGGCGCCGCCGTCGCGCGCGGCGAGCAACGCGTTCAGGGTGCCGCCCACGTTCACCTCGAGGTCGGCGCGCGGATCCTCCACCGAAGCGACGACGCCGGTCTGAGCCGCGAGGTGCACGACCCCGTAGACGCCGCGAGCCGCGGCCGCGAGCGTGTCGGCGTCGAGGATGTCCGCCTCGATGATCTCCGCGTACCCGGCGGCGTGGCCGTCTTCGAGCCGGCCGGTCGAGAGGTTGTCGTAGGCGACGGGAACGTACCCGGCCGCGACGAGCTGGCGCGCCAGGTTCACGCCGATGAAGCCGCAGCCGCCGGTCACGAGGACCGTTCGGGGAGCGGGCGATCCTGGTGCAGCGCTCGAGTTCACAACGCCGGGCAGCCTACCGGCCACCCTTCCCGAACCACCCTCATCCCCGCTCCGTCGCGTCACGGCGCGGGAAGGAACGGCGGCAGATGGGCGATGGCTTGTCGCTGGGTCTCGAGCTCGGCGGCCGAGGTCGGGTGCGACGTCGACGCGAACCACGGCAGCACGATCAGCAGACCCGAACGGTCCCCCGCGATCACCTGCATCTTCGCGAGGTCGTTCAAGGGTGTGGTGGTCATGTCGGTCCGGTTCGGTGGCGCGCCCGTGAGCCACAGCACGCCGTCCGCCGGCACCGGGCCGCTCAACGGCTTGCTCCCCGGCACCAGGAACGTCACGGGCCGATTGACACCCTTCCAGTGGAGGTAGTCCCGGATCAGCCCGGCGGCCCGGCGGGTGGAGGAGCCGACGACGACGCTCTGGCCGGGCGGCGCGTCGCGCACGGCGCGGGCGAAGGCCCGGTAGTTCGTCTTGTCGGTGCCGTAGTACGAGATCGTCGCCGAGAGCGCGAGCCCGGTGACCACGATCACCGCGACCGCGCCGACGCCCAGTGCGACGTTGCGGTCCAGGTGCATCGCGAACAGGCGATAGACGCCGGCCACGAGCGCCACCGCGACGAGGAGCAGCATCGGCGCGACCAACGACTCGATGCGCCGGTAGGCGAAGTAGGTCCCGAGCGCGCGGGCGAGCGGGACGAGCACCAGCACGAAGACGAACACGTACGCGAGCGTCGACGCGGCGACCACTCGCTCGCGGCCGCGGGCCAGGAACGGCGCCGCGACCACGAGCACCACCAGGATCACGACGAGGACCGTGATGTCCTGCGCGTTCCCGAGGAGCCACTCGGCGCCCGCGCTTGAAGAGGTCGGTGTCGAGCGGCACCGCGAACTGACCGGACGGGTTCAGTGCGTACGACTTCCCGTCGAGCGCGTTGGGGATCCACTTCGAGCGCGCCGTACACGTACCAGGGCAGGATCAGCACGAGCCCGACGACGATCGCGAGCCCGTAGCCGCGCCGCAGCACCTTGGGCTTCGGGGTTCCCCGCTCCCGCCACAGCATCACCCCGACCACCAGGGCCTCGAGCAGCAGGACGAGCGGCGCGAACGGATGCGTGAGCTGCATGAGCGCGGCCACGACGCCGTACCAGACCCAGTTCCCGAGCGTCCCCAGCCGGAACCCCCGCAGCAGCAACCACCACGACAGCAGCACGAGCGCGGAGAACATCACGTAGTAGCGGTTCTCCTGGCTGTAGCGGACCGCGAACGGCGCGACCGCGAGCAGGAGCCCGGCCACCAGCGCAGTGCTGCGCCGGGTCGTCGCCTCGCGGGTCAGCAGGATGAGCGCGAGGACCTCGATCGTGCCGAAGATCACCGACGGGATGCGCGCCGCGGTCTCGAACCCGAACGGGAGGTGCAGGGCCGCGAGGACCGTCAGGTAGTGGAGGGGCGGCTCGAACGGCCCCCCGCGGTCGCGCAGGTCCGACAGCAGGTGCCCGGAGCGCACGAAGGACGTGACGCTGATCTCGTCGATCCAGAAGCTCTGGGAGCCGAGCGCGTAGACGCGCAGGAAGAGCGCGACCAGCAGGACGGAGATGCAGCCGACGAGGTACCGCCGGCGCGTGCGCCGGCGGTGCGCGCGGGTCAGTGCCGCGGGTCGTTCACCGCCATTGCGTCGCGGGGGCGATGGCCCGGAGACTGACACGATCCTTGAAGCGCTCGACGGTGTGGAGCATCGTCTCGATGAGCTCCTCCGACAGCAGCCGCGGCTTGAGGCCGAGCCCAACCAGCCCGGTGTGCGTCGGGTTGTAGTAGTGCTCCTCGAGCTCCACGCGAGGGTTGTCACAGTGCTCGATGCGCGCGTTGTACCCGAGGGCGTTCGCGGCGCTGCAGACCTCGGACGCCAGCTCCATCACGGAGAAGTGCTCCGTGAACTGGTTGAACACCCGCATCTCACCGGCTCCCGCCGGGCGTGCGGCTCGCGAGCTCGACGCACTGGAGGGTGTCGCGGATGTTCAGGAACGCGCGCTGCTGGCTGCCACTTCCGTAGACCGTGATCGGGTGACCGATGACGGACTGCACGCAGAACCGGTTCAACGCGGTCCCGAACAGCTCGTCGTAGTCGAAGCGGGTGAGCAGCCGGTCGTCGAGCTCGGTCTCGTCGGTGTGCAGGCCGTAGACGACGCCCTGGTTCAGGTCGGTCGCGCGCAGGCCCCACACGCGGCAGGCGAAGTGGATGTTGTGCGAGTCGTGCACCTTGGAGAGGTGGTAGAAGCTGCCGGGGAGCTTCGGGAACGGCATGCGGTCCGTGCGCCCCTTGTGCTCGATGTCGATGTAGCCCTCTTCGATGTCGATGTTCGGGGTGCCGTACTCCCCCATCGTGCCGAGCTTGACCAGGTGCGCGTCCGGGCGCGACCTCGTGCATCGCCCAGAGCAGGTTGAGCGTGCCCTCGACGTTGTTGCGCTGGGTCTCCCAGGCGTGGTCGCGGTCGATCATCGAGTACGGCGCCGAGGGGATCTCGCCGTAGTGGACGATCGTGTCGGGGGCGAAGTCCTTGATCGCCGCGCGCAGGCGATCGAAATCGGTGACGTCCAGGACCGCAGCGGCGATGTCGCGCCCGCCGATCTGGCGCCAGGCGGCGACCCGGTCCATGAGCGGGCTGATCGGCGTGAGGCTGTCCGTCCCGCGCTCGATGTGGCAGGCCCGGCGGGTGAAGTTGTCGACGACGAAGACGTCATCACCACGGCGAGAGAAGTGCATCGCCGTCGGCCATCCGAGATATCCGTCACCACCCAGGATCAGGATTCGCATGTATCCCCCGATTCTCCTCGACGGCCGACTCCCGGCGACCGTTCCCCACCGTGCCCCCGTACGGACTTGGTGGCGCAGGCTATCCGGCCGCCAGACCCGTTTCTGGAATGGTGGGGCTCGAGATCGCCACTCCGCGCCGCATCGGACCGGCCAGGAGAAGCGCCATGGCGGCCGTCGCGGCGATCGCTCCGATGAGGAAGCCGAGCTCCACGCGAAGGAGCAGGTCGTGGCCCAGCACGGTCACCACCGCCAGCGCGAGGATGCCGATCCCCCACCCGAGCGCGACCCGCGGTTGCTCGCGCAGGGCGATCAGCGCCTGGCACAGCGTCAGGGCCAGGAGATAGATGCAGGAGGCGGCGGCGAGCACGGCGAGATCCCGGCTCCCGAGCGCGAAGTCCGCCCCGAACGCGATGCGCACGACGGTCGGCCCGAGCACCCACGCCCCGACGGTCGCGACCACGCACAGCGCACCGATCGCCGCGGTCATGCGCCGGGTCTCGGCGCGCAGGTCGCGCACCTGCCCCGCGCCGGCGTGGCCCGACAGCCGCGGCAGCAGCGCGGCTTGCACACCTTGGAACAGGAAGACCGGTACGCGCGCAATGACCAGGCTGGCGAGGAACTGACCGGTGGCGGAGCTGTTCGTGTCCGATCCGAGCACCTGGACGAGGATCGGCCCGGTGTTGAGCAGGGCCTGCGCGAACAGCGAGCCCGCGAGCAGCCAGCCGAACGAGCGCGACAGCTCGCGCCAGGGCGCGGGCGGCCCCGGCGTGACCAGGCCCTGCCGATCACGCAGGGAGATCAGGACGCCGATGAACGGGGCCACACCGAGCATCACGCCGTAGGGACCCGCGGTCGCGACCCCGGCCACGACGAGGAGGATCGTGACGAGCAGCCGGCTCCCCGCCTCGCCGCCGATCAGGATGCCGTACGGGCGGAACCGCGAGTTGCCGGCGAAGATCCCGCGGACCAGGTACTCGAGCGAGTAGCCGGCGAGCAGCAGGAGCAGACCGACGAGCAGCAGGATCTGGTCGTCGAAGACGTCGTGGACGAGCCACGGCGAGGCGACGAGCGCGAGGCCGACGAGCACGGCCGCGAGCACCGCGGCACCGATGCTCGCCCGCCGGACGAGTGGTCCCCCGCCCAGCCCCCGGGCGGCCCGGCTCGCGAGTGCCCGCGACACCTCCTGCTCGACCGGCAGGCATGCGCCCGGACCCAGCAGGAAGCCCAGCGCCCAGAGCGCGGACAGCCCCCCGTAGCGCTCCGGGCCGAGCGCGCGCCCGGTGATCGTGAGGAATCCGTAGCTGGCGACCCCGCTGAAGAGGACCCAGGCGCCAACGATTCCGGAGCCGCGAGGCAGGATCGAGGTCGCGCGTGCGAGCAACCGGCGCGGCCCCGCCGTCGTCATGACGGGCCATCGTACCGGCGGGCCCCCCTTCGAACGGCCTATCGGGACGGGGACAGGCCCACTTCGGCAGTAATCTCTCCTCCCTGATGTCGGACTTTCTCAGCACGCTCGAAACTCGCGTCCTGCTCCTCGACGGCGCCTTCGGAACCTGGGTGCAGGCCCAGGACCTCGGCCCGGAGGACTTCGGCGGTCCGGAGCTCGAAGGCTGCAACGAGAACCTGGTCCTCACGCGGCCCGATCTGGTCGCCCGGATGCACCGGGAGTACTTCGAGGCCGGCGTGGACGCGGTCGAGACCGCGACCTTCGGGGCATTTGCGTTGGTCCTCGCCGAGTACGGGATCGCGGACGTCACCTACGACCTGAACGTGGCCGCGGCCCGCATCGCGAAGGAGGTCGCGGCCGAGTTCGCCACGCCCGACCGGCCGCGCTTCGTCGTCGGATCGATCGGCCCGGGCACCCGGCTTCCCTCGCTCGGGGCGATCAAGTTCGCGGAGCTCCGTGACGACTACCAGCTCCAGGCCGCCGGGCTGATCGAGGGCGGTGCGGACGTCCTGCTCGTCGAGACGGTCTACGACCTCCTGCAGGCCAAGTCGGCGATCGTCGCCTGCCGGCGCGCGATGCGCGATGCGGGCCGCACCGTTCCGTTGATGGTCCAGGTGACGATGGAGACCACGGGGCGGATGCTCGTCGGTTCGGAGATCGGCGCCGCGGTCACCGCGCTCGAAGCGATGGGGCCCGACGTCCTCGGCTTGAACTGCGCGACCGGACCGGCCGAGATGACCGAGCACCTCCGGTACCTGAAGGAGCACGCACGGACGTTCCTCTCGTGCCTGCCGAACGCGGGGCTGCCGTCCGTCGTCGACGGGCACACCCACTACGACCTGACGCCCGACGGGCTGGCCGACGCGCACGAGCGCTTCATCCGGGAGTTCGGCATCAACATCGTCGGCGGTTGCTGCGGCACGACCCCGGAGCACCTGCGGGCCGTGCGCGAGCGCATCGGGGAGAACCCGGTGCCCGTCGCCCGGGTCCCGGACTTCGAGCCCGGTTGCTCGAGCATCTACTCGCACGTCCCGTACCACCAGGAGCTCGCGTACCTCGCGGTCGGCGAGCGCACCAACGCGAACGGCTCGCGCAAGTTCCGCGATGCGATGCTCGAAGGCGACTGGGACACGTGCGTGCAGATGGCGCGCGAGCAGGTGAAGGAAGGCGCACACGTCCTCGACGTCTGCGTCGACTACGTCGGCCGCGACGGCACGATCGACATGGAGGAGATCGCGTCGCGCTTCGCGACGCAGGCCGCGCTGCCGCTCGTCTTCGACTCGACCGAGCCCTGGGTCGTCGAGGCCGGGCTGCAGCACTCCGGCGGGAAGGCGATCCTCAACTCCGCGAACCTCGAGGACGGCGAGGCCGAGGGCTCCCGCCTGGACCGGATGATGACGCTCGCGCACGAGTACGGCGCCGCGGTCATCTGCCTCGCGATCGACGAGGAGGGCCAGGCGCGCGACGCGGACTGGAAGCTGCGGGTCTGCAAGCGCATCTACGACATCGCGACCGAGCGCTACGGCATCGACCCCACCGACCTCATCTTCGACATGCTGACGTTCCCCCTCGGCTCGGGCCAGGAGGACCTCCGCAAGGACGGCATGGAGACGATCGAGGCGATCCGGCGGGTCAAGGCCGAGCTGCCGGGCGCGTCGACGATCCTGGGCCTCTCCAACATCAGCTTCGGGTTGAACCCCGCGATCCGGCACGTGCTGAACAGCGTGTTCCTGCACGAGTGCCGCGAGGCCGGGCTCGACGCCGCGATCGTGCACGCGGCGCGCATCATGCCGATGCACAAGATCGACGAGCGGGCCCGCGAGGTCGCGCTCGACCTCGTCTACGACCGTCGCCGCGACGACTACGACCCGCTGACCGAGCTGATGGCGCTGTTCGACGGCGTCGAGGTCGGCACGGTCGAGCGCGAGGACCGGTCGGGCTGGCCGGTCGAGGACCGGCTCAAGCAGCGCATCATCGACGGCGAGCGCGAAGGCCTCGTCGACGAGCTCGACGAGGCGCTCGCGAGCGGCCGCAAGGCGCTCTCGATCATCAACGACGTGCTGCTCGAGGGCATGAAGGTCGTCGGCGACCTGTTCGGCAAGGGCGAGATGCAGCTCCCGTTCGTCCTGCAGAGCGCGGAGACGATGAAGGCCGCGGTCGCGTACCTCGAGCCGTACATGGAGAAGGCCGACGCCGGCGGCAAGGGCGTCTTCGTGATCGGCACCGTCAAGGGCGACGTCCACGACATCGGCAAGAACCTCGTCGACATCATCCTCACGAACAACGGCTACGAGGTCCACAACATCGGCATCAAGCAACCGCTGCAGTCCTTCGTCGACAAGGCGAAGGAGGTCGAGGCCGACGCGATCGGGATGAGCGGGCTCCTCGTGAAGAGCACGATCATCATGCGCGAGAACCTCTTGGAGCTGAACAACCTCGGGCTCGCGGACACGCCGATCATGCTCGGCGGCGCCGCGCTCACCCGCAACTACGTCGAGGTCGACCTGCGCAAGGTCTACGAGGGCCGGCTCTTCTACGGCAAGGACGCGTTCGAGGGGCTTCACACGATGGACACCCTGATGAGCGGCATGAAGTCCGGCGACCTCGATCCCGCGTTCGGGCGCGAGGAGGGCGGCCGCAAGCTCCCGCCCCGCAAGTCGCAGCTCGAAGCCGACGCCGCCGCGGCGCAGATCGTCGTGCCCGCGCGCTCCGACGTGGCCACCGACGTGCCGATCTTCACCCCGCCGTTCGTCGGGGCGCGGGTCGCGAAGGGCATCTCGCTCGACGAGATCGCCGGCTACATCAACGAGACCGCGCTGTTCCGCAACCAGTGGCAGTACCGGCCGCAGGGCGGCCAGTCCGACGAGGAGTTCAAGGCGTCGATCCGTCCGCAGCTGCGCGCCGCGATCGACGAGGCCAAGGCCGAGGGCTGGCTGGTCCCGGCCGTCGCGTGGGGGTACTTCCCCGTGAACTCGGAGGGCGACGACCTCATCGTCTGGACGGACGACGACCGGCGCGACGAGCGGCTGCCGGTTCCACTTCCCGCGCCAGCAGAAGGACCGCTTCCTCTGCATCTCCGACTTCTTCCGGCCGGTCGACAGCTCCGACCTCGACTACGCCGCGTTCCACGTCATGACCGTCGGCCAGCGCGCGACCGAGCGGGAGCAGGAGCTGTTCGCGGCGGACAAGTACGCGGAGTACCTCTTCACCCACGGGCTCTCGGTCGAGATGACCGAGGCGCTGGCGGAGCTGTGGCACCGCCGGATCCGGGAGGAGTGGGGCTTCGCCGACGAGGACGGACCGTCGCTCGCCGGCCTGTTCCGCCAGCAGTACCGCGGGTCGCGGTACTCGTGGGGCTACCCCGCGTGTCCCGACCTCGAGGACCAGGTGAAGCTCGACGAGCTGCTGACGCTGGACAAGATCGGCGTGAACCTGACCGAGGAGTTCCAGCTCGAGCCCGAGCAGAGCACCTCGGCGATCATCGTGCCGCACCCCGAGGCGAAGTACTTCATCGCCTGACCCGCGCTACGGGGCCAGCAGTGCGCGCGCGACGACGTCGGTGCCGAACGCGGTGAGGATCGCGAGGTAGAGCAGACCCGTCGCGGCCATGACCGCCGAGTAGTACTGCTCGCGCAGCGCGAGCCGCGTCACCCAGACGAGCCCGATCGTCGTGAGCGCCGAGACGACCCACATCCAGCCGAGCAGCCCGCCGTACCCGTCCGAGACCGAGCCGCTCAGCACGCCGATCATCCCGGGTGGCAGGAGCAGCGCGACGATCTCGATCGGCCAGACGTAGAGGCACAGCGTCACCAGCTCCTGCAGCGGAGCACGCGCGAGCCCGGGCTGCACCAGGTACCAGTGCCCGAGCAGCATCGCGTCGGTGATCGCGCCCAGGAACACCGCGCCGCTGAGCAGCCGGAGCAGCGCGAGCCCGTACCCGCCGCCCGCGACCGCGGCCAGGCCGAGCAGACCGATGAAGCCGAACACCGGCGCGACTACGTCCAGCAGCTGCGGCCCGCGGTCGTCGGCGGCGCGCCGGAACCAGCTGATCGCGAACGCCACGAGCGTTGCCAGCACCAGACCGATCCCACCGACGATCGCGATGACGTGTCCGGCGCCCGATTGATCGGAGCGGATCTCGAGCCAGACCGCCACGCCCCCCATCACGCCGTAGACGCCGCGCAGCAGCCAGCCGTACCCGATCCCGACCACCTCGCGACGGGCCGTCCACCAGAAGAACAGCAGCCCGCCCGTCGCCCACTGCAGGAGAACCGTGCCGAGATCGAGGCTCACAGAAGGACGGGCTCAGCCGACGATCGCGAGGTCGCGAGGAGCGGTGTTGAGTCGATCGGGACCGCCCGGCGCGGCCACGACGATGTCCTCCAGGCGCATCCCGAACCGACCCGGGAAGTAGATGCCGGGCTCGATGCTGAACGCGTGCCCCGGCTCGAGCGGCGCCCGGTTGCCCGACACGAGGTACGGGTCCTCGTGCGCCTCGAGCCCGATGCCGTGACCGGTGCGGTGGATGAAGCGGTCGCCGAGCCCGCCCGCCGCGATGATGTCGCGCGCGGTGGCGTCGACCGCTTCACACGAGGTTCCCACCGTCGCGGCGCGCACCGCCTGCTCCTGCGCGTCGACGAGGAGGGCGTAGACGTCGCGCACCTCGGAAGTGGGCTCACCCACGACGAACATGCGCGTGATGTCCGAGCAGTAGCCGTCCATGGTGCCGCCGAAGTCGCACACCACGACGTCGCCGTCGCCGATCACCCGCGGGCTCGCTTCGTGATGCGGGCTCGCCCCGTTGGGACCCGACCCGACGATCGCGAAGTTCACCCGTTGGTGGCCGTGCTCGATGATGCGGTCGGCGAACTCACGATGCACGTCGAGCTCGGTGCGCCCGCCGAACGGGCGCTCGCGCATCTCGGCGCCGACGGCATCGACCGCGTGGGCAGCCGCGCGCAGCGCCTCGACCTCGGCCGCGTCCTTCACGATGCGCAACGCGCTGGTGACCTCCGACGCGGGGCGCATCCCCAGCCCCGGAACCGCGTCCTGGAGCCGCAGCACGAACCGGGCCCACGTCTGGTCGCCGATCGCGGCGCCGCGCGCGGCGGGCCCGACCAGGCCGGCGACGATCGCGATCGGGTCCTCCGTCTCCGACCAGGCCCGCAGCTCGAACACTCCCGGCCGCGGCTCCACCCGCGGAGCTTCGAGCTCCGGGACGACGAGGACCGCGTCACCGTCGCGCGGGAGCACGAGCATGGTGAGGCGTTCGAGCGGCATCGCGTCGTACCCCGTGAAGTACGGGAGGTCCGCGCCCAACGAGAGGAGCAGGACATCGACGCCGAGCTCCTCCATCCGGGCCCGCGCCCGGGCCTGCCGGGACGCGAGCGGGTCGGTCACACCCATCCGGGCAGACCGCTGATCGCCGTCGCGTTCTTCTGCTCGCGGTACTTCGCGAGACCGTCTTCGCCGTGCTTCTCGGCCCAGTCCGTCAGCAGCGTCCGCTCACCCACGTACTCCATCAGGGGGACCCCGTAGCCACACGACGAGGAGATGCGGCGCACGTCGACGACGATCACGGAGCGCGCACCGGCCGGCGTCGGCAGTCGCTCGAGGTACGGGCCGGCCTCGGGGGCGTCGGCCGGGATGACCGTGCCGCGACCCTGGAGCCGGACGATGTTCGGGCGGCCGGAGAACGCGCAGAACATCAAGGTGATCCGGCCGTTCTCCCTCACGTGCGCGACCGTCTCGATGCCGCTGCCGTGCAGGTCCACGTACGCCACGGTGTGGTCGTCGAGGACCCGGAACGAGTCGAGCCCCTTCGGTGAGACGTTGACGTGGTGGTCCGTGCTCTCGGGCGCGGTCGCGACGAAGAACACCGGCTGCGCTTCGAGGAACTCGGTCAGCTCCGGCGTGATGGTCTCGAGCTCGCGGCCCATCAGACGACCCCTGCGGCCACGGTCGGCTCGGCCACGGCGGCCGCCCCGGCCCGGGCGTGGTAGCTCGACCGGACGAGCGGGCCGCTCTCGACGTGTGCGAATCCGAGCGACCGCGCGTAGCGGCCGAGCTCGTCGAACTCGGCCGGCGTCCACCAGCGCACGACGGGAAGGTGCGTGGTCGACGGCCGCAGGTACTGGCCGAGCGTGATCAGGTCGACGCCGACCCCGCGGAGGTCCACCAGGGCACCGTGCAGCTCTTCGATCGTCTCTCCCATGCCCAAGATGATGCCCGACTTGGTCACGAGGCCGGCCTGCTTTGCACGACCCAGCAGCGCGAGCGACCGCGCGTAGGCCGCCGACGGTCGGGCGGCACGCTGCAGCCGGGCGACGGTCTCGAGGTTGTGGTTCAACACGTCGGGGCGTGCCGCGAAGATCGCGTCGAGCGCGGCCGGCTCGCCCTTGCAGTCGGGGATCAGCACCTCGATCGTGGTGGCCGGCGTGCGGCGCCGGATCGCCCCGATCGTCGCGACGAACCCGGAGGCACCGCCGTCGTCCAGGTCGTCGCGGGCGACGCTGGTGACGACCGCGTGCGCGAGCCCGAGCGTCGCCACGGCGTCGGCCACGCGCGCGGGCTCGTCGAGGTCGAGCGGGTTCGGCTTGCGGGTGTCGACGAGGCAGAAGCCGCACGCCCGCGTGCACCGCTCACCGAGGATCATGAACGTGGCCGTGCGGTCGGCCCAGCACTCGAAGATGTTCGGGCAGCCGGCCTCCTGGCACACCGTGTTCAGGCCGCGGTCGCGCATGAGCCGCTGGGTCTCGCGGTAGCCCGGGCCGAGATCGGCCTTGACCTTCATCCAGTCCGGCCGCCGGAACGTCGGGTCGGGCACCGGCGCTTCCACGCCCGCGGCCGCGAGCCGGCCGAGCAGGCGCACCGGCGCCCCGGTCCCCTCGCCGCGCGAGAACGCGCTGAGATCGTCCGGGGTCTGCTGCCAGGCCACGTCCTGACGCTCGACCGCGAGGTATCCGAGTCGCACGGCCATCGCGTCGGCGACGGCGTCAGCGACCTCGCGCATCGGTGGTGTGTCCGCGCCGAGGAGCTTCGCCATCGAGGTCACGCCCCGGTCGCGGATCCCGCACGGAACGATGTGGTCGAACATCCCGAGGTCGGGGTCGACGTTCAACGCGAACCCGTGGCGGGTGCGCATCGCCGCGACCTTCACGCCGATCGCGGCGATCTTCTCGTCGCCGACCCATACGCCGGAGAACCCGTCCTCGCGATGGGCATCGATGCCGAAGCCCGGCCAGCGCGTCGATCAGCGCGGCTTCGAGCCGTCGGACGTGCGCGATGACATCGGGTGCGCCGTCGCGCCACGGGCGCAGCGTGACGATCGGGTAGCCGACGAGCTGGCCCGGCCCGTGGTACGTGACGTCGCCACCGCGGTCGGCGTGCACGAGCTCGGCCCCGACGCTCGCCGGTGGCACGAGGACGTGCGCCGGGTCCACCGCGGGTGCCGAGCGTGTACGTGTGCGGGTGCTCGAGCAGGAGCAGATGGTCCTGCTCACTGTGCTCGTGCAGCGCCCGCTGCAGATCGGCTGCCTCGTGGTAGTCGACCCGTCCGAGCCAGCGAACCCGCAAGGGCGCCCGGCCCACGCTCATGCGAGCTCGGCGTCCCAGTCGCGGGTCTCGAGGATCTCGCGCACCGCGTGCAGGAAGGACGCGGCGTACGCGCCGTCGAACGCCCGGTGGTCCCAGGCCAGTGCGAGCACGCCGACCGGGTGGATCGCGATCGCGTCGTCGCCGTCCGGACCCTCGACGACGACCGGCCGCTTCTTGATCCCGTCCGTGGCCAGGATCGCGACCTGGGGCTGGTTGATGATCGGCAGCGTCATCAACGTGCCGAACGGCCCCATGTTCGTGATCGTGAACGTGCCCCCGAGGATCTCGTCCGGACCGAGCTGCTTGGTCGCGCGCGGGTCGCGAGATCGCGGATCTCGCGGGCGATGAGCCGCAGCCGCTTGCCGTCGGCATCGCGGATCACCGGTGCGATCAGGCCCCGGAACTCGAGGTCGACCGCGACGCCGAGGTGCACGTCGTGGTGCACGACGAGCGACTCGCCGTCGACGCTCGCGTTCACGTTCGGGTAGTCGCGCACCGCGTCGCAGAACGCCCGCACGATGAACGGCAGGTACGTGAGCGAGAAGCCCTCTTCCTGCTTCCAGTCGGCCTGGTTCGCACGCCGGATCCGCTCGACGCGCTCGAAGTCCACCTCCACCGACGTGTAGACGTGCGCGCTGGTCCGCTTGGAGCTGACCATGTGGTCCGCGGTGCGGCGCCGGATGTTGTCGAACGGGATCACCTCGTCGCCGTGGCGGACGGCCCGCGAGACGGGCGCTTCGGGCGCCGGGCCGGCCGGCGCGCTCGGGGCCGGAGCCGTCGGGGCGGTGCGCGCCGCGGGCGCCGCGTTGGTGACGTCGCGGCGGGTGATCCGACCGCCCTCGCCGGTGCCCGTGATCGACGCGGGGTCGAGTCCCCGCTCGGCGATCAGGCGCCGGACGACGGGTGAGGTCACCCGACCGTTGCCATCGGCGGGTGCGTCCGCGGCCGGCGCGGGTGCCGATGCCGGAGCCGGTGGTGCGCTCGGCGCCGGCGGCGGGGGCGCGGGGGCCGCCGGCGGCGCGGGAGGCGGAGGCGGTGCCGCGGCGGCGGGAGCGGGAGCCGGCGCGGGTTCCGGCTCCGGGGCGGGCGCGGGAGCAGCGGGCGCGGCGGGCGCGGCGGCACCTTCGGCCGCGTCACCGAGGACCGCGAGCCGGGCCCCGACCTCGACGGTGTCACCTTCCGGGACGAGGATCTCGGTCAGCACCCCGGACGCGGCCGCGGGCACCTCCGAGTCCACCTTGTCCGTGGACACCTCGAACAACGGCTCGTCGACCGCGACCTGGTCACCGACCTGCTTGAGCCACCGGGTGATCGTCCCCTCGGTGACCGTCTCGCCCAGCTGCGGCATCGTGATGTCCACTCGTGTTCTCCAGTCAGCCGTGCAGGGATCGACCCGTGAGCGCGAGCGCGGACTCGCCGAACAGCTCGCTCAGGGTCGGGTGGGGATGGATCAGCGCGCCGAGGTCGTCCGGGGTCGCCTCCCAGTTGACCGCGAGGTACCCCTCGGCGAGCAGCTCGGTCGCCCACGGCCCCACGATGTGGACGCCGAGCAGCGGACCGTCCTTCTCGGCGACGATCTTCACCAGCCCGTCGGGCTCGCCCATGATCACCGCGCGGCTGTTGCCCGCGAACCGGTGGACGGACGTGACGACGTCGTAGCCGCGCTCGACGGCCGCCGCCTCGGTGAGCCCGCTGAACGCGACCTCCGGGTGGCAGTAGATCCCCCACGGCACCTTGTCGTGATCGAGCGGGACGACGTCCTCGCCGAGGATGGTCTTGATCGAGATGATCGCCTCCGCGAAGCCGACGTGCGCGAGGGCGGGACCCGCGACCACGTCACCCACCGCGTACACGCCGGGCACCGACGTCTGCTGGTGGTCGTCGACCACGATGAAGCCGCGGTCGTCGACGTCGACCCCGGAGGTCTCGAGACCGATGCCCTCGGAACGGGGACGCCGACCGACGCTCACCACGACCTTGTCGACCTCGACCGACTCGGACTGGTCGCCGGCGCGATAGCGCAGCGTGAGCGCGGGCGCACGGTCGAGCCCGTCGATCGCGACGCCGGTGGCGACCTTGATGCCGCGCTTCTTGAACGCGCGCGACGACCTGGTCCGCGGCCTGCTTGTCCACGCCGGGCAGGATCGCCGGCATCGCCTCGAGCAGCGTCACGTCGCTGCCGACGTCGGCGAGGAAGGAGGCGAACTCGCAGCCGATCGCGCCGCCGCCGATGATCGCGGTGCGGGCCGGGACCTCGTCGAGCACGAGGAAGTGGTCCGAGGACAGGACCTGGGTGCCGTCGAAGGGCAGGCCGGGCAGCTCGCGCGGGAGTGACCCCGTCGCGAGGATCAGCGCGTCGCCCATCAGCTCGGAGCCGTCCGACACGCGGATGTGGTGGGCCGCGGCGTCGATGATCGTCCCCGTTCCCGGGACCACGGTGACCTTGCGGCCCTTCAACAGCGACTCGAGGCCCTTGGTCAGCCGGTCGACGACCTGCTGCTTGCGGGCCTGGCTGGTGGACAGGTCCAGGGTGGGCTGGCCGGCGTCCACCCCGAACTCCTTCGCGGTGCGGACGGTCCGGAGCACCTCGGCGGTCTGGAGCAGCTCCTTGGCGGGTATACAGCCCCGATGCAGGCAGGTGCCTCCGACCCGGGTCTCTTCCACCATGGCGATCCGAAGCCCGGCTGCGGCCCCGTACAGGGCGGCCGCGTAGCCACCGGGGCCGCCGCCCAGGACGACGACGTCGAACCTCTCAGCCACCGTGCTCACCACCTTCGGGTCGGAGCTCTGCCTCGGTCATTGTGCGCACACGGCACCCGGGGCCATCCAACACCATCGGGCCCTCACGGCTTGGCCATGAGGATCTGGATCACGCCCGCCGCGAGGATGGCCAACCCGGTCACCAGAGCGAGCAACATCAGCGTGCGCGTCTTCATGCCCCCATCATCGCCCCAACCGGTGGTGGCCGCCGACTCGCCGTCGACCGGGGCTCCTACAAATTTGGGGCAAAGCGCCGCTATGCTGATGCGCCGCCCGGTCATTGGCCGGGATCGGGGCGCCGGGGGGTATCGGTGGGCCGACATCGATTCGCGATCGAAGGGGACGGAGCTCGGCCGTGGGTGACCGTTCGGGGAAGCTGATCGAGAAGGCCCGGGGCGCCGTCCCCGAGGGAACCTTCGCCGTCAGTGCCGGTCTCATCGTCGCGGCCATCACCGCGTACGTCTTCGTCATCGTTGCGAACCAGGGCCTGAGCTCGCAGCAGTACTCGGCCTTCGGCGCGTTCTGGGGCTTCATCTTCGTCGCCGGCCCCGGCCTGTTCCTGCCACTGGAGCAGGAGGTCGGCCGCGCGCTCGCCCACCGCAAGGCCCAGGGCATCGGGGGCGGACCGCTGGTACAGCGCGCCGCGCGCCTCGGGGCGATCCTCACCGGGGTGATGGTCGTGCTCGTCCTCATCACCTCGCCGCTCTACGTGAACGGGCAGTTCCACGGGAACTGGCTGCTGGTGGCGAGCCTCGCGATCGGCCTCGTCGGCTACTACTGCCTGCACACGACGCGCGGCACCCTCTCGGGCAACGCGCGCTTTCGTCCCTACGGTGAGATGTTGGCCACGGAGGGCATCGTTCGACTGATCGGTGCACTCGTCGATCCTGGCGATCGGCGTCGAACAACGCCGGCGCGTACGGCATGTGCATGGCGCTCGCCCCGTTCGTCGCGGTCGCGGTGTCGCTGCGCCGACGCGAGAAGCTCCTCGAACCCGGGCCCCCGGCGCCGTACAGCGAGCTGTCCAACGCGCTCGGCTGGCTCCTCGCCGGCTCGGTGCTGATGCAGCTGCTCGGATACTCGTCGCTGCTCGGCGTGAACCTGTTGAAGGGCACGAGCCACGCGGACACCCTGGCCGTCGCCGCGTTCACGTCGGCGTTCTTCGTCGCCCGGATCCCACCACTGCTCTTCCAAGCGGTGCAGGGCACGCTGCTGCCGAAGCTCGCGGGCCTCGCGGGGGCCGGCCGTCACGACGACTTCCGCGCCGGGTTCAAGCAGCTCCTCTGGATCGTGATCGGGATCGCGATCATCGGGACGATCGCGGCGTTCACGATCGGCGTGCCGGTCGGCAAGATCCTGTTCCCGCCGTTCACGATCTCCAGCACGGATCTCGGACTGCTCGCGGCCGGTAGCGGCGTGTTCATCATCGCCCTGACCGTGGCCCAGGCGCTGCTGGCGCTGAAGGGCCACGCCCGCGCGGCACTGGCGTGGCTCCTCGGAGTCCTCACGTTCTGCGTCGGTGCGGCCCTCATCTCGGACCTCGAGCTGCGGGTCGAGGTCGGGTTCCTCGCCGGCGCGATCGTCGCGACGCTGGTGATGATGGTGAGCCTGTACCAGCGCATGCAGCGCGGCGTGCCCGACAGCATCGATTCGCTCATCACCCAGATCGAGCACGAGCCGCTCGAGTTCTAGGATCACGGGATCGACCCCGTCCGTGTTGCCCTCGACGGCACGCCGTTGCTGGGGCAGCGCACCGGGATCGGCGAGGTCACCGAGGGCCTGATCACTGCGCTTGCGGCCCGTGACGACGTCCGTCCCGTCGCCTACGCGCTGACCTGGCGCGGCCGCAACGACCTCGCCCGCAGCCTCCCGGCCGGGGTGCGGGCCGCCACCGCGCGGCTGCCGGCGCGCGCGGTCCGGGAGCTCTGGAGCCGCGGCGCGACCTGGCCGCGCGCGGAGCACTGGACCGGGCCGATCGACGTCGTGCACGCGCTCAACTACGTCGCGCCACCGGCGCGCGCGTCGGTGATCGTCGCGGTGCACGACCTCACGTTCATCCGCTTTCCCGAGCTCTGCACGCCGGACACGCTCCGCTACGGCACGCTCATCCGGCGGGCGATCAGCCGCGGGGCAACGGTCCAGACCGGCAGCGAGTTCGTCGCCGACGAGATCCGCACCGAGTTCGGGGTCGCGCCCGACCGGGTCGTCGCGATCCCCTGGGGGCTCGGCGCGGTGAGCGGTGGGCGACCCGACCTGGGAGCTCAGCTCGCGGGTGGCGCGCGCTACGTGCTCGCGCTCGGAACCGTCGAGCCGCGCAAGAACCTCCCCGCGCTCGTGCGCGCCTTCACGGCCGTCGCGGCGGGTGATCCCGAGGTCCGCCTCGTGGTCGCCGGACCCGACGGCTGGGACCAGGCCCGCTTCGACGCGGCGGTCGACGCCTCACCGAGCCGCGACCGCATCGTCCGGCTCGGCTACGTGACCAACGCCCAGCGGCGCGACCTGCTGGCCGGCGCCACCGTCTTCGCCTACCCCACGCGCTACGAGGGCTTCGGCCTCCCGCCGCTCGAAGCGATGGCCGCCGGAGTGCCCGTGCTCGCGGCGCGGGCCGGATCGCTCCCGGAGGTGCTCGGTGACGGAGCCCAGCTCGTCGACCCGCTCGACGACGACGAGCTCGCCGGCGGGCTCAGCCACCTGCTTGCCGACCCCGACGCCCGCGCCGCGCTCGTCGCGCGGGGCCACGTCCAGGTGGCCCGCTACACGTGGCCCGCGACCGCCGAGCGCTTCGCCCGGCTCTATCGTGCGGTCGCATGAAGGTCGCCCTGCACGTGGGCCAGCTCCTGCAGCCCGTGCCGGGTGGCATCGGGCGTTACGTCGACGGTCTGCTCGGCACGCTGCCCGACGTCGGCGTGGAGCTGGTGACCTTCGCCGCGGGCCCCCCGCCGCCCGATCATCCGGGCCCGCTGCCGGGCTACGTCGACCTCGGCCGGCCGCACGCGCCGTGGCGCTACGAGCTGTGGCACCGGTTCCGCCGGCCCGCGATCCCGGTGCCGAGCGACGTCATCCATGCGCCGAGCCTCGCGGTGCCGCCGGCACACGACACCCCGCTCGTCGTCACGATCCACGATCTCGCGTTCCTCCGGCACCCCGAGGTGTTCACGCGCCGTGGGGTCGACTTCCACCGCCGTGGCCTCGCGGTCGCGCACCGCGAAGCGTCGGTCGTCATCGCGATCTCCGAGTTCACGCGCGGTGAGCTGATCCTCTCGGGGTTCGAGCCCGAGCGCGTGCTCGTCGCGCCGATGGCCATCGTCGTCCCGACGCCGGCGCCCGACGACGAGCGGGACGCGCGCCTCGCCGCCGCGGGCATCGAAGCTCCCTACGTGCTCAGTGTCGGCACCATCGAGCCGCGCAAGGGCCTCGACACGCTCGCCGCCGCGGTCGCGAGCATCCGGCGCACCCATCCGGACCTCACCCTCGTGCTCGCCGGACCCACCGGGTGGCTCTCCGTGCCGGGACTCGACGGCCCCGCGGTCCGTCGCCTGGGCCGGGTCGACGAGGCCACCCTCGACGCGCTCTACCGCCGCGCCCTGGTGTGCGCGCTCCCCTCCCGCTACGAGGGCTTCGGGCTGCCCGCACTCGAGGCGATGGCCCGCGGATGCCCCGTCGTCGCGTCGAACACGACCGCGCTCCCGGAGGTCGTGGGTGATGCCGGCGTGCTCGTGGCGCCGGGCGACGTCGCCGCGTGGACCGCCGCGCTGACCGGGGTCGTCGAGGACCCGTCCGCCCGTGACGAGCTGGCCGCGCGGGGGCGCCGCCGGGCGACGGACTTCACCTGGGTCGCCACCGCGCAGGCCCACCTGGACGCATACCTCGCCGCGGGAGCCCACGCGGCGCGCTCGTAGACTCGGCATCGTGCGCCTCCTGCTGGACGTCTCGGCGGTGCCCGACCGTCCCGTTGGCGCCGGCGTCTACACGGTGCAGCTGGTCCGGGGCCTCGCCGACCACGAAGAGGTCGACCTGCACCTGCTCGCCCGCCGCGGTGATGCGATCCGCTGGGCCGACGTCGCCCCGAAGGCCGCGGTGCACGCCGAGGTGCCCGAGCGCCGGCCGGCCCGACTCGTCTGGGAGCAGGTGCGTGCACCTGCGCTGGCGGACCGCCTGGGGCTCGACGTCTGGCACGGCCCGCACTACACGATGCCCGCCCGGCTCACGGTCCCCGCGGTCGTCACCGTGCACGACATGACGTTCTTCGACCATCCCGAGTGGCACGAGCGCAGCAAGGTCGCGTTCTTCACCCCGATGCTGCGCATGAGCGCACATCGGCGCGCGCGCGTTGATCGCGGTGAGCGAGCACACCGCCCAACGCCTGCGCGCGCGGCTCGACCCGCGCGCGCCGATCGTGGTCGCGCCCCACGGCGTCGACGTCGAGCGGTTTCGACCCGCGCCGCGCGGCGACGCGGACGACCTCGGCCGGCTGCGGAACCTCGGCATCCAACCGCCGTATCTCGCGTTCGCGGGAACGCTCGAGCCGCGCAAGAACCTGCCGGCGCTGATCGCGGCGTTCGCACGCCTCGCTCCGGAGCGCCCGGACCTGCGCCTGGTGCTCGCGGGCCGTGACGGATGGGGCGCGACCGCGGTGCGGGATGCGGCCGCCGACAGCGGGGTCACGACCCGGATCCTGCGGACCGGGTGGTTCCCCGGTCGCGCGCTGGCGCCGTTCTTCCGCCAGTCCGAGGCGGTGGTCTACCCGTCGCTCGAGGAGGGGTTCGGGCTGCCCGCGCTCGAGGCGCTGGCCTGCGGCGCCGCGCTCGTGACGACGACCGGTTCCGCGATGGCGGAGGTCGTCGGGGATGCGGCCCGTCTGGTGCCCCCGGGCGACACGGGCGCCCTGGCTGCGACACTGGCCGACGTGCTCGACGACCCGACCCTCGCGAACCGGCTCCGCGCGGCAGGACCGGTCCAGGCCGCGCCCTTCACGTGGGAGCATTCGATCGAACGCCATCTCCACGCCTACCGGCTCGCGGCGGGGGTGGCCGCATGAAGGTCGCGGTGACCGGCGCGCGTGGGTTCGTCGGCCCGCACCTCGTCCGCCACCTCGAAGCCTGCGGTGACGCCGTGCTGTCGCTGGACCGGCACGGGCCCGACTCGTTCGACGTCACCGACGCGGTCGCGGTGCACGACCGGCTCGCCGAGGCCCACCCCGAGGTCGTCTACCACCTGGCCGCGCTGAGCCACGTCGGCGAGAGCTGGAAGAGCCCGGCCACGTCCTTCCGCGTCAACGCCGAAGGAACGCTGAACGTGTTGCGAGCCTGCACCGAGCTCCACGTCGAGCGGGTGATCGTGGTGCTCAGCTCCGAGGAGTACGGGACGGTCGAACCGGCCGACCTCCCGCTGACCGAGGACTCCCCGCTGCGCCCGGTGACGCCGTACGGCGCGGCCAAGGTGGCCGCGGACTTCCTGACGCTGCAGGCCTACCTCGGCGACGGGCTCGGCGCGATCCGCGTCCGGCCGTTCAGCCACACGGGACCGGGGCAGTCCGCCCGGTTCGTCGTCCCCGCCCTGGCCGCGCGCATCGCCCGCGCGGAGGCCGACCACGTCGACGAGATCCCGGTCGGGTCGCTCGACGCCGTGCGCGACATCACGGACGTGCGCGACGTCGTGCGCGCCTACCGGCTGGTGGCCGAACGCGGTGAACCGGGCGAGGTCTACAACGTCTGTTCCGGGACCGGCGTGAGCGTGCAGGAGATCGCCGACCGGCTCCTGACCCGCGCGACCCGGCCGATCCGCCTCGTGACCGATCCCGAGCTCGTGCGCCCGGTCGAGGTCCCCCGGTTGGTGGGCAGCAACGCCCGCCTGCACGCCGCGACCGGCTGGAGCCCCGAGATCGCGCTCGCCGACACCCTCGCCGACGTGCTCGACGACGCCCGCAGGGCACGCTAGAGCGTCTGGCGGTCGAGCCACCCGAAGAGCGAGGCGATCGCGCGGGGGTCGTGACGGATGCGGCGACCCGCGGTCAGCACCACGCGCAGCTCGGCCGAACCGTGCGCCTCGGCGAGGATGCGCGCGTCGTCGAGCGGGGCGACGTCGTCATCCGAGCCGTGCAGCACGAGGAGCGGTCGGGGCGCCAGGCGGCGCGCCGCGCCGACCGCGTTCACCCCCGCGATCTCGCGGGCCCAGGCCGCCGGATCCGCCGGCGCGCCCGGCGTCCGGAGCACGCCCATCCGGCGGCAGTGGTCGATGAACCGCGACGTCTCCCACCCGCGCAGGGTCGCCTGCGCGCCGAGCGTCGCGACCCCGCGCACGCGCTTGTCCCGCGCCGCGGTGCACAGCGCGAGCGTGCCGCCGGCGCCGGTCCCGACCATCCAGATCCCGCTGACCTCCTCCCGCTCGGCGAGGAAGTCCACCGCCATGCGCTGGTCGGCCAGCCACCCGCCCACCGAGAAGTCCCCCTCGGATCCGCCGGTGCCCCGGAAGTTGAAGGTGAAGACCATCCAGCCGACGTCGCGGGCGATGCGGTCCGCGAGCTCGGGAAAGGTCAGGCCCGAGGCGAGCGAGCCCCGGGGCGGGGTCGGGAAGTCGTGGCACAGGATGACCGCGGGGACGGCCGCGTTCGTCGCCGGGCGCGCCACGTGGACGGCGAGCGCCAGCCCGTCCACCTCGATCCGTTCCTCCACTGCGGCTCCTTCGGTTGGCACCATTATCCTGGGCGGGGTGAGCACCTCTGCACTCCGGGCCCCCGCGTACAAGGAATGGGCCGCGGTCGTGCAGGCCCTCCTCGAGGGTGAGCAGATCATCGACGTGCGCAAGGGCGGCATCCGCGAGGACGGGCGGCACTTCTCGGTGCAGTCGAGCCGGCTCTGGCTGTACCCGACGCTCGAGCACCAGCGCCCGGAGCTGCTCAAGCCCGCCTACGCCCGTTGGATCGGCCCGACGGCGGACGACGCCGGCCCGGGTGACTTCGTGATCTCGGGGTGGGCCGACGTCGTCGGGGCCGCGACCACGTCGGATCCCGAGGTGATCGACGCGCTGGACGGCAAGGTGATCTGGTCACGGGAGTACGTCGAGACCCGGTTCAACTGGAAGCAACGCGACCCGCTCTGGATCCTGGCGCTGCGGGTCCACCGTCTCCACCAGCCCATCGCGGTGCCCTATCGGGACGCGTACGGCGGCTGCACGTCGTGGGTCGAGCTCGACGGCCTGCCCGACGACCCCGAGTCGCTGCCCTCCGAGCTGGTCCTCTCGGACGTCGCGTTCGAGGCCAAGCTCAAGAGCGCGGCCGGCGCCGTCCCGGGCGGCTTCCACCCGCCCACCGTGGCGTAGCTCGGGCGCTAGGACTCCGCGCTCAGCGCCGCAAAGGCGCGGTAGCCGCGGTTGCGGGCCTCGGCCGGGGTGTCCGGGCTGAACGCGGCGAACTGCTCGGACTCCATGAGCTCGTCGACCAGCTCGGGGTCCAGGTCGGGATCGTCGAGATCGAAGTACCACTGCGTCCGCTTGTCACCGACGTAGCGGAAGTCCTCGAACTTGGTCGGTCGGCTCACGCGTCCACCATCCGGATCTCGATCGGAACGACGTGGTGGGGGCACAGGATGCGCCCCCACCACGAAGGAAACTTGTTCGGTTCACCATCTTCAGGGGTTGCTCGAGGGGGGACCAGCTCCCCGACCCGTCCAATGGCGGCGCAGCGGTGGAATTCCGCCAAGCGGTCCAACGAGCTACCGGCCTAGCGGCCGCGCACCTCCAGGGTCCCAAAACGTTGATCATGCATTGTTTGGACCACCTCCCTTCTCTGGTACCGAAAGGATATACAGCCCAGTCAAGGGTCCGAACGGCATTGCCGGGTCGGCGCCCCGGGCTCAGTCGGCGGGGTCGTCGAGCCGGCCGGCGGGGTGCGCCGACGCCTCGTCCTCGTCGTCGCGAGTGAGGTCGATGTCGGCGGTCGCCCCCGTCAGCCCGGGATGCGGAACCTCGAACCAGACGACCGTGTCGCCCGACTCCCGGGAGACGCCCCAGCTCGCGGCGAGCCCGTGGACGACGTGGAGCCCGAAGTGCTCGGCCGGCCGGCCCCGTTCGTACGGGATCGGCGCGACGGTGCCGGAGGTGCCCCGATTCGTCACCTCGACGCGCACGAGGTCGCGGACGTCGACCCGCACGCCGACCGCACCCTCGCCGTGCATGATCGCGTTGGCCACGAGCTCGTCGAGGAGCAACAGGCAGACGTCACAGGCGTCGCCCTCGATGTGCTCTGCGGCGAAGACGCCGTCGAGCCATACCCTCGCTGCCCGCACGCTCGTGAGCTCGGGTGCGAGCTCGGGCGTGACGTATACACCCACCTCACCAAGTTACCCACGATTCCGGTGGGGAAACGCGGGCCTGGGCGCGCGGTGAAACTATCCCGCGTCTTCCTTGGGCTCGGGCCCGCGGTCGCCGGGCGTCCCGGGCTCCTCGGGCTCCTCGTCCGGGCCGGCCGCGCGGCCCACCGCGCCGATGAACCGGAGGTAGGCGAGCTGGCACTCGACGACCCCGTCGACCTGTTCGGGGAGGTACGACTCGCCGGTCTCGGCCGAGCGTTCGAGGATGTACTCGACGGTCTCCGCGGTGCCGAACACGACCGCACCCTGAGGGGCGATGCCGGACCCGTTCGAGGACACGCCCTTGCGCTTGAAGAACTCGAGCTGGAAGTCCAGGATCCGCCGGACGTCCTCGGGCGTCAGCGTGGCCGCGACGAGATCCGGCAGGTGCCGGACCACCCAGTCGTAGGCGTCGTCGGGGTCGAAGACCGCGGCGGGAGGTGCCTCGGACATGCGGGCGGCCTCGCGGAACACGAAGACGGCCGCGATCGCGAGCACGAGGCCCACGATGACGACGCCGACGACCAGTGCCACATCACTCCCAAGATCTCCGGAGGGCGACCGCCTGAACGCCGATGCGCCGGCGCCCTCCGGCGGCAAGTCTCGCGCTCGAGAACATCCGGCGTGAGAGTCTGCTACATCAAATTCCGATGCGCTGCGCGAGCAGCTCGCGGTGGTAGGTCGGCGTCACCGAGCAGGATCTCGGAGGTCTTGGCGCGCTTGAAGTAGAGGTGCGCGTTGTGCTCCCAGGTGAACCCGATGCCACCGTGGATCTGGATGTTCTCCGCCGCCGCGTGGAAGTACGCGTCCGAGCAGTAGGCCTTGGCCAGGCTCGCGACCACCGGGAGCCTCGTCGTTGTCCTCGGCCGCCGCCCACGGCCGCGTAGTACGCGGCCGACTTCGCCGACTCGACCTCGAGCAGCATGTCCGCGCACTTGTGCTTGATCGCCTGGAACGAGCCGATCGGCCGGCCGAACTGCACGCGGTCCTTCGCGTACTGGACCGACATCCTCGAGCACGAACTGCGCGCCGCCGACCATCTCGTTCGAGAGCGCCGACCGCGGCCTGGTCGAGCGTCGTCGAGAGCGCCGCCCAGCCCGACGCCGGGCTCGCCGAGCTGCGCCGCCTTCACGCCCGACGAACTCGAGCCGGGCCTGCTTGCGGGTCTGGTCCATCGTCGCGAGCGCGGTGCGGGTGAGGCCCGCGGCGTCGCCGGCGACGGTGAAGAACGAGATGCCGTCCTCGCCCTTCGTGCCCGCGGTGCGGGCGACCACGACGATGAGGTTGGCGGTGTGACCGTCGAGCACGAACATCTTCGTTGCCGTCGAGCACGTAGCCGTCGCCGTCGGCGCGTGGCTTCCATCGTGATGCCGTCCGCGTCCCACTTGCCCGTTGGGCTCGGTGAACGCCAGCGTCGCGATCGTCTCGCCGCTCGCGATGCCCGGCAGCAGCGCGGCCTTCTGCGTCGTCGGTGCCCGCGTTGAGGATCGCGTTCGGCCGCGAGGACCACGGTCGAGAAGTACGGCGCGCACAGCAGCACGCGGCCCATCTCCTCGAGCACGATGCCGAGCTCGACGAACGTGAAGCCCTGGCCGCCGTACTCCTCCGGGATCGCGAGGCTCTGCAGTCCGAGCTCGTTCGCCCATCTGGGTCCACACCGCGGGGTCGTAGCCCTCGGTGGTCTCCATCAGGCGCCGCACCTCGCTCTCGGGGCTACTTCGCCTCCAAGAACTTCCGCACCGCATCCCGCAGCTGGTCCTGCTCTTCCGAGAACGCGAAGTTCACAGTTGCTCCTTCTCCCCCGTGGGGGCTTACCTGGGTTCCCGAGGCAAGCCCGAGACCCGCTCACCGATGATGTTGCGTTGGATCTCGCTGGCGCCGGCGTAGATCGTCTCCGACCGGCTGAACATGAAGTTGCGCTGGAGCTCGTCGAGCTCGTAGCCCGTCGTCGGCTCGCCTTCGATGATCAGCGCGTCGGGCCCGAGCACGTCCATCGCGGTCTCGCCGAGGTTGCGGTGCCACGTGCGTCCAGAAGAGCTTGCCGATGCTCGCCTCCGGACCGAGCACGCCCCTTGCGAGCGAGCCCGGTCAGCATGCGCAGGCCGTTGTACTTCATGATCTGGACGCCGATGTACGCCCGCGCCAGGCGCTGGCGGATCACCGGATCGCTCGCGTGCGCCGCCGTTGGCGTGCGCGACGTCGATGAGCTCGGTGAGCTCCCGCTGGAACCCGAGCTGCTGCGACGAGGAACGCGGTGCCGCGCTCGAAGCCGAGGGTCGCCATCGCGACCTTCCAGCCGTCGTCGACCGCGCCGAGCACGTCGTCCGTTCGGTGCGCGCGTCGTCGAAGAAGACCTCGTTGAACTCGGCGGTGCCCGTCATCTGGCGCAGCGGCCGCACCTGACGCCGGGCTGGTGCATCGGGCACAAGAGGTACGAGAGACCCGTGTGCGCGGTGCGACTCGGGATCGGTGCGGGCGACGCACGAAGCACCAGTCGGCGCGGTGCGCCAGCGTCGTCCACACCTTCTGGCCGTTGATCACCCACTCGTCGCCGTCGAGCACGGCGCGGGTCTGGACGTTCGCGAGGTCGGAGCCGGCGTTGGGCTCCGAGAACCCCTGGCACCACAGCTCCTCGACCGCCTGGATCTTCGGGCAGGAAGCGCCGCTTCTGCTCCTCGGTGCCGTACTGCGATCAGCGTCGGGGCGAACAGGCCCTCACCGAAGAAGCTGATCCGCGCCGGCGCGCCCGCCTTCGCGTACTCCTCGTTGAAGATGACCTGCTCGACGATGCCGGCGCTCGCGCCCGCCGTACTCCTTCGGCCACGACATGCCGACCCAGCGGTCCGGCGCCGAGCAGCCGCTCCCACTCGATGCGGAGGTCCTAGCCGGTCTCGTCGGCCGGGCCGCCGCCGGGGCCGAGCGCCGCGAACTCGCCCACCAGGTGCTCGGACAGCCAGGTCCGCACCTCGTCGCGGAACGCCGCCTCGGCGGGGGTGTCGCGGAAGTCCATAGGGCCGGGTCGACCGTACTTGACCGACCGGTCCAGTTTCCATCCTGGCCTGCGGGAACGGGCGGCTCGGCCGGTACGCTGACCCCGTGACCCTGACGACGTCCCGGCCCGCCCACTACGAGACCTCGGACGTGCGGATCGACAAGATCGTCGTCGGGCCCGTACGAGAACAACGTCTTCATCCTGCGGTCCAAGCAGACCGGCGACGCGGTCCTCGTCGACGCGGCCAACGAGCACGAGCTGCTCCTCGAGGTCTGCAAGGCCACCGGGGTGCGGCGGGTCCTCACCACCCACGGCCACTTCGACCACATCCAGGCGGTCACCGCGGTGCGCGACGCCGGCATCGACGTGGGCATCGCGCCCGAGGACGCCGCGATGCTGCCGTCCTACGACTTCGTCGATCCCCGACGACGACGTCATCGAGGTCGGTGACCTGCGGCTCCGCACGATCCACACCCCCGGCCACACCCCCGGCTCCACCTGCTTCCTGCTCGAGGGCCACCCCGTCGTGTTCAGCGGCGACACGCTGTTCCCGGGCGGTCCCGGCAACACGAAGTTCGAGAACGCGAGCTTCGACCAGATCATCGAGTCGATCGACCGCCGGCTGTTCACGCTGCCCGGAGGAGACGTTGGTGCTCCCGGGGCACGGGCTCGACACGACCATCGGCACCGAGCGCCCCCACCTCGACGAGTGGATCGCCCGGGGCTGGTAGCCGAGGAGCGCAGACGGGTGTCGGAGCAGAACGACCGCGCGGCCCGCGAGCTCGAAGCCGCGCGTGCCCGCACCCTGGCGCTGCTCGAACCGATCTCCGAGGCCGGCCTGATCGAGCCGCACTCGGCGCTGATGTCGCCGCTGGTGTGGGACCTCGCGCACATCGGCCACTACGAAGAGCTCTGGCTCGTTCCGCGAGCTCGACGCCGGGGAGCCGACCGATCCGCGGTTCGACGACGTCTACGACGCGTTCCGCCACCCGCGCTCCGAACGACCCACGCTCGACATCCTCGGCCCCGCGGCCGCGCGCGACTTCGTGGCGGACGTCCGCAAGCGGTCACTCGACGTGCTGGCCGGCGCCGACCTCGATTCCGACGACCAGCTCCTCGCGGGTGGGTTCGTCTACGGCCTCGTGGTCCACCACGAGGACCAGCACGTCGAGACGATGCTGGCCACCATCCAGCTCATGGACGACGCGCACCCGGGTGCCGGTGACGGACCCGGGCGCGCCGGGTCCCGACCCCGCCGAGCTCCCGCCCGACGTGCTCGTCCCGGCCGGGGAGTTCGTGATGGGCACCTCCACGGACCCGTGGGCGTACGACAACGAGCGCCCCGCGCACGTCGTCGACGTTCCTGCGTTCCGCATGGACACGACGCCCGTGACGAACGCGGCGTACGTGGAGTTCATCGACGCGGGCGGCTACGACGACGCGCGCTGGTGGACCGACGAGGGCTGGGCCTGGCGCACCGAGGCCGAGCTCGAGCACCCGCAGTTCTGGACCCGCGCCGACGCCGACCTGGACGCGGCGAGCGCTTCGGTCGCGATGGAGCCGCTCCCGGCGCGCGAGCCGGTCCAGCACGTCTGCTGGTTCGAGGCCGACGCGTTCGCGCGTTGGCGCGGCGCTCGCCTCCCGACCGAAGCCGAGTGGGAGAAGGCTGGCGCTCGGTGCGTCCGAGTCCGGCGGGATGTTCCATCCGGGCCGCCGCTTCGGACCCGACGAGGTCGGCGCGCACCCGGGGGGAGCGAGCCAGTGGGGCTGCCTCGACCTGCTCGGCGGAGTCTGGGAGTGGACCGCGAGCGACTTCGAGGCCTATCCGGGCTTCCGGTCGTTCCCGTACCGCGAGTACTCGGAGGTGTTCTTCGGCGCCGGCAGCTCCGAGTACGGACCGGGCTACAAGGTGCTCCGCGGCGGATCGTGGGCCACCGCTCCGATCGCGTGCAGCACGACGTTCCGCAACTGGGACCTGCCGATCCGCCGGCAGATCTTCGCCGGATTCCGCTGCGCGACCGACGCCTGAGCCACGCCGCATGTGCCGCCACCTCGCGTACGTCGGTCCCCCGGTCGCGCTCCGAACGCTGCTCTTCGACGCCCCGCACGCCCTGGTCCATCAGGCGCAACATCCCCGCTTCCAGCACAACGGCGTCGACAACCCGGACGGGTGGGGCGTGGGCTGGTGCTTCGCCGGGGACTCGCGCAGCTCGCACGAGCGGTACCGCGCGGCCACGAAGATGTGGGACGACACCAGCTTCGCGGGCACGGAAGGCCGCGACGACCGTGCTCGCCGCGGCCCGCTACGCGTCCCCCGGCTCGGAGCTGAAGATCAGCAACGCCGCGCCGTTCGCCGCCGACCACTGGCTCTTCTCGCTCAACGGGTTCGTCTCCGGGTTCCGCGAGGACTTCGGCGCTCGGCTCCGGGCGTCGATCAGTCCCCGACGCGCGGCCGGGATCGAAGGCGACACCGACTCCGAGGTGGTGTTCGCGCTCGTGCTGGACCGGCTCGACGACGGCGCCACCCCCGGAGCTGCACTGACGGACGTCGTCCGCATGGTCCGGGCCGAGAGCAGCGGGGCGTTGAACCTGCTGCTCACGGACGGGACCGACGTCACCGCGACCGCGATCGACAACTCGCTGTACCTGCGCTCCGACCCGGGCCTGCTCGTGGCCTCCGAGCCCCTGGACGACGACGCGGCATGGATCGCGGTCGACAACGGTTCCCTGGTCGAGAACGATCGTGCGTCACCCCCATCGGAGGACTCTCATGACCGTACGTGTCGACGTGCACCTCGCCGCGACCGATCTCCACGACGCGCTCGCCGCCGACGCCCGGCGCGGGCTCGACCGCAACGCCCAAGGACCTGCCGCCGAAGTGGTTCTACGACGACCGCGGCTCGCAGCTCTTCGACGAGATCACCCGTCTGGACGAGTACTACCCGACCCGCGCGGAGCGGGCGATCCTCGACGCAGCGCGCGGACGAGATCGCCGCGGTGAGCGGCGCCGACACGCTCATCGAGCTCGGCTCGGGCACGTCGGAGAAGACCCGGCTCGCTGCTCGACGCGCTCGCGCGCGCCGGGCAGCTCCGGCGCTTCGTGCCGTTCGACGTGAGTGAGACGACCCTGCGCGACGCCGCGAGCGCGATCGCCGAGGAGCACCCGGGGATCGACGTGCACGCGGTCGTCGGCGACTTCGAGCACCACCTCGATCTCCTCCCCCGCGGCGGCCGCCGCCTCGATCGCGTTCCTCGGCGGGACGATCGGCAACCTGCCGCCCGAGCGACGCGCGCCGAGTTCCTCGCGTCGCATCGCCGCGGGCCTCGAGCCCGGTGACTCGCTTCCTGCTCGGCACCGACCTCGTGAAGGACACGGACCGGCTCGTCGCGGCGTACGACGACGCGGCCGGCGTCACCGCGGCGTTCAACCGCAACGTCCTCCCCGTGCATCAACCGCGAGCTCGGCGCCGACTTCGACCCCGACGCCTTCGACCACGTCGCCAAGTGGAACGCCGCAGACGAGTGGATCGAGATGTGGCTCGAGTCACCCACGCCGCCAGACCGTGAAGGTCCCCGACCTCGACCTCATCGTCGAGTTCGAGTCCGGCGAGCAGATGCGCACCGAGATCTCCGCCAAGTTCCGCCGGGCCAAGCTCGAACGAGAGCTCGCGGCCGCCGGCCTGGAGATCGCCGAACTGGTGGACCGACCCGGCCGACGACTTCGCCCTCACCCTCAGCACCCCGTCCTGAGCGCCACACACGAACGGATCTCCAACCGGGGCTCCGGCCCTCCCTCGGCCCAGGGAGCGAGCAGGCGTGCGACCACCGAGCGAGTTCTGAGCGCCCTTTGCTCAGACTGTCCGAGCGAATGGGTGCATGCCGGCTCGCTCCCGTGACAACTCGACCCCCCGGAAGCCACGAAGGGAAGAGGACGAAGGATCGAGCGGTTGGAGATCCTGAGTTTCCCCTACGGCGATAGTGCAATTATCATGGACGCCGTGACCGACGCCCCGAACCTGCTGGAAATCGACGACCTGGAAGTCAACGCCGACGGCAACCAGATCCTGAACGGCCTCGACCCTCGCGGCCCGGCGCGGGCGAGGTCCACGCCCTGATGGGCCCGAACGGATCCGGGAAGTCCACGCTCGCGAACACCCTGCTGGCGAACCCCGCCTACGAGGTCACGGCCGGGCCGCATCCGCTTCAAGGGCGAGGACATCACCGACCTCTCGACCGAGGACCGCGCCGCGCGCGGCCTCTTCCTCGGCTTCCAGCACCCCGAGGAGATCCCGGGCGTCAGCGTCCTCAACTTCCTGCGCCAGGCGATGGCCGTCCGCAAGGGCATCCCCGACCTCTCGGTCCTCGAGGTCCGCATCGACGCTGATCGACTGGACGAAGCGCCTCGGGATGGACCAGCGCTTCACCGAGCGCTACCTCAACGAGGGCTTCTCGGGCGGTGAGAAGAAGCGCAACGAGATCCTGCAGATGGCGCTGATGGAGCCCGACTTCGCGGTGCTCGACGAGACCGACTCCGGGCTCGACATCGACGCGCTGCGCGTCGTCGCGCACGGCATCAACGAGGTGCGCAAGGACCGGCCCGAGCTCGGCATCCTGCTGATCACGCACTACCAGCGGATCCTCGACCACCTCACGCCCGACGTCGTGCACATCCTGCTCGACGGCCGGATCGTCGAGTCGGGTGGCCCGGAGCTCGCCCAGCGGGTCGAGTCGGACGGCTTCGACGCGTTCCGGAAGCGTGCGCCTGACGGCGCACCTCGACGTCGCCGAGATCAAGCTCGACTTCCCGATCCTCGAACGCGAGGTGCACGGCAAGCGGCTCGTGTACCTCGACAGCGCGTCGAGCTCGGAGAAGCCGACCGCGGTGCTCGACGCGATGGACGACCTCTACCGGACCTCGTACGCCAACGTGCACCGCGGCGTCTACACGATCGCCGACGAGAGCGACCGCGGCCTACGAGGCCGCACGCGCCAAGGTCGCGCGCTTCGTCAGCGCCCGGCGAGACCGAGGAGATCGTCTTCATCCGCAACGCCACCGAGGCGATCAACCTCGTCGCGTACACGTGGGCGCCGAGCCAACCTCCGCGAAGGTGACGTCGTCGTGCTGAGCGAGATGGAGCACCACGCCAACATCGTCCCTGGCTGATGCTGGCCGAGGAGCGCGGCGTCGAGCTGCGCTGGATCCCGCTCACCTCGGACTTCCGGCTCGACCTCACCTCGATCGGCGAGCTGCTCGCACGGCGCCAAGCTGCTCGCGGTCACCGCGATGTCGAACGTCCTCGGCACGATGAACGACATCGGACCGCTCGCCGGCGCCGCGCACGCGGCCGGTGCACTCGTGCTCGTCGACGCGAGCCAGGCCGCGCCGCACCTGCCGGTCGACGTCCAGGACTGGGACGCCGACTTCGTCGGCGATCACCGGCGCACAAGATGCTCGGTCCGTCGGGGATCGGCGCGCTGTGGGCGCCGCCGGGAGCTGCTCGAAGCGATGCCGCCGTTCCTCGGTGGCGGCGAGATGATCCGCGACGTCCGCAAGGACGGCTTCACCACGAACGACGTGCCGTGGAAGTTCGAGGCCGGCACGCCGGCGATCGCCGAAGCCATCGGGTTCGGCGCCGCGATCGACTACCTCGAGGGGCTCGGCATGGACGACGTGCGTCGCCACGAGGTCGAGCTCACGCAGTACGCGCTCGATGCGCTCGAGGACCGGTTCGGCGACGCCTCACGATCTACGGCCCGCGTGACGTCGCCGTGCGGGGCGGCGTCATCTCCTTCCTGTTCGAGGGCATCCACGCGCACGACATCTCGCAGGTCCTCGACGAGGATGCCGTGTGCGTCCGCGCCGGTCACCACTGCGCCAAGCCGTTGATGCGCGTCCTGGGCGTGCCCGCCACGACGCCGCGCCTCGTTCTACGTCTACAACGACGAAGCCGACGCCGACGCGCTCGTCGAGTCGTTGGTCAAAGCCGAGAAGTTCTTCGCACCCTAAGGATCTGACACGTGCCCGGACTCGAAGACCTCTACCGCGAGATCATCCTCGATCACTACCGCTCGCCGCGGAACCGGGGTGAGCTCGCGACGCCGCCGGCGCACCAAGTCCGAGGGGTTCAACCCGCTCTGCGGCGACGAGGTCGTCCTCTACCTCGACGTCGAGGACGGCAAGGTCGCCGACGTGAAGATCGGGGGCCAGGGCTGTTCCATCAGCCAGGCGTCCACCTCGATGATGAGCGCCGCGATCAAGGGCAAGACCGTCGAGGAAGCTCGCAAGCTCATCAGCGCGTTCAAGGCGCTGATGTCGATCCACGAGTCGAAGCTCGAGGGTGAGTCCGACGGCGCCGATCTCGCCGCCGAGCTCGACGGGGTGACGCTCGGTGACCTCGAGGCACTGCAGGGCGTCGTGAAGTTCCCGGTGCGGATCAAGTGCGCGACCCTGGCCTGGAACACGCTGCAGCAGGGTCTCGACGAGGTCGCGGTCCCCTCATAGGCCACACAGCCCATTGCGGCACCCGGTGTGACTGATGTCTTCTTCTTCCTGAGGAAACCTTGCTGACACGGGTATGGAACGCCCGCAAGGTAGGTTGACTACTACGCCGACCGGGAGGAACCCAATGGCTGACCAGACAGCACTCGTGAGCATGATCGACTCAGCGCTAGAGCGTTTCGGTAGCCGTGACCTCGTCTCGGGTGCCGAAGTTCTCGACTTCCTCCTCGACCTGCGCCTCGCCATCCCGGGCACCCCGGACGCGTTGGAGCAGCTGCTGGAGGAAGAGAGTCAGCCCACCGGCTAGATCGACGGCCGCGTCGGCCCCGGTCAGCTAGTCCGCAAGGAAGAGTCGGACGAGTGCGCTCAGCTCGTCCGGCTTTTCAAATTGCAGCCAGTGCGCCGCGCCGTCCACGACCTCGAGGCGCGCCCCGGGGATCTCCGCCGCGTAGGTCTGCGCGTAGACGAGCGGCACCAACCCGTCCTGGGCCCCGGCGACGATGAGGGTCGGCGCGGTGATGCGCCGGAGCCGGCCGCGCAGCTTCGGGTTGTGCAGGTACGGATCCCAGCCGAGCCGCGCGGTCGCGCCGAGGGCCTTCCACATCGGCAGCACGAACTCGAGCGGGATCTCCGTCTCCCGGCCGACGTCCCCCGCGAACGCGTCCATGTCGTGCATTGCCGCGGCGACCGGGTACCGCTGATCGGCGAAGAGCATGTCGGCGAGCTCTCCGGGCGTCCGCCCGAACATCTCCGCGATCGGCGCCTCGTCGAGGTGCAGCCCGACCGGGTTGACGAGGACCATCTTGGACACCCGATCCGGGTACCGCGTCGCCAGCTCGAGCGCGAGCCAGCCGCCGAGGGAGACGCCGAGGATCGGCGGCGCGTCGAGCCCGAGGATCGCCCAGAGATCGAGCAGGTGGAAGACCGCGTCCTCCATCGAGTCGATCTCCCCCTCGGACTCCGCGAACCCGGGGAACACCGGCACGATGACCTCGAACGACTCCGCGAGCTGCTCCAGCGCGGGGTTCGTGTACTCCCCACCCGCCGAGTGCAGGTACACGAGCTGCGGTCCGCGGCCGGCGCGCCAGACCTGGATCTTGCCGACCGGCGCGTCGACGTACTCCTCGACGAACTCCGCCATCAGACGACCGTCGCGGACGGACGGTAGACCGGGCCGCCTTCGGGGAACTCGGCCCGCAGTCGCGGCATGACCTTGTCCGCGAAGAGCTGCATGTTCTTGGCCGTCAGGTCGTGCGGGAGGCTGCCGAGCTGGAAGAGCCCGAGCAGGTTCCCGGTCCCGAGCCGGCTCAGGCTGTCGACGAGCGTGTCGGCCACGGTCTCGGGCGAGCCGACGATCGCGTAGCGACCCTCGATGATCTGCTCCCACGTCTCGACGTTGAGCATGAACGTCCCCGCGGACTTCAGGATGCTGGCGAGCGACCGCGCGGACGTGTAGCCCGGCGGCTGGATCGTGATGCCGGGCAGCAACCGCCGCACGAAGTACCAGAGGTGCTCCTCGTACTCCCGGCGGGCCTGCTCGTCGGTCTCGGCGACGTAGATCGGCACCAGCCACCCGGCCTGGAGCGGGTCGGCGGTGTAGCCCTCGGCCTCGCACGCGTCGCGGAACATCGAGAAGTAGCGCTCGAAGACGTCGAACCGGAAGTACGGGATCCCCATGTACGAGTAGTGGTTGTGGGCGACGAACTCGAACGTCTCGAGCGAGCCCGCGCCGGGGATCCAGATCTCCGGGTGGGGCTGCTGGATCGGGCGCGGCCACGGGTTCACGTAGCGGATGCGGTAGTGCTTGCTGACCCACTCGAACGGCCCGGGCTCCGTCCACGCCTTCTTGATGAGGTCGTGGGCCTCCCGGAAGCGCTCGCGGGCGTGGGTCGGGTTGACCGAGAAGGAGTAGTACTCGGGGCCGCCGCCGACGACCATGCCCGCGATGAGCCGCCCGCCGCTGATCACGTCGATCATGGCGAACTCCTCGGCCACCCGGGTCGGCGGGTCGTAGAGCGGCAGCGCGTTGCCGACCACCGCGATCTTCACCCGCGACGTCTGGCGGGCGAGCACCGACGCGATCAGGTTCGGCGACGGCATGTTGCCGTAGGCGTTCTGATGGTGCTCGTTCACGCACACCCCGTCGAAGCCCAGCTCCTCGGCCTCGATCAGCTCATCGAGGTAGCGGTTGTAGAGCTGATGGCCGACCGCCGGGTCGTAGAGCGAGTTCGGCACGGTCACCCACGCCGGCCCCTCGTAGGAGGGATCCAATCCGATGTAGGGCATCAGATGGAATGCGAAGCAGCGCATCGGCGCACGATATCGCCCTTGACCCAACGGTCAAGTTAGGATCGCGACCCCTGGGCGGGCTGTGCCATCGGTACAATTCGCCGCTCGTACCCCGTTCGAGAAGGCCGAATCCGCTGAAGAAGCTCGCGCGTCCGTGGATCTGGATCACCGCCGGCGCACTGGTCGGTGTGCTGGCGATCGCCGGAGTGGCGTTCGCGCTCGTGCGCTCCGACTCCGGCTCCTCGGCGACGGCCGACCTCCGCAACGCCAAGGGCGTCGCGGAACACGCGAGCAGCACGACGATCCGCCAGAGCACCAGCACGACCCAGCCCGGCCTGCAGCAGCCCGCGGCCGTGATGCTGCCGGCGATCCCGGGCGGGACGATGGGTCCGGGCGCGAGCGGCCCCGTCGTGCAGGCGTACCAACAGCGCCTGACCGACATCCACTTCGACCCGGGACCGGTCGACGGCAAGTACGGCGGCGACATGGCCTTCGCGGTCGAGGCGGTGCAGAAGATCATCGGCGCGCCCCGCACCGGGACGATCGGCCCGCTGGAAGCCGCGGCGATCGCGAACTTCAAGTACCCGCTGCCGCTGCAGCCGAACGGTGAGCCGAACCGCACCGAGATCGACATCACCAAGCAGGTGATCACGCTGTACCTGGGCGGGCAGGTGCGGCTCATCACCACGACGTCGACCGGCTCCGGCGCGCGCTACTGCTACAGCACGCCCCGGGTGAACCCGACCCAGCGCGTCTGCGAGTACGCGAACACACCGTCCGGCCGGTTCACCTACACGCGCTTCGTGAGCGGTTGGGACAAGTCGCCGCTGGGCCAGCTCTACAACCCCTTCTACTTCAACGGCGGCATCGCGATTCACGGCTACGAAGAGGTGCCGACCTCGCCCGCGTCACACGGCTGTGCCCGCATCCCGATGCACATCGCGGAGTACTGGCACACGCTGGTGCACGTCGGCGACCCGGTCTACGTGTTCGGGGGCACGCCCGAGAAGATCATCTCGAGCACCCCGATCGCCCCGACCACGACGGTGCCTCCGACCGCGCCGCCCGCGGCACCACCGGTCGCGCCGCCCGTCACCACTCCCCCGGTGACCGCGCCGCCCACGACCACCACGACCGCCCCGACGCCTCCCCCCACCTAGACCCGAACGCGCTCGGCTGGTTTCGGGGCGTTTCAAGGTCGCCATGGCGACGCTCAGACGCCCCGAAACGAGTGGGGAGGGCTAGAAGCCGGGGTCGGCGAAGGGGTCGGCCGCCGCGGCCGCCGGCTCCGCCACCGGGAGCTCGACGCCGAGCCGCTCGGCCAGGCCGTCGTAGCCGGTGCGCTCGAGCTCGTCGGCCAGCTCCGGCCCGCCGCTCGTGACGACGCGCCCCGCCATGAAGACGTGGACGACGTCGGGGCGGAGCTCGGTGAGCAGGCGCGAGTAGTGCGTGATCGCGAGCACGCCGAGCTCGTCCTCCTCGGTCATCGCCTCGATCCGGCGCGACACGTCGCGCAGGGCGTCGACGTCCAGACCGGAGTCGAGCTCGTCGAGGATCGCGAACTTCGGCTTGAGCAGCGCGAGCTGCAGCGTCTCCGCGCGCTTCTGCTCTCCGCCGGAGAAGTCGATGTTCACACCACGGGCGAGGAACTCGTCGGCCACTGCGAGCCGGGTCGCCTCCACGCGCACGCGGTCACCCAGACCGGCGTCGGTCGCCGAGCCGGCGGCATCGAGGAGGTCCTCGACCCGCACGCCGGGGATCTCGACCGGGTACTGGTGGGACAGGAAGAGGCCGGCCGCGGCGCGCTGCCAGGTCGGCAGCTCGAGCAGCTCCGCGCCGTCGAGCTGCACCGAGCCCGCGGTCACCTCGTAGTCGGTGCGGCCCATGATGACGTGCGCGAGCGTCGACTTCCCCGAGCCGTTCGGCCCCATGAGCGCGTGCACCTCACCCGACCGCAGCTCGAGGTCCACCCCGCGGAGGATCTCCTGGCCGGAGACCGATGCGTGCAGGTCGCGAATCGTCAACACACTCATGGGAGCGTCACCACCACGTCGTCGCCATCCACCTTGACCTCGTAGACCGGGATCGGCTCGGTCGCCGGCAGGGCCTGGGGCTCCCCGGTGCGCAGGTCGAACGTCGACCCGTGCTTCGGGCACTCGATCTCGCACTCGTCGACCCACAGGTCCCCCTCGCTCAGGGACTCGTCCGCGTGCGAGCACCGGTCACCGATGACGTACCAGCTCGCCGGGTCGAGGTGCACGACGCAGAGCCGGTGGCCGTCGAGGTCGAACCGCCGTGACGACGGCGCGGGCACGTCGGCGGTCGCGCACACCCGGACGTCAGTCGCCATGCAGGTGCCCGACCTTCTCGTGCACGGAGCGCCGCAACGCGTCGGCGAGCGACGGGATCGGCAGACGGGCGAAGACGTCCTCGAAGAAGCCGAGGACGATCAGGCGCTCCGCGTCCTCGGGCCGGATCCCCCGGCTCTCGAGGTAGTAGAGCTGGTCGTCGTCGATCGGCCCGACGGTCGACGCGTGCGAGCAGCGGACGTCGTTCGCCTCGATCTCGAGGTTCGGGATCGACTCCGCCCCGGCCCCCTCGCTCAGCACGAGGTTCCGGTTGGTCTGGTACGCGTTCGCCTTCTGCGCTTCCTGGCGCAGCCGGATGAGCCCGCTGTAGACGGAGCGCGGCGTGGTCCTCGACCGCGCCCTTGAACAGGAGGTCGCTGCGCGTGCGGGGCGCGGCGTGGTCCTGCAGCGTCCGGAAGTCGAGCATCTGGCTCTGGTCGCCGAAGTAGACCGCGAGCAGGTCGCTCTCCGCGCCTTCACCGGTCGAGCAACGACTCGCTGCGCAGCCGGGCGTACTCGCCGCCGAGCGCGACCGCGGACGAGCGCAGCGACGCGTCCTTGCCGACGTGCGCGCGCTGCAGCACGTTCGACCACGTGCGCGGCCCGTGCTCCTGGACCGAGAGGTACTTCATGTGCGCCGCGTCGCCGACGATCAGCTCGACGACGCCGTCGACGAGGTGGTCGATGTCGGGTGAGCCGAAGCGGTCGAGGACCGTGACCTCGCTCTGCTCCTCCGCGACGACCAGCGTGTGCGGGAAGGACGCGAGCCCGTCGCCGTCCGCCCAGTGCAGGACGACGATCGGCTTCTCCACGACGACCCCCGCAGGGCACCCGGATGAACGCGCCGCCGGCGAGGAACGCGTCGTGCAGCACCGTGAACGGGTCCGGCGACGCATCGGAGCACTGGCCGAGCCACCGTCCGACGTCCTCGCCCTCACACGTCGCGAGCCCGCAGGCGACCACACCCTTCGAGACGAGATCGTCGTCGAGCTCGTGGTGCACGACGCGCCCGTCCCGGACGACGATCAGGCCCGACCGCGCCCCGCCTCCGCCGCGACGACGCCGCCACCGGGCGCGGTCTCCACGCCGGCCGCGCCGATCTCCTGCCGCGGTGAGCGGGCGGTACCGCTCGAGGTCGAAGTCGTTGATGCGGCTGTAGCGCCAGATCTCCTCGGACGCGCTCGGCCACGCAAGGTCCGCGAGCTGCTCGGCGGCGCGCCGACGACGGTCCACGAGCCAGTCGGGACCGCCGAGGGCGTCTGCTGCCGCAGGAGTGAACCGGGAGTCCCCGGTCAACCGACGGAGCCCTCCATGTTGAGCTCGATGAGCCGGCTGAGCTCGACCGCGTACTCCATCGGCAGCGTCTTGGTGATCGGCTCGATGAAGCCGTTCACGATCATCGCGACCGCCTGCTGCTCCGAGAGACCTCGGCTCATCAGGTAGAAGAGCTGGTCGTCACCGACCTTCGAGACGGTGGCCTCGTGGCCGATGCGCGCGTCCTTCTCGTCGATCTCCATGTACGGGTAGGTGTCCGAGCGGCTGTCCTCGTCGAGGATCAGCGCGTCGCACCGCACGTGGCTCTTCACGCCGTACGCGCCCTCGTTCACCTTGACCAGACCGCGGTAGGTGGTGCGACCGCCGTCCTTCGAGATCGACTTGCTGTCGATGATCGACGTGGTCTCGGGCGCGGCGTGGGTCATCTTCGCCCCCGCGTCCTGGTGCTGGCCGGGACCGGCGTAGGCCACCGAGAGCACCTCGCCGTGGGCCTTCGGGCCGGTCATGACGACCGCGGGGTACTTCATCGTGAGCTTGGAACCGAGGTTGCCGTCGATCCACTCGACCGTCGCCTCGGTCTCCGCCCGAGCCCGCTTGGTGACGAGGTTGTAGACGTTCGACGACCAGTTCTGGATCGTCGTGTAGCGAATGCGCGCGCTCGGCTTCGCGATCAGCTCGACCACGGCGGAGTGCAGCGAGTCGCCCGACCACACCGGTGCCGAGCACCCCTCGACGTAGTGCACCGAGGAGCCCTCGTCGGCGATGATCAGCGTGCGCTCGAACTGGCCCGCGTTCTCCGCGTTGATGCGGAAGTACGCCTGCAGCGGCATGTCCACGTGCACGCCCGGGCGGGACGTAGATGAAGCTGCCCACCCGACCACACCGCGGAGTTCAGCGCGGCGAACTTGTTGTCACCCGGCGGGATGACGGTGCCGAGGTGCTCCTTGACCAGGTCCGGGTAGTCGATGAGGGCCTGGTCCATGCTCGTGAAGAGGATGCCCTTCTCCGCGAGATCGTCCCGGTTCTTGTGGTACACGACCTCGGACTCGTACTGGCTGGTGACCCCGGCGAGGAACTTGCGCTCGGCCTCGGGGATGCCCAGCTTCTCGTACGTGTTCTTCATCTCTTCCGGGAGCATGTCCCAGTCGTTCACCACTCCGTCGGTGGGCTTGATGTAGTAGTAGATGTCGTCGAAGTCGATGTCGGGCATGTTCTTGGCGAACCACTCGAGCATGGGCTTGCGCTCGAACCGCTTGAGCGCCGAGAGCCGCCAGTTGGTCATCCACTCCGGCTCGGACTTGTGCCACGAGATGTCCCGGACGACGTCCGCGTTGACACCCTTCTTGGGCTTGTAGACGTAGTTCTCGGTGTCGGACCAGCCGAGCTGGTACTTCCCGAGGTCGATGCCTTTGACGGCCATGGCGAGACTCCGTGGATCGGGGTCCGGCCGGGGGGCGGCCGGGGATTTCCACTACGCAGATAGTAACAATACCCGGGGGTCCGAACAATCCCGGCGGGCCGGGGTTTTCGGGCCTCAGCGGTGGGTGGCGAGCGCCTGCGAGCCCCCGGAGCCGCCGATCGTCGTCGTGGTCGTCGACGACGTCGAGCTGCTGGTCGGCGTCTTGGCGCCGCTCGCGGACTTGGTGAGCGCGTCGCTGGCCTGCTGGAGGAGCGTCCCGAGCTGCTTCGAGAGGACGCCGTACTGGGCGAAGTCGCCCGCCTTCAGCGCGGTCTGGGCGTCGTTGTAGACCTTCGACGCCTGCGTCAGGAGCTGCTGGACCGTGTCGTTGCTCGTGCTCGCGCCCCCACCACCCGTCGTCGAGCCCGTCCCGCCGGTCGCCCCACCACCCGGGTTGGTCGGCGTCGCGATGCCCTGGAACTCGGGGAACTGCGCGAGCGCCTGCTTCACGGTCGTGTCGATCACGGCCTGGCCCGCGTAGAACACGACGACGAATCGGAACGCCGGCTGCTTCTGGCTCGCGGACACGACGTAGATCGGCCGGATGTAGAGCAACGAGTCGTCGATCGGGATCAGCTGGAGGCTGCCCTGGACGACGCGCGACCCCTGCTGGTTCAACAGCGTGAACTGCGTGGAGATCGTCGCGGTGTTGAGGATCGTGCTGTTGACCTGCACCGGGCCCGTAGACGGTGTTCTGCCCCGTGGGCATCGTGAAGCTCTCGAGCTTGCCGTACTGCAGGGGATCAGACTTCGCGACCATGAACGAGACGAGGTTCTGCAGCGTGTTGCCCTTCGAGACCGGGACGAACGGTCGCAGGATGATGAACTGCTCCGTCGTGTCGACCCGGCAGCCTGACGAGCAGGTAGATCGGGTCGATGCGCTTGCCCGTCGACGACGCGGCCTGCGGCTGGTTGGTCGTGGTGGGGGTCTGCACGTCGCCGATCGACGGTGCGGCGACCTCGCCCGATCCCGGGTCGGGCGAGACCTCCCACAGGTCGGCCTTGTTGTAGAAGGTCGTCGTGTTGGTCATGTGGTACGTGCGGTACACGTCGGTCTGCGCGCCGAACAGGTCCTGCGGGTAACGCAGGTGCTTCTTGATCGCGTCCGGCATCTTCGTGTAGCTGGTGAACAGGTGCGGGAACGCGGACTCGTACGCCTGGATGACCGGGTCCTTGGTGTCGATCACGTAGAAGTTGATCGTGCCGTCGTAGGCGTCGATCGTGGCCTTCACCGAGTTGCGCACGTAGTTGAAGCGATCCGTTGAGCCCACCCGCCCGGTGAACGCCTGGGAGTACGGGTAGTTGTCGCTCGTCGTGTAGCCGTCGAGCATCCACACGAGGCGACCGTTGGCGATGACCGGGTAAGGATCGGCGTCGTAGTGCAGGAACGGCGCGGCCTTCTTCACCCGATCGCGGATGTCGCGCAGGTACAGGACCTTCGTCTTCGGCGTCATCTGTCCGGAGATCAAGCATGTTGAAGTCGTTGAACCGCAGCGCGAACGAAGCGCGCCGCAGCCAGCTCGAGAGCTCCGACTCCGCCGGTGCCCGTGATACCGGTTGAAGTTGTTGTTGTTGCCCTTCTGGCGGGTAGTTGAACTCCTTCGCTTGGCGTCGACGAGCGAGAAGCCGGCGAGGTTCTCGCCGAAGTAGACCTCGGGCCGGGTCGAGCGGGATGTCGCCCTGTGGGGGGATGTCCGCCAGCAGGTAGTTCGGTTGGCCGACCGAGCTGGCCGAGTTCGCTCGGTGACACGACCGCGCCGTACCCGTGCGTGTACACGAGGTGCCGGTTGACCCAGGTCTGGCTCGGCAGGTCGGCGGGGTTGAGCTCGCGGGCCGCGATCAGGGTCTGCACGCAGCTTGCCGTCGATGACGTAGCGGTCGACGTCGGCGTCGGCGAACTTGTAGAAGGTCTGCAGGCCCTGGAAGAGCTGGAAGTTGCGCAGGATCACCGGTGGGTCCCAGAGGCGCGCGTTCTCGATCGTCGTCGAGTTGTCGAGGATGGACTGCGCGGTCAGGTTCTGCTGGTACGGGAAGCTGCGGACCGCGACCTTCTCGAGGTCGAACGCGTCACGGGTCGCGTGGATGTTGCGCGCGATGTACGGCTGCTCCTTCTGCGAGCTCGTTCGGCTGGACGATGAACTGCTGGTAGATCGACGGGACGATCGTGCCGATGACGAGTGAGACGAACGCCCAGAGGCCGACCGCGATGATCGGCAGCACCCAGCCCCGGCGCCAGATGTTCCAGACGAACAGCGCGGCGGCGACGATCGAGATCACCATCAGCAGGTTCAGCGCGGGCAGCTGGGCCGCGACGTCGGTCTTGCTCGCACCCTCGACCACGCCGCGGGTGGAGAAGTTCAGCTGGAACCGCGGCGTAGTAGTACTGCGCCGTCTTCACCAGCGCCATCAGCGCCAGGATCACCGACAGGTGCGCCTTCACGTGCGGGGTCACCCGCTGGAACGGGCTCTGGAGCCGGATCCCGCCGTTGAGGTAGTGCGCGACCGCGGTGACGATCAGGACGATGATGAGCGCCGCGAAGAGCCAGTCGAACACGAACGTCAGGAACGGCAGCCGGAACACGTAGAAGCCGACGTCCTTGTCGAACTGCGGATCGTTGATGTCGAACGACTTCGCGTTGGTGAACAGGATCCACTGCTGCCACTTGCTCGAGACGCTGCCGCCGGTGACGAGTGCGAAGAATCGCGGACACGGCGATCCGGATGCCGGCCGCTGTACGGCCCGACCGACTGCTGGTAGCGGGCGAGGAGCTCGTCCTCGGGACCCATCGTCCGGGTCTTGGGTGCGAGCCGGTCGGCGACCGTGAGGCTGACCAGCATCATCACGAAGAACAGGACCGTGAAGACCGCGGTCGGGGCGAACCGGGCCCACAGCAGGCCGCGCCAGGTCGAGCCGAAGCCCGACGGAGTCGAACCAGAGGTAGTCCGTGTAGAAGCCGGCGAGGCCCGCGCGGCTCAGGAACAGGATGACGAGCACGACGACAATCGCGATCATCCATCCGCGGATTCGGAAGCGCCGCGGCGACGTCGCTCGACTGCAGGGACGCGCATCGAGGGGGAGCCTAGAGGGCGGCCGTACCCGACAGGGAGCGGGAGCGGGGTTTGGGCGTCAGTTCTTCGTTGACGCGGGTTCGGCGAGCGCGAGGAAGCAACGACAACCGGGGTGCGCGGGCGGGTAAGGCTGCCCGGTCGGGAACGGCTCGCCCCGAGCGGTCAGCTCGAGCGCGTTGTCGTCGCAGTCGGGGCAGCGGCCCTCCTCGGCCGCGATCCACCGCAGCCGGGTGCCGTCGGGGACCGCGGCATATGCGCCGTGCGCCCAGGCGGCGGCCAGCGTGTCGCCGAGCGCTGTCCTCGAGCTCGCGGCCCCGGTACTCCCGGTAGCGCGAACCCAGCCGTTGGGTGATGGCCTCGGGGTCGTCTCCCGCGCCGTCGATCGCCGAGACGAGTCGCTCCCGCCAGGGCTCGACCATCGCGTGGACGAGCTCCTGGAGCAGCTCCGGGGGCACCACCGGGCTCGGGGCCGCGGCGTCAGCGGCGAGCTCCGCGAACGCGCGGGAGTACGCCGCGCCGAGCGGCTCGTCGAGCACGGGGGTCCACGCCGCGTCCTGGTCCTCGGCCGAAGGCAGGACCGCGTCGGCTTGGACCTTGCCCTTGATCGTGCGGATCCGGTCGAGCAGCTCGTTCTGCTGGTCCTGCAGCGCGCGCTTCGCCCGCCGGCCGAGGTCCCGGGTCAGCGGCGCGAGGATCTCGGCCCGCTCGGCCCGCAACGCATCGTCGGGTGAGAGCGGCTCCGCCGGCGCCGGTTCGGGCGTGGGCTCGGGTTCGGGTTCGGCGGCGTCGGACTCGGCGACCTCCGGTTGCGCGACGTCGGGCTCGGCCGGCGCCGCGGCGGCCTCCGCCACTGCCTTCGGCGGCTCGTCCGGCGCCTCGGGGGCCGCAGCCTCCGGCTCCGGTTCGGGCGCCGCCTCGGGCTCGGGGGCCGCCTTGGCGTCGACCGGTGCCGGGAGGGGCTCGCCGGGCTTGGGGTCGACGGTGTGGCTGGCCCGGAGCCGCGCGAAGAGCGCGTCGACCGCCGCGCCGGAGTCCTCGGCGTCCGGGCGATCGTGCTCGTCGCCGCTTCCGGCCGCCTCCGGCGCGCCCGGCCCGTCGGGGGCCGCCTCGGGCTCACCATCGAGGTCGATGTCGATGCCGGCCCCGCTCCCAGTGGACGGCGAGCCTTCGTCGGGCGCGCCTTCCAACATCTCCAGCTCACCTTCGACGGGCGGCACCACCACGCGCGCGGAGGGGCGGCGAGCTCGGCGTTGGCGCGCGCCTCGACGTGGGCCAGCGCGTCGGTCGCGTCCGAGAGCGTGCGCTTGACGACGCGGTACGCGTCGAGCAGTCGGTCGCGCCCGCTGCGGAGCTCGTCGACCTGGGCCTGGAGCAGCGACCGGCGTCGACCGAGATCGGCGAGGACGCGCTCGCGCACCGTGCGCGCCTCGTCCACCAGCGCGCGACTGCTCGTCTTCGCGGTCGCCAGCTCTTCGGCCGCGCTCGCCGCGGCCTGCTCTCGGACCTCGTCGGTCTCCTGCGTCGTGAGCTCGCGGAGAGCATCCGCGTCGCGCTCGGCCTGCTCGCGCAGCTCCGTCGCGGCCGCGGCCGCGGCCGCCTCGACCTCGGACGCCTGCTGCTCCGCCGCCTCCTTGCGCGCGGTCGAGTGCTGCTGCGCGTCGTCGCGGAGCCGACCGGACTCCTCCTGGGCCTCGCGCACGAGCCCGGCCGCGCGCTCCTCGGCCCGCTTGCGGATCTCCTCGGCGGCCTCCTGCGCCGAGCGCAGCACCCGCGCGGTCTCCTCACCGAGCGAGCTGAGGAGCTGCTGCTCGGTGACGGGCGCCGGGTTCCGGAGCTGCTCCTGGAGGTCTTCGACCTGACCGACGAGGTCGGCCTCCCGGTTGCGCATGGCGACGAGCTCGTCGGCGACGCGCCGGAGGAAGTTGCGGACCTCGGTCTCCGAGACGCCACGAAACGCGCTCGCGAAGCCGCGGTTCGTGATCTCCTCGGGAGTCAGACGCGTCGAGCTCGCGGCGGCACGTCGATGAAGGTCAGCCATCGCGCCATGGTATTGAAGCCACGGCGGCGTTCCACGGATGACCCGGACAATTACGCAGCCGCGGCGGGAGTGACCTTCTGCACCGGCACGCCACCGTGCTCCCGCAACGCGCGCAGTGCGCCTTCGATCGTGCTCACACCCACGACCGTGGCCTTGGACCCCGCGCGCGTCCTTGGCCTGCTTGACCTCCGCCTTGGGCACGATGAACAGCTTCGCCCCGGCGTCGAGCGCGGCGGCCGTCTTCTGCGGGACGCCGCCTACCTCACCGACGTTCCCGTCGAGGTCCATGGTGCCGGTGACCGCGACCTTCCGGCCGCCCGTCAGGCTCCCGGGCGTCATCTCGTCGATGATCGTCAGCGTGAACGCGAGCCCGGCCGACGGCCCGCTCACCGGACCGGGGTCGATGGTGACCTGCACCGGGAAGTTCGAGCTTGAGGTCCTTCGTGACCGGGACGATGCCCACGAACGGCTGGCCCCGCAGCGGCCCGCTCTTGGCCGCGACGGTCGTGATCGGCGTGGAGACCGTCGCGCCCTTGCGGACCATGGTGAAGGTCAGCGTCGACCCCACCGGCTTGGCCCGCACGAGCGTGCCGACCTCCTCCGCCGTACGCACGGGTTGGCCGTCGATCGCGGTGATGACGTCGCCGACCTGCAGGTGCCCGTCCGCCGGGCTGCCCTTCACGACCTGGGCCACGATCGCGCCGGCCCCCGTCACCTGCACCGTGTAGCCCAGCTGCTGGAGCGCGACCTTCTTCGCGGCGAGCTGCGAGTCGTCCATCGCGACGACGTTCTCCTTGTCGACCTTGGTCCGCGACTGGCCCTGCAGGAAGCTGTTCTCGCCGACGACGTCCGAGTCGGGATCGAGCGACGCCTGCACCCAGCGCCAGACGTTGGGCCGCTCGGTCGACACCGAGACGGTCAGGAAGAGCACCTCACCGGGGCTCCGGTACGTCTTGGCGCCGGAGATCTTCACGATGCCCTCGACCGGGGTCGCGTCGCCCGGGGAGTAGATGACGTACGGCAGGCGGATGATGCTGCCGAGCAGTGCGATCAGGACCGCGGCGCCGACGATGACCGCGACGACGACCGGCCAGCGCTTGCGCGGCTCCGGCGGCACCGGGGGCGCGGGAGGTGGCGCAGGCGCCATCGGGAGGTCGGGCGACGGGGCGGACATGGTGCTCCGAGCTGGGGGCCGGTCGGTCCGCGCAGGGTACCTGCGCGTCCGGCCTCAGCGGGGGCGGGCTACTGGCCGGGACGCGGTGCCGACATCAGCTCCGCGTGGACCACGATGCGCTGCGCCGAGCTGCCGATCGGGTGGCAGCTGAAGATCGTCAACGTCCGGCCCGGGTGCTGATCCACGATCGAGAGCGCGGTGTTCGGGACGATCTCGATGCCGGTCACGTGGTACGTGTACGTGCCCTCGGCATCCGACAGGATGATGGGGTCACCCGGAACCAGCTCGGCCACCCGGAGGAAGGGCTCGGTGTGCGTAGTGCGGTGCCCGGCCAGCACGACGTTGCCCCAGGAGCCGAACGCCGCGGTCCCGGGCCAGTGCGCCGGTCCCGCGTCAATCACCATCTGCTCGACGCCCTCGTGCACGACCTGGTCGAGGCCGATCTTCGGGATCTGGATCCGACCGAACACCACCAGCGGCACCCGCGCGGCTGCGTTCGGCAGCGGTGCGGGGACGGGCAGCGGCGGCACCGGGTTCGGCGCGGGCGGCGGGGTGGGCGGAGTCGCGGCGGCAGTCGCCAACGTCGGCTCGACCGCGCGCTCGGCCACGGACGCGTCGGCCGCGTCCCGGGGGGCGGCCTTGTGGGCGGCCACGTTCGGCGGGGCCACCACGAGCGAGGGCAGGCTCGACTGGCCCTGGGCCCGGCCCGGCGTCAACGCGATCGCGGCACTCCCGAAGACCAGGGCGAAGGCGAGTGCGAACAGAAGCGGACTGCGGCAGCGAAAGTGGGTCATTGATGCCTCACCAGCGAGGTTGTGGGACATCCCGAATATCGGCACGCAGAGTGGTGACCTGTAGAGCCGGCGGAGGCGCGAGCGGCATGGGTCACGTTCCGAGCGACTTCGAGCGGGCGGCCCGCTACGCCGCCGCGACCCCGCCGTTAGCGGCTTTTTTCACGGTTGAGATGAGCGAAGCGGTCCGCTCGCACCCCGATCCGAGGGTCCGGGGCGCGGCGCTCGGTGCGCTCGTCCGGGCCGGCGGGGCCCGGCGAGGTCGCGCTGCGTGGCAGTGCGCCGCCGTCGACCCCGCAACCCCGGTGCGACGGCGCGCCGCGGAGCTCGCGCCTGCGTTGACCCCGGTGCCCGTTCTCGGGCTTCTGGCCCTCGTGGGTGACGGTGACCCGTTCGTGGCCGAGACCGCCGCGTGGGCCCTGGGTGAGGTGCGCTGGACCGGACGCACGAGGTCCCGGGTGGTCCGGGTGCTGGCCGCGGCCGCGGGTGAGCACCCGGATCCCCTGGTCCGGGAGTCGGCCGTGGCGGCGCTGGGCGCGGTCGGCGACGCGCGCGGCCTTCCGGCGATCCTGCGGGCCTGCGGGGACCGGCCCCCGATCCGGCGCCGAGCGGTGCTCGCGCTCGCGCCGTTCGACGGTCCCGACGTCGACGCGGCCCTCGCCCGCGCCCTGACCGACTCGGACTGGCAGGTCCGCCAGGCCGCCGAGGACCTGGCGGATTAGGTCCGGGGGCTCCCCATGAACATGTCCTTCAGCCGGTCGAAGGACTCGAGGCACCGGCCCGCGCCGAGGACCACGCATTCGAGCGGGGCGTCGACGAGGTGCACCGGCAGCGCGGTCTCCTTCGCGATGCGCAGGTCGAGGCCCCGCAGCATCCCGCCGCCGCCGACGAGATGGATGCCGTGGAGGATCAGGTCCTGCGCGAGCTCGGGCGGCGTCTGCGCGAGCGCGGCCACGACCGCGTCGCAGATCGCGCGCACCTGCTCCTCGATCGCGCCGCGCACCTCCTCGGGCGAGAGGATGATCGTCTTCGGCAGCCCGCTCATGAGGTCGCGCCCGCGGACCTCGGCCTTGTACTCGTCGGGCGTCGGGAACGCGGATCCGATCGCGAGCTTGATCTCCTCCGAGGTCCGCTCGCCGATCGCGATGCCGTACTCACGACGGACGTAGGCCTGGATCGCCGCGTCGATGTCGAACGAGCCGACGCGCACCGCTTCGAGCGCGACGACGCCGCCCAGTGAGATGACCGCGACCTCCGTCGTACCCCCGCCGACGTCGACGACCATGTTCCCCATCGGCTCGTGGATGGGAAGACCCGCGCCGATCGCGGCCGCCATCGGCTGCTCGATGAGGTACGTCGCCGCGGCGCCGGCGCGGCGCGCGGCTTCCAGGACGGCGCGCTGCTCGACGTGGGTGATGGCCGACGGCACGCAGATGAGCACCCGCGCGCGGTACAGCCGCGAGACACCGGCGCGCTGGAACAGCAGCCGGATCATCCGCTGGGTGATCTCGAAGTCGGTGATCGCACCGCCGCGCAGGGGTCGCACCGCGACGATGTAGCCGGGCGTCCGCCCGATCATCTGCCACGCCTCGTGCCCCATCGCCAGCACGTCCTGCGAACGGCTGTTGAGCGCGATGACGGTCGGCTCGTTGAGGATGATCCCCTGGCCCCGCGAATAGACCAGCGTGTTCGCGGTGCCCAGGTCGATCGCGAGGTCCCTAGCCAGAGCGGCGACCCCGTTGCTCCGGCTCGCGCTCCTCCTGGGTCGGCGCGAGCGCCTGGCGTCGAGCTTCAAAGTCCGCGATTCCGGCGTCGATCCCGGTCGGACGGCGATTGCGGAGGACCACGATCACCACACCGATCGCGATCAACACCACAGCCAAGATCAGGAACTCCACGCGGGCGACCTCCTCGTCGCTATCAAGCTCGGGACTTGCTGGACGCACCCACCGGTCGGATGGGCTGTTCCGCTTCGGCCCAGTCCGATCCGTCGGACCAGTGCTCACGCTTCCAGATCGGGGCGCTCGCCTTCAGCGTGTCGATGCCGAAGCGGGCCGCCTCGAACGCGGCGTCACGGTGCGGCGCCGAGACGATCACCGCGACGGACGCCTCCGAGAGCGCCAGCTCCCCGGTGCGGTGCAGCAGCGCGATGCGCTCGACGTCGGGCCACTGCCGGCGCGCCTCCGCCGCGATCTCGGTCAGGACCCGCACCGCTTCCACCTCGTAGGCCTCGTAGCCCAGCCCGACCACCCCGGAGCGCCCGTCGGAGTGGTCCCGGACCACCCCGAGGAAGCTGACCACCGCGCCGGCCGACGGCGTCGTCGCCCACGCCACCGCGGCCTCGATCGGCAACGGGGTGTCGAGGAGCGCGATCCAGTCGGCGCCTTCCGGCGATGCAGCCACGGCGTCATTGTAGGGACGGATTTCGCAATCGCTCCGAGCCGCCGCCGAACCGCGGCCGCAAGTCGGTCATTCGGCGCTCCCGGGCGCGCGGTCCATTGTGCCAATCGCGTCGGTACACTCCGCCGCATGGCCCCCGAGGAGGCAGGGGACGAGGACGCGAACGGCCCGCCGCCGCATCCCCTCGATCGGCCCTGGGTTCACCCGAGCGAGCTGTTTGCGAGCAGCCGACCGTCACCCCCGGCTCGCGCGCCGCGGCGTCACTTCGTCCACGCTCGCGACGTCGGCCTCGCCGTCTGCGCCGGAGTCTTCGGTGCGCTGGCGATGGTCGCCGTGCTGGCCGTCGCCGGCATGTTGGGCGAGTCGACGAAGACGGTCACGATCACCCGGGCGGCCGATCAGCCCAACGTCCCCGGCGGTGCGGCCCGGCTCGCGGCGATCGCGAACCGCAGCGTCGTCGGGATCCTGGCGACGACGCCGGCCGGCGTGCGGCGGGTGTCCGGCGTCTTCGTCCGCAACGGTCAGGTGATCACGAGCGCCGGGGCCATCGCGGGCGCCACCTCGTTCACCGTGGTCGGCGCGAACGGCGAGCGTCGCTCCGGTGCGATGGTCGGTCAGGACCCGACGACCCGCCTCGCGCTCCTCCAGGTGGCGGGGGGATCGAGCCCCGCGAAGCTCGCCCCCAACGGTGATCTCCAGGTCGGCCAGTGGATCCTGGCGCTCGGGGGCACGGACGGCTCCGGGCCCTGGGTGGCCACGGGGGTCGTCGCAGCGCTCGGCGGTTGGGCCGAGGACGGCTCGGGATCGCCGAGCGCCGGGATGATCACCGTCGACGCGGTGATGCCACCCGAAGCGCAGGGCGGCGCGCTCGTCGACCGGAACGGCCACGTGGTCGGGATCCTGGCGGGGGCGACCAAGGACGACAAGGGCGGGCTCGCGACCCCGATCGCGACGGTCCGCAACGTCGCGGCCCAGCTCGCCGCGACCGGGCGGGCCGACCACGGCGCGCTCGGGATCCGCACCGAGGACAGCGTCAGCCCGCGGGCGCGCGGGTCGTCTCGGTGGTCGGCGGGAGTGCGGCCGCGGCCGCAGGGCTCGTGGCCGGGGACACGGTCGTGAAGGTGGACGACCAGACCATCCACGATGCGGCGGACCTGGTCGTCGCGGTGCGGCTGCGCCGGCCCGACGACCGGGTGGCCGTCACGGTCGTCCGGAAGAACCACCCGCAACGGATGATGGTCACCCTCGGTTCCACGGACACGACTCCGAGCTCCGTGCCCGCCACCCCCGTCAGCACCGGGTAGGTGCTCCCCCCGGGCATGGTGCGAGAATGGACCCGATGACCACAGACGCCGTGACCAACCCCGAGGCCGACGAGCTCGACGACCTCGACCGCGAGCTGCTCAACGCGTTGCAGTGGGACTTCCCCATCGTGGCGCAGCCCTACGCGGCGCTCGGTGAGCGGCTGGGCATCTCCGAGGCCGAGGTGCTGGCCCGCACCCGCCGGGTCAAGGAGTCGGGGGTGCTGCGCCAGCTCTCCGCCATCTTCGACACCCGTGCGCTCGGGTACTCCTCCGCGCTCGTCGCGGCGCGGATCGAGCCGGACCACATCGACGAGGCCGCGGCGATCATCAGCCGGCACCCGGGGGTCAGCCACAACTACAAGCGCAACCACTCCTACAACCTCTGGTACACGCTGGCCGTGCCACCGGGCGAGGACTTCGACGAGCACCTCGACGCGCTGCACCGCGAGTCCGGCGCGCTGGTCACGCGCAAGCTGCCGACGCTGAAGCTCTACAAGATCGGCGTGAAGCTCGACATGACCGGCAACACCGCGGCGAACGCCAAGGCCGAAGTGCTCGCGCACGAGAAGCCCGAGCGCCGCGAGGTGATGGACGCGCCCGAGCTGAGCGAGTGGGACATGGCGGTCATCTGCATCGCGCAGGAAGACCTGCCGCTCGAGGAGCACCCGTTCGCGGCGCAGGCCGCGGCCATCGGTGGCACGGAGGCGGAGCTGCTCGCGACGTTGCTGTCACTGAAGGACCGCAAGCTGATGCGGCGCTTCGCCGCGGTGATGAACCACCGCAGCGCGGGCTTCAAGGCGAACGCGATGGGCGTGTGGGCCGTCCCCGAGGACCAGCTCGAGAAGATCGGGCCGCAGATGGCCGGCTTCGCCGCGGTGTCGCACTGCTACAAGCGACCGACCTACGAGGACTGGCCGTACACCGTGTTCACGATGGTGCACGGCCGCACCGGCAAGGACTGCGAGGCGACCATCGACGCGATCCGGGACGAGACCGGCGTCGACGAGTACGACCTGCTCTGGTCGATCAAGGAGTACAAGAAGGTTCGGCTCCGCTACTACGGCCCCGAGTGGGACGAGTGGCGGGCGGAGCACCTCACCCCCGCCGGCTGAGCCCCCAGCCACCGCTGCGGCGCCGGCGGCGCCGCAGGTAGGTGAGCGTCAGACCGGTCGCGATGCCCACGGCAACGACCCCGGCCGCGACGGCGATCGTGCGCACCGACGGGACTCGCGACGGCGGACGGGCGTCGACCGTCTCGAGGATCGTCTCCTCGTTCGTGTGCGTCGGCGCCCAGCCGAGCGCCTGCAGGCGGTCGGACGCGACGACCCAGGGAAACACCAGGTACGGGACGACCGTGGGCGGGACGTCGCCCACCCCGCTGGCCCACATCCGCGCGAGTGAGCGGCGCAGGACGTCAGCCGGCAGGGACGGCACCACCGCGCGCGGCACGAGCGCGTCCAGGTCTTCCGCGTTCAGCCACCCGTCGGCCGCGACGTTCAGCACCCCGGAGTGGTCCTCGCGCACGACGAGCGCGACGGCCACCGCGACGTCATCGACGTGCACGACCTGGACCGGCGGCGCGGCACCCCGTACCCGTACGCGCGTCGGTGCTGTGAGCAGCCGCGCCCACAGGTGGTGCGCGCCCGCGCCGAGGATCGGGGCCGCGCGCAGCGTCGTGATCGTCACCGCGGGATGGTCGTGCTGCCACTCGGCGAGCAGGCGCTCGACCTCCGCCGCGTGGACGGCCGCGTTGTAGCCGGGGTTCGGTCGCAGGGGCGCGTCCTCGGTGAGCGGGAGCGGGTTGGTGGTCCACGCGCCGTACGCCGCGGTCGTCGAAAGGCGGATGATCTTGCGCACGCCGACGGCCGCCGCCGCGTCGAGCACGCGCCGTGTCCCCTCGACGTTCACGCGCGCCATCAGTGCTTCGTCGTCGATGGGGTCCACGATCGCCGCGAGGTGCACGAGCACCTCCACCCCTTCGAGCAGTGGCTTGAGATCGTGCCCGGCGATGTCCACCCGGTGCAGCTCGAGGTGCGGGGAGCGGCGTTCCGGCTCGCGCACGTCGAGGCCGATGATGCGATCGATGTCCGGATCGGCAGCCAGATGGGGCAGCAATCGCTGCCCCAGGAAGCCCGCAACACCGGTGACCGCGACGATTCGAGAAGCCATGGGAGTCCATAGACTGACCGCATGACCGACGTTCCTCAACCTGGAGGCCCCGACGGGCCGGAGGAGGAGGAACCCGGGCTGTTCGGAATGGCCGGGCTCCCCAACCTGCCGGGTCTCGATTTCTCCCAGCTCGATCTCGCCCAGGTGATGCGGCTCCTCCAGTCCGAGGGACCGGTGAACTGGGAGATCGCGGGTCAGGTCGCCGGCTACGTCGCGCTCGACGGCGAGGCGGCCGAGCCGCCGGTGACCGACGAGGAGCGCGACGAGCTCGAAGAGCTGGCGCGCGCGGCCGAGAGCCACGTCGTCGCCGAGACCGGCCTTGACGGCGTCCTCGGGCTCCGCACGCGCGCCATCGGTCGGCGCGAGTGGGTCGACCTGCACCTGGAGTCGTTGAAGCCGGTGCTCGAAGCGCTCGCGGTGACCCTGCGCAAGGCGCTCGAAGAAGGCGACGAGGAGCCGACCGAGCTGCCGGGCGCGCATCCGTCGGGAGGGCCCTTCGGCTTCGCGATGGGCGGCGCCGCCGGTGGCGACCCGTTCGGTGGGCTGCTGACGATGCTCGCGCCTCTGCTCCTCGGCGTGCAGGCCGGTTCGATGGTCGGCTACCTCGCCCAGCACGCGCTCGGCCGCTACGACCTGCCCCTGCCCACCGACGACGAGCCCAGCCTCGCGTTCGTGGTGCCCAACCTCGCCGCGTTCGAAGCGGCCTGGTCGATCGACCGGCGCGACCTGCGCTTTGCCGTTGCGCTCCACGAGGTCGTGCACGCGGCGATGCGTTCGGTGCCCTGGGTGCGGGAGCGGATGCTGCACCTGGCCATCGAGTACGTCTCGGCCTACGAGGTGGACCCACGCGCGTTCGAAGCCCAGTTCGGCGAGATCGACCCCAACGACCCGTCGTCGTTCGCGGGGGTCGCCGAGCACCCGGAGGCGCTGCTCGGTGCGATGCAGTCCGAGCGCCAGCCCGGCATCCTGGCCCGCATGCAGGCCCTCACGATGGTGGTCGAGGGCTACGCGGACGTGGTCGTCGAGCGGCTGGGGGGCCGGCTCCTCACCGACTTCCCCCGTGTGCACGAAGCCATGCAGCGCCACCACGTCGAGCGGGGCGAGGCCGAGCGGTTCATCGAGCAGATGCTCGGGCTGTCCCTCGAGCGGCCCCACTACGAGCGGGGTGAGCAGTTCTGCCGCGGCGTGATCGAACGCGCCGGGATGGACGGGCTCAACCGGCTGTGGGAGTCCGAGCGGATGCTCCCGACGCCCAACGAGCTCGAGGCGCCGGGGCTCTGGCTGGCGCGGATCGACCTCCCCGATCTCGAGGGCTAGAGTTTGCGCACCATGTGCACCCGCTATTCCGGCTGGTACTTCTTCTTTGGCACCGGGGCGTCCCCCGGGGTCTCAGCCGGTCGCGTCTAGCGGCTGCACGAGGACTCCAGAGGAACCCCGGCCCGAGGGCCGGGGTTTTTTCGTTTTCTGGGGTCGTTCGGGCACCACCGCCAACCCTGGCGACCGCGCAATTCTCGAAGGAGCACTCCGATGACCACAGCCGCAACTCCGCATCCCCTCGTCGGTGGGGGCGACGCCCGGGCCCGAACGCTCGTCCGCGTCGGCGAGCACTTCGTGGGGGCGGGGATGTTCACCTTCATCGCCGGCCCCTGCGCGGTGGAGACGCCCGAGCAGCTCGCGGCCGCGTGCGAGGCGGCGGTCGCCGCCGGGGCCACGATGCTGCGCGGCGACCTCTACAAGCACCGCACGTCGCCGTACTCCTTCCAGGGCCTCGGCGTCGACGGTCTCGCCATGGTCGCGGAGCAGCGCGAGCGGTTCGGCCTCCCCTGGGTCGCCGAGGTGCTCGACGTCCGCCAGCTCGAAGCCGTCGCCGAGGTCGTCGACGTCGTCCGCGTCGGCGCCCGCAACATGCAGAACTTCGAGCTGCTGCGCGCCTGCGCGCAGACCGGCAAGCCCGTGATGATCAAGCGCGGGCTCTCCGCCACCGTCGAGGAGTGGCTGCTCGCGGCCGAGTACGTCGCGCACTCCGGCAACCTCGACATCATCCTGTGCGAGCGCGGCATCCGGACGTTCGAACCGTCGACCCGCAACACGCTGGACCTCTCGGCGGTGGTCGTGGCCCAGGAGCGGTCACACCTGCCGGTCATCGTGGATCCCTCGCACGGCACCGGCGGCCGCACGCTGGTCGCACCGATGGCGCTCGCCGCGGTGGCCGCGGGCGCGGACGGGATCATGGTCGACGTGCACGCGAACCCGGCCGACGCGCGCTGCGACGGGCCCCAGGCGCTGCTCCCCGACGAGGTGGTCGCGCTCGGTGCCAGACTCCGGGAGCTGGCTGTGTGGACCGGCCGGCGCGTGGATCCGGCCAACGTCGTGAAGGAAGTCGAGCCAACGTGAGCGCAGATGCCGTGAAGACGATCGGGGTGCTGGGCGCAGGAGTGATGGGCGGTGGCATCGCCCAGGTCTGCGCCACCGGCGGGTTCGACGTCGTCTGCTACGACATCGACGAGGGCGCGCTGGCCGCCGGGCGCGAGCACGCCACGACGGGCCGGTACGGCATCGAGAGCGGAGTCGAGCGCGGGAAGCTGACACGCGAGGAAGCCGACGCGGCCATCGCGCGGCTGACGTTCACCGGGACGTTCGACGACGCCGCGCGGACGGACCTCGTCGTCGAGGCGGTGCCGGAGCGGCTCGACCTGAAGATCCGGGTCTTCCGGGACCTCGACCGGGCCGCGCCCCCGGCGACGATCCTCTGCTCGAACTCGTCGGGCTTCCCGATCCAGGCGATCGGCGCGGCGACCGATCGCGCCGATCGGGTCGTCGGCTGGCACTGGGCGTCGCCCGCGCCGGTGATGAAGCTCGCGGAGATCGTGCGCACCCACGCGACGAGCGACGAGACGGTGGAGACCGTCCGCGCGATCGCGCAGCGCTGTGGGAAGAACCCGGTCGTGGTCAAGGACACCGCGATGGCCTGGGGCTACGTCGCCAACCGCGTCTACTTCGCGATGATCGCGGAAGCCCAGAAGGTCGTGAACGAGGGCATCGCGACCGCGGACGAGGTCGACCAGCTGATGACCGACTGCTACCGCTGGCCCACGGGCCCGTTCGGGATGGTCAAGGGCGCGGGCAGCGGCTGGAGCTAGGACCCGCCGGCCGCGAGGGCCGCATCGGCCATCGCTTGCCCGAACCGGCGCGCGCCCGCGGAGTACCCGTGGCACCCGATCAGCGCGTCGGTGGTCCCGTGGCAGTCGAAGTGCAGCCCGTCGTCGGCGCGGGCCACGACCCGGCCGTCGTGACAGAACGGCTCGTGCGGGAGGCACGGCAGCGATGGGCTGAACGAGCGGTCCTTGCCCGCGACCGCGGCGCCGGTGTCGACGACGTGCAGCCGGTGATTCGTCGCGGCGACGGCGCGCACCGCCGCCGCGAGCTGTCGGGGGTAGTCGTCCGGCGCGGGCGGATGGTGCACCGGCGGTGCGGTCGCCCACACCACCGTGGTGTCGGTGACCCGCGCGACGTCCAGCACCGCATGCAGGTCCGTGAGGTAGCGGTCCCGCCACTCCGTCGAGCCGATGACGAGGAGGGGTCCCGCCGAGCTGTGCATGCACGGCGTGAACGAGTTCCCGGAGAACTCGAGGACGAGGACCTGCGGGCGCCGGCTCAACAGGTCGGACGCGATCTCGTCGCGGTAGTCGCAGAGCGCCGTCATCGGATACGTCGTGACGTTGAGGTCGACCCGCGCGCCCTGCAGCATCCGGGCCGAGAACGCCCCGCGCGACTGGTACGCCAACGAGTCGCCGAACAACGAGACGCGCGTCGGGACCCGGCGGACCGGGGCCGCCGTCCCTGCGTCGCGCCCGGCTGCAGCCGCGGGCGCGGGCGCCGGGTCCAGCAGGCGGACGCCGATCAGGACGAGCGCGAGCGCGAGCAATCCGAATCCGAGCCGCCGCATCTCACTGGTTTCGGCACCCGGGCGCCCCGGGTTGACCCGGAGCCGAGCGGCCGATGGGTCGAGCTAGAACCAGGTGAAGTTGTACGGCGCCCGCTCCGGGGCGAAGAGGCGATCCGCCGCGGCGAGCGCACCCGGCGTCTCCTCGTCGATCCGACCGGCCCGGCCCAGCGTCGACGGGCTGATCCCGCCCAGCGTGATCGACCCGAGCGCGGACGCGTCGAGCACCAGATCGGCGGTGTCCGTCGTGCGGGAGCAGGTCGCACCGTCGGGTCCGCCTTCGAGCCGGAAGCGGCCGGCGGCATCGCCGTCGGGTCGCATCTCGTCGCGCACCTCGAGGACCAGCGCGCCCGCAGCCGTGTACGTGCGTGCGCTCAGCAGCACGGGCACGTCGAGGGGCCGGAGCCAGAGCCAGTCCCGCCGCGACGTGCTGCGCACCTGGCGGGAGTCGCGCAGCCGCCACGGGAGCTCGATGTCCTCCGGGACCCACAGGTGGCTGACCCGCATGGTGAGGTCGATGCTGCAGACGTACTGCCAGAGCGCGGCCTCCGCGTCGGGCGTCGTCGCGACCAGGTCGTGCACGGTCACCGTCCGGTCCTGGCCCGAGGGCCCCCAGGGCCCCTCCACTCCGTAGACCGCGTAGCCCTCGGCCCGGCCGTCGACCTCGTACACGACGTCGAAGCGGTGCTTGATCTCGTCCTTCTCGACCCACGCCACGGCCCACCACGCCTCGGGCCGGGAGACCGCGCCGTTGCGCCGGGCACGCACGCGATCGAACAGCTCCGGCGCGATCTTGCGGCTCTCCTCCGGCTCGATCATGCGCACCCGACCGCTCGTCACGGGATCCGCGAACCCGGTCGTGCGCTGGTCGATCTCGATGCTCAGGATGCGGGTCGCGACGCCGAAGCCGAAACGCGCGTAGATGCCACCTTCGGACGCGGTGAGGATCGAGGCGGGCTCGCCGCGTCGCGCGCCGTCGTCGGCGAGGTAGGCCATCATCCGGCGCAGGATCCCGCGGCGGCGATGCGTCGGCCGCACCGCGATCCAGCTCACTGCCGCGGTCGGGACGATCGCGCCACCGGGCAGCGTCAGGTCGAGCGAGTAGTTGCGCCCGGTGCCGACGATGTCGTCTCCTTCGAAGACCGCGACCGTGCGATCGAGGTCCAGCTCCGCCCACGCCGGGTCCTCCGTCGAGTCGTCGCGACGGAACCCGAAGCCGTACGCATCCGTCCGCTTGAAGGCCGGAAGCTCGTCGGCGACGATCGGGCGCAGCTCGAGATCCACGGACGTCAGTTGTAGTCGCGTGCGCGCCCCCAGCCCTCGCCTTTTAGCCGGGCGGCGGGTTCCGCGGGTCCCGGACCGGCCGGGGTCGAGGGGCCGGCGGCGGCTCCGGCGGCGCCGGCGGATCGAGCTCGGGCGGGTGGGACCCGGGGGCACGCGGTCCCCATTCGTGACGGGCGCGCAGACCTCCGACGTAGGACAGCCCGGCGAAGCCGAGCACGAGCGCGAGGAGGAAGAACCCGGTCCGGGGCGTCAACAGCTTGAAGAGCGCGACCGGGATGAGCGCGCCACCGCACCAGGCGAGCTGGAAGCGGGTCTCGAACCGCGCGAACGCGCGGCCGCGGAGGTGCTCCGGGCCGTCGCGCTGCAAGAGGCTGTCGAAGGCGATGCGCCCCGACGAGGCACCCACGGCGATCGCGAACGCGATCGCGATCGACCCGACCCGGCCACCGTCGCGCGCCGCGAACAGCGCCACGACGGCCGGGACCACCAACGCGCTCGCGAGGATCGTCTCCTCCTTGAGCCGCCGCCGCAGCATGGGCGTGACGATCACCCCGAGGAACCCGCCGAGCGCGCTCATCACGAGCACCACGCCGAAGAACCACGCCGGTTGGTGCTTGCTCTTCAGCAGGAACGCGAGCTGGAACGTGAGGAACCCGACGCAGCCGCGCATGACCGCCATCGCGGTGCCGGAGAACACGATGCTCGGCGCCGCGAGCTCCTGGCGCTCCTCGTCGGTCTCGACCGCAGCCGGCCGCCCGGCCGCGGGGATCCGCGTGCAGAGCACCCCGGCGAGGACGAAGATTCCCGTCGCGAAGATGAGCGAGACCTGGGCGTTGAAGACCGCGACGGCGGCCGCCGCGGGGATCCCGCCGACCACGCTGGCCACGACGCTCACCAGCGAGAGGCGGGAGTTCGCTTCCACCAGCGCGTGCTCGTCGTTCACGACCGAGGGCAGCGAGCGCGGACTTCGCGACCGCGTGGCCCTTCGACAGCACCAGCGCCATGAAGGCCAGCGGGAAGAGGAACAGCGAGTGCAGGTTCCCGACCATCAGGAAGCAGACCGCGGCGCGGCCGAAGCAGCCGACGGCCATCAGCGTCCGCCGGCCCGCCCGGCTCCGGTCCAGTGCGGGACCGATGATCGGACCCACGACGGCGAAGGGGGCGATCGTCAACAGCAGGTAGAGGAGGAGCTGGGTCTGGGACTGGTCCGACGGGCTGCGTGAAGAAGATGGAGCCGGCGAGCGAGACCGTGAGACACGCGTCGCCGACCATGCTCGCGGCCTGGGCCACGACAAGACGCCCAAATGGGTTCAGCGCGTAGGTGCGCGGATCACGGGTGGCCATCTGGGACCGAGGGTACGCGCCAGCCCGTCGAAACGTGCGCGCTTGGGCGGCGAGATCGCGTTGCCGATCGTTCACCTCGATGTCACCCACCGTTGGCCGGCTCGAGCCCCCATTCGCCATCCGGTGTGCCTAAGGTCGGATCGGTCGGGTCGACGCACCTGCGCCCCCGCCCTCCGGCCACGAGATCCGGGAGCCCCCCTCGGATCCGGGCCCACGCGGTCCGTTCCTCCCCGGGCGGATCGCGCGCGGGCTCGGCCCCGATCCCGCCCGGGTCACGCCCCCGATGGCGCCGGTACGATGCGTCCGTGGAGACCGCGGCGGACGCACCCGACGAGCACCGGCTGCTGAACCGCGAGCTCTCCTGGCTCGACTTCAACGCCCGCGTGCTCGCGCTGGCCGAGGACACGCAGCGGCCCCTCCTCGAACGGGCCAAGTTCCTCGCCATCTTCGGCTCGAACCTCGACGAGTTCGTCCAGGTGCGGGTCTCCGGGCTCCAGGAGCAGGTGGCGGCCGGGATCCGCACGCGAACCCCGGACGGGATGGACCCGCTCCAGCAGCTCCGGGCGATCAGCGCTCGCATCGACGAGCTCGTGACCCGCCAGGCCGAGCTGTTCACCAAGGAGATCGCGCCGGCGCTCGAAGACGTCGGCATCGCGTTCTCCAAGTGGGACGAGCTCGACGACGACGACCGCGAGTACCTCGTCGAGGTGTTCGACGCGAACGTCTTCCCCGTCCTGACCCCGCTGGCGGTCGACCCCGCGCATCCCTTCCCGTACATCTCGAACCTGTCGCTGAACCTCGCCGTCGTCGTCCGCGATCCGGAGACCGGCGAGCAGCGGTTCGCGCGCGTGAAGGTCCCGCCGCTGCTCCCCCGCTTCGTCGTGATGCCCGACGGTGAGCGCTTCGTGCCGCTCGAGCAGGTGATCGCGGCGCACCTCGACGGGCTGTTCCCCGGGATGGAGATCATCACGCACCATCCCGTTCCGCGTGACCCGCGACGCCGACTTCGAGCTCGAGGACGAGGACGACGACCTCCTCGAGGCGATCGAGAGCGTCCTCACGCTCCGGAAGCGCTCGGGTCACGTCGTCCGGCTCGAGGTCGACACGCACATGAGCGAGGAGGTGCTCGAGCTGCTCTGCCGCGAGCTCGAGCTGTCCGAGCAGCACGTGAACGATCGTCGATGCACCGCTCGACCTCTCCGGTCTGTGGGCCCTGTACGCGCTCGACCGCCCGGAGCTCAAGGACCCGCCGTGGCAGCCGCAGACCCAGCCGGTGCTCATCCGCACCGATCCGCCGCCGGACCTCTTCCGGCGTGCTGCAAGCCGGCGACGTGCTCGTCCACCACCCGTACGACTCGTTCGCGACGAGCGTCGAGGCGTTCGTCGACCAGGCGAGCCGCGACCGCAGCGTGCTCGCGATCAAGCAGACGCTCTACCGGACCGCCGGACCCGAGGGCGCGCATCGTCGCGTCGCTCGTCCGCGCCGCCGACGCGGGCAAGCAGGTCGTGGCCCTCGTCGAGCTGAAGGCGCGCTTCGACGAGCAGGCGAACGTCGAACGGGCCCGCGAGCTGGAAGAAGCGGGCGTGCACGTCGTGTACGGGCTCGTCGGGCTCAAGACCCACACGAAGATCCTGCTCGTCGTGCGCCAGGAGCACGACGGCATCCGGCGCTACTGCCACATCGGCACCGGCAACTACAACCCGGTCACCGCGACCCTCTACGAGGACCTCGGGCTGCTCACGGCCGACCCGGATCTCGGCGCGGACCTCACCGAGCTCTTCAACTACCTGACCGGCTACAGCCGCCAGGGGAAGTACCGCAAGCTCCTCGTGGCGCCCGTCAGCCTCCGTCCCGGCATCGTCGAGCGCATCATGCGCGAGACCGAGAAGGGGCCCGACGGCCGCATCGTGCTGAAGATGAACAGCCTGGTGGACCCCGCGATCATCGACGCGCTCTACGCGGCGTCGAACGCCGGCGTGAGCATCGACCTCATCGTCCGCGGCATCTGCTGCCTGCGCCCCGGCGTCCCCGGGATGTCGGAGAACATCCGGGTGCGTTCGATCGTCGGCCGCTTCCTCGAGCACTCGCGCATCTACCGCTTCGGTGAAGCGGACCGAGGCCGCGAGTACCTGATCGGCTCGGCCGACCTGATGCCGCGCAACCTCGACCGGCGGGTGGAGGCGGTCACGCCCGTCGTCTCCCCGGCGCTCCAGGCCCGGCTCGACGAGATCCTCGCCACGAACCTCGCCGACGACGTGCTCGCCTGGTCGCTCGGCGCGAGCGGAACCTGGGAGAAGGTGCCGACGGTCGTCGGCATCGACACCCATCGGCGCCTCGGCGAGCTGGCCGAAGCGCGGGCAGACGGACGACCCGCCGATGCCCGAGCGTGAGGTCAAGCTCACCCCCGTCCCCGGCTTCCGACTCCCCACGCTGTCCGACGTCGTCGTAGGGGTCATCGCGCGGCCGGACGAGATCCTCGATCTCCAGGCGTTGTACTACGACACCCCCGACCTCCGCCTCGCGCGGTCCGGGGCGAGCCTCCGGTTCCGGCACCCCGAGGGCTGGACCGTGAAGCTCCCGGAGCCGAGCGCCGGGGCGCTCCTCGTGCGCGGCGAGCACACGTTCGCGGGTGGACCCGGAACGCCACCGCCCGCCGCGATCGACCTCGTCCGCGCCTGGGTCCGCACCGCGCCGGTCCAGCCGGTGGCGCGCCTGAAGACCCGGCGCCGCCGCATCGAGCTGATCGACGCGGGGGGCAAGAAGGTCGCCGAGGTCGTGGACGACGAGGTCTCGGTGCTCGACGACGGCAGGATCACGAGCCGGTTCCGCGAGCTGGAGGTCGAGCTCGGTGAGGGCGCGCCGGTCGAGCTCGCCGACGCGCTCGTCGCGCGCTTGCAGCTCGCGGGGGCCGGCGCGCCGGAGCGCACCACGAAGATCGCCCGCGCGCTCGGCCCGCGCGCGCTCGCGCCCCCGCAGGTCGTGGCGCCCGGCCCACTCACCCTCGACTCCCCCGCGCGCGACGTCGTCCACGCCGCGATCACGACCTCGGTCCTGCGCCTCCTGGCCCACGACCCCGGGGTCCGCCTCGGCGACGACCCCGAGCAGGTGCACCAGGCCCGGGTCGCGACCCGGCGGCTGCGGTCGGACCTGCGGACGTTCCGATCCCTGCTCGTGCCCGAGTGGGACGAGGCGCTGCGCACGGAGCTGCAGTGGCTCGGCGCGGAGCTCGGCGCGGTGCGCGACACCGAGGTGCTCCTCGCGCTCCTCCAAGGCAAGGTGCAGCGGCTCACCGACGCCGACCGACCCGTCGGCGAGCGGCTCCTGAACCAGCTCGTGCACCGGTGGGAAGTGACGCGGGTGGAGCTGCTCGTCGCGCTGCGGTCGGCGCGGTACGCGCAGCTGCTGGATCGGCTCGTCGATGCGGCGCGGGCTCCCGCGTTGCTTCCCGAAGCCGACCGTCCCGCGCACGAGATCCTGCCGCAGCTCGCGCGGGGACCGTGGCGCCAGCTTCGACGCGCGGTCGAGGCATTGCCCGAGGTCCCCGCGACGAGCAGCTGCACGCGGTGCGGATCCGGGCCAAGCGCAGCCGGTACGCGGCCGAAGCCGTAGCCCCCGCGCTCGGTCCGCCGGCGCGTCGCATGGCCAAGGCGGTCGCCGCGCTCCAGGACGTCCTCGGCGACCACCAGGACGCGGTGATCGCGGCCGGATGGCTGCGCGGGGTCGCCGAGCAGGCCGAGACGGACGACGCGGTGTTCGTCGCGGGCGTGCTGACCGGGATGATCCGCGAGGTCGAGCACCAGACCCGTGACGCGTGGCCGGCCGCGTGGCAGCGGGCGCGCCACCGACGGCTCCGTTCGGCGCCGTGACCTCGCGGGAGGTGCGGGCCGCGGGAGGGGTGGTGTGGCGACGGGGTGACGACGGCCGCCCCGAGGTGCTGCTCGTGCACCGGCCGCGGTACGACGACTGGAGCCTCCCGAAGGGCAAGCGGGAAGCCGGCGAGGCCGACGAGGACTGCGCCCGGCGCGAGGTCTACGAGGAGACCGGGCTCGAGGTGTCGCTCGGCGACGAGCTCCCGGAGGTGCGGTACCGGGACCGTCGGGACCGGCCGAAGGTGGTGCGGTACTGGGCCATGGAGCCGCTCGGTGAGGTCACGGCGTTCACCCCGAACGACGAGGTCGACGAGATCCGCTGGTTACCGATCGCCGACGCCCACGACCAGCTCAGCTACGACCACGATCGTGTTCTGGTGACCGCGCTGCGCGGTCTAACCTTTCCGCCAGGATGGATGCGTTCGTCGTGCGGCACGCCAAGGCGGGGAGTCGTCGCCGCTTCGAGGGTGATGATCGGTTGCGCCCGCTCTCCCGCGTCGGCCGCCCGCAGGCCGCCGGCATCGCCGAGCTCCTGGCCCACCGTGACATCGCCCGGGTGCTGACCAGCCCGTACACGCGCTGCGCGCAGACGGTCGAGCCGTTGGCCGCGCGCCTGGGCCTCGAGGTCGAGCTCGACGAGGACCTGGCCGAGGGCAACCACTGGAGCCACGCGCTCGCGCTCGTCGAGCAGGCGACCCAGCCGATCGCGCTCTGCAGTCACGGCGACGTCATCGGCGACCTCATGCACCACCTGGCCGAGCGCGGCGTCCCGCTCGACGACGATCGCATCGAGAAGGGCTCGACCTGGGTGCTCCAGGTCGAGGAGGGCGACATCGTGAAGGCCCGGTACCTCCCACCGCCGTCGTGACGCCCGACGAGCTGCTCGGGCTCCTCGCCGCGGCACCGAGCAGGCCGACGAAGAGGCGCTCGACGTGCTGGACCACTCGCTGCAGTGCGCGGCGCTCCTCGCACAGCGCCATCCCGACGACCGCGAGCTGCAGCTCGCCGGCCTCGTGCACGACGTCGGCACGATCCTGCGGCCCGACGAGCCGGCCGGCCACGCGTCGACCGGCGCCGCCGCGGTCGCCCCCCTGCTCGGGCGCCGCGTCGCGTGGCTGGTCTCGTGGCACGCCGACGCGAAGCGCTTCCTCGTCACCACCGACCCGGAGTACCGCGCCCGACTGAGCGCGCGCAGCATCGTGACCCTCGAGGCCCAGGGCGGGCTGATGGACGAGACCGAGGTCGCGGCACTCGGGGCGGCGCCCGATCTCGAGGCCCTGCTCGAGCTGCGCCGGGCCGACGACGACGCCAAGGTCGTCGGCCGCACCGTCCCCACCCTCGAGACCTGGCGCCCCCTCCTGACCACCCCCTGAACGCTGGTTTCGGGGAGTCGCGACGTCGCCCTGGCGACGCTGAGACGCCCCGAAACGAGTCAGGTGGGGAAGGCGACGGCGGGGAGGTCGGCGATCGAGTCCAGGATGTGGGTGTGCGGCACCGACCCGAGCTGGGCGCGGTCGTGGGCACCCGTGAGCACGCCCGCGACGATCGCCGCGCCGGCCGCGGTGCCGGCGACGAGGTCGCTCGTCGTGTCGCCCGCGACCGCGACCTCCTGGACCGCGTCGATGTCCAGGCGCATCAGCGCGGTCAGGATCAGGTCCGGGAAGGGACGGCCGCGCACGCCGTCGCCCGGGCTCAGCGCGAGGTCGACGAGGTCACCCCAGCCGAGCGCGTCCATCAGCTGCTCGCGCGTCGAGGACGAGAAGCCGGTCGTGAGACAGATGCGCACGCCGCGGGCGCGCAGCGCTTCGAGTGTGACCTCGCTCCCGGGCAGCGGCTCGATCTCGCCGCGCGAGACCGCGCGGTCGAACGCGGTCTCGAACCGCCGGTTCGCCTCCTGCGCCCGTTCCTCGTCGCCGTCGAAGACGGAGCGGAAGACCGTGATCTTCGACTGCCCCATCGTCGACCGCACGTAGTCCAGGTGCGCCTGCAGCTCCGCGCCGTCCGGGTCGAAGCCCATGTCGCCCAGCGCTTCGACGAACGACCGCTCGACCACCCCTCCGTCGCTGACGGTCGTCCCCGCCATGTCCAGCACCGCGAGTCGGATCACCAGCCCATCCCTTCGAACGTCTCGGCCGCGATCGCGGGTGACAGCGTCATGCCCCGTCCGCCGGGTCCGGTCACGATCACGAGTCCCGGCTCCGGCGTCACCCGGACGCACGCGGAGGCATCCGTCGCCTGGGAGTAGACGCCGGCCCACCGGCGCTGCACCGGGGGCAGGCGACGGCCCAGGATCGACTCGGCGCGGGCGGCCAGGTGCTCGTACGGCTCGTCTTCGACGGCGAAGTCGTACGGCTCCTCGTACACGTGGGTGTCGCCGATCGTGAGCTCGCCGTCGGCGCGCTCGCGCGATCAGCAGCTGCGCGTGCCAGGCCGCGCCCACCGCGGCCTGGGCCGGGAGCGCCGCGGCCTCGGGTACGGCGAAAGCCGGGTAGTAGCGGAGCGAGTCGCCGTCCGCGATCGACGTGGTGAGCCGCTCGTCGAGGGGCGCCGTCTGCATCATCTGGAGCCGGCAACGGCGCAGGGGCGCGGCCGCGAGCCACGGCGCGGCGACGCCCGCGTGCGCCGCACCCGGGCACAGGATCGCGAGGTCCCCCCGCCATTCCTGGCCGGTGTGGTCGCGCACCCGGCCGGGCGCAGCCTCGGTCGCGACCCGGCCTGCGACGAACGTGTAGCCCCCGCGCTCGGCCATCGCCGCGCGGAACGCCGGCAGGACGCGCCGCGGCTCGACGATCGTGTCGCGCCGGCAGTGCAGCGCGCCGAGGACCGCACCCCGGATCGCGGGGTTGACCTTGGGCACCTCGGCCGGCTCCAACATGTGGAACCGGCGCGCCTTGGCCTCGGGCGCGGCGGCCACGGCCTCGAGGACCGCGAGCTCGCCCGGGTGCTGCGCGACCGTGATCGAGCCGTCGGGGCGGAAGCCGACGTCGGGAGCCCGCTGGCCGATGAGCTCCCAGAGCTCGCGCGCCCGGAGCGCGAGGTGCAGCTCCGGCCCCGGTGCGCGCCCGCTCACCCAGACCAGGCCGAAGTTCCGCACCGACGCCTTGCGGGCCTCGAGATCGGCCTCGAGCTGGACGACGTCGTGGCCCCGTTCCTGCGCCGCGTACGCGTGCATGGTGCCGAGCACGCCGCCACCGACCACTACCACCGTCGCCACCTGAGGGAGCGTGTCCCAGGCGACCCTCGCGGCGCAAAGACCCTCCGGCGGGGCCACTAGGTTCCATCGGGATGCGAGTGCTCGTGACGAACGACGACGGGGTCGAATCGCGCGGGCATCGTCGCGCTCTCCAAGTCCCTGCACGACGCCGGCCACGACGTCTTCGTCGTGGCGCCCGCATCGGACCTCAGTGGCGCCGGGGCGTCGATCGGTCCCCTGCACCGCTCCGAGGGGATCCCGGTCACCGAGCACCAGTGGGCCGAGCTGCCCGATGTCCCGGTCCTCGCGATCGAGCGCCCGCCCGCGACCGCGGTGTACCTCGCGTGCCTCGGCGCCTTCGGGGCGCGCCCCGACGTCGTGGCCTCGGGGATCAACCCCGGTGCGAACACGGGTCACCTCATCCTGCACTCGGGCACCGTGGGCGCGGCGCTCACGGCCGCGGGGCTCGGCGTCCCGGCGCTGGCGGTCAGCGTGAAGTGGAGCGAGACGGGCTACCACTGGGAGACCGCGGCGCAGCTCGCGGTGCCCGCGCTCGACTGGGTCGCCGCCGGCGACGGCGCGCCGCGTGTCCTCAACCTGAACGTTCCCAACCTCCCGATCGCCGAGGTGCTCGGGGTGCGGGAAGCCGACCTGGCGCCGTACGGCGAGTTCTGGGTGGCCTCGTCCGACATCGACTCCGGCGACCTGCGCATCGAGTTCCAGGGCCCGCGCCATCGAGCCCGACGCGGCGACCGACGCCGCGCTCGTCGTCGCCGGCTACGCCACGGTCACACCGCTCGCCGGAATCGTCGCAGCACCGCTCAAGGGTGCGGCCGAATCGGTCGAGAACGCGCTCGGGGATGCGTTGCCCGCCCCGCCGCGCTGACGGCGGCCAACCCGTACACTTCGACGGTTCCCCCCGTCGATCCAGGAGATCACCTCTATGACCGTTGAGGTTGGGCAAGCAGCCCCCGACTTCACCCTCAAGGACCAGGCCGGCAACGACATCAGCCTGGCCGACTACAAGGGCAAGCAACCCGTCGTGATCGTCTTCTACCCGTTCACGTTCACGGGCGTCTGCCAAGGCGAGCTCTGCGAGATCCGCGACGACCCCTCCACGTTCGAGTCGGCCGACGCCGCGGTGCTGGCGATCTCCTGCGACACCCGCCACGCGCAGGCGCAGTGGGCCGAGCAGCAGGGGTTCACGTTCCCCGTGCTCTCGGACTTCTGGCCCCACGGTGCCGTCGCGAAGGCCTACGGCGTGTTCAACGAGCAGCTCGGCTGCGCGAACCGCGCCAGCTTCGTGATCGACAAGGACGGCAAGGTCGTGGCCACCTTCGCGTCGGCGAACCTCGCGACGCCGCGGTCGCGCGACGAGTACGAGTCGGCACTGGCCCTGGTGTCGTGAAGTTCTCGGACCTGCTCGGCGAGCCCGAGCCCGATCCGGAGCAGCCGGACCCGGCGCAGCCAAGCGAGGTCGAGCCGATCAGCGTCTTCGCCCCGGTGCCGACCTCGCGGCCCCCGGGCGTGCCGCCGCTCCCGAGCCCGGCTCCACCCCTCGGGGCTCCCGCCGCGCCCGTGGCCGGTCTCAGCGGCCTCGCGGAGCTGAACGTCCACCGGCCCGTTCCGGAAGCTCCCGCCGAGCCCTCCGCGCTCGCGGATCAGCTCATCGGGCTCACCGAGGTCGACGACGACCTGCTGCCGTCCGGGCGCCGCAACCGCAAGTAGCGCTCAGCTCACCGCGACCTTGGGCTTCTCGAACCGGTAGCCCGACCCCGCGCACGGTGACGATGTGCGTCGGGTGACCGGGGTCCTCCTCGACCTTGGTCCGCAGCCGCTTGACGTGCACGTCCAGCGTCTTGGTGTCGCCGAAGTAGTTCGGGCCCCAGATGCGGTCGATCAACACGTCGCGCGTGAGCACGCGTCCCGCGTTGGCGAGCAGCAGCTCGAGCAGCTCGAACTCCTTGAGCGGCAGCGCGACGAGGTCGCCGCGGACCGCGACCTCGTGGCGCGGCGACGTCGAGGCGGACGTCGCCGATCTCCAGGATGTCGTCGGGCCCGCTGCTCGTCTCCGCGCCGACGGGGACCCGACGCAGCGCGGCCCGCACCCGCGCGATCAGCTCCCGCAACCGGAACGGCTTCGTCACGTAGTCGTCCGCGCCGACCTCCAAGCCGACGACCGCGTCGATCTCCGCGTTGCGCGCGGTCACCATGATGATCGGCACGCGGGAGCGGGTCCGGATCTGCCGGCACACGTCGACACCGGACACGCGCGGCAGCATCACGTCGAGGAGCACCAGAGCCGGCTGGACGGAGTCGAACCGCTCGAGCGCCTCCACGCCGTCTGCGGCGGTCTCGACGCGCGAAGCCTTCGCGCTCCAACGCCACCGTCAGCGCGTCTCGGTAGGACTGCTCGTCGTCGACGACGAGGATCAGCTGGGGATCCGCCATCAACGCCGCTCTTCGAACAGGTAGCCGGACGGTGAGGAGCCCCCGTTGACCACCTGCGCGAGCCGCAGCCGGAACGTGGAGCCCTCGCCTTCGCGGGACTCGACCGTGACGTCGCCGCCGTGCGCCTGGGCGACGTGGCGGACGATGGAGAGACCGAGCCCGGTGCCACCGGTGGCCCGGCTCCGGGCCCGATCCACGCGGTAGAACCGCTCGAAGATCCGCTCGAGGTCGCGCGACGGGATGCCCGGCCCCTGGTCCGCCACCGTGATCGTCACCATGCCGTCCGACGCGGTCGCGCCGATCTCCACCGCGCTCGGCGACTCCGAGTACTTGATCGTGTTGTCGAGCAGGTTGGTGAGCGCGCTGAGCACCTGCCGGCGGTCGCAGGGCACCGAGGCCTCCGGGAGGTCGGCCGCGACGTGCAGCGGGATCCCCAGCGCGTCGGCCGCGGGCCGCACCGCGTCGACCGCCTCGGTGATCAGCACCGAGATCGGCACGGGCTCGCGGCTCGGTGACTCCTGCGCCTCGATCAGGCTCAGGTTGAGCAGGTCGTCGATGATTCGGCCGAGCCGGTCCGCTTCGCGGCGAGACCCGTTCGGCCAGCTGGCGGACGACCACCTCGTCGCCGCTGCCGGCCATGGTCTCCGCCAGCAACGCGAGCGCGCCGATCGGGGTCTTGAGCTCGTGGCTGACGTTGGCGACGAAGTCGCGGCGCACGGACTCCTTGCGCCGGGTCTCCGAGATGTCCCGGATGAACACGACGGCACCGAGGATGGCCCCGTCGGCGAGCAGCGGCTGCGAGCGCAGGAAGAGCACCTCCCGCGGCGGCCCGAAGAGCTGCAGCTCGCGCTCGCCGCTCTGACCCTGCCGGGCCCGGGTCAGCAGCTCGTTGATCTGCTCCTCGGCCAGCGCGTCGCTGTGACGACCGTCCCGAAACCGTTCCGCGGGGTCGTTGCGGAGCAGCTCGACACCGTCCGTGTCGACGACGATGACCGCGTCCGCCAGCGCGTGCAGCGCTTCGCCGAACTGCTCTCGCTCTTCGGCGACCCGGTCCCGATTCGCCGGGTTCACTCCATCGCCAGTCGTTCCGCCGGCCATGCGAGTCCGCAGGCTCACCCGAACCGACCGGTGATGTAGCCCTCGGTGCGTTGGTCGGAGGGGCTGGTGAAGATCGTGTGCGTCCGGTCGAACTCGACGAGCCGGCCGACCCGGCTCGAGTCCTCGGCCACGTCGGTGGTGAAGAACGCCGTCATGTCCGAGACCCGGGCGGCCTGTTGCATGTTGTGGGTCACGATCACGATGGTGAAGTCGCGCTTGAGCTCGACCATCAGGTCCTCGATGCGCGAGGTCGCGATCGGGTCCAGCGCGGAGCACGGCTCGTCCATCAGCACGACGTCCGGCTGCACCGCGAGCGTGCGCGCGATGCAGAGTCGCTGCTGCTGACCGCCCGAAAGCGCGTACGCGCTCTTCTTCAGCTTGTCCTTGACCTCGTCCCAGAGCGCGGCACGCGTCAGCGCCTGCTCCACGAGCTCGCCCATGTCGCCCTTGAAGCGGTTGATGCGCGGGCCGTACGCCACGTTGTCGAAGATCGACTTGGGGAACGGGTTCGGCTTCTGGAACACCATCCCGATCCGGCGCCGGACCTCGGCCGCATCGACCTTGGAGTCGTACAGGTCCTCACCGTGGTAGGTGATCGTGCCGCTGACCTTGGCGCCGGGGATGAAGTCGTTCATCCGGTTGAGGCAGCGCAGGAACGTGCTCTTGCCGCAGCCGGACGGTCCGATGATCGCGGTGATCTCGCGCGCCCGGACGTCGAAGCTCACGTCGGCGACCGCGAGGTTCGAGCCGTAGCGCACCGAGCCGTCCCGGATCTCGAACACGACTTCGCGGTCGCGTTCCGGTAGCTCTTCGGCTCCTTCGTCCACTGCCCCGACGTTAGTTCGGGTCACGTCGAGATGATCCATAGGTTGGCTCCGGTCGTCAACGAGGCTCATACGCGGTGCTTCCTTGCGAATACGGCCGAGAGGCCACGGGAGAGCAGGGTGAACACGAACACGATCGCGATCAGCGTCAGCGCGGCACCCCAGGCCCGCTCCTGGGGTCCGGGGAACACCTGCTGCGCGTTGCGGAAGATCTGGACGGACAAGGTGGTGTTCGGTCCGTGGAAGAGGTTGGTGTTGGTCTCGTTCACGGTGAGGATCGTGAAGAGCAGCGGCGCCGTCTCACCCGCGGCGCGAGCAACCGCGAGGAGCGCGCCACTGACGATCCCGGGGGCGGCGGCCGGGAGCACCACGCGCAGGATCGTGCCCGCCTTGCGGCCACCGAGCGCGTAGGCCGATTCGCGCAGCTCCGAGGCAACGAGCTTGAGCGTCTCCTCCGTCGTCCGGATGATCACCGGCAGCATGAGGCACGCGAGGGCCAGCGCCCCGGCGAACCCGGAGACCCCGAAGCGCAGCACCCAGATCGAGTAGATGAACAGGCCCATCACGATGGACGGGACCCCGGTCATCACCTCGGCGAGGAAGCTGATCCCGCGGCCGAGCGCGGTGCGCGCGCTGTACTCGTTGAGGTAGATCCCGCCCAGGATCCCGAGCGGGACGGCCATGACCGTCGCGGCCCCGGTGATCAGCAGGGTGCCCACGACCGCGGGACCCATGCCCGGGCCCTCGGAGCGGGTCAGGATCGGGATGTCGTCGGTCAGGAACGCCCAGCTGATCGAGTCGATGCCCCGCACGATGACGTAGCCGACGATGAGCACGAGCGGAACCATCGCTACGACGAGCGACGCGACGATGAGGAAGCTGGCAATTCCGCTCTTCGCCCTCCGCCACCCGCTCGCGCTGCTCTTGCTGACCGACGGTCGCGCCGGCGGCGGCGAGGCCGGTGCCTGGGGCGTCATGACCGTGCTCATGCCGCGCCCAGCTTTCGATCGGCGCGGGCCAGGGCCGTTCGGGCGACGACGCCGATGACGAGCGTCAGGAAGAAGAGCACCACACCCATGCCGATGAGCGCCGCTTGGTAGGTGCCGGTGGACTCCCCGAACTGGTTCACGATGACCGCCGGCAATGCGTCGCCGGAGCTGAAGAGCTTCTCGGTGATCTGCGGCGAGGACCCGATGACGAGGGCGACCGCGATGGTCTCTCCCATCGCGCGGCCGAGCCCGATGAGGATCCCGGCCGTCATGCCACTGCGGCTGTGCGGGAACACCGCGGCCCGGATCATCTCCCACCGCGTCGCACCCATCGCGAGCGCCGCGTCCTTCTGCGCCTGCGGAACCGTCATGAAGGTCTCACGAGTCACGGCAGTGATGATCGGTGTGATCATGATCGCGAGGATCAGCCCCGCGGTCATGAACGCCTTCCCCGCGATCGGGTCGCCGTCGAAGACGTTGCCGAGGACGGGCACGTCGGCGAAGAGGTTGTGCCAGTCCTGGTAGAAGCCCGGCAGTGCGGGGACGAGGACCAGCAGGCCCCAGAGGCCGTAGACGACCGACGGGACTGCGGCGAGGAGGTCGATCAACGTCACGACCGGGCGCCGGAGCCACCCGGGCGAGATCTCGCTGACGAAGAGCGCGATCCCGACGCTGATCGGTACCGCGACGATGAGCGCGATCACCGAGATCACCAGCGTGCCGAACGAGAACGCCAGGGTCCCGAAGGCCGCGTTCGCGGGATCCCAGTTCGAGCTGGTGAGGTAGCTGAGCCCTTCGTCTCGGAACGCGGGCCACGCCTTCGAGATCGTCGAGTACGCGATCAGGACCAGGATGACGAGCACCAGGAACCCGCCGGCGAAGGCCAGGATCCGGAACGCACGGTCCACGCCGCGACCCGGCGGACGGGTGCCGCCGAGGTGCTGGGGGGCGGGTGAGGGAAGGAGCTCGGTGTCGGTCGGCATGGTGAGAGTGCCAGGTGGGGGCGGGCAGCGCGCCCGCCCCCACGTGGACGGAGTGCTAGGAGACGGTGATCTTGGCGACCTGCGCCTTGGCCTGGCTCAGGATGTTCGCCGGGAGCTTGGCGAAGTCCACGGAGGCGGCCATGCCCTGGCCCGGTCCGTAGATGTAGTTGAGGAAGCCCTTCAGCGCGTTCCCCACCGCCGCGTTCGACTGCGTCGTGTAGACGAGGATGTACGTCGGCGACGTGATCGGGTACGCGGTCGCTCCACTCGCGTCGAGCGGGTCGAACGAGAGATCGGGGTTCACGGTCGCGGTCTCCATGGCCGCGGTCGCACCGCCGATCGATGCCGCGATGTACTTGCCGGCGCTGTTCTTGACGCTCGCGAACACGAGGCCGGCGGCCTTCGCGTCGGAGAAGTCCACGTAGCCGATCGCCCCGTTGGTGCCCTTGACGATCTGGGCGACGCCGGCGTTGCCGTTGCCGGCCTGCTGACCCGTCGGGCCACGCCACGGTCTTGTCCGAGCCGAGCTTCCAGGTGGTCGGCGACGCCTTGGTCAGGTACTTGGTGAAGTTCGCCGTCGTGCCCGAGCCGTCCGAGCGGTGGGCCACCGTGATCGTGGTGCTCGGCAGCGTCACACCCGGGTTGTCGCTCTTGATCGCGGAGTCGTTCCAGGTCTTGATCGTGCCCTGGAAGATCCCGGCGATCGTGTCGGCCGAGAGCTGGAGCTTGCTGACGCCGGAGAGGTTGTAGGACAGCGTGATCGGTGCACCGACGGTCGGGAAGTTGAGCACCGGGCCCTTGTACTTCGACGCATCCGCCGCGGCGGGAATGCTGTCGGAGCCCGCCCACTGGACGAGACCGGCCTGCAGGTCGGTCTGGCCCTTGCCCGAGCCACCACCTGCATAGGTGATCGTCACCGCCGGCTGCGCGTCCTTGAAGCCCTGGATCACCGTCTCGTCGAAGGCCTGCTGGAACGTCGAACCGGAACCGTTGAGGGTCGCCGCCGCGAGTGCCGCCGTCTTCGCGGTCGTCTTGGTCGTGCCGCCACTGCCACTGGAGCTGCTGGAGCTGCCACAGGCTGCGGCCACGAGGCCGAAGGCTGCGATCAGCGCCACCGTCCACCGCACGCGCGGTGAGATTCGAGTCATGGTCGGGGTGTCCTCCCGAGTCGGGAACTGGAGACAATGCGCCGAGTTGGCACGGCCCGGATCGTACGGACGCCGGTTGGACCCGGAGTGGCCCCGGGGTAGCGCGAAGGTGAACAGGACGTGTATTCCGATGAACGGAGGGCCACCAACCCCCAGAAGACACGTGCCCGGCCACGAACACCTGGCCATCAGGTGAACCGCAAGGGAACAGTCACCGCCGGGAGGCGGCAATGCTTTCCATCCGGCGAACGCGCGACGATGATTCCGGTCGTTCCCCTACTTCGGAGATCGAGTGAGCATCCCTGCTGCCACCGGCGACGAAGGTCGCAAGACCCTCCAAGAAGAGCTCGATGAGGTCCGCAGCGACATCATCCGGCTCGCCGCGCTGACCACCGAGGCGATCGCGGCCGGCACCCAGGCCTTCCTGGACGGCGACCTGGCGATGGCCGAGTCCGTGGTCGAGGGCGACGACCGGGTCGACGAGCTGTACCACCAGGTCGACGACCGGCTGCTGCTGATCCTCGCCACCCAGTCGCCCGTCGCGGTGGACCTGCGGGCCGTCGTCACCATGATGCGGATCAACCACGAGCTCGAGCGGGACGCGGACCTCATGGTCAACGTGGCGAAGACGACGCGGCGCATCTATCCGCACGAGCTCGACCCGAAGGTGCGCGGCATCATCGACCGGATGGGGATCCAGTCCTCCAACCAGACCCGGCTGGCCATCGACGCCTTCGCGGACTCGGACCCGTCGTGGGCGGCCGCGCTGAGCGACATGGACGACACGATGGACGAGCTCACCAAGAGCCTGTTCCGGCACATCCTGGCGTGGGGCGCGTCCGACGAGGCGACGGTGCTCCAGGCCGTGCAGGTCGCCCTGGTCGCCCGGCACTACGAGCGGATCGCCGACCACGCGGTCACCATCGCGGAACGGGTGCAATTCATGGTCACCGGCACCCACCCCGGCGTCGCGGACGACGTCGACCCGCTCGGCTGACCCCGCCCCGCGACCTACGCTCCTCCCCTGCAGGGTGGCGGAGGAGATGTGGTGGCCGGAGGACGAGCGCGAGCGGTAGGAGTCGCGCCCTCGACGCTCCTGGGCCGCGCGGACGCCTGGCACCGGCTCGCCGGCGCGATCGACACCGGAGGGTCGTGCCTCGTGCGCGGCGAGGCCGGGATCGGCAAGACCGCGCTCGTCCGGGCCGCCACCGAGTCGGCAGACCGGTCGTTCAGCTTCGGCCGCGGCCTCGAGATGCTCCACGACGTCCCGTACCTCGCGCTGCGCCAGGCGGTGCCGAGCCTCCCGGCAACGGGTGAGCCCGCGGCGATGGTCGCGCACCTGCGGAACGCGTTGACCGGGGCGTTCCTCGTGGTCGACGACCTGCACTGGTGCGATCCCGACACGCTGGCCGTGCTCGAAGAGCTCTGCGTCCTCGTCCCGGTCATCGCCACGGTGCGCCCCGAGCCGGGCGACGCGGCCGCCGTCGTCGGCCGGCTGTCCGATGTCGGCACCGTCGTGGAGCTGCTGCCCCTCGACGACACCGACGCGCGCGCGGTCGTGCAGGCGCACCGCCCCGGCGCGCCCCCTTCGGACGTCGACCGGTGGCTCGCCGGCGCGCGCGGCAACCCGCTCCTGCTCGAGCTGGCCGCCACATCGGGTCCGGGCGACACCGACGATCGACCGGGCGCGGTCGTCACGGCCGTCGTCGGCCGCCTGACGCCACGCGCGCTCGACGCGGCGGCGCGGCTCGGGCTGGCCGCGGAGCCGTTGGCCGTGCCCGACGACGTCCGGGCCGAGCTGCTCGCGCATGGCCTGGCCGACGTGCTCGCCGACGACCGCGTGCAGCTGCGCCACGACCTCGTGGCCGAGGCCGCGCGGGCGCTCGCCGGCCCGGACCGGCGTCGGGCGCTGCACCGGGAGCTCGCGGCCGAGACCGACGACCCGGCCCGGCGGGCGTACCACCTCGAAGCCGCCGGCGACTTCGAGGCCGCCGGGACCGCCGCCCGGCTCGCGGCTGCGGAGGCTCCGACCGGCTGGTCACGGGCGAGCCTCCTGCTCCTCGCCGCGCAGCACGCACCGGACGCCGACCCGGTCCTGCGGATCGACGCGGCCGAGCAGCTCAGCCTGAGCGGCCGGTACCGGGACGTCATCGCGGTGCTGGAGCGCCCCACCATCGACGACGAAGCCCTCGAGCTCCGCGCCGGCGTCGCACTTGCGCGGGCCTACTGGGCCGAGACCGAGATGGAACCGGCGCGGATCGTCCTCGACCGCACGCTGACCCTCGCCGCGGGCCGCGGGTCCGCCGAGGAGGCCGAGCTGTTGAGCCTCAGGTCGCGGATCGTCGCGCGCCTCGACTGGGACCTGGACGCCGCGGTCCGCATCGGCCGTGACGCCGTCGCCGTGGCGGAGCGGTGCGGCGAGGCGCTCGTCGCCGCGCACAGCGCACTCGGGCTCGCGCTGCTGATGGCCAACGACCCGGAGTGGCAGGAGCACCTCGAACGGGCGGGCGAGCTCGCGCAGGCGGAGCAGGACCTCCACAACGCCGTCGTCACCTACGACACGCTGCTGTTCGGCCACCTGCTCTCCGGCGACCCCACGCGCTGCCGCGCGATCGCCGAGGAGATGGTGCGGGCGACCGAGGCGGCCTCACCGGCGTGGAACGGCTACTTCCGGGCCGCGGCGCTGATGGCGGGACTGCACGTCGACGGTGACTACGCCGCGGTCCTCGCCCAGGGACCACCGCTGCTCGACGCCCGGTTGACCTTCCGCACCCGGGAGATGCTGACCGCTGTCGTCACCATCGCGCTCGCGGACACCGGCGCCGACGAGGAGGCGCTGGCGCTCGCCCACCGCGGCCTCGACGCCGCCACCGACGACGCGGCGCGCTCGATGGCGCTCTGGTCCCTCGGCGAGACCCACTGGCTCGCCGGCCGCGCCGACGCGATCGAGGTCGCGAACCAGGCGCTCGCCCTCGAGGTCGGTGGCTATCCGGGGCGTGTCCAGGCGGTGCTCATCGGGCAGTGGGCGCGCCACGATCTCGGTGAGCCGATCGACCCGCGCAGCGTGGACGTGCTGGCGCTCGCGTTCCCCAACCTCAGCGGTGTGATCGCCGAGCTGCGCGGCCTCGAGGCCTCGGACCCCGCCGTCGCGTGCGACGCCTTCGAAGCCGCCGCCGCGCAGTGGGCCGCGGGGAGCCGGCGCGCCGCGCTCCGCGCGCGCTGGGCCGCGGGCGAAGCCGCAACCCGTGCGGGAGATCCGGAGCGCGCGCTCGCGCACCTCGAGTCCGTCGACGCCGAGTGCGCGGCGCTCGGTCTCTCCCCGCTCCGGCGCCGGGTGCAGCGGAGCCTGCGGGCGCTGGGTCGCCGGCCCTCGCACCGCCCGTCACCCCGGAACGTGTCGGAAGCCCAGCTCGAGGTGCTCCGGCGCATCGCCCGCGGCCAGACGAGCGTGGAGATCGCGCGGGCACTCGCGCTGGAGCCGTCGACGATCGAGTCCCACGTCCGGGCCGCCATGCGGGCGACCGGTGCCTTCACGCGGCTGCAGGCGGCCGCTTCGATGCTCTGCGCCGAGCCCGCGGCGGACCGTGACCAGCGCCCCAACCTGGTCGCGACCACGTCGGACGTCCTCGATGCCCATCTCGCCGCCGCCCAGCGGCGCGGGACCGAGGCACTCGCGCTCGACGCGCTCCCGACGGAGCCGTGGCTGCTCGACGCGCTCACCGAGCTGGTGACGGGCACGGTGCGCACCAGCGACGACGCCGCGCACGCACTCTTCGCGGCCGCTCGCGGCGCGCGGGTGGCGCTGCTCCTGCCCGACGACCTCCGGGTCCGCGCGTTCCTGCTCGACGGTCTGACCCGGGTGGGACCCGTCCGCATGTTGGGCTCGCGCGCGCCGGTCGAGGAGTCCCTCGACCCCCTCGAGCTCCGCATCCTCGAGCTGCTCGCCGCAGGACACACGATCACGGAGATCGCGAAGACGATCGGGTACTCGCGTCGCACCATCCAACGCCGGCTCGTCGACACTCGGAAGCGCCTCGGCGTCACGACCAACGCCGAGGCGCTGATCATCGCGGGCTCGCCCACGGGGAGCTGGGAGGACTAGGTGGCCGGGGTCTCCTCGTAGCCGAGGTCCCAGTCGAGGATCAGGTTCTCCCGCTCGGCGTCGCGCATGACCCGCTCGCGGTTGCGGCGGAACTGCGGGTCGTGGGGCGGCAGGAGCTGGAGCCGGGCCAGGGCCCGCTGGCGGAAGTCCTCGATGAGCTGACGCTCGCCGAACACACCCTGGACCTCCCAGTGCGGCGCAACCGGGCCCAGGTAGACCACGCGGACGTGTCCGACCGGGGGAACCTGCTCGAGCTCTTCGGGTTGCTGGGCCATGTGGGGGGTACTCCTCGAGTGGACGGGACCGGGGCAGCGTAGTGCCCCGATCGCGGTGCTCACCGGCCGGAACCGTGGGGTCGCGGGCTCAGCCCTTGGCGGCGGGTCTGGTCCCGATGGTGACCGAGACGGTCTGCTGGTCCCCGCCGCGCTCGATCAGGACGTCCACCTTGTCCCCCGGCTTGTACTTGCGGACCGCGCCCCCGAGCTCGTCGGGAGAGTCCACGGCGGTGCCGCCCAGGGCGATGATGACGTCGTTCTTCTTGATCCCCGCGCTCGCCGCGGGCGAGCCGGCCGTGACCTGGCGGACCACGGAGCCGGTCTGGGTCTTCAGGTGCATCTCCTTCGCCAGCGCCGGCGTGACCTGCTGGGTCACCACGCCGAGGAACGCGGTCTGGACCGCCTTGCCCGCCCGGAGGTCGTCGATGACCGACTTCGCGGTGTCGATGCCGATCGCGAAGCCGACGTTCTGGGCCTCCTGCGGATCGGCGATCGCGGTGTTGATGCCGACCACCTCGCCGTCGGAGTTCACGAGCGGGCCACCCGAGTTCCCGGGGTTGATCGCCGCGTCGGTCTGCAGCACGCCGTAGAGCGTCGCGCCACTCTCCTCGGGCACGGTGCGGTCCTTCGCCGAGATGATGCCGCGGGTGACGCTGAGCCCACCTTCGAGCGCGAGCGCGTTGCCGATCGCGACGACCTCGTCACCGACCTGGAGCTTGTCCGAGCTGCCGAGCTTCGCCGACTGGAGCCCGGTGCCGTCGACTTTCAGGACCGCGAGGTCGTTGTCGGTCGAGCGGCCGACCACCTTGGCGCTCTTGCTCGTGCCATCCGTGAAGGTCACCTGGATCTCGCCGTTCGCACCTTCGACGACGTGGTTGTTCGTGACGATGACCCCGTCGGGCGAGATCACGAAGCCGGTGCCCGCGCCACCACTCTCGTTCTGGTCACCCGAGACCGCGCCACCCGTGCGGATCGCGACGACCGCCGGCTCGACCTTTTGCAGGATGCCCTGGATGTCCTGGGGCTCCGCGATCCTCGAGGTGTTGCGCGCGTTCGTGCCCGGCGCGGACTCCCGCACGATCACCGTGCGGGTCGACGAGTCGTCCTTGGTCGCGAGGTAGATGCCTCCTGCCGTCCCACCACCGACGAGCGCGCCGATGAGCGCACCCGCGAGAAACTGCTTCCACACGTTCGGACGGCTCGGCCCGACGGCCGGGGGTGGCACGGTCGGTGGCGGGCCCGTCGGGGGCGGCGGCGTCGCGCCCGTCGGGCCTCCGGGTGGCGGCGGTGGCGTCGGCGCGGCCGCGGTCGGCCACGGTGGCGGGACCATCGGCGCGACGGCGGTCGGTTCCGGATCGGGAGTCGGCTCGGCGACCGGCGTGGGCTCCGTAGGGGTCGCGGTGGTGTCGTCGCCTACCGGCGATTCCGGCAATGGTTCCGGGAACTCTTCGGGCGGTTGCGTCGTCATGCGA
>CAVYOL010000005.1:0-16488 GCA_963770105.1 uncultured Acidimicrobiia bacterium | reverse complement strand
GGCTCGAGTGCCGCAATCGACTTCCACGGCGACTTCATGGCCCCCCCATACACCGCTGTGTCTCGGCCGATGACCCGGCCCGGAACACACCGCCTACGGAAGAATCTTGGCACGTCGTAGCCCGACGCTGCTCCAGAGCAGGCGATCTGGGCGCTGCGCATCTTCTCGGGGAAATCGTTCCCCACGTCGATTCGGTGCCGGCGCGGCCCGGGACTTTGTCCCCTGGGAGCGAACGCAGCGTGTGCGCATGATCAACCCATGACCGTTACCACGGAACCACCTCCGGCCGCTCCGGCGTCAGCGCGACAGCCCACACGGGGATCGCGCCGGGCCTGGCGCGACATGCGCTTCATGCTCATCACCGTGGCCGCACTACTGGTGGCTTCGACGGTGGCGGTGGTGATCGCGTACGCCGTGAAGGGCTCCTCCGGTCCCGCCGGTGACGTGCAGGCGAGCACGGTCGACTTCAAGGTGCTGATACCGACGACGCTCAAGACCGGCAAACACACGATCGGCTACACCAACAGCGGCACTGTCCCGCACGAGATCGTCATCTTCAAGACCGCGTTGCCTGCCAACCGCCTGCCGTTGAGTGCGGACGGCGACGTCAACGAGGAGTCGCCCCTCCTCACCAACGTTGCCGACAGCGGGAACCCCCTGAAAGCAGGAGGGACGAAGAGCTTCACGACCTCGTCGCTGGCTCCGGGCCACTACGTCGCCGTCTGCAACCTGCCAGGCCATTACCGCCTCGGCATGAAGCTCAACGTGACTGTGTCCTGAACTCGCTGGATCGACTCGCTTGCCGACCCATGACCGATGCCGATCTCGCACTCGGGCGCCAAGGGCGCAGCGGTCCGCAAGGTGACCTTTGGCTCTGGGAGGCGTCGGCCTCGGGGCGCAAGATCTCCCCATGACCCAAGCACAGGAGCGACTCATGACCACTCGGAACCGTGCCCGGCGGATCCTCGTCGGCGTCGACGGGTCACCGGACTCGCTGGTTGCACTGGCGTGGGCGGTCGAGGAAGCCCGGCGCACCGGCGGCGAGATCGGCGCAGTGCTCGTCTACGATTCCGGGCTCGCCTGGATCGACGTCGGCTCGGAGTACCAGGCGCCCATCCTCGAACAGTCGGCGACGCGGGCCAAGGCGGCGCTGCACCACGCGCTCGAGGGGTTGGGAATCGAAGGGTCGACCTCGGTTCCCGTACGCCCCCTCGTGGTGGAGGGTCAGCCGGCACGAGTCTTGGTCGAGCTCGCCCGTGATGCAGACCTCCTCGTAGTGGGAAGCCGCGGACGCGGCGACTTCACCGGCGTGATGCTGGGCTCGGTCAGCCAGCGGTGTGCGGGGCACAGCCCGTGTCCGGTGGTCGTGGTGCCGTCCACACCGGCCACGACGTCCGAGGAGGATGCGCGATGAGGATGTCGTTCAGTTGCATCGCGGAGCACGCTGCGCCGTCGTCCGTCGCCCCCCACACCGTGCGGGTGCAGCTCGAGCGGGGTCACTGCCCGATCTGCCCGGACCACGAGCTGGAGGGCGTGGCCTTCGGTGGCCTCGAAGCCGCACGCTGCCCGTGTTGCGGGTCGGAATGGCGATTGGAGTCGGACGGCTTCGCGCTGCGCCCCGGTCGCGTGGTCGAGGAGTGGAGCTGACGTCATCGCGGGGCGGGCACCACGGCATGCGCGAACGTCATCTGGGATCCCGGTACCGGAGGCGGACCGAGTGGTCGCCGACGAGGGTCGCGTCGTCGGCCGAGCGTCAAGTGGTCTTGCCGGCGACAAGCAGGATGGGGCACGGGCTGTGCAGCACGATCGCGATGCCGTCGGCGTCGAGCGGTGAGCCGTCGCACGGCGCTCCCGGTCGTTTCGCCATGGCGAGGAGCGTTGCCGGCAACTCCACCGCGCTCCGGACGACCGCTCGCGGCGCGAAGTCGTCGTGGAGGACGAGAGTGGCCACCTCACCGCGGTTTCGTGCCACCGACGCCTGCGCCGAGTCGAGGAACCGGCTCGGTAGGACGCTCGAACACGCGTCGAACGGATGGTGGACCGCCTCCAGACGGAGATCCATGCCGAGCTCGTCGCTCCATTCGGACGCTGGTGTGAGCACGTCCGGAGTCTCGTCGTCCGAATAGGCGACGAGCAGCGGCGGAGACCGCCACCAGCGCGACCGGCACGATGGGCCGGTCAGGAACAGCGGCGCTGCGAGCGTCCTGAGGACCGACGAGGTCACCGAACCGATCGGACGCACGGTGGAACCGCCGCAGCCATGCGTGGTCATGCAGACCGCCGAGTCGGGCCGCTCCAGCACCAGGCTCGCCAACGAGGCCGCGGGATCACCGACGACGTACTCGGCGGACACCCGCCGATCGGCGGCCCGTTCGGCGACGGTCTCGACGTAGACGCGCCGCCGACGATCCGCAGCGGTGGACGCGGTCATCACGACGATGTCACACGCTTCGAGGTGCGACGCCAGCTCCTCCGCGCACGTCAGGCCGCGCTCCGCCAGCCGGGAGCCATCGAGCGGGACGATCAGTCTCTTGGGCATCGCGGCCTCCGTTCGCCGCATGGGACTCTTGGTCGATCGTGCGCCCGGCAAGCGAAGACGAACAGGGCCGGAGGTCACCTTCACGGCCGTTTCGCGGCCCCAGGTAGGCTCCTGGCCCGTGTACGACCCTGTGATTCGCGTGTTCCTGCTCGACGACCACGAGGTTGTCCGCCGCGGGGTCCGGGAGCTGCTCGACGCTGAGGACGACATCGAGGTCGTCGGCGAAGCCGACACCGCCGAGCGCGCGCTCGCGCGGATCCCCGCGACGCGACCCGACGTCGCCATCCTCGACGTCCGCCTTCCCGATGGTGACGGCATCGCGGTCTGCCGCGAGATCCGCTCCGACCACGGTGACATCGCGTGCCTCGTGCTGACCTCGTTCTCTGACGACGAGGCACTTGTCCAGGCGGTCGTCGCCGGTGCGTCGGGCTACCTGCTCAAGCAGATCCGGGGGAACGACATCGTCGACGCGGTCCGCAGGGTGTCGCGGGGTGAGTCGCTCCTGGATCCGGTGGTCGCCCAGCGGGTCGCCGAGCGGCTGCGGCGCCCGTCCGCGGAAGACGAGCGCTTGGCGCGCCTCACCGGGCAGGAGCGCAAGATCCTCGCCCTCATCGCCGACGGGCTCACGAACCGGCAGATCGCCGACGACCTGCACTTGGCCGAGAAGACGGTCAAGAACTACGTGTCCAACCTGCTCGCCAAGCTCGGCATGGAGCGACGCACGCAGGCTGCGGTCTTCGCGGCACGCCTCGAGACGGAGACCAATCCGTCATTCCGATCCGAAGGCTGAACCTCGGGATCTGGACTCCCGCGACCCACGCGTTCGGGAACGACCAACGCCGGCGAGCACTTGGACGGTGGGCATCGACCATCGGCCGACGGTACGGACGGGGACCGCGTGAGGAGTAGGGGACAAGGTCACCTCGTCGCGGGACCTTGTGCCCTGGCGGTCTCCGGCCGGCGCGTCGAGGCTGGTCGCATGACGATCGACCGTGCCGATGCCATCACGTCCATTCCCCGCACTTTCGTCGTGCCCCTCGACGGCTCCGACTTCGCGGCCCGGGCGATCCCGGTCGCCGCCGAGCTGAGCGCTCGCTTCGACGCCGACTTGGTGCTCGCGACCGTGCCGACCACACTCGACGCCGACACGCGCGCCGTACGGCCCCGATGGCTCGACGACGCGGCGAGCGCGGTGCGAACCGCCCGGGTCGAGGTTGCGGTCGTGGACACCGACGATCCGGCGGCGGGAGTGGTGGGCCTGCTGCGCGATCGTGGCAATGCGGGTCTCGTGATGGCGACGCATGGACGCGGTGTCCTCGGTACCGCCGCGTTGGGCGGAGTGGCGCAGGAGATCGTGCGGACCGCGGGCATACCTGTGCTCCTCGTCGGCCGCGCGTGTGACGAGCACCCGGGCTGGCGCGGGCCTGTCCTCGTCTGCCACGACGGGTCGGCGGCCGCCTCGGCCGCGCTGGCGCCGGCCCAGGTGTGGGCCGCCGCGCTGGGCGTCCCGATCGAGGTGGTGTACGTGTTCCACCCCCTTGATGTGAGCATCGCCGAGGCATCTGCTGCCGCAATCGATACCACTCGCGCTGTCCTCGGTCCCGACGTTCGCTCGCACGTCTTGCGCTCGTATCGTCCTGCGGACGCCATCCACGACGTCGCCGAGGAAGTCGGCGCCTCGTTGCTGGTGATGAGCACCCATGGGCGTACCGGGCTCGCACGCGTGGCGCTCGGCAGCGTCACCACGGAGGTCGTCCGCACGAGCCTCTGCCCGGTGCTGGTCAATCGGCCACCGGTGCTCGCCGATCAGGAAGCCTCGGTGCTCACGCGGAACCACGGTGTCGACCCGCCGGTGCCCGGCTCGACGTCCACCTCCACCGGGTAGACGCCGCCCCCGAGCACGACGAAGCTCGGTTCGGCGCATGGACCCTCCGGGTGGGCGTCGACGGCGTAGGCGAAACCGTCGCGCAGCTGGAACCAGGGCCGGGACGACGGTCCCGTGGGATGGCCCGCGGCCGGGTACACGAAGGTGCCCACAACTTCGAAGCACGGCACCGCGCTCGCGTCCCGCGGATGAGCGGGCAGGACGTACCAGCCCAGGCTGGTCGGCTCGTCGGTGCTCACCGCGCGGGGACCACGAGCACCGGGTGCTCGCAATGGTGGGTCAGGCGGCGCGGCACGCTGCCGAGCAGCAGCTCGGCAAGGCCGCCACGGCCGCGCCGGCCGACGACCACCACCGCGGCGTCGACCTCGTCGGCGAGCTCCATGATCGCGGTGGCCGGGTCCCCGTCGACGACGCGCGTGTCGAAAGGGACACCCGCATCGTGCAGCGGAGCGCACCATTGCTGGAGCGCGTCGTGGAGTGCGGTACGCCCGGCGTCACCCACGCCCTGCTCGAAGCCGGGGACGGGCAGCGACCCGGCGACGACGGGGGGAACCGCGTGCACCGCGACGATCTCGGCGCTGAGCTGCCCTGCGTGGGCCGCGCACCACTGTGCCGCGGCCTGCGCGCCCGGAGAACCGTCGAGACCGAGGACGATGCGCTCTGCTGGCATCATCGGATCGTCGCAAGGACGCCCCTTCCTCTCCAGGGTCGAAGGTCCTTCGTCGAACTGGGGACCTTCGTTTCTGTCAGGCCGCCAGCAGCGCGTGGAGTCTCCCTCGTCGACGATCCGCTCCTCGACATCAGGCTCGTGCTCTGCTCCTGACTAGGAGCAGTTGGGCACCGTCCACTCGAGGGCAGTGCCGCCGTCGGGGCGCGACAACACCCGGCAGCGTCCGCCCAGCTTCTCTGCCCGCTCGCTGAGGTTGGGGAGACCGTTTCCTTCGCTCAGTGTGGCGGGCATCCCCCGGCCGTTGTCGAGCACGCGCAGGGTCACCGCCTCCCCGGAGTCGACGACGACCTCCACGCTGGACGCGCCGGAGTGCTTCGCCACGTTCGAGAGCGCCTCCCGCAGGGTCGGGAGGAGCTCGGCGGCGACGCGTTCGTCCATTGCGTCGACCGGACCGTCGAAGCGGATACGGGGCTGGCATCCGAGCGCCTCGCGCTCGTCGTCGATGATCCGCAGGACCTCGGCGCGGACGCCCGATCTGTCGTGCGCATCGGCCTGGAGGCTGAAGATGACGGAACGGATCTCGTGGATGGTGTCGTCGAGGTCGTCAACCACGCTGGCCAGGCGACGTCCATGCACCGGATCGGCGGTTCGGGCGGAGACGCTCTGGATCGTCATGCCGGCCGCGAACAGCTTCTGGATGACGATATCGTGCAGATCCCGGGCGATGCGCTCGCGGTCCTCCACCACTCGGAGGTGCTGCTCGGCTTGGTGCAGGCGCGCCTCGGTTTCGAGGCGTTCGCGCACGTCGCGGGCGATCTTCACGTACCTCGTCGGCGTTTCGGACTCGCCCGGGATGGCCTGGATGAAGATCTCGACCGGGATGTCGGTCCCGTCGCGGTGGCGGTGCACCGTGGTGAAGCCGAGCGAGGTGCTTTCACCGCGTGCGAGCGGGCCGAGCAGCTCGCGCACCTCGCGCTCGGTGAGCTCGGGCGTGATGTGGAGCATGGTCATCCGGAGTAGCTCGTCCTGGGTGTACCCCACCTGCCTGCTCGCGCCGTCGTTCGCATACACGAATTGAAGGGTCTCCGCGTCCAGGATGAGCAGCGCATCCCGGGTGACGTCGAGGGCCTCGCGCACCTCACGCTGGTCGCGCTCCGCTGCGACCCGTTCGGTGACGTCACGCACCACGGCGACGACCCGGAGCCCCTCGGAGGTCTCCAAGGGGCTCAGGCCGATCTCCACCGGGAACTCCGTGCCGTCGGACCGGCGGGCGAAGAGCATCAGCCCCGCGCCCATCGAACGTAGGCGAGGCTCGGCTCGATAGCGCGTCCGGTGCGCGCGGTGCACCTGCCGCAGCGGCTCGGGCAGAAGCTCCTCCACGGAGCGTCCGAGCAGCTGCTCTCGCGCGTAGCCGAACAGCTCCTCGGTCCGGTGGTTGACGAACAGGATGATCCCGCGCTCGTCGGCCATGAGGATCCCGTCGGGAGCGGCGTCGACGAGGCCGAGGATCGCCTCGGGATCCATCTCTTCCGCGACGTCGAGCGACTCGTGGCGCGGCATGACGGACGCCGCTCGACGCGGCTCCGAGGTTCCCGCCTCGGGTGGACGACTGGATGTGGGCACGCGGACCCTTTCGATGCGACCCCTCTTCTCCAGGCTACGCGGCGCTCGCAAGCACTGCTTCGTTCCGTCCGTCGGGACTTCGGACCCTGTCAGCGACTGGGCAACGGGCGGACACTGGCTGCATGGAGAGCGCACACACCGTCATCGCCGAGCTCCGGGAGCCCACGTCTGCCCTGCGGCGGGCGATCCCCGACGTCTGGGAGGGCTTCAGCCTCCTCCACGACGCGGCCATGGTCAACGGCGCCTTGGGCGCCAAGGACAAGCAGCTGATCGCGCTGGCCATCGCGGTGGTCAAGCAGTGCGACGGCTGCATCGCGTCTCACGCCCGGGCCGCGGCCCGGTTGGGGGCGACGCCGGAGGAGGTGGGCGAAGCCTTGGGTGTCGCGCTGCTGATGGACGGCGGGACGGCCAGCGTGTACGGCCCCCGTGCGTGGGCCGCGTACGTCGAATACGCGTCCGTACCGGCCGCCGCTCAGTCGTAGAAGAGTGCCGTCGACCCGGCGCCGCCGGTGGCGTCGGTGTGGAGGCGCCGACCAGTCACCGAGAACGGTTCGATGACCAGCCAGCGGTTGCGGGCGTCGGGCACCCAAGGCTTCGGGTCGAAGCGAAGGCGGAAGTCCGCCGCCTCGGGATCGACCCGCTGGAGGGTGCCCCGCACGAGCACGGACCAGCCCTCATGCTTCACGCGGTCGACGTGGTCGACCTCGAAGGCGACGGGCGCCCGGTCGCGGTCGACGACGTTGCCGGGCCGGGTGCGGAGCGCGATCCACACGCCGCCCGGACCGTCCACCAGGCGGTAGTTCACCGGCACGATCAACGGAAAGCCGTCTGTCACGACCGCGACCCGGCCGAGCTCGCCGAACCGCAGCAATTCCAGACAGTCGCCGTAATCGATCTCGTCGAAGTGCACGTCGGTCATGGCCAGACCTCCTCGGTCGACACCTCTCGGGACGTTCGTCTCGCAGCCGCGCCGGCCGCCGTGGCGCGGATCGCCGACGCGACGGAGTCCGACACCGTGGCCGACGTGTCGACCACGCTCGCCGACGGCCAGGGCGACGCCACGTTCCGTAGCGCTGCCGCGATGTCGCGATCGGCATCGGACGGGTCGTCGTGCATGGCGCGCCGCCGCTCGACGCGGGCGTCGGCGACGCTCGGGTCCACATCGCAGCGCAGCTCGACCAGGTCGCTCGCGGTCGCGGTGGCGACGTCTGCGGCGTCGGCTCGCCATCGTGCGTCGCTCCACGACGCGTCGAGCACGACCGATTCCCCGAGTCCCAACGCGACCCGAGCGCGGCGCAAGAGCTCCTCATAGGTGTGTGCGGTGGCTTCCCGTGCGTACAGCCCTTCGCCGAACGCCGCCGGTCTGTGCGCGGAGGCGTTCAGACCGGCGAGCTCCTTGCGAACGACGTCCGAGCGGAGCACCACCCAACCGCCGGAGGCGGCGAGGCCACGCGCGACGGTCGACTTGCCGGTCCCGGGCGTGCCGCCCACCAGCACGAGGGCCACGCGCCCCTGGCGGAGGTGGTCGCGCGCAAGGTCGAGCAGCTCGACCGCTCGTGCCGCGGCATCGTTGTCGCCCTGCTGCGCGCGCAGGGCCGACACCTTGGCGCGGATCAGCGCGCGGAAGGCGACGTAGTAGTCCACCAGGCTCGCCGGATGACGCTCGCCGGAGAATTCGTCGTAGAGCTCGAGGAAGCGGGCGGCGAGCTCGGGCGTGCCCCGGTGCTCGAGGTCCATGGCGAGGAACGCGACGTCGGCGAGGACGTCGCCGTAGCGGAGCTGGTCCGAGAAGTCGAGGCAGTCCAGCACACGCGGGCCGTCGGCGAGGCAGAAGATGTCGTCAGCCAGGAGGTCGCCATGCCCGTCGCAGACCCACCCGTCTGCCACCCGCTGTTCGAAGAGCCGGGCCCGGCCCTCCACGTAGCGCGTGGCGCGTGCCCCCACTTCGTCGAGCGTGTCGGCGGCCAGGATCCCGCCGCGGAAGGCCTGAAGTTCGGCGACGTCGCCGGCGAGCTTGGCCGCGATCACCCCTGGGGATCCGGCGGCCGCGGTCGCCGGGGTGCGCGCCGCGGCGGCGTGGAACGTCGCCAGCAGCCGCGCCAGCTCGCGCAGGTCGTCGACGGTCGCGGCGTCCGCGGCCACCAGGGCCGACAGACGGCGGTCGTCGGGCATCCGCCGCATCACGACGAGGTGGTCGCAGGGTGCACCGTCGACGTCGAGGACATCGGCGACGCCGAGGTACACGTCGGGGGCGAGGCGACGGTTGAGCGCGACCTCCCGGTGGGCCGCCTCCTCGCGTCGTTCCCGGGTCGAGAAGTCGAGGAAGTCGAACTTCACCGGCTTCTTCAGCTTGTACGCGCGGTCGCCGGTGAACACCACGATCGCGGAATGTGTCTCCGCCAGCGTCGGCCCACGGCGCGGGCGTGCTCACCGCGCCTCGAAATCGAAGGGGCTCGGGCGCGCCGGTCGTGGCATCAGTCGCAGCTTGGCGTCGACCACGACCGCACCGTCCGGCGACACCACGACGGGGTTGCAGTCGAGCTCGGTGATCTCCTCGACGGTCTCGGCCAGGTGTCCGATGCGGGCGAGCAGGTCGGCGAGCGCGTGCACATCGACCGGCGGCGCATTGCGGTAGCCGAAGAGCAGCGGGGATCCGCGCAACGCCCGTATGAGCTCGTCGATGTCGACGTCGGTCAGCGGCGGGATCGCGAGTGCGACGTCGTGCTGGAGCTCGGCCGTGACGCCACCCATTCCCAGCACGACCACGGGCCCGAACGCGGTGTCGTTGCGGATGCCCACGATGAGCTCGACGCCGGGGGGCACCATCGGCTGCACGACGGCGCCCGTCATCGTTCCCTCGAGCGCCTCGCCCATGGCGTGGTACGCGGCGCGCACGGCATCGCCGTCGGCCAGCCCGAGCCGAACACCGCCGACGTCCGACTTGTGCACCAACCCGGGTGCGACGGCCTTGAGCGCGGTCGGGAACCCCATCGCGTCCGCGGCGGCCATGGCGTCCGCGGCGGAGGTTACGGTCGTGCTGCGGACGACGGGGATCCCCGCGTCGGCGAGCACGCCGAACGCCACGTCGGGTGGCACCCAGCCCTCGGGGGGCGCGTCGGCGAGTGCTTGGGTGACCCGGGTCTCCACGGCAGCGTGGTCGACCGCGATCGGCGCCACGGTGCCGACCGGCCGTTGTCGCCACTCGCCGAGCCAGGCGGCACGGGCCAGGGCTTGGGCCGCCGCCTCCGGGTAGGCGAACGTCGGCACGCCAGGACGCCCGGGGACCGGGAGCACCGAGGGTGGGTCGTCGAGGCCGAGCAGGCACGCCGCCACCGGGATGTCCGGCGTCGCGGCCGTCGCCCGCACGACGGCGGCCTCGATCTCGGGGGCGTGGGTCACGTAGGGCGCGACGTAGATGGCGATGAGCCCGTCGATCTCGCCCGAGGCGAGGAGCAAGCCGACCGCCTGCTCGAAGACGTCAGCACCGGCGGCGGCGATCAGATCCACCGGGTTCTGGACGCCTCCCGACGGCGCCAGCTCGCGAAGGGCTCCCTGGAGCTCGGAGGAGAGCTCGGGGACCTGGAGCCCGGCTGCAGCACACGCATCGGCCGCAACGATGCCGGGGCCGCCGCCGTTGCTCACCACCGCGACCCGTCGACCGGCCGGGACCGGTTGGTGGGCGAGCAGCATCGCCGTGTCGAACAGCTCGGCGAGGGTGTCGACGCGGATGACACCGGTCTGGCGGAGGAGCGCGTCGACCGCGGCGTCGGGGTCGGCCAGCGCGGCGGTGTGGGAACGGGAGCCGCGTGCACCGGCGGTGCTGCGGCCGCTCTTCAGCGCGACGATGGGCTTGCGTCGTGCCAACTCCCGGGCCGGCGCGAGCGAACGTGCGTGGGTTGCCGAACGACTCGAGGTAGAGGAGCACCACGTCGGTCGCGGGATCGTCCGTCCAATAGTGCATGAGGTCGTTCCCGGAGACGTCGGCCTTGTTGCCCATCGACACGAACGTCGACACGCCGAGGCCGAGCGTGTGGGCGCGGGCCAGCAGCTCGATCCCCACACCGCCCGACTGCGAGGCGCAGCCGACGCGCCCGGGCACCGGCGCGACCGGGGAGAAGGTTGCGTTCATGCACACGTCGGGATCCGTGTTCACGATCCCGACGCAGTTGGGCCCGACCAGGCGCATGCCGGTCTGCCGGCATTGCGCCACCAGCTCGCGTTGGCGTGCTGCACCGTCGTCGAGCTCGGCGAACCCGCCCGAGATCACGACGAGGCCGTGCACGCCTTTCTCCGCGCACTGTTCGGCGACCCGACCCACCTCGGCGGCTGGGACGGCGACCACTGCGAGATCGACGGGGCCGTCGATGTCGAGGACGGTCGGTACCGCCGGGCGGCCGGCGATCGTCACCGGATGCCGGTTCACCGGGTAGACGGGGCCCTCGAAGCCACCCTCGACGAGATTGGTCACGACCGCGCGACCGACGGAACGCTCGTCGCGACCGGCGCCGACGACGGCGATCGAGGCGGGGGACAGGAGCCGGGCGATCGACCGGGCCTGGGCGACGTCATCGCGGTACGCATGGGCCTCGGCCCACGAATCAGTGGGCACCAGTTCGAACTCGACGCCACCCACCCCGGCATCGCGATGGTCCCAATGCACGTCGAAACCGGCGTGAGCGAACACGTCGGGCATCCGCTTGTTCTCTCGCAGGTACGAGGCCCAGAACCGTCGAATGCCGCGCGCGGCCGCGCGCTGCACGAGCGATTCGAGCAGTGCGGTGCCGAGACCGTGCCCCTGCTCGTCGTCTTCGACCATGAATGCGACCTCGGCGATACCAGTGTCTTGGGCGAGGTCGTACTCGCCGAGGCCGACGACACGGCCCTCGATCTCGGCCGCGAGGATGCACTGCGACCCGTCGTCGGCGGGCGGGCCGGTCAGGCGGACGGCGGTCTCGGCGGTCACCGGCGAGAAGAAGCGCAGGTAGCGCGACCACTCGGACGACCGTCGGTAGAGCGCCTGCACCGCATCGGCGTCGTCGTCGCGCAGCGGGCGGATGTGCGCCGAGCGGCCGTCGGACAGCAGCACGTAGCGGTCGCCCGGCGGCATCATCACGGTCACGATCCCGGCCGGGGCACGATGAGCACGGCGCGGTGCGCGTGCTGGGCCAGCTGCGTGCTCGTGCTGCCGAGGAGCAGCTCGGGGAACCCTCCGAACCCGCGGCTGCCGACCACGATGACGTCGGCGTCGACCTCGTCGGCGACCGCGAGGAGCACCGCGACCGGGTTGCCGTCGCGCAGCTCCGTGCGCACCGCCAGCCCGGGGCGACGTGCGCTCGCCGTCCACTCGTGCTCGAGCTGTGCCCGGAGGAGCTCGTGGTCGCCGGGGGACGTCGCGTTCGCGAGCAACCCCACGGCGCTGACGACCACGAGCTCGCCGTGCACGGCCTCGGCGAGATCGGCGGCGCGCGTCACCGCGTCGGCGGCGTCGACGGAGCCGTCGGTGCCGACGACGATGCGGGAAAAGGTCATGACGGCACGACGACCGCGCGGCCGTGCAGTTCGCCGGCGCGCATCTTCTCGTAGGCCTGGGGGGCGTCGTCGAGCGAGAACCGCTGCACGCGGGCCCGGATCTTTCCGGCCTGGGCCAGCGCGATCACTTCGAAGAGCTCCGGGATCGAACCCCAGTACGTCGTGGCCACCGACAGCTCGTAGGGCACGGTGAAGAAGCCGACGGGGAGCGTGCCGCCGCCGATTCCGACGAGAGTCAGGTGTCCGAGCGATCGAGCCACGCCCGCGCCGAATCGCAGCGTGTCGTCGACCCCCACGAAGTCGAGCACCAGGTCGGCGCCGATGCCGTCGGTCGAGCTGCGGACCCTGTCCGCATGCATCTGCGTCCAGGAGGAGCGTCTCGTGGGCGCCGACGTCGCGGGCCAGCACCAGTGCCATCGGGTCGATGTCGACCGCGACGATGCGAGCGGGGGAGAGCGCATCCAGGATCTGGACCGCCATGTGGCCCAGGCCGCCGGCGCCGATCACGACCGCGGTCGAGCCGGGCACCAGCAACGGCAGCGAGCGCTTGATCGCGTGGTACGGCGTCAACGCCGCATCCGTCAGCGGCGCGGCTTCGACCGGGTCCAGGCCGCCGAGCGGTACGAGGTACCGCACGTCGGGCACGACCATGTACTCGGCCATGCCGCCATCGGTGCCGAGGCCGCCGCCCGCGGCGCCGAGCTCGGTCTGGTCCACGCAGTAGTTCTCGAGCCCCTGCACGCAGCGGTGGCACGAGCCGCAGCCCCACGGGCCGTACACGGCCACCGCGTCGCCGACCTGAACCCCCGACGCGCCCGGCCCGAGTGCATCGACCCAGCCCGCGTTCTCGTGTCCGAGCGTGAACGGGGGACCCCAGGGCAGCAGTCCGCCCTCGAAGTCGTACATCAGGTGGAGATCCGAGTGGCAGGCGCCGGCGCCACCGACGCGGATGCGCACCTCGCCGGGGCCCGGCTCGGGGTCGTCGACGTCGACGAACTCAGGTCCGTGCTTCCAGTCGACCAGTCGCAACGCGCGCATGGGGTCATCTCCTCGTACTTCGTATGGACCTTCCAATCGTCGGCGACGCGGCCCCGACCCGCTAGGGGCATTGGTCCTCGGTCGGAGGAGCGTCGCCGTCGAGGACGGGACGTTCGGCTCTAGCGATGACGACACCGGCAGCCGACGCTGGATCGGTACGCGACTCGAGCAAAGGAGTGGAGCGATGAAGGCGAACGTCGGTGATCGGCTCGTGATCAAGGGCCACCGGGTCGGAGAACCGGACCGGGATGCGGAGATCCTCGAGGTCCACGGCGACGACTGCGGCCCGCCGTTTCTGGTGCGCTGGGGCGACGACGGGCACGAGGGATTGTTCTTCCCCGGTTCCGACGCCGTCGTGGAGCACTTCCCGCAGCCGCGCGACGTCCACTAGTCGCGTCTCTTCGCGCGTGCCCGAAGGGAGGTGCGGCCGATGTGCTCGGCGCGGTTCGACGACGAGGTCATCGTCGCGCCCCGGGGGATTCGTTCCCAGGGTCGGCTGACGGTTCCGGCGGACGCACGCGGCATCGTCATGTCAGCCCGTATCGGCGACGGCACTCGACCCTCCTTGGCCCTTCCGGAGCCGGGCCGCGCCCGATTTGCCACGCTGCGCTTCGCGCTGTTCTCGGACGAGGAACTCCGGGACGATCACCACGACGCCGATGTCGAGCTCCTCGCGATCCGGTTCCTGGCCGTGACCCGTTGGGTCCGCGGGCTCCCTGCGTGTGCCGGGCTGCCGGTCGGTTTCTTCGGTGCCGGGACCGCGGGGGTTGCGGCGATGTGGGCCGCTTCCGAGGACACCGAGATCGCTGCGGTGGTGGCCCGGGACAGCCGCTTGGACCTCGTACGTACCCGCCTCTCCGCGGTCTTTGCGCCCACGCTGCTCGTCATAGGCACCGGGGATCCGGAGGTGCAGCTGCAGAACGAGCGGTCCGGACGCCGCTTGCGGTGCGAACATCGCATCGCTGTGGTCCCCCAGGACGTCTCGCGCGACGGGCACGAGCAGCGCGGTGCCGGTGATCGGCTCGCGTGGCAGTGGTTCGCCGATCACCTCGGTCGTGCTCCGGCAGCCGGTCCGTCGGTGGTCTGATCGCCGTCGAGAAGAAGGCAGATCTGTCCTGATCGTGGGACTTTCGCCTCTGCTCTACGCACGAGAACACGCAGAGCATCCGAGGCGGGCAGGACCAAGTGCCTCAAGCCAAGGGGACTGCATGGCAATCATGAGTGTGACCATCATGACGATCAAACCCGGGCGCTACGCCGACTTTCTGGCGGGCACGGCGGAGACGGACGAGTTGCTCAAGAAGTGCGGCGCCAAGAACCTGCGCCTCATGGCGGGCCTTGCCGCAGGAGAGGGGTCCGGGAGCATCGTCTCGACCTGGGAAGCCGACGACTTCGCCGATTTCGGCAAGGTCAGCCAAGCCTTCTTCACGAACGGCGGCGTGGAGGTCATGGAAGGTGTAGGCAGCGCGGACTCGCCAATCGCCAGCTGGCAGAACTCGACCTTCGTCGACATCCCGCGCTGAACCATCAACCACCGCAACACCCGACGGGCCCCGGCTTCGGCCGGGGCTTCGTCGGCTGTCCAGAACGCCGGGTCGCGGCTGCGCACCTCGTCGTCGGTGTCAATCGTGCCGAGGGACCTTCGACCCTGGGAGACGCACGCCTCCGTCGTCACCATGGAGCCATGGCGAAGATCCTGCTGGTGTTCCACACGTCCGAAGGTCAGACGGCAAAGATCGCCGAACGCGTCGCCGCGGTGCTCCGTGACGAGGCATTCGACGTCGAGCTGCACGATGTGGCCGGCGCGCCGGGTCCGGAGGCGTTCGACGGTGTGGTCCTCGGTGACTCGATCCATGCCGGGCGCCACAGCCGCGCGCTCATCCGCTACCTGGAAGAGCATCGGGGCCCGCTCGCGTCGCGCCCGACCGCGCTGTTCCAAGTGAGCTTGACGTCGGCGAACCCGGATGCGGAGCACACGGCGACCGCGCAGAAGCTGATCCACGATCTCATCGAGCGCACGGGTTGCGACCCCGACCTCGTCGGGCTGTTCGCCGGCGCGCTCGTGTACACGCAGTACGGCTGGATGAAGCGGCGGATCATGAAGTCGATCGCTCGGAAGGAAGGCGGCGACACCGATCTCACCCGTGACTACGAGTACACCGACTGGGCCGCCGTCGACCAGTTCGCGCACGACATGGGAACGATCGTGCGCAGCAACCGGCCGGCGGGAGCGGCGTCGGCGACGTCGGGGGAGTAGACGTGTTCTCCGCCACCGCTGAAGCGACGCCGGACGCCGAAACCCCGATCGACGTCCACTCGTCGCTGTTCGTGCCCGTCGACCAGGAGCACGTCGTCCTGTGAAGGGACGAACGGCCCGATACGCGTTATTGGGCGTCGGATTCGCGGCGGCCCTCGGCGTCGAATACATCCAGCGGGTCGAGCCGTGGATGCTGCACTGGGGCGCTACCGATGCCGAGATCGATGCCGAGCTCCCCGTCGACGAGCTGGTCGAGCCGGGCGCGCGCTCGATCACGCGAGCGATCACGGTGAACGCCCCGGTCGAGGACGTCTGGCCGTGGCTGATCCAGATCGGGCAGGACCGCGCCGGCTTCTACAGCTACACGTGGCTCGAGAACCTCGTCGGCGCGGGGATGCGCAACGCGTCGTCGGTCCGTCCCGAGTGGCAGTCCCGCGAGGCGGGCGACTCGGTGTGGCTCGCGAGCGAGCGTCGCTATCACGACCGCGGACGGCAGGTCGCGGCCCTGGTCGAACCGGAGACAGCGCTCGTCCTGGTGTCGCCGGCGGACTGGCGTCGTCTCCAACAGGGGGCACGCGCCCGCGGTGCGTGGAGCTTCTTCCTCGCACCGAACGGTGACGGGCGCACGCGATTCATCATTCGCAGCTCCGGCGGTCCCGTCGGCAGCCATGTGTTCGACGCGCTCCACTTCCTGATGGAGCAGAAGATGATGCGCGGGCTCCGCGACCGCGCCGAGCCCGCGACGAGCTGAGCCGCGCAGACCTGACGTACGGCTCTTGTCTTCCACGTCGGACGCGGGTCGCGGCGATTACGTACGCGCGTTGCGGTCGGTCGTGGCTCCATCGTCGCAGCAGAAGTCCAACTGTCATGGCAGTGCAAACGGTTTGCGAACGCACCGTGCATCACCAGTGCGAACGGGGCGGCAACCTCGCTCGGGCCGACAGCAT
>CAVYOL010000004.1:0-93678 GCA_963770105.1 uncultured Acidimicrobiia bacterium | reverse complement strand
CCTCACGACGTCGGGCGAGAAGTACGACGCGGGGTCGTGCACCTCGTACAGGAGCTGGTGGCGGACGGTGTCGATGTCCACGCGGCCGCCCGACGCCTTCGGTTTCGTGATGACCGCCGACCCGTCGGCCGAGACCTCGGCGATCGGGTACGGCAGCTTCCACGGCTCCGGGATCGTCCACCACTCGCCGGAGAAGTTGCCGCCCGCCACCTGGCCCGAGCACTCGAGCAGGTGGCCGACGAGGATGCCCGCGGCGAGGTGGTCCCAGTCGTCGCGGGTCCAGCCGTGCTCGTAGATCAACGGTCCGAGGAACAGCGCGGCGTCCGCCACCCGTCCGGTGATCACGACGTCGGCACCTTGGGCGAGTGCCTCCGCGATCGGGAACGCGCCGATGTACGCCGACGCGAACAGCGGTGGGGCCGGCAGCGCGGAGAACGGCTCGCCGGTGTCCATGTTGGCGAACCCGGTGCTCGTCTCGCCGGCAAGCGCGTCGAGCCGGGTCATCAGGTCGTCGCCGAGCACCGTCGCGATGCGCAGCCCGGAGAGGCCCATCTGCTTGGCCGTCTCCTTCGCCGCGTGCGCGGCGGCCGCGGGGTTGATGCCACCGGCGTTCGTGATCACCTTCGTGCGACCGTCGATCACCGCGGGTAACGACGCGGCGAGGTAGCGCGGCAGGTCCCGGGTGTAGCCGAGCGACTCGTCGCGCGCGCGGTCCTTCTGCAGGATCGCGAGCGTCAGCTCCGCGAGCGCCTCGAGGCAGAGGTAGTCGACCCCCTCGGCGAGCAGCCCCTCGACCGCGCGCGGGGTGTCGCCGTAGAAGCCCTGCCCGCCCCCGAGGCGAACGACTGCCGGGTCAGGCATGGACGCCGGGCTGTCGGTCGGACCAGGGCGCCGCCGACTCGAGCTGGGCCGCGACCCGCAGCAGGAGGTCCTCGCGGCCGTAGTCGCCTACGAGGTGCACGCCGACCGGCATCCCGTCCTCGCCCTGCGCGATCGGCAGCGAGATCGCGGGCTGCCCGGTCTGGTTGCACGCCGGCGTGTAGGGCGTGAACCTTCCCGACTTGCCGTAGCCGACGAACGGCTCGTCGGGAGTGTTGAGCACTCCGAGCTTCGGGGGTGGCTCGCCCAGCGTCGGCGTCAGCAGCAGGTCCCAGCCGTCGGCCCACCACTGCATGAACCGGCGGGAGAACGTCTGCATCGCGAACAGCGCGTCGGTGTACGCGACGGCGTCGACCGTGCGTCCGTGCTCGGCGAGCAACCAGGTCAGTGGCTCGACGTCGTCCTGGCCGAGCTCGCGGCCGATGGAGCGGCCCAGCCGCGCGAGGTTCGACGCGGCCATCGCCGACCAGATGGGGATGAACGCGTCCATGGGCCCTGCGGTGTCGAAGGCCTCGGGGTGGGCGATCTCGACCGAGTGGCCGGCGGCTTCGAGCAGTCGGGCCGCGGTCTCGGCCCCCGCCACGCAGTCGGGATGCACGTGCTCGTCGCGTCCCGGGAACGTCGTCATGAGCCCGATGCGCAACGACCCCGGGTCCGCCCCGACCTCGTCGCGAAAGGGCCGTGACGGCGCGGGCGCGACGAACGGATCACCCGGCTCGGGTCCCGCGGCGACGTCGAGCAGCGCGGCCGCGTCCCGTACCGAGTGCGTGACCGCGAACTGGACGCTGAGCGGTCGTGCGATCTCACCGCTGCCGGGGCCCACCGACACCCGGCCGCGCGAGGTCTTGAGGCCGACCAGCCCGCAACACGCGGCGGGGATGCGGATGGAGCCGCCGCCGTCGCTCGCGTGCGCGGCCGGCACCATCCCGCTGGCCACCGCGGCCGCGGATCCGCCGCTGGACCCGCCCGACGACCGGTCGGTGCTCCAGGGGTTGCGGGTCGCCCCGTACGCGGCGGGCTCGGTGGTCGGCATGATCCCCAGCTCGGGCGTGTTCGTTCGACCCAGGACGATGAACCCGGCCTCCTGCCACCGGCGAGCGAGATGGCTCGTCTCCGGGGCGAGGTACCCGGCTTCCTTCAGCGCGCGCATGCCTTCGTGCGCGGGTTCGCCTTGCATCGGGATGGCCAGGTCCTTCACGAGGAAGGGGACGCCGCGGAACGGCGCGTCCGGGCCGGGCTTCCCCTCGCCCCGGTCCGCGAGCTTCGCCTCGTCGAGCGCGCGGTCGAAGCGGTTGGTCGTGAGCGCGTTGAGCGTCGGTTGCAGCGCCTCGATGCGCGCGATCGCCGCGGTCACGAGCTCGGTCGGGGTGGCGTCGCCGTTGCGGATGAGCTCCGCCTGCGCAGTCGCGTCGAGCTGGGCCAGATCGTCGCCCATGGCGGCGGCCTCCAGGGTTAGGCGAAGACGGGCGGGTGACGGTCGATCCAGGGCTGCGCGGACTCGAGCTGCGCGGCGACCCGCAGCAGGAGGTCCTCCCGGCCGAACGCGGCAACGAGCTGCACGCCGATCGGGAGACCCTCGTCGTTCCAGTGCAGCGGGAGGTTGATCGCGGGCTGGCCGCTCACGTTGAACTGCGCGGTGAACGGCACGAACGCGGCCGAGCGGAAGAAGCCACCGAGCGGGTCGTCGGGGGTCGAGTCGAAGGTGCCGTGCGGGACCGGCGGCTCACCGAGGGTCGGCGTGAGGAGCAGGTCGAAGCCACTGCCCTCCGGCTCGGGCGCCCACCACAGCGCGGCCTTCCGGTTCGCCTTCATCGCGTCGGTCACCGCGCCGACGAGCTGCGCGGCGGTGACGGTCTTGCCCATGTCCGCGAGCGCCCACGTGAGGATCTCGACGTCCGCGGCGGTGACCGGCCGACCCACCTTCCGGCCCCAGTCGTCGAGCAGGTACGAGCAGTCTGCGGCCCAGACCGCGCCGAACTGCATGACGAGGTCGTCGTTGTCGAAGCCGGCCGGCGCGGCCACCTCCACCGAGTGGCCCAGTGACTCCAGCAGCTTCGCCGCGCTCTCCGCGGCGGTGACGCAGTCCGCGTGCACGGGCGTGTCACCGATCGGGTTGGTGGTCTGCAGGCCGATCTTCAGCCTCCCGGGGTCGGCACCGACCTCGTCGCGGTACGGCCGGACGGGCGCCGGGGCCTGGGTCGCGTCGCCGGGGAACGGCCCGTTCACGGCGTCGAGCACGCCCGCGGTGTCGCGCACCGTGCGGCTGACGCAGAGCTCGGTGATCAGGAACTGCGAGATGTCGTTGAGCTCGGGTCCGGTGGACGTCCGACCGCGCGTCGGCTTGAGCCCGACGAGCCCGCAGCACGACGCCGGGATGCGGATCGAGCCGCCGCCGTCGTTCGCGTGCGCGACCGGGACCATGCCGCTGGCGACGGCCGCCGCCGATCCACCCGACGATCCACCCGTCGTCCGTCCCCGCTGCCACGGGTTGTGCGTCGGGCCGTAGGCCTTCGGCTCGGTCGTCGGGACGAGGCCGAGCTCGGGGGTGTTCGTCCGTCCGAGGACGACGAAGCCGGCGTCGAAGTACTGGCGCGCGAGGTTGTCGGTGTGCGGCGAGACGTACCCCGCATCCTTCAGGAAGCGCATGCCCTCGTGGTACGGCTCGCCCTCGATCGCGCACCCGAGGTCCTTGAACAGCGTCGGCACGCCGGTGAACGGCCCGTCGGGGAGTGGGCCCGCGGCCTGCTGCCGCGCCCGGTCGAACAACGGGGTGATCACGGCGTTGAGCTCGGGGTTGAGCTTCTCGACCCGGTTGATCGCGGCGTCGACGAGCTCGAGCGCGGTCACCTGGCCGGAGCGCACCAGCTCGGCCTGGGCAGTGGCGTCCAGAGTGGCGAAGTCGTCGGTCATGGATCGAGCGTAGGCCGGAGCGGGCACGAAGTGCGCAGGCCGGAGCGACCCGGAAGAGTTCGAGCGTAGGCCGGAGCGGGCACGAAGTGCGCAGGCGGAGGCCGGAGCGACCCGGGATGGCGTGCGTCTACGCCTGCCAACCCCGGAGGTCGACTTCCCAGGTCTCGACGATGTCTTCGCCGTCGGCGATCTGCATCCGCTCGTGCAGCGCGATCGTCGGGTCGATGTGCGCGGGCCAGATCCGCACCTTGTCACCGACCCGCGGCGCGCCGCCCGGCTCCGGCCGGATGGTCACGTGCTCGTCCGAGCAGAACAGCACCTCGCCGGCATCGACGCTCGGGTCGCCGTGGTCCATGCCCAGCGACTTGAGACCGCAGTCCGCGACGAACCAACCCTTGGGGGAGACGGAGACGACCGTCGCCTGGACCCAGAGCGCCTGCCGGAACGGGAGGTCGAGCTTCGCGTACGCGGTGTCCATGAGCGTGTACGAGCCGGCCTGGATCTCGGTGCACCACACGTTGATGTCGTACGTCCCGGTGCCGCCGCCGGACATCACGTCACCGCCGACGTCGTCGTGCGCGGCGCGCAGCAGCGCCATGCACTGCTCGGTCGTCTTGGTGCGCCACGCGCGGTCCGCATTGCCGACGACGTGGCCTTCGTACCCCATCACGCCGCGCACGCCCATGCCCTGGGCCCGCGCCAGGTCCGCGATGCGACCGGCATCTTCGGGCGCGCACCCGCAGCGCGGGAGACCGACGTCGACGTCGACGAGCACCTCTCGGATGCCGTTGGCCGCGGCGGCGTCCACGGTCGCAGCCGAGTCCACCGCGACGGTCACCCGCGCGTCGCAGTCGGCCATCGCCCGCAGTCGTCGACCGTCGACGGTCTCGTTCGCGAGCAGCAGATCCTCGCCGAGCCCGGCGGCCGCCATGCCGACGATCTCGCGCGGCGTCGCGGCGCAGAACGCCCGGTGCCCGACCGCGGCCTGGCGGCGCGCGAGTGCCGTCGTCTTGTGGGCCTTCACGTGGGGGCGGCAGCGATCGCCCGGCAGGGCCGTGGCCATCGTCGTCAGGTTGTGCTCGAATCCGGCCGCGTCCACGACCAGGGCCGGGGTCGCGAGATCTTGGATCTTCATCGCGACGACCCCCCGATAGCTGCCGTTCGACGGGCGGAATCGGGTGTTCGGCCGGGCCTGCTGGGGGAAGTGGCACTCATCTCCGCGAGCATGGCACCTAGATGTTGGTGCACGGGCGACGAGGAGCACGACGGTGAGCGGCGAAGCACGGACTCCCGGCTGGTATCCCGATCCCTGGGACACCCCTGAGGAGCGCTACTTCGACGGGGTCGCCTGGGCCCGCACCACGCGACGCCCCGGCGGGCCCGACGTGCCGCCCATGCCCGAGACCTACGTCCCGCCGGTCGCCTCGCGCTCGGCCGCGACGACGCCCGCGACCCCGGTTGTGGCCCCGCCGGCGGCTGCGGCTCCCGCGGCGCCGACGACCACCCCGACCGTCAGCAGTGAGCCGGCGGCGCCCCCCGGCTGGCATCCCGACCCCTGGGCCGCGGCGGCGCTGCGGTACTGGGACGGGCAGCAGTGGACCGGACACGTCAGCGGGATGCCCGGCGCGGTCGCGGCGCAGGCGCCGAAGATCGCGGAAGAGCGGACGGCGTCGCGCTGGGCGAAGGTCGGACTGGCGTGGGCCGGGCCCGCGGTCGCGGTGGGCTCCGTCGGCTTCGCGTTCTGGGTGCACTGGGTCGCCGACCACTGGGACGCGCTGACCCGCCAGGGCAGCTCGACGGACCAGAGCGGCAACTCGGGTGCGGCCATCGTCATCCAGCTCGCGCTCGTCGTCATGGTCGTCGGCGCGGTGCTGTTCCTGCTCTGGTTCTACCGGTCCGCGACCCTCGCATCACAGACCGGCCTACGCCACGCGACGCCGGCCCGGGCTCGCGACCGCATCGTTCTTCATCCCGGTGCTGAACCTCTGGTGGCCGTACCAATCGACGCTCGATCTCCTGCCCGAGCACCATCCGGCCCGCAACCTCGTGCGCCGTTGGTGGCTGCTGTGGCTCGGCTGCATCGTGGGAATCGTCGCGGTCTGCTTCAGCGCGACCGTGAGCGAGGTCGCGCTCGCGGTCGTCACGGGTGCGACGGTGATGCTCGCGTTGATGGCTGCCGTCACCGCCCGCTCGGTCGTGGGCGAGATCACCGACGCGCACGACCACATGCTCGCCGGCGTCTGAACCCGCTCGCCGCCGCCTAGCTACCGGTCCACTTCGGTTCGCGCTTCTCGGCGAACGCGGTCGCGCCCTCGATCGAGTCCTTCGACGAGAACACCTCGATCGCCAGCTCGTAGTTGCGCGGCCAGGCGGCTTCCTCGGTGAGATCCGGCGCCTCGTGCACCATCTTGAGGGTGTTGCGCACGGCCAGGGGACCGTTGACCGCGATGCGCTGGGCCAGGGCGAGCGCGGCGTCGAGCACGTCGGGAGTCGGAACGACCTGGTTCACGAGCCCGAGCTGCAGCGCGCGGTCCGCGTCGATCGGATCACCGGTGATCGCGAGCTCGGTGGCGAGCACGCGGGGATCCGCTTGGGCAGCCGGATCAGCCCACCGGCCGCGGCGAACAGTCCCCGCTTGACCTCGGGCAGGCCGAAGCGCGCGTCCTGGGCCGCGACCACGAGATCGCACGCGAGCACGATCTCGAACCCGCCGGCGAGCGCCGGGCCGTTCACGGCGGCGATGATCGGCTTGGGGAACGTACGGGTCACGATTCCGCCGAAGCCGCCGCGCTTCGTGATCAGCTCGCCGCCCTTGCCCTTCGCGACCTTCTTGAGGTCGGCACCGGCGCAGAACGTCGATCCGGCGCCGGTGATGATCACGACGGTGATCGCATCGTCCGCCTCGAAGTCGTCGAGCGCGGCCTCGACCGCGTGGGCGACCTCGTTGCTCATCGCGTTGCGCGCTTCCGGGCCGGTTCAGGGTGATGATCGCCACCCGATCCCGCTTCTCGATCTCGACCTCTGCCATTGGGTGATTCCTCTCCGGTGCGGACGGCGGGACCGTCAGCGCGCCGAGGTTCTACGGGGCCTCGACACTGCCGGACGCCTCGCCGTGGAGCTCCGCGATCGGCGCGTCGACGGCCTCGGCGAACCGCGGCCAGATGATCCGGGCCCCGAGCAGGAGCAGGAGCATCAGCACCGCGGCTCCCGCCGTCGTGGCGCGGAGCCCGATGGCGTCCACGATCGCGCCCTGCAGCACCGCGCCGAGCGGATAGAGCGAGCCGAGCAGCACCTGGAGGACGCTCAGCACCCGCCCGCGCACCGCGGCAGGGGCGCGCAGCTGGGCGATGCTGGTGAAGCTCGAGAGCGCGCCGAGGTAGAGCAGACCGACGAAGTAGATGGCGACGGCAGACAGCGCGAGCTCCGGCATGACCGCGTAGGCGACGAGCGCGGGTGGGAGGCCCCAGAGCACGCCGAGCAGCACACGCCGGGGGCCGAAGCGCAACGCGAGCGCGGCGAGCGTCAACGCCATCGTGACCGCGCCGAGACCCTGCGCCGTCACGAGCGCCGCGGTGCCGCCCGCGCCACTGTGGAAGACCTTCTCCGCCATGGCGGGGATGAGCGCGATGAACGGCGCCGCGAGCAGGGTGTTGACCGCCATGTACACGACCACCACGCGCAGCCCCGGGTCGCGGCGGGTGTAGGCGATGCCCTCCCGCACCGACGCGAACACCGACTGCGCGCGCCGCTTGATCGGCGGTGGGATCCGCAGCTGGGTGACCGCGAAGATCACCGCGAAGAAGCTGAGGGTGTTGATGGCGAACGCCCACGTGTAGCCACCGATGCTGATGACGATGCCCGCGAGCGCGGGCCCGATGACCCGTCCGAGGTTCCACTGCGCGGAGGAGAGCGCGACGGCTCCGATCAGGTCCTCCTTCGGCACGAGATCGGGGAGCACCGCCTGGTACGCGGGAAAGCCGATCGCCTGGGTGCACCCGGCGCCGAGGACGATGAGCGTGACGAGACCGGGGCTCGTGTGGCCCGTCGCCGCGAGCGCGGTGAGGGTGCCGGCGAAGATGGTCTGGATCGTCGTGGTGATGAGCAGGAGTCGGCGCCGGGGCACCCGATCGGCGAGCGCGCCGCCGAACGGCCCGAGGACCGCGCTCGGGACGAACCCGGCCGCCGCGACGAGACCGGTCCACACCGCTTCGTTGGTCGCGTCGGTGACGAGGATGCCGACGCTGAGGGTCTCCATCCACGTGCCGATGTTCGACACGAAGGCCCCGGTCCAGAGGATCGCGAACATGCGGTGCCGGAGGGGACTCAGTGAGCGCAGCACTCCGCGTGAACCTACCCGTGACGTCCCGCGTGCGACCCGGGCCGGCGCCCGGTCCGCGGCCCTAACCTGGCCCGATGGCCCGGGCTCCGCGACCCAACGGGAAGATCGTCGAGGTGGCGAACTTCGGCTCCCGCATGGAGGCGGACGCGACGATCGCGCTGCTCGAGGCGAACGGGATCCAGGCGTCGGGCAAGTACGGCGACGCGGGCGGCTGGATGCCCCACATCGCGCTCCTCGACGGCTTCCGCGTGCTGGTCTTCGACGAGGATCTCGACGCCGCGAAGGCGCTGCTCGCGGCCGAGGTGATCGAGGAGGAGGGCCTCACCCGCGACCCCGAGGCACCCTGATCAGGTGCAGGCGCGGCGGGAGGCTTCGAGGGCACGGGCGCGGACCTCGGCCTCGCCCTCGATCCGACGGTGGCGCATGAGGACGTGCCCGTCGACGACGACCGTGTCCACCGCGGCGCTGCTCGTCGCGTAGACGAGCGACTCCACGAGCGGTCCACACGTCATCTCGATGCCGTCGCGATCGACGAGCAGGAAGTCCGCGGGTTGACCCACCGCGACGGGGGTTCCGCCGAGGACGGGCGCGAGCTCGCCCGTCGCGATCGACCACGCCTCCGCCGCGGGAACGGTCGACGGATCGACGGACGTGTGCTTCTGCAACAGCGCGAGGACCTTCATGTCGGCGAGCAGGTCGAGGGAGTTGTTCGACCGGCGCCGTCGGTGCCGAGTCCCACGGCCACTCCGGCCGCGCGCGCCCGCGGGTACGGGAACGCGCGCCCGACCGCGAGCTTCATGTTCGACACCGGGTTCGTGACGATGGTCGCGCCGCGCTCGGCCACGAGCTCGAGCTCTTCCTCGTCGAGCCAGACGCCGTGCGCGAGCACCGTCCGCTCGTTGAGCAGTCCGAGCCGGTCGAGGTAGTGCGGCGGGCCGGCACCCGTGCGCGGCCAGGCAGTCGTCCACCTCCTGCTCCGTCTCGGAGAGGTGCGTGTGCACCGGCACCTGTTGGTCGTCGGAGATCTCGGCGATGAGTCGGAGCGACGGCTCGGTCACGCTGTAGTGGGCGTGCGGCGTCAGCGCCCCGTGGACGCGCGGTCCGAGCGCGCCGAGTGCCGCGATGCCGTCGGCCGCAGCCTCGGGGCGGGCGCCGTCGGGTGCGCCGTCGAACTCGAGGATCGGCTGGCCGACGGTGGCCCGCATCCCGCTGTCGAGGACGGCCCGGGCGACGTCGAGCTGGTGCCAGTACATGTCCCAGAACCGGATGGTGCCCGTCCGGATCATCTCGAGGCACGCGAGGCGGGTGCCCCAGTAGACGTCGTCGCCGGTGAGTCGCGCCTCGGCCGGCCAGATCCGCTGCTCGAGCCACTCCATCAGCGGCAGGTCGTCGCCGAAGCCGCGGAAGAGCGTCATCGCGGCGTGGGTGTGGCCGTTCACGAGCCGCGGGGGTCAGCGCCGCGCCGTGCGCGTCGAGCGACTTCGTCTCCGGGCTCGGCGGTCACGTCCGGGCCGAGCGCCGCGATGGTCCCGTCGACCGCGCGCAGCCCGACGGGTTCGCCGTCGAGGATCGCGTTGGTGATGGTCAGGACCATCTGGCCGGGCCTGCGAGCACGGGCAGCACGGTATCGAGGTCCGCGAGCAGCGCGGCCCGATTTGCCGCGACCGCGGCTTGGAACTGCTCGACGGTCAGGGGTGCCGCATCGAGGCCGTTGGCCAGGTTGTCGACCACGCACACCGCCGCGTAGGCCAGGCCGACCTCCTTGCTGAGGATGCACTCGGCCGCGATCGTCATGCCCACGAGATCGCCGACCCGCGCCAGCGCGCGCACCTCGGCGGGGGTCTCGAACCGGGGGCCACGGGTCTGCGTGTAGACACCGCCGTCGACCATCGGGGTCGCGGCGTGCGAGCTCCAGGTGGCGAGGACCCGCGCGCGCCACGCCGGGTCGAAGCGACGGCACCGTGTGGCTGCGGGCGTCGTCGTGCACGGTGATGTTGACCTGCGGCAGCGTAGAAGTCGTCGGGACAGACGGTGGTCCCGACCGGCCAGTCGACCCGGAGGCTCCCGGTGGAGGAGAGGCCGAGCACGCGGTCGCACCCGCGGCCTGCAGCGCGAGGACGTTGGCCCGGTGGTCGATCTCGTGCGGCGCGCACGTATCGGTCGAACCCGTGACGTTGCAGGACAAGGAAGTCGCCCGCGTCGAGCAGCGTCACGCCGTCGACGGTGATGGGCTCCGCGCCGGCTCCGAACACGCTCTCACGCACGCCGGTGCCACCGATGACCGCGAGGCGACCCACCCGTCAGCCGGAGGCGAGCTTGCGCCAGAGCGCGTGGTAGGTCGGGTACTCGAGCGGGGGTTGCACGTACCCGGCCTTGATGAGCTCGGCGTGGTACTTCGGCAGGTTCCGGAACGGGATCCCCGAGTCCACGTGGTGGGCGAGGTGCCATCCGGTGTTGTACGGCACGATCGTGAGCCGCGCCGGCCAGGACTGGCGCACCGAGTGGGTGGTGTTGCGCCGGTCGGGCGACGCCTGCATCCCGCCGTGCTCGGCGATGGAGCGCAGGCGGTTCATCACGCGCCAGATCGTGAGGTCCGGCAGGAGCCAGAGGAAGAGGTAGAGCCACGGGTGGCCGGCGAGCGTGAAGAGGCCGAGGATCACGACCTGCGTCGCGAGGATGCTCCACGCCTGCTTCTTGACCGCGGCGTTCGGCGCACGGAGCCCGCGGAGGAGCCCGCGCATCAGCTTCGTACCGGTGCGGCCGATCGCGTCGCGGGTCAGCTTGCGCCGCATCGAGTCCCGCTTGATCGGGTACCCGGAGTAGAGGGGGATGTCCGGCTCGTTGGGCCCGAACTCCTCGCGGTGGTGCGCCATGTGGCCGCGGCGGTAGAGGTCGATCGGCGCGAACACCGGGTACCCGAGGAACCACCGGCCCACGAAGTCGTTGAGCTTGCGGTTGCCGAAGAGCAACCGGTGCGCGGCCTCGTGCATGAGGATGTTGTAGCGGGCGATCACCGGGCCCATCGCGAGGAACGCGAGCACCCACACGATCGGGTTGTTCGCCCACACCGCGACCGCGATGACACCGATCGTCAGCGCGTAGAGCAGGACGACGGTCACGGCGTTGCGCCACGACGGGATGCGGCGCAGCTCGTCGCGCCACTCCGGCACGGGCTTCGCGGTCGGCGTGAGCCGGCAGTCCGGGCTCGGTGCGACGAGGAGCTCGGGGTCGGGCACCATCGTGTGCGTGCTGGTCGTGGCCACGCACTGATGTTACGGTAATTACAACAGATGCAGCAATCACGTAATGTCCTGGTCGGGTCGGCCCCGGAGCCACTGCTCGAGCGGCCGCTCTCGGCCCGGTCGGTGATGGCGAGCCTGCTGCTCGGTCGGCAGCCTCCGGAGGCCCCGGTCGCGGACCTCGTCCGTTGGTGCGGGTTGTTCGGGATCGCCGAGGGCACGGCCCGGGTCGCGCTCCACCGCATGACGGTGAAGGGCGAGATCGTCGTCACCGACGGCGTCTACCGGCTGGCCGGGCCGCTCATCCGGCGGCAGGACCGGCAGGTGTCGAGCCTCACGCCCCGGGTCCGCGAGTGGGCGGGCGACTGGCAGGTGGCAATCGTCGTGGCGACGCGTCCGCGACGCGCCGACGCGCGCCGGTCTCCGGGATGCGATGCGGCGGCTGCACCTCGCCGAACGCCGGGAGGGGGTCTGGATGCGGCCCGACAACCTCGAGCTCGATGTCCCGAGCGGCACCCGCCGGCAGTGCGAATGGTTCAGCGCGCGGCCCGACGACGACGCGGTGGCGCTGGCCAACCGGCTGTTCCAGCCGTCACGATGGGCGCGGCGCGCCGACGCGCTGCGGGTGCGTCTGGCCGACATGACCGACCGGCTCGCGGGCCAGGAGCCCGAGCTCGTCGCCGACGCGTTCGTCGCGGGTGCCGCGGCGTTGCGCCACATCGGGAATGACGCGCTGCTGCCTCCGGCGCTCCTGCCCGCCGACTGGCCCGGCGCCGCGCTCCGGGACGGGTACTCGCGCTATCAGCGCGCCTTCGACGCAACGGCACGGGCCTGGTTCCGACGCGGGTAGCCGACCTCGGTCCGGGTCCGTGCGCGCCGAAACCCGTCGTCACGACGGGTTTCGGCACGAGCGAAGGGACTGGTGGACTCGCTCAGGCGGCGGCGGGCGCCACGAACTGGAGGTCCAGCTCGATCTTGACCTTGTCGCCGAGCATCACCTTCTCGGCGCCGGGAATGATCCCGAAGTCGATGCCGAAGTCGCTGCGCTTGATCTGGCCGGTGGCCGAGAAGCCGGCGTGGGTGGACCCGTCACCCGGGAAGACCTCGGTGCCGTGGAACTCCACGTCGAAGCTCACCGGCTTGGTCACGCCGGCGATCGTCAGGTCGCCGTTCAGCTCGTAGTCCTCGCCCTGGCCGGTGATGGACGTGGACCGGAACGTCATGACCTGGTTCTTGTCGGTGTCGAAGAAGTCCGCGTTCCTGAGGTGGGCGTCACGGTCGGCGTTGTTCGTGTCGACCGAGGACAGCTCGACCTCCGCGGTCACCGAGACCGAGTCGAGGTTCGGTCCCACATCGAGGGTCGACTCGAAGGTGTCGAACCGGCCCCGCACGTTCGAGAGCCCGAGGTGGCGGATGACGAAGAGGACGCTCGAGTGGTTCTTGTCCACGGTCCAGGGGCCGGGGGCGAGGGGCAAGGAGGTGGAGGTGGTGGTGGCTGTGGTCATGTCGGGGACTCCTGGGTTTCTTCGATCGGGGGTTACGAAAGGGAACCCTTGTTGGTATACTTTTGTTCCTCAGCCACGATAAGTGACTCCCAGAAGCCTGTGAAGAAGGCACTTTCTTGTGAAGAAGGCACGCTGATGTTCCCCGGCAACGCAGAACTGCCCACCCCGGCGGCCGTCGCGGCGGCGGGAGAGGCCGATCACTCCACCTGCATCGTCGTGCGCGAGATCCTCGATCGCGTCGGCGACAAGTGGAGCGTGCTCGTCATCTCCCTGCTCGGCGACCGCGGCCACCGGTTCTCCGAGCTGCGCCGCGCGATCGACGGCATCTCGCAGCGCATGCTCACGCTGACCCTCCGCCAGCTCGAGCGCGACGGGCTCGTGTCGCGCACCGTCCACGCGACCGTTCCGCCGCGGGTCGACTACGCGCTCACGCCGCTCGGCGAGTCGGTGCTCGAGCCGATCATGGCGCTCACGCGGTGGGCCGCGGAGCACGGCACCGACATCGCCACCGCCCGCGCCCGGTACGACGCCGACCAGCTCGAGATCGAATCCGCCTGACCTTCCCCTAGAACCGCCGGAGGGCGCCGAGCTGACCGCGGCCCGGCGGTCGCCCTCCGGAGATCTTCTAGAACGCGCAGGGCATCCGCTTGATGCCGTGGATGAAGCTGGACTGCAGGCGCGCCGGCTCGCCGGTGATCTCGAGGTCGGGCAGGCGCCGGAACAGCTCCTGGAACATCACGCGGATCTCGCGACGGGCGAGGTTCGCGCCGAGGCAGAAGTGCGGGCCGCCACCGCCGTAGCCGACGTGCGGGTTCGGCGACCGCGTGATGTCGAAGTCGAACGGCCGGTCGAAGGCCCGCTCGTCACGGTTGGCCGAGTTGAAGAACATGACGACCTTCTCGCCTTCCTTGATCGGATGGCCGTCGATCTCGGTGTCCTGGGTCGCGGTGCGCCGGAAGTGGATGACGGGCGTCGCCCAGCGCACGATCTCCTCGACCGCGTCCTGGGCGTAACGGTCGAAGTCGCTCATCCAGAGGGCCTTCTGCTCCGGGTTCTTGTCCAGCGCGTACATCCCGTGGCTGATCGCGGTGCGGGTCGTCTCGTTGCCGGCGACGACGAGCAGGATGAAGAACGACGCGAACTCCGGCACGGTCAGCCGTTCGCCGTCGACCTCCGCGTGCATGAGGATGCTGGTGATGTCGTCGGCGGGGTGGTCGAGCCGGTGCTGGCCGAGCTCCGTCGCCATCGCGTGCAACGTCATGAACGCGCCCATCAGGTCCTCGTAGCTCTCGACGAACTCCGGGTCGCCGACGCCGAGGATGATGTTCGTCTGCGCGAAGACGGACTGTTCGAGCGACGGGGGAACGCCGACCATGTCGCAGACGATCTGCAGCGGCATGAGTGCCGCGATCTCGCTGACGAAGTCGCACTCGCCCTTGCTCTCGACCGCGTCGATCACCCCGGACGCGCGCACCTGCACCTGGTCCAGCAGCTGGTTCAGCTGCTTGGGCCCGAAGCCCGAGCTCACGAGGCCGCGCAGCTTCTTGTGCCGGGGGTCGTCCATGTTGATGATCGACCCGAGGAACTCCGCCAGCTCCTGCGGGATGTCGCCGATGTTCGTGCCGCCCCGACCGGAGACGAACAGCTCGGGATGGCGGCTGGCGTGCATCACGTCGGCGTACCGGGTGAGCGCCCAGTAGCCCGGGCCCTGTGGGAACGGATCGATCACGACCTCGTCGTAGAACGTGATCGGCGCCTCGTCCCGCAGCAGCTTGAAGACCGCTTCGCGCTCGGCTTCGGGCCTGGCCCAGAACTCGATGTCGCTCAGGTCGATGTCGTCGATCGCCAGGCTGGTCATTGCGGTGCGGACCTCCGGTGGCCAATGGTGTCGCGACGGTAGCGTGCGCCCATGCGATTCAGCGTGGGCCTCCCCGTCGACCACGTCGGTGCGGCGAGCGAGTTCGTCACCGGTCCGGCGATCGCCGAGATGGCGGCCGCGGCCGAGGCCGCCGGCTTCGACGCCGCCTACGTCACCGACCATCCCGCCGCGGACGAGCAGTGGCTCGTCGGGGGCGGTCACCATGCGCTCGAGCCGCTCGTCGGGCCTCGCGTTCGCGGCCGCGTCCACGACGACGCTGCGGCTGCAGACCCACGTCTACGTCGCGGCGTACCGGAACCCGTTCCTCGCCGCGAAGGGGGTGGCCACGCTCGACGCGCTGTCGGGCGGGCGGGTGATCCTCGGCGTGGCCGCCGGCTACCTGCGCCCGGAGTTCGGCGCGCTGGGCGTGGACTTCGACGAGCGCAACGAGCTGCTCGACGAGTGCATCGAGGTGATGCGCAAGGTCTGGACCGAGGACGAGGTCGCGTACGAGGGTCGGCACTTCCAGCGCCCGCGCGGTCACGCAACGACCGCGCCCGGTGCAGAGCCCACCGCCGATCTGGGTCGGGGGCAACAGCAACCGCGCCATGCGGCGCGCGGTCGAGACGGGTGACGGCTGGGTGCCGTTCCCGAACCCGCCCGCCGCCGCGCGCGCGACGAAGACACCGGCCATCACCAACATGAGCGAGCTGACGGAACGACTCGACGCGGCGCGGGACCACTGCAAGGCGATCGGCCGTACGGATCCCTTCGACGTGTGCTTCGCGCCGTTCGCGATCGACGACGACGCCGCGCCGCTACGAGGCGGCCGGCGCGACGTGGCTCGCGGTGCAGTTCGACGACGTGGCGACCCGTGCCGAGTGGATCGACCGGATCCGCGCGTACGCCGCGGACCACATCGGGAGGGGCTGATGGACCTCGATCTCGTCATGCGAACCACGGGGGCGGTGCGCGCGTTCACCGATGCGCCCGTCGACGACGCGACGATCGCCCGGGTGCTCGACCGGGCGCGGTTCGCGCCGAGCGGCGGCAACCGCCAGCCGTGGCGGGTCGTCGTGGTCAAGGACCCGGAGCAGCGCCGCCGCATCCGCGACCTGGTGGTGCTCGGATGGCGCGAGTACGTCGCGTTCGTCGAGGCCGGGGAGGTGCCGTTCGGGCCCGGGCCGGACGGGCTGCCCAACCGGTCCGACATCGATCTCGCCGCCGCACGGGCCACCCCGCGTCCGGCCCCGTTCGTCGACGAGCTCGACCGGGTGCCGGCGCTCCTCGTGATCGGCGCGCACCTGCCGAGCCTCGCTGTCCTCGACTGGGGACTCGAGCGCCAGAGCATCGTCGGCGGTGGCTCGATCTACCCGTTCGCGCAGAACCTCCTGCTCTCGGCGCGCAACGAAGGGCTCGGGGGCGTGCTCACGTCGTTCCTGGCCCGCCAGGAGGAAGCCGCCCGTGAGGTGCTCGGCCTGCTACCCGAGATCGGCATCGCTGCCGCGGTCGCACTCGGCGTTCCCGATCGGTTCCCGAAGAAGCTGACCCGCAAGCCGGTCGACGAGTTCACGACCGTCGACCGATTCGACGGAGCGCAGTTCCGTGGCTGAGCCGGTCCGCCCCCCGGCCCGGCGACGCATCATGGCCGTCGTCGCACTGGTCGCGTACGCCGCGACGTTCGTCGCGATCCTGGCGGTGCTGATCCGCGACTTCCCCGCGTTGGTGGGGGTGTGGGCCGCGATGGTCGTCGTCGCCGTGGCCGGCTACTACGCGGTGACGCGCCGCGTGTTCGTGCGCGTCGTCGCGGTGCTCGTCACGGTCGCGATGCTGGTGCTCGGCGCGGTGATCCTGCTGCGCAGTCGCAGCTGGCTCGATCTCCTGGTCGTCGTCGTGCTTCTGGCGATCGCGACGTTCAGCGCCCGGTACGCAGTGAGCGCGGACCCCCGGGCGCTGCGCGACCGCCCGCCACCGGGTGAGCGTCGACCGCCCGGTCAGCACCCCGTCCTGGTGATGAACCCGAAGTCCGGCGGCGGCAAGGTCGCGCAGTTCGACCTGATCGAGCAGTGCCGCGAGCGGGGCATCGAAGCCGTCGTGCTCGGTCCTGGCGACGACCTGGAGCAGCTCGCACGCGCGGCAGTGGCACGGGGCGCCGACGTGATCGGCATGGCCGGCGGGGACGGCTCGCAGGCGCTCGTCGCGTCGATCGCGATCGAGCACGACCTGCCGTACGTGTGCATCCCGGCCGGGACGCGCAACCACCTCGCCCTCGACCTGGGTGTCGACCGCGACGACGTGGTCGGCGCGCTCGAGGCGTTCGCCGATGGCTATGAGCGACGGGTCGACGTGGGCCGCTGCGACGGCCGCGTGTTCGTGAACAACGTCTCCCTCGGCGTCTACGCGCGCATCGTCCAGTCCGACGCGTACCGCGACAACAAGGTCGGGACGGTCGCCGAGATGCTCCCGCAGCTGCTCGGACCCGGGAGCGAGCCGTTCGATCTCGAGTACGTGGGTCCCGGCGGGACCGAGCACGAGTCCGCGGATCTGATGCTGATCTCGAACAACCACTACCGCCTGGACCGGATTGGCGGGTTCGGCTCCCGGCCCCGGATGGACACGGGAAAGCTCGGCATCGTCGTCGTCAAGGTGCGGACCGCGGCCGACGTGGTCCAGCTCATGGCCGCCCAGACCGCGGGTGCGATCTCGCGGTACCCGGGATGGCGGGAATGGGAGGCCGAGTCCTTCGAGGTGCGCTCGGGCGCGCCGATCGAAGCCGGGGTCGACGGCGAGGCGCTGCACTTCGACTCACCACTACGCTTCGAGATCGTTCCCGGGGCCTTGCGCGTGCGCGTGGCGCCCCACCACCCGGGCTACTCACCGGCCGCAGTCGCCGAAGCCGTGCACCACGGCGGCATCCGGCGACTCGTGGAGGTCGCCGCCGGCCGTGACCCGGGTGGACCGCGACCGCCCGACCAGCAGTAGGAATCCCACCATGGACCAGCAGGCGCCGACCCCGGACGACGGGCGGCCACTGCCGAGCAAGGCCGTGGTCCCGTGGACGCGACCCGAGCCGCCGGCGCTCGGCCTCACCGGGTTCCTCCGCCGCGCGAGCGATCTGGGGCTCGGCGCCGCGAGCATCGCGACGTCGGCGGCGGTGGACGCCATCGAGCGCTTCGTTCCGGGCGAGCCCGCGGGCTCGGGCGACGAGGTTGCTGCGCCGGGCGTGGTCCGGCTCGTCCCGGGGGCGCTGATGGGCGCGGGCCTCGTCGCGCAGCGTCGGATGCTGGACGTCTCGGCCCGGGTCGAGCGCGGCCTGGCCGAAGTCGCGGGGTCGCTGTCGCCGCGCTCCGTTCGTCGGCGCTCCGGTGCGCGCGACGGAGGGCTACCTCGAGCGGTGGAGCGACGTCGGCGAGGTCGAGCAGGCCCGCAACCGCGCGCTCGTCACCGAGTTCGTCCGTCGACTCGCGCCGGAGCTCGCCACCGCGGTGGTCGCGCAGCTCGACATGGACTCGCTCATGACGCAGCTGCCGATCGACTCGATCGTCGCCAAGGTGGACATCGACGCGCTGCTGGACAAGGTGGATGTCGAGGGGATCATCGACCGCGTGGACGTCGAGAAGATCATCGACCGCGTGGACGTGGAGAAGATCATCGACCGGGTCGACGTCAACGCGATCGTCGGCCGGGTGGACGTCCAGGGGATCATGGGCCGGGTCGACATCGCGCCGATGGCCCAGGAGATCATCGCCGAGGTGGACATCGGCGCGATCGTGCGCCAGTCCACCGGATCGATCACCGGCGACGCGGTGGACGGTGGCCGGCTCACCGCCATGCGGGTCGACGGGTTCATCGACCGCATCGCCGACCGGATCCTGTTCCGCCACAAGGCGCGCAACCTCGCCGTGCCGGGCTACAACCCGGCGATCGAGGAGGTGGGCTCGTGACGACCGCACCGCCGGAGACGGCACGGCCGAAGATCGCGCCCGCAAAGACGATTCGCAGCGCGAAGGCCCGCGAGCTGCAGGGCACGCGCGCGGGCTTCGCCAGTCGCGTCGTCGCCGACGGCATCGATCTGGGGATCGTGACCGGGATCTACTTCGGCATCCTGGTCGCGCTGGGTGCGCTCCACTGGCTGGTCGTGCGGGGCACGTTCACCATCCCGCAGCCGCCGATCGTCGTGACCACCATCGGTGGCTGGGCGATCGCGGTCCTCTACCTGACCGCCGGGTGGGCGAGCACCGGGCGCACGATCGGCAAGAGCACGATGGGCCTGCGGGTCGTGAACAGCACCGGGAAGCCGATGCGGGCCAAGCGCGCGTTCCTGAGGGCGCTGATCTGCGCGACGCTCGGCTGGGAGCTGCTCCTCTGGATCATCGTGAGTCGAAAGCGGGCCGGCATCCATGACCTGATGGTGCGGACCACGGTCGTGTACGACTGGACGACGCGCGCCTAGCCCGTTCGCGACGCCGATGGTCTCCGCGTCTCCGCGGGCCCACGCCGGTACGCTCCCGGCGACGAAGGGGGAGAGACCATGGGGACAGAACGTCAAGATCCGACGCTGCAGGAATCGGTAGGGGAAGTCGCCCGAGTCTGGTGGGTGGTGCTCGTCATCGGCATCATCTTCCTGGTCTTCGGGATCGTGATGCTCTTCAACGTCGCGGCCGGCGCGACGACGATCGCGATCATCGTCGGCGCGTTCCTGATCTTCGACGGTCTCGTCGAGATGATCTCGGGCGGTCGACGCGGCGGCTCGCGGCGGATGGGCCGTCGTGGCCGGGATCCTGCTGGTCATCGGCGGCATCGTGGTCATCGCGTGGCCCGGGGTCACGTTCCTCGCCATCGCCGTGATCTGGGGCATCACCCTCTTGGTCGGCGGCATCGCCCGGGTCGTCTCCGCCGCGTTCCTGCGCGGCTACGGCTGGGGCTGGCTCGTGGTGCTCGGCATCATCGAGGCGATCATCGGGATCGTGATGCTGGCGTGGCCGCACCAGACCGCGTACGTCATCCTGCTGCTGATCGGGATCTACTCGATCGTCGCGGGGATCCTGCAGATCGTGCTGTCGTTCCAGCTGAAGAAGGCGCCGGAACGGCTCGCGGCCCTGCAAGGCGGCGGCTCCGACCTCGCCTTCTGACCCTCCCAGCTCGTTTCGGGGCGTCTCATGGTCGCCTGAGCGACGCTCAGGCGCCCCGAAACGAGTGGGATCAGTCGAGCTGGGCGGCGCGGCGCTCGAGGTCGGCGCGCTGGTCCGGGTGCGCGATCGCCGCCAGTGCGAACGCGCGCTCGCGCACGGTGCGGCCGCGCAGGTGCGCGACGCCGAACTCGGTGACGACGAGGTCGAGCTGGTGCCGCGGCGTCGTCACGAGCATGCCCTCGGGGAGCGTCGCGACGATCCGCGAGACCACCTCGCCGCCCGAGGTGGCCGTCGACGGCAGGCAGATCACCGCGCGGTCACCGAGCTCGAGGCCCGACACCGACACGAAGTCCTCGTGACCGCCGATGCCCGAGAACTGGCGGCTGTTGAGCGTGTCCGCCGCGACCTGACCCCAGAGGTCGACCGCGAGCGCGCCGTTGATCGTCACCATCTCGAGGTTCCGGGAGATCGTCTCGGGTGAGTTGACGATGTCGACGGGGAGGAAGCACACGTCGTGGTTCCCGTCGAGCCATTCGTAGAGCTCCGCGGTGCCGGCCGCGAACGTCGTCACCGAGAAGCCGTCGAACTGCCCCTTGCGCCGGTTGCTCACCTTGCCCGCCTTGTGCAGCCGCATGAGACCGGTTGTGAACATCTCCGAGTGGATGCCGAAGTCGCCGGCGTCACCCGTGGCGAGCAGCTGCATCACCATGTCCGGGATGCCGCCGATGCCGCTCTGCAGGGTCGCGCCGGACCGGATGAACGGCCGCACGTGCTCGGCGATCGCGCTCTGGATGGGGGTCGGCTCGGCGGTGGGGAGGACGTAGGGCTCGCGATCGGTCTCGACGACGAACTCGACCTGGTCGACGTGCACGCGGTGCGGGTACTCCGAATTGCCGAATGTGCGCGGGAAGCGGGGTGAGGACTCCGCGACGATCAGGCGCGCGGGGTCGGCGATGATCCGTTGCAGCTCGTGCCAGGCCGCCCCCGAGTGCAACGACAGGCTCATCCAGCCGTCGGCGTCGGGTGCCGAGACTGCCGCGGCGACGATCCGCGGGTGGAAGGCCTCGACGATCGGCGTGAAGCGGCGGAAGTCCGACGGGACGAACTCGACGTTGGCCCCGGTGTCGCGCAGGTACCGCTCGGCGGGCCCGTAGAAGCCGGACAGCAGGCGCACGCCGGGCTTCGTGAACACGTCGTAGAGGTCCGTGAGCAGCGCGCCGAAGACCTCGAGCTGCTCGAAGTCGTCGCGCTCGCCGAGCGCGTGGAGGAACGAGCCCGGGATCCCGGGGCCGAGTGGCACGGCGAGCCGGTCCCGTGGGCGGACGGCCGCGACCGCGGCGTCCATGGTCGTGATCGGCATCGGCTACGCGAGCGCGTCGAGGATGCCCTCGACGTGCGTGATCGTGCCGAGGTGGCCGGCCCCGGGCCAGACCGTGAGCTGGGCGTGGGGAACCCGCTTCGCGAGCTCTTCGCCGTGGCGTAGGGGAACCATGGTGTCGGCGTCGCCGTGGAAGATCTCCATCGGTGTCGCGACGGTCTCGACATCGAAGCCCCACGGGCGGGCGATGGCGGCGTAGTCGGCGACCACGCCGTGCGCACCGTGCAGGAACGCCTGGGTGAACAGGGCCATCACCTCCCGCGGCGGGCCGAGGCCGAGGACGACCTCGCGGTCGTTCGCGTTCAGCTGCTTCTCGAAGCTCTTCATCGCGATCTTGGGACTGATGCGCGCGCCGCGACCGCTCGCACCCAGCAGGAACCGCGCGAGCGCGGGGTGGGTCGTCGAGAGCTCGAGCATCTGGCGGTCGGTCTTCTCCGACTCCTCGATCGTGGCCCACACGCCGACCTGGCCCATGCCCGCGGCGACGGCCGTCATCGGCACCCGGTCGGGGAGGAGCGCCGCGCACGCGACCGCGTAGGGACCGCCGCCGGAGTAGCCCCAGACGGAGAACTGCTCCACGCCCAACGCGTCGGCGAGTGCGGTCACCCGGGCCGGGTAGTCCGCGATCGTCCACGACGCGAGCCGGCTCGACAGCCCGACGCCGGGACGGTCGGGGGCGATGAGGCGCAGACCTCGGGCGCGGGCGGGGTCGTCGGCCCACGTGAAGCCTGCGCCGCAGGCGGGCGTGCCGTGGAAGACCATCACCGGCGTTCCGTCCGGGTCGCCGTACTCGTAGACGCCGACGATTTCGCGCCCGACGCGCACCTCGCGCGGTGCCGGGATCCCCGTCGTCATCGGTCAGGTCACGCCGGCAGGTCGTCGGGGGCGCGCAGCTTGTCGAGCGCCCGCTCGAGCACGGTGAGCTCCGCCGGGTCGAGCCGGTCGACGAACTCGTGCTGCAGGTCGCGCAGGTGCACCTCGAGCGCGTCGTCGAGCTTCTGCTCGCCGGCCGGGCTCAGGACCACCCACTGGACCCGTCGGTCGCTCGGGCAGGATTCGCGCTCCACCAACGCGGCGGCGACCATGCGGTCCACGAGCCGGGTCGTGCCGCCGCTCGTGAGGCCGAGCTGCAGGGCGAGCTCGCTCATGTTGAGCCGCCCGCCGGGGGAGCGACCCACCCGGAGCAGGACCTCGAAGAAGGGTCCGCTGATCCCGCAAGACTGCTCGAGCGAGCAGCTGAAGGCCCGATCGAGGCGGCGGTGCGCCTCGTGGAGCAGCCCGAACGAGCGGATCCGGTCGTCGTCGCGATTGGCGGTGGTGGCGGTCGTCTTCACGCCGGGCACGATACCAGGTCTTAGTTGACAAGTCATTAGTTGCGTGAGAAGATACCTGCAGCAACAACATCTGACCACGCAACTACTTCGCCAAGGAGCCACCATGACGACAGTCACCAGCACGCAGACCCAGTCCCTGCCGGTCGCCGGAACCTGGACGATCGATGCCTCGCACTCGTCGGTCGAGTTCGTCGTCCGCCACCTGATGGTGGCCAAGGTCCGCGGCCGCTTCTCCGAGTTCGGCGGCACGATCCACGTCGGCGAGACGCCCGCCGCGTCGTCGGTCGAGGTCGAGATCTCGCCGGCCAGCATCTCCACCGGCGATCCGGGCCGCGACGGCCACCTGACCTCCCCGGACTTCTTCGACGCCGAGCAGTTCCCGACGATCGGGTTCCGCAGCACCGGCGTCCGCGAGGTCGGGGACCGCTACGCAGTGGACGGCGAGCTGACGCTGCTCGGCGTCGCGAAGCCCGTGACGTTGGACCTGGAGTACCAGGGCAGCATCACGGACCCGTTCGGCAACGACAAGGCGGTGTTCTCGGCTTCGACCGAGATCGACCGCGAGGACTGGGGCCTCTCCTGGAACCAGGCGCTCGAGTCCGGCGGTGTGCTCGTCGGCAAGAAGGCCAAGATCGAGATCGAGATCGAGGCCGTGCACAACGCGTGACCCGAACCCCCCGAGCTCCGGCCCCATCTCGCTCCCCCCGCGAGATGGGGCCGTTCTCGTTGCGCGTAGCCTCCGCGTCGTGCTCTACGAAGCGCGGTTTCGTGACGGTGTGCAGCGCGGCGCCGTGACCGTCACGTTCCGACGGTGGAAGCGGCTGCAGGTGACACCGGGGAAGCGCTACCGCACCGCGGTCGGGATGCTCGAGGTGGAGTCGGTCGACGTGATCCCCGCGTCGAAGATCACCAACGCGGACGCGAAGCGCAGCGGCTACCCGTCGGCGGAGGCCGTGATCGCGGATCTGCGCGGCACCGATGACCTCCCGATCTACCGCATCGGCTTCCACGCGGTCCACGAACCCGATCCGCGCGACGAGCTCGCTCACTCGGTGCCGACCGATGACGAGATCGCGGACATCGACGCCCGTCTCACTCGCTTGGACACGGCGAGCTCGTACGGCGCGTGGACCGCGGAGACCTTGGCGATCATCGCGGAGCACCCCGAGGTGCGGGCCGGTGATCTTGCCGAGATGCTCGGCCGAGAGCGCCTCGAGTTCAAGCTCGACGTCCGCAAGCTGAAGAACCTCGGTCTCACGCTCTCGTTCCCCATCGGGTACCGCCTCTCTCCTCGGGGTCTCGAGTACCTCCGTCGCTCGACGCGGTTGGGATAGCTCAAAGGGGTCACGGCCTCGAACAGTGCGCATCTCCATTCGCTCAGACATTCTGAGCAAAGGGCGCTCAGAACTCGCTCGGTGGAGACACTCCCTGTTCGACGCCTTGGCTGCATGTCCGCGGTTTGCGTGGTGGCCACGTGTGCGCGCCCGGGTGGGGATCCGACAAGATGGCGCTCATGGCTGAGAACTCTTCGGGAGTGGAGTGGGTCGATCCGGACGAGCTGACGCGGTCGACCCGGACCGCGGAGGAGCTGCGGGACTCGCTGGAGGCGTGGTTGCGGGGGCGGACGGGGGATCCGGCGGCGTCGATCACGGATCTCGATCGGCCTTCGGCCACCGGGATGTCGAGCGAGACCGTCCTCTTCGATGCCACCTGGCAGGACGGGGGGTCGACCGTCTCGGACCACTTCGTGGCTCGGTTGCATCCGGCGGAGGACGCGTACCAGATCTTTCGTGAGTACGACATGGCGCGCCAGGCGCGGGTCATCCGTCTGGTCGGGACCCGTACCTCCGTGCCGGTTCCGGAGGTCGTGTTCGACGAGCCGTCGGACGAGCCGCTCGGTGCGGAGTTCTTCGTCATGCGGCGGATCGACGGGATCGTGCCGCCCGACGTGATGCCGTACCCGATGGGGAGCTGGGTCACGGAGGCGACCGACGAGCAGCGGGATGCCCTCGAGCGAGGCGCGGTCGAGGTGCTCGCCGGGGTGCACGGCACGACCGACCGTTTGGAAGATCTGGACTTCCTGCAGTTCGCCGACGCCGGGGACACCGCGTTGCGGCGGCATGTGGCGCACGAGCGGGACTACTACGAATGGGCCCGTGACGGCCTGCGGTTCCCGCTCATCGAGCGCGCCTTCGACTGGCTCGACGAGCACTGGCCGGAAGCCGCCGACGCGAACGAGCCGGCACTGAGCTGGGGCGACGCGCGCATCGGCAACATGATGTTCCGCGACTTCGTGCCGGTCGGCGTGCTCGACTGGGAGATGGCGGGCGTCGCACCGCGCGAGCTCGACGTCGGCTGGATGATCTTCCTGCACCGCTTCTTCCAGGACCTCTGCCAGGACATGGGGATGGAAGGCCTCCCGCAGATGTTCCGCCGGGACAACGTGGCCGCGCACTACGCCAAGGTGTCGGGCCACGAGCCCGTCGAACTCGACTGGTTCATCGTCTACGGCGCGGTGCGCCACGCGATCGTCATGACGCGCGCGACCCGCCGCGGCGTGCAGTTCGGCGATCAGGAGATGCCCGAGGACCCCGACGACCTCATCCTGCACCGCCGTTCACTCGAGCGGCTGCTCGACGGCACCTACTGGGACTCCGTCGAGGGATGACCAACCCGATCGGCCCGATCGTCGCCGCCGACGAGGGGTTCCACCACCAGATCGCGGACACGTTCGCCAAGGTCGGGCCCAGCGATCCCGCGTGGACCGAGAAGGTCTGCGCGATGGCGATGGCGCGCGACGGGTCGATCCAGCTCGGGTTCGGCCTCGGGAAGTACACCAACCGGAACGTGATCGACGCGTACGGCGCGGTGTCGAGAGGCCGGAGCCAGTGGACGGTGCGGGCCAGCCGCGCGCTCGCGTCGGATCCGGAGGGCACGAACGTCGCGCCGCTGCGTTACGAGGTGCTCGAACCGCTCCGCGTCGTCCGGTTCGCGCTCGACGCCAACGACGTGCAACCCGTCGCGTTCGAGTGGACGTTCGAGGCCGCGCTCCCGACCGCGTTCGAGGACCGCACCGTGCACCAGGACGGCTTCCGCACGTCGGCCGATCTCGTCCGGTACCACCAGATCGGGTTGGGGTCGGGCTGGGTCGAGGTCGACGGGGAGCGCACCGAGCTCACGTCGACGGGCTGCGTCTCGACCCGTGATCACTCGTGGGGGGTCCGCTACGGCGTGGGCGTGCCTCCGCCCGACGTGCCCGAGGTCGACGCGCTGGCCGGGCTCGGGTTCCAGATGATCTGGTGCCCGCTGCTGTTCGAGCGCGACGACGGGTCCCGCTACGGGATGCTCATGCACTTCCAGATCGTCACCGCACCCGGGCTCGGCGTCGTGCACAAGATCGTGATGGGTGGGATCGAGCACCCCGACGGCGCCGATGAGCCGTGGCTCGACCTCGCGCCCGAGCTCGCGTACGACCCTGCGAACCGGCGCCTGCGCGGGGGAGTGATCCGCGCGACGACGGGCGACGGCGTGACGCGCGAGCTCGCGGTCGAGGTCCTCGACGACACCGGCATCCAGCTCGGCGCAGGTTTGTACTTCGGCTTCGACGGCCATCATCACGGTGAATGGCGAGGCACGGAGCACGTCGACGGCGAGTACATCGCGGACTGCTCGACGCCCGAGAACGCCCGACGGCTGCACCAGATCCGCGACACCGTGATCCGGGTCACCGATCCCGTCGGCGGGGGAGTGGGCCTCGGCAACTGCCAGCCGATCATCACCGGTGGCCATCCCGAGCTCGGACTCTCGGCGGACGACAGCTTCTGGTAGCTCGTGGCTGACGAGCGTGAGCGGCTTCGCGCCACGTTCGACTCCGCCGCCGATCGCTACGAGCAGGCCCGACCCGCATATCCCGACGAGCTCTACGCCGAGCTCATCCGCCTGACCGGGCTCCGAGCGGGCGACCGAGTGCTCGAGATCGGGTGCGCGACGGGCAAGGCCACACGACCACTGGCGGCGCACGGCGTCGACATCACGTGCCTGGAGATCGGCGCGGATCTCGTGGTCGCGGGCGCGCCGGAACCTGGCCGCGATCTCGAACGTCGAGGTGGTGCACGCGGACTTCGAGACGTGGACCCCGCCCGTGGCCGTCCGGTTCGATCTGCTCTTCGCGGCGAACGCGTGGCACTGGATCGATCCCGCGATCCGGCTGCGCAAGGCGGCTGCCCTGCTCCGGCCCGGCGGTCACCTCGCGTACTGGGGCGCGGCCCACGTCTTCCCCGAGGGTGGCGATCCGTTCTTCGGCGAGATCCAGGAGGTGTACGAGGAGATCGGCGAAGGGCTGCCGGCGGACACGCCGTGGCCGCGGCCCGGCGAGCTTCCCGACGACCGGGCGGAGCTCGAGGCGAGTGGGTGGTTCGACCGGGTCTTCGTCGCCCACTTCGACTGGGAGGTCGTCTACGACGCGGACGGCTACGTCGCGTTGCTCGACACGTTCTCCGGCCACATCGCGATGGAGCCGTGGCAGCGGGACCGGTTGTACGGCGAGATCCGGCACCGGCTCGCGACGCGCGCCGACGGGCGGCTGCGGCGGCACTGGGGCGCGGTGCTCCAGGTGGCGCGGCACGCGGGCTGAACGCCCGCTCCGACACCGCCGCTAGCGTCGGGCGGATGGTGCAGGAACGGCGGGCCGCCCGGATCTTCCTGATCGCAGACGAGTCGGTCCTCCTCATCAAGGGGAACGACCCGGCGCATCCGGAGCACGGGACCTGGTGGATGACGCCGGGTGGTGGCATCAACCCGGGTGAGGCGACCGACGCGGCCGCGGCGCGGCGAGCTCCTCGAGGAGACCGGACTCCGTCGCGAGCCGGCGCAGATGGGCCCGGTCGTCGCGACGAGGGTCGCGGAGTTCGACTTCGACGACGTCGCGTACCGGCAGACGGAGTCGTTCTTCGCGGTCCTGGTCGAGGAGTTCACGCCGTCGGTCGACGGGTGGGACGAGCTCGAGCAGCGGGCGCTCCTCGAGCACCGGTGGTGGACCGTTCCCGATCTCGTCGCCACCGACGAGCGGTTCTTTCCGCGCGAGCTCATCGACGTGCTGCAGGCGCTCATCGACGATCGCATCACCGAACCGATGGAGCTCTCCGGCGCGTGAGCCGGTTCAGGCGTAGGTGCGCACGAGCTCCAGCACCGCGCTGGCGTCGGGTCCCACCGCGCGCAGGCCCGTCTCCTCGGGCTCGGCCCGCTGCGCGGCGACCAGGCACAGGTCGATCGCGTCGCCCCGGATGACGGTGCTCGGTTCGACGTCCGGGATGAAGTCCCAGGCCGCGCCGCTCGGCGCCCGCAGCTCGAACGCGACCGCGTTCGGCGCTTCCCGGCCCGCCCGCGCGAACGCGTAGGGAACCGTGCGCCACGCCAGGCGGGCGACGTGCCACAGCCTGTCGGACGGCTCGAGCTCGACGCCGAGTGCTTCGGCCACGTCGCCGGTGTGGATCCAGGCCTCGGACAACCGGGTCGTCGCGAGGGTGCGCGCCGAGAGGTCGCCGGACACCCACTGCACGCGTGCGTGGGGGTCCGCCCGCGCGAACAGCTCGCGCATCTCGTCCGCGCGTGCCTGCCACCGCGCGCCGATGGCGGCCCCGGGGGTTCCGCGCTCGGCCGTGACCATCAGCTCGGCCGCCTCGTCCACGTTGCTCGCCGAGGAGTCGCCGACGAACAGCTCGGTGAACTCGGCACCGAAGTCCCCGCGCACGCTGGCGATCGCGGCTTCGTCGGTCTGCGCGAGGTGGAGCACGACGTCGGCGATGGTCCAACCGGGGCACGAGGGCGTCGGCAGCTGCCAGTCCGACTCGCTGAGACCGGCGAGCAGCCCGGCCAGCTCGGCGTGCTGCTCGGCCACGGCGGCCACGATCTCCTGCATGGGTTCCTCGGGATCTGCCGATGAGCTCGTCCGTCCCGGACGGGTGCCCCGTATGTATACGGCACCGGCCGGTCCGGGCGCTCGGCTCAGTCCGCGAAGTCCGGCACCGCACCCCGCGCGGACTCGACGCGACCCTTCGGCTCCTCCCAGTCCTCCTGGCGGCCGAGCGCGGTCTCGTCGAGCAGGTAGTACGAGCCGCCGATCGTCTCGAGCCCGCGGGCGTAGACCGAGTACGTGTGGAAGACGCGGTCGCCGTCGCGCAGGAAGCTGCTCCGGCCCGGGTCTTCCATGGGCGCATCGCCCGGCGAGTAGATGGGCGTCCCGCGGCGCTCGAACTCCGCCTTGGTCCGGAAGTTGTACTCCACCGGCGAGACGGACTCGTCGAGCGTGACGTGGAAGTCGTAGTTGAAGTCGCTCCCGAACGACGAGTACCACGGGAACGTCCAGCCCTTGCTCGCCTTGTACTTCTCGATCTTCGCGATCGGCGCCCGCGAGACGTAGGTGAACGACGTGTCGCGCGCGTGGAGGTGCTCCAGCAGCCCGCGCGACATCTCGTCCGCGCCGGCGGTGCAGCTCGGGCAGCCGGCGTCCCACTCCGGGTCGAACATGAAGTGACCGACGATGAGCTGACGCCGACCGTCGAAGAGGTCGAGCAGGGTGGCCTCGCCGTCCGGACCCTCGAACACGTAGTCCTTCGTGATCTCGACCATCGGGAGCTCGCGGCGCTTGGTGCTCAGCGCGTCGCGGGCCTTGGTCATGGCCTTCTCTTCCGCGAGCAGCTCGACGCGTGCCACGCGCCACGCTTCGGGTGAGACGACGTTCGGAAGGCTCATCGCATGCTCCTCGGTGGGGTGCTCCGAGTATTGAGACCCGGCAGCGATCCGAAACTCATCGGCGTGGTCGCTACCCTCTGCGGATGGCAGCACCGGGTGGAAGTGGACCGATCGGGCCGTACCCGCCCGGAACCGAGACGGACGAGCAGCGTGACGAGTACGACCGGCTGCGCCGGCGCGTGCTCTGGAAGATGCCCTCCGGCCTCTACGTGCTGGGCAGCACGGACCGGGCCGAGCGGCGCAACGGGATGACGATCAACTGGGTCACCCAGGTGAGCTTCGACCCGAAGTGGATCGGTGTGGGCATCGAGAAGACCGCGCTCACCCACGAGCTGATCGAGGCGGGCGGCTGCTTCAGCCTCAACCTGATCGACCAGGAGGACCGGGCGATCGTGCGGAAGTTCACCAAGCCGGTGGACGTCGACCTCGAGGCCAAGACGTTGAACGGGTTCTCGTTCGTCGAGCAGGTCACGGGTGCGCCGGTCCTCGCGCAGGCGGTCGCGTACATCGACTGCGAGCTCCGCGAGCGCATGGACGCGGGAAACCACACGTTCTTCGTCGGCGAAGTCGTCGATGCGGGCTTCCTCAAGGCCGAGGAGACCGCGGTGTTGAGGATGGAAGACACCCGCATGAACTACGGCGGGTGACGTGAGTCGGACCGTCGATGCCGCGCCGTTGCCCCGTTCCGAGCTCGAGGCGGTGCTGGACCCCGCGAAGTCCGGCCGGATGCTGCCGCGTGGCGCGTACGTGGACCCGGCCGTCCTCGCCTGGGAGCAGGAGCACTTCTTCGCCGGATCCTGGGTGTGCGCCGGGCGCTCGGCGAAGGTCGCGGACGTCGGCGCGCGCATGGCCGTCCGCATCGACCACGAAGGGGTGCTGCTCGTGCGCAGCGAGTCCGGGAAGCTGCACACGTTCTCGAACGTGTGCCGGCACCGGGGCCACGAGCTCCTGCCCTGCGGTGACTCGGAGCAGCGCGCGACGATCGCCTGCCCCTATCACGCGTGGGTCTACGACCTCGACGGCTCCCTGCGCACGACGCCGCGCTTCGAGCCGCCCGCCGGGTTCGACGTCCGCGACTACCAGCTGTTCGGGCTCCCGGTCGCGGAGTGGCGGGGCTGGGTGTTCGTCAACGCGTCCGGCGACGCGGGCTCGTTCGAGGAGCACATCGGGACCTTCGACGCGCTCGTCGCGCCGTATCAGCCGGAGCGGCTGGTGGTGGGCGCGACCCACGACTACCGGCTCGACGCGAACTGGAAGCTCGCGATCGAGAACTACCACGAGTGCTACCACTGCCCGGTCATCCACCCGGAGCTCTGCCGGGTGAGCCCGCCGACGAGCGGCGAGGACTACGACGTCAGCGGGGTCGCGATCGGCGGCTCGATGGAGCTGGTCGACGGCGCGGTCACGATGTCGCTGACGGGAGAGAGCCCGCTGCCGCCGTTGCCCGGCCTGTCCGAGAAGCTCGACCGCGACGTGCTCTACGCGGGGGTGTTCCCGAACCTGCTGATCAGCCTCCACCCCGACTTCGTGATGACGCACCGGATCGAGCCGGTCGCACCGGGGGTCAGCCAGGTCGAGTGCCAGTGGCTCTTCGATCCGGACGAGGTCGCGAAGCCCGGCTTCGACCCGTCGTTCGCGGTCGACTTCTGGGACCTGACCAACCGCCAGGACTGGGGCGCGTGCGAGAGCGTCCAGCGGGGGATCGCGTCCCGCGGGTACCAGCCGGGCCCGTTCTCGGTCGCGGAGCGCGGCGTGCGGTCCTGGGTCGCCCAGGTCGCCCGCGGCTACCTCGACGGCGCCGTCCGACCCAGCTCGTTTCGGGGCGTCTGAGCGTCGCCGGAGCGACCCTGAAACGCCCCGAAACCAGTGAGCGGGTGGTCGCGCTAGTGGGCGGTGGGGTGGTGGAGCGCGGTGATCACGCAGGTGAGGAGCTGGACCAGGCGGTAGCGCAGGCTGTGGCGATGGTCGCGGGCGAACTCCCGGTAGCACTCGGGGACCGTCTTGATCGGCGTGCCGAACGTGATGGGCGCGGCCGCGCCGGCGAACCCGCCCCCGACGAGCTGGGCGACGAGGATCGCGCAGTCGTTCGGGGCCTGGCCGCAGGTCACCGCGATGTTCCCGCTCGTCGTGAACGACTTGCGCACCGTGAACGGCGTGCTGAGGTTCCCGGCCGAGTCGGCGTGGACGAACGTGAACGGCATCGTCGTGGCGTCACAGTCCTGGAGCGCGTTGTTGAGTGAGATCGTCTCGGTGAGGATCGCCGGGTCGCATTGCGTCACGACCCAGTCGTACACGATCGGGGTCTCGACGAAGCCGGTGCCGGAGACCGTGACGGTCTGGCCGTCGGTCAGGCCCGTGCTCGGACTCACCGTGATGGCGTGCGAGTCGGCCGCCCCGGCGGTGCCACCCGCCGCGAGCGTGCCCCCGAGCGCAAGCGCCGTGACCATCGAGCGCGATGCCGATGCGAGTCCGCATGCCAATCCCCCCTGCTTCACCCTGACGAGTGCCGAGGTGAGCAAACCACGCCGTCCGTGATCGCACAAGGACCAGGGCCGGCCGTTCGCCGCGAAACTTCCGACGATGAGCTCGAGCTCCCGCTGGTCGCTGTGGTCGGAGGACTCGTTCCTCTCGATCGGCTCGAAGGGCTCGATGCTCTCGATCGGCTCGGTCGGATCGTTCCTGTCGATCGGCTCCGTCGGGTCTGCGTGCTCGATCCTCTCGGCCGGCTCGTTCGCGTCGATCGGCTCCGCACTGTCGTCCGCGTCGCGCTGGTCGCTCCTCTCGCACCGCGCCCGCCTCGGCGTCATGCGCGCCCCCTAGACCTCGGAACTCGCCGCCCCGACCGGTTTCGGGCGTCGCGCGGGTCTTCGAGGCGGCGCGCCACGGGGTTTCGGTCCTACGATCCGGGCATGGCGAAGACGACCGAGCCGGGCATCCGGAAGCAGTCCCTCCCGAAGCGCTGGCTCTACGTGCTGGCGACCACGAACCCGCCAAAGGACGGTCTCGACCCGGTCTCCAAGTGGCTCTACCTGACCCGGGCCGGGGTGCTGCCGATGACGCTGGTGGCCGCGGCGCTCGGGGGCCTGCTCGCGGTCTACCGCGACGCGAGCGTCAACTGGCTGTACTTCGCGCTCGCGGCACTCGGGCTCGTGCTCGCGCACATGGCGAACAACATCATGAACGACCTCTTCGACCTCGAGGTCGGCACCGACACCGCGGACTACCCGCGCAACCTCTACTCGCCGCACCCGGTGATCGTCGGGCGTCGTCACCCGCAAGCGCCTCGCGTTCTACGGGTTCGTCGTCAACCTGATGTGCCTCGCGATCATGATCTTCCTCACCGCGGAACGGGGCTGGCCGATCCTCGCGTTCGCGCTCGGCGGCTTCTTCCTCTCGGCCGCGTACACCGCGCCGCCGCTGCGGTTGAAGAAGCACGGGCTGGGCGAACCGACCGTCATCGTGGTCTGGGGCCCGCTCATGGTCGGCGGCGTCTACTACGCGGCCACCGGGACGATCCCCGGCGCGGTGCTCCTCGCGTCGCTGCCGTACGCGGTGCTCTGCACGACGGTGCTCATGGGCAAGCACATCGACAAGGCGCCGTGGGACGGTCCGGCCGGAACGCACACGCTGCCCGTCATCCTCGGCGACAAGGTGGCCCGCGCAGGTCACCCGCGGGATGTTCATCGTGTTCTACGCTGCTCGTCGGCGGCCTCGTGATCGCGGGCATCCTGCCGGTGTTCACCTTGCTCGTGTTCGCGTCGTTCCCGATCCTGGTCGAAGGTGTGGAACGTCTACGGCCGACCCAAGCCCGCCGAGTCGCCGATGCCCAACCCGGTGTGGCCGTTGTGGTTCGCGCCGCACTCGTTCCTGCTCACGCGCCGCGCCGGTGGCCTCCTGATCCTCGGGATGATCATCGGCGCGATCGTCGGCTTCTAGGTCCCTCGGATCGCGGGTCCCGAGCGCTCCTCTTCCGGGTCGGTGAAGCGCCCCACGAGGCCGTTGCGGACCCGGAGGGCGAAGCTCGCGTCCTCCGTGGTCGATCCCTCGACGGTGACGTCGCCGTGGCGGGCGAGGGCGGGGGTGATGGCGCGCAGCTCGGCCATCGCGAGGTGCTGGCCGATGCATCCGCGTGGTCCGAGACCGAACGGGATCAACGTCCGGTGGTCCTGTTGACCATCGAGGCGATGTCGCGAGGGATCGAAGCGAAGCGGGTCGTCCCAGAGGTGCGGATCACGATTGATGCCGCGCAGGTAGACGGTGGCGAGCTGCCCCGGCGCACTCGGATGGTGACGTCTCCGGCGGTGAGGGTGACGCCCGCTCGGGTCGGCGTGCGCGGGATGCCCCAGACGGCCGGCGTGAGGCGCAGGGTCTCGAGGAGAAACGATTCCGTGCACCGGTCGGGATCGTTCCGGACGCGGCGCCACGCGTCTGGTTCCGCGGCTCCGTGCGCGAGCACCCACGACAACGCGGCTGCGGTGGTCTCGTTGCCGGCCAGCAAGAGGCCCAGGACATGGCCGCGCAGCTGGTGCCGGGTCAGGCGCTTGCCCGATGGTCCGCGCGCGCACCAACGCGCCCGCCACGTCGTCCGCGGGGGCGGCCGTCACGCGAGCGATGACTCCGTCGGCGTAGGCGTCGAGTGCGGCGCGGTGGCGCCGCATCTGGCGTGCACGCGTCCCGAACGCCACGGGCAGGAAGCCGTTGATCCGTCCGAGCTGCACGCCGACCCAACCGACGACTTCGCGCTGGTGGTCCGCCAGCTCCGTGGCCTTGGCCTGATCCAGCTCGTCTCCCAGCAGGACCCAGGCCGCGACGCGCAGCGAGATCCGACCCATGATCAGCTCGAGGTCGACGGTCGTGTCGCGAGGAATCGCACGAACCTCGCGGTCGATCAGCGCGTCGATCTCGGCGAGGCGCGACTCGAGTGCCCGCTTCCGAAATGCCGGGGCGACGAATGGCTGGGTCAGAGACCACGCCTTGTCCGATTGGGAGAAGAGGTTCTCCCCCACGCCGACGCGCACCGGCACCCGCAGCGCGGGCGGCCTCGTCCACGAGGCACCGTCGCTGACGAGCATCGTCCGGGCCGACTGCGGGTCCGTCACGACCCACGTCGTGACGGCCCCCATGCGCAGCGCGACGAGTGGTCCTTCGGCCGCCGCCGCGTCGAGCCAGTGGAGTCGGTCGGCGTCGAAGAGCTTGAGCGCCTTCAACGTCGAACGGTGGACCTTCAGCTCCGGTGCTGCCCGCATGAAGCGCTCCCTGCCTTGCGTCCGGTCCTGGCCTATGACCCGGCGTCGCGTTGCTTGCGTTCCCAGAGCGTCGCGTTGAGCACCGCGGACGCCGACATCGCCCGACCGACGAGGTAGAGCGCGAGCAGGATCCCGATCGCAGATCCGATCGCGCCGTAGGTGTCCGACGCGTGCGAGACCTTGCGGGCGAAGTAGAAGACGGTCAGCAGGTGCATCGCCCACACGACGAGCCCGAAGAGGAGCGCGCCCGGGAGCAGCGCGGTCCAGGGCACGCCCCGCGCGTGGGGGAGCAGCCACGAGATCCAGAGCCAGGCGCCGCCCCAGACCACGATCGAGCTGAGCCCGAGGACGAGCCCGATCAGCGGGTGGCCCAGGCGGACCTTGCCGATCCCGGCCGCCACCGCCGACGTCCCGAAGATCACCCCGATGAACAGCGCGGCCGCGCGCGACGAGTTGCGGAGTCGGGTCAACGGCACGCGCCAGGCCAGGGCGTGCACCGCCCGCAGGGTCTTCACGACTGCCCGGGCCCCGAGGAAGAGCGCGAACAGCCCGACGAAGAGGCTGATGATCTTCGTGCTGCTGGTCTGGTGCTGCGCGTCGGCGACCGCCTTGCCGATCAGCCCCGTGAGGCCCACGGTCCTCGCCGCGTCCTGGCCGGACTCGTTCTGCAGGCTGGCGGCTGATCCGAAGAGGGTGAGCACGACGAAGACGTAGGGAACCGCGAAGAGGAAGAGACGGAATGCCAGTGCGCCGGCCAGCACACCTCCGCCCGCGCCGAGGTCCCGCTCGTAGATGTGGAACCCGGCGTCGACCACGTGGTTGGTCTCGCGCGACGCCTCGAGCCGCTCGTAGACGTCCTGCGCCCGGGCCTGGGCCTTCGTGAGCCCGGCCCGCGCACTGGCGACCTTCCCGGGCTTCTTCGCGCCCGACTCCGCCCGCGGGTCCCCGCGTTCGGCGTCGTGTCCCGCCGGGTCCTGGGGCCGGTCGCTCTCCGGGGGCACGGCGTGAGGATAAGCCGTGAGCGCCCTACGCTCTCGTCGAACGGGTCCGGTGCGCGTCGGGTCACGCGGAGCCACGATCCAATCCAGCAACGGGGGGAACCGATGCTCGAGAGCACCATGCAGGACTTCCCGCTCACGATCGGGATGATCTTCCGCCACGGCCGTGCCGTCTACGCGAACAGCGAGGTGGTGACGTTCGAGGGGGACGGCTCCCGCCGCTCGACCTACGCCGAGGTGGGGGACCGGGTGGACCAGCTCGCGAGCGCACTCGCCCGGCTGGGCGTCGAGCCGGGGACGCGCGTCGGCACGTTCTGCTGGAACAACCAGGAGCACCTCGAGGCGTACCTGGCGATCCCGAGCATGGGTGCGGTGCTGCACACGCTGAACATCCGCTTGTTCCCGGAGCTGCTCACCTACGTGATCAACCACGCGGCGGACGACGTCGTGATCGTCGACGACTCGTTGATCCCGTTGCTCGCGAAGGTCGCGCCCGACCTGAAGACGGTGAAGACGTTCATCGTCACCGGCACGGGTGACGCGGGCGCGCTCGCGGAAGCCACGGATGCGCCGATCTTCGGCTACGAGGAGCTGCTCGCCGCCGAGACGCCCGGGTTCGACTGGCCCGACGTCGACGAACGGTCGGCCGCGGCCATGTGTTACACGAGCGGCACGACGGGCAACCCGAAAGGTGTCGTGTACTCGCACCGCTCGACGTGGTTGCACTCCTTCGCCGTCACCTCGGCCAGCTCGCTGGGCGTCAGCGAGTCGGACCGCATCCTGCCGATCGTTCCCATGTTCCACGCGAACGCGTGGGGGCTCCCGTACGCGGGCTGGCTCGTCGGCGCGGACTTCCTGATGCCGGGTCGGTTCCTGCAACCGGAGCCGCTGATGAAGTTCATCGAGCAGGAGAAGCCGACGTTCTCCGGCGCGGTGCCGACGATCTGGGCGGAGGTCTTGCGCTACGGCGACGAGCACGAGATCGACCTGTCGTCGTTCCGCATGATCGTGTGCGGAGGCTCCGCGGTGCCGCGCTCGCTGATGCAGGCGTTCGAGGAGCGGTACGGCGTGCGCTTCATCCAGGGTTGGGGCATGACCGAGACCAGCCCGCTGGCGGCCGTCAGCCACCCGCCCGACGGCATCGAGTGCGGGTCATCCGAGGACCTCGACTGGCGGGCGCGCACGGGTCGGGTCGTCGCGGGCGTCGAGCTGCGCATCGTCGACGACGTCGGCGAACCGCTGCCGTGGGACGACGAGGCGGTCGGCGAGATCGAGGTGCGGGGACCGTGGATCACCGCGTCGTACTACCTGGACCCGTCGCCCGAGAAGTTCGACGACGGCTGGTTGCGCACCGGTGACGTCGGCTCGGTCGACGAGCACGGCTTCATCCAGATCACCGACCGGGCCAAGGACGTCATCAAGTCGGGGGGCGAGTGGATCTCCTCCGTCGAGCTCGAGGGCCTGCTCATGGCCCATCCGGACGTGGTCGAGGCCAGCGTCGTGGGCGTGCCCGACGAGAAGTGGGGCGAGCGCCCCCTCGCGTGCGTGGTCCTCAAGGAGGGCTCGGCCGTCGGGCCCGAGGTGCTGTGCGAATTCCTCGGTGGGAGCGTCGCCCGCTGGCAGCTGCCCGAGCGCTGGAGCTTCATCGACGAGGTCCCGAAGACCAGCGTCGGGAAGTTCGACAAGAAGGTGCTCCGGGCCCGCCACGCCGCCGGCGAGCTCGAGATCCGGACCGTCTGACGACGGAGAACAACAGACGTCCGTAAAACAGGAACTTTCGGACCCCGGGGACTACGATTCGGGGTCGATGCAGCGACGGATTCTGATCGTTTCTGCTTCCATGGGCGCCGGGCACGACGGCGCGGCGCGGGAGCTGGCACGCCGCCTCGAGGCCGAAGGGCACGAGGCGAGCATCGTCGATTTCCTGGACTGCTGCCCGTTCGGCATCGGCTGGTTCATCAAGTGGAGCTACCTGCTCCAGCTGAAGTTCGCGCCCTGGTCCTACGACCTCACGTACCGCCTCTGGTACAAGCTGCCGTCGTCGTGGGGCTTCATCGTCCGGCTCGACACGTTCGTGGCCGGGCGGCGCTTGCGCAAGGCGATCCGCAAGAGCGACGCGGACGTCGTGGTCTCGACGTACCCCTTGTCGTCGCTGGTCCTCGGCAACATGCGCAAGAAGGGCTGGCTCAAGGTCCCCGCGGTCACGTTCCTCACCGACTTCGCCGTCCACCCGCTCTGGGTCCACCCGGACATCGACGTGCACGTCGCGACGAGCCCCTACGCCGCCGAGACTGCGACCGACCGCGGCGGCAAGGACGCCCGGGCATCGGGCCCCCTCGTCTCGGACAAGTTCTCCGACGAGTCGGGCGTCGCGCGGGCGGTGACCCGGCAGGAGTTCGGCATCGGCCCCGACGAGCGCGCGGTGCTCGTGGTCGCCGGCTCCTGGGGCGTCGGCGACGTCATCGGCACCGTCGAGGCGATCGACCGGGCGGGCGACTACCACCCCGTCACCGTGTGCGGCCGGGACCAGGCGCTGAAGGTCTCGCTCGAGGAGATGGGCCTCGGGACGGTCATCGGTTGGACCGACGAGATGCCGGCGTTGATGGCCGCGTGCGACGCGATGGTGGAGAACGCGGGAGGCCTCACCGCGAACGAAGCGTTCGCGGTCGGCTTGCCGGTCATCACGTTCAAGCCGATCGCGGGGCACGGCAAGGACAACGCCGAGGGCATGGCCGAGATCGGCGTGTCCCGATACGCGCGCACCGAAGACGAGCTGCGCGACGCGTTGGCCGCGGTCACCCGACCGGGCACCGCCCGCGCCGAGCAGATCAACCGCGCCGCGGCACTGTTCGTGGGCGACGCCAAGGTGGACGTGCTCGAGCTGGCCGAGCACCGCGATCCGCGAGAAGGTCGTCGAGCCGATCCGCGACCCCAAGGCGCAGCGTCGGTTCACCGGCGTGCTCGGCGTCATCGTGCTCCTCTACCTCGGCCTCACGCTCGGCGCCCAGGCGGTGTCGGCGTTGGGGGTCGGTGTCGCGCGACCGCCCAAGGACGCGCAGTCCCAGGTCTATCGTCGGGGTGCGCCTGACCGACCAGCAGCTCGACAGCACCGCGATCCAACGCCAGCTGCACGGCATGGGGGTCACCGCGATCATCGACGGCCGAGTCGCGCGGGATGGTCACGCCGCGCTCGATCGCGCTCTCGGCCCGCCATGTCGACATCGGCAACGGCGGCTGGGGCCACGGTCGGCCGTTCCGGTTCCTGCGGGCGAAGAACGACGTGGCCAAGACCGCGGACCTGATCCGTACGACGACCGGCGGCTACCGGGTGCGCGAGTTCGTCCCGGAGCGGCGGCTCGACGCGTTCGACCAGATGTGGTGCCACCGACGGGGGCAGCGGCTCGTGGAGCCGGACTCGGTCTTCAAGCCGGAGCAGGTCCCCGACTCGGTGAAGGCCCGGAAGGTCTACGTGCTCGACGGCCGGCAGCGCGACACCGAGGCGCTGCGGCGTCGCGCTCGAGGACTTCGGCGACGTCGTGAACCACGACGGGCTCTCGGTCTCCTCGTTGGCCCAGCTCCGGTGAACCGGCGGCGACTCGCGCCGATAGGAATCGGGATCGGTCTCGGCGTCGCGGGCGCGGCCGCGGTGCACACCGCGCCGTCCCTGATCGCGCTCTCGTCGATCGGTCGTCACATCTCGCCGTCGCTCGCCGGCGTCGGCGACCGGGGTCACGTCGCGCTCGACGTTCGACGACGGCCCCGACCCGACCTCCACACCGGCGGTGCTCGAGGCCCTGGACGAGCTCGGGTGGCGCGCCACCTTCTTCATGCTCGGCGAGATGGTCCGCAAGGCCCCGGGCCTCGCGGCGGAGGTCGCGGCCGCGGGCCACGAGGTCGGGGTCCACGGGGATCAGCACCGCACGCTGCTGCGCCTCGGACCGCGCACGACCCGCGACGACATCCGGCGCGCGACCGACGAGATCGCGTCGGCGACCGGCGTGCAGCCGGGCTGGTACCGGCCACCCTTCGGCACGCTGTCGATCGGGGGCCTGCTCGCGGCTCGGCAGCTCGGGCTCCGGGTCGTGCTCTGGACCGCGTGGGGCCGGGACTGGCGGGCCGAGGCAACCGGGACGTCGGTGGCGGACGACGTGCTCGACGGCTTCGTCGACGGTGGCACCGTCCTGCTGCACGACTCCGACTGCACGTCGGCGCCGGAGTGCTGGAGGGCGACGCTTGATTCCTTCCCTCTGCTCGGGAAGGGATTCGCCGACCGGGGACTCGTGGTGGGTCCCGTCGGTGAGCACGGCATCGCCGCCTCGCGGTAGCGGGCGCGGGCGTTCCGATGGTTGTCGTTCTCGCGCTCGGTGCCGGTCTTTGCTACGCGCTCGCGTCGGTCATGCAGCACACGGTCGCCGCGCAGCAGCCGCCCGAGCTCTCGCTGCGTCCCCGGCTGATCCTCGAGCTGGTCAAGCGGCCGCTCTGGCTCGCGGGCATCGTGCTCGACATCGGCGCGTACCTGCTCGAGGCCGCCGCGCTGTCCGTGGGATCCATCGTCGTGGTGCAACCGCTGCTGGTGAGCGGCCTGCTCTTCGCGCTGCCGCTCTCGGCCATCGGCGGGGTGGGGAAGCCGGGTCGCCGGGAGTGGGTGGCGGCGGTGGCGCTGACGTTGGGCATCGCGGTGTTCGTCACCGTCGGATCGCCGTCGGGTGGGGACTCGCAGGCCCCGATCTGGCAGTGGGCGATCGTGTTCGCGATCTGCGGCTCGATCGCCACCGGAGCCGTCATCTTCTCGCGGGGTTCCGCACCGCACGTGCGGGCGCTGAGCCTCGCGTTCGCGACGGGTGCGACGTACGCGGTCACGGCCGCGCTGACCAAGACCGTCGTCGACACGCTCGGTTCCCACGGGGTGTCCGGCGTCATCGGGGCGTGGGAGACCTACGCGCTCGCCCTCGTGTCGATCGCCGGCCTGATCCTCAACCAGAGCGCGTTCCAGGCCGGCCACCTCGCGGCGTCGCTGCCCGCGCTGGCGGTGACGAACCCGGTGCTGTCGTCGATCATCGGCATCACGCTGTTCGGCGAGACGCTCGGCGCGACGGGCCCGATCGCGATCGCCCTCACCGCGGGCGCGGTCGTGGTGATGATCGCGGGGACGATCAGCCTCTCGCGCTCGCCCCTCGTGACCGGCGAGCACGCGCACCCCGCGATCACCCCCGCGGCCCCCTGACTCGTTCCGGGGCGTCTCAGGGTCGCCAGGGCGACCCTCCGCCACCCCGAAACCAGCAACGGGCCGTCGAGGACGGGCGCGCCGTAAGGTGAGGTGGTGCGGTGGACGCTCGCGGCTCGGAGCCCGGGCTCGATCCGCCGGAGGGGGACGCCGAGATGGAGCTGTGGGCCATGCGGATCCCGGAGACGGGAACCGTCGTCGCGCAGGCCGAGCGGGCCGAGCGCGCGGGGTGGGACGGGATCACGTTCACCGACTCGCAGAACCTGGTGGCGGATCCGTTCGTGGCCGTGGCGCTCGCGGCGGCGGCCACCGAGCGCCTGCGGTTCGCGACCGGTGTGACGAACGCGTTCACCCGCCACCCGGCTGCGCTGGCCAACGTCGCGGCCACGGTCCAGGAGACGTCCGGTGGCCGGTTCGTGCTCGGCATCGGCCGCGGCGACACCGCGTTGTTCCACCTCGGCCGGAAGCCGATGAAGGTCGACGAGTTCGCGGTCCTGGTCGGTGACCTCCAGACCTACCTCGCGAACGGCACCGTCGACATCGGCGGGTACCCGAGCCGGATGCGCTGGCTGGATCGAGCCCGGCAGCCGAAGGTCCCGCTCGACGTCGCGGTCTCGGGGCCGCGCATGATCGAGCTCGCGGCCCGGATCGCCGAACGGGTGACGCTCGCGGTGGGCGCCGACCCCGATCGGATCGCCTGGGCGCTGGACCTGGCCCGCACGGCTGCGGTCGACGCGGGACGCGACCCGGGTGAGATCTCGTTCGGCGCGTACGTGAACGTCGGGTGCCATCCCGACGTCGACGCCGCACGCGAGCTGATCAGTGGTGGGGTGGCCGCGTTCGCCCACTTCTCGTCCATGCCGGGTTCGACCGGTGCGGGGCTGGCGGAAGCGGACCGCGCGGTCGTGGCCGAAGTCGGGCGGCGCTACGACAGCAACGAGCACCTGAGCAACACCGCCGCGCACACCGATGCGCTGGAGCCGGAGTTCGTCGACCGCTTCGCCGTCGTCGGGCCCCCGGACGTGTGCGCGGACCGGCTGCGCGCCCTCGCCGGCCTCGGCCTGGAACGCTTCGTGATCACCGGCCCGAGCTTCCGCGCGGATCGTGAGCACGCCCGCACCGCCGACGACCTGTTGACCCGCGAGGTGCTGCCGGCCATTCGAGAAGGAGCCGCGTCATGGGCCACGAGCTGATCATCACGGGTGGGACCGTCATCGACGGGTCCGGTGCGGCCGCGGTCGCGGCCGACGTCGCGATCGACGCCGGGCTGATCACCGAGGTCGGCGCCGTCACGGGGCCGGCCGGGCGCACGATCGACGCTTCCGGGCTCCTGGTCACACCCGGGTTCGTCGACGTGCACACCCACTACGACGGGCAGGCGTCCTGGGGCGAGCGCATGATCCCGTCGTCCTGGCACGGCGTGACCACGGTGGTGGCCGGCAACTGCGGGGTGGGCTTCGCGCCCGTGCACCCGGAGGACCACGGCCGGCTGATCGAGCTGATGGAGGGCGTGGAGGACATCCCCGGCGCGGTGCTCGACGAAGGGCTCGCGTGGACCTGGCAGTCGTTCCCGGAGTTCATGGACGCGCTCGACGGCCGTCCGTTCGACGTCGACGTCGCGGTCCAGGTCCCGCACGGCGCGCTGCGGCTGCACGTGATGGGGGAGCGGGGCGCCAACCGCGAGGTCGCGAGCGACGAGGACATCTCGTTGATGGCGAAGCTGGCGCGGGAGGCGATCGAAGCGGGCGCGCTCGGCTTCTCGACGTCGCGGACCCTGAACCACCGCACGAGCCGGGGCGAGCCGACGCCGACGCTGACCGCCGAGGCGGACGAGCTGGTCGGCATCGCGAACGCGATCGGCGCGACCGGACAGGGTGTGCTGCAGGTGGTGTCGGACTTCACGGACGCGGACGCCGAGTTCGCGATCTTCCGTCGCATGGCCGAGGAGTCGGGTCGCCCGTTGTCGTTCTCCCTGGTGCAGACCCGCGGGGACGGCTGGCGCCATCAGCTCGACCTGCTCGCCGCCGCGAACCGGGACGGCGTCGCGATGTCGGCCCAGGTCGCGCCGCGGCCGGTCGGCCTGATGCTCGGTCTGCAGTGCACGCTCCACCCGCTGCTCACCAACCCGGTGTACCGGGAGATCGCGGGGCTCCCGCTCGGCGAGCGGGTCGAGATCATGCGGGACCCGGCGTTCAAGGACCGGGTGCTGGCCGCGGACGCGTCGCAGGCGGCGGGCGACCGGGCCGCCGGCCGGGTGCTCCAGGGGTTCGGCCGCATGTCCGAGGTGCAGGATCCGCCCGACTACGAACCCCAGCACGGGTCGAGCATCGCCGCGCGGGCGGAGCGCGACGGCCGCACGCCGATGGACCTGGCCTACGACCTGCTGCTCGAGGACGACGGCCGGGCGATGCTCTACGTGCCATTGCTCAACTACGGCGACGGGAACCTCGATGCGGCCGGTGAGATGCTCGCCCACCCGAACACGATCGTCGGCCTCGGTGACGGCGGCGCGCACGTCAGCACGATCTGCGACGCGAGCTTCCCCACGACGCTCCTGACCCTGTGGGGCCGCGATCGAGATCACGGGCGCATGGAGGTGCCCTTCCTGGTGCACCGCCAGACCCAGGCGACGGCGCGTGCGGTCGGACTGCTCGACCGGGGGGTGATCGCGCCGGGGTACCGCGCGGACGTCAACGTGATCGATTTCGAACGACTCTCCGCGCGCCGGCCGGAGATGCGGTACGACCTGCCGGCGGGCGGCCGTCGGCTCGTGCAGGCTGCCGACGGCTACGCGACGACGCTGGTCGCCGGCACCGTCACCTACGAAGCCGGCACCGCGACCGGCCCGCTGCCCGGCCGCCTCGTGCGCGGGCCCCAAGCTGCACCTGATCCCGGAGGACGCTGATGAGCGCGACCGACACGACCACCACCGTCGACCCCTCGGAGCTCGTGCCGCTCGAGCCCGCGTGCGAGTGGCGCAGCACCGATCTCGGCGACCGGTACGTCTACGAGCTGACGGCCGACCAGATCGCCGAGCTCGACGCCGCGCTCACCCACGCCGAGGCTCACGTCGACGACGTGCTCGACATCACCCGGGACACGTTCCCGTTGCCGACGCCTCGGCGCGGAGCTCACCCGCCTGGCCGACGAGCTCATCAACGGCGCGGGCGTGGTGCTCATCCGCGGCGTGCCGGTCGAGCGCTACACGAAGGCGCGGGCGTCGGCGATCTACTGGGGCATCGGGACGTACCTGGGCCGGCCCTGGCCGCAGAACGCGAAGGGCCACCTCCTCGGCGACGTGACCGACCAGGGCAAGGCACCGGACGATCCGACGTCGCGCGGCAACGAGATCGGTGGGATCGCGTTCCCGTTCCACTCCGACGGCTCGGACCTCGTCGGTCTCTTCTGCCTCGACGCGGGTGCCGGTGGCGGCGCGAGCCTCGTCGCGAACGCGTTGACGATCCACAACGACCTGGTGCGGACCGCGCCGGAGCTGGCCGCGGAGCTGTACGCGCCGTTCCCGTACGACCTGCGGGGTGAGCAGGCCCCGGGCGCGCAGCAGTGGTACACGATGCCGATCTTCAACCGCTGCGACGACCGCCTGTTCGTGCGGTACATCCGTCCGTACATCGAGGCGAGCCGTCGGCATCCGGACGCGCCCCGGCCGTCCGAGGCGGCGCGTGAGGCGATGAACCGGGTCGACGCGATGTGCGCGGATCCCGAGTACCACGTCTCGATGACGATGGAGCCCGGCGACATGCAGTTCGTCGACAACTACCACGTGCTCCATGCGCGCGACGCGTACTCGGATGACCGGTCGGCGGGGAGGATCCGTCACCTCAAGCGCCTGTGGCTCGAGACCGAGGTGCTCGCCGACTCGGAGAAGCCCGCGCGCTTCCGGCTCGGCCGCACCGACAGCTACTGGTCGAGCAAGGGTCGGACGAAGAGCGAGCTCGACATCTGACCGGAGCAGGAGCGCGCGGATGCGGTACGTGTTGTTCTACGAATCGGCCGACGACGTCGCGGACCGGGCGCCGCTCCACTTCGAGGCGCACCGCGCCTGGTGGAAGGGGTTCCACGAGCGGGGTGAGCTCCTGCTCGTCGGTCCGTTCAGCGATCGGTCCGGCGCCATGTCCGTGTTCACGACCGCCGAGTCGGCGAAGGAGTTCGCCGAGGGCGATCCGTTCGTGACCAACGGTCTGGTCCGCGAGTGGTACGTCCGGGAGTGGATGGAGGCGCTCGGCGACTCCTCCGGGTAGCGACCGCGGCGTGAAGCGTCAGGGCCGGAAGGCTTCGACGTAGAGCCGAACCGTTCCGGACTCCGTCGGGTACGACTCCCTTTGCTCGGCCCGCGTGATGGTGAGGCCGGCGGCGGTGGTGGCGTCGACGAGCTCGTCGAGCTCGAAGAACGTGGCGACGAAGGGCACGGCCTGGTCGAGGAAGCGGTCGAGCACGATCTCGCCCTGACCCTCGTGCGCGGAGAACAGGACGCGGCCGCCCGGCCGGAGGACCCGACGGAACTCGGCCAGGGTCCCGGCCAGCTCGGAGCGGCGCACGTGGATGATCGAGTAGAACGCGACGAGCCCGCCGAGCCGCTCGGACGGGAGGGGGAGCAGCCGCATGTCCGCGGCGAGCGCGCCGTCGAGCCGGCGGTTCGCGAGGTTCGCCATCTCCGGACTGAGGTCGAGCCCGTAGACGCGCCGGCCGTGCTCACGGACGAAGCCGCCGATCTGGCCGGGCCCGCATCCGATCTCGACGACCGGATCCGTCGCCGCGGCGGCGAGCTCCGCGAGAAGCTCCCGGTCGCGCGGCTTGCCCGCGAGCTCGTCGCGAAAGCGCGCCTCGTACGCGTCCGCAACCGTGTCGTACGACGTTCGCAGGTGCTCCCAGGCCACGGTGCCATCATGCCCGACCCGTGAGAACGTTTCGGCGTGAGTTCCTCCCCCTCGGGGGGGACCAAGTCACGCCGAAAGGAGGTACGTCACTCGGTGCGGATCTCCTTGACCATGAGCACTCGCCCCGCGCTCCCGGTGATCCGCTCGTAGCGGGGATCCGTCTTCTGTCCGGTCACGCGATACCCGTTTCGCTCGTACAGTCGCCGCGCCGGATTCTCGATCGCGGTGGTGAGCGAGATGTGCGCGGCCCGCTGCTCGGCCGCGTAGTCGTCGACCCGGCGAAGGAGGAGCGCGCCGACGCCGCGGTTCCGGTGCTCGGGAGCCACCTGGAGCTCGACGAGGTGGACGCCACCTTCGGGGGCCGAGAGGTTCACCTTGAGGCGCGCCAGCGACCGCCGTGCGCTCCTCAGCGCGCCGAGGACACCGAGGGCGTCGACGCCGGCGCGGGCGACGATGCCGAACGAAGGGAGGTCCCCGCCTCGCGACACCTCGGCAAAGCCGACGGGTTCGGACGCGGTCTCGGCCACGATGACGACGCTCGTCTCCTCGGCGAGCGCATGACGGAGCAAGCTGGCCGAGAAGCGCTCGGCGCCGCGCGCGCTCCCGGCGATGGCGACGGACTCCCGAGTCGGCGCGAGGAACATCAGCGTCGCCAGCCGGTCGGCGTCGTCGGGTCCTGCTCGTCGAGTCGTCAGACCACCAGGCTCGTCGTGGACCACGCGGGAACGGTACCGGAGCGGGCTCCGTACGAGGAGCGAGGGTCGCGGTGGCGTCTACGTCAGAGCTCGCGCCAGCGCGTAGTCGATGAGGTCGAAGGCCCGGTCCGGCTGAATGCTCCCGTCGAGGACGCTCTGGCCGAGCGCCGGGACGAGTGCCGTGAGGATCGAAGCCTCGGACTCGACGTCGGCGCCGGCAGCCAGCCGACCCTCTCGAAGGTGCTCGGCGATCGTCCGGTGCATCGTGCGAGGCACCTCGAAGGCTTCGGTGCGCGCGAGTGCCGGATGCACGAGTGACTCCGTGTGGAGCGCGACGTACATGAGCATCGCGACGCGACTCTCATCGTCGATCGGGATGAACGACCCCATGAACGCTCGAAGCCAGTCTCGTGGCGAACCGTCGGTTTCCGCGACCCAGGCACGGAGGCGATGGATCGACCGTTGCCGCGACGTGGCGCTGCGTGGCGAGCAAGAGCTCGTCCTTCGTGCCGAAGTAGTACTGGACGAGCCGAACCGAAACCCCCGCTTCGGCTGCGACCTCCCGGAACGTCGCGGCGGTCAGGCCTCCCTTGAGGGTGATGCGCACGACGGCATCCGTGATCTCCCCGCGTCGCTTCCCGTGATCCACTCGCTTCGGCACCGAGGTTATGGTACACACGTATCATGAAGCGGAAGTCGTACCTCTCCTCGTGGCGCAGCCCCAAGGCCGAAGCCAAGTTCCGGGCGCTGGAGGACGAGCTCTGGGCCGAGTACCCGCGCGGCCGCGAGGCCTTCGACGTCGAGACCGGCCGGGGAACGACGCACGCCTACCGGTGGGCCGGCGCAGGTGAGCCGATCGTGTTCCTCCACGGGATCGGAGGAACATCGCTGCTTTGGGCGGCCTACGCCGAACGACTCGCAGGACGCGAGGTGTGGTCCATCGACGTCCTCGGAGACGCCGGTCGCAGCGTGCAGCGGTTGCCGTACGAAGAGCCCGACGACCTCGGTCAGGAGCTTGATCGTGCCCTCGCGGCTTTGAGCATCGACCGAGCCCATCTCGTGGGCCACTCGCTCGGTGGATGGCTCGCACTGAACCTGCTCGTTCGGCGGCCGTCACGGGTTGCGTCTGCCGTCCTCCTCGATCCGGTCGGCATCAGTCCGCTGCACATGCTCGGCTTCATGCTCTGGGGTGTACCCGTGCTGCTCGGCGCGGCCGCGCCACAACCCATGCGACGATGGCTGGCGCGGCGATTGCGCATGCCGCTCCTCGACGACAAGCGCGCGACGCGGCTCATGCTGAACGGCCAGTTCAACCATCCGCCGCGGATTCCCCGGCTCCTGCCCTTCGAGGACGACGAGCTGCGGGCAATTGGAGTTCCCACTGCAGTCCTCGTCGGAGAGAGAACGGAACCCTTTGACGCGGCCGAGCTCGTCGCCCGGGCCCAGAGGACAATTCCTCGGGTCAACGTCGCGTTGGTGCCCGACTCGGGGCATGCGTTCCCGCTCGACCACGTCGACCTCGTTCTCTCCTACCTCGCGTCGGTCGCCGGGACGACGCAGTAGCTCCGGGCTCGCCCGAACGGTTCGCCACTTGAACGCGCTCGGATCACCGGAGCTTGACTGGGGTCGAGTGCAGACGCGCCATGATGCCCTGACGATCCGCGCGCCGGGCGCGCGGGGCCGACGTGCGCGACCGGAGGGCAGATGACGTTCCAGGACACCATGGACACGATCGCGAAGGTCGTCGAGGCCACCGGTGTCGCGATCATCGTCGTGGGCGTGGTCATCTCGCTCGGGCGTGCGGGCCTCGATCTCGTGCAACGGCTCGACGCGACCGCGGTCTACCGCCGGACCCGCAGCTTCCTGGGCCGCAGCATCCTGCTCGGGCTCGAAGTGCTCGTCGCCGCCGACCTCATCCGGACGGTCGCGGTCGACCCGTCGCTCGAGAACGTTGCCGTCCTCGGCCTGATCGTGCTCATCCGGACGTTCCTCAGCTTCTCGCTCGACCTCGAGATCGACGGGAAGCTGCCGTGGCGGCCGGCCGCTCCGCCGGACGCGGCGTCGGGGTAGGAGGTGAGGTCTCGTCCAGGCCAGCGCGCGTCGGTAACACCTCACGGCTCCGCGGCGAACGTCTCCTTGGCAGTCAGCATCGCCTCGCGGACGGTCGGAAGACCCACGTAGCCGGCGAGGTGCAACAACACTTCGGCGAGCTCGTCTTCCGTCCAGCCCTGCGCTCGCGCCATCGGCAAATACATGGCGAGCTCCGGCCAGCGGCCCTGTGTCGCGGTTGTCACCACACTCACCAGCGTGCGTGTCTTCAGGTCCAATCCCGGCCGCGCCCACAGCAGACCCCAGACGGCTTCGGTGGCGTACTCGACGAAGCGGTCCATCACGTCGTCCCCGTACACCGACTGCGTCATCCGAGCGATCGTGACATCGCCCATCACCCGGCGTCGCGTCTCGGCCCCGAGTGCGTGTGCATCACTCTGCGTCACGGCTGCCTCCCCTCCGTTCAAAGGACTACTTGCCGCACAGATTGCCCGGTCTGCTGTGGGCTCGCTGCGCCGGGCCAGAGTGCGTCAATGACACCAGTGAGCCGTCGGCCCGGGCGCTCCAGGACCGGAGTTCGGGGCGACCCGCGCGCTGGGCGTCCTGGTCGGGGCCGTTGCGGGGCAGCCGTCAGTGGAGCGGCGGTTCTTCGGGTTGGAAGATCGCGATGGTGTTGCCGTCGGGGTCCTTGAACCAGGCGGAGCGGCCGATGCCGGCTGAGGTGACGACGTGGTCGACGGTCTTGAAGGCGCCCATGTCGTACTCCTCGAACTGGATGCCTCGCTCGACGAGCTCGGCGACGTCCTTGTCGACGTCCGTCGTCCAGAAGCGCACCTGGGTGTGATCGGCGCAGTTGCCGCTCGGACGGCCGTAGATCAGCAGTGTCGTGCCGTTCCCGCATTCGAACAGCAGATGGTTCTTGATCGTCTCCGGCGACAGGGTCAGGCCGACCTTGCGCTCGTAGAAGTCCTGGCTCTTCTCCAAGTCCGTCGAGACGAGCACCGCTGAGATTCGTTTGTCGCCCAGCATGGTCGTTCCTTCCTCAGGTGGCTGCGGTTACGGCATGACCTTGTACACGTCGATCTCGGTCTCCTGCGGGGGTGTCGGGAAACCTCCGTCGATGCCCTGCTGCATCCGGGGCATCAGGATGTCGTCGCGGAAGCGCTCCCAGCTCTGCTTGGAGTCGTGCACGGCCACGATCGTCCACCCGCCGGGTGAAGCGCCGGCCGCGTGGAAGATCTGACCCTCGGGCAGCCGGCCGTCGCCGGGGTGTACGGCTGCAATGGAGGCCTCGTAGTTCTCTTTCGTGCCGCCGGGGAAGTGGTGGACGATCGCAAACGCCATGGTGACCCTCGTTTCCTGAGTTGAAATTTTCCTACGAAAGGAAATATACTGACCGGCGTGCCGAAGTCAAGCCCCCAACACGAGTTTCTCGATCCGGACGAGTGGGAGTCGTGGGGCGCGCTGATGATGCTGCACCGCTCGGTGGTGCAGGACCTCGATGCCGAGCTGCGCCGGGCCCACGACCTGGCCGTCACCGAGTTCGACGTCCTGATCACGCTGTTCAACGCGCCCGATCACCGGCTTGGAATGTCTGACCTCGCGGAACGCGTGCTGCTCAGCCCGGCCGGTACGACGCATCTCGTGACCCGACTCGAGCGAGACGGTCTGGTTCGGCGCGAGGTCGACCCGAAGGACCGACGCAAATGGTTCACCGTGCTCACCGGCAAAGGCGATCGCGCGCTGCAAGCCGCTCGCCGCACCCACAATGACGTCCTGCGCCGAACCCTCTTTGCCGACACGTCATCCGCCGAACGCCGAACGCTGCGCCGCATCTGGCAACGCCTGTCGAATCGCCAGCCGCACCCCATGGGTTCCCGCAAGTAGGCACTCGCCCGAGCTCCAGGACCTCGGCTGACCGACCCGGCAGCGCTGGTTGCCGGGGCGCCGCTGCGGTCATCGCGTCGTGAGGTAGTCCTGCAGGGCATCGAGCCGGTCGTCCCAGTCGTGGGCGAGCGCGGCGAGAAATTGCTGGGCCACCTGCACGGGTGCGGACCGCAGCCGGTAGCGCACCCGCCGGCGTTCGCCGGGCTCGGGCGTGATCAGGCCGGCGTCCGCCATGAGTGCGAGGTGCTTGGCGATGGCCTGGCGGCTGATCGGCAGCCGAGCGGCAAGATCGGTAGCGGTCGACGGACCATCGGTGGCGAGGGCGGCGAGGATGGCTCGGCGCGTCGGGTCCGCGAGGGCGACGAAGACCTGCTCGGCAACAGCCTCGATGTCAGGGATGTCAGGCGCCATCGAGGTGCTCCGCCAGCTCGTTCAGCTCTCGCGACCAACCTTCGCTATGAGCGTCGTAGGTCTCGCGTCGCGAGTCGACGGGAAGCTGGGCAAAGCCGGTCTCGACGACGCGCAGCAGGGTGCCGTCGCCGTCGGGCTCCAGGGTGAACTCGACATACGTGCGGCGGGGGTCGTCCTCGGGCAGGTCGGGCAACCGCCAGGTGTATGCGAACACTGCGGGCTCCTCGACGCGCTCGACGCGCATGTCGACCGTCATGCCGCCCGCAAAGGTCATCGTTGCCGCACCACCAGGGCGCAGGTCGATGCTCGCCCGTTCGCCGAACCACGCGCTCAGACCATCGGCGGTTGTGAGCGCCTGCCACACCTCACGCGGCGCCCGCGCCAGGGTCAGAGTGCGCTCGATGCGGTCGGGGAACGACATCACTTCCTCCAGTACGGAGCCACCATGGACGGTTGCGAGCAAGGGTCGCCGGGAAACCGGGATCAGCCGTTCTCCTCGGCGGCGCGGCGGGCGAGGTCCCGGGGGCTGCGGTTGGGGGCGCCGGGACCGCCCTCGGCCAGCTCCCGCAGGCTGGTGCCGACGAAGTGATCCCAGCTGCGGCTGCACATCTCCTTGCACTCGAGCTCGTCGTTCAGGCCGCGGTGCTCGAACGTGAGCTCGCAGGAGCCCTCGTCGAGCGGCGTGATGGTGAAGGTCGGTTCGGTGCCGACCCAGTCCTCCATGAAGGTGCATTCGGTGACCGTCCAGCGGACGCTCGTCGGGCGGGTCGCCTCGTCGACGCGGACGAGAAGGGGCGGGTGATCCGCCACCATCGGGAACCGCAGCTCGCCGCCGGTCACGCCCGAGCCCGTGACCGGGCTCCACCAGGCGGCGAGCGCCTCGACGGTGGTGACGGCGTCGAACATGACGTCGGCCGGGGCGGCGACGCGGACGGTCGTGCGGTAATCGGTGCTGGTGGGCATCGGGGTCTCCTTGGGTCGAGGTGGATATCGCAACTGTCTGGTTGCTAATATATTGCAACCTTGAGGTTGCGTCAAGGGGTCCGTGGCGGCCGGTCGAGAAGCCGCCAAGACTCGTCAGTCGCGGTCGTGGTGGCAGACGGCTTCGAGCTTGAAGCCGAAGGGGTCGAGCCAGAAGGTCGCGAAGTAGGTCGGGCCGTACTGCGGGAACGGCTGGGGCTCGTACAGCACCTCCGACCCGAGGCTCACGACGAGCTCGTGCACCGCGCGGACGTCGTTGCGACCGCGCACGATGAACGCCAGGTGTTGCAGGCCGGTCGCGTCGCGCGAGTACGGACCCGACTCGAGCGACGGGTAGAAGAAGAGGAACACCCCGTGCTTGCCGGCCGCGGGTTGGTACGCGAACTCACCGGCTCCGGCGACGAACTCCTCGTAACCGAGCGCCGGCATGATCTGGTCGTAGTACGCCTTCGCGGCCGTGAGGTCGGGGACGTTGACGGCGAGATGGCCGAGCGGCACGGCGACTAGTTCTGCAGCGCGAGGATGCGGTCGGCGAGGGGTTCGAGCTCGGCTCGCCAGTCCTCCGGCTCCTGCAACGGGACGAGCACGAGCTTCGAGAAGTCCCGGGCGATGTACTGCTCGATCTGGCGCTCGAGCGCGTCGACGGTGCTGGGGATCAGCTCGTCGGGGTTCGCGTCCGGGTTGCGCGTCGCGAGGAGCGCCCGGATCGGGTCGGGCACCTCGCCGTGCGAGTAGAAGACCATCGCCCCGTAGTGCTCCGGGTCGATCGCGCGACCGCTCTCGGCCGCCGCGGCCTCGATCACCGGACGGCTGTCCGCGCACACGTCGGGCGTGGCGAACGACGCGAGCCAGCCGTCGCCGAGCCGACCGACCCGGCGCAGCTCGCCCGGCGCCTTGCCGCCCAGCCACACGTCCGGTGGCTGCTGCACCGGCTTCGGCAGCACCCGCAAGCCCTCGTAGTGGAACCGCGTCCCGTCGTGATCGACGGCGTCCTCCATCCAGAGCCGGCGCACCAGCGGGAGCGCCTCGTCGAACCAGGCGGACCGGTCCTCGCGGGCCACCCCGAACGCCTGCTGCTCGGCCGGGTTCACCACACCGAGGCCGAAGCCGGGGAGGAGCCGCCCGCCGGAGAGCACGTCGAGGCTCGCGAGCTCCTTCGCCAGCAGCGCCGGGTTCCGGCCCGGCAGCACCTGCACGCTGGTCCCGAGCTTGAGCTTCTTCGTCCGGCCCGCGGCGACCGAGAGCCCGATGATCGGGTCCGGTGCGTCGCCGCTCACGCGCTCCGACAGCCAGAGCGAGTCGAAGTGCAACGCCTCGAGCGTGTCGACCAGCTCGTTGAACCGGTCGGCCGTCAACCCGCGCTGCGCGCCGAGCCCGTATCCGATCCGGATCTTCATTGCGCGCGGAATGCTTCGTACTGGCGCAGCTCGCGGCGGGCGATCTGCTGCTTGTGGACCTCGTCGGGTCCGTCCACCAGGTGCAGCGTGCGCGCGTGCGTGTACATGTCCGCGAGCGGCCAGTCCTGCGAGACGCCCGCGCCGCCGAAGAGCTGGATCGCCCGGTCGATGACGTTCGTCGCGGTACGGGCGGCGAGCACCTTGATCGCTGCGATCTCGAAGCGCGCGCCCTTGTTGCCGACGGTGTCCATCAGCCACGCGGCCTTCATCGTCAGCAGCCGGGCCTGCTCGATCTCCATGCGGCTCTCGGCGATCCGGTCCTGCACGACCCCCTGGTCGGCGAGCGGCTTGCCGAACGGCGTCCGCATCTGCGCGCGCATGCACATCAGCGCGAGTGCCTTCTCGGCCAGACCGATCGCCCGCATGCAGTGGTGGATGCGACCGGGGCCGAGCCGGGCCTGCGCCATCGCGAAGCCGTTGCCCTCACCCCCGAGGATGTTGCCTTCGGGCAGTCGGACGTTCTCGAACAGCGTCTCGCAGTGCCCGCCACCCGCGTCGTGGCCGAAGACGGAGAGCGTCCGCACGACCTGCGCGCCGGGCGCATCCATCGGGACGAGGATCATCGAGTGCCGGTGGTACGGATCCGCGTCCGGGTCCGACACGCCCATGAGGATCGCGAACTTGCAGCGGGCCGACGCCGCGCCACTCGTCCACCACTTGTGCGCGTTCACGACGTAGGAGTCGCCTTCGCGCTCGATGCGGCTCTGGATGTTCGTCGCGTCCGAGCTGGCCACCCACGGCTCGGTCATCGCGAAGCACGAGCGGATCTCACCTTCGAGCAGCGGGATCAACCACTCCTCCTGCTGCTCCGTCGTCCCGAACTCGGCGAGGATCTCCATGTTGCCGGTGTCCGGCGCCGCGCAGTTCGTCGCCTCGGACGTCAGGAGGTTGTGGCCCATGATCTCGCAGAGCGGCGCGTAGTCGACGTTGCTCAGCCCGGCGCCGTAGCGGTCGTTCGGAAGGAAGAGGTTCCAGAGGTCGCGGCTGCGCGCCTCGACCTTCAGCTCCTCCATGACCGGCGGGTGGAAGTGGGGGTCACCCGACTCCCGCACCTGCTCGAAGTAGACGGGGGTCGCCGGCTCGACGTGCTCAGTGACGAAGTCGAGCAATCGCAGGCGGAGCTCCTCCGCTTTGGGCGAGATCGCGAAGTCCATAGCGCTCCTTCGGAGACGGCCGGGGGGCGTTCGGCACCCTACCGGGCCGTCGATGTGGAGCGCGCGGGCCTGACTGCGCGGTGATCCAGTCGGCGACCGTGCGGGTGGCGACCTCACGACCATGGTCGACGGGGAAGCCGTAGTGGTCGGCGTGGACGAGGGCGCGGTCGAGGGCGGTCGTGGCGAGCGAGTCGGCGATGAGGTCGTTGTCCGACGGGAAGACGCACGGGTCGCCGGTGTACGAGACGAGCAGGCTCGGCAGCGTCATGCGGGCGCCGGTGATCGGGATCTCCGCCCGGGACGAGAGCCCGGACCACGTCGAGAGCCACGCCTCCGGGCTCACGACCCGGCCGAAGCCGACCGCCCCGTAGTTGATCCAGTCCGGTCGGGTGCCCCAGAGCGAGCCGTACGTCCGTTCGGACGGGTCGATGCGAGAGGTCGACGCAGCGCGGATCCGCGTCGGTCCGGTACACGCGGAGGAAGTCGGTCGCGATCGAGAGGCGACGGTCGGCCGTGTCGCCGGTCTCGGACCAACGGCGGCGGGCGTCGCGCCGGCGCTCGACCGCGACCCGCGCGAGGGCATCGATCCGCTCGACCCGCGCCCGTTGCGCGTCGCGGTAGGTGTCGAGGAACTCGGCCGTGTACCGCGGCTCGTCCGGCGGTTCCACGAACCCGTTCGCCGGGTCGTAGAGATCGAGCTCGTGGGTCACACGCGACCGGGTCGCCTTCGTCGACCACGGACGGGTCGATCGCCTGCATCAGGTAGTGGCCCTCACCCGGATGGCCGGCGAGGTAGACCATCGCGTCGGCGCCCGGGCAGCTCGAAGCGGTTGAGGTCGAACGGGTCGCCGGCCGCGGTGTCGGTCAGCCGGGCGCCTTCGGGTGCGAGCGCCTGGTGCAGGTAGAACGTGAACAGCGACGCGCCACCGCTGTTGCCGCAGAGCACGACCCGGTCGTACCGGTCGCGTAGGCCTCGACGAGCGCCGGCGGCGACGTCGAGCAGCACCTGCTCGTGGATCAGCGTGGCGTCGTTGTTCAGCCAGCGGCTGTTCACGTTCAGCACCGCGAGGCCGGCTTCGAGCAGGCCCGGGCGTCACGTAGTGGTGCGAGAAGTTCGCCCGCGGGTGCATGAGCACGACGACCGTGTCTTCACCGCCGCGGGCGTAGAGCCAGCCCTGTGCGACGGCACGGTCGGCCGTCTCGAGGATGAGCGGCGTGCACGTGGTGCCGCTCGGGGATCGCGGTGCCACTTGGCGACGAGGTACGGGTTGTCGTAGTGGCCGATGCGAGTTGCGGGCCGCGTCGGCCATGGCATGGCAGGCTACCGGCCGATGTCCACCGAACCATCTGCGCTCGACGGCCTGCGCGTCCTCGAGCTCGGCTCGTTCATCGCCGGTCCGTTCGCCGGCCAGCTCCTCGGCGACCTCGGCGCCGACGTCATCAAGGTCGAGCCGCCGGAGACCGGTGACCCGATGCGCCGCTGGGGGGTGCTCGACGAGGGCCGCAGCCTCTGGTGGCCGGCGATCGCGCGCAACAAGCGGTCGGTCGCGGTCGAACCTCCGGGACGAGCGCGGCCGTGACGTCGTCCGCCGGCTGGCCGAGCACGTGGACGTCGTGCTCGAGAACTTCAAGCCGGGCACGCTCGAGCGCTGGGGGCTCGGCTACGACGCGCTCGCCGCGGTGAACCCCGCGGTCGTGCTCGTGCACGTCTCGGGCTACGGGCAGACGGGGCCCCGGGCCCACGAACCCGGGTTCGGCGCGATCGGCGAGGCGATGGGCGGCGTCCGGTTCACCACCGGCGAGCCGGATCGGCCGCCGGCGCGGACGGGGATCTCGCTGGGCGACTCGCTGGCGGCGCTGTTCGCGGTGATCGGCACCCTGACCGCGCTGCACGAGCGGTCGCGGCAGCGGCACGGGCCAGGAGGTCGACGTCGCGATCGAGGAAGCCGTGTTCGCGCTGATGGAGTCGACCGTCGCCGACTTCGAGCTCGGCGGGGTGACGAGGACGCGAACGGTGGCGTGCTCAAGGGGGTCGCGCCGTCGAACGCGTACCCGACCTCCGACGACCGTGACGTGGTCATCGCCGCGAACGCCGACGCCGTGTTCGCCCGGCTCGTGCGCGGCGATGGACCGGCCCGATCTCGCGACGGACGCGCGCTACGCCGAGCACGAGGCGCGCGGTGCCAACCAGGAGGAGCTCGACGTCGAGATCGCGGGTGGAGCGCGCAGCACCCGGCGAACGACCTCGCTCGCGGTGCTGGAACGCCACTCGGTCCCGTCGGGGCTGATCCATGCCGCGCCGGACCTCGCGACCGACCCGCACTTCGCCGCCCGCGAGATGGTGCTCCGGCTCGCGGCCGGCTTCGACCGGCCGGTGCCGATGGCCGGCGTCGTCCCGAAGCTCTCGCGCACGCCCGGGGCCGTCCGCTCGGTCGGCCCCGCGCTCGGCGAGCACACCGACGTCGTCCTGCGCGACCTCGCGGGCCTGACCGACGCCGACCTCCGGGCGCTGCGCGCCGCGAACGTCATCGCCTGACCCGCCGTTCTCGGACCGCTGGACCGCTCCAGGCGCGTCAACGTGCCGAGAACGTCAGCGAGGGGGTGGGTCAGGCGGGGGTCTTGGTGGGCTCGTGGAAGATGACGGTCGGGGAGTCCTCGAGCGGAGGCTCCTCGGCGACGAGCAGCTCCGCGGCCTCGGCCCGGTCCGCGTCGGTGAACGCGACGGTGGTGGTGCAGAACTCGACCATGATCCCGTTCGGGTCGTTGATGTAGATCGACGTGCACCAGCCGTGGTCGATCTCCACGACCTTCTCGCCGTGGTCGAGCCAGCGGCGGCGCTGCACGTCGAGGTCCTCGAGCGTGGGTGCGTCGAACGCGAGGTGGTTCGTCCACGCGGGGAGCCCGAGCCCGCGGCTGATCGACGAGTTGAACTCGGGCAGCGTCTCGTCGTGGATGTCCCAGAACGCGATGAGCCCACCGTGGTGAGTGTCGTAGAAGACGTGGCGCGACCAACCGCCTTCCATCGTCTCTCCGGCGACGACCTTCACGAGGTCGAAGCCCATGACCTCGGTGTAGAAGCGATGCGTGGCGTCGAGGTCGTTGGTGGCGATGGCAACGTGGTGGAAGCTCACGTGCACCAGGGTACCGTGCCGTGATGAGCCCGTCACCCGACGCCTTCGACGAGCAATCGGTCGATCCGAGCCCGCTGCGGCAGTTCGAACGGTGGTTCGAGGAGGCCCGGGTCGCGACCAACGACCGCGCCGCTGCCATGACGATCGCCACCGCATCGCGCCACGGCCGGCCGTCGGCGCGCGTGGTGCTGTTGCGCGGGCTCGACGACCGCGGCCTGGTGTTCTACACGAACTACGACAGCCGCAAGGCCGAAGACCTCGACGCGAACCCCCACGCGGCTGCGTTGTTCTACTGGCCCGAGCTCGACCGGCAGATCCGGGTCGAGGGAGCCATCACCCGGGTCGCCCGCGAGGAGTCCGAGGCGTACTTCGCCCAGCGGCCCCGCGGCCATCAGGTCGGTGCCTGGGCCTCACCACAGAGCACGCCGATCCCGGATCGTGCGTTCCTGCAGTCGCTGTTCGACGACGCGGAGTCGCGCTTCGCGGATCCGAACGTCGCGGTGCCGCTGCCACCGTTCTGGGGTGGGTACCGGCTGACGCCCGACGTGTTCGAGTTCTGGGTCAACCGCGACGACCGGCTCCACGACCGCATCCGCTACCGCCGTGACGACGGCGGATGGGTCATCGAACGTCTGGCTCCGTGACCGAGGTGGCGTGCCGGGCGAGCCACGTCTCGTGCTCGATGAGCGAGACGTAGACCACGAGCCGACCGAGGATGAGGAACCAGACCAGGAGCGCGAACACCGCGCCGATCGCGCCGTAGAGCTCGGACGACCGGGACACGATGCGCGGGATGACGAACGTCCCGACGACCTTCAGGGCTTCGAAGGCCACGCCGCCGACGATCGCGGCCGGCAGCATCACCCGGAACGTGGCCCGCCGGGTCGGGAGCACCCACGCGGTCCAGAGGAACCCGAGCGTGTCGACGACGACGCCCGCGCCGACGCCGACCTCCGGCAGCGCGCCGTTGCCACCGACCAGCGCGAGCAGGAACAGCGCGATCGCGAACAGGACCAGGCCGCCGAGCAGCCACACGAACCCGAGCAGCCGACCGCGGACCCCTCCACCGGGGATGCGCCAGGTCTGGTTCCAGGTCGCGGTCAGGGAAGCCGCCAGGCCGGTGCCCGCCCAGAGCAGTCCGACGATGCCGATGAGGCTGGACGCGACCTTGGTGTTCTGTGCGGTCTTCACTGCGTCGGTGATCGTCGACGCGGCGTGACCGCTGAGGCCGAGGGCCGAGACGATGTCGTTGGCGACCGAGCGGGGGTCGCCGCCGACGAAGCCCACGACCGCGATCGCCAGCACGAGGACGGGGAACAGCGACAGGAACGCGCGGATGCTGATCGCGGCGGCGAGGTTCGCGCCCCGCTCGTCGCCGAACCGGCGTTGCACCTTGACCGCGATCCCGAGCCAGGGGTGTCGTGCACCGGCCCGGTCGAGGCGCGCCTGCCATCGATCGATCAGGTTCACGTCGGGAACAGCACACCCGGGTTGAGGATCTCGCCGGGATCGAGCGCGCGCTTGATCGCGTGCATCGCGGCGAGCTCACCGGGCGGGCAGCTGCGTTCGAACGCGGCGCGCTTCGCGATCCCGATGCCGTGCTCCGCGCTGATGCTGCCGCCCATCTCCACGACGAGGTCCAGCACCGCGTCGTCGACGGTCAGGTCGTCGGGTGGCGGGCCGAGCACGTTGACGTGGAGGTTGCCGTCGCCGATGTGACCGAACATCACCACCCTGGCGTCGGGCGCCAGCTCCTGGACCCGCGCCCGCACCGCGGGCTCGAACTCGACGAGCCGGCCGAAGGGGAGCGTCACGTCGAGCTTGTGCGGGATGCCCGCCGCGTTGATGGCCTCGGCGTGGCCCTCGCGGTAGCTCCAGAACCGCTCGCGGCTGCGGGCGTCGTCCGCAACCGCGGAGGCCCGGACCTCGGGGGCCGTCTCGATGATCGCGGCGAGCCGGGCGACCAACGCGTCGGTCCCACCCTCGAGCTGCGCGCACTCCGCGAGCAGGACGACGGGAGCGGTCGGCGTGAACGGCTCGGGGAGCCCGAGCTGCGCGCGGACGAGCTCGATCCCGTCGGCGAAGCAGACCTCCAGGGCCACCAGCGAGTCCACTCCCCGCCGGAGGCGCGAGCACACCGCGACGGCCCCGGCGAGATCGTCGAGCGCCATGAGCACGACCACCCGCTCGGGTAGGTGCGGCACCAGTCGCAGGTGCACCCGGGTGACCACGCCGAGGGTCCCCTCGCTCCCGGCGAAGAGCCCCGCCCAGTGGTAGCCGGTGTTGTCCTTGCGCAGCGCGGGGACCCGGCCGACGAGGCTGCCGTCGGCCAGCGCGGCCTCCACGCCGATCAGCTGCTCCGACATCGGTCCGTAGCGAATGACGTGCTCGCCACCCGCGTTCGTCGCGACCATGCCGCCGATCGTGGCGGACCCGCGCGACGAGATGTCGACACCGAGCTCCCAGCCCTCGCGTCGCGCCGCGTCCTGCAGGTGCTCGAGCGTCGCGCCCGCGCCGACCACGGCCTCACCCGCGGCCGCGTCGAGCGCGATCTCGTCGACGCGCGCCAGGCTGAGCACGATCTCGCCCCCGCGCGGCACGCTCCCGCCGACCAGCCCGGTGTTCCCACCCTGCGGCACGACCGGCGCGCCGGCTCGCGCGGCGGTCGCGAGGACCGCCGCGACCTGCGCGCGGTCGGCCGGGCGAACCACCGCGCGCGCGGCGCCATGGAAGCGACCGGTCCAGTCGGTCTCGTACCCCGCCCGAAGCTCCGCGTCGACCAGCACGTGGGCCGGACCGACGATGTCGACGAGCGCGTCGAGGAGAGGGTCGGCGCCGGACACGTCACCTATGGTGACACGATGCGCGACCGGGTCGAGCCATGACGACCGCCGCCTGGGTGCTGCTGGCGGTGGCCGGTGGCTTCGCCGTCGGCAACTGGATCGCGGTGGCGACCGCACGGAAGAGGATCGAGTACCTCTGCAAGCCCGCGACGCTCGTGTTGCTCATCGCGGTGGCGCTCGCGCTCGACCCGGTGCACGGCGACATGCGGATCTGGTTCGTGGCCGCGCTCGTCTTCTCGTTGCTCGGCGACATCTTCCTGATGCTGCCGGGTGACCTGTTCGTCTTCGGTCTCGGCGCGTTCCTCGTCGGCCACATCGCCTACACCGTGGGCCTCAACCTGCACACCGAGGGCAACTGGCTCTTCGCGATCCCCGTCGTCATTGTCGCCGGGCTCCTCGCGGTCCGGCTCGTCCGGGGGATCAAGCGCAGTGGCGAGGACGCGTTGCTCGGCCCGGTCATCGCCTACGTCATCGTCATCGGTGCGATGGTCGTCAGCGCGGTCGCGAGCGGCAACGCGCTCGCCGCGGTGGGTGCTCTGCTCTTCATGAGCTCGGACGCGCTCATCGGGGAGACCCGGTTCGTCCATCCCCATCGGGGCGCGGGCGTCGCGATCATGGTCACGTACCACCTCGGTCAGGCCGGGCTCGTCCTCTCCCTGGTGCGGTGAGCGCCGACCTACGCTGACCCGATGCGACGATCGATCGACGACGCGCTCGACGACCACCCGGCCGACGACGAGTTCCCGGCCGTGTCGTGGATGGTCGGGCTGAGCGACGACCCCGACGCCTCGGAGGACGGCTCGCCCCGGGTGAGCCTCACGCTCGAGGAGCGCGGCGCCGCCGCCCGGGGTGTGGTCGCGCAGCTGGCTCCGGAGACCGCCCGCCGCTTGCGGGGCGCCATCGCCGCGGCGTTGCGGGAGATCGGCGAAGCGCCCGGAGACTGAGACCGCCGCTCGGTTCGATCCGCGGTCGAGGGGATACGTTCCGCCCGTGGCATTCGTTGCGCTCGCGGTGCTGCTCGTCGTGGTGGCCCGGGGCGCACGGCCTCGCATCGAGCTCCTGGTCGCGGTGGCCGGAGTCGTGGTCGTCCTCGTGTCGGGCGCGCTCCCACTCCATGTCGCCGGCGACACGCTGGACCAGCTCGCGCCGACGCTCGGCTTCCTCGCGGCGGTGTTCGTCATCACCGAGGTCGCCCGTGAGGCGGGGCTCTTCCGGGCCGCGGGTGGACTCGTCGACCGGATCGCGCACTCGCCGCGCCAGCTCGTGGTCGCGGTCGCGCTGCTCGCCGCGGCGATCACCGCGGTGCTGAGCCTCGATGCGACCGCCGTCCTGTTCACGCCCGTCGTCGTGCAGCTCGTGGCCGGGCGGCCGGACCCGACCCCGAAGCGCGCGCTGATCACCAACGCCCAGATGGCGAATGCGTCGTCGTTGCTGCTGCCGGTGTCGAACCTCACCAACCTGCTCGTCTTCCCGGCGACCGGCCTCACGTTCCCGGCGTTCGCACTCCGCATGGCGCCCGCGACGGCGGTCGCGATCGCCGCGGTCACCTGGGTGGGGGCACGGAAGCTGCCGCGCCGGGACCACGAGCGCAGCAGCACGCCGCCCCCGGCGCCGCTCGGCGGCTTCGGCCGCTTCGTCTTCGGCGCGATCGTCGTGCTCCTGATCGGGTTCTCGGTGAGCGGCCTGGTCGGCGTCGAGCCGGTGTGGGTCGCCGCGGCGGTCGCCCTCGTGCTCGCGGTGGCGGCGATGATCACCGGCCTGCTCCACCCGCAGAAGGTGCTGACGCTCACCGCGATCGAGTTCGTGCTGTTCGTGGCCGCGCTCTCGCTCGTGGTCGCCGCGGCGCAGCACGACGGGCTGGGCGATGCGGTGAAGCACCTGGTGCCCGACGGTGGGAGCTTCGCCGCGCTGCTCGGGATCGCGGTCCTCGGCGCCGTGCTCGCCAACGTGGTGAACAACCTGCCCGCAACGTTGATCCTGCTCGCGGCGATCCCGACGGGCGCGGTCCCGCAGCTGCTCGCGTTGCTCGTCGGCGTGAACATCGGCCCGAACGTCACCTACACCGGCTCACTCGCCACCCTGCTGTGGCGCCGGGAGGTGCGCGCGTCCGGCGTCGAGCCCCCGCGTCGCGCCTTCTACCGCTTTGCCTTCCTCGCGACGCCGATCGCGCTGCTCGCCGCGGTGACCGCGCTCTGGCTGACCCTCCAGGTCGTCTAGAGGAGCCGGTCGTCTAGAGGAGGAGGCGGGCGCTGTCGGACTGCTCGCCGGACTGCTCGGCCAGGGCAACCCGGTGCTCGGCGATCTGCTCGACGGAGATGATCGCGACCCGGTGCTCCTGCGCGAAGAGCTCGAGGAACGGCAGTCGCGCGGGGGAGCCGTCGTCGTGGAGGACCTCGCAGATCACCGCGGCCGGAGCGAGGCCCGCGAGCCGGCAGAGGTCGACGGCGGCCTCGGTGTGGCCCCGGCGCTCGAGCACGCCACCCGGCTTCGCGCGCAACGGGAAGACGTGGCCGGGCTGGATGAAGTCGCTCGGCCGCGAGCTCGGGTCGACGATCTTCTTGATCGTGTGCGCACGGTCGGCCGCGCCGATGCCGCTGCCGGAGCCCGACGTGGTCGATCGAGACGGAGAACGCGGTGTCGCAACCCGCGCGGCCCTCGGGCACCATCGGCGGCACGTCGAGGCGCTGGAGGTAGGCCGGTTCGATCGGCATGCACACGAGACCGCGGGCCCACCGCAGCATGAAGTTCACCGCTTCGGGCGTCACCCACTCGGCGCTCATCGTGAGGTCGCCCTCGTTCTCCCGGTCTTCGTCGTCGGCGACGAGGACCATCTCGCCGCGCCGGATGCGCTTCAGGGCTTCGTCGACCGTCGCGAATCGGCTCATCTTCATCTCTCCTGTGTGGTGCAGCATCAGGCCCGTACCGCAGTCGGATGGGCGCCGGGCAGGGTGACGACCATGCGGCAACCGTGCGGTTCGCGTTGTTCGGGGTGGATCTCGCCGCCGTGCAGGTCGACGATCCAGCGGGCGATGGCGAGGCCGAGTCCGGCGCCGCCGTCGCTGGATGCGCGGGCCGAGTCGGCCCGGTAGAACCGTTCGAAGACCCGGCTCGCCTCCTGGACCGGGATGCCGGGGCCTTCGTCGATCACCTCGATGGTGACGCCGGACGGCGCTGCGCCGGGCCCGCACCTCGACCGCACCGCCGGCCGGGGAGTGGCGCACCGCGTTCTCGAGCAGGTTCGCCACGACCTGGTGCACCCGCTCGGGGTCGCCGTCGGCCGCGAGGCCGGGCTCGTCGACGTTCATCTCGATGACGACGCCGGGTGCATGGAGCTCCTGCTCGCGTACCGCGTGCGCGAGCACCGGCGCGACCGCGAAGTCCTGGCGGTCGAGGGGCACGGTGCCGGCCTCGAGCCGGGAGAGGTCCAGGAGCTGGGCGACCAGGCGGCCGAGCCGCTCGACCTGGGCGAGCATCGTGAGGAGCGTGTCCGGGTCGGCGGTGGCGACGCCGTCGACGATGTTCTCGAGCGTCGCCTGGAGCGCGGTGAGTGGGGTGCGCAGCTCGTGGCTGACGTTCGCGACGAGGTCCCGGCGCACCCGGTCGGTCTCACCGAGCTCCGCGGCCATCCGGTTGAACGAACGGGCGAGGCCGCCGATCTCGTCGCGCGAGGTGTCGGTGACCCGCGGGAGTAGTCACCCTTGGCCATCGCCTGGGTCGCCGCGGCCATCTCGCGCAACGGGGTGGTCAGCCCGCGGGCGACGAACCGGACGAGCACGAGCGCGACGACCGCGGCGGCGATCCCGCTGACGCTCGGCCACAGCCCGAGGATGCGCAACGCCGAACCAGAACACGAAGACGGTGATGCTGACCGCGCCGACGATCAGCGCGCGAGAGCTTGATCTTGATCGACGGCAGTGGATCCAGCGGGCGGTCGGGCATGTGCTTCACGAGCCACCAGCCTCGTCGAACGCGTAGCCGACGCCATGGACGGTGCGGATGAGGTTGTTGCCGAGCTTGTGGCGGACCGCGCGCACGTGCGAGTCGACCGCGCGCCCACCCGAGACGACCTCGTAGCCCCACACCTGGGCGAGCAGCTCCTCGCGGGTGAACACCTGGTCGGGCGCCGCGGCGAGGAAGGCGAACAGGTCGAACTCGGTGGGGGTGAGGTGGACGACCTCGCCGTTCGCGCGTCACCCGGCGGGCCGCGGGATCGAGCACCACCTCGCCGACCCGGAACGGACCGTGGGTGCCACTCCCGCGCGCCCTCGGCCCGGTCGCGGTCCACCCGGCGGAGGAGCGCGTGCACCCGGGCGACGAGCTCGCGGGTGCTGAACGGCTTCGTCATGTAGTCGTCGGCGCCGACCCCGAGGCCGACGACGAGGTCGCGCTCGGAGTCCCGGGCGGTGAGCATGAGGACCGGGACGGGGTGGTCGGCCTGGATGTGCTCGCAGACCTCGAGGCCGTCGAGGCCCGGCAGCATCAGGTCCAGGACCACGAGGTCGGGCTGGAGGTCGTGGCAACGCTCGACGCCGACTGGGGCCGTCCGCGGCGATCTCGACCGAGAAGCCTTCGGACCGGAGCCGGGCGGCGACGGCACCCGCGATGGTCGCTTCGTCCTCGATGATGAGGATCGTTCGCGCGGAGGGCGCGAGCGCTGCTGCAGAAGCCACCTGGCCAGGATAAGGACCGGGTGCCGCAATGTCCCACCCAGTCTGTGGAGATTCTGTGGAGATGAGGCCCACAGGAGCGGCCGGGAACACAATCGAGGCCCTGGACGTACGGTAGGTACATGGATGAGAAGACCAGAGCAGACGCAGTCGAGCTGACCGACGAAGAGTGGCGGGAACGCCTGACGCCCGAGCAGTACGCCGTGCTGCGGACCCAGGCGACCGAGCCGCCGTTCAGCGGCGAGTACGCCTACACCAAGGACGACGGGATGTACCGGTGCGCCGGATGCGGTGCGGAGCTGTTCGCCAGTGACACCAAGTTCGACTCCGGCACCGGGTGGCCGTCGTTCTACGAGCCGGCCGTGGCCGAGGCGGTCGAGGTCGTCGCTGGACACGAGCCACGGGATGGTGCGCGAAGAGGTCGTCTGCCGGCGTTGCGGTGGCCACCTCGGCCACCGGTTCCCCGACGGGCCCAACCCGACCGGCCAGCGCTACTGCATCAACTCGCTGTCCCTCGAGCTCGACCCCGACGCCTCCGACGACTGAGCTTCCCCGCCCGGGGGTGTGGTTCAGGGCGTGCGGGCGAGCGAGTCCGTGACCCACTGCTGGAAGGCGTAGACGCCGTTCTCGTGGCGCGGGCTGAGCCGGCCCGTCGTCGTAGACGCCGGACTCGAGGTTGCGCTGCACCGCCTCGCAGATCCGCCGGTCCTCGTCGACGACGTCGGCGCTGATCCGCACCTTGTCCGCGTTCGCGCCCGCGGCAGCGCGTCGGAGACGTCCGCGAAGAAGTAGTCGTAGACGATCCGGGTCGAGCGCGGCCCGGTCGGGACGAACCGCTCGACGGTCATGCCGTCGGGGTAGAGGTTGAGCGCGAGGTTCGGGTAGCGCCACAGCCACTTGCCCGCGTAGATCGCACCGTCGCGCGCGGGCGCGGTGTGCACGCAGTAGTGGTCGTGCACGTGCACCCGGTACTGCTTGGCGAAGAGCTCGCGATTCAGCTCCGGGTGCACGAGTGGGATGTGGTACCCCTCGCCGTAGTTGTCGGTGTACGTCTTCCAGTTCACCGCGAGGTCGTGCAGGACGCGGTGGCTGTAGGTGAGCCCGTCGACGGGGAGGTCCGCGCACTCCGCGAAGAGCGCGCCGAGGTCGGCGTGCAGCGGCTCCGCGGTGGGGTTCAGGTTCACGAACACGAGCCCGCGCCACTCGTCGACCCGGACGGGGAGCAGGCCGTACTCGGACGGGTCGAAGTCGTCCGCGTCGCCGAAGTCACGGGCGGCGAGCAGCGCGCCGTCGAAGTCGTAGGACCAGCCGTGGTACTGGCACACCAGGTTGGCGCACGAGCCGGCCGGTTCGGTGACGAGCGGCCCGGCGCGGTGCCGGCAGACGTTGTGGAACGCCCGCAGCGCACCGTCCGGCCCGACGATCACGAACACCCGGAACCCGGCGACGTCGTGGGTGACGTAGTCGCCGGTCTGCCGGAGGTGCACCCGGAACCCGGCGAGCTGCCACTCCGTCGCGAAGATCGCGTGGCGCTCGTGCTCGTAGACCGCGGGATCGTGGTACGCCGAGGCCGGAAGGGTGGTGGCGTTCCGGAGCCCGTCGAGCGTCACGGAGGGTCATCGTAGGACCGGGGCCTACATTGCGCGGGTGGACGTCACGACCTGGATGAGCGAGCACGGGCACGAGCAGGTCGTGTTCGTCGCGGATCCGGCGGTGGGGCTGCGGGCGGTCATCGCGATCCACTCCACTGCGCTCGGGCCGTCGCTCGGCGGCGTCCGGTTCTGGCACTACGAGCGGGAAGCCGACGCCGTGCTCGACGTGCTGCGGCTGTCCGAGGCGATGAGCCTCAAGGCGGCGGTCGCCGGCCTGCACCAGGGCGGCGGCAAGGCGGTGGTGCTCTGGGACGATCCGCACCGGGCCCGGAGTCCCGAGCAGCTCCGGGCGCTCGGGCGGGCCATCCACGAGCTGGGCGGGCGGTACCTCGCGGCCGAAGACGTCGGCGCGACGACCGCGGACATGGACAGCATCGCCGCGGTCACGCCGTGGGTCACCGGCGTGAGCGAGTCGGCCGGTGGGTCCGGTGATCCGTCGCCGGTGACCGCGTTCGGGGTGCACCGGGGGATGCGGGCCGCAGCCCTCGCGCGCTGGGGTGATCCGTCGCTGCGCGACCGGCACGTCGTGGTGCAGGGCGCGGGGAAGGTCGGGGCCGCGCTCGCGCAGCTGCTGGTGCGCGAGGGGGCCACGGTCGCGGTCGCAGACGTGAACGAGGCGCGGGTCCGGGAGCTGGTCCGGACGGTGGGGGTGGACACCCTCCCCGTGGCCGATGCGGTCCGTGAGCCGTGCGACGTGCTCGCCCCGTGCGCGCTCGGGTCGGTCGTCAATCCCGAGACCATCGACGGGTTGCGCTGCGAGATCATCTGCGGGGGCGCGAACAACCAGCTGGAGTCCGACGCGATGGACGACGCCCTCGCCGGGCGCGACATCCTCTACGCCCCGGACTTCGTCGTGAACGCAGGAGGGATCCTGAACATCGCGGAAGAGGTCACGGGCTACTCGCTCGAGCGCGCGCTCGCGTCGACGGCGCGGATCGAAGCGACGACGACGCGGGTGTTCGCCGCCGCGCAGGAGTGGGGAGTGGCGCCGGGCCGGGCGGCCCAGCGGATGGGCCGCGAGCGCATCGCGAGCGACGCGGTCCCCGGCGGGCGATGGGAGCCCGGCGACCCGGCCGCGTGGACGAACGGCGAGCCGTTGACCCGGTTACGTCCCGAGGCCTGAGCACCTAGCCTGAGCCCATGGGTTCACATCTTTCGGACGTGTGGTTCCAGGTGACCGACCTCCCGGTCGTCTCCGGGTCCGGGTGCACCGTGACCACGCAGGACGGCACGGACTACCTCGACTTCACCGCCGGCATCGCGGTCGTCAGCACCGGTCACTGCCACCCGAAGGTCGTCGCCGCGATCCAGGACCAGGCCGCGAAGTTCATCCACGCGCAGGTGAACTGCTACCGCAACCCGCTGCTCGAGCGACTGGGTGAGCGGCTCGCCGACGTGACGCCCGACGGCATCGACTCGTTCTTCTTCGCGAACTCCGGCGCCGAGGCGACGGAGGCCGCGGTGAAGCTGGCCAAGCAGGCGACGGGCCGGCCGAACGTCATCGTCTTCTCCGGGAGCTTCCACGGCCGCAGCCACCTGACGATGGCGATGACCACGTCGAAGCACGGATACCGCGCCGGGTACGCGCCGCTCCCGGGCGGGGTGTTCGTCGCACCCTTCCCGCACCCCTGGGCCGAGGGCGTCAGCGAGGAGGTCTCGGTCGAGCGCGCGCTGACCGCGCTCCACCATCTCCTTCTCGCGCAGACCGCGCCGGGTGAGACCGCGGCGATGGTGCTCGAGCCGGTGCTGGGCGAAGGCGGCTACATCCCGGCACCCGAGGCCTTCCTCCGGGGCGTGCACGACATCTGCCGGGAGCACGGGATCCTCTTCGTCGCCGACGAGGTCCAGACCGGCTTCGCGCGCACGGGGACGATGTTCGCGATCGAGCCCGCGGCCGTCATCCCCGACGTGCTGGTGATGGCCAAGGGCATCGCGTCGGGGTTCCCGATCTCCGCGATCGGCGCGTCGTCAGAGCTCATGGCCCGCTGGCCCAAGGGCTCGCACGGTGGGACCTACGGCGGGAACCCGATCGGCTGCGCGGCGGCGCTGGCCACGATCGACGTGCTCACCGAGCCCGGCTTCCTCGAGAACGTGAACGCGCGGGGCGTGCAGCTGCGCTCGGGGCTCGCCGGCATCGTCGCGGATCACGGGCTGGCCGCGGAGGTGCGGGGCCCGGGTCTGATGGTCGGCCTGGAGCTCGGCGATCCCGCGCACGGGCTGCACGACTCCGCGCGCATTGGTCAGATCATCGCCCGGTGCCGCGACGACGGTCAGCTGCTCCTGATGAACGCCGGCACCTACGGCAACGTCGTGCGCTTCATGCCGCCGCTCGTCGTCACCGAGCCCGAGATGGCCCGCCGCGCTCGACGTCGTGGCGAGCGCCGTCGCCGCCACCGCCTAGCCCGACCTCCTCCGTTCGTCCGATTCGGTTCCCCGAGGGCACCGTTTCGGACCGACAGCGGCGAAACGCGGCTAGCTGCGGCGGAGGCGGGCGAGGGGGGAGCGGTCTCGGCGGTCGTGGCGGATCTGCTCGACGACCTTGAGCCCCGGGATGCCGGTCACGCCGCCGCCGCCGTGGGTCGCGGACGACGCCTGGTACAGGCCGCGGATCGGCGTGCGGAAGTCGGCGTAGCCGGGCGCGGGGCGCATGTGGAACAGCTGCGTCGGGCGACAGCTCGCCGTGGAAGATGTTGCCGCCGACCAGCCCGTAGGTGTGCTCCATGTCGTAGGGCCCGATCACCTGGCGGTGCAGGATCGAGCTCGGTGAAGCCGGGCGCGACCTCGTCGACCTGCGCGATCGACGCGGTCGGCGTACGCGTCGAGCTCGTCGTAGTGCGGTGCGGCTGCGACCACTCGTGCGGCACCCACTGCGTGAACATCGACATCACGTGCTTGCCCTCGGGCGCGAGCGTGCGGTCGAACACCGACGGGATGCAGATGTCGGCGAACGGCAGCGCGGCCGGTCGGCCCGCGACCGCGTCCTGGAACGCGTCCTCGACGTCGTCGAGCGACGGTGCGAGCACGATCGTGCCGCCGTGGACGTCCGGGTCGAAGCCGGGCTGCGGCGGTGAACTCCGGCAGGCGGTCGATCGCGAGGTTCACCTTCACCGTGCCGCTGCGCGTCTTCCAGCGCTCGATGTCGTCGACGAAGTCGTCGGGGAGCTCGCGACGGCTCGAGCTGCTCGGAGGAACGTGATCTGCGGGTGCGTCGCCGCGATCACGACGTCGGCGTGCGAGCTCCTCGCCGCTCGGCGAGCGCGACGCCGCGTGCCTCGGCCGTCGCGCACCACGATCCGGGTCGACGTCGGCGCCGGTGCGCACCGTCGCGCCGAACGACTCGCGCCGCGTCGCGCATCGCCGCGCGTCACCGCGCCCATCCCGCCCTCGGGGAAGCCCCACGCGCCGAGCTTGCCGTCGCCGACGTCGCCGATCTTGTGGTGCGCCATCACGTACGCCGTGCCCGGCGAGCGGGGACCGGCCCACGTGCCGATCACGCCGCTGACCGAGAGCACGCCCTGCATCTGCGTCGGACTCGAACTCGTCCTCGAGCAGATCGGCGATGCTCGACGTGAACAGGCGCGTGATGTCGCCGACGCCGCGCACGTCCGAGGACCGGCGCAGCTGCCACGCGAGCTGCGCCTGCTCGAGCGAGGTCGCGCGGGCTGGTGCGACCCGAGCCGTGGCGGGATCTCCGTCAGCAGCGGCGCCGAGGACGTCGGCCATGCTCGCCGAGCCACGCCTCCCAACGCTCGTACGCGTCGGCGTCGCGGCTCGAGAACTGCGCGATCGCGGCGTGCCGGCTGCCCGGGTCGTCGGAGAGCTGCGAGCGCGCGGCCGTCGGGGTACGGGCACGAAGTACGGGCCCTGCGGGTGGATCTTGTAGCCGTGCCGCTCGAGCTCGAGCTCCCGCAGGATCGTCGGCGGCATCAGGCTCACGACGTAGGACAGCGCGCGTCATCTTGTAGTCGGGACCCCACGGCTGCTCGGTGATCGCGGCGCCGCCGACGACGTCGCGCCGCTCGAGCACGACGACGCGGGCGCCCTGCTTCGCGAGCAGGCCGGCGGCGACGAGGCCGTTGTGGCCGCCGCCGATCACGACGACGTCGAACGGATCCTGTGCGCTCCCGGGTCGACTCATGCGGCGCAGGATACGGGACGGTCGTTCAGGAGCCGAGCGCGGCGATGATGCGCTCCCGCCGGCGGCGGGCCAGCGCGAGGTCGATCTGCGTGCCGTCGTCGAGCTCGATGGTCATGAGCGCGAAGCTCGCCGGGACCGACAGGATGTGGTCGCGGACGCTCGGGGCGCGGTCGTCGAGGCGCACGGCGGCCGCGGGGAAGCGAACCGGTGGCGACGGCCAGGCCATGCGCCGCCAGACGAAGCTGTCCACCTCGCGGCCCGCGTAGCCGGCGCGAAACCGCTTCGTCAGCCCGTCCACCTCGCCGGTGCGGATCCGCAACGAGCACTCGAAGCCCTTGGGCCGCGAGACCTTCAGGTAGATGTGGCGCAGCCCGACCGCGGCGCCCGCCGCGGCGACGAGTCCGATCACGACGAGGATCACGGTGCCCACGGGTTCGAGCCTAGGTTCTCGGCACGCTGAAGCCCCTCCGGCGTGCTCGAGCGTGCCGAGAACGATCGGACGCTAGCCGAGGTACCAGTCGAGGAAGCGGTCCAGGCGGCGGTGAAAGTCCAGGAACGGGGCGCGGCGCAGGAAGCCGTGGCCCTCGCTCGGGTAGGTGACGTACTCGAACGTCTTGCCGGCCCGGCGCAGCTCGGTGACGAGCTCCTCGGACTGCTTCGGATGCACGCGGTCGTCGAGCTCGCCGTGCGCGACGAGCAGGGGCACCGTGATGTTGTCGATGCGGTGGACAGGCGAGCCCGCCGTGATCGCGTCGGGCGCGAGGAACGGCGTGCTCATCATGCGCTCCATGTCCTGGCGGCCCTCGCGGTCGCCCATGGCCCACGAGACCTTGAGGTCGCAGTCGCCGTACTTGCACACCGCAGCCTTGAACCGGTGCTCGGGATCGTCGACCACCGAGTGCAACGCCATGTACGAGCCGTAGGACGCGCCGACGATCGCGACGCGACCGGCGTCGACCCAGAGGAGGTTCGCGAGGTAGTCGTACGCGGCCAGGCAGTCCTTGGTGTCGTCGACGCCCCAGACGCCGTGGTTGGCGCGCTCGAAGTCCCGGCCGTAGCCGGTGCTGCCCCGGAAGTTCGGCGCGAACCACGCGTACCCGCGGTCGACGAAGTACTGCGCGATGCCGTCCCACTCGTCCGCCGACGCGCCCGTCGGGCCGCCGTGCGGGTTCACGATCGCGGGCATCGGCGCGTCGGCCGAGGCGCCGGGCGGGCGGTAGAGGAAGCCGTGGATCTCGAGCCCGTCGAACGAGCGGTAGGTGACCTCTTCGGGCTGGACGTGCGGTGCGGCACGGACGGCCGCCGGGGTGGGCGCGGTCAGCACGGTGCGCTCGCCGTGCTCGTTCGCGTCGACGACCTCGATGCGCGGTGCCGTGGCCGAGTCCTCGTACGCCGCCACGATCCGGCCATTGGGGAGCCAGTGCGGGAAGGACCAGACGCCACCCGCGGCGATGACGGTGACCGCGCCCGTCGTGGCGTCGACGACGACGAGGTCGGTGTGACCGCGCCGGGTGCGGGTGGCGAGGATGCGCTGACCGTCCGTGTGGTGCTCCAGCTCGCCGAAGTCGGCGTCGTCGTTGGTCAGCTGACGGTCCGCGCCGCTCGCCGCGTCGACCACGTAGATCTCGTACCAACCGCTCCGCTCCGAGACGTACGCGATGGTCGCGGCGTCCGGGGCCCAGGCCGGTCCCTTGTCCTGCATCCGGTCCGTGCCGGTGAGCGCTCGTGACTCGCTCGTCGCGACGTTCAGGATGTGGATCTCGGAGCGGTTGCGATCGCCGTGGGGCCAGAACGTGAACGCGACGCGGGTGCGGTCCGGAGACACCGCGGCGGAGCCACAGTCGCCATCGCCGTGCGCGATCGACTGGGGCCAGGGGTTCGCGAGGTCGAAGCTGACGAGGTGGGTGTTGCCCTCGCGGCCGACTGCTCCGAGCAGGTGCGCGTCGTCGAGCCACACCGGCGCGCCGGCGCGCACCACCCGGCGTGCGGGCGTGCTCCCGTCGACCGGCGCGGTCCAGACGTACCCGCCGTCGCCGAACGCGACCGTGGTCCCGTCGGGTGAGACCGTCGGTGCAGTGTCCTCCCAGTAGGCCGCCACGTCCCGCTGGGTCGTGACCCGGGTCGGAGTGGTGGAGTCGGGTGCGAGGTGCCAGACGTCGGAGCTGTCCCGGTCGAGGATGAACACGAGCCCACCCGCGGGGTGACGACGGGGTCCCGTGGCCGCTCCACCGCGGCGATGGCTTCGAGCCGCCAGTGCTCCGGCGGCTGCAGGTGCGGGCGACCGGGGTTGGGAAGCCCGCCGCTTTCGTCCTTCCCGGCCACGAGATCGGCTGGTCGTTCCATCGCGCGGAGCCTACGCGGCTGCCGCGGTGCTGCTCCCCGGCGAGCTAGGCCTCGAAGCCGCGCAGGACCGCGAGGACCAGCGGCCCGAGCTGCTCGAGGTCGTAGCCGCCTTCCTGCACGAACACGGTGGGGACGTCGAGCGTGCGCAGCGCGCGTCCGGCGCGCGCGAACCCGGCCTCGGTGACCTTCAGCGGGCTCTCGGGATCGGCTTCCGCCGCGTCGACGCCGAGGGAGACGACGAGCGCGGATGGTCCGAAACGCCGCGCCTCTTCGGCGAGGTCGTGCACCGAGCGGACCCAGTCCTCGTCGGTCGTACCCGGGGCGACCGGGAGGTTGCGATTGAACCCGGTGCCGTCGCCGGCGCCGCGCTCGTCGGCGAAGCCGAGGAAGTGCGGGAACCAACCCTCCGCCGGATCGACGTGCACGGAACCGAAGAACACGTCGTCCCGGGCGTAGAAGAGCTCCTGGGTGCCGTTGCCGTGGTGCGCGTCGATGTCGATGATCGCGACCTTCTCCGCTCCGGTGTCGCGGAGGTACTGCGCGGCGACGGCCGCGTTGTTGAGGTAGCACGACCCGCCGTAGAGCGCCGCGCCCGGCGTGATGACCGGGCGGCCGGGTCGCGGCGTACGCGGCGCGGTTCGCGCCGTCACGCACGAGGTCGCAGGCCGTGAGGGCGACGTCGACCGCGCCGCGCGCGGCGTCGTAGGTGCCGGGTGAGATGAGCGTCATGGTGTCCATCGCGAACCGGCCGCTGCGGGCCCACGGCGCAGCCGGTTCCGGGATCGGCCGGCCCGAGGTCACCTGGGGCAGCGCGAACACGTACGGCACGACCCGGCGCTGCCCGGTCTGCTCGACCAGCCCCGCGGCCTCCCATTCGGGCCAGGCGCGGGCGAACCAGTCGAGGAACTCGGGATCGTGGACGCGGCGAACGGGCTCGTCGCCGTGCAACGTCGCGAGGTGCACGGGCGCGCCTGCAGCTTCGAGCGCGGCACGGAGGATCTCGCCCCGCGGCGGTTCCTCGTCCCCCGGCAGCTCGACGCCCAGCCAGTAGCCCCCTCCCGGCGCGTGACCCGCGTGCCGGGGCGTCCAGACTGCCGGCATCCGCAACGGTTGCTCCACGCCGGCGAACGTACTCGCGGCGCGTCCGGCGCTCGGTGCAACCGCGGCTCGGTAGCCTGCCTCGTCGTGGACGAGACTGCGAGCGGGCCGCCCCAGCCGCGCACCCGGGCGCGGGCGCTCGGCATCGAGATCGGGGCGCTGCCTCCGGGGCCGACGAACAGCATCGTGGACGTTGCCAACGTGCCGCGTCGGCCACTCGACGGTCTGGTTCGACGAGCCCGCACCACCCGCGGGTCGAGGCGTCGCGCGCACCGGGGTGACGGCCATCGTGCCGTTCACGCCGGGCGAGCTGTTCGACGCGCGGGTGCCGTCGGGCGCGGCAGTGCTCAACGGGGCGGGCGAGCTCACGGGGTACCTGCAGGCCCAGGAATGGGGGGCGCTCGACACGCCGATCCTGCTCACCCGCACGATGGGCGTCGGGCGGGTCTACGACGGCGTGGTCGACCTGATGCTGGGCGCGAACCCCGGCGTCGGGGTCTCGGACGTCGTCATCCCGACGGTCGGGGAGTGCGACGACTCGTGGTTGAGCGACGGTCGGGCCGTGCAGGTCGAAGCGGCCGACGCCACGCGCGCCGTTGACGCGGCACGGGGTCCGGAGGCGGGGCCCGTCGTGGAGGGCGCGGTCGGCGCGGGGACCGGGATGGTGTGCCTCGGGTTCAAGGGTGGGATCGGCTCCGCGTCACGGGTGGTTCCCCCGACCGGGTACCACCTCGGGGCGCTCGTGCTCGCGAACTTCGGTGACGGCGCCTCGCTGACGGTTGACGGAGTGCCCGTCGGTCGGCAGTTCGTCGACGACGGCTGGAAGGCGGCGCGCGAGGCGCCCGAGGGCAGCTGCATCGTGGTGCTCGCGACGGACGCACCGCTGTCGTCGCGTCAGCTGCAACGACTCGCGACGCGGGCGGGGCTCGGGCTGGCGCGGACCGGCTCGGTGGCGCACCACGGCAGCGGCGAGATCTTCCTCGCGTTCAGCACCGGCGCGCGCGATGTCGCGGTCATCCTTCCCGGAGCCGGAGACCAACATCTTCCACCGCAACCTGCTGCGCGACGAGGCGCTCAACCCGTTCTTCGCGGCCGCGGTCGAGACCACCGAGGAGGCCGTCGTCAACTGCCTGGTCGCGGCCGACACGGTCGTGGGCCACGACGGCCACACCGCCACCGGCATCCCCCTCGACCGCCTCACCGCGATCCTGCGCGCCCACGCCCGCCTCCACCCCCAGCACTGACTCGTCCCGATCCCGTTTCGGCGTGACTTGAACCCCCTCTGGGGGGTGGAACTCACGCCGAAACGTGGGTCAGATGGTCAGGTGGGTGAGGGCGGCCTGGGTGCGGGCGACGATGTCGTCGAGCTGGGCGTCGGTGACGACGAGCGGGGGGCCGACGAGGAAGAGGTCGCCGTCGACGCCGTTCGCGCACCCGGTGCTCGGGTAGACGAGCAGCCCGAGATCCTTCGCCGCCCTGGTCGCGCGCTCGGCGACGGCGGCCGCGCGGGAACGCGGTCTTCGTCGTCCGGTCCGCGACGAGCTCGACGCCGATCAGCAGCCCGCGGCCGCGCACGTCGCCGACGATCTCGACGCCCGCGAGCCGCGTCGCGCAGCTGGTCGAGCAGCCGGGCTCCGAGCACGCGGCTCCGATCGACGAGGTTGTCGTCCGCCATGCGCTGCAGCACGGCGCGCCCGACGGCCGCACCGCCGGGGTGGTGGGACCAGGTGAAGCCGTGGACGAACCCGCCATCGCTCTGCACCGTGTCGTGCACCGATCCGCTCGCGATCACCAGACCGAGCGGCCAGTACCCACTCGACGCGCCCTTGCCCGCGACCAGCACGTCCGGTTGGACGTCCCAGTGCGAGCAGGCGAACCACGCCCCGGTCCGCCCGAAGCCGGTCATCACCTCGTCCGCGACGAGCAGCACCCCGTGGCGTCGGCAGACGTCCGCGACCAGCGGCCAGTAGTCGTCCGGCGGGACCGACGCGCCGGTCGTCGCGCCGCCGATGGGCTCCGCGACGAACGCGGCGACCCGCGACGGACCGAGCTGGACGATCGTCTCCTCCAGGCGGGCCGCGTGCTCGGCGCCGGAGAGCTCGACCCGGTACGGGTACAGCGCCGGGACGCGCTCGGTGAGGCCGAGCCAGGGAAGGTAGGGCGCGCGCAGCGGATCCCGGCCCGAGAGATCGAGGGCGCCGCGGGTGTTGCCGTGGTAGGAGCCGTGCCGCGCGAGCACGATGTGCCGGTCGGCGTCACCGCGCGCCAGGTGGTACGCGTGGGCGAGCTTGCACGCGGTCTCGATGGCCTCGCTGCCGCCACTGACCGGATAGATCCGCGCGTCGGCGACCGGCACCAAGGGTGCGAGCTCGGACGCGTACTGCTCGAGCGCCCCCGTCGTGAAGGTCGTCGCGTGCACCGAATCGACCTGACGGAGCTGGTCGGCCAACGCATTGATCACGATCTCGTCGCCGTGGCCGAGGTTCACCGCGATCGCACCGGAGCACGCGTCCAGGTAGCGGTTCCCGCTCGCGTCGAGGATCTCGCAGCCGCGCGCCTCGACCGCGACCGGGAGCCCGGCCGCGGCGCGTAGACGTGCGAGGTCAGGGCGCGACCTCGGCGCACGCGTCGGCCAGGATCGACACTGCGGTCTCGGCCTGGTCGGGCCGGATGGTCAGCGCCGGCGCGAACCGGATCGCGCGCTCGCCGCACGTCAGCACGAGCAGGCCGCGGCGGAAGCAGGCCTGCTCGACCGCAGCCGCGGTGTCGTGGTCCGGGAAGTCGATGCCGATCATCAGGCCGCGGCCGCGCACGTCGGTCAGCAACGGTTGGCGGCGCTGCAGCTCCCGCAGCCGGGTGAACAGCAGCTCGCCGACGGTCGCCGCGTTCTCGGTCAGCGACCCTTCGACGAGGTCGAGCGTGGCGAGCGCCGCCGCGCAGGCCACCGGGTTGCCGCCGAACGTCGAGCCGTGCGCGCCCGCGCTCCACTTCATGAGGTCCGAGCGGGCGATCAGCGCGCCGAGCGGCATCCCGCTCGCGATGCCCTTGCCGGACAGCAGCACGTCGGGCTCGATGCCCTCGTGCTCGACGGCCCACAGCTTCCCGGTCCGGCCGATGCCGCTCTGGATCTCGTCGGCGACGAACAGGATCCCGTGCCGGATGCACAGCTCCTGCAGCCGGGCGAGCCACCCCGCAGGCGGGACGATGTAGCCACCCTCGCCCTGGATCGGCTCGACGATGACCGCCGCGACCTCCTCGGGCGTGCACGAGGTGCTTGAACAGCACGTCCTCGATGTACCCGTCGACGCCGTACGGCGCGTGGTGCACACCGGGCAGCAGCGGGCTGAACCCTTGGCGGTACTTCGCCTTGCTCGCGGTCAGCGACAGGCTGCCGAGACTGCGACCGTGGAACGCGCCGAGGAACGCGATCACGTACTGCCGTCCGGTCGAGTGGCGGGCGAGCTTGATCGCGGCCTCGACGGCTTCGGTACCGGAGTTCGTGAGGAACACCTTGGACGGACCGGCGATCGGCGCCCGCGCGACCAGCCGCTCGGACAGCTCCGCGTACACCGGCGGGTAGAAGTCGCTCGAGCAGTAGTGGATGAGCTCGCCCGCCTGCGTGCGAGATCGCGTCGACGACCGCGGGGTGGCAGTGGCCGGTCGACGTGACCGCGATGCCCGCGTTGAAGTCGAGGAACCGGTTGCCGTCGACGTCCTGGATCACGAGCCCCGACGCCCGGTCGGGCACGAGCGGGTACGACGCGACCCATCGACGGGCTGGTCGACGCGCCGGTCGCGCTCGATCCAGCGCTTCGCCTCCGGCCCGGGCAGGTCCGTGACCAGCACCGGGCGCGGTCGCGCGCCCGAGGTCCGCACTCTCCAGCTTGGTCATGCACCCACCACCGTTCGGCTCTGCTCGCGAAGGTATTGCTGCACGTAGTACGGGCCCCCGCCCGCCTTGCCGTTGGTCCCCGAACCCTTCCAACCGCCGAACGGCTGCACGCCGGGCCACGCGCCCGTCGTCGCACCGGCCGGCCGGTTGACGTAGACGACGCCCGCTTCGATGCGGTCGAGGAACTCGATCGACCTCGGCCGGGTCCTCGCTGAACATCCCCGCGGTCAAACCCGAGCGGGGTGTCGTTGGCCCGGGTGAAGGCCTCGTCGAGCGAGTCGACGGGCGCCACGACGATGAGCGGGACGAAGAGCTCGGTCGGTCCAGATCCACGAGTCCTGCGGTGCCTCGACGACCGTCGGCGGCAGGAAGTAGCCGCGGCCGAGCTTGCCGTCACGGAGCGGTTCGCCGCCGCAGTGGATCGTGCCCCAGGTGCGCGCCTCCTCCACCGCGCGCTCGTACGCGCACGACGGCGTCCTCGTCGACCACCGGTCCCATGTAGGTGTCGCGGCGAGCGGGTCGCCGACCTTCGATCCCGTTGGCCTGGTCGACGAGCCTGCGGACGAACTCGTCGACGACCGGTCGCTCGACGTACGCGCGCGCGACGCCGCGGAGCACTTCTGGCCGCTGAGCCCGAACGCCGAGCGCGCGGTGCCCTGGGCGGCGACGTCGAGGTCCGCCCGGCGGCTCACGATCACCGGGTTCTTGCCGCCCATCTCGCAGATCGTCGGCTTCGGGTGCTCGCGGGTGAAGGTGCGGTAGATCTCCATGCCGACCTCGTACGAGCCGGTGAAGGTGATCCCGTCGACGTCGGGGTTCGTCACGAGCGCGTGGCCGACGGTCTCGCCGGGTCCCGTCACGACGTGCAGCACGCCCGCGGGGACGCCGGCCTTCCAGCAGGGCCTCGCACGTCATCAAGCCCGGTGAACACCCCCTGCTCGCTCGGCTTGAGCACGACGGTGTTCCCGGCGACGAGCGCCGCGCCCATCGGTCCGGCCGACAGCGCCATCGGGAAGTTGAACGGGCTGATCACCGCCCACACGCCGTACGGGCGCATGACGTCCGAGGTCTCCTCGACCGGGTTGCAGCCGGCCCATCGGGAGCTCGAACCCGTCGTGCTCGGTCATCTGGTGGCAGTAGTAGCGGATGAGGTCGGCGGACTCCTCGACGTCGCCGAGCGCCTCGAGCCGGTTCTTGCCGACTTCCATCGCCATCAGTGCGGCGAGCTCGGCCCGGTGCTCACTGATCTGGTCGGCCGCGCGCTCGAGGATCGCGACGCGCTCGCGCCACGGCGTGGCGGCCCAGCCGGGCGCGGCGCGCCGAGCTGCGGCGACCGCGTCGCGCACGTCGTCCGCCGTCGCGGTGGCGAACCGGCCGATCAGCACGTCGAGGTCGCTCGGTGACCGTTCCACGAACTCGGTGCCGGGAACGCCGCTGCGTCGCTCGCCGTCCACGGTGAAGTGATGGTCCTCACCGAGCCAGCTGCGTGCGGTCTCGATGCCCTGGTCGTACGCGGCGTGCATCTCCTCGTTGTCGGCCGACAGGGTGGCGTAGGTGACTCGGAAGGCCATGGCGGATCACGCTCCTCGGAGGGGCCAGCGCGGTGAGGTGCTGCGGGGTGGGAACAGTGCGGCGCGCACGTGCAGCAGGTTGGGCGCACCCGACGCCACGGCCTCGCTGAGCGCGGCCGCGTACTCCTCGCCCACGCCGTCGACCGTCCTGGCCGCGAGGCCGAAGCCGCGGGCGACCGCCGCGAAGTCGGGCGTGGTGAGCTCGGTGCCGAGGTCGGCACCCGGATCGTGGCCGTAGCGCAGCATCCCGTACCCACCGTCGTCGACGACGACCGCGGTGAGGGGGAGGCGTTCCTGCGCGGCAGTGGCGAGCTCGCCGATCGCGAACAGCATCCCGCCGTCACCGCTGACCGAGACGACGGGCCGGGCCGCGTCCTGGAGTGCCGCGGCCGCGCCGATCGCGGCCGGGAACGCAAAGCCGAGCGTGCCCCAGCCCATCGGGTAGTGGAGCGCTCGCGGGGTCTGCACCCGGAAGTGGCCCGCGAGCCAGTAGCCCGGGATGCACATGTCGGCGAAGACCACCGCGTCCGCGGGCAGCGCCGCTTCCGTGCGTTCGAGGAACTCGACGGCATCGGCCGTCTCGGGCGCGGCCCGGAGCTCGTCGCGCAGCTGCTTGACCAACCCACCGAGATCGCCCGCCCACGGCTCGCGCGCGGTGACCGCGTCCGCGACGAGCCCGCTGATGCGCGCGTCGGCGGCCAGGACGGTGTCCATCGAGTAGTTCTTCGCCGCGTCGGTCGGATCGATGTTGATCGCGATCCGGCGGTCGGGCAGCGGGAGCCGCCAGGCCATCGTCGTCATCGCGTCGAGATCGCTGCCGATCACGATGACGAGATCGGACCTTTCGACGAGGTCGATGACCGGAGGCTCGTGGGGTGGCGCGCCGACCAGGAGCGGGTGATCGGCGCCGAGGACGCCACGGGCCTGGTACGTCGTGATGACGGGCGCGCCGAGGCGGGTCGCCAGCGCGTCGATCTCGTCGCCCGCGTCGCGGCTGCCCCCACCGATCCAGAGCAACGGGCGCTCGGACGCGGTGATGGCCTCGAGCACGGGCTGGAGGTTGTTCCGGTTGCGCTCCCAGTCGCCCGCGTCGACGCCGACGCCCGGCGACGGCGCGTCGAGCAGGTCGGTCGGGATGCCGACGTAGACCGGACCACTCGGCGCGGAGCGGGCGATGGTCGCGGCGGCGGCGATGCCCGGGCCGATCCCGTCGGCGTCCGCGACGTCGATCGTCGACTTCGTGACCGCGACGAACATCGCGGCCTGGGCGATGCTCTCGTGGAGGACTCCCCGGTACACGCCGGGACGGCGCTGCGTGGTCGGGATGTCGGTCGCGATCACGACGACGGGGGAGTGCGAGGCCCACGCTTCGCCGACCGCGCCCACCGTGTTCGCCGCGCCGGGACCGGTGGTGGTGAGCGCGACGCCGAGCTTTCCGGTGGCCCGGCTCAGCCCGTCGGCCGCGTAGACGGTGCCCTGCTCGTGCCGGGAGCCGACGATCCGGATGCCGGCCGCGTGGAACGCGGGCCAGAGCGCAAGGTTGTGCACGCCGGGGAGACCGAACGCGACCTCGACACCGAGCGACCGCAACGTCTGGGCGACGGCGTCCGCGCCGGTGCTCGATCCGTCGGTCACGCGCCGCCCTCCACCGGCGGCCGGTTGTCGATCTGGGCGCGCTGCAGCTTGCCGGAGTAGTCGACGTACACGCTCTTGATCTCGCTGAACTGCTCGATGCCGCGCCGGCCGGCCTCGCGGTAGCCGTTGCCGGTGTGCTTCGTCCCGCCGAAGGGCAGGTGGATCTCCGCGCCGATCGTGGGCGCGTTCACGTACACGATGCCGGTGTTGATCCGGTCGACGGCCTGGAGCGCGGGGGCGATCGCGGCGGTGTAGATGGCGGCGGAGAGCCCGTACTCACTCTCGTTGACGATGTCGATCGCCTCGTCGAGGGAGTCGACCTCGATGACCGAGAGGACCGGCCCGAAGACCTCCTCGCGAGCGATGCTGTGGGTGCGCTGCACGCCGCGCAGGATCGTCGGCGCGTAGAACGAGCCACCTCCGCAGCTGTCGACGACGACGACCTCGCCGCCCGTCGTGACCTGGGCCCCCTCTTCGATCGCGGCGTAGACCATCGTGTGGATCCGCTCGGCCGAGAGGCGGTCGATCACGGGTCCGACGTCGGTGTCGGGATCGGTGGGATCGCCGAGCTTGAGGGCCGACGCGCGCGTGGTGAGCGTGTCGACGAGCTCGTCCGCGACGTCGCGGTGCACGATGAGCCGCGACGTCGACGTGCAACGCTGACCGGCGGTGCCGAACGCACCGAACAGCGCACCGTCGGCGGCGAGCGCGAGATCGGCGTCCGGCAGGACGATCATCGCGTTCTTCCCGCCGAGCTCGAGGCTCACCAGGCGCGGTCCGGTCTCCATCGCCGCGGCCGCGACCAGCCGGCCGGTCGGGACCGAGCCGGTGAAGCTCACCGCGCGGATGCCCGGGTGGACGACGAGCGCCTGGGCCGGCTCGGCATGGCCGTGCACGACCTGGACGAGGTCGGCCGGCACGCCGGCCTCGCGCAGCGCGGCGACGAACTCGTCCGCGCAGGTCGGCGCGTGCTCGGACGGCTTGAGGACGATGCCGTTGCCCGCGAGCAGCGCGGGGAAGCACTTCCACGACGGGATCGCGACGGGGAAGTTCCACGGCGTGATCATCCCGACGACGCCGACGGGCTGACGGGTGGTCCAGCCCATCTTGTTCGGGAGCTCGGACGGCATCGTCTCGCCCCAGGCGGCTCGGCCCAGACCGGCGACGTAGTGGGCCATGTCGATGGCCTCCTGCACGTCACCGCCCGCCTCGACGAGGATCTTGCCCGCCTCGCGGGCAACGAGCGTGGAGAAGTCGGCCTTGCGCGCCGCGAGGATGGCGCCGCACCGGTCGATGACCTCGGCGCGCGCGGGCGCGGGGACCTTGGCCCACTCCTTCTGCGCGGCCGTCGCCCGGGTCACCGCCGCATCGACGTCGGCGGCCGTCGCCTCGGGATACGTGCCCAGGATCTCGTCCGGGTGGGCCGGGTTCACGCTCGTGAAGGTCGTACCCATCACCGTCTCCTCGTGGCCGTCGGGAAGGGCGGGCCCGCTTCGCATTCTGGCCCACCCTGGTCTTCCGGCGTTGGTGCGATGTCGGCCGGAGACGCCCGAGGTGCAACCGCCGGCGGGCGATTTACCTTCCGGCCAGTGCGTCCCCGACCATCGCGAGGATGCGCTGGAGCTCGAGGCCCCGGGCCGCGTCACATGGATGGGGGCCGCCGCTCGCCGCCGCGGCGGCGAAATCGGCGCGCAGGTTGGCGAAGACGACCTCGCGCGCGTCCGAGCGGCCGTCGACGGCGAGCGAACCGTCGCGGCCGTACAGCTCCACCTCGGTGCGGCTCGGGGTGATGGCCGCGGTGCACGAGATCGAGGTCTCGCTCACGGCACCGCTCTCGTGGTCGGCGAGGACGCCGATCCACCCCTGGGTGTCGCCGTGGGCGCGGACGCCGACGATCGGGCCCAGCGCCGCATCCACGAGATCCAGGATGTGCGGGCCGACGTCGAGCAGCGCGCCGTGCTCCATCCGCCAGCCCGAGCCCGCGAACAGACCGCCGAGAAATGCGCCGGAGAGGAAGCACGCGCGCCCGCCGGTCGCGTCGAACGCCGCCGCGTCCGTGAGGAAGTCGCGGACCTTCGGCGCGTAGCGGTACGTGAGCACCATCACGCTGCCGACCCCCGCGTCCTGCACGGCCGCCGCGATCTGCTCGGCCCCGGCGACGTCGAGGGCGAGGGGCTTCTCGAGCATCAGCGGCTTCCCCGCCCGCGCGGCGCGCACCGCGAGGTCGGGTTGCACGGCCGGCGGCACCGCGATCGCCACCGCGTCACACGCGTCGAGCAGCGCGTCGAAGGACGGGAACACCGGAACGCCGTGGTCCGCGGCCAGCGACTGCGCCGAGCTGTCGGTCCGCGACCACACGCCCGCGAGGCTCGTCTCGGGTCCCGCCGCGAGCATCGGCGCGTGCACCGTGCGCGCCCACGGCCCCGCCCCCGCCAACCCGACCCTCATCCCCGCCCTCCGTTTGTCCGAAGAGGTTCCCTCAGGGAACCGAATCGGACGAACGCGGCGGCCTGGAGCGTCACGGGAGGGTGAGCGAGGCGCGGGCGGTGCCGGCGCGGGCGTGGCGGGCGGTGACGCCGAGCGTCGCGCCGGCGGGCGCGTGGACGACCCACTCGGCCTTGGCCCGGTCGTCGGTCGCATCGAAGCCGCCGTCGAACATCGCGAGCATCTGGCGGGCCCGGGCGTGACCTGCGAGCTGGCCGAGCTCCTGGCGGGGGTCGCCGAGCGCGAGCGACGCGCCGTCGGGCAGCTCGATCTCGACTTCGACCGGACGGACCGCCTTGCGCTCGAGCGCCTTCCGGCTCACGTTCGTCGCGAGCCAGCCGGTGTTCTCCACGACGAGGCGCACCCGCCAGATGCCGTCGCCGAGCGGGTCGGCCGTGAACGAGCGCACCTCGAGGTGGGGTGACGCGAGCTGGTGCGCGACGGCCCACTCGCTGTGGGGCGCGACCTCCGCGGCCATGAGCGCCGGCGGCGCGTTCGTCCAGGTGCGGAAGAAGTCCCAGCCGCCGATCTCGACCCGGCCGAGCTGCGGGTGGTCGAACGGGTACCAGTCGACGAAGCCCTTGCCACCGAGCGCGTCGTCGTTCCAGCGCAGCAGGGTGAGGTCGTCCTCGACGGGATGGTCGTCGAACCAGTCGATGTACTTGAAGCCGGTGATCCCCGCGGCGCGGATCGGGCTCCAGAACTCGGTGGTCCACGCGAAGATCCCGAGGTGGTCGTAGGCCCACTCGTCGCTCGCGCCGGTGATCGAGGTCTTCGGGTCGTACTTGAAGTCGTGGAACACGGACACCGCTTCGTACCCCGTGATCTCCGTCGCGCGCTTGCCGAGGTCCTGGTAGACGTGCAGGTCGGGTGTGAGGAAGTGCTCGTCCGCGTAGCCGCCGTACGGACGCAGGATCACGCCGCTGAACGTGTGGTAGGCGATGTACGCGCAGATGTTCGGACCGCGCGACCACCGCTTCGACGAGCGTGCGCACCTCGGGCTCGGACGTCGGGAACGGTCCCGCACCCTGCTGCGAGCCTTCCGGCAGCCAGTCCTGGGGGAAGTTGCGGTTGAGGTCGAGGCTGCGGTGCTCGGGCGCGATCGGGATCAGCGTCCCGTCGTACTCGTGGATCGTGCCTTCGGGCAGCAACCGGAAGTAGTCGCCGGGCCCGTCCTCGTCGAGCGCGCGCGGCACGAGCAGGCGGGCGTCGTCGGGGTGGACCTTCCACGAGCCGTTGGGGTCCGCGATGCGCATGGTGAGGACACGGCCGTCGCCGTCGATGTCCCCCTCGACGAGGCCGGGCTGCTGGTCGGGACGCGGGTAGACGCGCGTGCTCGACCGCAGGTACTTCGGCGGGTCGGCCAGCGCCAGCTCGACACCGTCGGGGTTCAGGCGAGGGATGACGTAGAAGCAACGCGTGTCGAGCGCGCGCGTCACCGCGTCGTCACTGCCGTAGCGGGTCGCGAGGTGATGGACGAGGTGCAGCGCGGCCGTCGACGCGGTGATCTCGGTCGCGTGGATGTTCGCTTCGACGAACAGTGCCGGCTTCTCGTCGTGCGGGCCGGTGGCGGTGTTGGTGATGGTCGCGAGCCAGATGTCGCGGCCCTCGTGGGAGGTTCCGGCGCTCTCGAGCGTCACGAGATCGGGATGCGCGGCGGCGAGGCCGTGCAGCGCGTCGGTGAGCTCGGCGTACGGGTACAGGTGGTCGAACGTCAGGTCGGTCATCGGGACCGAGGCTATGCGGAGAGGACGACCACGGCTTCGGGGTCGAGGTCGACCGTCACGAGATCGCCGACGGCGGGTGGGACGTCGGCCGCGACCTCGAGGGTGCCGATGTCGGTGTCGATCTGCACCTGGAAGTGGTCGCGCCGGAAGGTGGTCCCCGTGACCCGCCCCGGCACGGCACCGTCGGCTGCCAACCGCAGGGCGTCGGGCCGCGCGGCCAGGCGGACCGGACCCGCGGGAGCCGTCGAGGTGGTCGGGTGCGCCAGGACGCCCCAGGCGCAGCGAACGCCGTCGGCCGCGACGACACCGTCGAAGACGTTCGCGAACCCGAGGAAGCGGGCGGTGAACTCGGTGGCCGGGTGCCGCCACAGCTCCTGGGGCGGGCCGACCTGCTCGATCGTCCCGGCGCGCATGACGACGACCCGGTCCGCGAGGGCGAACGCCTCGTCCTGATCGTGGGTCACGAAGAGCGCCGTGACCCCGAGCGCGACGAAGAGCGCCCGGAGCTCGGTCGCGAGCCGCTCGCGCAGCTCCCGGTCGAGGGATCCGAGCGGCTCGTCCAGCATGAGCAGCCGCGGATCCGGCGCCAGGGCGCGGGCGAGCGCGACCCGCTGCTGCTCGCCGCCCGAGAGCTCGCGCACCCGCCGGTGCTCGAACCCGCCGAGCCCGACGCGCTCGATCGCGGCACGCGCGCCGGCGTCGACGGCCGCCTTCGACCGCCGCTGCATGCGGAGGCCGAACGCGACGTTGCCGAGCACGTCGCGGTGCGGGAACAGCGCGTGGTCCTGGAACATGAGGCCGAAGTGCCGCCGGTGCGGCGCGACGCCCGCGAGATCGTCGCCGTCCCACCGGACGATGCCCGCGCTCGGCCGTTCGAGCCCGGCGGTGGCCCGCAGGAGGGTGCTCTTGCCGCTCCCGCTGGGGCCGAGCACGCAGACGACCTCGCGGTCGGCCACGGTCAGGTCGACGCCGTCCAGCGCCACCGTGTCGCCGTACCGGACCTGGACGACCCTCGAGCTGCAGCATCAGAACTCGCCGACGTCGCGCACGCGGAGCCGTTCGATCACCAGGACCGACACCGCGGTGAGCACCATCAGGATCGTGCTCGCGGCCATCGCCTGGTCGAAGCTCGATGCACCGGGCCGGCTGAGCAGGCGGTAGATCGCGACCGGCAGCGTGGTGGTCTCGGGCCGGACGATGAAGAGCGTCGCGCCGAACTCGCCGAGCGAGATCGCGAACGCGAACCCGGCCGCGACGAGCGCGGCGCGCGCCGCGATCCGGAGGTCCACCTCCAGCCAGACCCGCCGCGGCGTCGCCCCGAGCACCGCGGCGGCCTCGCGCAGTCGGGGGTCGATGGACTGCAGCACCGGCAGCATCACCCGGACGACGAACGGGATCGCGATCAGTGCGTGCGCGATCGGGATGATCGCGGTGGACGTGCGCAGGTCGAGGGGCGGGTGGTCGAGCGCGATCAGGAAGCCGAACCCGACGGTCACCGCGGAGACGCCGAGGGGGAGCATCACGAGCAGGTCGAGCAGCCAGGCGCTGCGCCGCCGGCTCCGGTGCGCGCCGGCAAGTGCGAACGCGGCGGCACCGCCGACGACCAGCGAGATCACCGTGGCGATGGACGCGTACCGCAGCGACGTCCACACCGCGTGATCGGCGGTTCCAGGAACCCGCTGCTCACGTGCGTGAGCTGGCGGTACGCGTCCAGGCCCTGGTCGAACGAGCGGGTGACGAGGACCGCGATGGGGGTCCCGAGGAGCGCGGCCATCAGCAGCAGGTTGCCGGCGAGGAACGCGCGGGCACCCGGGCTCCGCAGCCTCGCGCCGGCCTCGTTCGCGGCGCGGAGCCCGAGCGCGGCGGTGCGCCGGCCGCGCGCCCAGCTGCCGATGCTCAGCGCCGCGAGCACCGCGGCGAGCTGGACGACGGCGAGCGCGGCCGCGACGGGCAGGTTCAGCAGCTCCGAGGTCTGCCGGTAGATCTCGGTCTCGAGGGTCGCGAACGGCGGGCCGCCGAGCACGAGGATCACCCCGAACGACGTGAAGCAGAACAGGAAGACGATCGACGCGGCGGCGATGATCGCGGGCCGGAGCGCGGGCAGCGTCACGCCGACGAACGTCCGCCAACGGTTCGCGCCGAGCATCTGCGCGGCCTCTTCGGGCCGCGGGTCGAGGTGCGACCAGAGGCCGCCGACGGTGCGCACGACGACCGCGTAGTTGAAGAAGACGTGGGCGAGCAGGATCGCGGCCACCGAGCCCGGTGATGCCGAGCGCGCGGAACGCGGCGCCGACCACGATCGTCGGCAGCACGAACGGGACCGTGACGAGCGCGCGCACGAGCGCGCGGCCGCGGAACCGGTAGCGGCTCAGCACGAACGCGCCCGGGATCCCGATGAGCAGGGTGAGCAGCGTCGAGAGCGCGGCCTGCCAGACCGTGAACCACGCGACGTGCCGGAGTCCCGGGTCGCTGAGGACCTGACCGAGTGGGTCGAGGTTCAGCTGCGCCGTGAGGGGCCAGGCCGCGCCCGAGGATCGCGACGACCGGCCACGCGAAGAACACGCCGAGGAAGATGACCGGGACCGCCACGATCAGGAGCCGCGCGCCGCCCTGGCTCAGCCGGCCGGCGAGTGATCGCGTCGTGGTGGCGCGCGCGCTCACCGCAGCACGGTGTTGGTCCACTGCGCGATCCACGCGTCACGCTTCGCCCCGATCACGGCCGGCGGGAGCGTCAACGGGTGGCTCGGGACCGTGGCGTACTTCGTGAACACGCTCGGCAACGGCGTCCCCGTGCGCGACGGGAAGACGAACATCTGGAGCGGGATGTCCGCCTGGAACTTCTCCGCGAGCATGAAGTCGACGAGCTCCTGCGCGGCCTTCGGATGCGCGGCGCCCTTCAGCACCCCGGCGAACTCGACCTGGCGGAAGCAGGTGTCGGTCAGGACGCCCGTGGGTGCGGTCTTCGGCGTCGGCTTCGCGTAGTAGACCTCGGCCGGCGGGCTCGACGCGTAGCTCACGACGAGCGGGTACGCGCCGTGGCCCGAGCCGCGCGGAGAAGTCCGTGTCGTAGGCCTGGTCCCAGCCGTCGTCGACCTTCACGTCGTTCGCCTTCAGCTGCTTCCAGTAGTCGTCCCATCCGTTCGGGCCGAACCTCGCCACGCTCGCGAGCACGAACGCGAGACCGGGCGACGACGTCGCCGGGTTCTCGACGACGAGGCGATCCGCGTAGCGCGGGCGCGGTGAGGTCCGCGAGCGTCTTGGGCACCCTGACGTTCTTGCTCGCGAACCACTTCTTGTCGTAGTTGACGCAGACGTCGCCGTAGTCGATCGGGGTCACCCGCTCCTGTGGGGTCGAGCTTGCAGCGCCGCCGGGACGCGGTCGAGCCCGTTCGCGCTTGAAGGGGACGAAGATCCCGGCGGCGATCGCACGCGAGAGGAACGTGTTGTCCACGCCGAAGAACGCGTCGCCGAGCGGGTTGTCCTTGGTGAGGATCGCCTGGTTGAGCGCCGCGCCCGCGTCGCCGTCCTTGAGGACCTTGCACCGTGACGCCGGTCTGCTTGGTGAACGCGCGCAGCACGGGCTTCGAGACCGCGAACGAGTCGTGGGTGACGAGCGTGACCGTGGTGCCGGCCGACCCGGTCGATCCCGAGGCGCCGCTCGAGCTCGACGAGCTGCTCCCGCTGCTGCACGCAGCGAGCGCGAGTGCGCCGGCCATGATCGGGGCCACGATGCGAAGTCGCACGTCAGGTTCCTCCGGAGTCGAGGTGGATGAGGTCGGGGTCGGCGTCGGGCTGGATCGCGAGCAGGACGCCGTCGTCGACGCGCGACGGTCGCGGTCGTCTGCGTCATCTCGTTGCTGACGCCGCGGGTGGAACCGGGCCCGAGGTCGTCGCCCGTGAGCGGCCACCGCAGCCCGGTGGTGCGGACGCCGCGGGCGGGGCCGCCCACCGGGAGCAGGCTCACGATGCGAACCGAGCGGACCGCCGAGCGTGATGGTGTGCCGCACGACGACGAGGTGGGCGTCCCCGACGAGGGCGTGCAGCTCGACGGTCGCCCACGCCGGGGCCGCGAGCGAGGAACGCGTTGGCGAGGAAGTGGTCGAGGCGCCCACCACCGACACCGACGACCGTCACCCGGGTCGCACCGGCCTGCTTCGCCGCGTCGAGCGCGAGCTCGAGGTCCGTTGCGTCCTTGTCGGCCGGGTGCCGCTCGACCACCGTCCCCGTGGCCACCGCGTGTTCGAGTGCCGACGGCGAGACGGAGTCGATGTCGCCGACGACGAGGTCCGACGCGCCGGCCGAGCGCGTGCACGTGCTCGAGGCCGGAGTCCGCGGCGACGATCCACGCGTCGACGGGCAGCGCGGCGGGCCAGCGGGGGTCGGGCGGGTCACCTCCCGGCGAACACCAGCGCCTCCATCGTCACTCCCACGGCTCGGGGGCACGCCGACGACGGAAGACTTGGAGGAGGCTCCCTGCGCCGGCATGACCCGGATCAGGTTCTGACGGTCGGGGGCTGCGTGCCCACCCTCTCAGCCCGGCGCACCGGACTCCCGCGTGTCGCCGTCGACCCTAACCCGCCCGCCGCCGCGCCGCCCGCCCGTTCGGTGCGCGTTCCCCGCGCCCCAGCACCGGCAAGTCACCCCGAAACGGGATCTCCGTGGGTGCGGAGGGCGGCGAGGGCGGCGCCGACGAGCACGCGGACGCCGATGGCGATGGCGCGCTCGTCCACGTCGAACGTGCTGGCGTGGAGGTCCCGGCGGGGCTCGGTCGACGCCGGGTCGTGCACGCCGAGCCGGACGTAGGTGCTCGGCACGTGCTCTGCGTACCAGGCGAAGTCGTCGCCACCGGCGCTCTGCTCGGTCGGCACGACGGCGTCCGCACCGAGCGACGCGCGTGCCGCGTCGGCCAGCACACTCGTGGCCTGCTCGTCGTTGACGACGGGCGGCACGCCGCGCGCGTGGTCGATCTCGAAGGTCGCACCCGCGGGCTCGACGAACGCGCGCAGCGCGGCATCGAGCCGTTCGGGCGCGCCGTCCCATGCGGCCCGATCGGGGGTGCGCAACGTGCCCCGCAGCAGCGCGGTCGCGGGGATCACGTTCGCGGCGTCACCGGAGTGGAGCGCGCCGAACACGAGGTTGAGCGACGGGTCCGAGGTGCGCAACGCGGCGGGGAGGTCGGCCGCGATCCGGCCGGCGAGCGCGACGAGGTCCACCGTGAGGCCGGGCCGCGCGGTGTGACCGCCGGGCCCGTGTAGCCGGATCTCGACCAGATCCGCCGCGGAGGTGATCGCCCCGACCCGGACCCCGATCTGGCCGACGTCGAGCTTGGGGTCGCAGTGAAGGCCGAAGAGCCACCCGACGTCGGCGAGCCCACCGGCGTCGATGACGTCGAGCGCGCCACCCGGCGCGGACTCCTCGGCCGGCTCGAAGAGGAGCCGGACCGTGCCGGCGGGCGCGCCGTCCGCCGCGAGCAGCCGGGTGAGCGCGAGGCCCGGCGCCGAGGACGACGGTCGTGTGCACGTCGTGTCCGCACGCGTGCGCGACCCCGGGCACCTGCGAGCGGTAGGGCACGGTGGTCTCGTCGGCCATCGCGAGCGCGTCGAGGTCGGCCCGGAGCGCGACCGTCGGGCCCGCCGAGGAGTCGGAGCCCGGCGCGGCCGGGAGGTCGCAGATCAGCCCGGTGCCGCAGGGCAGGACGCGGGGCGCGAGTCCGGCCACCCGCAGGCGCTCGGCGACCCGGGCCGTCGTCTCGTGCTCCTCGCCACTCAGCTCGGGATGCGCGTGGAGCTCGCGCCGGAACGTGATCAGCTCTTCGAGGTGCGCGTCGAGGAAGGCGTCGAGGCCGGCTGCCACCGAGGGCGCGGTCATCGCAGCCCCGGCTCGTCCGTCGCCAGCTCCTCGACGAGCGCGTGCACGACGTCGACCAGCGTCCCGCCGCGTTCCACGACCTCGCGCTGGCGCAGGTAGCTGGGACCGAGCTTCAGGATCGGCATGATGTCGGCCAGCTCGTCACTGCACCCGAGCTCGGCCGCGACCGGTGCGAGCTCGTCGGTGAGCCCCAGGACGACGTCGCGCGCGGTGACGCGCGTTCCTTCGTCGTCGACGATCAGCTTGGCGTCGAGCCCGTAGCGCGCGGCCAGCCACTTGTTCTGCCGGATCGTCCACTCCCGCGGGATGTAGACCGGCACGCCGGCGTCGATCTGGGTGTCGATCCGGTGCACGAGGCACTGGACGAGCGCGCCGACGGCCGCCACCTCGCGCAGCGTCGGCATCGCGTCGCAGATGCGCAGCTCGACGGTGCCGAAGTTCGGGTGCGGGCGGACGTCCCACCACACCTCCCGGATCGTCGTGATGGCCTCCGCGGAGACGAGCGTGTGCATGAACTGCTCGAAGTCGGCCCAGTCCTCGATGACGGGCGGTAGACCCGCGGTGGGAAGCCCTTCGAACACCTTCACCCGACACGAGGCGAGGCCGGTGTCGTGACCCTCCCAGTACGGGCTCGACGCCGACAGCGCGAGGAAGTGCGCGAGGTAGAACTGCATCGCGTTCGCGACCACGATCGACTTCTCCGCCGACCGGACCCCGACGTGGTAGTGGACGCCGAAGATCTGCAGCCGGCGGGCCATCCACTGCATCTCCTCGACGAGGGTCGCGTACCGGGGATCGGGGCTGACGATCTGCTCGTGCGGGAGCGAGAACGGATGGCTCCCTGCCGACATCAGCGTCAGCCCCCGCGATGCCGCGCCGGCGTGCGCACCTCCGCGATCGTCGCCGCGAGGTCGCGCTTGGCCTCGTCGGCGGTCTGGCAGATGCCGGTGATGACCTCGATCGTGCTCTCGAACAGCTCGTGCTTCGCCTTCGGATGCAGACCGTCGGGGTGCCCGTGTCCGAGCTCCGCGAGGATTTCCGACGCGGCGCTGACGAGCGCTCCCGACTGCGGATCGACGAGCGTGAGCTCCACCTCGACGCCGAGGCTGGCGCGCTCGGAGGCCTGGAAGTCGATCTGCACGAGCCCAGGGTACCGGCGCGGCGCGCGATGCTTCGCCCGATGACGCATGGATACAGCACCCGGCCGGCATGGTTCGTCGACCCCGAAGGGCGACCCACGTTGTTGCGGGGGGTGAACCTCGGCGGCAGCACGAAGGTGCCGCGCACGCCGGATGGCGCGACGCACCTCGGCGTGGACTTCACGGGTTGGCGCGACGTGTCGTTCATCGGCCGCCCCGCGCCGCTCGACGAGATCGATCGCCACCTCGACCGCATCGCGGACTGGGGCTTCAACGTGCTTCGCTTCCTCGTGACGTGGGAGGCGATCGAGCACGCGGGTCCCGGCCAGCACGACGAGGCGTACCTGGACTACGTGCGCGAGTGCGTCCGGCGCGCCGGCGAGCGCGGCCTGCTCGTCTTCATCGACCCGCACCAGGACGTGTGGAGCCGTTGGACCGGCGGCGACGGCGCGCCGTACTGGACGCTCGAGGTCGCGGGGATGCGCCCGGACCGCTTCGAGGCCGCGGAGGCCGTGGCACTGCACGCGTTCGACTGGCCCGGCAACTACATGACCGCGCCCGTCGCGTCGATGTGGACGCTGTTCTATGGCGGCGACACCTACGCGCCGGCCCGCCTGGCCGGGGTGCAGCAGGAGCTCCAGGACCGCTACGTCGCGTCGATCGGCGCGGTGGCGGCGCGGATCGCGGACCTGGACAACGTCCTCGGGTACGACACGCTCAACGAGCCCAACTCCGGCTACATCGGGATGACTGCTCGGGACCTCACGCGCGGCCGCCGGTTCATGTCGCGCGACGACTCCGGCGCGGAACCACGCAGCCCGCTCGAGCAGCTGGCCGCCACGGAGGCTGCGGGCATCTGGGTCGACGGCTGCCCCTGGCGCGAGATCGGGCTCTGGGATCGCGACGCGGACGGCAATCCGGTGCTGCTCATGCCCGACGGGCTCGGCGGCAACAGCTGGCGCGACCACATGGAGCCGTTCGCGCGGAAGTTCCGGGCCGCGCTCCGGGATCGCCACGACGACTGCTTCATCTTCCTCGAGGGCTCGCCGATGGAGCTCGACACCGAGTGGCGGGACCCGGACCCGTTCATCTGCAACGCGCGCCACTGGTACGACGTCATGAGCCTCATCACCCGGAAGTTCGATCCGAACGCGTATCGGTCGCTGTCG
>CAVYOL010000003.1:0-109899 GCA_963770105.1 uncultured Acidimicrobiia bacterium | reverse complement strand
CGTCATGCGAAGGTCTCCACGTTTTTCAGGGAACCAGGCGAACCTGAGACCAGACTGAGAGCAGTTCTGGGAACCATCCGGCGTCACCTACCGTTGCACTCACCAAATGGATGATTACCCGCAGCCGAATTACGACGCCGAGCACGTGTGGATGCTCGATGGCCACTGTCGCGGCCGGGATCCCTCGTTCTTCTTCCCGTCCGACGGCGTGGGCGTCGAGCACGCCCGCAAAGTGTGCGCCGGATGTCCGGTGAAGGTCGAATGCCTCGAGTACGCGCTGCAGTACCGGATCGAGCACGGGGTCTGGGGCGGCGCGTCGGAGCGAGAGCGTCGACGCATCCTGCGCTCGCGCCGCACCGGCATCCGCTCGTAGCTCTCACGATCCCCGAAGGTCGATCTCCAGGCCGCGTCGCGCCGGGCGACCTTCGGCGGTCCTCCCCCCGAAGGTCGATCTCCAGCCGCTCGCGCCGGGCAACCTCGGCGGGCTACCCCCAGCGAACGGGGCGGTCAGGAAGCGACCGACGTCGGCGAACGCGCCACTGTCGGACGGGGTGAGGTCCGGGGTGACCGCGGCGATCTCGTCGAGCGGGGCGTCGGTCACGCAGGTGTAGGTGACGCCGTCCTTGCCCCAGACCACCGCGGTGCCCGCGGCCGTCCGGTAGACGCGGGTGCGCAGGTCACCGATCTCGGTCGTGCGACCCCCGGACGGCAGCGCGTCCCAGTCGAGGTCGCCGGCACGCTCGAACACCGAGAGCCCGAGCAGACCGTCGCTGTAGTACAGCTGCACCGACCCGTCGGGCTGTGAGTACACCCCCGAGAGCACGAACCCGTTCCCGACGCGCTTCGGTGTGGTGAGATCGTCGGGGACGTCTGCGAGCGCGTGCGGCGCATCGGCGCGGGACTGGCGTCCACCTTCGGCAACGCGCCGTGCGCACCACCTTCCATCGGGTGGGGCGACGACATCTCGACGAACGTGAACCGCCGGGCGAGCCGGCCGTTCGCGTCGAGCTGATCGCGGCGCAGCAGGATCCCGGTGGCGTCATCGAAGAACATGCGCTCGCGCACGGTGCTCGAGCCCGGCGCGGTGACCTCGACCCGGGTCGCCGGCCGCTGCGCGACGGTCGCGGTGCGGGTCACCTCGAAGCGGTACTTGTGGCTCGGATCCGGCTCGGAGCCCGTGGACCCGCCGTCCCACATGAGCTCCCAGCCGGACCCGGTGCGCAGCAGGCGCCGGGTGCCGGCCCCCAGGAGCTGGTTGTCGCCCATGCTCAGCACGCCGTTGTCGTCGTGCACCGAGACGGTGCGATCGTGGCGCTGCCCGCCGTCGACCCACTCGACCTCCACGGTCGCGTCGAACTCCTGGTTCGCGGCCGCGTCGCGGGACCGCTCGAGCAGGGTGCGCGCGATCCCGCTGTCGTCGGCGTGGGCACTGCGTGGCGCGATCAGCACCAACACGAACGCGGCGAGCGCGGCGCACCCGAGGGTCAGGAGTCGTCGGCTCATCGCCCGAGCTGCACCGGCTTGGTGACCGGGGCGAGCTGGCTCAGCGGCTCCTCGGTCACGGACGAACGGACGGCGTGGCGACTCACGAGCGTGGCGACCGTGGGCTTCACCTGCGACTGCCCGGGCACGAGGATCACCGCGGCGACCGCGGCGGCCGCCGCGGCACCGGCGACCCACGCGACGACGCGCTTGGTGCGGCGACTCGGCGCGGAGTCGATCGAGCGCACGGGCTCGGGCTGCACCGGCGGCGCGATGTCGGGGTGCAGCAACGTGTCCCAGAACCCGGTCGGCGCTTCCCTCACCGGCGACCCGAGCAGGAGCGATCGCGTCGACCGGATCTCGTCCAGCACCGCGCGCCACTCCCCCGACTCCTCGAGCCGGCGTTCCACGAGCGCGCGCTCGTCCGGGGTGGCCTCACCGTCGAGGTACGCCGACAGCAGCTCTTCGGGCGGTTCGATCGTGCTCATTCCACTGCTCCGCTCTTGACGAGGGCGGTCCGCAACATCCGGCGCCCGCGGTGCCAGGCGCGACCGAACCGTCCCCACGGGCACGCCGAGTGACCCGGCGATCTCGTCGTAGGTCCGGTCGGCGACGTCGCGGAGCACGACGGGAACCCGGAACTCTTCGGGCAACGAGGCCAGGCGCGCGCTGGATCTCGTCCGAGAGCCGGCCGCGACGGCCATCTCGTCCGCCCCGATCGCCGAGGGCAGCACCCGGTCAGGATCGTCGGGGAGGGCCTGTTCGGGCCGTCGACGCTTCCGCCGCACCTCGTCGAGGAACACGTTCGTCACGATGCGAGCCAACCACCCCTCGAGAGATCCCGGCTGGTAGGTCTCCAGGCCGCGGCGGACACGAAGGAGGCTCTCCTGCACGAGATCCCGTGCGTCGTCGTCATTTCCGGTCAGGCGGTACGCCACGTTGTAGAGGAACCGCCCGTGGTCACGGGCGACCTCTTCCCATGTGGGGACACCGTCAGTCGTCATCGAGAACGACGGTCGCGGGGGTCAGGTTCCCAATGAGGCCGGAATCCGGCTGATCGGACGGCGGGGCTAGTGCCCCTTGTCGTCCTTGGAGGTGGAGTCGCTCCTTCTCGCCCTCTTCCAGCCCGGCCTTGAACTCCTTCTGGGCCGAGCCGAGGGAGCGAGCGAGCTTCGGGATCTGGGACCCACCGAAGATGACCAGGACGACGAGCAGAATGATGATGAGCTCAGGAGCTCCGAGGCCGAACATGAGGCTGGCACCCTCCCGACGATCGGGGATCTCAGCCTAATCGGCGTTCGCCGGGCGGTCTGGACCCCGAGCGCCTCGGCCAGCAGGTCGATGTCGTCGGCCGCGCCCGACGTGGAACGGCACCGCGCCGACGCCGAGGATGAGGGTCTCGACGCCGAGATCGGCCCAGGTCGCGGCCTGCTCCTGCACCTGGTCGACCGTGCCGACCAGGCGCCCGACCCGCCACTCCTCGAGCGTCATCGAGTCGAGCACCCCCGGCGGGGTGTTCGGCGTCCGCAGCCGCTCGAATCGCCGCACGAGGTCCGCCTCGTCCTCGCCGCAGAGCGCGTAGAGCCCGAGCGAGCGCCACACCGTCGCCGGGTCGCGGCCGACGCCGATCGCACGCCGCGTTGCATGACCTCGAGCCGCTCCCGGTACGCCGCCGGCGTCCAGACCCAGCAGGTGTTCCAGCCGTCGGCGCGGTCGACCGCGAGCTGGATCAACCGGTCACCCTTGCCGCCGACGAAGACCGGCGGGCCGCGGCTCGCTGCACCGCGGTCGGCCGGTTGATCGCGCCCGCTCGGCGCGGTGGAAGCGACCGTCGTATCGTGCAGGGTCCACCCTCCGCGCCGAGCAGCTCGACGTCACGATCTCGACCGCTTCGGCGAGCCGCGCCAGCCGGACGCCGGGCGGCGGGAAGTCCATCCCGATCGCCTCGTACTCGGGCTCGTACCAGCCGGCACCGAGTCCGACGTCGAGCCGCCCGCCGGTGATGCGGTCGAGCGTGGCGAGTGCCTTGGCGAGCACCGTCGGCCGGGCGGAACGCCTCGCAGAGCACGAGCGTGCCGAGCCGCGACGTGGGTCACGTCGCGGGCGAGCGCGGCCGAGCGTCACGATCGGCTCGTAGGCGCCGACGGGCTCGGGGCTCCCGCCGTACTTGCCGACGTCGAAGAAGAGATGGTCGGACAGCCAGAGCGAGTCGAAGCCGGCCGCTCGGCGGCGCGCGTCGCGAAGCCGCGCAGCGTCTCCCAGGTGAGCGGGCGACTCGCCCGCGACCGAGAAGTCGTACTGCGGCAGCGCCAGACCGATACGCACGCCGCGGTGCTATCACACGGCACAGCCCGTCGGGTCGCTCCGTCCCCGTAGCGTGGTGGCGTGCTCGAGTGCGTGGTGAACATCTCCGAGGGGCGGCGACCCGACGTCGTCGACGGCCTGGCCCGCGCCTGCGGACCCGACGCTCCTCGACGTGCACACCGACCCCGACCATCACCGGTCGGTGTTCACGATCGCGAGCGCCGATCCCGACGCGACCGGCGGTGCGGCACGCCGGCTCGCGAGCGTGGCCGCGGCCGTCCTCGACGCTCGTCGACCACGACGGTGTCCATCCCCGCCTCGGGGTGATCGACGTGGTGCCGTTCGTCGCGCTCGCGCCGACGCCCACCTCCGTCGCGGTCGACGCGGCCCGCAGCTTCGCGGCCTGGATCGCCGCCGAGCTCGCGATCCCGGCGTTCCTCTACGACCTCGCCGATCCCGAACATCGCCCGTTGCCGGCCACTCGCCGCGACGCGTTCGTCGCCCGCACGCCCGACGCCGGCCCGGCCGCGCCGAACCCACGGCTCGGGGCCGTCGCGGTCGGAGCCCGCCCGGTGCTGGTGGCGGTGAACGTCGACCTCGCCGACGACGACCTCGAGCTCGCCCGGACCGTGGCGCGCGAGCTGCGCGAGCGTGACGGCGGACTGCCCGGCGTGCGGGCCCTCGGGCTGGCGCTCCCCTCGCTCGGGCACGTGCAGGTGAGCATGAACCTCGTCGATCTCGACGCCACCGGGCTCGAGCCGGCCCTGGAGACCGCACGCGACCGGATCGAGGCCGCCGGCGGGCGGGTGCAGCGCGTCGAGCTGGTCGGGCTCGTGCCTGCCGCGGTGCTCGCGGCCTGCAGCCCCGAGCTCCTGGCCTGGAGCGGGCTCGACGCGAGCCGGACGATCGAGGCGCGGGCCGCTACTGCTGCGGGCGGCCGCGCCGCGTGGGCCGCAGCCGCAGCCGGCGCCAGACCGGCGGTGGACCCGGCGAGCCCGGCCTGACCCCGCTGCGCCGCACGGCCCGGGTCAGGCCGATGCGGCAGCCCGGCGGGCCAACGCCCGCTGGCGCCGCAAGCGCCGACGCTCGCGTTCTGACAATCCACCCCAGATGCCGAACTTCTCCCCGTTGACCAGCGCGTATTCGAGGCAGTCCAACCGCACCTCGCAGCTGCCGCAGACCGACTTCGCCTCCCTCGTGGAGGCGCCACGCTCCGGGAAGAACAGATCGGGATCGACACCCAGGCAGTTGGCGCGCTCTTGCCACCGCTTGTCGCCCACCTGACTGGCGTGCACACTGGCCACGATCATCTCCCGCACAAACTGCCCCTTCCTTGAGGCGCTCAGAATGACGCCGTTGGAATTACAACGGTGTTACTCTGACAGCACCGCCCGCCCGGCGCAAGGGGGATCTTGGTGTCCGCGCCCGGAATTGTGCCGAGAATTGGGCACTTCCGCCGGTCACGGGGCCGGGTGACGCAGCCGCGAGGGGGCTGACGCGGGGCGCTCGACGCGCCGGCCGCGCTAGACGCGAGCCGCGCCGCGGCGCCCGAGCACGTCGCGGATCGACCGCGACGAGATGGTCGGGCTCGAACGGCTTCGTCACGTACTCGTCGGCGGAGAGCTCCCGGGCCCGGTTGCGGTCGGCGTCGCTCGACTTCGCCGAGCACACCACCACACAGGGGCGCCGCGAGCGGCCCGCGAGCTCGGCCAGGACGAACCAGCCGTCGAGCACCGGCATCATGATGTCGAGCACGACGAGATCGGGGCTCTCCTCGTCGATGCGGCGCAGCGCGGTCTCGCCGTCGGCGGCGAGCGCCGGATCGAAGCCCTCGGCCTCCAGGATCATCCGGAGGGTCAACAGCACGTCCGGCTCGTCGTCGACGATCAACACTCTCGGCTTACCCGACACTTGCGACCTCCCGTGGACTCTCCTCGACCGCGCCGGTGCGCAACGCGACGCGGAAGGCCGCACCGCCGCCCGGAGCGTCTTCGACCCATACCGATCCTCCGCACGACTCGACCAGCCCGCGCACGATGGCCAACCCGAGACCCATGCCGGGCTTCGTCCCGTTCGGATCGGCGCGGTAGAACCGTTCGAACACCTTCTCGCGCACCTCGGCCGGCACCCCCGCGCCGTGATCCACCACCGACAGCACGACCTGCTCGTCGGCCGGCTGCACCGTGATGCGCACCGGGATCGCGCCGTACTTGTGCGCGTTCTCGATCAGGTTGCCGACGATCCGGCGGACGGCCTCGGGATCGGCGCGCACCTCGCACGCGGCCGGGGCCTCGACCTCGACCGGTCGGCCGGCGACCTGCGAGTCGAGCGCGGCCAGGCGCACAAGGGCCGCAAGGTCGATCCGGCGCAGCAGCGGCCGCTTGCCGTCCTCTTCCATCTTCGCCGCGGTGAAGATCTCCTCGACCATCGCCTGGAGCCGCAACGACTGGCGTTCGATGACCTCGAGCAGCTCCACCCGCTGCTCCGGGGTGATCGAACGACGGGAGGCCGAGACCGCGCCGCGGATCGACGTGATCGGCGTCCGCAGCTCGTGGCTGACCGAGGCGACGAACTGCGTCTTCATCCGGTCCGTGTCGAGCAGCTGGGCGACGTGCGCGCGCTCGGCCTCGTACAGCCCGGCCTTGGCGATCGCGGCGGCGACCGGCTCGGCGAAGAGGCTGAGGATCTGCAGGTCGTGCTCGTCGAAGTCGCGCTCACTGGACGCACTGATGTTCAGGACGCCGAGCAGCTGGCCGCGGTTGACGAGAGGCACGCACATCGCGCTCGACGTCGTGTGCTCGCGGTCCTCGTAGCCGGGGTAGTCCGTCGGCGCGACGACCCCCGAGATCAGGAGCGGCTCCCGGCTGCGGGCGACGCGTCCGGCGATGGACTCGCCGAGCTTCACGCGCGCGTCGCGCGCGAGCCGGCTGCCCCGGACCGCGACGACGCGCAGCGACTCTTCGTCCTCGACGAGCATCACCGATCCGGTCGCGCCGCCGAGCAGGTCGAGCGCGTTGGCGAGGATCGCGTCGAGGACGTCGTCGAGGTCGAGGACCGAGTTCAGCGCCTTGCCCGCGTTGAACAGCGCCGCGTTCATCTGGAGCCGTTGGGCCATGGCGGAGTTCAGGACCCGCTCGTCGACGAGCAGCCGGCTCAGCCGGTGGAGGTGGATCTCCTTCTCGACGGCGTAGAAGCAGAAGCCGAGGCCGAGCGACCGCGACCGCGGCCCGCAGGATCCACGGCTCGCCGGAGAACAGGGTGACCTGGCCGGTGGTCCAGGAGGCGACCAGCGTCGCGAGCCCGAGGACGATGACGATGATGAAGGTGAGGAACCAGAGCTGCATCCGGCGCCGCTCGACCATCTCGATCGAGGGCGCGCGGGCCTCGCGCATCCCCGCGACCCGGGCCTCGTGCCGGATTCGCTGGCTGATCTCCACTGGGAGCTGATCCATTCGGTCCCTCGCGCCGACTCGACAATTCGAACCATCGGCGCACCGTGCCCGTGGCTTGAGACCCGGTACGGGCGAAATCAGACGAGAACGGCGTAGGGCGGCTCGGGGTAGTACTCCATCGCGTGCTGGGTCGTCTTGGCGTGCTCGACCCCGTAGATCTGGCCCACGATCCAGAGCGACATGTCGATCCCGGCCGAGACCCCGGCGGCGGTCACGACGTTGCCGTCGCGGACGTGGCGGGTGTCCTCGAGGACGGTCACCTCGGGGAGCGCCCGCATCCGTTCGATCGAGCCCCAGTGCGTCGTCACCTGCTTGTTCCGGGCCGGGCCCGCCGCATGGAGGAGGAACGAGCCGGTGCACACGCTGGTCACCCAGGAGCAGCCGTCTGCGACCGCGGCGATCCACTCGAGGAGCACGGGGTTGTCCACCTCGCGGCGGCTCCCCGCCCCGCCGGGGACGACGAGGACGTCGAGCGCCGGCGCGTCTGCGAACGTGTGGTCGGGCAGCACCCGCAACCCCTTCGCGCAGTGAACGGGATCGAGGCGCTCCGCGATGGTCACCACCGCGTCACCGTCCCGGCGGGCCATCGTGAAGACCTCCCACGGCCCGGCCCAGTCGAGCTCCTCGGCCCCGTCGAACAACAGGATTCCCGTCGTGATCCCCATGGTCAGACCTCCACGGTCGGGTTGGTCGTCGCGCGGAAGCGCTGCCGGTACTCCGCGGGCCCGACCCAGAGCGAGCGGAGGAACGCGCGCCGCATCGTCTCGGGGGTGCCGAACCCGCAATCGTGGGCGATCTCCTCGATCCCGACCGACGAGTCCTCGAGCCGCCGGCGGGCCTGCTCGACCCGCGCGTGCTCGACGAAGCGGGCGGGCGTCACCCCGGTCTCGGCCCGGAACAGTCGGGCGAAGTGGCGCGGGCTCATCGCGGCCCGGTCGGCGAGGCGCGCCACCGACAGGTCGTCGTCGAGGTGGTCCGCGATCCAGCCCTGCACCTCGGCGAGCACGTCGCGCTCCGCGAGCTGGGTCGACAGGTGGCTGCTGAACTGCGCCTGGCCGCCCGGGCGCTTCAGGAAGACGACGAGCTGGCGTGCGACCGCGAGCGCCAGGTCGCGTCCGTGGTCCTCCTCGACGAGCGCGAGGCACAGGTCGATGCCCGCGGTGACCCCGGCGGACGTGTACACGTCGCCGTCGCGGACGAAGATCGGATCGGCGTCGACGGTGAGCTCGGGATAGCTGCGGGCGAGCCGGCGGCACGCGGACCAGTGCGTGGTCGACGCGGCGACCGTCGAGCAGGCCCGCTTCGGCCAGGACGAACGCGCCCGTGCAGACCGACGCGACGCGCCGTGAGCGCCGCGCGGTCCGCTGCACGGCGGTGATGAGCTCCCGGTCCTCGATCAGCGGGGTGACGCCGGTCCCGCCGGCGATGATGAACGTGTCGACCGGGCTCCGACCCTCGCTCAGGCCGCGCGCCGGGGTCAGCGTGATCCCACTGCTGGTCACGATCGGCGCCGCGGTCGGCCCGACGATCTCGACCTTGTACGGCGGGACGATCCCGTGGCGGGTGGCCACGTCGAACACCTCGACCGGACCGATCGCGTCGAGGGACTGGATCCCGTCGTACCCGAGCACCACGACTCGCCGTTCTGCTGCCATGCGTCCAATCCTGCGGGTTCCGGCTGCCGTCCGCAATGCCCTGTACCCCTCGATTCCTGCCAACCGGGACCGAGCCGGGTGGGTAGGGTGCGCGCTCGCGCGTCAAAGGAGCTCGGGTGGAGCAGCTGAACGAGTTGGGGTTCTACGGGCTGGCGGGTCACTCCGCGACACCCCGGGACCTGGTGACGGAGGTGGCCCGGGCCGAGGAGATCGGTCTCGGATCGGTCTTCATCTCCGAGCGGTTCAACACCAAGGACGCGTGCGCGCTCAGCGGGGCGGCCGGCGCCGTGAGCACGACGCTCGGAGTCGCCACCGCCGCGACGAACCACAACACCCGGCACGTGCTCGTGACCGCGACCTTCGGGACCACGATGCACCGCCTGACCGACGGCCGCTTCACGCTCGGGCTCGGGCGCGGCTTCGACATGCTCTTCGACGTCATGGGTGTGCCGCGCGTGACCATGGCGCAGCTGGAAGACGTCATGGGGCTGCTCCGCGCGCCTGTGGCACGGCGAGGCGATCATGGGTCACGACGGTCCAGCCGGCCGCTTCCCTTACCTGAACCAGGACGCGTCGTTCGACGAGGACATCCCGATTCTGCTGACCGCGATCGGCGAGCAGACGCTCGAGTTCGCCGGAACGGTCGCGGACGCGGTGGTGCTGCACACGTTCTTCACCGACGCCACGCTCGCCCGGAGCGTCGCCGCCGTGCGTCATGGGGCCGAGCGGGCCGGTCGGGATCCCGCGGCGGTACGGGTCTGGTCGGTGCTCGCCACGGTCGGCGATCACATCGACGAGGAGCTGCGGCTCAAGAAGCTGGTCGGGCGGCTCGGGACCTATCTGCAGGGCTACGGCGACCTGCTCGTGCGCGTGAACGGCTGGGACCCGGCGGTGCTCGACGCGTTCCGGGCCGACCCGGTCGTGCAGGGAGTCGGAGGCGCGCTCGACGCGATCGCGACGCCCGACGAGCTCGCGCACGTCGCGACCTTGCTGCCCGACGAATGGCTCGCCGCATCCGCGACGGGAACGCCGCCCGAGTGCGCGGCGCGCGTGCTCGACCAGTTCGCCGCCGGCGCGGACGGGGTGATCCTCCACGGTGCGACCCCCGACGAGCTCGCGCCGGTCGTGTCGGCCTACCGCGCCGTCCGCCCCGAGGATCAGCGCTCGTGGGCCGCCAACCCCGGCGTCACCCCGTCGTTCTCGGCCCGCTGAACCGCTCCAGGCGCGGTTGAACGTACCGAGAACAGATCGGTGCTCGGCGCCGGGTCAGCGACGTTCGAGCCGGGCGGCAACCTCGCGGTAGCGCGAGACGGGGATGAGGTGGACGCCGTCGAACGCGCCGCAGTCACGGATGCTCTCCACGTACGCGCACGCCAGCTCGACGCCCGCGCTGCGGTCGGCCTCCACCGCGCGCACCCACTGGTCCGGGATGTCGATCTCCCGGATGTCGCCGGCCAGCTTCCGGGCCATGCCCGCGCTCGCGAGGACCATCACCCCCGCGTAGACCGGGCCGTCGAACTGCAACGTCTCCCTCCAGCGCAGGAGCGGGTCGAGTGAGAACGTGACCTGCGCGAAGAGGAAGTCGGCGGACTGCTTGCGCGCCGGGAGCGGCGAGAGTCTGGACGTGACCCCGAGGCGGAACTCCGGGAGGCCGTCGAACGCGGGGCCGTCCGAGAACATGCGGATGTCCTCGAGCATGCTGCCGATCGTGAGTCCGTCACCCGAAGCGCTCGACTGGGACCGGTCGCCGTAGACGAGCAGGAACTCGCTCACGCCGTACGCCGCCGCGGTCAGCACGTCGCGGCGCAGGCCGAGCAGGTTGCGGTCCCGCGCGTTGACGCAGGCGACCGACCTGCCGCCCATCAGCTGGACCTCGTGCGCGACCGCGACGCTCGAGACGGTCGCGCGCCCGAGGTGGTTGTCCGGGATGAGGAACCCGGATGCGACCTTGCTCAGCACGCCGATCTGATGGCGCGCGTGCGTGAGGTCCGGCTTCGTCGGCGGCTCGATCTCGCAGATGAGCTCGAAGGGTCCCGCCGGCGCCATCGTGCGATGGTACCGGCGGGCCGCCAACCCCGGGATGCCCGTCGTCGGGCCCGGTTACGCGCCGGCGTTGTCGACGAGCTCCGCGATCTCGAGGTAGTCGATCGTCGGCGCCACGCCGTACAGGCCGGTGACGCGCTCGCGCAGCTCGTCGGTGAAGAACCCGCGGCCGGCGTCCTCGAATTCCCAGACGTAGAAGTTCAGCGCGCGCCGCTTCGCCTCGTCGACGGTGAAGGCCTTGCTGCGAAGCCCGGGCATCCCGTCGAACATGTCGCGGGCACCCGCGGCGACCTTCACGATGCGCTCGCGGTCGAAGTCGTCGCCGTACTGGAACGTCACCATCACACCCAACATGCGGTGCTCCTCTCGCCCTGGACCCTGCCGTTCTACCGTTCAGACGGTACCGACCCCGGTCGCCGTCCGCACGAGGAATCAGCCGTCAAGCGCCGCGTTCACCGTGTCGCTGTCCGAGAACGGGAGGTCCGTGAGCCGCGCCGGGAGGGCCTCGAGGCGGTCGTCGGCGACGATCGCGGCGATCGTCGCTTCCGACGCACCGACGTAGGTCCAGGCGTAGTCGACCTCCGTCGCCACGACCCACGAGCGGTCGTCGGGCCACCAGAGGTTCGGCGACTGGTCGAAGATCACATCCGGCGCCGGGGTGGAGGCGGCTGCGATCGGACCCGACGAGAGGAGGTAGCGGCGGTGCGGCAGCTCGACTCGGGCGTCAACGCCATGAGCGTCGAGATCGGCGAAGCCTTCCCAGAACGCGAACCAGATGCGGTCCGGGGTCGTCGTTGCGAAAGCCAGGATCTCGGCCAACGCCCGACGCGGCTGGAGCGGCAGCGAACCCCATGAGACTTCTGCCAGCGCTCGCTCGAGCGCGTCAGAGCTCGGCTCGGCCACCGGAACGCTGATGCGGTGGAGCTGCATCTCCGGATGGACGATCCGGTGGTTCGCCGCCGCCACGTCGGCCCAGCGACCGGTCCCGCCGATCGGGTGAAAGACCCGAACGTACGCGCCGAAGCCCTCCGGGATCACCGACCCGACGTCGCGTCCGAACGCGTGCAGCCGCGGTGCGATCCAATCGCCCGCGGTGACGTCGTCGAGCCAGCTGCCGCGCCGCGCACGTGCCATCGCACCATCGTGCCCGGTTGCCGGATCGAAGCCCGCCGAATTTCGGCCCGCCGGGGTCGCAAGAGTGGATCGAGGTCGTATCGTCGCGGCCCGTGGAGGTCCGGGTCGCTCGGCGTGCCGATCTCGAAGCGATTCTCGAGGTCTACAACCACTACGTCAGCAACGGCGTCGCGACCTTCGACGAGCACCCGCTCGCGCTCGAGGACCGCTTGCCCTGGTTCGAGACGTTCGCGACTCGGGGGCCCTACCGACTCCTGGTCGCGTGCGACAGCAGCGCGGACCGGGTCTGCGGCTATGCGTGCAGCAGCCAGTACCGTCCGCACGCGTCGTTCTCGAAGACCGTCGAGTTCACGGTGTACGTGGCCGAGGCGCACACGGGTCAGGGAGTCGGCGCGTCGCTCTACGAGCGACTCCTCGACGAGCTCGACGGGGAACCAGTGCACCGGGCAGTGGTCGGCATCGCACTTCCAAACGACGCGTCCGTCCGGCTGCATCGACGGTTCGGCTTTACCGAGATCGGCGTCTTCGACGAGTACGCGACGAAGTGGGGCCGCTACGTCAGCTCGGTCTGGATGCAGCGCCCACTCTGAACCGCCTGCTAGCTGGCGCGGCGGCGGGCCTGGCGGTGCTCGAGGAAGTCCACGAGGACGTAGTCGCCGAGGTTGTCCGGGCTGGTGAAGAACGCGCGGCCGTTGTTCATCTTCATCATGCGGCGGACGAAGTCCTGGAGGTACGGGCTCTCGTCGAGCATGAACGTGTTGATGCGGATCCCCGCCGAGTGCAGCGCTGCACCTCGCGCAGGGTCTCTTCGATCGTGATCGCCGACGGCGGGTACTGGAAGATCGCTTCGCCGTGATCGATGTGGGCGGTCGGCTCGCCGTCCGTGACCATGATGATCTGCTTGGTCCCGGTCTCGCGCTCGAGCTGCGTGCGGGCCAGCAGCATCGCGTGCTGCATGTTCGTGCCCCACTCGAAGTCCCAGCTCATCTCGGGGAGCAGCTGCGGCTTGACCTCGCGAGCGACGCGACCGAAGGCGACGAGCCCGAAGTAGTCGCGCGGGAACTGCGTCGTGATGAGCGAGTGCAGCGCCATCGCGACCTTCTTGGCCGGGAGGAAGTTGTCCCGCATCGGCATCGAGAGCGACACGTCGAGCATGAGCACCGTCGCGGAGCGGGTGAGCAGCTCGGTGCGCTCGACCTCGAAGTCCTCCGGCGAGAGGCGCACCGGCGTGCCCGAGCCCTGCCGCCAGATCGCGTTCTTGACGGTCTGCTCGACGTTGAGGTGGAAGGGATCGCCGAACTCGTAGGGCTTGTGCTCGTACGCGCGCTCGCTGCCGACTCCGTTGCGCTCGACCTCGTGGCGACCGGCCTTGTTCTTCATCATCTTGCGGAACAGGTCGCCGAGGGCCTGCTGCCCGAGCGCCCGCACCCCCTTCGGGGTGAGCTCGTAGCGACCCTCGCGCTGGTCGATCAGCCCGGCTTCCTCGAGGATCTTCGCGAGGTCCTGCAGCCGCTCGAGCGAACGGGCCGAGTCCTCGCCGAGCAGGTCGCGGGCCTGGTCGATGTCGACCTCGGCGAGCTGGCCCGGCTGGGTCGCGTTCCGCAGCATGTTCTCGAGCTGGTCGAGGTCACCGAGCGTCTCGAGCAGCCCGGCCATCTGCCCGAACTGCATCGGGTCGTCGCCGCTGAAGTTCTGGCGCTGGTTCCACGGCATGTCCGGGAACGCGGACTGCAGGTTGCGCGACAGCTCGTCCATCTGCCAGCGCAGGTCCATGTCCTCGAGCAGCGCCTGGGCCAGGCCCTGGAGCTGCGCGCGCTGCTCGGGCGTCATCGAGTTGAGCATCTGCTGCATCGCGGCCATCGAGCGGGCCATCTGCTCGAGCAGCTCGTCGAGGGTCTTCGGGTTCCCGGGGAAGAAGTCGCCGTACTTCTCCATGAAGCCGTCGAAGTCGGGCTCCTCGCCCCGCTCCCGCTGCTCGAGCATCTGGTTGAGGTCGGCGAGCATGTCCTTCATGCGCGCCATCTGCTCCGGCGACACGTCCTTCATGCCTTCGGCCATCTGGTTGAAGTAGCTCTGCATGAGCTGCTGGCGCAGCTCGTCCATCAGCTCCTCGAAGCGCTGACGGGCCGCGTCGTCCATGAAGTCGTACTCCTGCATCGCCTGGACCCGACCCGCGAGGTCCGGCGGCATGAGCTCGAGCTCCATCTGGCGCGCCTGCGCCAGGTCCTCGGTGATCTCCTTGCGGCGCTGGTCACCCGAGTCCCGCGCGTCCTGCAGGCGCTGCTCGATCCCGGCCTTCTCCTGCTCGAGGATCTCCTCGAGCTGGTCGGCGATGTCGTCGTAGACGCCGCCGAGGTCGCGCTTCTCGAGCTCCTCGCGCCGGCGCTGGCGCAGCTTCTCGAGCATCTCCCGCATGCCTTCGAGCCGCTCGCCGTTGCGATCCTGGAAGCCCTGCTGGAGCATCCGGCGCAGCGCCGCGTTGAGGTCCCCGTGGTAGAGGAGGTCGTCGGACATCTCCGCGAGCAGCGCGTCGGCGTCGAGATCGAACCCGACCTGCGTGCCGTCCCAGCGGGAGTATTGGAAGGCGGAGCGCGGCATGACCCGAGGGTATCGCTTTCCCCCGGCCCGGATTCCCCGGCTCGGCGGGCGCGACCGGCTCTGGTCCGACTCGGCGCCGGCCGGCCCGCCGGTGCACAATCTGGTCATGCGTCGCACGCTCGCCCTCGCCACCGCGGCCGTGAGCCTCGTCGCGATCGCGGGACTCAGCGGCTGCAAGGATCCCAACCAGGCGACCTCGAAGCTGCCGCGACCCTCCGTCGCGTTCTGCAAGGCCGCGGGCCACTACGACAACAAGATCCAGACCGCGAAGCTCCCAGCGCAGATCCAGATGGTGGCCCAGATCGCCGAGCACACGCCGAAGGACGTGTCGCACGACGCGCTGACGTTCCTCGACGCGCTGAAGCGCCGTCAGGCCGGCGACACGTCCGTGGTCGACAATCCGAAGATCAAGGACGCGATCGACCACGTCAACCGCCGCGCCGGCCAGGACTGCGGCTGGTACAACAACAACAGCGGGATGTAGCCGGCGCGGCGCGCCGGGCGTCGGCTCAGCCGCGGGAGCGGTAGGTGGCGCGGCCGCCGACCGCGTCCTTGTTCAACCGCTTCGCGAGGTGCAGGCCCTCGAGGACGAACTCGATCGCCGACGCGAGGCCGGCCGGGGTCTCGCCGACGCCGAGGTCACCGAGCGCCTCACGCAGGCCCGGGGTCTCGGCGACGAGCGCGGCGTACTCGGAGGACGGGACGTCCTCGCCGGTGTGCACGACCCGACCGTCGTCGAACGCGTGCACCAGCTCGGCGAGCCGTTCGGCGCGGACCCGGGACCGGAACACCTCGAGCACGCTGGCCTTCAGGATGCGCTCGAGGACCTGGCCCTCACGACCGTCGTCGATGGTCTCGATCTCGACCTTGCCCGCGGTGGACGCGACCAGCGCCTCCAGGTCGCTCACGCGGGGCACGACCTCGTGCTCGCCGTTGCGCAACGAGCGGCGCATCGCATTGGCGATCAGCGTCTCGTAGTTGGCGATCGACAGCCGGACCGACACGCCGGAGCGCTGGTTGACGTGGGGCGAGCGGCGGGCCTGCTGGCTGATCTCGGCGACGATCTCGGTCATGAAGTCCGGCACGGTCACGACGAGACCGGCCGCGCCGAGCGGGCGGGCCTCCTGCTCGATGACGTCCATCTCGGTCTCGACGTCGAGCGGGTAGTGCGTGCGGATCTGCGAACCGAAGCGGTCCTTCAGCGGCGTGATGATCCGGCCGCGGTTCGTGTAGTCCTCCGGGTTCGCCGACGCGACGAGCATCACGTCGAGGGGGAGGCGGATCTTGTAGCCCCGGATCTGCACGTCGCGCTCTTCGAGCACGTTGAGCAGACCCACCTGGATCCGCTCCGCGAGGTCCGGCAGCTCGTTGATCGCGAAGATGCCGCGGTTCGTGCGCGGGACGAGGCCGTAGTGGATCGTCAGCTCGTCGGAGAGGTAGCGGCCCTCCGCGACCTTGATCGGGTCGACCTCACCGATGAGGTCGGCGATCGACGTGTCGGGGGTCGCGAGCTTCTCGCCGAAGCGCCGGTCGCGGTGCACCCAGTCGATCGGGGTGTCGTCGCCGCGCTCCGCGACGATCAGGCGCGCGTGGTGCGAGACCGGGTTGTACGGGTCGTCGTTGATCTCGCTGCCCGCGACGATCGGCATCCACTCGTCGAGCAGCTGGGTGAGCGAGCGGATCATGCGCGTCTTGGCCTGGCCGCGCTCGCCGAGGAAGATCACGTCGTGGCCCGCGAGCAGCGCGTTCTCGAGCTGCGGGATGACGGTGTCCTCGTACCCGAGCACTCCGGTCACGGGAGCCTCGCCCGCGGAGATCCGCGCGATCGCGTTCGCCCGGACCTCCTCTTTGACCGGCCGCGACTCCCAGCCGCTCGCTCGAAGGTCTCCGAGGGTGGATGGTCGGCTCATGACCGCACACTATCCAACGTCCCCTCCCCACTTTTCCGCGACCAACCGCCTGTGAAGGATCCCTGGAGCCCGAACGCCGGAGCGCGGTTTCCCGGCGGGCTCCAGCGGCCAGCTCGCGGAGTGACGCCGGTCTCGTAACCTCCGGTCGTGAACCCATCCGGCGCAGCGTCTGCTCGCTCGACGCCCCATGACCTTTCCGGCTCGTGGCGGGTGCACACCTCGAGCGGGGAGCTCGCGCGCCGGTTCACCGACCCGTCACTCTCCGACGCCGACTGGCCCAAGGTCTCGGTGCCGGGCCACTGGCGGAGCTCCGAAGCGTTCGCGACGAGTGACGGGCCGCTGCTGTACCGGCGGTCCTTCGACGGCGCGGCGCTCCAGCCCGGCCACCGCCGGTTCCTGACCTTCGACGGCATCTTCTACGACGGCGACATCTGGCTCGACGAGGGCTACGTCGGCGCGACCGCCGGCTACTTCTTCCCCCACACGTTCGAGGTCACGGACCAGGCTCGCCGCGTCCCCGACGGTGGTCACCTGCTCGCGGTGGAGGTGGCGTCGCCGCCCCAGACGCGACCGGACGAAGAAGCGGACGATCACCGGCGTGTTCTCCCACTGGGACAACCTCGACCCGGACTGGAACCCGGGCGGCATCTGGCGACCGGTCCGGCTGCGGGACACCGGACCCGTCCGTATCAAGTGGCTGCGCGCGCTCTGCAGCGAGGCGACCGAGGCCCGCGGCCGGCTGCTGCTCGACGTCACCCTCGACTCCGGCGCCGATCCCCAGCCGGTGCCCCAGAGCGCGCGGCTCTACGCGACCGTGACCGGCCCCGACGGGAAGCTGATGGCCGCGACGACGCGGGACGTGACGCTCGCCGCGGGTGACAACACCCTCAGCCTCACCGTCGAGGTCGACCATCCCCCGCGCTGGTGGCCGTGGCGGCTCGGTGCGCAGCCGCAGTGCGACGTCGAGGTGGTCGTCGAGGTGGACGGCGTTCCGAGCGACGACCGCCGGCTGCGCACGGCGTTTCGGGAGGTGCGGTTCAAGAGCTGGCAGCTGACGGTGAACGGCGAGCGCATGTTCCCGATGGGCTCGAACCACGGGCCGACCCGGATGGCGCTGGCCGAGGCCACCGCGCCCGAGCTCATCCGGGACGTCCAGCTCGCGGTCGAGGCGAACCTCGACCTCCTGCGCATCCACGCCCACGTGACGCGGCTCGAGCTCTACGACGCGGCCGACGCCGCGGGCCTGCTGCTCTGGCAGGACCTTCCCCTGCAGTGGGGCTACGCGCGCGGCACCCGGAAGGAGGCGGTGCGCCAGGCCCGCGAGATGGTCGACCTGCTGGGCCACCATCCGAGCGTCGCGATGTGGTGCGCGCACAACGAGCCGCTCGCGCTCGACCTGCAGCCCGGCGACGCGATCCGCGGGCGCGACGTCGCGAAGACCGCGGTGTCGATGTTCCTGCCGAGCTGGAACAAGGACGTGCTCGACCGTTCGGTCGCGCGGGCGCTGCACAAGGCGGACCCGACGCGCGCCGTGAACCCGCACTCGGGGGTGCTGCCGGGAGTCGGCAGCGGCGGGACCGACACGCACTTCTACTTCGGCTGGTACCACGGGAAGATGGACGGCCTCGCGCCCGCGCTGCGCGGCGATGCCGCGCCTGGCCCGCTTCGTCACCGAGTTCGGCGCGCAGGCCGTTCCCGAGACCGCGGGCTTCATGCACCCGGAGCGGTGGCCCGACGCTCGACTGGGACGACCTCTTCGAGCACCACGCGCTCCAGAAGCGGTACTTCGACCTGCACGTCCCACCGGAGCTGTTCGAGTCGTTCGGCGCGTGGCGTGACGCGACCCAGCACTACCAGGCCGCGTTGATCCAGCTCCAGATCGAGGACCTGCGCCGCCTCCGCCATGCCCCCACGGGCGGGTTCTGCCACTTCTGCTTCGCCGACGGCCATCCGTCGGTCACGTGGTCGGTGCTCGACCACGAGCGCGTCCCGAAGGCGGGCTACGCCGCGCTGGCCGCGGCCTGCCGGACGGTGCTGCCGATGCTCGAGCCGCGGACCGGCCAGGTCCACGTCGTGAACGAGGCCCGCACCCTGCTCACCGACGTCGTGGTCGAGGCCCGCGTGGACGGCCACCGGCAGGGGTGGACGGGGAACGTCGCGGCCGACGGGATCGCCTACATCGGCCGGCTCGACCTGCCTCCGGACGCGCGTCACGTTGCCCTCACGCTGCGTCACCCGGTGGTCGGCGAGGTGACCAGCTCGTACGACGACGTGCTGGAGTGGCTCCGTATCGTGTCCGGCTGAGACCGAGGGCTAGGTTTCGCGCGAGAACCGCTGGTGGGGACACCCGGAAGGGAAGAGAAGGCGGGGATGGCCAAGGTAGAGGTATCGACCGCGGACGAGCGCCCGGGCGCCGATGACGCCGAGCGTCTGACGCGCTACACCGGCGCGCCGATCCCGCGACCCAAGCGCCCGGGCCATCCGCTCCTGCGGTTCTGGCACTCGGCGGTCGGCAAGAAGTGGGTCATGGCCCTCAGCGGCATCGCGCTGCTGGGCTTCGTGCTCGCCCACATGATCGGGAACCTCAAGATCTACCTGGGCCCGACCCACCTCAACGTCTACGCCGAGTGGCTGCGCACCCTCGGCGAGCCCGCGCTGCCCCGCACGGTCGTGCTCTGGACCCTCCGGGTGGGCCTGATCGTGGCGTTCGTCGCCCACATCGTCGCCGCCGCGCAGCTGACCCGGATGAACCAGAAGGCCCGGCCGGTCCACTACCAGTCACAGCGCGACTACGTCGCCGCGAACTTCGCGTCGCGCACGATGCGCTGGACGGGCGTGATCGTCGGCCTCTTCCTGATCTTCCACCTCGCGGACCTGACGTGGGGCACGTTGAACCCGCACTTCGTGCGCGGCGACGTCTACGACAACGTGATCGACAGCTTCCAGCGCGTGCCCGTCGCGATCATCTACATCGTCGCCAACATCGCGCTCGCGATCCACATCTTCCACGGGGCCTGGAGCATGTTCCAGAGCCTCGGCTGGAACAATCCCCGGTTCAATCGCTGGCGCCGCACGTTCGCGATCGCCTTCGCAGTGGTGATCGGCATCGGCAACGTGAGCATGCCGTTGCTCGTGGTCACGGGAGTGGTGACGAAGTGAGCGACATCAACCTGGACTCGCGCGTACCCGAAGGTCCGATCGAGGAGAAGTGGGACGAGCACAAGTTCCACGTGAAGCTCGTCAACCCGGCGAACAAGCGGAAGTTCTCGATCATCGTCGTCGGCAGCGGCCTCGCCGGTGCGTCGGCCGCGGCGTCGCTCGCCGAGCTCGGCTACAAGGTGAAGCTCCTCACCTTCCACGACTCCCCCCGCCGCGCGCACAGCATCGCGGCGCAGGGCGGCATCAACGCGGCGAAGAACTACCGCAACGACGGCGACAGCATCCAGCGCCTCTTCTACGACACGGTCAAGGGCGGCGACTACCGGGCCCGGGAAGCCAACGTCTACCGGCTCGCGCAGCTGAGCGTGAACATCATCGACCAGTGCGCGGCGCAGGGCGTGCCGTTCGCCCGGGAGTACGGCGGCCTGCTCGACAACCGGTCGTTCGGTGGCGCCCAGGTCAGCCGCACGTTCTACGCCCGGGGCCAGACCGGTCAGCAGCTCCTGCTCGGTGCGTACCAGGCGCTGGCCCGCCAGATCCACCTCGGCAACGTCGAGCTGTTCGAGCGCACCGAGATGCTGGACCTCGTGGTGAAGGACGACCGCGCCGTCGGCGTCGTCGCCCGCAACCTGATCACCGGTGCGGTCGACGTCGATGTCGGCGCACGCAGTCGTGCTCGGGACCGGCGGCTACGGCAACGTCTTCTTCCTCTCCACCAACGCGAAGGCCAGCAACGTCACGGCCATCTGGCGGGCGCACCGGCGGGGCGCGCTGATGGCGAACCCGTGCTTCACGCAGATCCACCCGACGTGCATCCCCGCGAGCGACGACTTCCAGTCGAAGCTCACCCTGATGAGCGAGTCGCTCCGCAACGACGGTCGGGTGTGGGTGCCGGCGAACGCCGATGAGTCCCGCTCCCCCGACCTCATCCCGGAGGCCGAGCGCGACTACTTCCTCGAGCGCCGCTACCCCGCGTTCGGCAACCTCGTTCCCCGCGACGTCGCGTCGCGCGCGATCAAGCGCGAGGTCGACGCCGGCCGCGGGGTCGGGCCGCTGAAGAACGGCGTGTACCTGGACCTCGCCGACTCGATCCGCCGGCTCGGCAAGGACGTCATCGAGGAGCGCTACGGCAACCTGATCCAGATGTACGAGCGCATCACCGACGAGGACCCGTACAAGGTCCCCATGCGCATCTACCCCGCCATCCACTACACGATGGGTGGGCTCTGGGTGGACTACAACCTGATGAGCAACATCCCCGGGTTGTACGTGCTCGGCGAGGCCAACTTCTCGGACCACGGCGCGAACCGGCTGGGTGCGAGCGCGCTGATGCAGGGCCTGGCCGACGGCTACTTCGTGCTCCCGGCCACGATCGGGGACGGGCTCGCGCCGCTGCTCGGCACCGACCCGGTCCCGACCGACGACCCGGTGTTCCGCGAGGCCGAGGCGTCGGTGGCCGAGCAGCGTGCACCGCCTGCTCTCGGTCAACGGCACGCGGTCGGTGGACCACTTCCACCGCGAGCTCGGCAAGATCATGTGGGACAACTGCGGCATGGCCCGCAGCGCGGAGAGCCTCGACAAGGCGATCGGTGCGATCCCGGCGTCTGCGCGACGAGTTCTGGTCGGACGTCCGGGTGCTCGGCGAGAACGAGACGTTCAACCAGTCGCTCGAGAAGGCCGGGCGGGTCGCCGACTTCCTCGAGTTCGGCGAGCTGCTCGTGCGCGACGCCCGCCACCGCGAGGAGAGCTGCGGCGGCCACTTCCGGGTCGAGCACCAGACCGAGGACGGCGAGGCGCTGCGCGACGACGACGACTTCGCGTACGTCGCCGCGTGGGAGTGGCAGGGCGAGAACACGCCGCAGGTGCTCCACAAGGAGCAGCTCACGTTCGAGAACGTCGCGCTGGCCCAGCGCAGCTACAAGTGACCGGGCCGCAGCGAGTGACGAGGGAGACGCACGGGTGGATCTGAACCTCAAGGTGTGGCGGCAGGCCGGGCCCGACGCCCCCGGCCGCTTCGAGACCTATGAGATGCCGCGACGTCAGCGAGGAGATGTCGTTCCTCGAGCTGTTCGACGTGCTGAACGAGCAGCTGAACGCCCGCGGCGAAGAGCCCGTCGCGTTCGACCACGACTGCCGCGAGGGCATCTGCGGGTCCTGCGCCATGATGATCGACGGCCGGGCGCACGGCCCCCAGACCGGCACCGCGACCTGCCAGCTGCACCTGCGCAAGCTCCAGGACGGCGCCGACCGTCACCGTCGAGCCCTGGCGGGCGGCCGGCTTCCCGCTGATCCGCGACCTCGCGGTGGACCGCAGCGCGTTCGACCGCATCGTCGAGGCCGGCGGCTACATCACCGCGCCCACCGGGCAGCGCGCGCGACGCGAACGAGATCCTCGTGCCCAAGGAGTCGGCCGACGCGGCGATGGACGCGGCCGCGTGCATCGGCTGCGGCGCGTGCGTGGCCGCGTGCCCGAACAGTGCGGCGCAGCTCTTCACCTCGGCGAAGTACTCACACCTCAGCCTGCTGCCCCAGGGCCAGCCCGAGCGGTTCACGCGCGTGGTGGCGATGGTCGAGGAGATGGAGCAGTGGTTCGGCTCGTGCACGAACCACGGCGAGTGCGAGGCGGCCTGCCCGAAGGAGATCTCCATCGACTTCATCGCGCTCATGAACCGGGACTACGTGAAGGCGCTGTTCAAGAACCGCTCGCTCGCCGGCCAGACCTAGTCCTCCGAAGATCTCTGGAGGGCGACCCCCGGACCGCGGTCACTCGGCGCCCTCCAGCGGTCGCGCCGAAGATCCTCAGCGGCTCTACGTGCTGACCGGGATGTTGTCGACCCAGGCCTGCGGCCACGTGACCGTCGGCGCGCCGTTGGTCACGCCGGCCTGAACGATGGCGGCGGCCTCGCTCGGGTCCTTGATCTTGCGCTTCTCGAGCCAGTTCGTCAGCCAGAGCGTGGCGCTCTGATCGCCCTTGATGATGCGGAACAATTCTTCCTCCTCCGGGGGTTTCGGGATGTCTTGCAGGCACGGCTTGTTGTGGTTGGCGGTCGAGTTGTCGACCGCGAGGGTCGGCGCGCAGTTGCCGGCGACGAGCACGAGCGGCGAGCACGACACGACCCGGCACGCGATGCGCCCGACGCTCGCGACCTGCTGGTTGCACTGGCCGTAGCGGAACGCGGTGCAGCCGGCCTTGCGGTTGTTGCAGTCGCCCCTGCCGCAACCGCATCCCCACGGCGCGTTCGAGCACCCGTCGGGGCAGATGGTGCCACCACCACAGCGGCAGGTCGCGTTGCAGTCGACGTAGTAACGGGAGCCGTTGCAGTACTGCGAGCCGTCGGCCTTCCACCAGCCGCCGGCGATCGTGCCCGGCGGGCAGACGTTGTTGCCGGTCATCGTGCAGCAGAACTCGGTGAAGCCGTCACAGCACAGCGCCCCGCACGCGCAGTTCTGGCCCCCGCACGCGCAGAGCGCCTGGTACGCGGAGCCGGGGCGCAGCAGGTAGTCCTTGGGGACGACCGCGAGCGCGCTGCCGACCAGTGCGGTCTTCTGCAGGAAGCTGCGCCGGGTCGGGCCGCGTCCGCCCAGGAGCTTCGCGGCGCGCTCGGCGAGTCGCTGGCTCACGAGCTGCCCCGGCTCACGTCGTCGTCCGCTTCGGCATGAGGCTGTTCAGCTGCGGCAGCGCGGTCAGCGCGAGGAAGGCGAGGTAGGTCGCCGTCGCGACGAGGAGCAGGAACGGGAGGCCGGCCAGCTCCTGGTCCGAGAGGACGCTCCCGATGCCGCCGCCGGGACCGAGCGCGACGGCGGTCGCACTGACGATCGCGCCGACGTTCAGGACCACGTGCACCAGGCTCGGCGGGGTGTCGATCTTGCCGAAGCACCCGCACGAGCCGATGGGGAGGTGGCGCACGAGCGCGAACACCACGAACCCCGTGAACAGCAGGTAGGACACGGCGACCAGCGCCGCGGCGACGGCTCCGCCCGTCACGATCGCCGCGATCCCGATGACGACCTCGAGCGCACCGCCGATGCGCACCACGACGGGCGGCACGGGGATCCCCGCCCGGCGCAGCGCGCCGACGGTGTTGACCGGGTCGTACGCCTTGAGCGCGCCGGCCGCGGTGAGCAGCAGCGCGGCAACGAGGAACGGACCGGCCCAAGCACCCATCTGCGACAAACCTAACCCGCGGGCCGCGGGGCGATCTGCACCGTGGCGAGCACGGAGTTCACGAGCTTGACCAGCGGGTCGCGCCCCGAGCCGTTGCCGAGCACGACGTACAGGCAGAACGCGCGACCGGCCTCCTGGAAGAACGTCTGGTAGCCGACCTGGCCCGAGATCCCGCGGCGGAGCATCGTCGGATCGAAGGCGCTCGCCACCAGCGTCCTCGGCAGGCCCTGGTCCGCGAACAGCGGCTGGGCGGTGGCGCCGGGCTGGTACTCGAACAGCACGATGAGGACGTCGCGCGTCCCCATCAGCTCGACCGCCCCACTGCCGAAGTCGCCCCGCTCCTCGGGGAGCGCGAAGTTGGCCAGGTGGACCACGGGCTGCGGCACCGCGGTGAACACGTCCTGGCCGCCTTCGACGCTGAACGCCTCGGGCGCGCCGTCGCCGCGGACGCTGATGCGCCCGTCCCAGCCCGCGGGAAGGGTGCAGACGAGGTCCTGCCCCCGGAGCTTGGCCACCTACGCGGGCGGGTCGGTGGTCGGCGGCTCGGCCGACGGGTAGAGGCTCGGGTCGCCGGGATAGATCCCCGCCGCCATCAGCATCTCGTCCGCGCGCGCCTCACGGGCGCGGTCGTCCAGGTGCCGGCGCTCGGCGCGCCTGGTTCGCGCGTCCGTCGCGGCGCGTGACGCGTTGAGCGCGGCGTCGTCCCCCGCCTCGGACATCAGACGCACGACCTGATCCCAGTCGGGCGCGGTTCCCTGACCCACGATCCGGCCGCTCGTGCCCTCGACGAACACGAAGTACGGCGAGCCCGGCACCTCGTAGTCGTCCCAGGAGTCCGACGACATCACGACGTTCACCTCGGGCGGCGCGAGCTTCACGATCGCCGACTCGCTCTCGGCTTCGGCCCCCATCGTCACGATGACCAGGCGCGCGCCCCCGGGCAGCCGCAGCCGCGGGTCGGCGAAGGTGTCCCAGAAGTGACGGCACGTGATGCAGCCGCTGGAGAGGAACGCGAGCAGGGTCGGCTGGGCCGCGCCGGCCACCCCGACGACGACCGTCTCGCCGTTCGGCGTGGACCCGGCGACGTCCGACGCGATCGTGGCGGCGCCCGCGGGGCTGGGGGCGAGGGTCGGTGCCTGCACCGGCGTGCTCGCGGGCGCCGCGAGCGGGTCCCGACCGATGCCCATGTCGTGGAACGTGCGCAGGATCTCGGCGTGGCTGCGCAGCAACCCGGCCACCAGGAGCGCCAGGAACGCCAGCACCACTCCCTCGATCACGACCAGGACCACCATCGGTTCGAGGATACCGACTCCACCCCGGAGATCTCCGGCGGGCGAACGCCGGATTCGGACCAACTGGCGCCCGCCGGCGGCCCCGCACGCTGGCTCAGGGGATCTCGAGCGCGAAGTCGAGGTCGGTGAGGAGGTCGGTGAGGGTCTCGATCCCGACCGACAGGCGGACGAGGGCCGGGTCGACCTCGAGGGGCGAGCCTTCGGTCGAGGCGTGGGTCATGCGGGCCGGGTGCTCGATGAGCGATTCGACCGCGCCGAGCGACTCCGCCAGCGTGAAGACCCGGGTCCGCGCGACCAGCTCGAGCGCGGCGTCCGCTCCCCCGGCCGCGAGGAAGCTCACCATGCCGCCGAAGCCCCGCATCTGGCGGGCCGCGACGTCGTGGCCCGGGTGCGACGCGAGCCCCGGGTAGAGGACCCGGGCGACGGCGGGGTGGGCGTTGAGCATCTCGGCGACCGCGAGCGCGTTCGTGCAGTGGCGATCCATGCGCACGCCCAGCGTCTTGATCCCGCGCAGGACGAGGTAGCAGTCGAACGGGCTCGGCACGCCGCCGACCGCGTTCTGCAGGAACGCGATGCGCTCGCCGAGCTCGTCGTCGGCGACCGCGACGAACCCGCCGACCACGTCGGAATGGCCACCGAGGTACTTCGTGGTCGAGTGCACGACGACGTCGGCGCCGAGCTCGAGCGGACGTTGGAGGTACGGGGTTGCGAACGTGTTGTCGACGACGAGCACCGCGCCGAGCTCGTGGGCGACCTCTGCCACCGCGGTGATGTCGACAATTCCCAACGCCGGGTTCGTGGGCGTCTCTACCCACACGACCTTCGTCGCCTGGGTCCACGCGGCGCGCAGCGCGTCCGGTGACGCGAGCGCCGCCGCGCTCCAGCTCACGCCGGTCGGCGCGAGCACCTTCGACACGAGCCGGAACGTGCCGCCGTACGCGTCGTTCGGGAGGATGACGTGGTCGCCCGGACCGACGAGCGTCCGCAGCACCGCGTCCTCGGCCGCCATCCCGCTCGAGAACGCCAGGCCCCTGGCCGCGCCCTCGAGCGACGCGACGCACGACTCGAGCGCGGCGCGCGTCGGGTTGCCGGAACGGCCGTACTCGAAGCCGCGATCCTTGCCGACCGCGTCCTGGGCGAACGTCGTCGCGAGGTGGATGGGGACGATGACCGCGCCGGTCTCCCGGTCCGCGTCCTGGCCGGCGTGGATCGCGCGCGTCTCGAAGCCCGGGCCGTCCCCGTCCGGGCTCACTCCGGCGCCTTGGCCGCGAGGAACGTCAGGAGGTCCGAGCGGCTGAGCACTCCCACGGGGTGACCGCCGTCGAGGACGAGCACGGCAGAGGCGCGGTTCGAGCCGGTCCACGACCTCGGGGATGGGCTCACCGATCCCGATCATCGGCATCGCCGGGCTCATGATCTCGACCACGGGGCGCTCCAGCACCGACGGGTCCCGGAACGCGAGGTCCATCAGCGAGAGCTCGTCGAGCGTCCCGCTCACCTCCTTCGCGGCGAGCGGCGGCTCCTTGCTCACGCTGACCACCACCTGCGAGACCCCGAGCCCGCGCATGAGCGCCCACGCCTGGCGCGCGGTCTCGTCGGGCGTGACGAGCACGAGGTCCGGGATCGAGCCGTCCTTGCTCGCGAGCACGTCCCCCGCGCACGGGTCGTCGCAGCGGATGAACCCGAAGTCCATCATCCAGTCCTCGTTGAAGATCTTCGACAGGTAGCCGCGCCCCGAGTCCGGCAGCAGCACGACGACGACCGCCTCCGGTCCGAGCTCGCGGCCGACCACGAGCGCCGCGTGCACGGCCATGCCGCAGGACCCACCGACGAGCAGCCCTTCTTCGCGCGTCACCCGGCGGGTCATGTCGAACGCCTCGGCGTCGGTGACCATGACGACGCGGTCCACCAGGCTCGGGTCGTAGGTCGACGGCCAGAAGTCCTCGCCGACGCCTTCGGTCAGGTACGGCCGCCCGGTGCCACCGGAGTACACCGAGCCCTCGGGATCCGCGCCGATGATCTGCACGTCGGGGTTCATGCGCTTGAGGTACCGCGCGACGCCGGTGATCGTCCCGCCGGTGCCGACCCCGGCGACGAAGTGGGTGATCCGCCCGTTGGTCTGGCGCCAGATCTCCGGCCCGGTCGAGCGCTCGTGCTCCTCCGGGTTGTGGGGGTTGGAGTACTGGTCGGGTCGGAACGCGTTCGGCGTCTCCCGGGTCAACCGGTCGGCGACCGAGTAGTACGACGCCGGGTCCTCGGGCGGAACCGCGGTCGGGCACACGACCACCTCGGCGCCGTAGGCGCGCAGCAGCGCGACCTTCTCGGTGCTCATCTTGTCGGACATCACGAAGATGCAGCTGTAGCCCCGCTGCGCGGCGACGATCGCGAGACCGACACCGGTGTTGCCCGACGTGGGCTCGACGATCGTGCCGCCCGGCTTGAGCAGGCCGTCGCGCTCGGCCGCGTCGATCATCGCGATCGCGGGGCGGTCCTTCACGCTGCCGCCCGGGTTGAACATCTCGAGCTTCGCGATCAGGTCACACGTGAGGTCCGCACCGACGCGACGGAGCCGGACCATCGGCGTGTTGCCGACGAGGTCGAGCAGCGAGTCCGCCACTTCCATCGAAGGCTGCTCGTCCGGGGCCACGGACACGACGCTAGTGCCCGCACCTAGAGTGAACGTCCGTGCAGAACCATGAGTACTCGCTGGATGTGAACGCGCCCGTCGAAGAGGTCTGGGAGCTGTTCTGGTACCGCGGTCCCGACCGGCCGCAGGGCAAGATCGGCCGCATCGACATCCTGCATCCGGGTGACGAGACCGGTGAGGGGCTCGTGCGCCACTGCACCTTCCCCGTGCCGAAGTTCCTGCTCTCCGGCGGGGTCGGGAAGTCGTGGGAGTGGCTCACCGAGGTGAAGCCGTGCGAGTCGTGGCGCTACGACGCGATCGGCAAGCCACTCTGGTCGAAGGCGGTCGGGCACACGCGCCTCGAGGACCTCGGCGACGGCCGCACGCGCGTCCACTTCTCCGAGAGCTACGAGTGCTTCAACCCGTGGATGCGCCGGCTGGGGCTCGAGAAGTACGTGCACGACCGGATCTCGAAGGACAACGACACGATCCTCGCCGCCCTCGAAGGCGGTTTGAAGTGGCATCGCAAGCGCCGGGCGCGGGAAGCCGCGGCACAGGTGGACGCGTCGGCTCAGCCGGAGTCGCGCACCGACGCGTAGGCCGCGCGCACCGCGGCCGCGCTCGACGCGTCGGCCACGGGATCGACGGTCGTGCCCATCCCGAGCGCCCACGCGTCCTGGACGTCCGCGATCGGCACGCCCGAGACCCGCGCCGCGGCCTGCACGCACGCGCCGAGCGCGACGAGCTCGTCCTCGGCCGTGACGACGACCGGCCGCTGCGCGAGGTCGGCCAGGATCTGCCGGTACGCGCCGCTGCGCGCCCCACCGCCGACGAGGAAGAGGCGGCCGGCATCGGTGGCGACCCCGCTCGCGACGCAGCGCGTCGAGCCCGTCGAGCAGGCCGCAGACCACCCCTTCGAACGCGCTCCGGGCGAGCTGCTCGCGCGCCACGTCGGAGCGGAGGCCCGAGATGATCCCGGCCGCGTCCGGACGGTTCGGCGTGCGCTCGCCGTCGAGATACGGGCAGGAAGACGATGCCGCCCGACCCGGGCGCGGTGGCGAGCGCCATCTCGTCGAGCTCCTGGAGGTCCACGCCGAGCAGATGACTCGTGGCGTCCGTGACCTTGGTCGCGTTGAGCGTGCAGACGAGCGGGAGGATAACGACCGGTCGCGTCCGCGAACCCGCACGACCGCGCCGCTCGCGTCCGCGGTCGGCGTGTCGCTGACGGCGAACACGGTGCCCGACGTGCCGAGGGAGATCGCGACGTCGCCCGGGCGCAACCCGAGGCCGAGCGCGGCGGCCATGTTGTCGCCCGTGCCCAACGCGGCTTCGGGACCGAGCACCGGCGGGAGCGCCGCGGCCCAGTCGAGGTCCCCGTCGACGATCTCGAGGAGGTCGAGCCGGTACTCGCCGGTCGCGGCGGACCAGTACCCGGTGCCCGACGCGTCGCCCCGGTCGGTGCCCGAGCTCGCCGGTGAGCTGCCACGCGAGCCAGTCGTGCGGGAGCATCACGTGCGCGATGCGTGCCGAAGACCTCGGGCTCGGTGCGGTGCAGCCACGAGAGCTTCGTGATCGTGAACGCCGCGACCGGGACCGATCCGCACGGCGTCGGCCCAGCCCGCGGCCTTCGTCGGCGAGCTGCCCGATCAACCAGCCCGCGTCGGGCGCGGACTCGGTGTCGTTCCAGAGCTTCGCCGGCCGCAGCACCTCGCCCGCGCCGTCGAGCACCACGAGCCCGTGCTGCTGCGCGGCGACCGACATTCCGGCGATGTCTCCGGCGAGGGCGTGACCCGCTTCCGCGCGCGCGGCTTCGAGCGCGTCGCCACCACATCGCCGGGTCCTGCTCGGAGCACGGCGGCGACGTCGGCGAGTGCGGCGCCCAGCCGTGACCGACGAGCCGGCCGGTGTCGGCGTCGCGCACCTCGACCTTGGTCGACTGCGTCGACGAGTCGATCCCGGCGATGAGCGCCCACTATCTCGTGCCGAGGAGGAGCTCGGTCACGAGCTGGTCGAGGCGCTCGTGGCCGCAGCCGACGGCCGGCGAGCGCGTCCACGTCGACCGTCTCCTTGCGCAGCTTCGCGAACCGGTCTTCGCCGGCCTCCGGGAGGGTGGGCAGGCTCAGCTGCTCCACCTTCGCGGTCTCGAGCGCGGCCTGGATCTCCACGTCCTCGGCGAACCGCTCCGCCTTCTCCTTGAGCATCAGGTACGTGCGCATGCAGCCGCGCGCGAAGTCCCACACCCCGTCGACGTCCTCGGTGCGGTACGCGTGCGCGTCGAAGTGGCGCATCCCGTCCCACTCCGCGTCCTCGAGCAGCTTCACGAGGTAGAACGCGTCCTTCACGCCCTCGGAGCCGAAGCGGAAGTCCTGGTCGTACTTCCCGGGCACCTGGCCGTTGAGGTCGATGTGGAAGAGCTTGTCCGCCCACAGCACCTGCGCGACCGCGTGATGGAACGACAGCCCGCTCATCGTCTCGTGCGCGAACTCCGGGTTCAGCCCGACCATCTCGGGGAACTCGAGCTCGTGGATGAACGCGAGCGCGTGCCCGACCGTCGGCAGCAGCAGGTTGCCGCGCGGCTCGTTGGGCTTCGGCTCGAGCGCGATCTCCATGACCCAGCCGCGCTCCGTGATGTACGCGCAGCACGCGTTGACCGCTTCGGCGTAGCAGTCGAGCGCGGCCGGGATGTCCTTGGCCGCATCGGACTCCACGCCCTCGCGCCCGCCCCAGAGCACGAACACCGCGGCACCGAGCTCCACGGCCAGGTCGATCGCGTCGAGGGTCTTGCGCAGTGCGTGACGGCGGATCATCGGATCGTTCGCGGTGAACGCACCGTCCTTGAACACCGGCTGCGAGAAGAGGTTCACCGTCGCCATCGGCACCTGCATGTCGGTGTCGTCCAGCACCGCGCGGAAGCGCTTGAGGATGTCTTCGCGCTCGCTCGCACTCGAGCCGGGTGGGATCAGGTCGTCGTCGTGGAAGCTGACGCCGTACGCGCCGAGCTCCGCGAGCTTCGGCACCGCTTCCATCGGGTCGAGCGCGGGCCGGGTCTCGTGACCGAACGGGTCACGACCCCGGTTCCCGACCGTCCAGAGGCCGAACGTGAAGTGATCCTCGGGTGTCGGTTCATACGTCACCCGAGGATCACTATCACTGGGGGGCCTCTTCTACCAACGCGGCTCCTCGCCGAGGACTCCGAGCATCGTCTTGCCGACGATCTCGTGCACGAGCGCCGCAGTTCGCGGGGTGGAAGCCGCCGCAGCGCACGTCGCGGTACAGCCGCTCGAGCTCCTGGCTCTTGAACATGCCCGGAGCCGCCGGAGACGTCCATCGCCAGGTCGACGACCCGCTTGGCGCTCTCGACCGCGTGGTACTTCGTGGCGACGAGCTTCATCGGCCACAGCCCACCGTGATCGACGCCGTTCGACCAGTCGGCTGCGGTGCGCTCGACGTGGGGAATCGATGCCTTCGAGCTCGCAAGGCCATCTCGGCGATCGCGTGCTGGATCATCGGGTGGTACGCCAGCGTGACCGACCGCCGAGCGCGACCGACGTGCGCTTCTCGGCCGCGGCGACCGCGAGGTCGAGCGCGCGCTCGGCGATGGCCGGTGTAGATGCTGGCGAACGTGCACTCGGCCCAGGCGAAGATCCCGAGCACGAAGAGATCGGCGCCGGCGAAGCCGGCCGGGACGACGCGAGCGATGTACTGGTCGGGGACGAAGGCGCCCTCGAGGATCGTGTCGTCGCTGCGCGTCGGCCGCATGCCGAGCGTGTCCCACGTCTCCACGATCGTGTAGCCCTTCGTGTCGCGGGGCATGAACGCGTGGACGATCTTCGGGTTGGCCGGATCGGTCGTGTCCATGGCGTGCAGGCCCAGGCGGGTCCACACCGGGGTCAGGGAGCCGAAGATCTTGTGGCCGCGTGAACGCGTAGCCACCGTCGACCGGCTCCGCCTGCGCGACCGACATCAGCACCGGCAGGTCGTTGCCGGCCTCGCCGTGACCCGCTGCGAACACCTCGCCGGCCACCGCCTCTTCGAGCAGCCACACCAGCGAGCGGTCGCCGGCGCGGTAGAGGTCGGCGGCGAGGCCCGGTCCAGTAGACGTGCATGTTGATGCGCCAGCGCGGTGGCCGGGGCACGCCGGGCGAGGCGCCGCTTCTCGCGGCAGACGTCGGCGAGCGTGAAGCCGAGGCCCCCGAGCTCGGTCGGGACGGCCATCGTCATGTAGCCGGTCGCCCGCAGCTCCTCGAAGTCCTCGTTGAAGAACGTGTTCTCGCGGTCGTACTCGGGCGACCCGGGCGGCGAAGCGCTCGATGAGCTCGTCGTCGAGCACCTGGCCCGGGCTGGTGGTGAGTGTCGTGGTCATTGCGTCCCTCCTCGTCACGAGGACCGGGGGTTGGTCCTCGCATCTGAAGGTACGGAAACCCACACCACGCAACCTCCGGGCCAGTACGGAGATTCAGTACGGAGATCGGCTACGGAGACGCACTACGGAGGCCGGTCCGCCGCGGTCACAGGTCGAGATCGGGGGCCATCCGGGCGAGCTCGAGCCGGGACCGCACGCCGAGCTTGGCGTAGGCGTTGCCCAGATGGGTCTCGACGGTGCGCTCGCCGATGAAGAGCCGCTGCCCGATCTCCCGGGCCGAGAGGCCCTCGGCTGCGAGCTTCGAGACCTCGCGCTCGCGCTTCGTGAGGGCGACCGGTCCGACGACGGCGGTGTGGGCGCGCCGACCGGCCGGGCCGAGCCCTTCGAGGGCCACGAGCGCCCGATCACGCCGGGCCGTGGCCCCCAATTCGGCCAGCTGCTCGACCGCGAGCCCGATCGTGGCGGCCGCGGCCGCCCGGTCGCTCCGCGCCGCGGCGCGGCCCGCCATCACGCCGGCGCGGGCTTCGAACAACGCCCATCCGGCCTCGCCGAACGCCCGGACGGCCTGCTCGAACGCGGGGCGGGCACCGTCGGGGTCCCCCGCCACGATCCGGTCCGCGCCCTCGACGAAGGCGTCGCATGCGTCGACCGCCGGAGCGCCCGTCGGCGCGAACTGCCCGACGCTCGAACGCGCGAAGCCGACCGCGTCCGCATCGCCGCACTCGACGCCGACCTCGGCGAGGTCCAACGCCGCGAACCGGCCGAAGAGCGACGACTTCCGTCGGACCTGCTCGCCGACCGAGTCCGTGAGCTTGGCGGACGCCTCGCCCAGCTCGCCCTGGTGTGCCAGCTCGGCGCCCCGGCCCCACAGCGCGAGCTCCCGGTAGAGCCAGTAGGGGCCGCCACCGCGCAGCACGCTCTCGCCCGCGTCGCTGAGCCGCCGCGCCTCGTCCAGCCGCCCGACCTCCGTCGCCGCGATCGCCGCGAAGGCGTACATGCGGCGCGGGCTCGCGGTGCCGCCCGACGAGTCGAGCATGTCGCGACCCAGGTCGGCGGCGCGGGTCAGGTGGCCACGCAGCCACGCGGCCATGATCTCGTGGTCGGGGAACAACGTGTCTCGGTACGACGGGTTCGACGCTCGCCCCGCGGCAAAGCACTCGTCGGACTCCGCGGCCCGACCCAGCACCATCGCCGCGAACCCCTGCTGACCCAGCAGGTAGCTGACCCGGTACCAGTTGCCCTCCTCGCGGGCGAGCACCAGGGCGCGGGCCATGTACTCCTCGGACTCGACGACCCGACCCGTCCATTGCACGGCGAACACCAGCGAGCACAGCGCCTGCAGCTGCGCGAAGCGGTCGCCGGCCGCGTCGGCCTCGGCGAGCACCGCGCGCGCCGCGGCCTCGTGCGCGTCGGGGTCACCGCGGTGCGCGGCGAGGTAGCCGAGCTCGTTGCGGGCGAGCCGGGCGCGCTGCGGTTCACCGGCCGCGTCGAAGAGGTCCCGCGCCTCTTCCACCATGGCGTTCGCGGTGGCCGGATCCCCGCCACCCCAGCCCATGAAGCTGCCGAGATGGAACTTCACGATGCCCCGCCGCTTCGGGTCGGGCGACGCTTCCACCAGCTGGGCGATGTTGCGCATCGCGCGGACCGCCACATTGGTCCGCTCGTCGGCGCGGTGATCGACGACCCAGTCGGCCTGCCACGAGAGCGCGTCCAGCACGTCGAGCCAGCGCCGGTCGCCCTCGGGGAGCACGATCAACAGCGCTTCGAGCAACGCCAGCGCCTCGTGGTGCTGCTCGCGCGCCTCGGCCTGGCGCAACGCTTCGCGCAGCGCTTCCACTGCCTCGGCGTCGCCGACCTCTGCGGACCGCACGAAGTGGCCGGCGGCCGCGCCGTAGTGCCCCTGCGCGACGAGGACGCGGGCCACGAGCCGGTGCAGGGCGCGCCGGCGCGCCCGGCCGATGCCCTCGTAGATCGCTTCCTGGATCAACGGGTGCGTCAGCTCGTAGCTGAGCTCTCGCCCGTCTTCGGCCTCGTCGACGAGCCGGCGCCAGACGAGCTGGTCGAGGGTCTCCGCGGTGCGCTCGAGCGGCTGTCCGCTCAGCGCCACGACGTCGACGAGGTCCATCCGGTAGCCGACGACCGCGAGCAGCTCGAGCAGCGAGCGGCACGCCGGCTCGAGCTGGTCGAGGCGAGCGTGCACGCGCTCGGTGAGGTCCTCGGGCAGCGCCGTCAGCGCCGGATGCTCGAGATCGAGGTCGTCCTCCTCGGAGAGCGCGCGCAGCAGGCCGACCGCGAACAACGAGATGCCGCGCGACCGGTCGAGCAGCCAATCGAGGAGCGGGTCGCCGATCTGCTGCCCGTCGAACCAGGCCGCGGCAAGGGGGCGCAGATCGTCACGTGACAACGGGCCCAACGTGTGCCGCTGCAGGAGGTCGTCCTGCTCCAGGCCGTGCACGATCTCGGTGGCGATCGGGTACTCGGCGAGCTCGACCGGGCGCGCGGTCAGCACGAGGAAGATGCGCGAGCCGACGAGGTTCCGGGCCAGGTAGTTGAGGGCCTCCCAGGAGGAGCCGTCGGCGAGGTGGACGTCGTCGAGCATCACGACGACCGGTGCCGCCTGGCTGACGTTGTCGAGCAGCGCACCCAACGCGGCGAGCAGCCGCGCCGGCGGCGGATCCGCGTCGACCCGGCCCCCACCGGCCTTGGCGACGCTCGGCAGGATCGCCGCGAGGTCGTCCACGTACGGCCCGCAGAGTGCGAGCACCTCCTCGGCGTCGAGCGAACGGAGATGACGCTCGATGGCTTCGGTCCACAGGCCGAGCGATGCCGTGGCCCCGAGCGGATACGCACGCGCGTTGAGCCCGATCACGTCGCGCTCGTGCAGCCCGAGGAGCTCCGTCACGATGCGCGTCTTGCCGACGCCGGGCTCGCCGACCACGAGGACGGTCCGGCACTCCCCTTCGCGCACCCGCGCGAGCTCTGCGTTCAGCTCCCGCACCTCGGCCGCGCGACCGACCATGGGCACGGCGCGCGGATCGATCGACTGCGCCCGGTCGCGGTCGGCCGAGTCGGGCGTCCACACGACCTCCACGGAGGCGAGCGGCGGGAGCCCCTTCAGCTGGAGCTCTCCGAGCGGTTCGAAGACGTGGCCCCCGCGCGAGCCCGCGAGGATCCGCACGACGTCCGCCGCGTAGATCTGCCCACCCTCCGCCGCGGCACACAGGCGCGACGCTTCGACCGGCGGGGTGCCGAAGTAGTCGCCGTCCTCGAACGAGACGTCGCCGGCGCTCAAGCCGATGCGGACGTCGAACCGATCGACCGCGCGCCGGTTCCGCCGCTCGACGGCCTGCTGGATGGCGACCGCGCACCGCACGGCATCGCTCGCGGCGGTGAACACCGTGATCATCCCGTCGCCCGTGTGCTTGGCCACCTCGCCGTGACAGGCGGTGACCTGCTCGCGCAGCAACCGGTCGTGCTCGAGGCGGATGCCGTCGAACCGGTCCTCGCCGGTCTGGACCCGGAGCGCGGTCGAACCCACCAGGTCCGTGACGAGAAGGGTCACGACGCTGGTGGTCACCGCTCCACGCTCATGACGTCGGGCCCATTGCGCCCACCCATCTCATGCCGCGCTTTCACCACCCAGTCCCGACCGAACGTTAGACGTCCCTACGGCCGGGCGCCCGGTGAGGATCGCGACGGCGTCAGTGACGCATGACCAGGTGACCGCGTAGGGTCACCGACCGTGACCCAGCCACCGCCGCCGCCCGTCACGCCACCGCCGCAGCCCTACCAGCCGCCGTACCAGCCGGCGCTCCCACTCCCACCCGCGGAGCGCGTGCGCCAGGCGTACCTGCGGCGCAGCGAGACGGACTACGTCTTCGAGTTCTGGACCGCGCTCGGGGTGGTCGCTGCTGACCTGCGGCGTCTACCTCGTCTACGTCGTGTACCAGCTGGTGCGGCGCTCCCGCGACCACAACGCCCGGCGGCTCGAGCTGCTCGAGGCCGCGAATGCGGTCGCGTGGGAGCGCGCGGTGGCGCAAGGCATGACCGACGAGCTGCACGGCAACTTCGAACGCGTCGCCACCCACCTCGAAGGGCTGCGCCGGATCACCCGCGGAATTCCGCGACCCGGTCGTCTGGCTCGTCCTCTCGATCATCGCCCGCGGGATCGTCGAGATCATCGTGTTCGTGCTGCTCGACGGCGACCTCGTCAAGCACGACTACGACGAGGGCGGGGCGGAGAACGAGCTCGCGTTCATCTTCACCCGGCTCGGCACGCCGGTGGACCACCCCGACCCGGGCCGGCTGCACCAGCCCGAGAACTACGTCGGGCGGATCCTCGCCTCGGTCTTCACCTGTGGCATCTACACCTTCTTCTGGCTCTACAACATCATGGACGACGGCAACCGCCACTTCGCCACCAACTGGGCCTGGGAGGACTCGCTCGGCCCAGGCCGTGCAGCAGAGTCCCGGCAGTGAGCCCGAGCCCGGAGGTCGCCGCGCTGCTCGCACGCGCGCGCGCGCGACATCGACGCGGGACTGCTGCCGAGCTGTCAGATCGCGCTCGCCGCGCCACGGCGAGCTCGAGGTCTTCGAGGCCTACGGCGACGCGACCACCGACACGCGCTACATCGTGTTCTCCGCGACGAAGGCGTTCGTCGCGTCGCTGACGTGGGTCCTCATCGGTGAGGGCCTGATCGACGTGACCAAGCGCGTCGTCGACTACATCCCCGAGTTCGCGCACGAACGGCAAGGACGTCATCACCGTCGAGCAGGTGATGCTCCACACGTCGGGCTTCCCGTACGCGCCGCTCGGCATGCCGGACATGGCGACGCGCGACGGTCGGGTTCGTCGGATGGCGCAGTGGCGACTCAACTGGGAGCCCGGCTCGGCCTACGAGTACCACCCCGACGTCGGCGCACTGGGTGCTCGTCGAGATCATCGACCGCGTGACCGGTGGTGACTACCGCGACCTGCTCGAGGCACGCATCACGCGCCCGGCCGGCATCGACCACCGGGTCCTCGGGGTCAGCCGACCCGCTCGCGACCGTCGCCGAGGTCGGCGAGGAGGCGACACCCGACGAGCTCGAGGCGGTGCTCGGCGTGAGGGAGCTGCCGATCACGACGGTGACGCCCAAGGGCCTCATCGCGCTCAACCAACCGGAGGCGACGCCGATCGGCCATCCCGGTGGCGGCGGCGTGATGACCGCGGCCGACCTCGTGACCTTCTACCAGGCGCTGCTCGCGAACGACGCCGGGATCTGGAAGCCGGACGTGCTCGCCGACGCCATCGGCCACGTCCGCAACGACCTGCCCGACCGCTGGACCAGCGTCCCCGCCAACCGCGGCCTCGGCGCTCGTGATCGCGGGCGACGACGGGAAGTCGAACCTCCGCGGCATGGGCCACACCAACTCGCCGCGCACGTTCGGACACAACGGCGCCGGGGGCCAGATCGCCTGGGCCGACCCCGAGACCGGCATCTCGTTCGCGTACGTCACCAACGGTCTCGACGCAGCACGTGATCCGGCAGGGCCGGCGCGGCATCGCGCTGTCGAGCCTCGCCGCCGTCTGCTGACCTCCACACCCCGAGGCGCCCGGACGTCCACCGTCGACGCGCGACCAGCGGTCCGGGACTCCGGCTCCATCGCGCGGGCGGAGCACCTCGGCTCGATGCCTCGGCGAACCGTTCTCTGACACGGGCGTCAGGTTTGCGCGAGGCTGCGCCGCCTATGGGCGCACTCGACGGTGTGAAGATCCTCGACCTGTCGTGGGGGATCGCGGGTCCGCTCGGCGTCATGCTCCTGGCCGAGCAGGGCGCCGACGTCGATCAAGGTCGAGCCGCCGGGCGGCGACCCGTTCCGCGACGTACAGCGGCTACGCGGTGTGGAACCGGTCCCGCCGCTCGGTGACCGTCGACCTCAAGCAGCCGCGGCCGGGCTCGAGGCGTTCCTGCGGCTCGCCGACGACGCCGACGTGATCGTCGAGACCTTCCGGCCCGGCGTCACCGACCGGCTCGGCATCGGGTACGACGCGCTGCACGCAGCGCAACCCGCGGCTCGTGTACCTGCTCGTGCCCCGGCTACCCCGAGGGGCACCGGCTCGCGCAACGGCCCGGCTACGACGCGCTCGTGCAGGCGAGCAGCGGCCAGCAGTGGGAGCAGCCGGGCTGGCGCATGGGCCCGATCTTCCTGCACATGCCGATGCCGAGCATGGGCGCGATGTTCCTCGATCCCGACCGGGATCCTCGCCGCGCTGATCGCGCGGGAGACGACGGGCCGCGGCCAGCACGTGCGCACGTCGCTGTTCCAGGGCGCGCTGCTCTACACGACGCAGATCTGGCAGCACGTGGAGCCAGGCGCCGGCCGCGTTCTACGGCACTATGGCGCAAGACGCTACCCGCCGGGCGTGCACCAGCAGATGATCTTCGAGGTCGCGGACGACGAGTGCGTGCACTCGTCGATCATGAGCGGCCTGACACCCGATCAAGAGCCAGGACGAGCTGCTCGGGCTCGACGATCCGTCGGACCCGATGAAGTTCATGATGCTGTCGCCGGAGGAGCGCGCGAAGTTCACCGCCGAAGCGCCGCGCCGCGTACAAGCGACGCACGACCGCGACGCGCTCGTCGCAGAGTTCCGCGCGAACAACCACGCGATCGAGGCGGTCGAATCACGATGGAGGAGGCGCTCGGCGCGAGCGGCGCAGCCGCACCCGCAGCTCGTCGCCAACGACATGATCGCGACGGTCGACGATCCCGAGCTCGGGCACACCACCCAGATCGGCGTGCCGATCCACCTGCGCGGCACGCCCGGCGCGATCCAGGGTCCGCAGCCGCACGCCGGGTGAGCACAACGCCGAGATCTTCGGCGAGCTCGGCTACTCCGACGCCGAGATCGCGGCGTTCACGCGGAGGAGGTGGCCTGATGCACGCGCTCGAAGGTGTGCGGCTCGATCGACTTCGGCCAGTACCTCGCCGGGCCCGTTCGGCCCGATGGTGATCGGCGACCTCGGCGCCGACGTGATCAAGGTCGAGCCGGTGACCGGCGACGGCATGCGCCTCGCGGGCAAGCCGTTCTTCGGCTGCCAGCGCGGCAAGCGCGACATCGCGCTCGACCTCAAGACGCCGCGGGGCACGGAGATCGCGCTCGAGCTCGTCGAGCGCGCCGACATCGTGCACCACAACATGACGGCCGGCGTCGCGAACGCGGCTCGGCATCGGCTACGAAGACTGCAAGCGCGTGAAGCCCGACGTCGTGTACTGCAACACGTGGGCGTACGGGCTCGAGGGTCCGCTCGCGCACTTCGGCGGGCTCGACCCGCTCTACCAGGCGTCGGCCGGGCTCGAGTACGAGGCCGGCGCCGGTCCACGACCGGCAACGCGCCGCTCTACTACCGGCTTCGGCATGTGCGACGCGGCGAACGCGATGCTGTCGGTCGTCGGCTGCCTCGCCGCGCTGTACCACCAGCGCCGCGACCGGCGAGGGCCAGGAGCTGTGGACGTCGCTGCTCGACGGCGGCGCGGTGTTCGCGTCCGACGCGCTGCTCGTCGACGGCGAGGCCGTGCCCCGGCCGCGCCTCGACCAGGGCCAGCACGGGCACCGACGCGCTGCTACCGCCTCTACGAGACGCAGGACGGCTGGATCCAGATCGCGGCGGTGAAGGAGCGCGAGTGGGTCGCGCTGTGCGCCGCGCTCGGCGCTGCCCGAGCTCGCCGACGACGCGCGCTTCGCCGTCGCCGACCTGCGGCGCCGAGCACCGGACGCAGCTCGAGGCCCTGCTCGAGCCGCGCTTCCTCGACGCGGACCGCGATCTGTGGACGCACGCGCTCGACGACGCCGGCGTGCCCAACGAGATCCCGGTCGACACGAAGGCCGGCGAGCTCGTGCTCTTCGACGCCGACAACGAGCGGCTCGGGCTCGTCGCCGAGTACGAGCACCCGCTACATGGGGCCGATGCGCCAGTTCGGCGAGCTGATCGCACTTCTCCGAGACGCCGGGCACGATCGACGGGCCGCCCCCGCTCGTCGGCGAGCACACGCGCGAGATCCTCGAGTGGCTCGGCTACGACGACGCCGAGATCGACGCGCTCAAGGCCGACAGGCGTCGTCTACTGGCCCGACGCCGACTACCCCTGGGCCGTCTGACCCGCTCCCCACCGCTCGCTCGGCACGCCGAGGCACGTCGAGCCTGAGCGTCAGAACGGAGGGTCGAGCCGCGGCGGGGGCCTCGTCGATCCGGACGCGAGCGGAGCCGACCTGGCCGCGGTCGAGCAGGAACACGACGGCCTCGTAGCGCTGCGCGTTGGCGATCGCGTTCGCCGCCGGCGTGGCGAACCGGCCGAGCAGCGCCGCGTCCGGCGTCGTTGAACCGGTCGGCGGCACCGGCGCGAGCGTGATGAGGCCGATCAGATGGTGGTCGCGCAGCAGCGGGATGCAGAGCACGGAGACCGTTCCGGAGTTCAGCAGCGCGGGCTCCTGGGTCCGGCCGACGACCCGCAGCAGATCGTCGCTCGGCTCGCTCTCGGCCAGCGCACCCCCCGCGATGTCGACCTGGGTCGCGACCGGGACCAGCTCGCCGTCTTCGCCCGCCAGGCGCAGCGACGCGCTCGCGGCCCCGACGAGCCGGCAGGCCTGCTCGACCACGCGCTCGAACACGTCATCGAGGTCGAGCGACGAGTGGACCGCTTCGGTCGCGTCGGCGACGAAGCGCGGACTGCAGCATCGTGGCGGCCAACGCCGCGTCGAGGTCGTGCACGTCGCGTCCGAGCCGGCTGAGCCGCTTGAGGTGCTGCTCCTTGTCGTACAGGTACGCACGCGCTCGAGGACCCCGAAGCCGATCAGGGCGAAGCGCGCGACGTCGGGGTCGATCCAGCTGTCGGTCGCGGAACGATGTCCACACGTCGTTCGCCACCGTGCGTGAACAGCAGGCCCACCGAGCACCACGACCGCCAGCAGGAACATCTGGTGTCGTCGTCGGTGGATCTCCTCGGCACTGACCGTCCCGTCGGCACGGAGGTTGGTCGACCCGCTCCTCCCGGGTGATCTCGTCTCGCAGGTCTTCGATCGTCGCCACGGGCGCTCCGTCTCCTCGAGCTCTCCCCGGGTCACATATCGGCCGAAGCACGCGAATGCTTTACCCATCGGGTGACGTAGCGTCGCCCGATGGGCGATCCGGGCTTCGACCGGCTTCTCGGGACGGATGGATCGGCGCGATCGCGGCGCTGTGCGCCGCGGTCGCTGCTCGACCCGCCCACCGAGGACGAGCTCGCGCGGCGCTCTTCGCCGCGGACCAGCCCGCGGTCGTCCGCGGCGATCCCGACGTCGCTGTCGCCCGGTCAGGCGTCGTCGCCTCCGTCGCCGCCGGCCAGGGCTTCGTCCGCTTTCTCGTCGTCGCCCCCGGAGCACCGGGGCCACGGCAGCGGGCGGGCGCTGCTGGCGGCGGCCGAGGCCGACGTGCGCGCCGCCGGGGCCTGCGTCCGTGACGACGGGCACCGACGCGCCCCACTACCTGTGGGCGGGCGTCGAGTCCCGCGAGACCTGGCTGCTCTGCCTCCTCGAGCGGGCGCGCTACGGGCGGGTCGAGGCGAACTTCAACATGGACGTCGACCTCGCCGCCGCTGCCGCCGGACCCCGGCGGCTGGCGGCGGACGCCGGCCCCGCGACCGCGACGCAGATCGAGGCGTGGGCGGGCCGGCACTGGGCGAACTGGGAGCCGAGCTGCGTGCGGGCCGTCGACCGCGACGCGCTCGTCCTCGCCGGGACGCCGACGGCATCGCGGCGGTCTGCGCGCTACGACGTGAACCGCGGCGGCTGGATCGGGCCCGGTCGCGGTGCGGCCCGGTCTCGCTCGGGAAGAGGCGTCGGGGTGGCGCCCCTGCTCGGCGCGCTGCACCGGCATGCGCCGCGCCGGGCGGACCCGCGCCGAGATCGTCCTGGGTCGGCCCGGTCGTCCCGTACGCCCGCATCGGCGCGACGTCGGCCGGGTGTTCTTCGTCCACCGCAAGGAGCTTCGGTGAACCTGCTGCCGGTCCCCCGCCACGTCGACCTGCGGCGACCGAGACCGTCGCGGGCGCGAGCCCCGCGTCCAGTCGGTGCCCGGGCCTGCGCGCCGAGGGCTACGCGATCACGATCGCGGGCGACGGCAGTCGCGCTCGACGCGGCCGACGCCGCCGGCGCGGTCTACGGCGCGGCGACGCTCGCCCAGCTCGCGCGTGCTGCACGACGGCCGGCTCCCGATCGGCACGGTCCGCGACTGGCCCGACTTCGCCCAGTCCGGCGGTGATGCTCGACATCGTCGCGCGACAAGGTGCCGACGATGGAGACGCTCCGGGCGCTGGTCGACCGGCTCGCGTCGTGGAAGGTCAACCAGATCCAGCTCTACGCCGAGCACACCTTCGCCTACCGCGACCACGAGGTCGTGCTGGCGAGACGCGAGCCCGATCACCGCCGACGGAGATCGCGGCGCTCGACGCGTACTGCCCGGCGCGCCACATCGAGCTGGTGCCGAACCAGAACTGCCTCGGCCACATGGGCCGGTGGCTGCCGCACGAGCGCGTACCGGCACGCTGGCGATGGCGCCGACACCCGACCAGCCCGACCGGCGCCCTCCGACCACGATCGAGCCCACCAACCCGGCGGCCGCTCGCGCTCGTGCGCGACCTGCTCGGCGAGCTGCTCCCGAACTTCTCGCACGACCGCTACGTGCAACGTCGGCCTCGACGAGCCGTGGGAGCTGCCGCCGGAGCGGATCGACGACTACCTCGAGTGGGTGCGGGTGCTGCGCGCGCTCCCCGAGCTCGACGGCCGCGAGATGCTCGTCTGGGGCGACATCCTCGCCGGTGAGCCCGACCGCATCGCCGCCCTGCCCGACGGCGTGACGGTCTGCGAGTGGGGCTACGACGCCGGGTACCCGTTCGACGCCCGGGCCGCGACCTACGAGGCCGCGGGCCGGCCGTGCTGGACCGCGCCCGGGACGTCGAGCTGGCTCACCATCCTCGGTCGGACCACGAACATGCGGGCGACGATCGCCGAGGCCGTCGACGCGACGATCGCGCACGGCGGTGACGGCGTGCTCAACACCGACTGGGGCGACCAGGGCCACCTCCAGTACCTGCCGATCAGCGACCCGGGCCTCGCGTACGGCGCGGCCGATGGCGTGGTGCGCCGCGACGAACCGCGACCTCGACCTCGGCGCCGCGCTCTCGGCCCACTGCTACGACGACCCGACCGGTGTGCTCGGCGAGACCCTCGTCGCGCTCGGCGACACCTACCTCGGCATCACCCCGCAGATGGGGAACGTCTCCGCGCTCGTCCTCCCGCTGTACTGGCCCCAGCTCATCGCCGGGCGGTGGCCGCTCAAGGGGGCGAACGCGGACGAGTACGAAGCCGTCGCGGTCGAGCTCGGGCTGTGCCGCGACGCGCTGCGCCGGGCGCCGACCCGGCCGCGCCGACGGTGACCTGCGTCCTCGCCGAGCTGCGCAACGCGATCACGCTCGTGGAGCTGCTCTGCCGCGACGGGCGCGCCCGCGTCGAAGGCGACGGCACGCTCGCGTCGATTCCCGCCGCGACCCGCAGCCGGCTGGCGGCCGATCTCCGGCCGGTGATGGCGGAGCACGAGCGGCTGTGGCTCGCGCGCAACCGTCCCGGTGGGCTCAGCGACTCACTGGCGTGGCTCCGGCACCTCGAGGGTTGCTACGAGACCGGCGCCGCCGACTTCACCTGGAACGGCGTCCACACCTAGACGACGCGACCTGGACGCGCGTGCTCCGGTCCTACTGGTAGCGGTGGAGCAGGTTGCTGACCCGGAAGGCCGTGCGGCACTCCTCGTGCTTCAGCAGGAGCAGGTCGCCGCGCGTGCGCATCTTCCGCTTGCACCCGCGACACGCCTTGCCCTCGGCCCAGGTGCCGAGCGTCGCCAGCTCGATCGAGCTGACCTCGGTCACCCTCCCCATGTAGACGAGCGTCTCACGCTCGTCGGGCAGGTCACCGGCGATGTCGATGACCTCGGCGAACGCGTCGTCGTTGTCGGCATCGTCGAGGCTGGCGCCGTCCCAGAAGCCGTGCGGATCGGTGTCGTCGAGCCAGGACTCGGACGCCGGCTCGTCGTCCGGGTGGTCGGTGCGGATCTTCATCTTGCGGCTCATCGGGTCTCCGGGGGCCTGGAGAATGGGGCTCGGCGTCCGTGCCGTCGAGAAGGTATCGACTCCCGCGGCCGGGCGGTAAACGGGACAATCAGCCCACGGTCCCGTCGGCCGCCACCCGGAGGGCCCGAAACATCAAGCGGGCGTCGCCCAGGCGCCGCCGCAGCTCCCGCTCCAGGCCACCGATCGGATAAAGGTTTTGTGGCGCGCGGGGGTCTTTGTACGGTTCGCTGGCGTACCGGCCGAGGGTCACGCCCACCGTGTCGGCCAGGGCGCAGGCCGCCGGGACCGCCACCTCGGTCGAGCACTCCACCCGCACCACCCCGGCCCACGGCGCATCGGCCCCGCCGGGCAGCCGGAGGTACCACGAGTGCCGGGACCACTGGCTGCCGATGGTGAAGATCGGTGTCCGCTCGCCCGCACCGAGGGTGCCGACGAGCCGGTGGAGCTCGGGCGGGAGGTACGCGACCTCGTGCGTCTTGACCATGCCCACCGTGCCGTCCACGTGCTGGCGCCCGCTCAGCGGCCCGTCCACCACGACCAGCGCGTCGTCCGGGTCCGGGCACTCCCGGCGTGCGGCTTCGGCCGCGTCGACCTCCCGCCGGGCCATGCGCTCCTGCAGTGCGAGCCACAGGTCCTTCGGGTTGGGGCCGTTCGCGACGTGCGCGCGGTACGCGCCGTGCCGGGTCACGATCTCGGCCGCGTGCGGGGAAGCGCTGAACACGCCTCGCCCGACGCTCGGGTGGATGACGTCCGCCCGCAGCCCCGCGCCGCATCGCGCGACCCCCGCGCCGAAGGACGCACAGATCCCCGGTTGGGCATCGCCGTCCGGATCCTCGATCCACACCCGGGCGTCGACCCGGCGCACCCCGTCCACGAACAGCACCGTCGTCGGCTCCCGCGCGGTCGTGCTCGGTCCGATCGCACCCCACTCGGCGCTCGGCCGCTCGACGTCGGGGTTCACGTCGACCGCCGACTGGTCCAGATCCGACTCGACCGACGCGCCGTACTCGACGCTCCACGGATCAACCCGGAACTTCATCGGGTCACCCGCTCCACCGTCGCGGTGCGCGGCCCCTTCGTGACCCGGTACTGCACCGGCATCCGCTCGGCCAGCTCGCGCACGTGGGTCACCACCGCGACCGTCCGGTCGCCGGCACCGAGGTTCTCGATCGTGCCGGCGACGGTCTCGAGCGTGTCCGGGTCGAGCGACCCGAAGCCCTCGTCGAGGAAGATCGACTCGAGGCGCGCCGCGCCGTCCGCGGCCAGGTCGACGAGCTGGTCGGCCAGCGCGAGGGCCAGCGCGAGCGACGCCTGGAAGGTCTCCCCGCCGGAGAGCGTGCGCACCGACCGCCGTTCGTCGGCGTTGCGATGGTCGACCACGAGGAAGTCGCGGCTCGACTCCTCGAACGCGAAGGAGTACTGACCCGCGGACAGCTCCCGGAGCCGCCGCGACGCGCCGTCGACCAGGAGCTCGAGCGCTTCCGCGACCAGCCACCGTTCGAAGTTGCGGGCATCGAGCAGCCGGGCCAGCTCGCGGGCGACGTGGACGTCCGCACCGGTCTGCTCGATCCGGCGCTCGAGCCCGGTCCGGGCCGTGATGCCCTCCTTGACCCGGCGCTGAGCTGCGACCGCGACCTGCTCGGCTTCCACCGCCGCGTCGGCGAGCTCGTCCACCGTGACCGATGGGTCCACGTCGATGTCGGCCTCGAGCGCGCGCTCCACCAGCGTTCCGAGCTGCCCGTCACGCTGCCGGCCCAACGCCGCGGCGGCTGCGTCCGCGGCTGCCGCGGCCGCAGTGTGCGACGGGACCTCGGCTGCCGCCCACGCGACGAGCGCGGGCCAGTCCGTCGCCAGGTCGCCCCCCTCCGGCGGGGGTGCGACCCCCAGCTGCACGAGCGCGTCGCGTTGGGACCGGAACGCGGTCGCGGCCTTCTGCAACCGGGTGTCGACGGCCGCGACCGTCGCGCGGGCGTCGGTCTCACCCTGGCGCGCCTTGGTGTCGGCCGCCCGTGCCGCCTCCAGCTGCTTCCCGGCGGCCTCGATCGCGTCGAGCCGGCGGTCGATCGTCGCCCGGTCGGGCTGAGTCCCCACCTCCTTGGCCCGCGCGCGTTCGCGTTCGGCGAGCTCCGCGACCGACTGCTGCGCCGCCGCGGCGGCTTCGCGCGCCCGCTGGTCCGCGGCCTTCGCGGCGTCGACTCGCTTGCGGGCCGCGGCGCCCCCGGCCGGGGCCCGGTGCTTCGGGATGCTCGAGACGGGCTGCTCGCAGACCGGGCAGGGCTCACCGACCTCGAGCGCCCCCACCAACGTGTGCGCGGCGTGCGCGACCCGCAGCGCCTCGAGTGCGGCCTCGGCGTCGGCCAGCTTGCCCGCCGCGGGCTCGACGGCCGCCGCGGTTCCCTCCGCCCGTTCGCGGGCGGTGGCGAGCGCGGCCCGGATCTGGTCCAGCTCTCCGAGCGCGGCGCGCGCGGCGACCAGAGGATCCCTCGGGCCGAGCTCGGCCAGCGCAACCTGCCGCGGCTTCGACGAGCCGCGCGGATTCGGCCGCCGCCTTCACCCGCGCGTCGAGAGCGCCCACCGCCTCCTCGCGCTGTGCGGCGAGCTTCGCGACCGTCGCCGGCATCTCCGTCTTCTCCAGCCGGCTGACGATGTCGCGCGCCCGCGTCGCGGCGACGCTCGCGGCCTGCTGCTGCTGCTCGAGCGAGCGGAGCGCGTCCCGCGCCCCGCGGACGTCCTCGCGCAGCTGCCGGTAGAGCGCGACCCACTGGCCCCAGACCTCGAGCTGCTCGGGGGTGCAGTCCGCGAGCCCCTCGAGCTGCTGCTCGGCCAGCTTCACCGCCGTCTCCTGCTCGGCGGCCCGGGCCCGGGCGTTGCGCATCATGCGCTCGTACACGTCGAAGCCGAGCAGCTTGATGAGCAGGTCCTGGCGCGCCGCGGGCTTGTCGTGCAGGAACCGCGCGAACTCGTTCTGCGGGAGCACGACCGCCCGGGTGAAGTGGTCGAAGGTCAAGCCGAGCAGTCCCTCGACCGCGCCGTCGATCTCGCTCACGGATCCCGCCAGCACCTCGCCGTCCACCGCCTCGAGCCGGGCTTCCTTGGTGCGTCGCACTGCCCCGCTTGTCGAGCCGCACGACGCGCGTCGCGACGTACCTGCGGCCCGCCGGCTTCGAAGGTCAGGCTCACTCGCGCCTCGATCGCACCCATCGTCACGATCGGCGCGACGCTCCCCTTGTTGCCGTACCGGGGCACGCTGCCGTAGAGCGCGAAGCAGATCGCGTCGATGACGGTCGACTTCCCGGAGCCGGTCGGGCCGACGAGCGCGAACAGCTCGACGCCTTCGAAGTCGATCTCCGTGTGCTCGCGGAACGCGCCGAAGCCCTGCACCTCGAGCCGGATCGGCCTCACCGACCGAGCTCCTCGTCGAGCAGGCGTGGCGAACAGCGCGGCGAGCCGGTCGTCCTCGATGTCCTGCTCCTCGAGGTACGCCGCGAACAGCTCGTGCGGTCCTCGACCACTCCGCGCCGCGCGCACGGCCGCGCGTCGGCTCCGGCCGCGCCCTCGATGCGCACCTCGACGACCCGGTCACCGAGCAGCGCACGCACGTCGTCGGCGAGCCCGGCCCGGCCCGGGCTCCGTGACCCGCACCCGCAACCACGTCCCGTCGAGAGTCCTCGGCCGCGGCGATGGCCTCGAGCTCGGCGAACGTCCCCGTGAGCGTGCGCAGCTGCTCCCCGGCCGTGAGCGGCGATCGGCTCGATCGACGCGGGCGACCCGGGCGCGGCCTCGACCACGACGACGTGCTTGCCCGCGCCCGCCTCGCCGAAGTCGACCTGGATCGGCGATCCCGAGTACCAGATCGGCGCGCCGCCCGGCAGCTGTCTGGGCGAGGTGCAGGTGACCGAGCGCGACGTAGCTGCGCGGAGCCGGGGAACACGCTGGCGTCGACCCAGTAGTCCTCGAAGGCGGTCTGCGCGTCGCGCTCGCCGCCGCCGGTCTGCCCGCCGCGGACCATGCGTGCGCGGCGACGAGGTTCACCGCGTCGCCGCCGAAGTCGGCCGTCAGGCGCGCCGACGATGCCGCGCATCTGCTCGGCGTACGCGCCGACGTTCTGGAACGCCGTCCTGGCTCATCAGCTCGGCGGCGCGCACCGCGTACCGCGGCGAGCAGAACGGCAGCAGCGCGATGCCGCGCGCGCTCGCCGGACGGCGGTCGATGTGCTCGATCACGCCGCCGGCATCGGGCCGCGCCGACCTGGCCGAGCACGGTGATGCCGAGCGCGCCGAACAACGGCCGGATCGCCTCGAACCGACCCGGGTTGTCGTGGTTGCCGGCGATCGACCACGACCTTCGCGCCGGTGTCGCGCAGGTCGAGCAGCGTCGCGCAGCACGATCTGCTCCGCCTCGGCGGACGGCGCCGCGGACTCGTAGAGGTCGCCCGCGACGAGCACGAGATCGACCGACTCGGCCCGGCGCGACCTCGACGATCTCGGCCAGCACCGCGGCGGTGCTCGTCGAGGCGGGACGCCCGCGGATCGTCTTGCCGACGTGCCAGTCCGACGTGTGCAGGATCCTCACGTGCGCCGAGTCCCCAGGCCGAGACCCGTGCGAACGGGTCGGCGCGTCCGAGCGGCAGCCGGCGATCGCCGGTGCCGGTCCGCGTCGACGCGCCCGCCGCGCACCTCGTCGGGCGGGTGGCCCACGCCGGGAACGGGAACTCGACCACGAGCGGCACGGGGATCTCGGGCTGGCTGACGAACATCGTGCCCGGCTTGGCGATGCGTGGCCCGCTGGCGGTGCGCGGCCGGGAGGAAGCCGTACTCGGGCCGCGTCGCCTCGGCCGGGTCGAGCCGACCGGCGACGCGGATCGCCGAGTTCGCGATGACCCGCCGCTCCACCTCGCTCGCGGTCTGCTGCGCGCCGATGAGGATGATGCCGAGGCTGCGGCCCCGCTCGGCGACGTCGAGCAGGATCTCCTTGATCGGGCTCTGGCCCTCGCGGGGTGCGTACTTGTTGAGCTCGTCGAGCACGACGAACAGCAGCGGCTTGCGCGCGCCGGACTCCTCCTTCTCCTCGAACGTCGCGCTGCAACGTGACGCCGACGACGAAGCGCTGGGCCCGGTCGGCGAGGTTGTGGATGTCCACGACCGTGACCTGCGTGGACGTCCGACGGTGCGCATCGTGCCGGCCGGCGCGGAGCGGCACGTCGGCGCGGATCAGGTGACCGAGCGCACGCTGCGACGAGAGCAGCCGGCGGACGAACGCGTTGATCGTGCCCGATCCCGACCGCGCGACCGGCCCAGTCGAGACTCGAGTCCGTCGTCGGTCAGCCGGTCGCACGATCAGCTCGACGAGCTCGTGGTACGTCGCGCACCGTGACGCCGTCGATCTGCCACGCCCCGTCGTCGCCGAACGGCACGCCCGTCGACCTTGAGCTTGCCGCACGACGTTGTGGATCACCATCGTGTACTGCTGGCGCTCGTCCTCCGCGTCGGCGAAGACGAACGGCAGCAGCTCGTCCTCCACGAAGTCGGCGATCGTCCAGTAGTAGGTGCTGACCCCGGTGGTGCGGGTGGCGACGTCCGGCCCGGCGTTCGGATCGCCCTTGCGCGGGCGGCGCGAAGACCGCGACCGAGGCGAACGGGTCGGCGGTGAGCCCGAGCGTCCGGTAGCGGCTCCTGGTCGATCGTCGTCGAGCTTGCCGTTGGGCTGGTCGAGGAACAGCAGGTCCTCGCCCTTGACGTTGAAGATCAGCGCCTTGGTGTTGACCGCCTCGGCGCCGAGCACGCCGGAGTGGAACAGGCTGTAGAGCAGGAAGGTCGCGTAGCTCGTCTTGGTCGCGACGCCCGAGATGCCGCTGATGTTGACGTGCGCGCCGCGCGTGCCGTCGATGAACTCGAGGTTGGCGTACAGCGGCGCGCCGTCGCGGCCGAGCCCGATCGGGACCCGGTGCTCCATGTCGTCGAAGAACAGCGCGTGGTCGCGCTCGGCGTCCTCGGCCCGGCGCGCCTCGGCGCCCGGGCAGCGGCGGGACGTAGATCTCGGGCTCGACCCGGCGTCACGGTGACCTCGGCCACCTCGATGGTCTCGCGCCGGGAGCACGCCGTCCGCGATGAGGAAGACGTCCGACGTCGAACCGTGCACCCTCCTGGCGGGCCCGATGACCTGGGTGACGACGCCCGAGAGCGTCACGGACTCGTCGTCCGGGCAGCGGCCGGTCGCAGACCACGACGTCGTCGAGCTGCAGGTAGTGGTCGGGGCTCGAGCGCGACCCAGAAGTGCAGGGGTGTGCTGTCCTCGGTGCCGACGACCCGGCCCACCGGACCCGCCTGCCGCTCGTGATCGCTCATGCGGCGGAGCGTATCGAGAGGCTGGGACGACCTCCCCGTGCCGGTTCGGCACGAGCAACGGGCCGCCGTAACGTCTCGGTCGATGGAGTCCCGGGCGGCCACCAGAGACGACCTGCAGGCGATCGCGGTCACGCTCGCCGGCGCGTTCGCGCACGACCCGGTCTGGGGCTGGGCGTTCCCCGAGCGCGACCAGCTCGAGGTCTGGTGGCGGTTCTGGGTGGGCGCGGCGCTGCCGCAGGGTGGCGTGCGGGTGACCCCGAACGCCGAGGCGGTCACGGTCTGGATCCCGCCCGGCGGTCACGAGCTGCCACCCGTCGACGCGCCACACGTCGCGCCGCTGCTGCGCGCGTTGATCGGTGATCGCGCGCACCTCATCCTCGAGCTGCTCGATCGCTTCGAGGCCAACCATCCACCGGAGAGCCCGCCGTACTACTTCCTGACCGGGTTCGGCACTGCGCCCGAACACCGGGGTCACGGCGTCGGCATGGCGTTGCTGACCGAGACGCTCGGGCGCATCGACGCCGAGCACGCGCCCGCCTACCTCGAGTCGAGCAACCCGGTGAACATCCCCCGCTACGAGTCGGTCGGGTTCGTGCCGCGCACCACGTTCGAGCTTCCCGACGACAACGGCACCGTCACCACGATGTGGCGCGACCCCCGCTGAGCGCCGGACCTACGTGACCCTTGGTTCCCAGCGGAAGCGGCGGACCGCGACGACGCTGGCCACCGCGCCCCAGGCCGCGACGACCGCAAGATCTCCCCAGTGCAGCCGCGAGCCGACCTCCAAGGGATCGAACGTCGCGAAGATGGCCTGCAGGAACGGGCGCACCGGGAAGAAGCTCCCGATCTTCGCCAGCACCGAATCCGGACCGACGGGGAAGAACGTCCCCGAGAGGAACACGAGCGGGAAGAAGATCGCGTTGACGATCGCCGGCCCGGCGTCCGCGTTCGGGACGAGCGACGCGATCGCGATGCCGAGCGCACTGAACGACGCCGCGCCGACGACCAGCACCAGCACGAGGTCGGGAAGGTGCGACAGCGGGAACACGACGTTGTAGGCCACGGCACCGAACGTCATCACGACGACCGTCAGGATCGCGCTGACCAGGAACGCGTTGGCCAGCAGCCCGAACACGAACGAGGGGATCGGCAGCGGCGTGCCCCGCATCCGCTTGAGCAAGCCGGTGTCGCGGCGGAACGGCAGGTTGATCCCGAGGTTCACGAGGCACGCCGACATCAGCCCGAAGGCGACGATGTTCGGGGTGAAGAACTGGTTGAAGTTGATGTTGCCGAGCTGCTTGAGGCGATCGTTCGCGTTGAGCGAACCGAAGATCACCAGGAAGAAGATCGGGAACGCGACCGTGAAGATCGCGTTGGCGGGATTGCGCCAGAAGCGCTTCTGCTCCAGCAGCAGCTGGTCGAGCGCGAGCCGCACCGGGCTCACGGCTGCGGCTCCGCGGGCGGTTCCGTCAGCTGCAGGTAGACGTCTTCGAGCGTGGGGCGAGTGACGGTGAGCCCCCGCAGCGCGACGCCGCGTTCGAGCGCCCATCCGGTCAGGTCGTGCAGGACGCGGGTCGCCTCGTCGGTGGTCAGCTCGACGTAGCCGGGCTCCTCCTGGGCCGCCGGCCCGGCCGGGACCGGCAGATCCGTGAGCGTGAGCCCGTCCGGCAGCGCGAATCGGATGAGCACCGCGGCGAGATCCCGACCACCGATCGTCTCGGGCGTTCCTGCGGCCACGATGCGACCGTCGACGATCACCGCGACGCGATCTGCGAGGTGCTGCGCCTCGTCCATGAAGTGCGTGGTGAGCAGGATCGTCTTGCCGAGCTTGCACAGTCCTTCGACGAGATCCCACGCGCCGCGACGCGCGGACGGGTCGAAGCCGGTGGTGGGCTCGTCGAGGAAGATCAGGTCGGGATCGCCGACGAGCGCGAGCGCGAGATCGAGTCGACGCTGCTGCCCGCCCGAGAGCGTCTTGACGCGTGCGCCCGCCTTCTCCGAGAGGCCGACGAGGTCGAGCAGCTCGTCGACCGGGCGCGCGTGCGGATACGTGCGACCGGTGTGCAGGACGTACTCGGAGACGGTCAGGTACGGGTCGAGACCGCAGGACTGCAGCACGATCCCGATGCGCTCGCGCCACGGCTTCCCACCGTGGACCGGGTCCGCGCCGAGGACCTCGACCCGGCCCGACGTGCGCGCCCGGTAGCCCTCGAGGATCTCGACCGTCGTCGTCTTGCCGGCACCGTTCGGCCCGAGCAGCGCGAAGACCTCGCCCTCGCGGACCTCGAAGCTCACACCGTCGACCGCATCGGTCGCGCCGTAGGTCTTGCGCAGCTCCTCGACGACGATCGCAGGCATCGCTCCTACTTCCGGCGCAACAGCCCGCGTCCGGGCACCAAGGGCAGGTCGAGCACCGACAGCAGGCCGGGGCGGGCCTCGCACACCGCGGGGATCGTGTTGACGAGCCGGGCCGCGGTGCCGACCAGGCCGCCGGTGTTGTGGTCACCGTCGTCGCCCATCATCTGCACGTCGCAGGTGTAGCTGGGGTTGCCGCGTCACGATGACCCGGTAGCCGCTGTCGCTCACCGGCTGCGGCCAGTCGGGCGCGAGGTCGTCGTCGAGCCGGGTGACGTGCTCGAGGATGATCCGCGGCTCGCCGTCGACGATCCCCTGGACCTCGAAGCGCATCGCGGCGGTCGTGCCCTTCTCGACCACGCCGAAGCCGAGATCGAGGTCTCCTCGGCGCGGGCAGGCGCTCGTGCACCTCGCGCAGCTCTTCGATCTCGACGCCGAGCCCGGCGGCGAGCACCTTGACCGACGCCGCCCCACGCGAACGACAGCACCCCGGGGAGCAGCAGCAGCGGCGTCGCGTCGAGCGGCTGGCCGAAGCCCATCGTGTCGAACAGCACCGTCGGTTGCGCGTACGTCGCGTAGTTGACGACCTCCATCACGCGCACCGTGTCGATGTACTCGCACGTGCCGGTGAGCACGAGCGGCAACAGGTCGTTGGCCCATCCCGGATCGATGCCCGAGGTGAAGCACGACACTGCCCGCTTCGTTGCACGCCTCCTCGAGCGGCCGGCGCATCTCCGGATCGACGTGCGGCGGGTACACGAGCGGCACGACCGAGCTCGACACGACGTTCTTGCCCGACGCGAGGATGCGCGCCATGTCGGCGATCGCTTCGCCGGGTCGCAGGTCCGCGGTCGCGGTGTAACAGACGCAGTCGGCGTCGAGGCGAGCAGCGCGTCGATGTCGTTGGTCGCGGCGACGCCGAGCGGCCCGATGCCGACGATCTCCCCCGCGTCGCGCCCCGCCTTGTCCGCGCTGTGCACCCAGAGCCCGACGAGCTCGAGCTCGGGGTGCGTCGGCGATGAGCCGCACCGCGTGGTGGCCGACGTTGCCGGTGCTCCACTGGATGACCTTGTACGTCACGATCGACTCCTCGGTTCGAGAGGCCGGAGCGTAGGCCGGGCCTGCAGTTTTCCGGTCGCTGCGCCGTTTTCTGCTGGTCAGAGTGCTGAAACCCCGGGAATTGGGTAACCCCGGGGTGTGGGCCACTTGGCGGGCCGGGGTGAGGCCCCGATACCCTTGCGTTCTTCCGTGACGTCTCCAATTCGTTCTCTCGTCGCGCGCACCCAGCGGTTGGCGGTGGCCCTGCTGGCAGTCCTCATCGTGCTCAGCGCGCCCACCGCAGCGATGGCTGCCTCGCGCTCGTGTGACGCAGGGAGTGACGCCAACGGACGGGTCGAGTCCGCCCGCCGCGCCGCGAACGCGGAGGCCGCGCGGTACCTGGCCGCGCTGAGCGCGTTCGAGAGCCTCCGCACGCAGGCCGCCGGCGTCGAGACCGTGATCACCCAGGGTGAGCAACGCGCCGCGATGTTGCGACGGGTCGTGCAGGAACGCGCCGCGAGCGCGTACATGCGCGCCGGGTCGAGCCTGCCGTCGGTGTTCACCGCCGGCGATCTCCCGGAGATGATGCGCAGCGACAAGCTGCTGGCGACCGCGAACAACAGGGACAGCGACTCGCTCTCGCTGTTGAACGCGCAGCAAGCCGATCTGCGGGCGAAGCGCGAAGACCTGCACAACCTCGAGGCGCAGCAGAGCACCGCGCTCAACCAGCTGCAGAGCGCGAGTCGCAAGGCCGACTCCCTGCTGGCATCCGCGCTCAGCAGCCAACGTGACGTCCAGGCTCGCCTCGCGGCGCAGGCGGCAGCGGCTCGTGCGACGCGCAGCACCGCGCACACGACCGCTCGTCACACGACCCGTGCCGCGGCCCCGGCCGCGGCTGCCGTCCCCGCGCCGCCGAGCACGGGCGGCACCGGCTCGCACCATGACGATCCCTTCCTCTCGTGCGTGCGCCAGCGCGAGAGCAACGGCAACTACGGCGTCGTGAACCCCAGCGGGCCCTACTACGGCGCGTACCAGTTCCTCGCGTCCACGTGGAACATCGCCGCGCGCCATGCGGGTCGCGTCGATCTCGTCGGCGTGATCCCGTCGACCGCGTCGCCGTCCGACCAGGACGACGTCGCGTGGAGCCTCTACCAGTGGCAGGGCCAGGGCCCGTGGGGCGGGGGCTGCTGAGCCGTGCGCGCCCTGCGGCTCACGGAGTGGCAGCACGACCCGGAGCTCTTGGAAGTCGCCGACCCCGAGCCGGGTCCCGGCGCGGTGGTGGTGCGGATCGGTGGCGCGGGTGCGTGCCACTCGGACCTCCATCTCCTGCACGACTTCCCGGACGGTCTGCTCCCGTTCGACCCGCCGTTCACACTCGGGCACGAGAACGCGGGGTGGGTCGAGTCCGTCGGTGCGGGCGTCACCGGGCTCGAGGTCGGGCAGCCGGTCGCGGTGTACGGCGCGTGGGGCTGCGGACACTGCAGCCGGTGCCTGCAGGGCATGGAGAACTACTGCGAGCACCGCGCCGAGTTCAAGCGTGAGGGCTGCGGCCTCGGCTTCGACGGCGGGATGGCGCCGCTCCTGCTCGTCCCGAGCGCGCGCCACATCGTCCCGCTCACCGACCTGGACCCGGTCGACGCCGCGCCGCTGACCGACGCGGGCCTCACGCCGTACCACGCGGTCAAGCGATCGCTCGACCGGCTGGTGCCCGGCTCGACGGCACTCGTGATCGGTGCGGGCGGTCTCGGCCACCTGGCCATCCAGATCCTCGCCGCGATCTCCCCCGCCCGGATCGTCGCGGTCGACCAGTCGCCCGAGGCGCTGGCGCTCGCCCAGTCCGTCGGCGCCGCGCACGGGGTGCTGTCCGGCGACAACGCGGCCGACGAGGTCCGCGAGCTCACCAAGGGCCGCGGCACGGACCTCGTGCTGGACTTCGTCGGTGTCGACGCGACGATCGCGCTCGCCGTGAGCGTCGCCCGCCCGCTCTCGCACGTCACCCTCATCGGCATCGGGATGGGCAGCTACCCGTTCAGCTTCTTCACCGTCCCCTACGAGGTGTCGCTCGCGAGCACCTACTGGGGATCGGTCAGCGAGCTCCACGAGGTGATCGCGCTCGGCGAGGCCGGCAAGATCCGGGCCCACGTCCAGCGGTACTCCCTCGACGACGCGGCCAAGGCCTACGACGACATGGCCGCCGGCACCCTCCACGGCCGCGCCGTCATCGTCCCGTAGACCACATCCTCGAGCGACGGACTACCGTCCGGCGGCCGCAACTTTTCGAGGGGGATGTCTGGTGCTGGAACGGTTTCGAGTCGACGGGAAGGTGGCGATCGTCACGGGCGCGGGGCGGGGCATCGGCGCCGCGACCGCACTGGCGCTCGCCGAGGCGGGCGCGGACGTGGTGCTGGCGTCGCGGACCAAGGAGCAGCTCGACTCCGTCGCGGACCAGGCCGCGCGCGTTCGACGTGCGCGGCCGCTCGTCGTGCCGATGGACGTCACGGAGAACGAGGCGCTCGACGCGCTCGTGCAGGCCACGATCGACGAGTTCGGCCGGATCGACGTCGTCGTGAACAACGCCGGGCGGCACGATGCCCCGGCCGTTCCTGGACACCAGCCCCGGCTACCTCGAGCGCTCGTTCCACTTCAACACCACCAGCCGCGTTCGTGCTCACGAAGGCCGCGGTGCCGCACATGCTCGAGCGGGGCGAGGGCTCGGTCATCAACATCTCCTCCACGATCGGTCGCCTCCGCGACCGCGGGTTCGTCGCCTACGGCACCGCGAAGGCCGCGCTCACGCACATGAGCCGGCTCATGGCCGCCGACCTCGCGCCGAAGATCCGCGTCAACGCGCATCGCGGTCGGTTCGATCGCGACCAGCGCGCTCGAGACGGTCCTCACCGACGACGGCGATCCGCGACGAGATGGTGAGACGGCACGCCACTGAAGCGCCTCGGCGAGGCGGACGACATCGCCCTCTGCGCGCTCGTACCTCGCGTCGCCGGCCGCGAGCTTCGTCACCGGCAAGATCTTCGAGGTCGACGGCGGCCTCGAAGAGGCGAACCTCGCCCTCGAACCTTCCGGACCTGTGAGACTGAGCGTGCGCTGGACCGTCGCGTTCCCGATGTTCCCGGCCGACCACCTGCTGCCGATGGCGCAGATGGCCGACGAGACCGGGTTCGACACGATCACGGTGCCCGACTCCGTCTTCTTCCCCGAGAAGGTCGACACCGACTACCCGTACTCGGGTGACGGCGTCGCGCTTCTGGGCTCGGCGACACGTCGTTCGTCGACCCGTTCATCGCGATCGCCGCGATGGTCGCGGTCACCGAGCGCATCCGGTTCCTCACGAACGTCATCAAGCTGCCGATCCGCGACCCGCTCCTCGTCGCGAAGCAGCTCTCGTCGATGGCGGTCCTCTCGAACGAGCGGGTCGGGCTCGGGGTCGGGCTCTGCTGGATGCCCGAAGAGTTCGCGTGGACGCACACCGACATGAAGCACGCGCGGCAAGCGCGCCGACGAGATGATCGAGATCCTCCGGCTCGTGTGCGGCGGCGGCGGCCCGCAGTGGGTCGAGTACCACGGCAAGCACTACGACTTCGACCGGCTCATGATCTCGCCCGCGCCCGAGCGCCGCGGTGCCGATCTCCGTCGGCGGCCTGTCGGAGCCCGCGCTCCGGCGCGCGGCGCGCCTCGGCGACGGGTGGATCTCCGTGCAGAACACCGAAGCCGACATCACCGACGCGATCACGGCACTCGATCGCTACCGGGCCGAGTACGGCCGCTCGGACGTCCCGTTCGAGGTGAACGCGCTCTGCATCGACGCGTTCGACCTCGACGGCTACCGGCGCCTCGCGGACGCCGGGGTCACCGAGCTGCAGACGGTGCCCTGGTACTTCTACGGCGGCGACCCGAACGACCTGCAGGTCCAGCTCGACTCGCTCGCCCGCTTCGCGGACGAGGTCATCGCCCGGTTCTGATCGTCTCGTCCGGCTGCGCGACGGGTGCGACCGGCTCCGGCTCCGTGACCTCGGGCGCGGGCTCCGGCGCGGTGGGCTCCGGCGCAGTGGACCCGGGCACCGCCTCGGCCTGGAGATCCTCCGGCGACGGGACGTAGCCCGCGGCGCGGTCGATGACGCGGTGCATGTTCGAGAGCACGCCGTCGTGGTCCTCGTGATGGCGGTGCCGGGCGAGCCACGCGGTGAGCAGGCAACCGATCGCGAACGTGACGAGCGGCAGCACGACGCCGAGCAGGTCGCCGAACACGACGGAGAACTGGTTGCCGAGCCGGTCCGCGACGCCGGACCAGCCGCGCAGGCTGACGGTGCCGACCGCCCATGCCGCCAACCCGAGCGCGAGCGCGAGGCCCGCGAGCGCGAGGGGAACCCGCAGCACCGTGAAGGGGTGGTCGGAATCCGCGAGCACGCGTCGGCGGCGCCAGGTTCCGAACGCGAGGATCAGCGCGGCGAGCCCGGCACCGATCTCCGCCCCGGCGACGAGGGCGCTCCCGATCGGCCGGGCCCCGGCGACGCCGACGAGATCGACCTGGCCCATGTGGCTGGGGTCGTACCGGATCGGCAGCCGGCTGTTGATCCACTGCGCGCCCGATCCCTCGACCTGGACCTCGGCGTCGTGGCGCTCGCCGGAGCGGTCGAAGTAGAAGAGCTGCAGCGCGAGACCGTCGCCCTCGCGCACCGCGGTGACGGTGCCCGTCGCGCGGATCCAGTCCCGGCCGACGCTGCGCTCGTGGCGCCAGTCGTTCCACGAGGCGTTCAGCCGGCTGCCGCCGCCGATGAGGAGTGGGATCGCGACCGCGAGCAGGACGATGCAGACCCCGCCGATCAGGAGGCGCATCGGGTTCTTGATCAGCTCCGAGCCGTAGGCCCGCACCCGGCGACCGAGCGCGACGAGACGATCCATGCCGCGATCCAGCCGGGTCCGGCTCTGCTCGTGCTCCATCAGATCCCCATGCTCACCGTTCCACGCTTGATCGGCCATACCCGTGTGACCCTGAACGGGAACCACCAGGGTCGCGCTTTTCCTCCGAACCGGCTGGTCGCGGTGGTGTGGAGCCCCGAAGTTCCCCAGGGGTACCGTCCGGGGATGCGCTACGAACCCCTCGGTCAGTCCGGTCTCGTCGTCTCGGTCGTCGGCCTCGGCGCCAACAACTTCGGGGGGCGCCTCGATCTCGACGCCACCCGCGCGGTGGTGGACGCCGCGCTCGAGGTCGGCATCAACCTCATCGACACCGCGGACATCTATGGCGGCAAGGGCGGGAGCGAGACCCTGCTCGGCGAAGCGCTCAAGGGGCGCCGCGAGCAGGTGGTGCTCGCCACGAAGTTCGGCATGGACATGCAGGGCGCGCAACGGGCCCGACTGGGGGGCGCGCGGCTCGCGTCGGTACGTGCGCCTCGCGGTGGAGGCGTCGCTGCGCCGGCTGCAGACCGATTGGATCGACCTCTACCAGCTCCACCAGCCCGACGGCGTCACGCCGCTCGAGGAGACCGCTGGCCGCGCTGGACGAGCTCGTGCGCGAGGGCAAGGTCCGCTACGTCGGCTCCTCGAACTTCCACGCCTGGCAGGTCGCCGACGCCGACTCGTTCGCGCGGCACGCCGGGATGAGCCGCTACATCAGCGCGCAGAACGGGTACTCGCTGCTCGACCGCACGGTGGAACGCGAGCTGACGCCCGCGTGCGTGGCCCACGGGGTCGGGATCCTGCCGTACTTCCCGCTCGCGAACGGCCTCCTCACCGGGAAGTACCGGAGGGGCGAAGCCGCGCCGGCCGGCACGCGCATGGAGTCGCGACTCGACACCGTCCGCGACCGCACGTTCGATCGCATCGAAGCGCTGCAGACCTACGCGACCGAGCGCGATCTGACCCTGCTCGACGTCGCGATCGCCGGGCTCGCGGCGCAGCCGGCGGTCGGCTCCGTGATCGCGGGCGCGACGCGCCCGGAGCAGGTGAAGGCGAACGCGGCCGCCGGCGATTGGGTGCCGAGCCCCGACGATCTCGCCGCGCTCGACGCCATCGCACCGCGCGGCACGCGCGGCTAGCCCGCGCGCGTCGGGATCGCGCCGATCGGGCCGCGGCCGGACTACCGTCGACGCCATGTCTCAGACCCCCCAACCGCCCCTCGCCGGTCGCTACGAGCTGCGGCGCCAGCTCGCGTCGACCCCCGCGGCACGCGTGTACCTCGCCCAGGATCTCGAGCTCGGGCGGCCGGTCGCGATCAAGGTCCTCGGTCCGGACCTGGCCCGCGACCCGCAGATCGTCGAGCGGTTCCGCCAGGCCGCGAACACCGCGGCCTCGGTGCACCACCCGAACATCGTCACCATCTACGACACCGGTGAGGATCAGGGCGCGGTGTACGTCGCCATGGAGTACGTCGACGGCGCGAGCCTGGCCGACACGTTGCGGGACACGCCCCGGCTCGGGATCGCGCCGGTGATCAACATGGGGGTGCGCGTGGCCGAGGCGCTCGACGCCGCGCACGCCGCCGGGCTCGTGCACGGCAGCCTCAAGCCCGCCGACGTGCTCTTCGGCCAGGACGGCACCGTCAAGGTCACGGACTTCGGCACTGCGACCGCGGGCCTCGCGTCGCTGGCCGGCCCGGTCGCGGTCGCGACGTACGACTCGCCCGAGCAGCTCCAGGGCCAGGCCCCGGGCGCGCGCTCGGACCTCTACGCGCTCGGCACCCTGCTGTACGAGTCGATGACGGGTGCGCCGCCGTTCGCGGGCACGGACGCGGTCGCGATCACGCAGCGCAAGCTCGCCGATGCGCCCATTCCTCCTTCCGTCGCCGCGCCCGGCATCCCGCCCGGGTTCGACGCGATCGTCGCTCCGGCTGCTCGAACGGGACCCGGCGCGCCGCTACGCGACCGGTGGTGAGGCCGCGACCAGCCTCATCCGGCTCGGCGAGACCGCGCAGGTGCAGCTCGCGGCGCCGACGGTGGCGATCCCGGTCGTCCCGGCGGCGCCGGTCCCGCCGCCCGCCCCGACACCGCCCGAGAAGAAGCGCAGCGCGACCGGGTGGATCATCGCGGCGATCGTCGTGCTGGTGCTCGTCGTCGGTGGCCTGATCGCCTACGCGGTGCAGCCAGAACGACGACAACAAGGCCGAGCTGGTCCAGGTCCCCGCCGTGATCGGCACCAAGGAGAACGCTGCGGTCGCGGCGCTCAAGCAGGCCGGCCTCAGCCCGTCGACCCAGGACGTGGCCAGCGACTCCTTCGCCAAGGGGATCGTCTTCGACCAGGCTCCCGAAGCCGCAACCCAGGCTCGGAAGGGCTCGGTCGTCGTCATCAAGGTGAGCACCGGCCCGACGACCACCACCACGTCGAGCACGTCGACGACCAGCACGACCTCCACGTCGACCACCACGAGCACGTCGACGACCACCACCACGACGACGGCGCCCCCCACCACCAGCTCGACCTGACCCACCCCACCCCCCGTTTTGGCGTCACTTGGGCCCCGTGGAGGGGCCGAAGTGACGCCAAAATCCCTGTCCCGGGGGGTGAGGGGGCGGGTCAGCGATCGGCGGTACGGCAGCTCGCGCCGGCGCAGGTCTCGAGCGCCGCGAGCTGCGTGTGCAGGCTGGCGAGCAGGGTCGGCGACGCGGTCGCGGCGATGTTGGTGAGCTGGTACGGGTCGACCGAGTTGTCGTACAGCTCCTTCTCCCCCGTCACCAGCTCGACGTACGTGTACCGAGCCGTGCGCACCGCGTGCAGCTCGGGGATCGCCTTGGTGCCCGCCGCGGGCGTCCCGACCTGGTCACCGTCGGCCGGTTCCTGCGGTCCGTTGCCGGCTGCCTCCGCCCCCGACTGCTCCCAGTGCTCCACCAGGTACGCGTCCCGCCACGAGCTCGCGGCCGGCGGGTTCTTGGTCAGCAGGGGTGCGAACGAGCGGCCGTCGACGAACGACGGAGTCGTCGCCCCGGCGAGGGCCGCGAAGGTCGGCGCGTAGTCCACGTTGCCGGTGATCTGCGAGCGCGTCGCGCCCTTCGGAACTCCCGGACCGCGGACGAAGAGCGGCACGTGGATGTCTTCCTCGTACGCGGTCTGCTTGCCCTGCGGCAGCCGGTGCTGGCCCAGGTGGAAGCCGTTGTCCGACGTGAAGACGATGTAGGTGTTGGCGAGCTGGCCGTTCTGCTTCAACGTGGTGATCAGCTGACCGATCGAGCGGTCGACGGCCTGCAGCGACTGGATGCGCTTCCGGTACAGCGCATCCGTCTTCGCCTGGGTCGCGGCGTCCATCAACGGCTTCGCCTGCACCCACGCGGGCTTGTCGCTGACGTCGGCCTCGTTGTAGTTCGGGGTGCGCGGTGCCATCGCCCCCGGGAACAGGTTGACGTCCTTCGGCGCCGGCGTCGCCGGCGCGTGCGGCGCGTAGACCGCGAGGTAGGCGAAGAACGGCTTGCCGTCCTGCGCGGCCTTCGTGATGAAGGCCTTGGCCTTGTTCGTGTAGACGGTCGTGCCGTAGTCCTTCGCCTTGTGCCCGTAGCTGACGAGCGTGCCGTTCTGGTTGAGCGTGTAGTCGTACTCCGAGTACGGGTTGCCCTTCACCGAGCTGTCCCACTCGTCCCAGCCGGGCGGGACGTACGTGTCGCCCGCGGAGTTCGGGTACCCGTTCAGGTACTTGCCCATGAGCGCGGTGCGGTACCCGTCGGCGTGGAGCCAGGTCGCGATCGTCGAGCTCTCGATGCCCTTCGCGAACGCCGTCGCGAAGCCACCGTTCGATCCACCGTTCGTCTCGACGCCGGTGTTGTGCGAGTACTGCCCGCGAATCGTCGTGGTCCGCGACGGGCAGCACAGCGACACGCTCACGTAGTTGTTGGAGAAGCTCACGCCCTGCTGCACGATCTTCGAATGCAGGATCGGCATCTGCGCGATCTCACCGACGTCGAGATCGTCCGTGAGCACGAACAGGATGTTGGGCTTCGCGGCCGCCCCGGCCGTCGTGACCCTCGGGGTGTTGCCACCGATCAGCGCGGCGAACACCACCACGAGTGATGTGCCGAGCGCGATGAACGCCACCAGTCGCCGCGCCGAACCGCGGCTCGTGCCCCGAACCCCCATGACTCCCCCTCAGATCGGCCGTTCTGCTCGCTCTCCCGGACGAACCCTGCCAAACCAGTGTGAGGCTTTTGTGATGTGCTCGTCCAGGCCCGGCCAACGCCGGTCGCCGAAACCCCGCGGGGCTCTTAGTCTGGGGGTGTGAGCATCGCGGAGCTACCGCTGGTCCCCGTGCCTGCCGCGGCCGAGGGCCGGCCGCACGAGCGCATCACCGTCGAGCGCTTCGCCGGCCCGTGCGGCGCGGTGATCGGCGGCGTCGACCTCGCGACCGACCTCGACGACCTCGCGGTCAGCGAGATCCGCCGGGCGCTCCTCGACCACGGCGTCATCTTCTTCCGCGGCCAGTCGCTCACCCCCGTCCAGCAGGTCCGGTTCAGCCGCCGCTTCGGTCCGTACAGCCCGGTGCCGTTCGTGCAGCCGATCGCCGACCACGACGAGGTGATCGCCGTGGTGCGCGAGCCGACCGAGCGCCAGGGCTTCGCGTTCGGCGGCATCTGGCACTCCGACTTCTCGTTCCTCCCCGAGCCGCCGATGGGCTCGATCCTGCACGCGCTCGAAGTGCCCGCCGTACGGCGGTGACACGCTCTGGGCGAACCAGTACCTCGCGTTCGAGACGCTGTCGCCCGGGCTGCAACGCACGGTGCGCGGCCTCACCGGAGTGCACAGCGCGCGCAACGCCTACTCGCCGAAGATGCAGGCGATCCACGATTCGTTCGAAGGCATGACCGTGCAGACGAGCGAGAGCGCGAACGAGGTGCAGACCCACCCCGCGGTCCGCGTGCACGCCGAGACCGGTCGCGAAGCGCTGTACCTGAACCAGCAGTACACGATCGGGCTCGACGGCTGGTGGCCCCACGAGTCGAAGGCCCTGCTCGACGTCCTCTTCCACCACTCGACCCAAGCCGCGTTCACCTGCCGGTGGCGCTGGGCCGAGGGCGATGTGGCGTTCTGGGACAACCGCTGCATGCAGCACATGGTGATGGCGGACGTCGAGGGGCACCGGCGCGCGATGCACCGCACGACCGTCGCCGGCGAAGTCCCGATCCCGCCGAGCCTCTGACCCGTTGACCACCATCGACGAGGGACTGCAGGAGCGGCGCGCGCAGGTGGTGCGCGACCACATGGAGTCGGAGAACCGACTCGCGTTCGACGAGACCCTCGCGACGTTCGCGCACCCGCACTACGAGCTGATCGCGACCGGCACCGTCTACGACGGTGAGGACGAGGTCATGGGGTACTACGCCGCGTCGCGCACCGCGTTCCCCGACCAGCGCAACGAGATCCACTCGATCCGTCAGGCCGACGACGCCGTCATCGTGGAGTTCGACCTGCTCGGCACCCACGCCGGACCGTTCCTCGGACTCGAGCCGACGGGCCGCGAGTTCCGGTGCCGGATGGCCGCGTTCTTCATCTTCGAGCCCGGCACCGACCGCATCGAGGTCGAGCGCGTCTACTTCGACGCCGCCACCATCCTCACCCAGCTCGGCATCACCCTCTAACCCGCGCGCGGCGACCCTCCGGGCTCGTTTCGGGGAGTTCCAGCGTCGCCATAGCGACGTCGAGACGCCCCGAAACGAGTGGTGGGGGTGGCGTCTACCGGGTGGGGACCCAGTTGCCGTGGAAGCCGAACGGGACGCGTACCGGCAGGTGGATCGTGGCGACGGGGTCGCCGGTGAAGTCCTGCGCGTCGAGGATCACCACGTCGGCCTTGTCGGTGGTCCCGTCGTAGACGTAGGAGATCACCCAGCCGTCGTCCTCGGCGGTCGCACCCTCCCGCGCCACGAAGACCGGCTCGAGCGTCTCGCGCCCGGGCCCGTAGTCGTGCTCCACCGTCTTCCCCGCGACCAGGTCGTGCTTGAGCGCGGGACCGCCGCCGGCGTCGAGGCTGCCGAACGTCGCGCCGTAGCCGTACCGGTTGCGCTGACCCTGGAAGGCCTCGTTGAGGCGCGGGAACTCCTGCAGGTGGTCGTCGAGCGTCGCGGCGAGCACCTTGCCCTCGGCCGGGTCGAGCGTCCACCGCTCGAGTCGGGACGCGCCTTCGTTCGGGCCCTGACGGTTCTTGTTGAACATCGTCTCGTAGCGCACCGCGTCGAGCACGACCTGGCCGTCGTCGAGGTCGTACGCGTTGAGCGGGTGGTAGAAGTAGCAGGGGTCGATGTCGAACCACTGGACGTCCGAACCGTCGGTCGCGGCGCTCGCGCGCGGCAGCAGCCCGATGCGCGCGCCGTAGTCGTTGTTCCACGCGTACGGGAACGTCGAACCACCCATCGCAGCTTCGAGGTCGAAGGTGACCGGCAGGTCGAACAGCAGCGCGTAGGTGTCGGTGAACGCCGTGTCGTGCACCATCGGCCCGCCCGGCGTCTCGACGTCGACGGACTTCTGCACCCGACCGTCCGGCGAGATGCTCATGTACCGGATCTTGTTGCCCCAACCCCAGAAGTACGCGACGACGTGCCACTCGCCGGTGCGGGGGTCGCGCTTCGGGTGCGCGCTGAACGGGTGCTCGAGCGTGCCCGAGAAGTTCGACGGACCGACGGTGTCGAGCTCGTCGGTGAGCTCGACGGGCGGCGACCCCGCTTCGACGATCGCGTACGTCTTCCCCGCGATCTCGACCACGTTGGTGTTCGCGGCGAAGATCGGGACGTCCTCCCCGAACGGCGACGGCGGGGTCCGCTCGCCGAGCACCGCGGCGACCTCGGGGCTGCGGACGAACCGGTTGCGGTACCACTCGGCCTTGCCGTCGCGCAGGCGCAGGCCGTGCACCATGCCGTCACCGGTGAACCAGTGGTACGTGGCGGGGTCCTGCGGGCTGATCGGGTTCGGACCGTTGCGCAGCAGCCGGCCGTCGAGCTCCGCCGGGATCGTGCCGGTCACCGGCAGGTCGAGGGCGGTGATCTCCGAGTGCACGGGTCCGAAGTTGCCTTCGAGGTAGTGGTGCGACGGCGCGGTCATGGGCATTCCTCCCGGTTCATAGGGGACTCGGCTCGGCGTCCACACCGAGCACGATCAATTGCGAGAGCGCGATGAACTCGTCGAGCCCGAACGTCTCGTCCGCGCCGGGCAGGCCGCCACCGTGCAACCAGAGCTCGGCCAACCCGTGCATCGTCGTCCACATGACGGACGCGAGCCGGGTCACGTCGACCTCGGGGTGGAAGCCCTCGCGCTGTGCGGCGCCGACGATGTCCTGCAGCTGCTGGAATGAGGCCAGGGCCGCCGCGACGTAGGCGGGATCGGTCACGTCGAGGCGCTCCGGACGGAACATCACGGTGAAGACGCCCGGACTGCCGATCGCGAAGTCGATGTAGGCGCGGCCCGACGCCGCGAGCCGTTCGAGCGCGGGAGCGCCGGCCGGCAGTCGATCGGTCTGCGCGTCCACGGCGACGACGAGCTCGTCGAAGCCCTCCGCCGCGACCGCGGCCAACAGCGATGCGAGCGTCGGGAAGTGCCGCAGCGGAGCACCGTGCGAGACCCCGGCGCGCCGCGCGATCGCCCGGAGGGTCAGACCGTCCAGGCCCTGCTCGTCGAGCATGGCCCGCGCCGAGTCGACGAGGCGCGTGGCCGTGGCCGACCCGGGTGCGGTCGGGGTGCCGATGCTCATGTAGACACTGTCTACCGAACCGTAGACAGTGTCAACCCCCCGTTGATCGGCGCCGATTTCGGGCCGGTAGGCTGCCGGTGGGCTTCCGGGGACAAGCAGCTCTGAAGTGGGTCTCGAAGTGCGGGCAGCGCGTTCGGTCATACCGACAACTCGTCGTCCCGTCGGCGCGTACGGGACGCTGCTGCCCTACGTCCCGCGGATGACCGTCGAGTGGGCCGACATCGCGCCCGACGCGCCGACGCAGACCGTCGACGGATCGCTGCTGTTCGTCGACATCTCGGGGTTCACGAAGATGTCCGAGCGCCTGGCGCGGCACGGGAAGGTGGGCGCCGAAGAGGTCACCGACGCGATCGGCACCTGCTTCGAGGCGCTGCTGGAGGTCGCGTACCGCGCGGGTGGCGGCCTCCTGAAGTTCGGTGGTGACGCGCTCCTCCTCCTCTTCACCGGCCCCGACCACGCGGTGCGCGCGGCCGGCTCGGCGCTCGGCATGCAGACCCGGCTCGCGGACGTCGGCCGTCTCGACACGAGTGCCGGGCGCGTCGTGCTGCGCATGTCCGCGGGCGTGCACACCGGTTCGTTCGCGTGCTTCCTCGTCGGCGACTCGCACCGCGAGCTGCTGCTCGCGGGATCCGCGGTCACGACGCTCACCGACATGGAAGGCGGGGCGAACGCGGGCCAGGTCGTGGTGAGCGAAGCGACCGCGGCGGCGTTGCCGCGTCAGCTGGTGGGCGAGCCGCAGGGACCGGGCTTCCGGCTGCGGAAGGTGCGGCGTCCGGTGACCCCCGATCGCGACCTCACGGTCCCGCCGACGACCCGCGACGTCGACCTCACGCGCTACGTCCCCACCGCGATCCGTGCGCACCTGCTCTCCGGCGGCGAGGACCCCGAGCACCGCCAGGCCACCGTCGCGTTCCTCCACTTCGACGGCACGGACGAGCTGCTCGAGCGCGAAGGCCCGGAGTACGTGGCCGAAGCGCTGCGCGAGCTCGTCGCCGACGCGCAGGCGGCGGCCGACGAGCACTCGGTCACGTTCCTCGGCACGGACATCGACCACGACGGCGGCAAGATCATCCTCGTCGCGGGGGTGCCCCGGGCGATGGGTGACGACGAGGAGCGGATGCTCGGCGCGGTGCGCCACATCGCCGACGGGACCCGCCGGCTCCGCGTCCGCATCGGTGTGCACCGCGGCCCGATCTTCGCGGGGGACGTGGGGCCGCAGTACCGGCGGACGTACACCGTCATGGGTGACACCGTGAACCTCGCGGCCCGCCTGATGGCGCGCGCCGAACCGGGGCAGATCCTCGCGACCAGCGCGGTGCTCGACCGCTCGCGCGCGTCGTTCGAGACCGAGGCGCTCGAGCCCTTCTATGTGAAGGGCAAGCGCCACCCGGTCGAAGCCTTCGCGGTCGGCGCGGTGCAACGCCGGGTCGAGACCGCGATCGCGAACCTCCCGCTCGTCGGCCGCGACGAAGAGATCGCAACGTTCATCGAGGCCCTGGACGCCCTCGCGGCCGGGAAGGGCCGCGCGATCGAGCTCGTCGGTGACCCGGGCATCGGCAAGAGCCGGCTCGTGGAGGAGCTGCGGACCCGCGCCGGGGACGTGCCCACGTTCGTGATCGCGTGCGACCCCTACGAGGCCACCACGCCGTACGCGCCGTTCTGGTGGCTGCTCCACGATCTGCTCGGCCTGCTCGAGACCGCCGCGCCCGAGCAGATCGCCGAGCGCCTGCGCGCGCTCGTGGAGCTCAAGTGCCCGGAGCTCCTCCCCTGGCTCCCGCTGCTCGGCACGCCGCTCGACGTCGACATCCCCGACACGGTCGAGACCGCCTCGCTGACCCCCGAGTTCCGCCGTCAGCGGGTCGAAGAGGTCATGGCGCTCTTCCTCGACCGCGCGCTGCCGATCGGCGTCCTCGTCGTGCTCGAGGACGCGCACTGGATGGACGAAGCATCGTGCGGTGTCCTCAAGATCATCATGGACAACCTCGCGGCGCGCCCCGCGCTCATCTGCACGACCCGGCGCAACCTCGACACCGGATTCATCGCGCCGAAGCATCCCCACGTCCGCACGTTGCGGCCCGCCCCGCTCACCGCGGAGCAGGCCTCCGCCGCGCTCGTCGCCGCGACCGAGGACTCGCCGTTGCGTCCTCACGAGATCGCGATGCTGACCGAGCGCGCGGCCGGCAACCCGCTGTACCTCGCCGAGCTCATGCAGGCGGCGGCCGCGACCGGCGACGTCGACTCGCTCCCGGACTCCATCGACGCCGTGATCACCGCGCAGATCGACCGGCTGCCGACCGCGCAACGCAAGCTCCTACGTTACGCGTCGGTGCTCGGCCACACGTTCCGGGTCGACGAGCTCGAGGGCCTCGTCTCGGACGAGCTTCCGGCGCCCGACGAAGCCACGTGGCGCAGCCTGGACAGCTTCCTCGGGTTCGTCGGCAGCGACGTGGTCCGCTTCCGTCACGCGATGCTGCGCGACACCGCGTACGAGGAGCTCCCATTCCGGCGCCGCCGAGAGCTGCACGCGCGCGCCGGCGACGCGATCGTGCTCGCGAACGGCGACCACCCGGAGAGCGAGGCGGAGCTCCTCTCGCTGCACTTCTTCCAGGCGCAGCGCTACGCCGAGGCGTGGCGGTACGCGCGCATCGCGGGAACCCGCGCGCGCGACAAGTACGCGAACGTCGAAGCCGCGGAGTTCCTCGAGCGTGCGCTCGCCGCGTCGCGTCGGGTGCCGGATCTGGAGCCGGGCGAGGTCGCCGAGATCTGGGAAGCGCTCGGTGACGTCCGCGAGCGGTCCGGGTTCTACGACCGGGCGCTCGCCGCCTACCGGAGCGCGCGCCGGGTTCGCGCCGGCGACCCGGCCGGCGAGGCGTCGCTGCTGCTCAAGGAGGCCTGGATCTCCGAGTCGGACGGGCGGCTCTCCAATGCGGTGCGCATCGTGCGGCGGGGCTACCACCGGATCGAGAGCTCACCCCCCGAGCAGGTCGCGGGCGTGCGGGCGAGCCTGACCGCGTTCTATGCCGCGGTGCGCGCCGGCCAGGGCCGGTTCCAAGAGGCGGTGGCGGCGGGGCTGGAGGCGATCTCCGAGGCCGCGGCCTCGGCCAACCTCGAGGCCGAAGCCCACGCGCGCTTCATCCTCGACTGGGCCTACGTGGTCCTGGGCCGACCGGAGGATGCGGTCCACTCCGCCCGCGCGCTCGAGATCTACGAAGCACTCGGCAACTTCGACCGCCAGGCCGTCGTCCTCAACAACCTCGGCGGGTTCGCGTACTACGAAGGTCGGTGGGACGAGGCGATCGACCTCTACGAGCAGGGTCGGAACATCCGGCTCCGCACCGGCAATGCGGTCGAGGCTGCGTTCGTCTCGTGCAACATCGGCGAGATCCTCACCGACCAGGGCCGGCTCGACGAAGCCGGCGCGTGCTTCCGCGACTCGCTGCGGGTCGCCCGTGCCGCAGGCAAGCCGTACGTCGCCGCGACCGCGATCCAGCACCTGGGTCGCGTCGCGATGCTGGGCGGCGAGCCCGAGCGCGGGCTCGAGCTCCTCAACGACGCACGCGACCAGTTCGACTCCATGCGCAATGCGGATGACGTCTCAGAAGTCGATGTGTTGCTCGCCGAGTGCCATCTTCTCCTGGGCCACCCGGGGCGCGCACTCGAGATCGTCGCGGCGACCAGCGCGACGAACCCGACCCGCCTGCCGACGCTCGAGCGGACGCGCGGTCGGGCCCTGCAGGCGCTCGGCGACTTCGAAGGTGCGAGCGAGGCGTTTGCCGCCAGCCTCGCCAACGCGCGCGACCAGGACGCGCTCTACGAGGTGGCCCGCACACTCGATGCCCTGACCCACCTCGACGTGCTCCGCGGCGACATCGCCACCGCGGAGCTCCGTGAGGAGGAGAGCGCCGGGCTCTTCGCCCGGCTCGGCATCCTCGTCGAGTCCGGGGACCGCACTATCGACGTCCGAACTTCGGATCTCCCGACAACAGCAGGACTTCGAACGTAACGTCGCCGTTGCGGTCGACCGAGCGTGCGTTCACGCACGGCGACGGGCTCGCGATGCCGCTGTGCGGGCCGAGGCGGTCCTTGAGGTGCAGGAGGAACCAGATGAACCAGGTCCACCAGCCGCGGAACTCGTGGTGGTGCGAATCGAAGCGGGGTCGCGCCGCGCAGTCGGGCACGGTCACGATCGGGCCGTTCGGCGCTTTCTGAACGTAGAGCTGGGAGAAGATCCCTCTCCCGGCCACGGTCCGGTCCCAGGTGATCTTCAGCGACGCCGGCTGCTGCGGGTCGTTGTAGCCGGCGAACGGGCTGACGAACGCCGTCTTCCCGCTGCACTGGGCGCCCCCACAGAACTGGAGCGTGGCGTCGTTCTGGGCCAGCAGCGAGATCGGCGCACCCGGCCCGGAGTTCGGGAGGGTGAAGCTGATGATCGTGTTGTCCTGGGGCGTCGCGGTCGTTCCGGTCGCGAGCGTGCCGCCCGGCGGGACGAAGCCCGAAGCCTGGCCCGGCGTTGCCGCGGCCACCTGCACCGACGAGGCGGTCGGCGTCACGGCGCCGGTCTGGGTCGACGTGGCCGTGGAGCTCGTGGTGACGGTTCCGCCCGGCGGGACCGCGCCGGGCACCGTGATGACAGCGCGGATCGTCGCGCTGGCGCCGCTGGCAATCGCACCGAGGTGGCACGTCACCGCGTTGCCGACCGGCGCATCGCAGGTCCCCTGGCTCGGCGTGATCGAGCTCAGCGTGGTTCCCGCCTGGAGGGTGACGGTCACGTTGACCCCCGTCAGGCCGATCGTGCCCGTGTTCGTCGCGGTCACCGTGGTCAGTGCCTGACCTCCCGCGGTCACCACCGCCGGAACGGACGTGCTCGTGATCGCGAGGTGCCCGGTCACCACCGGGGTCCACGTCTTGGTGACGTCGTTCGAGTTGACGGTCGCCTCGCCGTCGACGGCCGACGCGCGGATCGTGTCGGTACCCGCCGTCGGACCGCCGGTGTACGTAAAGGTCGCCGTACCGGCGGCACCCGTCGTCGCGCTCCCGGTTGCGCCGGAGTTCGGGCCGGAGACCACGGAGAAGGAAACCGCGACTCCCGATTGCGGAGTACCACCGCGCGTCGCGGTGGCCGTGACCGTGTGGCTCGTGTCCACCGGGTTCGTGGCCGACGCCGGCGTGAGCGCGATGACGAGCGGGTTCACCACGCCGGCCACGGTCACCGACGCGGTCGGGCCGGTCGGTGCGACCGTGTAGTCGGTGGCGGTCGCGCTCGCCTGGTTCGTGTAGGTCCCGGGGGTCGACGAGGCCGTCACCCCGAAGTGCACTGACGCGTCGCCGTTCGCGGGCACGGAAACGCCGGTCCAGGTCAGCTCCTGCCCGGCGACTGTCGGATTCGCGGTCGTCGCGCCCGTGGTCGAGCCGGCCGTGTAGGTGAAGCCGGCCGGCAGGTCGTCGACCAGCGTCTGGAGCGGGACGGCGACGGGGTTCGGGTTGCTGGCGGTGATGGTGTAGCCGTCGGCGCCGCCCGGGGTGACCGAGCCCGCGTCCGCGGTCTTGGTGAGCGAGAGCGGCAGCCGGCCGAGCGGCGAGAACGTGATCAGCGACGAGATCGTCGACGAGCCCGCGGCCGGAACGCTCACGTCCCAGCTCAGCCCGGCGCCGTTGTCGATGTCGGACGTGCACTCGCACGTGTTCGGGAACGGCTGCATGGACGCGATGGTCGACCACACCGTCGAGAAGCCGGACTCCAGATAGGAGCTCCCGGCCGTGAGGGGGAACCACTGCTCGATGCGGCTTCCCGCTTCCAGACCAGTGGTGCACGCGACCGCGCCCGTCGCGGTGTCGACCGCGCCGAAGCCAGAGTCGGAGCTCTGGAGGAAGCAGTCAGCCGCGCGGTAGACGCGCACGGACTTGGCCGTGCCGCTCGTGTTCGTGACGGCGACGTCGGTCCGGTACGACTCGAGGCCGGTCACGTAGGTGTCGGTCTCGGTGATCCCGACGCCGGTCGTGCCGGCGGCCACCGTGGTGACGACCTTGAACGGGTCGGCTTCGGTGCCGGTGCCGGTCGGCCCGCTCTGGCTGACCGGCGTGAACGGCGTCGCCGACGGTTGGCCGGCCGGGATCGACGCGGGGCTGAAGTACATGGTGCCGTCGACGACGATGAACGTCCCGCAGGCCGTGTCGCCGTAGAACTCCCCCGCCGCGTCGCCGGTGTGGTTCACCGAGCAGTTCAGCTGGTCGCTGACGCCAACCGCGGTCAGTGGTCCCGCGCTCGTGATCGTCGCCGTCGCCGCGCCGGCGCTGCCCGCACCGAGCACCACGACCAGCGGCATCAGCACCGCCACCAAAACCACCGCGATGGCCGATTTCGTCGTGCGGCGCGCGCGGACCGTGCCTCGAAAGATGCCCATCATGGCCTGCCTCCCCGCCGTGTTCGGACAATTCGGGACCTTAGAACGCGGCGGAGAGCGTTTGTGAAGGGGCTCATCACTCTCCGTGCGGGAGGCGGCGCCACGTGATGCCCGAAATCGGTCAAGCCCGGCGCGGCGGGCGCCGAAACCCCGGGGATGGGCCTGCGCGAGAAGACGATGAACGGCTACAAGCTCGAACCCTTCGCGAACCTGCAGGGGGCCCAGCTCCAGCGCGCCCGCCTGGGCGGGGTCAACCTCTACGGCGTGAACTTCCGTGGTGCCGACCTGAGCGAGGCCGACCTGCGGGGCGCGTACCTCGTCGAGTGCCAGCTCACTGGAGCGGTGCTCACCGCCTGCGACATGAGCGGCGCCAACCTCTCCGGAGCGATCCTCCAACGGGCGATGATGAACGGCGTCGACCTCAGCCTGGCCAACCTCCGCAACGCGGACCTCACCGGTGCGCACATGTACGGCGCCGACCTGCGAGGTGCGAAGTTCTGCAGGACCACGATGCCTGACCTCCGCATCGACAACTCCGGCTGCTGACGATCGCCCGAGGGCACGCGAAACGCCTGCGCACCGGGCGCCTCAGGCGGGCCGCCGAAGCCGTCGCAACACGAACCGTCGGAGGCCGCCAGAGAGCACGCGGCCGGGCGATCGGCCTCCGGAGAACTTGAGCAGTAAGTAGCCTGCGGCGGATGTCCGATTGGAGCTTCGCCCGGGTCTGGGACGCGATCGCCGACGCCGCGCCCGACCGGGAAGCGGTGATCTGCGGGCCGGTTCGACGCACGTTCGGCGAGCTCGAGCACCGGGCCGCGGCGCTCGCGACGTGGATGTGGGACCAGGGGGTCCGGCCCGGCGACAAGGTCGCGATCAACCTCACGAACCGCCCGGAGTACCTCGAGACGTTCTACGCCGCGAGCAAGATCGGGGCCGTCCCCGTCAACGTGAACTACCGCTACGGGGCGGAGGAGATCGGGTACCTCCTCGACGACAGCGACGCCAAGGTCGTCGTCACCGAGCCCGCCTTCGCGGACGAGACACGCCGGGCCGCGACGAACGCGGTCGTCGTCGAGATCGGTCCCGAGCTCGAGGCCGCGATCGCGGGCGCGACCGGCGAGCAGACCTGGCGACAGCGGGTGCCGAGCGGCGACGACCTCATGTTCCTGTACACGGGCGGCACCACCGGCCTGCCCAAGGGCGTGATGTGGCGCAACGACGACCTCTACGTCGCGCTCTGGCAGATGGGACGGCCCGGCACCGAGCCGCCCGACCCGTTGCAGACGGTGCGGGCCGGCAAGCGGGCCGCCACCGCGCTCCCGGCCTGCCCGCTCATGCACGGCACCGGCCTCTTCATCACGCTGTCGACGCTCGCCGGGGGTGGCGCCGTCGTCCTGATCGACCGGGTCGGGCTCGACGCGGCACTCATCTGGAGTGAGGTCGAGCGCAACGCGGTGCAGGTCCTGACCATCGTCGGCGACGTGTTCGCCCGCCCGCTCCTCACCGCGCTCGACGCCGAACCGGACCGCTGGGACCTCTCGAGCCTGCGCGCCATCACGTCGAGCGGCGTCACGTGGAGCCCCGAGGTCAAGCGCGCGCTGCTCGACCACCTGCCGGACGTGACGATGCTCGACTCGCTCGGCGCGTCCGAAGGGCTCATGAGCCGTTCCGCGGCAACGGCCGGCGACGCAGAGATCGCGTCCGCCCGCTTCGCGGTCAACGACCGGGTCAAGGTCGTGACGCAGGACGGCAACGAGGTCGCCCGCGGCACCGACGAGGTCGGCATGGTCGCGGTCGGCGGGCGGATCCCGCTCGGCTACTACAAGGACCCCGAGAAGACCGCGGCAGACGTTCCGCATGGTCGCACGGGGTGCGCTATTCGATCCCGGGGGACTACGCGACCGTCGACGAGGACGGCACGGTCCGGTTGCTCGGACGGGGCTCGGCCACCGTGAACACCGGCGGCGAGAAGGTGTATCCCGAAGAGGTCGAGCTGACGCTGCGCGAGAATGCCGGTGTCTTCGACTGTGTGGTCGTGGGCGTACCGGACGAGCGCTTCGGCGAGACGGTCATCGCGCTCGTCCAGGCCACGGACGGCCAGAACACCGACGAAGCCGGGCTCCGAGAATTCTGTCGGAGCCGTGGGCTCGCCGGGTACAAGATCCCGCGTCGCATCCTCTTCACCGACACGCTGCGACGCGCGCCCAACGGCAAAGCCGACTACAAGCTTCTGCGCGCGATGGCAGCAGACCTACTCAGTGTGACCGGAGACTGATGGCCGACCACTTCGTGATCGACGGATCGAACCTGGCGACGGAAGGGCGCACGGAACCGAGCCTCGCCCAGCTCAAGGAGGCGGTCGCGGCCTTCCACGGGGAGCACCCGGGAGCCGTCGCGACCGTCGTCGTCGACGCGAGCTTCGAGCACCGCATCGACCCGAAGGAGCGCGCCGAGTTCGCCAAGACCGAAGCCGCGGGTGAGGTCGTGTCGCCTCCTGCCGGCGCGGTGGGTCGGGGCGACGGCTTCCTGCTGCAGATCGCGGACCGCACCGGTGGCACCGTCCTCTCGAACGACTCGTTCCAGGAGTTCCACGCGGAGTACGAGTGGCTGTTCGAACCGGGACGGCTCATCGGCGCGAAGCCGGTCCCCGGCGTCGGTTGGATCTTCTCGCTGCGCCGACCGGTGCGCGGGATCGTCAGCCGCAAGACCGTGCAGAAGGCCAAGCAGGGCGACAAGGCCCCGAAGAAGGTGCAGAAGGCGATCGCCGAGGCCACCGCGAGCGCGCTCGGAGCCGGACGCGCCGAAGCGCCGGCGTCGACGCGGCGGCCGCGGGCGCAACAGCGGCACCGCGACCACGACGACGCCGAAGGAGAACAACAAGCCCGAACCCGAAGCGGTCAACGAGCCCGCGCCGTTCCTCCAGTTCGTGATCGATCACCGGCCCGGCACCGAGGTCACCGGCACGGTCGACGCGTTCGCGTCCCACGGCGCGTTCATCGACGTCGACGGCGTGCGCTGCTACGTGCCGCTGAGCGCGATGGGCGAGCCGCAGCCGAGCCGGGCGCGTGACGTGCTGACGAAGGACGAGACGCGGACGTTCGTGGTGCAGGCCGTCGACGTGCCGCGACGCGGCATCGAGCTCGGCCTCCCCGGATTCGCGACGATCGCCGGCGCGCCGAGCGACGAGACGGTCGCGGCCGAGGTCGGGCGGCGCCGTTCGAAGCCGAAGTCCGGCACGCCCGAGAAGGAAGGGGCGCGCAAGCCGGTGACGAAGAAGGTCGCGGCGAAGGCCACGAAGTCCACGCCGCCGGAGCTCGCGACGCCGCCGAGCCCGGCCGAGCCCGAGCCCGCCGACGGCACGACCAAGCGGTCCCGCCGGTCGCGTGGCCGTGGCACCCAGCAGAAGCGGCTCCCGACGAAGACCCCGGCCCCGGTGGCCGCCGCGGCCCTCGAAGTGGCACCCGCGCCCGCCGCCGCGGCGAAGAAGTCGCGGACCAAGAAGCAGGCGGCGCCCGCGAAGAAGGCCGCGAAGGCCAAGGCCGCGGCCAAGGCGGCCCCCACCAAGAAGCAGGCGACGAAGGCGAAGCCGCCCGCGAAGGCCGCGACGGCCAAGCAGGCCCGCACCAAGGCCCCGGCGAAGCAGACCACGAAGGCGGTGGCCAAGGCGCCGGCCAAGGCGGCCCCCACCAAGAAGCAGGCGACGAAGGCCAAGGCCGCGCCCGCCAAGGCCAAGAAGTCGTCCCGCCGGCGCTGAGGAGAGCTCGGAGCGCAGCGGCGGGCATATGACGCCACAGCCGATGATGGAGCGGAGCGTGGCCCGAGCGGCCCGTCCGCAGGACAGGAGCGGGAAAGATGAGCAGCTTCAAGCCGAAGTCCGTGCCCTCGACCACCGTGAACGACATCGACTCGCTGGGGTCTCCCGTGCTGCTCGATGTGCGCGAACCGGACGAATGGGAAGCAGGTCACGCGCCCGACGCGTGGTTCTGGCCGCTCGCGCGCCCTCGACATGGTGCGCGCCGAGCTGCCGTTGAACCAGAAGATCGTGTGCGTCTGCCGCTCCGGTGCCCGCTCCGCGAAGGCGACGGAGCTCCTGCGTTCATGGGGTCTGGACGCGGTGAACCTCGAAGGTGGGATGCAGGCCTGGGCCGCCGACGGGCGTCCGGTCGAGCGCGATGACGGCTCTCCGGGGACCGTGATCTGACTTTCCCACCATCCCCATTGTCATGATGGGGGTATATCGGGCCGACATTCGCGACTCGCCCGAAGTGTTCGCTTCGCCACGTCGCCGGTCCATCACCGTCGGCACGACATGAACCGGACATTCGTGCGTACACTCCCCCTCGAGCGTTGGGGTGGCGGGTTCGTGCGGGGCGACGGGAGGCCGAGAGGTCTCACCATGGAAGGTTCCGATCCAGGATGGAAAGCACCGTGCAGCCCGCCACCTCGCGCTCGCCTTCGACTTCGTGAGCGTCGCCGCCCGAGCGTTGGGCGCATTGACGATGCTCGTCGGGTTCACCATCGCGATGGCACCCGGCGCGGACGCGGCAACGAGCGCGACCGCATCGACCGACCCGACCGGCGCGCACGTGCACCTCACGCGTCACGGCATCTGGGTCGAGGTGCGCGCCCCGGCTGACGGATCGGGTGGCGGTGGGAGCTCGGGCGTCGTGACGGGATGCCTGCGCCGCTGGGTGCCGACGAAGTTCCCGCACCACCTGCAGCCGGGGAAGGTCGATCCCGACATCCACTCGACGCCGATGCCGCCGAGTCCGGGTCCCGAGTACGTCGCGTACTACGTGTACTGCGGCGGCACGTATCTCGACAGCGTGTGGTTGGCCCCGAGCGTGTTCGCGCCCGGCGCCGGAACCGTCGACGTGCAGGCGATCGCGGAGCAGATCGCGCGTGACCTCCCCTACCCGGCCACGACGGTGCACGTGAGCCCCGATGGTCGCGGGCTCACCGGACTCGAGTCGTGGTTCTGGGTCAGCGGCTACTCGGGCCCGGTGCGCGACGTCGTGGACGAGCTCGGGCTGCGGGTCGAGGTCGAAGCGGTTCCGGCGGCGGTGCGCTGGGACTTCGGCGACGGCTCCCCGGTCCAGCCGGGAACGCTGGGATCGGCCGCGCCGACCCGTTCGGACGTCGTGCACACCTACGAACGGCGGAGCCGGGCGACCCCGATGGGGATCCGCGCCTCGGTCCGGCTCGACGTCCGCTACCGGGTCGACGGCGAGCCCTGGCAGGCCCTCGATCCGGTGTTCCGCACCGCGACGCGTGCCTATCCCGTCGTCGAATCGCGCGCGGCGCTGCTCGCCCCGCACTGAGGCGCCCGCCCGGAGGGGGCCCGAGGACCGGGGGGTAGCCTGACCCGCATGCCCGCACCCGCCTTCGACCGCGCCGACGCGCTCCGACGTCTCGCCGAGGAGCGCTTCGACGTGCTCGTGATCGGTGGCGGCATCACCGGCTGCCGGCGTCGCGCTCGACGCCGCGTCGCGCGGGCTCACCACGGCACTCGTGGAGCGCGACGACTTCGCGAGCGGCACCTCGTCGAAGTCGTCCAAGCTCGTGCACGGCGGCTTGCGCTACCTGCAGCACCGCGAGTTCAAGCTCGTGTACGAGAACCTCTACGAGCGCCAGATCGCGCTGAAGCAACGCACCGCACCTCGTGCGCATCCTCCCGTTCCTCATCCCCGTGCTCTCCAAGGACGGGCTGATGAACGCGAAGCTCGCCCGGGCGCTGGGCTCCGCCCTCTGGCTGTACGACTTCACCGGTGGCCTGCGCATCGGGAAGCTGCACAAGCGGATCAAGAAGGACGAGGCGGTCGCGCACATGCCCACGCTGCGGTCGCCGAACATCGCGGCCGCGTACATCTACTACGACGCGCAGACCGACGACGCCCGGCTCACGCTGACGATCGCGCGCACCGCCGCAACGCGCGGCGCGGCGATCGCCAACCACACGAACGTCACCGGCCTGCGCAAGGACGCGTCGGGCCACATCATCGGGGCGACCGTCGAGGCCGACGGCCGGACGATCGACATCGATGCGAAGTACGTGGTCAACGCGACCGGTGTCTGGTCGGACGACATCCGGGCGTTCGACGAGCCGGGGCACCCGCACTCGATCCGCCCGGCCAAGGGCATCCACATCACGGTGCCGTGGAGCAAGGTGCGCAACGACATCGCGGCGATCGTGCCGGTGCCGAAGGACAAGCGGTCGATCTTCGTGGTGCCCTGGGGCGACTTCACCTACATCGGCACGACCGACACGGACTACGTCGGCCCGCTCGACGACCCCGAGTGCACGGCCGAGGACATCGACTACCTGCTCAACGCGATGAACCTCGTCCTGACCGAGCCGCTGACCAGGGACGACATCGTCGGCACCTGGGCCGGGCTGCGCCCGCTGATCGCCGGCGGCAGCGTGGGCGAGAAGACCGCCGACCTCTCACGCGTGCACAAGGTCGTTCGCGTCGCCGGAGGGCTCGTCACGGTCACGGGCGGCAAGCTCACCACCTACCGGCGGATGGCCTCGGACACCGTCGACGCGATCGTGAAGTCGCTCGGCCGCGGGGGCAAGAGCATGACGAAGCGCCTGCGCCTGCTCGGTGCGACCGCGTCGCAGGGAACCGCGATGGCGCGCGGCTCGGCGCCCACCGACGAGCACCTGGCCCAGCGGTACGGCAGCTTGCAGCGCGAGATCCTGGACCTCGAGCGCGACGCGCCGGAGCTCAAGGCGCCGCTCGTCCCCGGCCTCCCGTACCGCCGGTCCGAAGCGGTCTACGCGGTGCGCCACGAGATGGCCACCACGCTGGACGACGTGCTCTCGCGCCGGACCCGCGCCCGGCTCCTCGGTCGCGACGCCACCTCCGCGGCAGCGGACGCGGTCGCCCAGCTGATCGCACCGGAGCTCGGGTGGGACGCGGCGCGGATCACCGCGGAAGTGACGTCGTACCGCGCCGCGCTGGCCGAAGAGCGCGCCAACGCCGGGCTGCCGGAGCAGGCCCTGGACGAATCGATCGGCGCTTGACCAACTCCGGCGCACCCACGCCGCCGATCGCGCTGAGCACGCCGGCCGATCAGATGCGCGACCGCCTGACCGCGACGCCGCGTCGAGCTGGACGACGCGCTCCTGCGCCGGCTCGGCGAGGCGTGCGCAACGGTGCTCGTCGATGCCGAGTCCGTCGTCGAGGCGAGCCGGGACTGGTGGCCGCTCACGACGGTCTGGTCGCTCGAGGGCCAGATCGCGGCGCGCGCTGGCCGCGGTCGCGCGCCCGTCGAGCACCGCCGAGATCGCCGCGGTGCTCGCGTTGTGCAACGAGGCCCGCATCCCCGTCACCGCGGCGGCCGGGCGCAGTGGCGTGTGCGGTGCGAGCGTGCCGCTGCACGGCGGCGTCATCCTGGACCTGACCGCGCTCAGCGGGATCGTCGGCGTCGACGCCGAGTCGATGATCCTCGACGTGCTCCCGGGGACGTTCGGCACCTGGCTCGAGGACACCTTGCGCGCCGAGCACGGCGCGACGCTCGGGCACTGGCCCCAGTCGATCGACCTCTCGACCGTCGGCGGGTGGCTCGCCTGCCGGGGCGCGGGCCAGATCGAGCACGCGCTACGGGAAGATCGAGGACATCGTGGTCGGCCTCGACGTCGTCCTGGCCGACGGGCGCGAGATCCACACCGGCGGCTGGCCGCGTGCCGCGGTCGGTCCCGACCTCACCCAGCTCTTCGTCGGCTCCGAAGGCACGCTCGGCATCATCACCGGCGCGCGGCTCGAGCTGCACCCCGCGCCGCCGGCCGAGCAGCGCGCCGCGTACGCGTTCACCGGGTTCGCCGAGGGGCTCGACGCGTGCCGCCGGATGCTGCACCGGGGCGCGACGCCCGCGGTGATCCGGCTCTACGACGCGATCGAGGGCGACCGCTCGTTCAGCACCGGCCCGAACCGCCACGTGCTGCTGGTGATGGACGAGGGCGACCCGGCCATCGTCGACGCGATGATGGCGGTCGCCGCGGACGAGTGCCGCGACGCGGAGCCGCTCGATCCCGAGCTCGTCGGTCACTGGCTCGAGAAGCGCAACGACGTGAGCGCGCTCGAGGCGCTCATCCGGAAGGACTACATCGTCGACACGATGGAGATCTCCGCGCCGTGGTCGCAGTGCGCGCCGATCTACGAGGCGGCCACCGCGGCGATCAAGGCCGTGCCGGGCGCGCTCGTCGCGAGCGCGCACCAGAGCCACAGCTACTCGGACGGCGCGTGCCTGTACTTCACGTTCGCCGGGCCAGCCGCCGCCCGATCAGAAGGACGAGTTCTACCGGGCTGCGTGGGACGCGGGGACACGGGCGGTGCTCGCGCACGGCGGCGCCCTGAGCCACCACCACGGGATCGGGCTCAACCGCTCGCGGTTCGTGCCGCGACGCGCTCGGCGACGGCGTTCGACGTGCTCGCGTCGGTGAAGCAGGCGCTCGACCCGAACGGGATCCTGAACCCGGGCAAGCTCGGCCTGGCCGACCCGTGGGGCGCCCCCACCTGGCCATGAGCGAACGATGAGCCTCCTGGTCGCTCGACGTCGGGACGTCGTCGGTGCGGGCGGCGATCGTGGAAGCCGACGCGTCGCTCCACGACGACCAGCTGCGGCCGCTGCTCCCCGACTCGCCCGAGCCCGGCACCGTCGAGTTCGACGCCGCCGTGCTCGCCGACATCGTGCTCGACGCCGCACCGTGCGGCGCTCGCCGCGCACGGCGGGTCCCGTCGAGGCGATCGGGATCACCAACCAACGCGGCTCGACGGTCGTGTGGGACCGGGCGACGAGTGAGCCGATCGGCCCCGCGCATCGGCTGGCAGGACCTGCGCACGATCGGCATGTGCCTCGAGCAGCAGGCCGAACGGCTTCCGCTTCGCCCCGAACGTCTCCGCCACCAAGATCGCGTAGCCTCCTCGACACCTACGACCCGGACCGGACGCGGGACCTGTGCTTCGGCACCGTCGACTCGTGGGTCACCTGGATCCTGACCGAGGGCGCGCAGCCACGTGATCGACGCGAGCGAACGCCGCGGTCACGGGCGTCCTGCGCGGCGACGGCTCCGGCTGGTCCGCGGCGCCCCTCGACGTCGCTGCGCATCCCGGCGTCGATGATGCCGACGGTCGTCGACACGAGCGGGAGCATCGGACCGGCGACCGCGCTGCCGGGCGCGCCCCCGATCGTGGCACTCGTGGGCGACCAGCAGGCGTCGTTGCTCGGGCAGGCCTGCGTCGCGGCCCGGTCCGGCGAAGATCACGTTCGGCACCGGTGGGATGCTCGACATGGTGCTCGGCCCGGAGCGCCCGAGCTTCGAGACCCGCGGCGACGGCGGCACGTTCCCGATCATCACGCTGGCGGCTCGGCGGGCATCGACACCTGGGGGCTCGAGGCGATCATGCTCGCGGCGGGCACGAACGTGGAGTGGCTGCGCGACGACCTCGGCATCCTCGACCGTCGTCGGACGAGAGCCACGAGGTCGCGCAGCAGTGCGACGGACACCGGCGGCGTGATGTTCGTGCCCGCGCTGCTCGGGCTCGGGACGCCGCAGTGGGACTTCGGCGCGCGCGGCACCGTCGCTCGGCCTCACCCGCGGCACCGGCCGGCCCGAGCTGGTGCGCGCGGTGCTCGAGGGTGTCGCGCAGCGCGGCGCCGACCTCGTCGAGGCCGCCGACACCGACTGCGGGCCTCCGATCGAGGTGCTGCGCATCGACGGCGGCATGTCGCGCAACCCGACGTTCGTGCAGGCGCTGGCCGACGCCGCGCAGAAGCCGGTCGAGATCTCGCCGGTGAAGGAGGCGACGACGCTCGGCGCCGGGTTCCTGGCCGGGCTCGCGGTCGGCACCTGGCCCGACCTCGACGCGCTCGACGGCACGTGGAAGCCGCAGTCGCGCTACGAGCCCGCCCGCGTCCTCGACCGCGACCGGTGGCGGGAAGCGGTCGAGCGGGCCCGGCGCTGGATCCCCGAGCTCTCGACCGTCGACTTCTAGCGCCAGTCCACCGGGTGCGTTTCGGATCGCCCCCGGGTCGGTATATCGGAGCGGATGCCATCGTCCCGGACGAGCGCATGGCGCATCGAGATCTTCCTCGTGCTGGGCGTGATCGCGCTCCTGGGCATCCTCGCCGCACCCCTCCCGTTCACTGGTGACCAGGCGCTCTTCGCGGCCGGTGCGCGCCAGCTTTCCCGCGGCGACGTGCTCTACCGGGACTTCTGGGACGTCAAGCAACCGGGCATCTACCTCTTCTACCTGACCGGCGGGTCGCTGTTCGGCTACAGCGAGCTCGCGCTGCACGCGTTCGAGATCGTCTACCAGCTCGTGTTCGCGACCGTGCTCGTCGTCACCCTGCGGAACACGTTCCGGCACCGCTGGATCGGGCCGCTCGTCGCGCTCTTCATCGTCGGCACGTACTACGCCACCGTCGAGCCGGTGGAGCTCGGGCAGGTCGAGAGCCTCGTCGGGCTGCCGCTGTTCCTGTGCCTCTGGTGCTCACTGCGCGCGGTGGGCGGCGTCGATCCGAAGGCGATCGATGCCGCGGCGAACGGGCGACGGCGCAAACGGCTGCGGTACCGGGTGCTCTGGCTCTTCGCGTCCGGGCTCATGGGCGGCGCGGTGCTCGTGCTCAAGCTCGTGCTCGCACCGATCGTCGGTGCGTTCTGGGTCATCACCGCGTGGGAGCTGGCGCGGGCGATGCCACCACGGCGCTGGCGTGCGGTCGCGTCGGGCATCGGTGCGGTGCTGGCGGGCCTGCTGGTGCCCACCGCGATCGTCGTCGCGTACCTCGCCCGCAACGGTCAGCTGGGCACCGTGCGCTGGACGTACTTCACCGTGTCGTCCCAGACGACGGGGATCGCGGGACGGCCGCTCTCGCGCCTGATCCACGGGGGCGTCACCACCGGCGCCCGCTGGGCGCTGCCGATCGCCCTCGCGATCGTCGGGCTCGTGGCCGCGGCCCGGAGAGGTTGGGACCGGCTGGAGCTCCGGCTGGTGGCCTGGCTCGCGCTGGGCATCCCGGTGTTCCTGATCCAGCACTGGTGGATCTACACGTACGTGATGTTCCTGCCTCCGGTGGGGATCCTGGCCGGCTACGGGCTCGAGGCCACGGTCGACTCGTGGTCCCGCCTCCGCCGCCCGATCCACGCGGCGGCCGTCGCGGCCGCCGTCCTGCTGCTCCTGCCCGCGGCGGTGCGCATGGCCCACAACGGGCGCGACGTCGCCCACCACGACTTCGCGCTCACGGCCGACGTGCGCGCCCAGCTGCACCAGGAGCTCGAGCCCAACTACGCCCACGCCGCGCAGTCCGCGGCGTGGTTGCAGCGCGCCGACCGGAACGACAACGGCGTCTACGTGCTCGGCAACCCGCTGGACCTCTACCTCGCCGACCGCGAGCAGACGGTCGCGATCAACGGGTGGTCACCCGAGCAGTATCCGGCCGATGTCTGGGCGCGGCTGCGCCAGCAGATCGACGCCGCGCGACCGACCGAGCTGATCGTCGATCGGTACAGTGCGTCCATCATGCGGGACCGTTCGCCCGCGACCCTTCGGCTGATCACCGCGATGTACGTGCGCGTCGGCCACGCAGGTACTGACTCATGGTTCGTGCGGCGCGACGCGCTTCCTGTCACTCCTTGACGCGAGCCCCCGCACTGTCCCGAACCCGTCGCCGGCCCGCCCTGCTCCTGGTCATCGCCGTGGTCCTCGCGGCCTGCGGGTCCAGCAGCCCGAGCGGGTCGTCGGCCTCGGTCCCGGGGCCGTACGCGGCGGCCGCGGCGTACGCCCGCCGGCGTGGCTCCGACGTGCTCGTCATGCAGCGCGCGGGCCGGAACGTGACCACGATGTACGCGTCGGGCTGGAACGCGGACCGCCCGCACCGCATCGCGAGCGGGACGAAGAGCTTCGCGGGCGCGCTCGGCGTCGCCGGTGCGGGCGCGGGCCTGTTCTCGCTCGACGAGCGGGTCTCGGACGTGATCACCGAGTGGCGGTCCGATCCCGAGAAGTCGCGCATCACGGTGCGCGAGCTGCTCGACCAGTCGAGCGGCATCGATCCCAAGGCCGGGTATCCGGGTGACGACACCTACCGGACCGCGATCAACGCACCCCAGGTCTCCCCGCCGGGGACGATGTTCAATTACGGCCCGAACCACTTCGAGCGCGTTCGCCGCGTTCGTGCAGCGCAAGATCCGCGCCGCGCACCTGAAGGGCGACCCGCTCACCTACCTCCAGGAGCACGTGTTCCAGCCGATCGGCCTCAAGCTGTCGGGGTGGGACCGCGACAAGGTGGGCAACCCGCTGTTCGCCGCGGGCGCCGACGTGAGCGCCAACCAGTGGGCGAAGTTCGGCCGGCTCATCGCGCAGCACGGTCGGTGGGACGGCAAGGTGGTGCTGAAGCCGCAGCTCGTCGCGCAGATGCTGGCGCCGAGCCCCGCGAACTCCCGCTACGGGCTGGGTTGGTGGCGCAACCCGGGTCCCGAGCTCGAGAGCCACGCGCCGCGGCCCGGGATCCCGGCCGACCTGGTGCTGTCGGCGGGCGCGGGCGACCAGCGCCTGTTCGTCATCGCGTCCGACCGTCTGGTCATCGTGCGCTTCGGCGAGGACGAGGGCTTCGAGGACCGCGAGTTCCTCGCCTGCACCTACCAGTCCGGACCCTGCCCGAAGTAGCCCGCGGTTGGGACTACGGGGTCGTGGTCGCCGGGCGGGCGAACAGGAAGCGGTCGAGGACGATGAACTGCCCGACCCACAGCAGGCCGAAGCCGCTGAGGTGACCGGCGAGGATCGCGCCCAGCTGCAGCGACGACGGCAGGTGCATCTGCCGGGCCCACGAGTCGGCAATGCCCACGGTCACCGTGGACAGCGCGAGCCCCATGAACGCCATGATCCAGAACGGCAGCATCTCCCGCAGCGGGTCGGTGGCGTCGGTGCGACCCCAGGTCCACCGGCGGTTGAGGTGGAACGACGGCACGGTCGCGACGCTCGTCGCGATGACGTTGGCGATCCAGGCCTCGACGCCGAAGAACGCGGTCGCCGTCACGAGGGTCGAGACGCTGATGACCGTCGTGATCACCGAGACGCTGGCGCACCGGCGCACGCGCTGCACGAGCGAGCCCCGCTCGGTGCTCGGGGTGGTCGTGTCCGTCGCGCTCGGCGCGGCGGCCGCGGTCATCGTCATCGGGCGCCGCCGGTGGCGAACGTCTGCGCGGTCTCGGGCTGGTGCAGGCGCCGGTCCCGCAGTGCGATCCGCGGCACCATCATGAGCGCCTCGCCGACGATCCCCGCCGACATCTTGGAGGCGCCGGCCGTCCGCTCCCGGAACACGATCGGGACCTCGGTGATGGTCGCGCCGACCTGCTGCGCGCGGTGGGTCATCTCGATCTGGAACCCGTAGCCCGTCGCGCCGACCGACTCGAGGTTGATCGCCCGCAACAGGTGCGCGCGGTACGCGCGGTAGCCCGACGTGATGTCGCGGACCGGGGAGCCGAGGAGACGGCGGGCGTACCACCCACCGACGCGTGAGAGCGCCTCCCGACTCTTCGCCCAGCCGACGGTCCCACCGCCGGAGACGTAGCGCGACCCGATCGCGAGGTCCGCACCCTGCTGCACGGCATCGATCAGGAACGGGAGGTCGGCGGGATCGTGGGAGAGGTCGGCGTCCATCTCGATGAGGACGTCGTAGCCCTCGACCAGCCCGTAGCGGAAGCCGTACTGGTAGGCGGGGCCGAGCCCGACCGGACCGGTGCGCCGGGTCAGGTGCACCATCCCGTCGGATGCCGCGGCGAGGCTCTCGACGATCTCCGGCGTGCCGTCGTCGCTGCCGTCGTCGACCACGAGCACGTGCGCGGCGGGGACGGCCTTGCGGACCCGCTGCAGCACCGTCCTGATGTTCGGAGCTTCGTCGAGGGTCGGGATGATGACGAGCGCGCCGGCGCCGAAGCTGGGCGTCAGCACCGGGTCCGGGCGGCGGGAGAGATCGATCATGACGTGGCTCCTGGCTGGGGTGGACGTGCGGGTGGTGAGCAGCCCGATGATGAGGGCCACCATGAGGAGTGGGCCGTAGACGACTGCGGCGCGGACCGCGAGCTGATCGCCCGGGAGGGGATGGCGCAGGACGTCGTACGTGACGAGGAGGACGAGCCCTCCCGCGGCGGAGATGCGGGCGAGGCGGGACCGGTGATCGAGCGCGGCGGCCGGCATGCCCCAGGCCATGTAGCCGGGGAGTGCCCACGACGCACCGAGCGCGAGCATCGTCAGCGTGCCCGCGACGGCTTCGTGCGCGGGGCCGCGGGCGTGCCGGGCCAGGACGACGAGCACGAGCACCGCGAGGACCCCGAGCGCGAGGTGCGGGTCGGGCAACCGGAGGTTGAAGCTCGTGGTGAGGTGCCACGCCGAACCCCGCGAGTAGAGCGCGCCGGCGGTGGCCATCGGCGTGAAGAGGGCCGCAGGCCCGGCGAGCAGGTAGCCGAGCGCGATCACGCCGCCCCCACCGAGCCCGAGGCGGGCGGTCGTGCGCCGGTCGCCGCGGACGTACGCGGTGACCATCAGCGCGACGAGGCCGACGACACCGGTGATCTTGACGAGCGCCCCGAGACCGGCGACGGCACCGCTGCCGGCCGGGTGGCCCTTCTCGAGCAGGACGACGGCCGCGAGCATCGCGACGCCGACGAGGATGTCGTTGCGGGCGCCGCTGACGACGAACATCAGGATCATCGGGTGCACGGTGAGGAACGCCACCGCGCCGGCCGAACGGGTGCGGCGCCAGATGATCACGGCGGCACCGCCGAGCGCCGCGATGGCCAGGAGCTGGTAGAAGACGCGCGTCGCCAGCACCGAAGCGCCGAGGAAGAAGGAGGCTCCGGCCGACAGCGCCGTGAACGCGGGTCCGTAGACCGAGAGCGTGTGCCGCCAGCTGCGACCGACCCGGTACAGCATCGGGTCGTGCGGGAAGGCGGCGGGCAGTCGCACGTAGGGGCTCGAGTGGTGCGCGGCGACGATCCGCCCGTACATCGCGTACGGACCAGAGGTCACCGGTGAAGTCCGCGGGCCCACTCAGCGCCACGATGGCGGTGGCCACCCCGGCCGTCGCGACGAGCCCGATGTTGAGCCCGCCCCAGCGGTGGTCGGCGGCGAGCATCGCCAGGTACATGCCCGACGCGAGGAAGACGAGCACGACCTGGGTCGAGTTCACCATCGTCTGGGCCTGGTAGATCACGATCATCGTCGTGACCGACGCGACGGCCAACGCGGCACGGCTCAGCCAGGGCAGGGGGGATTGCCGGCGAACCGTGCCACGTCGCTCCATGGAGGCCACAGTGCGGGTTCGGGCCTGAATCCTGGCTGAATGTGGTCAGCCCAGCGCCGAGGAGAGCGGCAAACGCACGGAAAACCGGGTGTCCGAGCCCGGATCCAGAGAGATCGTCCCGCCGTGGGCCGTGACGATCTCCCGGCTGATCGCCAGGCCGAGCCCGGTGCCCCCGGCGCTGCGGCTGCGGCCGGCGTCGTGGCGGGCGAAGCGCTCGAAGATCATGTCCCGCGCGTCCTCCGGTACGCCCGGACCGTCGTCGGCCACGGTGAGCACCGCGCTCCGTCCTCCTCACCCAGCGTGATGGTGATCTTGGACACCGCGTAGCGCGCCGCGTTGTCGAGGAGGTTGCGCACGACCCGCCCGAGCTGCTCCTCGTTCCCGTCCACCTGCGCGCCGGACACCGCGCTGGAGTCGATCGTGGCACTGGTCCGGTTCCGCGCCCGGCGGGTCTCGGCGAGCACGATCTCGTCGAGGTCGACGGGATCGCGGCGGGCCGCGTTCTCGGGTGACGCGTCGGCCGCGGCGAGGACGAGGAGGTCCTCGACGAGGCGTTGGAGGCGAATGGCGTCGTCCAGGATCTCCTGGCCGACGACGGGCCAGTCGACCGGCTCCGGGTGCGCGAGGTTCACCTCGAGCTCGGTGCGCATCCCCGTCAACGGGCTGCGCAGCTCGTGGCTCGCGTCGGCGACGAAGCGCTTCTGGCGTTCGGTGGCGACCTCGAGCCGGGCGAGCATCGCGTTCATCGTGCGCGCGAGCCGGCCGATCTCGTCTTCGACCGGCGGGTCGGGGACCCGGCGGTGGAGATCCTCCCCCCGATCGACTCGACCTCGCGCCGGATCGCCTCGACCGGTCGGAGCGCGAGGCTCACCGCGATCCAGGAGAGGAGCCCGGCGAGCAGGGCGAGCAGCGGCAGACCGAACCAGAGGAGCCGCTGCAGGTCGTCCGTGCTGCGCGTGACGGGACCGAGGCTCGACGCGACGTAGACGATGTAGTCCTGGCCGCGGGCCTGCACCGTCTTGATCGCGACCCGCAACGGGTGGTCGGCCTCGCGGTAGCTCGTGACCGTCTGCATGACGGTCTTGGCGGAGTGCGGGACCTTCGCGCGATACCCGGGGGTCGTCGGCCACGTTCTTCGACGCCGCCACGATGTCGCCCGACTGGTCGACGACCTGGGCCAGGTTGTTCTCCCCGCGCGGTACGGGGATCTCGCGGGTCAGGCTGCCGTCGGTCACGGTCTGGGCGATGTCGCGGGCCCGGGTGCGCGCGGTGGACTCCAGGTCGCTCGTCAGCGCGCGTTGCTGCAGCTGGACCAGGGTCGCGCCCCCGACGGCGAGAGCGGCCCCCACCACGACCACCGTGGCGATCGCGACCCGGAACCGGACACTCGAGAATCGGCGCACGGCTCAGCCGTCGTCCGGGACGAGTCGGTAGCCCGAGCCTCGGACGGTCTCGATGGAGTGGCGCCCGAACGGCTCGTCGAGCTTCTTGCGGAGGTGCCGGATGTACACCTCGACGATGTTCGGGTCGCCGTCGAACGCGAAGTCCCACACGTTGTCCAGGATCTCGGCTTTCGACACGATCTCGCCAACCCGGCGCATCAGGAACTCGAGCGCCTCGAACTCGCGCGCGGTGAGGGTGACCTCGACGTCGCCGCGAAAGCAGCGGTGCGTCGCGGGGTCGAGTCGCAGGTCGCCGGCGGTGTGGGTGACCGGCGCGGCCCGTCCGCCGCGGCGCAGGAGTGCGCGGATCGCGCGAGCAGGACCACGAACGAGAACGGCTTGGTCAGGTAGTCGTCGGCACCGGAGTCGAGGGCCTCGGCGACGTCGTACTCGCCGTGCTTCGCGGTGAGCATGAGGATCGGCGTCCAGTTCTCGCCCTGCCGCAGCTGCTCGCAGACCCGGAACCCGCTCATGCCGGGCAACATGATGTCGAGCACGATGACGTCGTAGGGGTTCTCCCCCGCGAGCCACAGGCCCTCGGTGCCGTCGGTCGCGACATCGACCGCGATCCCCTCGGCCTCGAGTCCACGGCGCACCGCGCCGGCGACCTTCGCCTCGTCCTCGACGACCAGTACACGCACCGGTGTCGAACCCTACGCCCGCTGGATTTGACCGTTTACATTCCGGACCTCGCCGGTACAATTTCGCTCGACATACCGAAGCACGGACGGGACGTGCCCATGACGATCGCGGATCTTGTCACGGGGGTCTTCGGCGAAGACCTCCCCATCGGCCTCGAGGCCTACGACGGCAGTCACGCCGGGCCGGAGCATCCGCCCGCCACGGTCGTCGTGCGATCCCCGGACGCGGTGCGCCGGATCGTCACCGCGCCGCCCGAGCTCGGCTTCGGTCGCGCGTACGTCGCGGGCGACATCGACATCGAGGGTGACATCTTCGCCGCGCTCGAGCTCCGCTCCCGCTTCTCCGGCTTCCACCTCTCGCGCGAGCAGTGGCTCAACGCGCTGAAGCTCGCGGGCGCCGTCGGCCTCCACCGGCCACCGATCCCGCCGGAAGAGGCGAGGCTGCGGGGGCGCCGTCACAGCCCCGCGCGCGACGCGGCCGCGATCGCGCACCACTACGACGTCTCGAACGACTTCTACCGGATCGTGCTCGGTCCCTCGATGACGTACTCGTGCGCGGTCTGGGAGTCACCGGAGGCCGGGCTGGAGGCCGCGCAAGCCGCGAAGTACGAGCTCATCTGCCAGAAGCTCGCGCTGCAGCCGGGCATGCGGCTGCTCGACGTGGGCTGCGGGTGGGGTGGCATGGCGATGCACGCGGCCCGGCACCACGGCGTGCGTGCGGTCGGCGTCACCGTCTCGCAGCGCCAGGCCGAGCTCGCGCGAGAAGCGGGTGGCCGAGGCCGGGCTCGAGCGACGTCGTCGAGATCCGCCTGCAGGACTACCGCGACATCCACGACGGACCGTTCGACGCGATCAGCTCCATCGGCATGTTCGAGCACGTCGGGCTCTCGCAGCTCGAGACCTACTTCGACCGGCTCTACGCGCTCCTGCTGCCCGAGGGCCGGCTGCTGAACCACGGGATCAGCCGACCGGCGGCGCGCAGTGGGAAGACCCGGGCCCGGTTCAAGCGGTTCTCGTTCATCGACCGGTACGTCTTCCCCGACGGCGAGCTGCACGAGGTGGGATCGGTCGTGACGCGCGGTCCAGCGCCGCGGCTTCGAGGTGCGCCACGTCGAGAGCCTGCGCGAGCACTACGCGCTGACGCTGCGGGCGTGGGTGCGGAACCTCGAAGCGGACTGGGACCGACGCGGTGGCGCTGACCGGGGTCGGGCGGGCGCGGGTGTGGCGCCTCTACATGGCCGCGTGCGCGATCACGTTCGAGGAAGGCAGCAACCAGATCCACCAGGTGCTCGCGGTGAAGGCGAACGGCGGCCGGAGCGGCATGCCACTGCGCCCGACCTTCACCTAGACGCGCGCGCCGAGCTCGGTGTTCGCCCGCTCGGTGACGGTGACGAGCACGCGCCGCGCGGTCTCGAGGTCGTCGGGAGAGAGATCGCCGTAGAGCCGCTCGGCGATCCCACTGGTCGCGGCCGTCAGGTTGCGGACCAGCGCGTCACCGGACGGCGTGAGCTCGACGCTCGCGGGCGTGTCGGCCGTGCGAGCGACGACACCGGTCGCGATGAGGTCCTCCAGCGCGGCACGGGCCGTGGCCTCGTCCACCTTGAGGCCGTCGGTGATCCGCTCGATGGCCGCGGCTTCGGTGACCACCGGGCCGGCCGTCGCGATGAAGCTGGCCATGAGCCAGTTGACGAACGGCGTACCGGTCTTGGCCAGCGACGCTTCGAGCAGCGCGCGGGTCGCGTAGTGCGCCTGGCCGATGTGCTGGCCGGTCAGGATCGGAGGTTGGGTCTGGGTCATGGTCGTCTCCTCATGGTTCCGGGTTCGGTACTGCGAGCAAGGTCTCGAGGGCGTCGGTCAGGGCGCGCGTTCTGCTTGCCCTTCCGCCCCCCGAGGGGCGCGGTGAGCTCGTCGAGCAGGGCGCCGACGATGGCGATGGCCTCCCGCGCGACCTTGGTCCCCTGCTTCGTCGGGGTGAGCTGCACGGCCCGCGTGTCGGACGGGTTCGCGGCGCGCGCGACGAGGCCCGGCGCGCTCGAGCGCGCGAACCAGCTTCGAGACGTGGAGCGGCTCCAGCCCCGTGTGGTCGGCGAGCTCGCGCTGGCTCGGCTGCCGGCCCGCCTCGGCCATGCCGACGAGCGAGGCGAGCACCGAGTACTGGCCGTGGGTGAGGCCGAGGGGCGCGACGGCCCGATCGACCGCGGCCCGCCACTTCATCGAGAGCCGCCACACCAGGAAGCCGGGCGTCGGTGCGTGTCCGGGGATCGCCATGCGGATACTGTACATGGATACTATCTCCATGTACAGCGTTCCTACCCCGGCGGCCGGTCAGTCTCCGTGAAGGTGCCGGTGCCGTCGAACGGGATGCGGTCGCGGCCGACGAGCAGCTCGCCGTGCACGAGGTTCGGGACCTCCCACTCGAGGTCGAGCCCGACGGCCAGGCGTTCGCCCACGTCGCTGCGCGCCGCCTCTTCCTCGTCGGCGAAGCGGAGGCCGAACGCTTCGAGCCCGAAGCCCCAGTGCTCCCCCGGTGTCTCGCACACGAGCTCGGCCCACAACCCGTCGGCGCGGATCTCGAGCAGGCGACCCTTGGGCGGGTGGACGTCGTCGTCGCGCACGACGATCACGCCCGCGCCGAGCTCCGGGCCGGAGAGGTGCACCTCGTAGCGCGCCCGGCCCGTGAGCGGGAGCTCCAGCTCGACCGAGCCACGGGTGCCGTCGGGCCCCGCGAGCTCGAGCCGCCAGGTGGTCACGGCAACGGGGTGTAGTACGGAACGTCCGGGTCGGGCATTCCCCCGTCGGGGATCTTGTCGATCATCGAGAGCGCCTCGTAGAGATCGAGGCTGTCGCGCGGCACGGTCCAGTCGAGGTCGTCCTCGATCCCGGCGACGCTCGGCGAACGGGCGGAGGAACGTGAAGTACACGTACGCGCCCGCGTCGATCTTCTCGGCCCGGCTCATCCCCGCGATCAGCCGGTAGAGGTCCTTCTGCGCGCGCTTCGACGGACGCGCGCAGGTCGTCGAGCTCCGTCGTCGGGATCGGCGTCAGGGTGCCGCCGGTGGAGTCGAAGAACCCGGCCGCGACGACGTGCTGCAGGTAGTCGACGGGATCCGTGACCGTCGTGCCCCAGTCGTTGACCTTCACGTCCACGCCGTCGAGCACGAGCGCCACCGTGAGGTTGGCGTGCGGGAGGTCGGCGCCGATCGCGGTGCTCCACGGGAAGTGCGAGACCGCCATCTCGTTGAAGTCGCGCACGAGCAGGGTCCGACCGTCGGGCAGTGGGTACGGACCGGTGTCCTGGTAGCCGGCGCGGGTGTCGAAGTAGAGGAGGAAGAGGAACGACGTGAGCGCGGCGTTCAGCTTGGAGAGGGTCGCCCGTTCGGCGTCGGTCGCGATCGGTGTGGTGCCGGCGACGAGCTCGTCGATCACGTCCGGCCCGTAGCGCGGGACGGTGAAGCCCGCGTCCCAGGCCTGCAGGTGCCCGTCGGCGCGGAAGCTGGCCGCGGCCGGTTCCCAGAAGCCGAAGATCGCGTCGAGGGTCGCGAGGTCGTTCGACCGGGTCGATCATCCCGAACGGGGCCAGGATCTGCCGGCCGACGAGCGCGATGTTCGCGATGGACCAGAGGTGGACAGCGTCGACCTGGTTGCCCGGCTGCTTGCCCGCGGTGCCGATGGCGCTCGGTGACTGCGCGGCGGCGATCGCGGCCATGAGGTCCGGGTACCGGCGGTAGCACTCGATGCCGGAGATGAGGATGTACGCGGTGACGGGGATGAGCGCGCTACTCGAGCGCGGTGCGCTCCGCGGTCATCTTCCCCGCGATGTCACCGTGGTAGAGCAGCGTCCGGTTGACCGCGTCGCGATCCGGCACGGTCAGACCGTTCGCACGACGCCGGCTTCACCCGAGCAGTCGACCTCGACCTCGGTGCCGTCCGCGGGGACGCCGTCGGCGAACTCGGTCGCCATCACGCAGGGCACCTCGTACTCGCGGCTGACGATGCCGATGTGGCTCGCGGGGGTGCCGGAGAGGCAGACGACGGCGGTGAGCTCGTCGAAGATCGGCGCGAGGAACGTCGCGCCCGCGTCGGCCACTCCGGCGACGACGCCTTCGGCCGACGAATCCATGAGCTCGAGCACGTCGTCGGGGGTGTTGAGCATGCGCCAGGTGCCGCGGACGGGGCCCGAGTCGAGGGCCTTGGTGCCCGTTCCCAACGTGGTCGTCATGACGGTGCGGGACCCTACCGCCATCGTGGGCGCCGGGCGTGCGAACCTTCCTGCCGTGGACGAACCACTGAGTGACGAAGATCTGGTGCTGCACGAGCTGCGGGTGCGCGGGACCGCGTCCGACACAGCACCGGTGGCCGACCGGCTCGTCGACGCGGGCTTCGCGATCCGGCGCCGGTCGATGCTGATGCTGACGCCCGCGGGGCGCGCCGAGGCGGACGTCCGCTTCTGCGTGCTCGGCACCCCGGCCGAGGACGTCGTCCACGCGGCCTACGCGCGGTTCGGGCCGCTGAACCGGAGCCTGATCCAGATCTGCAACGACTGGCAGGTGCGCACCGGCGGGGTCCCCAACGACCACCGCGATCCGGTCTACGACTGGAGCGTGATCGACCGGTTGGTGGCCCACGACCAGCAATCGGGTCCGGTCGTTGCGTCCTTGGGGCGCCAGGTGTCCCGTTTCGCGCAGTATCGTGAGCGGTTGCGGGGGGCGCGTCGCCACGTGGAAGCGGAAGAGCACGATTGGCTGCTCTCCCCCCGCATCGACTCGTACCACACGGTCTGGATGCAGCTCCACGAGGATCTGTTGCTCGGGCTGGGTGTCCAACGCGCCGATGAATTGACGGATGATCAATGAAGGGCTCGACATCGTGAACGGGACGGGACCGTCGGTGCGGGAGCGCTGGGTGGACTGCGACGGCGCGTGGGTGCACACCGCGGACTGGGAGCCGGCCGGTCCCCCGTCGGGCGCTGCGCCGGTCCTGCTCGTGCACGGGCTCGGTGGCAACACGGTGAACTGGGAGCTCGTCGGGCAGCCGCTGGCCGACCAGATCGGGACGACGGTCACCGCGCTCGACCTCCCCGGCTTCGGCCGCACCCGCGCCGACTCCCACGCACCGACCTTCCCGCTCTACCTCGAGCTGCTCACCGCGTTCCTCACCGCGCGGGGGCCCGCGCTGGTGATGGGCAACTCGATGGGTGGCTCGCTCGGCATCGCGCTGGCCGCCAACAGCCCGGACCTCGTCACCGGGCTCGTCCTGGTGAACCCGGCGCTCCCCCGGCCGCGCGGCAACCTCGAGCAGATGACCCGCACCGCGAAGTTCGCCGCGTTGACCCTGCCGCGCGCCGCGACCCCGATCGTGCGCGCCCGGGCGCGCGCCCTCGGTCATCAGGGTCTCGTCGACGCGACCCTCGCGATGGCGATGACCCATCCCGAGAAGCTCGATCCCGCGATCCGCACGCGCCTGATCTCACTGTCGGCGGAGCGCCACGGCTTCCCCGAGACCGCGACCTCGTACACGCTGGCCGGCGGGTCGCTGTTCCGCTACCTCGCGGGCCCGATCCGGCGCGACGTCGCCGCGGTCCGCTGCCCGACGATGATCATGCACGGCCGGCGCGATCGCCTGGTGCCGGTGGCGTGGGCGCGCGCGTTGGCGGCGAAGCGGCGCGACTGGGCGTTCGTCGAGCTCGAAGCCTGCGGCCACGTCCCCCAGCTCGAGCAACCCGACCGCTTCGTCGGCACCGTCATGAGCTGGCTCGACCGCGCCACCGACCAGCCCGGCGTTCTCGGCACGGTGAACCGCGCCTGGGGCGGTTGAACGTTCCGAGTTCGCCGCAGCCCCGGCGGGTCAGCGCTCCATCTCGGCGAGGCGGCGCTCGAGGTAGCGGCGTTCGGAGTCGCTGATCGTCATCGCGAGGGCGGCGCGGTAGGCCGCGGCGGCTTCGTCCCGGCGGTCGAGCCGCCGGAGCAGGTCGGCGCGGGTGGCCGGGAGCAGGTGGTAGCCGTCGAGCGCGCCGGACTCGTCGAGCGCGTCGACCAGCCGGAGGCCGGCTTCGGGGCCGTCGGCCATCGCGACCGCGACCGCGCGGTTGAGCTCGACCACGGCTGACGGCACCATCCGCGCCAGCTCGCGCGTAGAGCGTCGCGATCTCGACCCAGTCGGTCTCGGCCGCGGTGCGTCGCGGTCGCGTGGCACGCGGCGATCGCGGCCTGCACCTGGTACGGGCCGGGCTGCTCGCGCCGGAGCGCCGCGTCGAGACGCTCGACGCCCTCGTCGATCTCGTCCCGGTCCCACTGCGTCCGGTCCTGGTGCTCGAGCGGGACGAGGTCGCCGACCGCGTCGACCCGGGCCGTGCGGCGGGCGTCGTGCAGCAGCATGAGCGCGAGCAGCCCGAGCGCCTCCGGTTCGTCGGGCATGAGCTGGGTCAACGTGCGCGCGAGCCGGATCGCCTCCGCGCACAGGTTGGAGCGGACGAGATCCGCACCCGACGTCGCCGCGTAGCCCTCGTTGAACAGCAGGTAGAGGACCCCGAGCACCGCGGTCGTGCGTTCGGGCAGGAGGTGCGCGGGCGGGACGCGGTACGGGATGCCGGCGTTGCGGATCTTGCGCTTGGCCCGCACGATCCGCTGGGCCATCGTCGGCTCGGGCACGAGGAACGCGCGGGCGATCTCCGGGGTCGTCAGGCCGACGAGCGTGCGCAACGTCGAGCGCGACCTGCGCCTCGAACCCGAGCGCGGGGTGGCAACAGGTGAAGATGAGCCGCAGCCGGTCGTCGTCGACGCCGCTGTCGTCGACGTCGATCACCTCGCGCGTCTCCGCATCGTCCGACTCGCTGGGTGCGAGCACCGCGACCTCCTCGAGCTTGGCCGCTCCGCCTTGGCCCGGCGCAACCGATCCATGGCGACGTTGCGCGCCGTCGTGGTCAACCACGCGACCGGGGTGCGCGGGACGCCGTCGCGCGGCCAGGTCTCGAGCGCCCGCGCGAACGCGTCCTGCGCGCACTCCTCGGCCAGGTCCCAGTCGCCGGTGACGCGGATCAGCGTCGCGACGACCCGGCCCCAGTCCTCCCGGAACGCGACCGCGAGGGCGCGCTCGACCTCCGGTGCTACATCTCCCAGATCGGCCTCACTTCGATCGAGCCGATCTTGGCGCCGGGGATCTTGGACGCGACCTCGATGGCCTCGTCGAGGTCCTTGGAGTCCACGAGGTAGAAGCCGCCCATCTGCTCCTTGGTCTCGGCGAACGGGCCGTCCGAGGTGAGGACCTCGCCGTCGCGGACCTTGACCGTGGTGGCGTCCGTGGTCGGGTGCAGGCGCTCGCCCGCGAGCAGCGCGCTCCCGATGTCCTGCTGGTACTTCATGTAGGCGGCCATCTGCACCTGGGCCTCCTCGGGGCTCAAGGCGGCGTTCGCGACCTCGTCGGTGCAGATCAGCAGTGCGTAGCGCATGCGTGCTCCTCGTCGTTTCGTGGGTCCGATGGCTGACTCGTCTGCATGACGAACGGAAGCCACCAGATCGACAGGTTGCCCGAATTCATGGCGTACGGCGAACGACCACCCGTGCTGTGCCGGGCCGAACCTGGGAGCATCGTGCGAGAGGACCCGGCTCGGGAGGGCGACGATGTTCGATCCAGCGCAGGGCTACCCGAGTGTGGTGCCGTATCACCGGTATCTGGATCCCGCCGCCGCGGTGCGCTGGCTCGAAGCCGTCCTCGACGCCACCGAGGTCCTGCGGATGACCATTCCCGACGGTCGGATCGGTCACGCGGAGCTCACGATCGGGCGTTCGGTGATCGCGCTCGGTCTGGCGGTGACGCCGGCACCCGAGCCCGCCGATCCGGTCACGCGTCTGACGCTGCGGTCGATGACGCTCGTGTTCGTGACGGATGTCGATGAGGTCGTGCGCCGGGTCGCGGAGCACGGCGGGGCGATCATCGATCAACCGGCCGACCAGCCGTGGGGCCTGCGGCAGGCGGTCATCGCCGATCCCGAGGGATACCTCTGGGAGCCGTCCGTGCACCAGCGCGACGTGACGCCGGAGAGCTGGGGCGCGACCGTCCGCCCGGGGTCGTCGCATGGGTGACCCGCGCTGGGACGCGGTGGCGAGCAGCTTCGTCGGGCACTACGGCAAGCTCTACGGCCAGGTCCGGACCCACGTGCTGCACGCACACCTCACGGAGCACCTCCCCGCGGCACCCGCGGAGATCGTCGACGTCGGCGGCGGCGCCGGTCATCAGTCGATCCCGCTGGCGCGCGCCGGGTACCGGGTCACCATCGTCGACCCGTCCTGCCGTGATGCTGGCCGAGGCCCGCGCCGCGCTCGAGGCGGAGCCGCGCACGGTCGCGGCGCGGGTCGACCTCGTCGAAGCCGACGGCGAGCGCGCGGTGCAGCTCCTCGGCGAGGCGCGGTTCGACGGGGTGCTGTGCCACGGCGTCCTGATGTACCTCGACGACCCGGAGCCGCTCACCGCGGCGCTCGGCGCGCTGGCCCGCCCGGGCGGCCTGGTCTCGATCGTCACCAAGAACCGGCGCACGCTCGCGGTCCGTCCGGGCCTCGACGGGAACTGGAGTGAGGCCCTCGCCGCGTTCGACGGCGACCGCCAGGTCAACGGTCTCGGCCTCGACACCCGCGGCGACGACGTCGACGAGCTCGGTGAGCTGTTGCGCCGGCACGGGGTCGAACCGACCGCCTGGTACGGCGTCCGTCTCTTCACCGAGAGCTGGGCCCGCGACCGTCCCGCGGTCGACCCGGTCGACGAGGTCCTGGCCGTCGAGCTCGAAGCGAGCCGGCGCGATCCGTACCGGCAGCTCAGCCGCCTCTTCCACCTCCTCGGGACCAAGCGCGCGACGCCGGGCTGACGGGAGGCTCACTCTCGGCCGTGAACGGCGAGTCGCTAGGGCAGCGGATCCGAGCCGTCGGGGCTGGCGAGGACGACGGTGTAGCCGTCGCGATCCTTGATCCAGAGCTCGCGGTGCGCGGGGCCACCGGGCTCACCCTCCGGCGGGTTGCGATGCTCGGCCATCACGATCTCCGCGTCGAGCTCCACCGATCGGACCACCGCGGCGTCGAAGTCCTCCACCTCGAACCAGAGCAGCACGCCGTTGCCGGGAACCTGGGTGGGGTCGCCGATCTCACCGTGGTGGTGCTCGACGCCCCAATGGTGCAGCTGCATGATCAGCTGGTCGCCGTCGATGAGCCGCTCGTACTCGGGCCCACCGTGATCGCCGCGGCAACCGAGCAGCTGCTGGTACCAGCGACTCGCGGCTTCGACGTCCGCGACCGCGATCAGCGGTTGGGGCTTCATGGTGCCGAAGGCTAACGAGCCGGCTACTCGACGGCGAGAGCTACCGCGGGCGACGTGCGCGCGGCGGTTCGCGCCGGCCAGAACCCGACGAGGTTCACCACCGCGATCACGATCGGGATCGCGAGGAGGAGGGCAACGACCGGGTAGTCGGGCGTCGGCACGATGCCGAGGTTCTCGGCGACCTGCCGCCAGACGACGGACCCGATCACCACGCCGATGGGGATCCCGACGACCAGCCCCACCGTCGCCAGGGTGGTGGCCTGCCACGCCAGGGTCGCGCGCACCTGACGCCGCTCGAAGCCGAGCGCCTTCAGCACCGCGAGCTCGGATCGACGCCGGCGCGTCGTCGTCAACAAGGTGTGGCCGATCGCGACGAGCGCGAGCACCGCGACCAGTGCGGCGAGCATCGGTGGGAACCACCCGATGTTGCGGAGGCGATCGACCTCGGGTGGACGCGTCGCCGCCGCGACTCCCTCGTCCCCCACCCACGCCGTCTCCTCGCGCGGCGGGTTGAACGCCGCGATCGAGTTGACGTGCCGGAGCACCGCCGCTCGATCGGCACCCGGCGCGATCGTTCCGAGGAGGTAGCGGCTGGTGTTGTCCTGATCGAAGATCGGTGCGTAGCCCTCGGGCGTGAACGCCGCGCCCTCGGCCAGCGGTTGTTCGTCTCCCGTCTTCAGCTCGGGCAGGACGATCTGGCCGACGATCGTGTAGCTCGTCGTTCCCTTCGGCCCCCGAGCGCGCACCGTGTCGCCGATGCGCTTGCCGAGCGCGTGCAACGTGGCCGCGCCGAGCGCGACCTCTCTCGGACCACTGGCCGCCCGTCCGGAGACGACCTCGGGCCCGATCGAGCCCCGGATCGGGGTGAAGCTCCATCCGACGGTCGGCCGCCCGTCGAGCATGACCGGCTGGTAGCAGACGGCCGCGACCGCGGCGACGCCGGGCTGCGCGCCGAGGCCGTAGTCACTGGCGCCACACTTCAGCGTGAAGGTGTCGTCCGGCGCCTTGAAGTCCCAGGTCCATCCGTACAGCTTCGGGGTCGCGTCGAGATGACCGAGGCTGGCACCGAACACGAGCGCAGCAGTCAATCCGACGACTCCGAACACGGCGCCGAAGAACGCCGAGCGGACCGGGAGCGACCGGCGGCCGCGGCCCGGTTCCAAAGCCATGCGCACGCCGTTCGTGAAGGTCGGGCGCAGGCCGGCTTCCGCGGCGCGATCCGAGAACGACCGGCGGGAGCGTGGCGCTCGGGAGACTGCCTTCGAGGGAAGGCGGGTCGTTCGGACCGCCGCGAGCGCGCCGATCGCCACGACGAACGCCGCGAGGGCCACGACGCCGATTCCGAGGACGATCCCGTCCACGCGCACACCCGGGCTCGGCTCGGCCTCGCGGGCGATGCCGATGGGGAACCGAGGTGAGAGGGCGATCGCGAGCGCGGCCGCGACGACCGCTCCCCCGAGCGCGATGAGCAGGACGCGGCCTCCGACTTTCGCCACGCGTTCGCGCCGGGTGAGCCCGAGCGACGCGAGGGTCTCCTGATCGATCTCCTCCTGCGCGATGTCGCGAGAAAGCACGATGGCGATCGCCACCCCGCCGGCGACCGCGGCGACCGCGGCGAAGAGCCAGAGAGCGAGCGTCAGGACGTTGATCGCGTCCTCACCGCCGCGCGCCTCGGTCGTGACGTTCTGAACCCCGCTGAGCTTCGATCCGAACGCGCGCCGAGCGGCGCTGGCCACGGCCGGGATGTCGGCGGCACCATCGCGGGTGACCACCCGCAGGACCGTCGTGAAGAGCGCGACGCGGCCTCGGTAGGCACGATCGAATGCGGGCGTCTCGATCACGACTCCACCGGAAGCGGAGAGGTCGCCGAGATCGAGCGGGCGGCGGACGATGCCGACGACCCGTAGCCGCACGAGGGGACCGGCGGGCGGGCCCGGGTCCTTGTTCTGGCTGGCCAGGACGAGCTGCCCGGGAGTGATCGAGTCGGCCTCGAGCTGGTCGCCGATCCCGACGTGCAGCTGGTGCGCGAGCCCTTGGCCGATCGCGACTTCATCGACTGTGTTGGGGTTGGCTTGTCGCCCCGCGACGAGGCGGGCCCGGTCGACGACCGCACCCAGCCGGCCATCGATCGTCGCCGCGTTCTTCAGGTTGGGCGCGCCGTGGGGAGTGACCCCGTAGGCGTGCAGCACCGCCAGGTCGACGACCTGGGGACTGCGGCGGAAGGCTTGGAGCTGCGCGGCGGTGGGATCGGTGACGTCGACTTCGGCCGAGGACGAGCGGCTGTCGGTGATGAAGCGGTCGAGCGCAGTCGCGCTCCGATGCGCGCCCGCCGCGGAGGCGAGGACGATCCCGCCGATGATCCCGACGAACAGGACGAGCGCGAGCGCGCTGCGCCACCGGCGCCGGAGCTCGCTGCGCGCGAGCATGAGAACTGCTGCCACGTCGTAAGGATGTGCGCCCGAGCCGGGGAAGACAAGGCGGCCAGGACCCCCGGTTTCGGGGGGCTAACCCCCCTGCCGCGGGTCGCTACGCGCCGTAGGCCTCCTTGCCGTAGCGGCGCTCCAGCACCAGGTTGGCGGGGAAGAGGGCGAGCCAGAAGAGCTTCGCGATCCCCGGGCTGATGAAGGCGAGCGGGATCGAGGCGGCGAACACTGCCGGCGGGATGGCACCGCGGAACGTGTTGAGCAGGATGTTCTCACGCGGCATCGGCGCGTTCAGCCCGGCGTGGTTCATGTACCACCAGAGCAGCACGGAGACGGTGCCGACCGCACAGATCGCGGCCGCGTAGACGACGGTGCCGAGCGTGGTGTCGCCGTACCGGCCGAGGATCTCGGTGGGAAACGGGAGCAGCGCGACGAAGCCGAGGACCGCGAGGTTGATCCAGAGCAGCGTGCGATCGACCTTCACGAGCGATCGGAAGGTGCGGTGGTGGGCCATCCAGAACATGCCGACGACGAGGAAGCTCAGCCCGTAGGTGAAGAGCTCGGGCAGGAGGCCCTGGAGCGCTTTGCCGAGGTGCTTGTCCGAGACGGTCGGGACGGTGAGGCTCAGGACGAGCAGCGTGATCGCGATCGCGAAGACGCCGTCGCTGAAGGCGACGAGCCGGTCGACGTCGCGCCGGACGGCGGCGGCGGCGTCCTCCGGCGTCGGGTTCACGAAGGGATGAGACCCAGCGAACGCACCTCGTCGCGCTCCGAGAGGAGCTCGTCGGTCGTGACCTTGATGCGGGACTTCGCGAAGGCGTCGTGCTCGATGCCTTCGACGATCTTCGTGGACGTGCCGTCGCTGACCACCGGGAAGCCGAACTGCAGGCCCTCGGGCGTGCCGTACTCACCGTTGCTGCAGACCGCGAGGGAGTGCCAGTCGCCCTTGGGCGTCTTCTGCCAGACGCTGTTGACCGAGTCGATGGCCGCGTGCGCCGCGCTCGCCGCGCTGCTCGAGCCGCGGGCCTCGATGACGGCCGCGCCGCGCTTCTGGACCGTCGTGATGAACTCGGCTTCGAGCCAGTCGGGGTCGCCGATGACCTCGCCCGCGGGCTTGCCGCCGATCTTGGCGTGGGCGAAGTCGGGGAACTGGGTGGCGGAGTGGTTGCCCCAGATCGCGACGTTGGTGACGTCCTTGACCTGCACGCCGGCCTTCTTGGCGAGCTGCGCCTTGGCCCGGTTCTCGTCGAGGCGGGTCATGGCGAACCAGCGGTCGGCGGGAACGTCGGGCGCGTGGCTGCGGGCGATGAGGCAGTTGGTGTTGCAGGGGTTGCCGACGACGAGGACGCGGACGTCGCTCGCCGCGTGGTCGTTGATGGCCTGACCCTGCGGACCGAAGATGCCGCCGTTGACCTTGAGCAGGTCGCCGCGCTCCATGCCGGCCTTGCGGGGGATGGAGCCGACGAGCAGCGCCCAGTTCGCGCCGTCGAACGCGTCCTTGCAGGGAGCTGGTCGGGACGATGCCCTCGAGCAGCGGGTGCGCTTCGTCCTCGAGCTCCATGACGAGGCCGCCGAGCGCCTGCATGGCCGGCTCGATCTCGAGCAGGCGCAGCACGACCGGCTGGTCGAGGCCGAGGAGCTGGCCGGAGGCGATCCGGTGCACGAGTGCGTAACCGATCTGGCCGGCCGCACCGGTGACGGTGACGTGGAGGGGCTTCTTCGAAGGGGACATGCCCCGGAATCTAGCGCCGGGATGGCGGATTTCCTGGTTCGTCGAAGGCCTCGCTGAGCGGCGTCCTAGCTTGCCGATTCACGGACCTCGAGGCGCCCGCGGATCTCGCTCGACGGCTGCGGCTGGGCCGAGAGGAGTCCTGTAAGCGGCTTCTCACAATGCTGATCCTCAACCGCGTTCCTGCATCGTGCACTCTCGCGGCCTGCTGCGATGATGGTGATCCACATCTCCTCGAGATGCAGGTCACCTGGCCCGCCTTCACGGGTTAGGAGATAAGCGGGCCGTCGCCGTGGCGTCGGGGGTGTTCATGCTCTGGGATCTTCTGTGACGAGGAAGGTCGAAGCTGCTGCTGCGATCATCACGACAAACTCGGCTTGCCGTCGGGTTGGTACACGTGCCCTCTCGAAGGTGTCTTCCCACCTGTGACGTGTACCCCCAAAGTTTTTCGATGGCCTGGTCGAGTGGCTTCGGAAACAGGTCGGGGTTGCGCTTCAGGATGTCGCCAAGCGTTGCGTTCGGATCGCCAGTCACGTCACGAGCGACGTATTCGAGTGCAGCCATGGCATGCTGGACAGCGCCCGTGAGATCCGGCTCCGGCCGGCGAGACACGGCGTTTCAAAGCTTCGTGGATCTCGCTCGCGGGGGTTTCACGTCCAGTTGCTTGAAGCGTCTCCCGGTGCGCTCGATCTCAGCCTCGAAGGCCTCAGTCCGCGTGCCTGGACCTGGCCTTTCGCCATCTTCCACGCGATGCCCTCCTCTTCCATGACGGCGTTCATCGACTGCTCGAAGCCGAAGCGATCTCTCCGCGTCGTCCGCGGTGAAGTACCCAGGGGACGACGATCCGTGGTCGACCAGCTCTTGGTGGATCGCTTCCATGAGGTCGTAGACCTTCGGCCATGCGCAGTAGCGAACGAGTTCCTGAACCTCGTCCCAGATGTTCGGGTAGTCAGAACAGTTGTTGGTGTCAGGGAAACGGTTGAGTACGCGGCAGGCGGTACCCCGTAACGTTGACGGGCTGAGACCTAGCTCGATGGCCGTGCCGAGCACGGCGGCCCGGACGGCTCCGGCGCGTCGTCGTGAATGGTCGGTGCTCGCACCTCACGTGCGAGTTCGTTGCGTCGTGAGAATCGTTCAGGTGGCGACACTGTCGATCTCCTGGCGAGCGAGCGCTTGTCCACCGTGCGGCGGGCCCTACCGGCCTGATGCTGCCAGCTCTGCGTCTGTGCAGAGGTGGTCGTTTGGCGTGTAGTGGCCGAGGTGGTGCGGTCGAGTGTGCCCCGAGTCCCAGCAGTACCAGTACGACTGGGTGACTCCAGAGCCGCCCGTGCTCGTGCTCCTGGCTCTGCTGAGGTGGGTCCGCTGCCAGTTCGGCGTCGGTGCAGAGATGATCGGTGGAGACCATGTAGCCGAGGTGGTGCGGTGAGGGTGCGCCCGCAATTCCAGCAGTACCAGTACGACTGGGTGACGGGCGACGCGGGGCGGCGGCGGCGGGAGTGTTGTCGGTGGCGGCGCTGTGGTTGTCGTAGGGGGCAGCGTCGTGGTGGTGGTGGTCGTCGGCGCCGTGGTTGTGGTGCTCGGGTCGTGTTGGGCCGTGACCTGAGCTGACTGTTGGGAGCTGCTTCCGCAGCCGGCGGCCGGCGAGGACGGCGAAGGCGACGGCGATTGCTGTTTTCCCCTGCATCGTCGGGTCATCGGCTTGCGTGCTCGGTACTTGAGCTCCGGCGTTCTTGCATGATTAACAAGGGCGCGCGACGGGACTTGATTTCCCGCTCGGACGCCCTCCGCCGAGCCTCTGACCTGCGGTTTTGCAGCCGAGCTGAGGCAGCTCGCGCTATTCGGTCAGCTATTTCATGTTCTGGCAGATCGCCTCGTCAGCGCTCCGGATCTGCTTGCCCGTCGTCGCCGGGTTCTCAGTCGTCATCACGCGTTGATCGTTCCGTCGAGTGCGTGCTGCTCTGCTGCAGCTCGCGCCAGTTCGGCACGAGGGCGGTCATCGCCGCTTTGAACTGCTTACCGTGGTCTCGGTATCGAAAGGCGGCCACCAACACGCTCCTTCGAGGGGTCGAGATCAGCGTCTGGCCGTTCCGAACAGGGTAGGATGCCGCTTCAGCGTGAATGGGAGTTCCCGCTTCGAGTGGACCTCACTGTCCGGTTCGAGTTGCCCACTGACCTCAAAACTCTCAGAGGCCGAGCGGAACGCGTGCTCTTCGTCAGGTCGCTAGCAATCGACGAAGGACGCTCAAGTGAGGCGGTCCGCGCAACTGTCCGATCCAGTCCGTAGGCTCGCTTCGTGACTCGTCGCCACAAGGTCGTAGCCCTCTTCGTGGGCGTCGCGGGGGATCGAGTCGGCGAGCAAGTCGGGCTTTGAGACCGCATTCGCATGTGAGGCCTGGGCGCCTGCTCAAGCTGTGCTTAGAAAGCGGCTTCCGCACGCGAGAGTCGTCGGCGACATCCGCGAACTAAGCGCACTCCCGAATGCCGAGGTAGTGACGGCAGGGTTCCCCTGCACCGACCTGTCCCAAGCTGGGCGCACAGCGGGCATCCGCGGAGACCAAAGCGGACTCGTCGCCCGAGCGCTTGATCTCGTTGCAGATCATCCGTGCAAGTGGGTCGTCCTTGAGAACGTGCGCAACATGCTCCCGCTTCATGGCGGGCGCGCGATGGCAGAGATCAGCCGCGGCTTGAGGGTTCCGGGCTCCGCCTGGGCGTACCGAGTCGTCGACTCGCGCTTCACCGGCGTTCCGCAGCGCAGGCACGCGTCATTCTCGTGGCATCGCGTTCCGCGGCACCGCGCGGCGTCCTGTTTGCCGACGACGCAGGAGAGCGGGACGAGCGAAAACTCAAGACTGACGCATATGGCTTCTACTGGACCGAAGGCCTTCGGGGCCTCGGATGGGCTCGAGAGACGCCGTGCCCACCCTGAAGGGTGGAAGCACGATCGGTATCCCGTCTCCCCCTGCCGTCTGGCTACCGAGCGAAGCGCCCGAACGCAGATTCGTCGTACCCGGCGTGGCGGCGGGTGAACGTCTTCAAGGTTTCCCAACCGGCTGGACCAAGCCAGCCACCGAACTCGGAAGGACTGGCGTTCGGTGGAAGCTCATCGGCAACGCCGTGACCGTCGGCGTTTCCCGTTGGTCGGTACGAGGCTCCTAGATCCCGGTGACTGGTCAGCGCGAGCCAGCGCCCGCTCGACCGGGGGTAAGTGGCCGCTTGCGGCGTGGGGTGAGCGTGGTCATTCGTTCGCGGTCGACGTGTCGATGTGGCCGGAGCGACAGAGGTTCCGACACCTCACGGAGATACTCGGCCGAGACACTCTGCCGCTCAGCCATCGCGGTGCTGCCGGGTTACTCTCACGCCTCGACCGTGGTGGTCTCAACCGCCTGCAATGAGTTTCGGATCGATCTCAAGAACTACGTCGAGTTGACCTCGGATCTGGAGAACTAGTGGCGCGGTCCGACGACGCGTCGTTTCCGGTCGACGCTGGCGTCCTGCACGATCCGGCGTAGCGTCGCTGCTGTGCACGGTCCAGCCATCATCGCATCGACCTTGTCGGTCGAGCGCCCGTTCGGTCGCTCAGGCGCGGGATGTACCAGTACCACCAGCAGATCCGATCATCACTCCAAGGTCACGTGCTGGGCGATCGCTTTCGATCTCCTCTCGACCAGCGCTCTGATGCGCGATCACGCCGCGCGGGACAATCACCATCGGGATCAATCACCGGATGGCGAACTTCGAGCTCCGCAAGCAGAAGGATCTCGATCTCGTTATCGCGCGTCCCGCCGAGGAACACCCGGGCGTCGCCGGTGAGGAAGGCAGAGCCTGGGCGACCTCGCCGCGAAGGTTGCAACTGCGACTAGACCAACAGCAGCGGGCAGCCTTTGACGAACTCCCAGTGGTCCGGTCCAAGACGGTTGGAGCGGTCCTCGTCGCTCTTGAGGCCAAGGCCTGCATGACCGAACACGCAAAGGCTGCCCCGCGGCTGTTCGACGAGCTCAACTCGTCTCAGCAGACCGTGCACGGTGCTGCGGATCAGGCCGTCGCCGTGGGCCTCGCGATGGTCAAGCATCGCCGGCCGACGTTCATCAGCCCAGGCCGTCAACGGGAGGGTGGTGAGCCCGTGGTCACCTTGCATAAGCAGCCAGAGGCTGCTGCCGGTGTGATCAGACGGCTTCGGGAGCTCCCACGTCGATCAGGTCCTGGCGGCGATGGCTTTGACGCCTTCGGGTCCTCGTTACCGATGTTCGGAACAACGGCAATCCGATCACGGTCTGGACCGACCCCCCGGCACCCAGCGCCCACGATGACGATTCCTATCAATCGATGAAGATCACGCGGGCGGCGTCGCTCTACGACTACCGGTTCTCCGGCGTCTAGGCGTGAAACCTGACCCCGAGCCTCGTCCGCTCACCGCGTGCCCGAATGACGCGGCAAGCCCGGCGCGACACAGGCCCGGAGATGGCGTTGCGTCGGGAGCTCCACAGTCGTGGCCTCCAGATATCGGGTCGATTCCACCGTGTTGGCCGGGTCACGACGCCGACACGACCTCGTCTTCGTCGGGCCAAAGGTGGTCGTCGAGGTCCGCGGATGTTTCTCGCATGGGTGCGACGCCCACGGGACCATGCCCAAGGCCAATCGGGCTTGGTGGTCCGAGAAGCTGACGCGGGACCGTGTGGCGCGACGCCGACACTGCGCTGAAGCTGGCTGAGGCTGGATGGCACCTTGAGGTCGTCTGGGAGCACGACGACACCGTGCGAGGCCGCTGATCGCCTCGAGCGACTGATACGCAACAAATCCGGGACTTCGAGGGTGCCACGTGTCGCGTCGCAGGTCTCCTCGACGCGACATAGGTTGACATCGACAGAGCCCAGGTATAGGTTCACCTTCTCCTGGAGGACCCTCCAGGAAACGAAAAGAAGGCCGCCACATCGTGACGGCCTTCCCCAACCAAGACCCACCTGGCGGCGGGTGCCTGATCGCTTCGCTGCCTCAGCTACACCGGCGCCGGGTGGGTCGGAAGGAACGCGAATGACCCAGTTTGAGACCTTCGATCCGGCGAGGGGATCCCACGTTCGTGGGCTTCCCTTGACCGACTCGTCGTATCAGGCAGTAACAAACTTCGACCAGTTGCGAGCTATCACGACGTTACCCGGCCGACCTCCAGGTGGGTATCCGCCGCTCGGGATACGAGGCGGAGATCCTCGAAGAGGAAGCCGAGATCCATGCGTGATCCAGCGCGCCATGACCGGTCAGAAGAAGAAGAACGTGAAGGCTGACCGCGCAGTACATCCGCGGTGTGGTCCTCGGGACTCGGCAGGGCGTCTTGCCTCCGATCCACCTCTGGTCCCTTGCCCCGTTGGAGATCGTGTCCGTCGGCCCGAACACGTACGCCGTTGTTCCGAATGGGACGTTCCTCATGTCGATCGACGGTGAGACGCAGCTCACCGCGCACTACGAGAACCGAAAGGACCTGCCCCCGGAGCTCCGCGACCGGCACGGCGAGTACCCGCTCGGTGTGGTGATCCATCACGGTGTCGACGTGCCGGTGGCACCGGCAACTGTTCCATGACCTGAACGTGCACGCGGTCAGGCCCAATACGAGCTTGAGCCTGAGCATGGATTCGTCTGACCCGTTGATGCGGATTGTCGACACCCTTGAGTCGAACGTGCCCTCGCTGATCAACAGGGTCGAGCACCAGAAGCGGCAGCTTACGAAGGCCAGCACGAAGGTGATCACGACGCCAGACCCTGCGGCAGATGGTGATCAACGTTGCGAAGGGTGTCGGCGGCGTCCAGTACGGCGCACGACCCGCACCCGTGGATCGTCTCGACCTCGACGACGTTCAGCACGTAGCGGAGTCCTGGCTCGGTGCCTACTTCGAAGCCTTCGCTGTACCGGTCCTGGACCGCGAAAACACGATCGCCGGGTCAC
>CAVYOL010000002.1:1705000-2959052 GCA_963770105.1 uncultured Acidimicrobiia bacterium | reverse complement strand
GCGAGGTCGTGGCGGGGGTCGAGGCGATCGCGGCGGAGCACGTGAAGATGCTCGGCGGTCTGCAGCAGGTCTCGCGCGATCGGATGGGCGATCCCCCGATGCTCATCGGGGAGTTCGGCATCCCGTACGAGATGAACGACGGCGAGGCGTTCCGCACCGGCGACTGGTCGAGCCAGGAGGTCGCGCTCGACGCGAGCTACCGGGCGATGGACGAGCTCCTGCTCCACACGACGCAGTGGAACTACACCGCGGACAACTCGCACGACCATGGCGACCAGTGGAACGACGAGGACCTCTCGATCTTCAGTCCGGACGACCTCACGGATGCCGACGACCTGGACTCCGGCGGCCACGCGACGCGCGCGTTCTGTCGCCCGTACGTGCGGCACTGGGCCGGCGCTCCGGGCTCCATGCGCTTCGATCTGACGACGGGCGAGTTCACGGCCGAGCTTCGGCGCGAGGTCGCGATCGACGCGCCGACGGTCGTCTACGTCCCCCGGCTGCACTACCCCGACGTCCCCGAGGTGACCGTCTCGGCGGGGGAGACCACCTACGACCCTGCGGCCCAGCTCCTCACCTGGACGACCCCCGCGGACGCGGGAACCGTCACCATCCGCATCACCCCCCGCTGACCCACACCTTCCGTTCTGGGCACGCTCGACCGCGCCAGGCGCGGTTCAGCGTGCCGAGAAGGGTGGCTACGGGTTGAGGACGACGCCGGCCTGCCAGGGTTGCTCGGGCCAACCGCGCTTGCCGCGCGTGCGCTGGACGCGGTGGAGCCAGTCGACGACCGTCTCGGGGTCGTGGCCGAGCATCACGAGCGCGCTCCCGATGACGGTCCCGGTACGGCCGCGACCGGCGTGGCAGTGCACGACCACCCCTTCGCCCGCCTGCAGCCGCTCGACGACGAACCGCGCCGCGTCCAGCGCGAGCGCGCGCTCACGTTCGGGATCGTCGGGCTCGGCGCGGTTGTAGAGGTCCTGCATCTGCGCGTGGTGCATCGCGAGTGGTGACGCGTCGTACGGCGCCTGCGCGTGGGTCAGGCAGACGACGTGCTGGATCCCCGCGTGCGCCGAGCGCGTCCCAGCTGTTGCCGCGCGGGTACCCCATCCCGGCGAGCGGCGCGGGTTGGCGCGTCACCCAGTAGAGGTCCGCGGGGATCGCGAGGTCGCCGACGAAGCCGGCACCGCTCCCAGGCGGGAGCAGACGGAGATGGTCCACGCGGCCGGGCGGTGCCGACGCTAGGAACGCGCCGAAGCGAGCAGCGCTTCGACGGGTGCGAGGTCGTACGGGGAGCCGGTCATCACGATGAGGTGCTCGGCGCCGGCGTCGAGGTACTCCTGCCACGTGCCGATCTCGTCGGGCTGGATCGCGACCGTGCGCTCGATCTCGCCGGGCTGGCGACCGAGCTTGGCGCACCACTCGTCGAGCACGCCGACTTCGCCGCGAAGTTCGCGGGCGGCCCGAACGTGTTCCAGCGCGTCGGCGTGCTCGGCGACGAGCCGGAGCGTCACCTTCTCGCCGCTGCCCCCGATCAGGATCGGGACGTCGCCCTCGGGCGGGGGAGTGAGCTGACCGAGCCGGTCGATGAGCAGGGCGAGCGAGTCGCGGAGGTCGCGCAGCCGGTCCGGCGCGGTCTCGAAGTCGTAGCCGTACTCCGTGTAGTCGCGCTCGAACCACCCCGAGCCGATGCCGAGCACGAACCGACCGTGGCTGATCAGGTCGATCGTGCGCGCCATGTCGGCGAGCAGCTGCGGGTTGCGGTACGAGTTGCACGTGACGAGCGCGCCGAGCTGGGCGTTGGTCGTCTCGGCGGCCATCGCGGCGAGCAGCGAGTAGGCCTCGTAGTGGTTCGCGTCGGGGTTGCCGTACAGCGGGAAGAAGTGGTCCCACACCCAGATGCTGTCGACGCCGAGCGCGTCCGCGGCGCGCCAGGCGAAGCGCAGCTCGTCCACGGTCGCGACCTGCGGGTGGAGCTGCACTCCCACACGGAAGCGGGCCATAGATCTCTCGTTTCACTGACCGGAGGGGTTCGTGGGGCACACTACCGGAGCGATGTTCATCACCAACCACGTGCTTGCGGGCACGCTTGCGGGTACCGCGTTGCGACGGCGTCCGGTGCTCGCGTTCTGTGCCGGAGTCGCGACCCACGTCGCGATGGACATGACGCCGCACTGGGGCAACCCGACGATCGACGTGGACGGGTTCATCGTCGTGGCGAAGCGCGACGGCGTCCTCGGCCTCGGGTTGCTCGCGCTGGCCGCCGCGGCCGGAGTGCCGCCGCGCACCGCACTGCTCGCGGGCATCGCGGGCGCGGCCATCCTCGATGCGGACAAGCCGTGTGAGTACTTCTTCGGGTTCAACCCGTGGCCGCACTGGATCGACGAGTTCCACAAGCGGATCCAGCGCGAGACGCCGGAAGGGATCCGCGTGGAGATGGCGACCGGAGTCGCGTTGGCCGCGGTGAGCGCGGTCGTCCTCGCGCGCCGCCGGCTCGCGTACCGCGGGCGCTAGCCCGCGGGGTGGGTCAGCTGCGGGGCGGGGCCTTCGGCGCCGGCGTCGGGTCGAACATCGCGCTGCCCTGCTGCCACTGGTCGTAGGGGAGCTTCCAGTCGACCATCGCGATGTCGTTGTTCGGCGGGCGGGGCGTGCCGGTCACCTCGACGATGTCACCGCGCTGGCTGAAGTTGTAGAACCACTCCGCGTTGGCCGTGCTGAGGTTGATGCAGCCGTGCGACACGTTGCTGCTGCCCTGCTGGCCGACCGACCACGGGGCCGCGTGGACGTACTCACCAGTGGAGGAGATCTGCGTGTCCCAGGCCACGTGCTCGTAGTACCCGTCCGGCGAGTTCCTCGGGATGCCGTTCGTGGCCGAGTCCATGATCACGTCGGCGGCCTTGCCCAGGACGAGGTGCTTGCCGCTCATCGTCGGGTACTTGTCGCGGCCCGCGCTCAGGGGGAAGGTCTTCACCACGGCGCCGTTCTGGGTGACGGTCATGATGTGCGTCGCCGCGTTCGCGTAGCTCACGTTCGCGGCACCGATCCGGAAGTGCGACGTCCGGTGGACGTTGCCGATGACCCCGTTGCCGGCGTCGACACCGTTGAGGTCCCCGTCGAACCACACTTCCGTGTTCGCGGGCCAGTAGTTCGCGGGGCGCCAGTGCACCTCGGTGTCGCTCATCCAGTGCCAGGAGCCTTCGACCGCCGGTGCGGTCGTCACGTTCAGTCGTGCTTCGACGGCCGCCTTGTTCACGACCGGCGCGGTGAAGCGGACCGCGATCGGCTGACCGACGCCGACGACCTCGTTGTCACCGGGAACGACGCGCGCACCGAGGGACGCGGTCGGCGTGACCGTGGTGAACGTCCACTTCTTGGTGTGGGGCTTGCCACGGTTCGGCACGACCAGCGCGGTGACGTTGTACGCGGTGCCGGGCGAGAGGTTGGTCGTCGTCAGCCACCACTCGCCGTTGCGGTCGAGGTAGCCGTGGACCGGTGTGCCGTCGGGTGCCTTCACCGAGAGGCGCTTGATCCGACCGTTCTGCGCGTCGACCTTGATCGTCGCCTCAGGCGGGATGTTGCTCGCGCCGGGGGGCGGGAACGCGGACAGCTTGAAGCGGCCGTTGCCCGTCGGGCGTTCCTTCGGCGCACCCGCGGCGTCGGCGTCGCTGCTGCCCTTCCACGGGACGAGGAGGTACGCGCCCGCGCCGAAGCCCACGATGATCGCGACCGCGATCGCGATGAGTGCAGAACGACGGAGGGTCTTCAAGTTGGTGCTCCCTGCCACGGCGCCACGCCTGGCGTCGTAGCGAACGCAAGATTCTCACGGATCGGCAGTCTGCACGCAAACCTGGAGCCTCGGAGGTCGGCGACCCGGCCTGACCTGGAACCGGTTCTACCGGCGAGGGCCCCGATCGGCGAGACTCCCGGCGTGGACCTGTACTTCTCCGCCGAAGATGAGAATTTCCGCGCCGAGGCCCGGGAGTGGCTGACCCACGCGCTCGAGGGTGAGTTCGCGGGCGTGCGGGGACGCGGCGGCCCGGGCGACGAGCACGCGCTCTTCGAGGAGCGGCTCGCCTGGGAGCGGGCGCTGGGTGCCGCGGGCTGGACCTGCCTCTCGTGGCCGGCCGAGTACGGCGGGCGGGACGTGACCCTGCTCCAGCAGGTCATCTTCTACGAGGAGTACGCCCGCGCCGGCGGGCCCGGGCGGGTCGGCATCGTCGGCGAAGGCCTCATCGGTCCGACGATCCTGCACTTCGGCACGGACGAGCAGAAGCGCCGGTTCCTCCCCAAGATCGCGAGCGGCGAGGAGCTGTGGTGCCAGGGCTACTCCGAGCCGAACGCGGGCTCGGACCTCGCGAACATCGCGACGCGCGCCGAGCTCGAGGACGGCCCGTCGGGTGAGGAGTGGGTGGTCAGCGGCCAGAAGGTGTGGACGTCGCTCGCGCACTGGGCGCAGCTGGTGCTTCGTGCTGGCGCGCACCGACCGCGACGCGCCCCGCCACCGCGGCATCTCCTACCTCCTCGTGCCGATGGACCAGCCGGGCGTCGAGATCCGGCCGATCGACCAGATCACCGGCGACTCCGAGTTCAACGAGGTGTTCTTCGACGGCGCGCGCACGCCGGCGGATCACATCGTCGGCGAGGTCAACGGCGGCTGGCAGCGTCGCGATGGGCACGCTCGCGTTCGAGCGTGGCGCGCTCGACGCTCGGCCAGCAGCTCGGGTTCGCGAACGAGTGGCGCGAGATCCTGGCGCGCGTCCGCGACCTGGGCCATGCCTCCGACCCGGTGCTGCGTCAGCGGCTCGCGCAGGCGTGGATCGAGCTGGAGATCATGCGGTACAACGCGCTGCGCGGCCTGACCGCGATGGCGAAGGGTGAGGTGACGCGCGAGACGTCCATCTCGAAGCTCTTCTGGGGCTCGATGCACCGCCGCCTCGGTGAGCTCGCGATGGACGTCGCTCGGGCCGTACGCGGAGATCGCCGACGCCGCGCCGTACGATCTGACGCGTTCCAGCGCCTCTTCCTCTACAGCCGGGCCGACACGATCTACGGCGGGTCGAACGAGATCCAACGCAACGTGATCGGTGAACGAGTCCTGGGCCTGCCCGCCGAGCCGAAGGTCGTCTGATGCCTCCCGATGCCCCGTCCTACCCGCCTGCGCACGGCCTCCTCGCCGGCAAGACCGCGCTCGTCACCGCGGCCGCGGGCACCGGCATCGGCTTCGCGGCCGCGAAGCGCTGCATCGAGGAGGGCGCGCGCGTCGTCCTGAGCGACGCGCACGCACGACGGCTCGGCGAGGCCGCGGAGCAGCTCGGTGACGCGGTGGTCGCGGCCATCCCGTGCAACGTCACGGACGAAGCGCAGGTGCAGGCGCTCTTCGACGGCGCGGTCACGGCGTCCGGCGGCCTGGACATCGTGATCAACAACGCGGGCCTCGGCGGGACCGCGAACGTCGTCGAGATGACGGACGAGCAGTGGCTGACCGTCCTCGACGTCACGCTCAACGGGACGTTCCGGTGCATGCGGGCTGCGTTGCGGTCACCTGCAGCCGCGTGGCTCCGGGGTCATCGTGAACAACGCGTCGGTGCTCGGCTGGCGCGCGCAGGCGGGCCAGGCGCACTACGCGGCGGCGAAGGCCGGCGTCATGGCGCTCACGCGCTGCGCGGCGATCGAGGCCGCGGAGTTCGGTGTGCGGGTGAACGCGGTCGCGCCGAGCATCGCGATGCACCCGTTCCTCGCCAAGGTCACGAGCGACGAGCTCCTCGAAGAGCTCACCTCCCGCGAGGCCTTCGGCCGCGCCGCCGAGCCGTGGGAGGTCGCGAACGTCATCGTCTTCCTCGCCTCGGACTACTCCACCTACATGACCGGCGAGATCGTCAGCGTCAGCTCCCAACACCCCTAGACCTCGTTTTGGCGTCACTTAGGCCCCGTAGACGGGCCTCAACGACGCCGAAATCGTTGTTGTCCCACCGCGTGGGTGGACTGGGCGGCATGGATGTCGACAAGGACGCCGACGAGAAGCTGGCGGTGCACGCCGCGGAACACCATGGTGTGTTCCGCGGATGCCACGGGCGCATGGCCGGGTTGACGAAGCGCCAGGTCGAAGACGCGGATCGCGGATCATCGGTGGCTGAAGCTCTACCGGGACGTCTACCGAGTGCACGGCGCGCCGGCGACCTGGCAGGGCGACCTCCTCGCGGCGACGTGGGCCGGTGGCAGCCGAGCGGTGGCCTCGCATCGGTCTGCCGCGGAGCTGCACGCCCTGCCTGGGCGTAGTTGTGACCTCGTCGAGATCACGTGCCCGCGCTGGCGCCGAGCGCGACAGCTCGCCGTGCGGGTACACGAGACGAAGGCGTTGGATCCGATCGACCTCATGGTGTTGGACGGAATCGCAGTGACGACGCCGGCGAGAACGCTGTTTGACCTTGGCGGGGTCTACCGCAAGGGCATGGTCGAGATCGCGCTCGAGAATGCACTGCGGCGAGCGCTGGTGTCAGAGGCAGAGCTCGCGGCGACGGTCAAGCGCCTCAGCCGATCAGGGCGTCCGGGGGGCCCGGCGTTGCGCGAGCTGCTCGAGATCGCGCGATCCGCATCGGCGGGCGACGGAGAGCGACATGGAGACGCGACTCCTCCAGGCGGTGCGGGCCCACGGACTCCCCGGCCCAGTCGTGCAGTACGAGGTCTGGCAGGGCGCCGCGTTCATCGGTCGGGTCGACGCTGCGTATCCCGACGAGCGGATCGCGATCGAGTACGACTCCGACGAGTTCCACTCGGGGCGAGCCGCGACGAAGCGGGATCGAAGCCGTCGGCATGAGCTCATCACGGCCGGCTGGTTGCCCGTCGATGTCGGCCCGGAGGATCTCCGTCGCGGTGGAACGCTGGCGTGCGCAGCGCTATCCCGCGCACTCCGTGATCGTCGTCTCCGACCTGCTTCCTAGCCCGACTTCGGCGTCACTTAGGACCCGTAGAGGGGCGTAAGTGACGCCAAAACGGGGGGTGAACGGGGGTCACTCGGGGTCGGGGTGGCAGTGGCCCGTGCTCGGGGGGACGTCGAGCGCGGGGTTGCGGTCGAAGAAGCCGATCGGGGTGAGCAGGAAGCCGGCGTACTCGACCGGCATGACCGGCCAGTCCTCGGGGCGCACGAAGTGGGTGACGCCGAACGTGTACCAGACCACGACGTCGGTGTCGACGAGGTCGCGGTCGGCCGCGGTCCAGCGGGGCAGGCCGTCGCCGCCCTCGTGCTGGTTCGGGTACTCGCCCGCGGCGCGCCGCTCGTCCGGGCGGTACGGCGTGACCCAGAGGTTGTGCTGCGCGAACCCGGCCCGCTTCGCCGACGCTCGAGTCGGGCTGGGCGAGCAGCGTCGGCGTGCTCATCGTCGGCACGAGCTTGTACGCGACGGGCTGGCCGATGCCGTTGAGCACGTGCGGGTTCACGACCTTCCAGCACCGGCTCGTCGCCGGGTTGACGTCGCGCCGCGCCGTCCGCCTCGGAGCCCGAGCCGCGTCGTCGCGCGGACGGAACGCGTTGCCCCACGGGTTGTCGGGTCCCGCCGGCATGGGCTCGGCCTCGACCTCGTAGACCTCGTTCTCGGGCCCGTCGACGTCGAAGTCGAGCCGCGCGTTGAACAGGTGCTGGTGATGCGGCGCGGCGACGCCCGGCGCGACGACGTTCGCGAACTCCGGCTGCGTTCCCCGGCTCGATCGCCATCGGCGACACGATGCCGGTCAGCTTCACCTCGAGCTGGATGTTGCCGTCGAGGTAGAGGTACCAGAAGAAGCCGTACTCGTAGTTGCCGACGGTCGCGATCGAAGCTCACGACCAGGCGACGGCTGCGGCGCACCTCGCTGCGCCCGCCGAACAGGTCGACGTGCTTCCAGAGGATCCCGTAGTCCTCCTCGTGCAGGCAGATCGCGTTGTCGATCGTCCCACGGCTCGCCGTTCTCGTTCGCGAGCGTCGCGTCGAAGTAGTGGATCTCGCCGAGGCAGTCGCAGCCGAGCGTGAGCGGCTGCGTCATGCGCCCGAGCCCCCACTCGCCCGCGTCGAACGCGTTCTTCCATCCCTGCGTCGGGCTCGGGTCGCCGTAGGGGACGACCATCTCGCTCGACCGACGCGCGGTGCAGGATCGAGCCGCTCGCGGCCGTGGTCGTCGTACGCGACCTGGTGCAGCATCGAGTCCTTCGTACGGATCGAACCCGATGCGGAACGACCACTTCTGCCACCGCACGAGGTTGCCGTCGACGGTGAAGCTCGGTCCTTCGGGCTGGGTGATCGAGATCGGCTTCGAGCGTCGGCGCGCATGCGGCTCGTGGTCCTCGGCGTAGTAGCGCGCGTGCTGCTCGGGCAGGCGTGACCGCGCCGTGGTCGATCACCTCGATCACTTCGTTGCGACCCATGTCGAAGTGGACGATGAGGCCCTCGATCGGGCGGGCGTAGCCGTTGTCCTCCGGGGTCTCGCGCAGGAAGGAGATGCAACGGGCGATCCGCCGGTCGTCCTCGGCGTCGTAGCCGAACGACACCCGCGGGCCACGGGTCGATCTGCACGCGGTCGATGTCGGTGATGCCACGCCGGGCGAGCGCGGCGATGTACTCGGGGTGTCTCGATCGTCGTGAACATCGCGTGCATGGCCTCGGTGAACGAGCAGCGCCGGCCGCATGCCCTCGACCTCGCGCCACTCGCGACCTCGCCGGCGGTCACCGACACGACGGTCTCCACCATCAGCAGCTCGGGGCCGGGCACGACCAGCGCGCGCAGCTCGCGGTCCACCGGATCGCCGGGCTTCCACTGGGCGAGCGACGTCCTTGTGCGGCTCGTGGAGCACGACGTGCGAGAAGCGGGCCGCGTCGGTGAGGCGACCGGTGGCCCGGATGATCTCCACCGCCCGGGTGATCTCGTCGCCGGTGACCATGGCGAGCGGATGCAGCGCAGAGTCCGGCATCCCCGGATCATCATGACGCCCACGTCAGGTTGTCAACCCTCGGGCCCCGACGGCGCCGAAAACGCCGAGCCGGCTGCCGCTACCCGCTGGTGTTCTTGGCCGCCTCGAGGTACGCGGGCCGCTCGCCGCCGCCGTGCACGAGGATGTTCGCCCCGCTGACGTACGCCGCGAGCGGGGACGCGAGGAAGAGGCACACGCCCGCGACGTCGCCGGGGGTGCCCATGCGGCCGAGCGGGACCGTCTCGCCGACCGCGGCGATGCCCTCGTCGTCGCCGTAGAACAGGTGCGCCTGCTCGGTCACGATGAGCCCGGCCGTGACCGCGTTCACCCGGACGCGGGGTGCGAAGTCCACTGCGAGGGTCGTGGTGAGGTTGATCAGCCCGGCCTTCGCCGCGCCGTAGGCCGCGCTCGCGGGCGACGGGCGCATCCCGCTCACGCTGGCGATGTTCACGATGCAGCCGCCGGACTCCTGGCCCTGCATCACCGCGTTGGCCGCCTGCGAGAACACGAGCGGTGCGATCAGGTTCAGGTCGATGATCGAGCGGGAGAAGCGTGGGGACGCGGTCGCGGAGTCGGCCGGGGGTGACCCACCCGCGTTGTTGACCAGGACGTCGAGGCGCCCGGAACGGCTCACGGTGTCGGCGACCACGTGCTCGATCGCCTCGGGGTCGCGGACGTCCGCGGCCACGAACGCGGCGACCCGGCCGTCGGCGGTCGGCAGTGACTCGGGCTCGGAGCGGCCGCAGATCGTCACCTCCGCTCCGGCGGCGAGGAAGCTCTCGGCGATCCCGCGCCCGATGCCGCGCGCACCGCCGGTGACGATCACGACCTGGCCGGACAGGTCGGGGGTCGCGCTCGCGCCCAAGGGGCCGGAATTCGCCATGCGGGCTAGTTTGGCACCCGATCTGACGACCCATCAGAAAGCAGTCGCGCGCGCGCATGGGCATCTCACAGACCGTCGACAGCCAGGGCATCGCCGAGGTTGTCATGGACAATCCGCCGGTCAATGCCCTCACGGTGGCGGGCTGGTTCGACCTCGCCCGGATCGTGCGGGGGCTGGGCGAGGACCCGGCCGTCCGGGTGGTCGTCCTCCGGGCCGAGGGCCGCGGGTTCAACGCCGGGGTCGACATCAAGGAGATGCAGGCGACCGAGGGCTTCGACGCGCTGATCGGCGCGAACCGCGGCTGCTACGCCGCGTTCGCCGCGGTCTACGAGTGCGCGGTGCCGGTGATCGCCGCGGTCAACGGCTTCTGCCTGGGCGGCGGCATCGGCCTCGTGGGCAACGCGGACGTCATCGTCGCCAGCGACGACGCGACCTTCGGCCTGCCCGAGGTCGACCGGGGCGCGCTCGGCGCGGCCACGCACCTGGCCCGGCTCGTGCCCCAGCACCGGATGCGGGCGATGGTCTACACGTCCGCCACCGCGACCGCCGAAGAGCTTCGCCACTACGGGTCGGTGCTCAAGGTCGTGCCGATCTCGCGGGTTGCGGGACGCGGCCCTGGAGGTCGCCGGTCAGATCGCGGCGAAGAGCCCGACGGTCATCCGCGCCGCGAAGGAGTCGCTGAACGGGATCGACCCGATCGACGTGAAGCGCTCCTACCGGTTCGAGCAGGGCTTCACCTTCGAGCTGAACCTGTCCGGCGTCGCGGACGAGCACCGCGACGCATTTGTCGCCAAGCGGGAGACGGATACGAGCGAGTGAGCGACAAGCGAACGACCGAAGAAGACGTCGTCGCCGAGCTGCGCGACGGGATGACGATCGGCGTCGGCGGCTGGGGATCGCGGCGCAAGCCGATGAGCATCATCCGCGCGATCGCGCAGTCCGACCTCAAGGACCTCACGATCGTCTCGTACGGCGGGCCCGACGTCGGGCTGCTGTGCGCCGCGGGCCAGGTCAGCCGGGTCGTCTACCCGTTCTGCTCGCTCGACTCGATCGCGCTCGAGCCGCACTTCCGGGTCGCGCGCCAGACGGGCGCGGTCACGACGCTCGAGCTCGACGAGGGCATGTTCCTCCTCGGCCTCCAGGCGGCGGCCTGGAGAGTGCCGTTCCTCCCGACCCGCGTCGGGCTCGGCTCCGACGTCCTCGACCGCCAGCCCGAGATCCGCACGGTCACCTCGCCCTACGACGACGGCGAGGTGCTCGTGGCCGTGCCGGCGCTGACGATGGACGTCGCGCTCATCCACATGCACCGCGGCGACGCCCGGGGGAACGGCCAGTACCTGAACGTCGACCCGTACTTCGACGACCTCTTCTGCATGGCGGCGCAGCGGCGGTTCATGAGCGTCGAGCGCATCATCGAGACCGACGACCTCCTGGGCGAAGGTCCGGTCCAGAGCCTGAAGATCAACCGGCTGATGACCGACGGCGTCATCGAGGCACCGTTCGGTGCGCACTTCACCGAGTGCGTCCCCGACTACGGGCGCGACGAGGCGTTCCAGCGCGAGTACGCGGGCAGCGCGAAGACGAAGGAAGCGTGGGAGGCCTGGCGCGGCGAAGTACCTCGATTGCGGCGGCCACGACGAGTACCGAAAGGTCGTAGGGCTGTGAGCGCCGCGGGGGAGACCAAGGACCTGGTGACGCGCGCCGAGTACTGCGTCGTCGGCGTGGCGGAGTGCTTCCGGGGTGACGGCGAGATCATGGCCAACCCCATCGGCACCATCCCCGCGATCGGGGGCCGGCTGGCGCGAGCGAGCTTCGAGCCCGATCTCGTGATGACCGACGGCGAGGCGCTGCTCATCGCCGGCGTCGTACCCGATCGGCGCGACGGATCGGCCGAAGGTCGTCGAGGCGTGGAACCCGTACCGGTCCGATGTTCGACGTCGTGTGGTCCGGCCGGCGCCACGTGATGATGGGCGCGTCGCAGATGGACCGCTTCGGCAACCAGAACTTCGCGTTCATCGGCTCGTGGGACCAGCCCAAGGCCCAGCTGCTCGGTTTCCGCGGTGCGCCGGGCAACACGATCCAGAACACCACGAGCTACTGGATCCCGAACCACACCCCGAAGGTGTTCGTCGAGCAGGTCGACGTCGTCAGCGGCATCGGCTACGACCGGGCCGCGGCGCTGGGCCCCGCCGGGCGCTTCCACAACCTGCGCCACGTCGTCACGAACCTGGGCGTCCTCGACTTCGAGACCCCGGACCACACGATGCGGCTCCGCTCGGTGCACCCCGGCGTCAGCGTCGACGAGATCGTCGCGGCGACGGGCTTCGAGCTCGCGGTCCCCGATTCCGTGCCCGAGACCCGCGCCCCGACCCCGGACGAGCTCGAGCTGATCCACGAGATCCTCGACCCGACCGGCCTGCGCGAGCAGGAAGTCCCCACCCCATGAGCGGATCACACCCCGTTCTCGGCACGCTCAACCGCGCCAGTCGCGGTCCAGCGTGCCGAGAAGCGGACCTTGGGGTCGGAGCGTGACGCACGCGGCGTTGCGACACGCGCGTGCGAGCTCTTCGGGGTGGAGCTGCCGATCGTCCAGACCGGGATGGGCTGGGTCGCGGGGCCGCGGCTGACGTCGGCGACGAGCGCGGCGGGCGGTCTCGGCATCCTCGCCAGCGCCACCATGACCTTCGACGAGCTGGCCAAGGCGATCCACGAGGTCAAGAGCCGCACCGACAACCCGTTCGGCGTCAACCTGCGTTCCGATCAGCCGGACGTGGACGACCGCATCGCGCTGATGGTCCGCGAGGGCGTCAAGGTCGCGAGCTTCGCCCAGGCGCCGGGCGAGCGGCTGGTGAAGCTGCTCAAGGACGCGGGCGTCGTCGTCATGCCGACGGTCGGTGCGCGGCGCCACGCGGAGAAGGTCGCGAGCTGGGGCGTCGACGCGGTGATCGCGCAGGGTGCCGAAGGCGGCGGTCACACGGGAACGGTGCCGACCAGCCTGCTGCTCCCGCAGGTGTGCGACGCGGTCGACATCCCGGTCCTCGCCGCCGGGGGGTTCCACGACGGCCGCGGGCTCGTCGCCGCGCTTGCGTACGGCGCGGCCGGCGTCGCGATGGGCACCCGCTTCCTGCTCTCGCGCGGAGAGCACCGTGCCGGACGCGGTCAAGCGTCGGTACCTCGAGGCCTCGGTGACCGACACGGTGGTCACGACGAGCGTCGACGGCTATCCCCAGCGGGTGATCCGCACCGAGCTGGTCGACCACCTCGAGGGCGCGGGCCGCGTCACGGCGTTGCCCCGCTCGCTCGCGAACGCGCTGCGGTTCCGCAAGCTCAGTGGTCGGTCGCTCGACGACCTGGCCCGTGAGGGTCTGGCCATGAAGAAGAACCAGGGCCTCACCTGGGCCCAGGTCGCGATGGCGGGCAACGCGCCGATGCTGACGAAGGCGGCGCTCGTCGACGGGCGGCTGGACACCGGCGTGCTCCCGACCGGGCAGGTCGTCGGGCTCGTGGACGAGCTGCCGAGCGTCGCCGACATCATCCGGACGATCATGGACGAAGCCGAGGCGACGTTGACCCGGCTGGAGGGAACGCCGACATGAGCACGAAGACGAAGGTCGCGGCCGCGGACGGCTGGTTCACGATGGACGCCGACGCGCCCACGCTGCTCGGTCGGCGCGGCACCGAGACCGGCAGCTACTTCTTCCCGCCGACCCTCGCGTTCTCCCGCAACCCGGCGGCTCCGGCCGAGGAGCTCGAAGCGGTCGCGCTGTCGCCGCGAGGGCGGGTGTGGTCGTGGACGACGAACCACTACAAGCCCCCGGAGCCGTACGTGGCCCCGGACCCGTTCGTGCCGTACACGGTCGTCGCGGTCGAGCTGGTCGAGGAGCAGATGGTCGTGCTCGGTCCGCTCGCGCCGGGCTCTGACCCCGAGACGCTCGCGGTCGGCCAGGACGTCGAGCTGACGCTGACGACGCTCTACGAAGACGACGACAACGAGTACGTCGTCTGGGCCTGGAGGATCGCATGAGTGTCGCGGGAAGTGCGCCGGGTGAGGTCGCCGTCCTCGGGGTGGGCATGCACCCGTGGGGCAAGTGGGGTCGCAACTTCGTCGAGTACGGCGTCGTCGCGGCGCAGGCCGCGCTCGCGGACGCGGGCGTGGAGTGGCGGGACATCCAATTCGTGTCCGGCGCGGACACGATGCGCAACGGCTATCCCGGCTACGTCGCCGGGGCGACGTTCGCGCAGGCCCTCGGGTGGCAGGGGGCGTCGGTCGCATCGTCGTACGCGGCGTGCGCGAGTGGCGTGACCGCGCTGAACGCGGCCCGGGCGCAGATCCTGGCCGGCTTGTGCGACGTCGCGCTCGTCGTCGGTGCGGACACGACACCGAAGGGGTTTCTCGCGCCGAACGCGGGCGAGCGGGGCGACGATCCGGACTGGCTGCGCTTCCGGCTCCTCGGTGCGACGAACCCGACCTACTTCGCGCTCTACGCACGCCGGCGAATGGAGATGTTCGGTGCCACGCCCGACGACTTCGCGAAGGTCAAGGTGAAGAACGCGCGTCACGGGCTGCACAACCCGAACGCGCGGTACCGCAAGGAAGTGACGCTCGAGGAGATCAACGCGGCGCCGATCGTGGCCGACCCGCTGCGGCTGCTGGAGATCTGCGCGACCTCGGACGGCGCCGCGGCCGTCGTGCTCTCGAGCATGGAGTACGCGAAGTCACATCAAGCCGGTGACCCGGTGCGGGTCGCGGCGGTCTCAACCGTCACGCCGACCTACCCCAACACGATCATCGAGATGCCCGCGTTCGCGACCGACTCCGCCGCCGGGGTCGCGGCACCGGCGCACACGTTCCGTGACTCGATCGCGGCGGCGGCCTACGAGCAGGCGGGTCTCGGGCCGGACGACCTCGACCTCGCCGAGGTCTACGACCTCTCCACCGCGCTCGAGCTCGACTGGTACGAGAACATCGGGCTGTGCAAGCCGGGCGAGGCCGAGCGGCTGCTGAACGACGGCGACACCACCATCGGCGGACGCGTCCCGGTGAACCCGAGCGGCGGGCTCGCGTGCTTCGGCGAGGCCGTCCCCGCGCAGGCGCTCGCGCAGGTGTGCGAGATCACCTGGCACCTGCAGGGCAAGGCGGGGGACCGCCAGGTCGAGGGCGCGAGGGTCGGGCTCACGGTGAACCAGGGGCTGTTCGGCCACGGAAGCTGCGTCATCCTGCGCCGGTAGTGTCGGCGGCGTGAACACTCCGACGCAATGGAACCTGGCTGACCTGTTCGAAGCCGTCGCCGACGCGGTCCCGGATCGCACGGCGATCATCGTCGCGGACCGGCGCCTGACCTTCCGTGAGGTGGACGAGCGTGCGACGCGGCTCGCGCACCACCTCGCCGCGGCGGGCGTGAGGGCGGCGATCACGTCGGCCTCTACCTCTACAACGGGCCCGAGTACGTGGAGGGGCTGTTCGCGGCGTACAAGCTGCGGGCGGTCCCGATCAACGTCAACTACCGGTACGTCGAGGCCGAGCTTCGCTACCTGTTCGACAACGCGGATCTCGCGGGCCTGATCCACGGGCGCGAGTTCGTGCCGCGCATCGCCGCCGTGCGAGACGAGTGCCCGAAGCTCGTCGCGTTCGTCGCGGTCGAGGACGGCTCGAACGAGGATCTCTCGGCGATCGGGGCGACGGAGTACGAGGCCGCGCTGGCCGCGGCGTCGCCGGCGCGCGACTTCGCACCCCGCTCCGAGGAGGACCTCTACATCCTCTACACCGGGGGCACCACCGGGATGCCGAAGGGCGTCATGTGGACGCAGAAGGACTTCTTCCTCTCGACGATCGGCCCGCTGCTCGAGCTGGGCGGCGCGAAGCTCAGCGAGCCGGCCGACGTCGTGAACCTCGCAGTCTCGGGGACTCCCACCGTCTCGTTCCCGATCCCACCGCTCATGCACGGTGCCGCGCTGTGGGTCGCGCTGATGGCGATGTTCGGCGGGAGCACGTTGGTGCTCACCTCCCAACACCGGATGGATCCCCACGCGATCTGGGCGACGGTCGAGCGCGAGAAGGTGATGGCGATCACGATCGTCGGCGACGCGATGGCCCGGCCGCTGATCGAGGCGCTCGACGACCCGGGCGCGAGCTACGACCTCTCCGGTCTGTACGTCGTCGGCTCGGGCGGGGCGATGCTGTCGCCCGCGGTGAAGGAGCGCATCGCGCAGCGCCTGCCGAACGTCTTCGTGACCGACAGCATCGGCGCCTCCGAGACCGGGTTCCAGGGCACGTTCGCCGGTGCCGACGACCAGGGCCGGCCCCGGTTCGCGATGGGCGAGCACACCACCGTGCTCGATGACGACGGCATCCCGGTGACGCCGGGCGACGGCGTGGTCGGGCGCCTCGCCCGCGGCGGGTACGTGCCGATCGGCTACTACAAGGACCCCGAGAAGACCGCGTCGGTGTTCACCGAGGCGGCGGGCAAGCGGTGGGTGCTCCCCGGCGACATGGCGATCGTCGAGGCGGACGGTCTCATCACGCTGCTCGGGCGCGGCTCCGTGAGCATCAACACGGGGGGCGAGAAGGTCTTCCCCGAAGAGGTGGAGAACGCGCTCAAGAGCCATCCGGACGTGTTCGACGTCGTCGTGGTCGGCGTCCCGGACGAGCGATGGGGCGAGCGCGTCGCGGCGGTCGTCAAGGCGCGGCCCGGATCGGCACCGACGGTCGACGACCTCGCCGCGCACGCGCGTGAGCACATCGCGGGGTACAAGGTCCCGCGCGAGGTGCACCTCGTCGACGAGGTCGTGCGCTCACCGTCGGGCAAGGCCGACTACCGCTGGGCCAAGGCCACTGCCACCGGGAAGAGCTAGGCACGCCGACGAGGGGCAAGGGCATGGCTCGCCGCACGGCCGGTGACGACGGCGGGCGATGGATGGTGGCGAGGCAGGTCGGTCAGTTCACGTTGGCCGGCTTGATCGCCGTGGTGATCGTCGGCGTGGCGACCGCGGTGGCGAGCCAGCGCGTCGGCAAGCGGGAGGCGATCGTCGACGCCCGAACGCAGACGATCGCGTTGGCCCAGGGGTTCATCGAACCGGCATTGACGAACGGGCTCGAACGACGCGATCCGGCGGCAGTGGCGAAGATCGACAAGGTCGTGAAGCGCGACCTCCTCAAGGGTTCGCTCGTCCGGGTCAAGATCTGGACCAGCGACGGGACGATCGTCTACTCCGACGAGCCTCGCCTGATCGGCAGCCGTTACACCCTGGGCCCCGACGAGCTCGCTGCGCTCAACCAGGGCTTGATCGAAGCCGAGGTGAGCAACCTCGCCAAGCCGGAGAACCGCTTCGAGCGTTCCCACAAGAAGCTGCTCGAGGTCTACCTGCCGGTGCGCACACCGGACGGCCGGCGTCTCCTGTTCGAGGCGTACTTCCGCTACGCCGAGGTGGTCGAGTCGGGGTCCAACGTGTGGCGGAGCTTCGCCCCGATCACGATCGGCGCGCTCATCGCCCTCGAGCTCGTCCAGATCCCACTGGCCTTCTCGTTGGCGCGCCGATTGCGACAACGACAGCTGGAGCGGGAAGCCCTGCTGCGCGAGGCGCTCAACGCATCCGACGTCGAGCGGCGGCGCATCGCGAGCGACCTGCACGACGGAGTGGTCCAGGACCTCGCCGGGACGGCCTTCGCACTTGGCGGGTCGGCCCGACGTTCCGATCTCCCTCCGGACGCGGCCCAGCTCCTGGATCGATCCGGCGCGGAGGTGCGCGAGAGCATCAAGGCCCTCCGATCCCTGCTCGTCGAGATCTACCCACCGAACCTCGACGAAGAGGGGCTCGAGGTCGCGCTGACCGACCTGCTCGCCCGCACGAACGCGCGGGACATCGCGTCGACGCTCGACGCGACGGGGCTGGACCGGCAGATGCCGTCCGACGTCGCCGGGCTCGTCTACCGCGTCGCCCAGGAAGCACTGCGGAACGTGGTCGCGCACGGGCACGCGACGTCGGTGACCATCAAGGTCGCGACGATCGGCGACACCGCAGTGCTCGACGTCACCGACGATGGAGTCGGGTTCAACCCGGAGGACGCGCCGGAGAGCGCCAAGACCGGGCACTTCGGTCTGCGAGGGCTCACGGACCGGGTCGCCGACGCGGGCGGCGAGCTGAAGGTGCATTCCGCTCCCGGCGCCGGCACCAACATCCACGTGGAGGTACCACTCACATGATCCGAGTCATGATCGTGGACGATCACGCCGTCGTGCGCCGCGGCCTCGAGCAGCTGCTCGGCACCGCCGACGACGTCGAGGTGGTGGGTTCGGCCTCTGACGGCGCCGAAGCCATCGAACGCGCGGCTCGCGTTGGTGCCGGACGTGGTGCTGATGGACCTCTCGATGCCGAACGTCGACGGCATCGAGGCGACCCGCCGGATCACAGCCGAGGTCGAGGGCGTCGGGGTCATCGTGCTGACGTCGTTCGCCGACCAACGCAAGGTGCTGGACGCTCTCGATGCGGGTGCGATCGGGTACATCATGAAGGACTCGACGCCGGACGAGGTCCTCAGCGCCGTGCGCGCCGGTCACGCCGGAGGGGCGCCGCTCGATCCGAACGCGGCGCGCATTCTCCTCGAGTCCCAGCAGAGCCGTCAGCCCGCGATGCGCCTGAGCGCCCGAGAGGCCGAGGTGCTCGACCTCGTGGCCACGGGTCTCGCAAACAAGCAGATCGCCCGGCGGCTGGGCATCACCGAGCGCACCGTGAAGGCCCACCTCACCGCGGTGTTCCAGCAGCTCGGCGTCACGGATCGGACCCAGGCCGCGCTCTGGGCCCGGGAGCACCTTCCGCCCCCGGAGGCGCGCGAACCGCGCCCATGAAGAAGCGAGGGGCCGTGGGGCCCCTCGCTTCTCCGTGACTGCAGAGATCGGGCCGGGTCGCAGCCCGTCTCCGGCGCAGGTGCGGCGCTACTTGCCGCTGTGATCGTCGACCACACCCTGGGTGGCCTGGTTGTCGCCACCGTCTCCCTTGCCGTCCGATCCGCTGATCGTGGCGCCGTGATCGTCGCCACCATCGTGGGTCGTCGGGGTCGTGGTCGTGGTGGTGTCGCCGTGGTCGTCACCGGCGTCGTGGCCGGCCGGGTCGTCACTTCCGGACGCCCCGGTGATCCCGCCGTGGTCGTCACCGGCGTCGTGGGTCCCGGGTGCAGTCATCGGAGACGCGGCGCCGCGGTCGTCACCGGCGTCGTGGCCGGCCGGGTCGTCGCTCGCGCCGGGGACCGTTGCGACGCCGCCCTTGTCGTCGTTGGCGTCGTGGTTCGCCGGGTCGTCGGTCGAGGGGCCGGAGCGCGACGCGCCGTGGTGGTCGTCCGTCGGAGTCGCGGGGATCACGACTTTGGGACTCGGCTCGCTGCTCACGGATTGCGTCGCCGCGTAGGCGATGCCGCCGAACAGTGGCACGGAGAGTGCGATCACTGCGAGGGTCAGTGGGCGCTTGAGCATGGTGGCTCCTGGGGTCAGGCCGGCGGTGTCGCCGACTCGGGCTGGTAGAGCCAGCATCTGCGCGTTCCGGTCACAAAGACCATTGGCCGATGGTGCTAGTACCTTTCGACCCCTTTGGAACCGGGCGTTTCAGTCCGCCCGCCGTCGAGGGAGCTGGGTGGCGAAGGCCGCCGGACCGCGTCGCGGGCGGAAGATCACCCGGTCCATCAGGGCGAACTGGACGACCCAGAGGACGCCGAGCGACGTGGCGCTCGCGAGGGGGAGCGCCACCGCTCGCCACGAAGCGGGCCAGGACGCGGTGACGGAACCGGCGGTGGCGACGGCCGCAGTGGAGACGAGCAGCCCCGCGAGGTTGAGCGCCCAGAAGGCACCCACCTCGCGCACCGGGTCCGAGGGGCCGCGCCTGCGCCACACCCAGCGCCGGTTCATGACGTAGGACGCCGGGATGCCGCAGCAGAACGCGATGACGTTCGCGACGCCGGCGGGCAGCCCCGCACCGATCGCGAGGACGACGAGGACGAGCGAGCTGAGCCCGGTCGTCACGCCCGACACCGCCAGGCAGTGGAGCGCGCGCCGGACGGTGACTGCAGTCGGTGATCGGATCCTCGTCGGTCGAGCCGGAGCCTCGTGCATTCGATCAGGGTGGTGCGGGCGCGCAAGGCCGAAGTACGAGCCGTGTGAGAACGGCTCAAGAATCCGCTACGCGGAGCGGTCCCGCACCACGAGCGCGACGACGCGCATCGAGATCACCGTGCCGAGGAACAACCCGACGTAGCCGATCCCTTCGAGCGTGGCGGCCTCGTTGCTGTCGCCGGTGCTCGCGGCCGCGAGGAGCAGGACCGCGGCGGTGAGGATGCCGATGAGGCCGGAGGCGGCGAGGATCGCCCGGTTGGCGAGGTCGCGCACGAACGTGGCTTCGCTCTCGTCGGCGAACCGTCGGGTGCGGATCGTCAGCTGTCCGGAGCGGAGCTGCCCGCCGATCGCTTCGGCGTGGCCCGGCAGCGTGCGCAACGAGGGGAGGGCCCGGAGCAGCTCCTTCTGCAGCTGGTTCTGCATCAGGTCGGGATCGTCCGGCATGACCAGCGGTCCCGCGAGGGCCTGCGCCTGCTCGGCGAACGCGAACCCCGGCGCCATGGTGCGCAGCGTCCCGTCGAGCGTGATGAGCGCCCGGCTCAGGAGCGTGAGCGACGTCGGGACCGGGAGGTGGTTGCGCTGCAGGACCTCGATCATCGCCTTGAGCATGCTGACGTCGAAGCCGGTGCCGGCGTTCATGTGGACCACCATGAACCGGCCGAGGTCGGCTTCGAGCGCGGCGAGGTCGGTGCCCGGCGGCGGGGGCGAGATCGCGAGGACCGAGCGTTGGAGGAGCTCGGGGTCGTTGAGCGTGGATGCGAGGAGCAGGCCGCCGAGCGCCTCGAGCGTGGCCGGATCGAGGATGCCGGTCGAACCGAAGTCGAGCAGGTTCAGGGTGCCGTCCTCGGCGAGCAGGATGTTGCCGGGGTGCGGGTCGGCGTGGAAGACCCCGTCTTCGAGGATCTGGGCGAGGAAGCACTGGAGCAGGCGGTTGGCCAGCTCGTCCCGTGAGACGGGGCTCGCGTCGAGCGCGTCCTGGTCCGAGACCGGGACGCCCGAGACCTCTTCGAGCACGAGCAGCCGGCGCGTGCAGAGGTCGAGGTGCACCGCCGGGATGTGGATGCCGAGGTCGTTGCCGCGATCGTTGCGCACCCGCTCGCCGGCCTGACCCTCGCTGGTGAAGTCCAGCTCCGCGTTCACCGCGTCGGTGAACTCGCCCACGAGCGTGACGACGTCGGTGCGCAGGCCGATGGAGGTCCGCCGCTGCACGAACCGGGCCAGGCTGAGCATCGCCTGCGTGTCGCGCTCGACGACTTCGGCGACGAGCGGCCGTTGCACCTTGACGACCACCACCTCACCCGACACGAGCGTGGCCCGGTGGACCTGTCCGATCGACGCGGCGGCGAGTGGCGTCCAGTTGAAGGTGGCGAAGACCTCTTCGACCGGGCGGCCGAGCTCCTCCTCGACGACGGCCCGGATCGCGTCGGGATCGGCCGGCGGGACGGAGCTCTGCAGCTGGGTGAGCTCGGTGATCACCGGCTCGGGCAGCAGGTCGCTGCGGGTCGACGCCACCTGCCCGAGCTTGATGAACATGCCGCCGCAGTCCTCGAGGGTCGAGCGCAGCCGCGGCCCGAACTCGGGGTCGGCGATGCCGGCGGACGACGCGAACCGGCGGTGCAGCAGGCCGTCCTGGCGCGCGATCGAGAGCACCTGCCGGAACCGCAACGGGGGAGCGGCGGTGCGCTGCACCCGGCGGATCGGGTGCGGCACCTGGGGCAGGCGACCGAGCCGTTCGTACGGGTCCTTCGCGCCGGGCTTCGCGATGAAGTCCAGCGCGATCGCGACGGCCATCGTCGCGAGGACGCTGTACGGGATCACGCGCAGGAGGATCTCCCCGGTGCTGGCGTGCGGCTCCACGGAGATCCCCGCGATCAGCACCCCGATGATCCACCCGAAGAACCCGGTGACGAAGGTTCGGAACCACGTCTGGCGCACGCCGAGCATGCGCGACCCGAACCAGCCGATCAACAGGACGAGCGGGAGGATCAACAGCGCGCCGGCGTCGATCTCGATCGTGACGGCAGCCAAGGTCATGGTGCGCAGGCTTCCCGGCGGACGGCCCGGGTGTCAACGTCAGCCGTTCGGCATGGGCGGCACGATCAAGGCGAGCTGACCGGCTCGAGGTCCGCCCGCGCCACCTCCGCCCAGTAGTCGGCTCCGGCCGCCTCCGACATCTCGATCGCGCGCTCGAAGTGCGCGCGTGCGGCCTTCGGGTCCCCATCGGCGACGGCGAGCCGGCCGAGCCAGTGGTGGCCGGTGCCGAAGACCGCTCCACCCGCGCCGAAGACGCACCACTGATCGGCGAACGGGCGGAGGCTCTGGCGCAGGAGCTCGCGCTGCTCGACGCGGCCGGCGCTCGCGGCGACGCCCGCGTAGAGCGCGGTGGCGCCGAGCCAGAGGTTGTCGTGGGGGAGGCGCAGCGAGCCTCCGACCGCGGTCCGATCGAGGATGAGCCGCGCGTCGTCGGCCCGACCGGAGCCGACGAGCGCGGCCGCGAGCAGTGAGAGCCCGGCGAGGATGCGCGGGTGGCCGGAGGCCGGCGTCTCGAGCCCCGAGGTGACCTCGACGCGCCCGGCCCTGCTCGTAGCGCAGCGTGAACGAGTGGAGGATGAACGCCCCTTCGGCGTCATCCTGCTGGAGCTCGCGGCCGATCCGGCGCGCCGCGTGCACGAGCTCCTCGGCTTCGCCCCACGGATCGATCATGAGCCGACGGGTCGCGCGGAACGCGCTCACCCAGTACAGGTCGGCCGGCGCGCGGTTCCGGTTCGCGAACTCCGCGAGCGTCGTCCAGCTCCCGATCGAAGTCCTCGAGCCGGCCGACGCCCACGAGGTCGATGAGGTACGTCCGGAACGCGCGCCCGGCGAGCGCGTCGAGCCGCGCGGTCCGGCAGATCGAGAGGAGCTCCCGGGCCAGCGCGAGGCGCTCCTCGGCCGCGCGGGGATCGTGGGTCAGCCAGCGGTGATAGGTGAGCAGGCCCGTCGCCCGGATCTCGGGGTCCTCCGACTCGCGGGCCAGGGCCAGGGCGCGCACTGCGTACGGCTTGTCGCCCGGCTCCTCGTAGTACCGACCGGCACTCGCGCAGCACAGCAGCCAGGCGAGGCGACGGCCATCGGAGCCGACGTGCTCGAGCGCTTCGTCGACGAGCGCGCGCTGGTTCGGCTGGAAGTCGTAGACGGTGACGTACCGGGGAGTCGCGCCGATGGCGGCATCCGCGAGGAGTGCGCCGTCGCCGACGGCACGCGCGTGGTCGGCCGCCTCCAGGTACGCGGCCCGGGCCTCGATGCGCTGGCCGGCCTGGTCCAGCGCGCCGCCGAGCTCGAGCAGGGTGGCGGCGAGCTGCCGGTCGGTCCAATCGGCCTTCGGCCCGAGCTCGGCCGCGCGCCGGTACCAGCCGACGGCGTCCGTGTAGGCGAAGCGCGCGGACGCTTCGTGCCCGGCCTCGCGCGCCGAAGTGGCGGCGACGTTCACGTCACCGAGCGGGAGCGCCGCGACGAAGTGGCGGGCGCACTCCGCGCACCGTTCGGCCTCGAGCGCGCCGTCGCGCTGGAGCATCTCGCCGGCGCGGAGATGGAGCCGGGCCCGCCGGCTGAACGTGGTCCCGGAGTAGATCGTGTTGCGGACCAGTGGGTGGCTGAACGCGAATCGATCCACCCGCTCGGTCTCGACCACGAGCTTGGACTCCAACGCCTCGTCGATCGCGGCGAGCGTCTCGAGCTCGCTGATGTCCGCGGTCGTCGCGAGCAGCGAGACGGAGAACTCGCGCCCGAGCACCGCGGCGACGCTCAATGCCGATCGAGCCGTCGCCGGCAGCCGGGCCAGCCGCCGTTCGACGAGCGCGCGGACACCACCGGGCGCCAGCGAGTCGAGGTCCGGGATCTCCGGAGCCTCGGCGACCTCGCGCAGCACCTCGCGCACGAACATCGGGTTCCCGGCGGTCAGGTCCCGGAGCTCGTCGATGCGGGACAGCATGCGGCTCCGCAGGTCCGAGGGCCCCCACGCGCGGACCAGAGCGTCGAGCTCGGCGCGGTCGAGGCCGTCGAGCTTGATCGCCAGGTCGGGGTGGGAGAGCCGGCCCGTGGTCAGGGCTTCCGCCGCGGGCCCCTCCGCGGGCAGCTCGTCGTCGCGGTAGGTCGCGACGATCAGCATCGGACCCTCGAACGACTGCAAGAGCTGGCGCAGCACCGCGAACGCGTCGCGACCGGCCCAGTGCAGGTCCTCGGCCACGAGCACGATCGGCGTCGGGGCGAGCAGCTCGAACAACGCCGGCACCGCGGTGAACAGCCGGAGCCGCCCGGTCGACGCGTCGGTGACCGGCGGTGGCGTCGGGAGTCGCGCGGCCTCGTCCGGCACGAGGCGCGAGAGCTCTCCGAGGATGGGCAGGTCGAGGTGCTCGGCGTCGACGAGCTTCAGCGCGGCGCGGATGATCTGGGGGAGCGGCTCGTAGTCGCTCGATGGCTCGGGATCGCAGCGCCCGACGAACACGTGCGCGCCCGCGGCTTCGATCGGGGCCGTCGCGCGCTCGACGAGCGTCGTCTTCCCGATGCCGGCCGGCCCGGAGACGAGGACCAGGCCCGGACGGCCGTCGGCCCGGTCCCGCCAGACGCGTTCGATCGCCGCGGTCTCGGTGCGCCGTCCGACGATCGGCAGCGCCTCCGGCACCGAGACGGTCGGGGCGCGACTCGACGTGCGGGCGAGATCGAGCTCCGGGCGCTGGACGACGATCGACTCCTCCAGCGCGCGCACGGATGCCCCCGGGGTGATGCCGAGCTCGGCGTCCAGTGCTTCCCGGAGCCGGCTGAACGCGCGCAGCGCGTCCGACGGTCGTCCCGATCGGTAGAGCGCGAGCATCAGGCGCTCGGTCACGCTCTCGCGCCACGGGTGCTCGGCCGCGACACCCGTCAACAGCTCGCACGCGGCTTCGGGCCGGCCGAGGGTCAGGTGCGCGTCGGCCAGCGTCTCGAGCGCGCGGAGGCGGAGCTCCTCGAGCCGGACGGCTTCGGCCGCCAGCGGCGCGAGCTCCTCGAGGCCCTCGTACGCGGGCCCCCGCCACCAGCCGAGCGCGACCTCGAGCCGGTCGCGCACCTCGTCGGCCGCGCCCGCCTCCGCCGCCTGTCGGGCGGTGCGATACGCGAGCTCGAAGCGCGACGCGTCGAGCTCGTCGGTGCCGACCGTCAGGGTGTAGCCCGCCGCGGTCGCCTCGATCCGGCCCGGGTCCGCCGGATCGGCCTCGGCCAGCGCGCTGCGCAGGTGGCTGAGGTGCACCCGCAGGGCGCCCTTGGCCGACGGCGGCGAGGCCTCACCCCAGAGCTCCTCGATCAGCTGGGCGCCCGAAACCGGGCGGTTGGCCCGGGCCAGGAGCAACGCCAGGAGGTTCCGGCTCATGGGCCGGGTCAACGGGACGTCCCGGTCCCCGCCCCGGAGCCGGATCGCGCCGAGCACGACGAAGCTCACCCCCAACGAAGGCCCCCAGTCCGCACGCCGCGGAGAGTAGCAATGCATGACCTGCATGAGTTAGCCCGCTGTTAACAGCCGTGGGCTGGAATCTCTCCGGGACGAGCCGGCCGAGGGAAGGCCTCGACCGGTGCTCGGCGAGACGGGACTGCGCGGACGGTCAACCGCGCGGGACAGGGCCCGTTTCGCCGAGGTCTCGCACCGCCCACACCGTCGATCAGCACCTACCGACACGACATCCGCGCGAGCGGAGGACGGGAGCTTCAGGATGGGACCACCGGTTGCGGCGGTGCAGAAGGCCGAGCAGGTCTTCGCTGACCCCAAGGTCCGGGAGCAGCTGCTCACCTGGCATGCGCAGCAGGTCCCGCTCCTGGAGATGATCGACCGCCTCGGCTTCGCCGATCTCGTCGATCAGGCGCTGCGGGACGCGATCGAGGGCCTGACGCCCGAAGAGGTGGCCATCATCCGGGCGGCCGTCGTCGCGGAGATCGACCGGGCGGGGGACTCCGAGAGCGCCACGCTGCCCATCGACTGCGGGATTGCGCCGGTCACCGGACCGGTCACGGTCACCGCGGCGGACATCGACGGCCGCGCGGTGGCCCGCGTCAAGCAACAGGCCACGTAGCGCCCCGGGTCCTGCCCGATCTGACGATCCGTCAGATCCGCCGGTAGCCTCGGCGACCCGATGGACCTCACGTGGACGGCCGATCAGCAGGGGTTCCGGGCCGAGGCGCGAGGTTGGCTCGAGGCGAACGTGCCCCCGGCGCCGTTGCCGAGCGGGCGACACCCGTGAGGGATTCGCGCTCCACCTCGAGTGGGAGCGGCGGCTCTTCGACGCCCGCTGGGCCGTCGTGTCGTGGCCCGAGGCGTACGGCGGCCGGGAGGCGAGCCTCTGGGAGTGGCTGATCTTCGAGGAGGAGTACTACCGGGCCGGCGCGCCGCAGCGGGTGACCCAGAACGGCATCTTCCTGCTCGCCCCCACGATCTTCGAGTTCGGGACCCCCGAGCAGCAGGACCGGTACCTCCCCGCGATGGCGAGCGGCGAGGAGACCTGGTGCCAGGGCTGGTCGGAGCCCGACGCCGGCAGCGACCTGGCCGCGATCGCAGTCCCGAGCGGTCCGCGACGACGCGGCCGGCGGCTGGCGGCTGAGCGGGCAGAAGACCTGGACCACGCGTGGCGCGTTCTGCACCCACCTCTTCGGGCTGTTCCGCACCGATCCGGAAGCGCGAGCGGCACCGCGGCCTCACCTACTTCCTCGTCCCGCTCGACACCCCGGGCGTGACCGTGCGCGGCTTCGGCCGGCTCGACGGCGACGAGGGCTTCGCCGAGGTGTTCTTCGACGACGTGTTCGTCGCCGACGACCTCGTCCTCGGCGAGGTGCACGAGGGTTGGCGGGTCGCGATGGCGACGACCGGCTCGGAGCGTGGCCTCACGCTGCGCAGCCCGGGCCGCTTCCTCGCCGAGCGTGCGATCGGCTCGTCGAGCTGGCCGGCGCGGTCGACGCGTCGCGCTCGCCGATGCGGGCGGGACCCGCGCTGCGTCACGACATCGTCGACGTCGTACATCGACGCGGAGGCGTACCAGCTCCAGACGCTCGGGACCGTGACGCGGATCAGCGACGGCGAGAGCATCGGCGCGGAGTCGAGCCTCACGAAGATCTTCTGGTCGGAGCTCGACGTGCGCCTGCACGAGACCGCGCTGCGGCTGCTCGGTCCCGCCGCCGAGCTCGAGGACAACGGCTGGATGAAGGGCTACCAGTTCGCGCTCTCGGGGCCGATCTACGCGGGAACGAACGAGATCCAGCGCAACGTCGTCGCCGAGCGCGTGCTCGGGCTCCCGAGGAAGTAGCGGCCGCCGTGCGCTTCGCGTTCACCGAGGACCAGCTCGCGTTCCGCGACGCGGTCGCGCGACCTGCTCGCGAAGGAGTGCCCGCCGCACGTCGTGCGTGCCGCGTGGACGAACGAGAACGGTCGGACCGAACGGTGCTGGGACGCGCTCGCCGAGATGGGGGTGCTCGGGGCGCTCGCGCCCGAAGCCGCCGGCGGGCTCGGGCTGACCGAGCTCGACCTGGTGCTGCTGCTGGAGGCCACGGGCCGGTGCGCGCTGCCCGAACCCTTCGTCGAGCACGCGATGGTGGCCGCGCCGATCGTCCCCGACCTCCGTCACGGACGGTCACGGCTGCGCTCGGGCCGTCACCGTTGGTCCCGTACGCGGACTCGGCGGATGCGGTGCTCGTCGAGGACGACGACCGGCTCGTGCTGGTGTCGCGCGCCGCGCTCGTCGCGGAGCCGCGACCGTCGGTCGACCACTCGCGCCGGATCGCCGCGGTGGACTGGGATGCGAACGCCGGTGAGATCACCGAGGTGGGTGGACCGGAGGTGCTCGCAGCCGCATTCGATCGGGCGCGCTCGGCACGGCCGCGCAGCTGCTCGGTCTCGCCGCCGCGCTGCTCGAGACGACGGTCGAGTACGCGACCGAGCGCCGCCAGTTCGGGGTGCCGATCGGCTCGTTCCAGGCGATCAAGCACCAGCTCGCGGACGTCCGGGTCGCGCTCGAGTTCGCCCGGCCGCTCACGTACCGGGCCGCGTACTCCCTCGCCGACGCGGATCCCGCGGCGTCCGTGCACGTGTCGATGGCGAAGGCCCGGGCCGGCGATGTGGCCGTGCTGGCGGCCCGTCACGCGCTCCAGTGCCACGGGGCCATCGGCTACTCGTTCGAATACGACCTGCACCTGTGGATGAAGCGGGCGTGGGCGCTCGTTGTCACCTGGGGTGACGGCGCCTGGCACCGTGAGCGCGTCGCCCGCGCGATCCTGTAGCAGCACTGACTGACGAGGAGCACACCATGCCCGAGGCCTACATCGTCGACGCCGTCCGCACGCCCGTCGGCAAGCGCGGCGGCGGCCTGAGCCAGGTGCACCCGGCCGACCTCGGCGCGCACGTCATCAAGACGATCGTCGAGCGCAACGACCTCGACCCGATGGCGGTCGAGGACGTGTACTTCGGCTGCGTCGACGCGATCGGCCCGCAGGCGGGCGACATCGCGCGCACGGCGTGGCTCGCGGCCGGGCTGCCCGAGGAGGTCCCGGGTACGACGATCGACCGGCAGTGCGGCTCGAGCCAGCAGGCGGTGCACTTCGCCGCGCAGGCCGTCATGAGCGGCACGCACGACCTGGTCGTCGCCGGCGGCGTGCAGAACATGAGCATGATCCCGATCTCCTCCGCGATGACTCGTGGCCGAGCAGTTCGGCTTCACCGACCCGTTCTCCACGCTCGGAGGGCTGGGTCAAGCGCGCTACGGCACGCAGGAGGTCAGCCAGTTCCGCGGCGCCGAGATGATCGCCGAGAAGTGGGACATCACCCGCGAGGACATGGAGGACGTTCGCGATCGAGTCGCACAACCGCGCGCTGCGCGCGCAGCGACGAAGGCCGCTTCGAGCGCGAGATCGTCGCCGCTCGGGGCGTGACGCGCCGACGAGGGCCCGCGCGAGCCGAACATCGAGAAGATGCGAGTCGCTCAAGCCGCTGATCGAGGGCGGCCGGTCGACCGCCGCGGTCGGCCAGCCAGATCTCCGACGCCGGCCCGCGATGCTCGATCGCGTCCGAGCGCGCGGTGAAGGAGCACGGCCTCACGCCGCGGGCGCGCATCCACCACCTCTCGGTGCGCGGCGCCGACCCGATCTACATGCTCACCGCGCCGATCCCGGCGACCGCGTACGCGCTCGAGAAGTCCGGCATGTCGCTCGACGACATCGACCTGATCGAGATCAACGAGGCCTTCGCGTCGGTGGTGCTCGCGTGGCAGCGCGAGACGCGGCGCCGACCTGGAGAAGGTGAACGTCAACGGCGGCGCGATCGCGCTCGGTCACCCGCTCGGTGCGACCGGCGTCCGACTCATGACGACGCTGCTCAACGAGCTCGAGCGCACCGGCGGCCGCTACGGCCTCCAGACCATGTGCGAGGGCGGCGGCCAGGCCAACGTCACCATCATCGAGCGCCTCTGACCCTCGTCCCTCTACGGAGGCGAGGTTCAGGCGGTGAGGGCGGCGTACTCGTCGAGGAGGGGGAGGACCTCGTCCGCGCCGCCGCTCGGCACCCGCAGCACGATCTCGTCGATGCCGAGCGAGGCGTAGTAGTCGAGCTTGCCCGAGTCCGGGATCGTCCCGAACGGCACGATGCGCAACGTCGACGGGTCGCGGCCGGCGGACTCGCAGGCCGCGTGCAGCTCGGGCAGCGCGTCGCGGATGCCGCGGCCTCCGATCGGGATCCACCCGTCCGCGTACTCCGCGATGTGGGCGAACATCTTGGGTCCGGCCGCGCCGCCGATCAGGACCGGCGGCCCGGTGGCGCCGCCCTGGGTCGTCGGCTTGGGCCAGGACCACGACGGTGAGAAGTCGACGAGCTTGCCGTGGAACTCCGCGGTGTCCTCGTTCCAGAGCGCGCGCATCGCGAGCATGTGCTCGCGGGTCACGTCGCGGCGCTCGGGCATCGTGATGCCGTGGTGCTCGATCTCGTCGGCGTTCCAGCCGAAGCCGATGCCGAGGACGAACCGCCCGCCCGACAGCTGATCCAACGTCGCGACCGCCTTGGCGGTGACGATCGGCTCCCGTTGGGCCACCAGACAGATGCCGGTCCCGAGCAGGATCGTGTCGGTCACGGCCGCGGCCATCGCCAGCGCGACGAACGGATCGAGCGTGCGGCGGTACTCGTCGCGCAGCTCCGCGTCGCCGGTCGGCGGCGGGGTGCGCCGGGAGACCGGGATGTGCGTGTGCTCGGGGAGGTACATCGAATGCAGCCCGCGCGCCTCGACCTCGCGCGCGAAGTCGTCGGGACGCATCGTCAGATCCGTCATGAACATCGTGACCCCGTACCGCATTTCGGTCACCGTATCGGACGCCGCGTGGGATCATCCGGGGATGCCGACCGCAGGGGAGTCGCTGAAGCGCGTGCCGAAGCTGCTGTACGCGGCGACGGCATTCGAGGCGCTCGGGTACGGCGCGATCTTCGCGTTGCTCGCGGAGCTGCAGGAGCAGTACCACCTGCCGACGTACGGCCTCGGGCTCATCGCGGGCACGAGCTTCCTCGCCGGTCTCGGCGCGCAGGTCGGTCTCGCGCGGTACGCGGACCGGGGCTACACGCGGCTGCTCCTCCGGCTCGGGCTCGCGGTGGCCGCGGTCGGGATGCTCTGGTTCGGTCTGGCTTCGCACCTCTGGGAGTTCGTCGGCGCGCGCCTGCTGCTCGGCCTCGGCTCCGGGATGTTCGTCCCGGCCGCGCGCCGGGTGGTCGTCGCGCGGTCAGGTGAGAAGGCGGGTGAGGCGCTCGGCCGGCTGTCGAGCTTCGAGGTCGCCGGGTTCATCTCCGGCCCGCCGATCGCCGCGGTCCTGGCCGGGCTCTTCGGGCTGCACGCGCCGTTCTTGTTCCTCGCGGCCGCGCTCGCGCTCACCTCACCGGCCGTCGCCCGGATCGAGGAGCCGCCGGTGGGCGCGCAACAGCCGAAGCGGGCCCTGCGCGTCCTGATCGCCAATCCGGGGGTCCGATCGGGGCTCGCGCTCGCGGCGGCGCTGTACCTCTCCATCGGTGTGTTCGACGCGACGTGGGCGAAGTACATGACCGATCTCGGCGCGGACACGACCGTCATCGCAGTCACGCTGGCGCTGTTCGCGCTGCCGCTCGTCGCCCTGAGCCCGTTCGGAGGTCGGCTCGCGGATCGTCGGGGCCCGGTGCGCAGCGGGGTCCTTGCCCTGGCGCTGACGGTGCCGTTGGTCGCCGGGTACGGAATCGCGAGCTCGGTGGTGGTGGCCTCGCTGATCGCGCTGGTGCATTCGGTGTTCGACGCGATCACGACGCCGTCCGGGCAGGCCGCGGTTGCGCGCGCCGCGCCGCCGGCCCTCACGGCCGCGGGCCAGGGGCTGTATGCCGCGGCCGCCGCGACCGCCGCCGGTCTCGCCGCGTTCGGGGCCGCGCCCTTGTACGGCGCGGCCGGCGCCGAGGCCATGTGGGGAGCGGCCGCAGGCGGCGTCGCGATCCTGACCGTGCTGGCCTGGTTCTGGGGTCGGGGAACGCCCGCGGACCGGCCGGCCCGGCCGGAGACGGAACCACTGCCCGGCTAGCTGCGGTGCCGGTGCGCGGCACTAAGTTCCCGCCCCATGGGAATTTGCGACGGCAGAGTGGTCATCGTCACGGGTGCGGGACGCGGGATCGGCCGCGGGCACGCGCTCGAGTTCGCCCGGCAGGGCGCGCGGGTCGTGGTGAACGATCTCGGTGCCGAGGCGGACGGAACCGGAGGATCGACGGGTCCCGCGGGTGAGGTCGTGGACGCGATCCGGGCGGCCGGTGGGGAGGCCGTGGCCAACGGTGACGACGTCGCCGACTGGGAGGGCGCGCAGCGGCTCGTGCAGACCGCGGTGGACTCGTTCGGCCGCCTCGACGTGCTCGTGAACAACGCCGGGTTCCTGCGTGACCGCATGATCGTCTCGACGTCGGAGGAGGAGTGGGACGCGGTGATCCGGGTCCACCTCAAGGGTCACTTCGCGCCGACCCGCTTCGCCGCGGCGTACTGGCGCGAGCAGCAGAAGGCCGGAGAGGCCGTCGACGCGCGGGTCATCAACACGAGCAGCGGGGCGGGGCTGATGGGCAGCGTGGGCCAAGGCACCTACAGCGCCGCGAAGGCCGGGATCGCGGCGCTCACGATGGTCGAGTCGGCCGAGCTCGGTCGGTACGGCGTCACCGCGAACGCGATCGCACCGGCGGCGCGCACCCGGATGACGGAAGCCGTCTTCGCGGACACGATGGCCGGCCCGACGGCGACGCGTTCGACGCGATGGCGCCGGAGAACGTCGCGCCGCTCGTCGTCTGGCTCGGCAGCGTCGAGTCCGAGGGCATCACCGGCCGGGTGTTCGAGGTCGAGGGCGGCATCCTCTCCGTCGCGGACGGCTGGCAGCACGGCACCCCGATCGACAAGGGCGCCCGCTGGGATCCGGCCGAGCTCGGCGCGGTGGTGCGCGACCTGCTCGACGGCGCGCCGGCGCCGGCTCCCGTCTACGGCGCCTGACCCGGAGGCGTGAGCTCGCGGGTCTTGCCGGGTCGGTACGCTCCCGCACGCATGGACGACACGCTGGAACGGTACGGGGTCACCGCGCACGCGCGGCACCGGCCGGACAAGGTCGCGATCGTCTGTGGAGACCGTCGGATCACCTACGGCGAGCTCGACGCGGCCGCAACCGGCGCGGCGCACGCGCTGCACGCGCGCGGGGTCGGGCCCGACGGCCGGCTCGGCATCGCGCTGCGCAACCGGCCGGAGTGGTTCGTCGCCGCGCTGGGCGCGGCGCGGGTCGGGGCCCAGGTCGTGCCGATCCCGTCGGGCGCGACCGCGGAGGAGCGCGCGTTCTTCTGCGAGGACGGCGAGGTCGCGTTCCTGCTCGACGAGGAGGGGCTGGACCAGTTCCTGGCGGACATCGCAGCGGCACCGAGCGAGCCGTTCCCCGGCGCGAGCCCCGACTACGTGGTGCTGCGGCCGTACACGTCGGGGACCACCGGCCGGCCGAAGGCGGTGCTCCGTGTCGCGGGATCCGCCGAGGCCGCGATGGAGGGGATGATCCGCTACTACGAGTCGTACGGGATCGCGGGGCCCGACGAGGTCAACCTCACCGCCTCGCCGCTGCACCACCTCGCCGGCTTCAGCGGTCCGCACAGCGCGCTGATCGCCGGGCACACCACCGTGCTCCTGGACCACTTCGACGCGGCGGTCGCGATCGACGCGATCGAGTCGGCGCGAGTCACGTACTGGATCTGCGCGCCCGTGCACCTCTACCGGCTCACGCGGCTGCCCCAGGAGGTGCGCGACCGCGCGGACGTCTCGAGCGTCCGGCGCGTGATGCACGGCTCGGCCCCCTGCGCGCCGAGCCTGAAGCGCGCGGTGATGGAGCTCTTCCCGCCGGGCGCGGTGTGGGAGACCTACGGCGGCACCGAGACGATGGGCACGGTGATCACGCCCGAGGAGTGGCTCGAGCGCCCCGGCAGCGTCGGCCGGCCCGCGCTCGGCTCGACGATCAAGATCCTGCGACGACGACGGCGTCGAGCTGCCCGCGGGCGAGACCGGCCTGATCTACATCGGCTCGGACTGGGGGCGCGGCTTTCGCTACTCGGGGCCGGCCGAGCTCACGGAGTCGATCTACCGCGGTGATCTCGCGACGCTCGGCGACGTCGGGTACGTCGACGAGGACGGCTACCTGTTCGTCGTCGATCGCCGCAAGGACATGGTGATCACCGGTGGCGCGAACGTGTATCCGGCTGAGGTCGAAGGCGTGCTCGTCCGCCATCCCGGGGTCGCCGAGGTGGCCGTCATCGGGGTGCCCGACGAGGAGTACGGCGAGATCGTCACCGCGATCGTCGTGGCGGACGGCGCGGTGACGCCCGAGGAGATCACCGCGTACGCGCGCGAGCACCTCGTCGCGTACAAGTGCCCGCGCCGGGTCGAGCTCGTCGACGAGCTGCCCCGCGACCCCATGGGCAAGATCCGCAAGCGCGACCTCCGCCTGCAGTACTCCTAGAACGTTCTCGGCACGCTGAACCGCTCCAGGAGCGGTCGAACGGGCCGAGAACGAGCGGCCGAGCGGGTCAGAGGCGCTCGACGATCATCGCCATGCCCTGGCCGCCGCCGACGCACATGGTCTCGAGGCCGTAGCGGCCGTCGCCGTCCTCGAGCCCGTTGAGCAGCGTGGTCATGATGCGGGCGCCGGTCATGCCGAACGGGTGGCCGAGCGCGATGCCGCCGCCGTGCACGTTGAGCTTCTCCCACGGGATGCCGAGGTGCTTGGCCGACGGGATCACCTGCGCGGCGAACGCCTCGTTGATCTCGACGAGGTCGATGTCGTCGATCGTGAGCCCGGCCCGGGCCAGCGCCTGCCGCGACGCGCCGATCGGGCCGAGGCCCATGATCTCCGGGTTCAGCGCGGAGACGCCCGCTCGCCACGACGCGGGCCAGCGGCGTGATGCCGAGCTCGTTCGGCGCGGGTGTCGCTCATCACGACGACCGCGGCCGCGCCGTCGTTCAGCGGGCACGCGTTGCCGGCCGTGACGGTGCCGTCGGGCCGGAACACCGGCTTGAGCTGCGCGAGCTTCTCGGCCGTCGTGCCGGGCCGGGGGCCGTCGTCCTTGCTCACGACGGTGCCGTCGGGGAGCGTCACCGGCGTGATCTCCCGCTCGAAGAACCCGTTCTCCTGCGACTCGACCGCGCGCTGCTGGGAGCGCGCCGCGAACTCGTCCATCTCCTCGCGGGTCACGCCCTTCCGGCCTGCACGACGTTCTCCGCGGTCTGGCCCATCGCGATGTAGACGTCGGGCAGGCCCTTCCCCGGCGTCCAGGTCGGCGCGCCGGCCTCCTGGCGCGCCTTCGAACGTCCCCGTGCGTCGGCGAAGAGGTCGTTGGTGGTGCCGGGGCCGCCGTCGGAGCGGCCCTTGTCGAACCGGCTCACGCACTCGACGCCGGCGGCGACGAACACGTCGCCCTCGCCGCACTTGATCGCGTGCGCGGCCATGCGGATGGTCTGCAGCGACGACGAGCAGTAGCGGTTGACCGTCGTGCCGGGAACGTCACCGAGCCCGGCCAGGATCGCGACGACGCGGCCGAGGTTGTAGCCCTGCTCGCCCGCGGGCTGCGCGCAGCCGATGATCACGTCCTCGATCGTCGCGGGTCGAGCTCGGGCACCTTGGCGAGCGCGGCGCGTGACGATCGCCGGCGGCGAGGTCGTCGGGGCGCACGTCGACGAGCGAGCCCTTGTTGGCGCGACCGATCGGGGTGCGGGCGGTGGCGACGATGACTGCTTCGGGCATGACGTGGATCCTCCGGTTCGGGGCAGCGGCGATGAGGTGACGGGAGTGGAGCGAGGAAGGACGGTCAGCTCATGAGCTCGGTGAGCTGGTTGTTCATCGTGGTGACGTCGAAGTAGTCCCGCCACAGCGTGATGCGGTTGTCGTGGACCTCGAAGACCCCGGCGACCGGGAGCTCCATCCACTTGCCGCCCTTGCCGAAGCGGTCGGTGCGCTCGTTGAGCACCAGCGAGTCGGACGCGATCTGGCGGTGGATGACCCAGTCGAGCTCGTCGAAGATGCCGATCATCGGGCCCAGGATGCTCTTGATCCCGTCGGGACCGAACACCTTGCCCACCGGGACGTTGTCGTACTCGACGTCGTCGCGGACCAGCTCGCACGCCGCGTCCAGGTTCATGCTGACGATGCGCTCCATGAACTCGTTCACGATGTCTTCAGCAGCCATCCCGACCTCCTCTTCGGCGCCGCATCATGGCACGGCTCCGGCCGCCACCGAAGATTGGCGCAACCTCACTTTGACGAAGCCCGCGAGGTCCGCGAGCGTGACGGTCATGTTGACCTGGGGCGAGTTCGCAGCCGCCCAGCCGGAGGCCGCCGGGACGGGCCGGGCGCTGCTCTACCAGTGGGGCGTCGGGCTCGGATACCTCGGCACGGTCCGGGCCGACGGCGGGCCGCGCGTCCACCCCGTCTGCCCGATCCTGACCGACGACGGCCTCTACCTCTTCGTGGTCGCGTCGCCGAAGCGGGCGGACCTCTTCCGGGACCCGCGCTACGCCCTGCACGCGTTCCCGGTGCCCGAGAACGAGGACGCGTTCTACGTCACCGGGGTGGCCGAGGCGAAGTCCGATCCCGCGCTGCGGGCCCGGATCGCGGAGCAGTACCTCATGGTCGAACGGGAGATGACCGAGGAGCCGCCGGGGTTCGACGGCGAGCAGCTGTTCGAGCTCCTCGTCAACACCTGCCTCACGACGAAGACGACGGGTCACGGCGACTGGGATCCGACGCACACCGTCTGGAAGGCCTGAGTGCGCAAGCTCGCGATGGGCGCGGTCGCACTGGTCGCGCTCGGAGTGACCGCGGGATGCAGCGGCTCGTCGAGCAGCAGCGCATCCTCCACGACGACCACGACGGTGCCGAAGCACGAGTCGGCCTGGACGAAGCAGTGGAAGCCGACGTTGACCAACAGCTACGGCCCCGCCCAGCAGGCGTTCCTCTCGGCGATCCAGGGTGGGCTCGTCGCTGACGTGCAGGCCGCCGGCCAGAAGGTTGCCGCCGCGAACACCGCGCTCACTGCGGCGATCACGAGCGCGGGTCCGCCACCGGCCGCGGATGCGAAGGCAAGCGGGCAGCTCGTGAAGGGCCTGACCACCGAGCTGCTGCTGGTCAAGGAGGTGCTGCGCACCTGCACCGGGGCGAGCCAGGAGTGCCAGGCCGCGGTGACGGCGTACGGGGAGAACAACTCGAAGCAGATCGTGCCCGCGTTCACCGGACTCGGAGCGATGCGGTGATCGACGACGGTCCGCGCCCGGCGCGACCCGGCCGTCCCGAGGGGAAGGCGTGTCGAGTCGACGTGCCGCGGACGAGCCACGCGCGCTGTGACCCGCGCGACGAGGGAGTCGACCCGATCGCGGTGTTGGAGGCGACGAGTGAGGGCCGGGTCGAGCCGCTCGTCGCGATTCGGTACGGCCGCATGCTCGTCTCACCCTTCACCTACCTGCGCGGCTCGCCGGCCGTCATGGCCGCGGACCTGGCGCGCACGCCGCGCACCGGCCTCGACGTCCAGATCTGCGGCGATGCGCACCTGCTCAACTTCGGGCTCTTCGCCACGCCCGAGCGCAACCTGATCTTCGACGTCAACGACTTCGACGAGACCCTCCCAGGACCGTGGGAGTGGGACCTGAAGCGGCTGGCGGTCAGCGTGGTGGTCGCGGCCCGTGATCACGGGCTGCCCGAGGACCAGTGCGCGGCCGCGGCGCGCCGGGCGGTCGAGATGTACCGCGGGATGATGGCCAAGTTCGCGGGGATGAGCCAGCTCGACGTCTGGTACTCGCGCGTCGAGCCGAGCGCGATCTCCGACCTGCTGGATGCCGCGTCGCGCCGGGTGATCGAACGCAACCTCAAGCGGGCGCAGAAGCACACGAACCTCGGCACGCTGACCACCCTGACCTCGGTGGTCGACGGCCAGCGCCGCATCGTCAACAACCCGCCGCTCGTCGTGCACCTGGACGGGATGGACGTGAACCTGGTGGAACAGGAGCTGACCGGGGTGATGAACGCGTACCGGGAGTCCGTGTCCGATGAGCACAAGGTGCTGCTCGACCGGTTCGAGCTCGTGGACTTCGCCCACAAGGTCGTCGGCGTCGGCAGCGTCGGTACCCGCTGCTTCGTCGCGCTGCTGGTCGACACGCTGACGGACGCGCCGCTCTTCCTCCAGCTCAAGCAGGCGATCCCGTCGGTGCTCGAGCCGTACCTGGCCCCGAGCGTGTACGACAACCACGGGGAGCGGGTGGTCGTCGGCCAGCGGGTGATGCAGGCGGCGAGCGACATCTTCCTCGGCTGGACGCGCGGTCCGCGCGGCCGGTCGTACTACGTGCGCCAGCTCCACGACATGAAGGGCTCGATCCGGCTCGAGGAGCTCTCCGGCGACCTGCTGGTCGAGTACGCGGGGCTCTGCGGCTGGTCGCTGGCTCGCGCGCACGCGCGCTGCGGCTGCGCCGCGGCGATCAGTGGATACATGGGCCGCGGGGTGGTGTTCGACGACGCGCTCGTCGCGTTCTCGCAGGCCTATGCGGATCAGAACGAGCGCGACTACGAGATCTTCAGCGCGGCCGTGCGCGACGGGCGGCTGCCCGCGGAGCGTGGCGTCTGACGCCGCGCCTCAGTCCGGGACGGGTGAGGCGTCGAGGCGTTGCTGGATGAACTCCGCCACCGCGGCGATCGTCTCCTTCGACGCGGCAGCCCACGGCATGAGGATCTCGTACACGTGGAAGAGGTACTGCGCCTCGAAGCTCTCGACCTCGACGTCGGCCTTCTTCAGCTCGCCGATGAACTCCACGATCTCGTCGTGGAACATCTCCTCACCGCCGTACGAGATGAACGTCGGCGGGAAGCGGTGCACGTCGCCGTAGACGATCGAGACCCGCGGATCCTTCGGGTCCGCGCCCGCCGAGGTACGCCATCACCGGGATCTCGTCGGGCAGGACGTCGTGACTCGCGTTCGCCTTGACGGAGGGCTCGCCCATCACGAGGTCCACCTCGGGCGAGAACAGGATGGCGCCCGCGGGCTCCGGGAGGTGCTGGGCGCGGGCGTCCTCGAAGAGGGACGTCGCCAGTCCGCCACCGCCGGAGTCGCCGGCGACGAACAGCTCGGTGCGCGGCCGGCCGTCGTCGAGCAGGGCCTGGAAGACCTTCATCGCGTCTTCGAGGCCGGCCGGGAAGGGGAACTCCGGCGCGAGCCGGTAGTCGACGATGAACAGGTCGCAGTCGATGGCGCGGACCAGCTCGGCGGTGAACATCGAGTACATCCACGGGGTCGTCGCCAGGTAGCCACCGCCGTGGAGGTAGAGGATCGTCGCCTTGGGCCGGCCCGCGGGGCGGACCCACACGCCGGGGATGCCACCGACCTCGCCGTCGTCCACGGTGACGCCGTCACGCGTCGCGATCGGGCGGAGCACGGCGCGGCACAGGTCGTCGAGGACCTTCTCGAGCGAGCGCAGCCGCGGGGTCGGGAGCGTCAACGAGTACGTGAGCAGGGTCTTGATGATCTCGCGCACGCTCTCGTGCACGGTGTTGTCCATCATCGACTCGGGGCCGGTCCACGGCTGGTGCAGCGGCAGGGTCGCCATGGTCACGGCCATGCGCGCGCCGAGCTCCGCCAGGGTGATCGCGGTCTCGGGCATCGGCGCGGTCTTCACTCCCGGCCGGTCGGCCATCACCATCGGCGTCAGTCCGCCTCGTCGAGCCCGGTCATGAGGCGGAACTCGTCGGTGGTGTTGGTGTGGGGGAACGGCTCGTCGGGCTCGGGGAGGTGCAGCGCGGTGCAGATCGGCCCCCAACCGTCACCCGGGTGCCACTCGACGAGGCGTTCGGCGGGGATGGTCGAGCGGACCTCGTTGTTGTGGCGGAGATACGCGGCCTTGGCCGCGTCGGCGTCGTCCCAGTTGAGCGTGAACGTGCCGTGGAACACGTCGAGGATCATCTGCCGCTCGATCGCGAGCGGGGTGCCCGGCGGCGCGTCGCGGGAGACGGCCTGGAAGATCGTGTTGCTCGCGCTCGTCCACCAGTCGTCGACGTCGCGCGTCGACAACAGGACGATCGCGTCGGGGAACGCGTCGCTGATCTCGCGCCAGAACGCGGCGGCCGGCCAGTCGACGGTCGCGCGGTAGTCCGCGAAGAACTCCTCCCAGTTCGGGCAGCTCCCGGCGACCGCCTCGATCCAGACCTCCGCGATGTCGGGCCGGCCGAAGACCTCCACCATGTGGTAGCAGCGACCGTCGAGCAGCTGCTCGAGCGCCTGCTTCAGCGACGTGGTTCCCGTGCGCCCGAGTCCGGCGCCGACGACCTGCAGCGTCATGGTCAGGACCCCAGAGTGGTGAGGAAGGCGAGCAGCGCGAATCCGAACACGAAGGCGAGCCCGACCGGCTCCCCTCCGTCGGCGTACGCGGTAGGCATCATCACAGACGCGAGCATCGTGAGGATGGTCCCCGCGGCGAACGCCTGCACCGCACCGAGGACCAATGGGGACGCATCGCCCAACGCGGCGTAGCCCAGGGCCGCCGCGAGCCCTCCGGCCGCGGCGATGCCCAGCCACAGGAGCAACACCCGCGACTTGGGCCAACCGGAGCGCAGGAAGCCGGGCGTCGACGCCATCCCTTCCGGCAGGTTGGAGAGCAGCACCGCGACGACCATCGCGCCGCTCACCGTCGCGCCGAGGACCAACGAGATCGCGATGGCGACGGACTCGGGGATCCCGTCGAGCAGGGCGCCGAGCGCGATGCCGGTCGACGCGTGCTCACCCGCGGGCGCGCGGCGCGCGACGGCCCGGTCGGCGAAGAAGAACGTCAGCGCCCCGATCGCGATCCAGAAGCCGGTGCGCGGTCCGCCCGCCTCCCGGTACGCGGGCACGCTGAGCTCGAACGCCGCGGCCGCAACGAGCGTGCCGGCACCGAACGACGTGATCAACCCGAGCAGACGACGCGGGACCGCGAATTGAATCGCGAACCATGCGCCGAGGATCAACGACGCCTGGCCGAGCAACCCCCACAGTCCTGCCTCGAGCACCGGGCCACGCTAACGGCTCGCGGTCTTACGCGGGTGCGTCCGCCCAGAGGTCGTTGCAGCGCTCGCAGACCGAGGCCGGGATGATGCCGACCCGCATCAGCAGCGCGAAGATCTTGCAGCCGAGGCAGAGTGCGAACACGGACTCGAGCGTTGCCGCGACGGTGATCATTCCGACGAGCACGTAGGCCGCCGTCGTCTCTCCGAACCCGAACGCGAGCACGACCGCGCCGACCGAGAGGGTTGCTCCGATGAGCTGGGCGAACCGCTTGGGCGGGCCGGGGACGAGCTTCGCGGCGAACGGCAGCGCGGGTGTCAGCACGCGGGTGGACAGCTGGCCGAGCGGGCTCAGGGTCGGGCCGGTGAGGACGCGGGCGACGAACCCGTACGCGAGGACGACGATCAACCACGGCTGGCCCAGCGCGATCGTGAGGACGCTCAGGATCACGACGCCGGCCGCGACGAGCCGGGCGGAAACCTCGTTCACCGGATCCGGAAAGCTGAACAGCCGCTTCATCACGTTCCGCTGCAACACCCGGTGGCGGGCGGGGATTCCGGGGCGGGCTTCAGGCGAGGGTGGCGTCGAGCCAGTCGAACGCCGCGGTCCAGAAGATGATCGGGGCCATGCCCTCGCAGTGACCCTCGGCGCCCTCGGCCCGGGTGAACAACCGGAACTCCTTCGGGCCCGTCAGGTGGTCGTAGAGGACCTTTCCTTGACCGGTCGAGACGGTGTCGGTCTCGTTGTCGGTCACGTAGCTGGGGCACGTCACGCTCGCGACGGTGTCGGCGTTCGTGTACCGGAGTGCCTCGGCGACGAAGCGACGCGCGGAGGTGAGGCCGTGCGTGACCATCCGTGGTGCGAAGACCGCGTTGACCGCGGGGATCGTCAGCAGCGCGTCGAACTGCGGGTCGGAAGCCGGGTCGTCGACCTGGTCGACGAGCTCGCCGAGTCGCTCCCGCAGGGTGACGCCGAGGTCGTACTGCCCGGGATCGACGATCATCGCCGCGAGGCGTGGCTCGCCCGCGGCGCCGCGCGGCGCGAGCACCCCGCCGAACGAACGGCCCACGAGCACGATGCGCTCGGGATCGACTTCCGGTCGCGCAAGCAGGGCGTCGACCATTCCCGGGACGACGTGCTCCCAGTCCGGTCGCATCGGCACTCTGCGGTCGTAGAGCATCGCGCCCTGGCCGGGTCCGTCGAAGCCCGCGAACGCGTAGCCACGGGCCAGCGCGGGCGCCGCCGACGCGTAGAGCTCTTCGGCGGTGCCGTCGTAGCCGCCGATGTGCAGGATCGTCGGGAACGGTCCGCCGGTGTGGTCCGGTGCGCAGAACCATCCGGAGCTGTCGCCGTCGAGGATTTCGACCGGTTGGTCCAGCAACGGGAGTGCCGCCCGAAAGGCGCGGACGCTCCTCGCGTACGCCGTCGTCAGCTCGGTCCCGTCGAGGTCGTCGCGGTGGAAGAAGAAGGCCTGGCGGAAGTACTCGGCCGCGCGCAGGTACTGCTCGCGCGCGCTCACCCGGTGGCCGTCCGCGAGCGCGGCATCGGCCTGCTGCACGAGCCGCGCGGCGAACTCGGACCACGCTCGGTACCAGCTGTCCCGATCGCCGGGCGTGATCCGCGCGGCGATCGCCAGGCACTCGCCGGTGTTGGCCATCCCCGAGTCGGACTTGCCGACGCTGCGCTGCAGCTGGCCGTCGAATGCTTCGTCGTCGAAGTACAGCTTCATGGGAGCACCGGCATGACGAGGCGGGAAGAGGAGAGGATTCTCGCGCGCAGGGCCGGCACGACCGGTGTGTGCCGGAAGCCCAGCACTGCGGGTGCGGTGGCGGGTTGGTCGTCGCTGGTGAGCACGAGCCCGATGCGGTGCCCGGCCCGGAAGCGGTGCGCGTTCGCCACGATCGGGATGCGGTACGACACCACCTGGTGGAGCGGTACCGCGATCGGCTCCCGGCAGTCGAGGACGGGGGTCCCGGGTCGGCTGGCTGCTTCATTCACCGTGCGCAGGCTCGCGCGCAGCCACCCCGCGGTGATGGTGGCCGCGGTGCCGTCGGGCGCGACGTCGAGGAGCGTGGCGATCCACGCGCCGTCGGGCGCGCTGATCGTCGCGTCGAGCCGGAGCTCGATGTTGCCGACGACGTCGAGGTCGGCGTCGACCGGCTGGGACTCCCACTGCAGGTGTGACGCGAGGTCCTCGGGTGGGTTGGCTTCGGGACCGGCTTCGAACTGGCTGGTGATGCAGAGGTAGTCGCGGTGCCCCGGCGCGCCCTCGGCCTCGTCGAGCAGCCCGTCCCAACGCAACGCGAGCTCGCGCATCTCGGCCTCGGGCGGCGGCCAGACCGGTGCGGTCCGCCACTCGTCGGCGCCCGTGAGCAGGTAGCGGATCGGCGGCCCGTCGGTGATGCCGGTGTCGACGTCCTTGAGCCAGTGGTCGAACCAGGCCAGCGCTTCGACGTGGAAGCTCTCCCAGGGCCAGTTGAGCCCCTGCGCGCCGAGAACCCCGACCCGCACGTTCGGGTTGTGCGCGAGCGCGGCGAGGGTCGTGAACGTGCCCGGGAGGTGGAGGGGCACGTTGTCCCAGTCGCACCCGAGGTAGACGGGCACGTCGACGGCCGCGAGCCGGGTGAGCAGGTTGCGCTCGTCCCAGAACTCGTCGCGCACCGGATGCTCGATGCAGGCGGCGAAGCGCAGGTCGTCCCAGGGGTGGACGTCGTAGCGCGCCTGCATGAACGACTTCAGCGCCCGGAGGGTCGTCTCCCCGTTGAGATGATGCAGCCGCGAGTCCACACCCTGCGCCTTGAGCGCCTTGCGCATCGCGTCGAGCACCTTCCCCCGCCACAGGTTCTCGCCGTGCGCCGCCGCGACGGCGACCGCGGTCAGCCACGGTGCGATGAACGTTGAGCTCAACAGACCGTGGTGCCACACCTCGTCGTAGAGGTCCGGGGTGCACGCGACGGGGAAGATCGCCTTGAGGTGCGGTGGCCGCTCGACGGCCGCCTCGAGCTGGGTCATCGCGAAGTAGCCGGTCCCCACCATCCCGACGTTCCCGTCGGACCACGGTCGGCTCGCGGCCCACTCGACGAGGTCGTGCATGTCGTCGCGCTCGGTCTGGTCGAAGAAGGAGAAGGCGCCGTCCGATCCGCCGGTGCCGCGCAGGTTGGCGACGACGTGGACGTAGCCGCGCGAGACGAAGAACCGGCTCGCGCCGGCTTCGATGAAGCCCATGGCCATGCCCAGATCCTGGACCTGGCGCGGGTACGGCGATGCGGACACCAACACCGGGAACTCGCCCTCGACGGCCGGGCGGTAGACGTCGGCGAGCAGGCGGACGCCGTCACGCATCACGACCGCGACATCGACTTCCCGGCCGACCTCGTAGACGGGCTCGCTCAGGTTCCGGTACTCGCGCCCGGTCGTCTGCGGACCGGTGGGCTCCCGGGCGCCGGGCTCGGGGTCCCCGCCGCGCTTGCGTGCCATTCCTGCTCCTCGTCCGGTGGTGAATCAGGCTTCGGCTGTGGCGCGCGCCTCGATCGTGGCGAGCTTCGGGACCCCTGCGAGCTCGGCGCCGACGACCGCGATGATGACGATGCCGACCGAGAGCGCGATCAGCCAGGTGATCAGCGCGAGCGTCACGCCGATGATCCCGTAGTTGCTCGCGTCCTTCTCGATCAGGTGCGGCATGTAGAGGGCGGACCCGAACGAGAAGGCCGTCTGCCCGATCGTCGCGACCAGCGCGGCGCGCCGCAGGTCGCGCCACGGGACCCGACGCGAGAGCAGCAGGTACTGCAGGGCCAGCCACAGGAAGTACGCGGCCACGAAGCGGATGACCTCGTTCAGGAACGTCGCGGCCGGCGCACCGCGCAACGCCGCCGCCAGGATCGTGAGGACGATCGCCTCCGTCACGAAGAGGGTGGTGCCGGAGAGCCCGTTGAGCGTGCCGCGGAAGCCGTGCGGCTCGAAGCCCCACGCGGACTCGAAGACGCCCTGCAGCGCGCGGGTGAGGCTGAGCAGCGAGAAGAGCAGGATCACGATGCTCACGATGCCCAGGGTCCCGGTCGCGCCCGGTGGTCGCGTGAAGAGGTCGCGGACGGCCGTCGCCGCGCTCCCTCCGAGGTGGAACCGCAGGATGAGGGAGTTCGCGAGGCCGCTGCGCTTGTGGTCGTGGTCGCCGAGGGACGAGACGAGGATGAACAGCGGGATCAGGCTGGTGAAGGCCTGGCCGGCGATGACGAGCCCGCGGGTCTTGCCGTCGATCGCGGAGAAGCGGTCGAACGCCCGGACCGGGAACGAGGACCCGAACCGGCTCCGGAGCCCGCCGGGCAGGGCGCGCACACCGCTCGCGGGCGAGTCGTGAGTCATGGCGGCTGACCCTACGCGGGTCACGACCGCGAGTGGCTACGGGATGCTCGGGTCAGGCCGGGGTCGGGTCGCTGGACGCCCGGGCCTTGCGCGCTCCGCGGCCTCGCGCTTCTGCTCGAAGTGCACGACGCTGAGCGCGGCCAGGTCGTCCTCGCTGATGCGGATCGCGTCCGGCGGGTGCTCACCGTCGCGGGCCCGGATGAACGTCTTGTCGTTGCGCAGGTACGGCCGGTAGAAGTCGAGCGCGTCGTCGAGGAGGGCGTCGTACTCACCGAGCTCGGCGCGGTCCTCCACCAGGTGGAGCCGCAGGCGGTCGATCGAGGTCTCGGGCCCGATGCGGGCCTGCTCGATCGTCACCGGGAACGGGTTGGTGAGGTGAAAGTAGCGGCCGTCGTCGTCGGTCTCGTCGGCGATCTCGATCGCTTCGGTGACGAGCACGTCGATCGGGACGAGGTTGAGCGACGAGTGCGGCTCGACGTAGAGCTTGACCCGGTTGCGGTCGAGGTAGCCGTCCTCCTGGCGCTCGATGAGCCGGCAGAAGCGCTCGAGCCCGCGGATGAAGCCGTAGTAGCCGCTGTCCGAGCAGGAGCGGTAGGTCGAGAGGTTGCCCACGACGATTGACGGCCGCATGATGCGCAACCGCTCGAACCGGTCCGCGTGCGCGACCACCGTGTCCTCGCCGAGCCGCTTCGACGCCTCGTACCAGTTGTTCGGCTCGTAGCCGGGGTCGTACGGCTCTTCGTGCACGTCACCGGTGCGGAGGCCCGCGACGTACGCGGTGCTGATGTGGTTGAGCACGGGGATGCCGAGCCCCGCGACCGTCTCGACCATGTGCGCGGTGCCGTCGACGTTCGTGGCCATGATCTCGGCCTTGTGCTTGTCCTCGTACCGCAGCGACGCGGCGGTGTGCCACATCTCGTCCGGACGGTCCTCCGCGAGCCGGGCCCGATCCGCTTCGGTGAGCCCGAGGCCGGGCTCGGCGATGTCGCCGGCGAGGGGGACGAGCCGTGCGAGCTCCTCGTCGAGGTCGTCCTCGATGCCGGCGGCATCGGCCGCGGCGCGCACGGCGGCGTGGAGGCGCTCCGTGATGTCGCCGCGGGGGCGCACGACGCAGTAGACGCGCTCGCGATCCGAGCGGAGCAGCTCGAGCGCCAGGCTGCTCCCGAGGAAGCCGGTCGCGCCCGTGAGGAGGGCGGTGCGTGAGGTCATCGATGGCCGTTCCGGTGGTCCAAGACCCTGGAACTTAGTGCTCGATTGTTTCGAGACCTCGTTCCGAGGTGTTCGCTTCGGTGGCCCCGTACATGAGAGTCTGGGCCCAATGCGAGAGGGCGCCCCACCCGAGCAGGACGGTTCCGAGACGACGGATCGGAGGTCCGTCTCCCGCCGTGCGGTCGCGCTCGGGTTCGAGGCTTTTGCCCGGACGACGTTCCGGGCGTACATCCGGCTCGACGTGCAAGGTCGGGAGAAGCTTCCGGCCGGTGGCTACGTGGTCGTCAGCAACCACGCCTCGCACCTGGACTCGATCGTGCTCATGCACGTCGCCGGTGGACCGTTCCGCCGCTTCCACCTCGCGGCCGCGGGGGACTACTTCTTCGGCGCCGCGATGGCAGAGGCCGCGGGCCGCAAGCCGTCGCGCTTCGGGCTGTTGCTGCGCAACGCGCTGCGGCTCGAGCCGATGCCCGTCCGCCAGCTCGGGGAGACCGCGGAGCGGAGGGCCGCCCGCCAGCACGCGTTCGCACGGTTGGGCGCATCGTGCGACGCCGGTGATGTGGTGGTGTTCTTCCCCGAGGGCGGGCGTTCACCCGACGGGACGATGAAGCGGTTCCGCGGTGGCATCGACGAGCTCGGCGCGCAGTTCGACGGCCCGATCGTCCCGATGCACATCGCGGGCGCGTACGAGTCGTGGCCGAAGGGCAAGCGGTGGTTGCGGCGGGGGAAGGTCACGGTGATGGTCGGCGACCCGATGTACTCGGCGGTGTCGCCGGACGGGACCCCGGCCCCGAAGAAGCCGCGACTGGCGAAGCGACTCGAAGCGGAAGTGCGGAGCCTCGGAGGCGAGCCGACCGGCAAGGAGCGTCAGATGGTGCAGCACATGAAGTGGTGGGGTTGGGGCGACGAGCAGGTCATCTCGTTCACCCACGACGACAAGCCCGACCTGGCGCCGTTCGTGCGGGAGAAGATCGGCATCGACCTCGACGGCCGGCGTCGACGACGTCATCGACTTCTACGAGCTCGACGATCGACGACCCGATCGTGACGGACGCGTCTGCGGCCGCGCTCGGCCGAGTCGCTGCGCCCGGACCAGGTCACGTCGGATCCGATGGACCGCGTCATCCACACCTACGGCAAGAGCCTGCGCGACCTCGTGAGGGTCCGGCGCGGCGACCTCGGCCGGCTGCCCGACGTCATCGTCTATCCCGGGACCGAGGACGACGTCGTCGCGATCATGTCGAGGCGGCGCTGATCGCCGACGTCGTGATCATCCCGTTCGGCGGCGGCACGAACATCTCGGGCAGCCTCGAGCCGCCGCTCGGCGAGACCCGCACCGTCGATCTCCGTCGACATGCGGACGATGAACGCGGTGATCGAGATCGACGACGTCGCGCGCCTGGCCCGGATCCAGGCCGGCGTGCTCGGCCCGTGGCTCGAGGAGCAGCTCAACGCCAAGGGCTTCACCATCGGCCACTTCCCCGACAGCTTCACGTACTCGACGCTCGGCGGATGGATCGCGACGCGCTCGTCGGGCATGCAGTCCGACAAGTACGGCGACATCGCGGAGATCACCACGCGCCGTTGCGGGTGGTGACGCCCGCGGCCGTGCTCGATGACGCGGCCGGTGCCGACGACGTCGACCGGGCCCGAGCGTGAACGAGATGATCCTCGGGAGCGAGGGCCGGCTCGGGCATCATCACCGAGGCGACCGTGCAGGTGCACCGGGCTGCCCGAGAACCGCGGATCCTCGGCTACCTCTTCCCGGACTGGTACGACGCGATCTCGTGCCATGGCGGAGATCGCGGAGAGCGACGCCTCGCCGTCGGTGACCCGGGTGTCGGACCCGAACGAGACCGCAGTTCTCGTTCGCCACGAAGAAGCCCGGCGACCTCATCGACAAGTACTCGTCGGTCGTGCTGAAGCAGTTCCTCGGGCGGGTCAAGCACTACGACATGGAGAAGACGTGCCTGTCTTCATCGGGTACGAGGGCAGCGACGAAGCACGTGAAGCGCAGAAGAAGCTGATCGGCGAGATCGTGTCGAGCCACAACGGCATCTGCATCGGATCCAGCCCGGGCGAGATGTACGACCAGAAGAAGTTCGACACGCCGTACATCCGCGACCTCCTGCTCGACCGTACGGCGGGCTCGCCGACGTGTCGGAGACGTCCGCGTCGTGGAGCGTGCTGCCGAAGCTCTACGACGGGGTGATCGAGGCGGCGGAGAAGACGTTCGCCGAGCTCGAGGTGCAGGGGTGGATCATGTGCCACCTCTCGCACTCGGCCCACGCCGGTGCGTGCCTCTACTTCACGTTCGCGTTCCAGGGCACGGACCGGTCGGACCCGCTCGAGCAGTACGGCGAGGTGAAGCAGCGCGATCCAGCAGGCGTTCATCGACGAGGGCGGGACGCTGTCGCACCACCACGCGGTCGGGCTCGAGCACGCGCCGTGGCTCGAGGAGGACATCTCACCAGGCCGGCGTGACGATGATCCGCGCGTTGTTCGACGGCGTCGACCCCGCGCACCAGATGAACCCCGGCAAGATCGTCGACTGACTCTCTCTTCTCGGGTCGAGGTGGCTGACCACGCCGAGGTCCCGGCTGCGCTGGTGGCGCGGGTGCGCTCGGTCTGTGTCGCGTTGCCGGAGGTGTTCGAGGAGCCGGCGTGGGTGGGCACGCGCTGGAAGATCCGGACGAAGACGTTCGCCCACGTCGTGCACGTCGAGTCGGGCTGGCCACCGGCGTACGCGGCCGCGTTGGGGGCGGACGGTCCCGCGGACGTGCTGACGTTCCGGTCGTCCGGTCCGGAGCTCGCGGCGCTGAGCGACACCGGCCCGCCGTTCTTCAAGCCGGTGTGGTTCACCGACATCGTCGGTCTGGTGCTCGACGCGCGCGACGGACTGGGCCGAGGTGGGGGAGCTGCTGACCGAGAGCTACTGCCTCCTCGCGCCCAAGAAGCTCGCGGCGTCGGTGCGACGTCCGGAGGTGTGACCGCGCGGATCGGCCTGAGGGTCACCGTCCCCCGGGCCGACCGTGGTGTCCGCTCCGGGGACCGCCGTTCGCCCCACCGTTCGCCCCGCCGGTCGGCGGGGTGGGAGGCAGGTGCTGGGTGAAGTACTCGACGGTGCCGGTGCTGCGCGTCGCGAGCAGCGCGCCGCGAGCGCTCCCGAACGCGCTCTGCGCGTAGGCGTCGCAGTTCTTGTACGCGTTGGCCTCGGAGATGTTGCTGCTCCACCCGTCGGCGCGCGCCGCCAGCTTCGGGAACGGCGCCCAGATGAGCGTGTTGTAGTTGGTCGGCTGCGCATTGTTCAGCCAGTAGCCGGAGTAGCTCTGGTACTTGCGGTTCCAGACGAACGGCACGTCGCCGAAGACCGGGGCCTGGCCGCACTCGACCGACTGGCTGACCTGGTCGCTCGTCCAGACGAACGACTGGAAGTTGTTGTAGCCCCGCCACGCCGGGTTGAACGTCGTGAGGCTCGGCGCGTGTCCCCGTACGAAACCCGAGAAGAGGGCCGCCACCTGGGTCTTCGTCGGCGTCCGCCAGTCGGTGAACCCGCCGGGTGCGCTCGTGTTCAGGCGGGCCAGTGCCTGATCGACGCCGCGGGCATCGGTCGTGTCACCGGGGCGCCAGGTGAACGCAGGCAGGTTCCCGGTGTTCGCCGCGGCCTGCCGTTGCGGGACCCACATGGGCCGGTTCGCGGTGCTGGTGGTGGTGCTCGCGATCGCGCCGAGGTCGACGACGGCATCGTCGGGGATGACGGGCGGCATGGAACCCGTCTCGGTCGTGTGCCACCCGTCGATCTCGGTCGTGATGAGCCCGGGGAGGAGGTCGGGGTTCTTCGCCGCGGTGTACTCCGCCTTCATCCAGACCGCGAGCGCCTCGTACTCGGTGAACACGGTGGCGAGATCCGCGAGGACCTCCGACTGCTGCGTGGTCACGAAGCGGTCGTTCGCCATCAGGACGCGTCCGTACGCGTTGATGATCGAGGTCGACACGCCGTTCGGGGAGAGCGCGTTGTGGATCAAGCTGCCGGCCGAGCCCAGCTGGTACGAGTTGAAGTCGGCGAGGAAGTCCGCCTTCTTCTCGTCCAGGGTCTTGATCGCGGCTTCGCGTGCGGCCGGGGTGGCCTTCTGCACCGCGATCGCCGCGTTGAGGACCGGGACGAACGAGTAGTTGAAGACGTACTGCGTGTTGGCGATCGGCGCCTGGACGTTCGAGTAGGCCTGGTCCAGCTTGAGCTGCTGGAGATCGCGGGAGATCTGGTCGACGGACGCCTGCACGGTCGTGATCTGGTTCGAGACCAGGACGAGCTGCTGGCGGATCTCCTCGAGCTTGACCTGCGTCGGGTCGGGGTTGAGCAGGTCGGCGAGCCCGATCTTGCGGAACACGAACCCCGCCCCCTGGTTGATCGCGAATCCGCCCAGCGTCTTGAAGACGAGGTCGGTGATCTCGCTCTGCGCACCCTTCACCGGGAAGCACGGTTGCGTGGCCGGGAGGTCGGCGCACGCGGCGGCACCGTTGCCGTTGCCGTTGCCGTGCCGCCGGAACCGGGTCCGTTGCCGTGCCCCTGCACGCCGCGCGGCGGGGGTGTGCCGTGAGCCGACGCGGGTGTCGCGGCCATGCCGATGCTCGTCGCGACGAGGAGCACAGAGATGAGGCACGCGGTGGCGCGGCCCGTGAAGCGGTTCATTGCTCTGCCTTTCGGTGTTGGTCGGAGCCGGTGAGGCTCGCTTGGAGGAACTTGGCCTGCCCGACGATCAGGTCCTTGCGCACGCGGAGCTCGTCCTCGTCGGCGAGGTGCGCGTCCAGTGCCATGCCCCGAAGCGCGTAGAGCGTCAGGTCGAGGACGGCTTCGAACTCGGCGCCGGCCCGGGCGAGGATCTCGTCGCCGAAGAGGGACAGCACCGCCGCGCGCGACGGTGTCGGCGGCGCGCAGCGCGTCGGCCAGATCGGCATCCGAGCGCGAGGCCCCCCAGAGCTCGACGTAGGCCGCGGGCCCGGGGCCGGAGAAGACTTCGACGAGGATCTCGAGGATGGCCCGTAGCCGATCACCGTCGTCAGGGATCTGATCGAGTGCGGCGGCGATCGCACTCACGTCGGTGGTCGCGGTCAGGCGCTCGACCGCGGCCAGCATCATCTGATCTTTGGTGCCGAAATGGTGGAGCTGGGCGCCCCGGGTCAGACCAGAGCGCCGGGCGACCTCGTGTGACGTCGTCGCGGCGTAGCCACTCTGAGCAAGAGACTCGACGACGGCGTCGAGCAGCCGTGCCCGCGTCTCGGCCAGCCGCACCTCGGCCGTGGTGCGCTCGTCCTGCGTCACCGGCACCGTCGTACCTGCATCAGTCCGCCCCCCGAGCCCGGAACCTGCCCAATTGCACGTGCAGGTTGGCACGTGCAGCTTGGCATGTCAACCACATCCGTCACGGAGCGCGGTTTTCCGGCCATGGACGCCGGTCAGTGCGGTCGTTCCACGGGCCGTAGGGACGGTGCCGGCTGAACCGCGTCAGATCGTGAACCCGAGGTTGTCGACGATCCGTTGGCCGAGGTCGGTGTCGCCCTGAACTTCGACCACGCCGTGGGCGCGCGCGTGGTCGCCGGTCCAGCGTCCGCCCGCGAGGCGCGCGAACGTCCGGCGGTCCATGGTGATCCTGACGGTGGGGGAGTCCGGCGCCACGTCGAGCAAGGTGGCCCGGCCCTCGGGTGGCACTGCGATTGCGGCGACGATCGGCGGTGCGCCCGGGATGTCGAACACGACCGTGGTGTCCGGCGGTGCGCCCGCCTTCTTTCCCACGACGTAGCCGAGCGCCTTCGCCGGGATCCGGCCGAGGGACTGGTCCGCGACCGGGCCGTCGAGGTACCCGGGCCGGTCGAGCGCCTCGCGGATGTCCTGGTCGTGGAACCAGCAGTCGAACAGCCGGATCTCCATGAAGAGGCGGTAGGGACCTGGGCCTTCGGGGGTGAACCCTTCGTTGTCCCACTCGGCCGGGCTGAGTGCGCGCAGCACGTCGAGGCGCCGCCCGGTCACGGTACGGAACTCGTCGAGGAGATGGGCACCGTCGAAGTCGCGGTAGGTCGCGATCCACTGCTCGTTTGCCGCGCCGATCTCGTTGCGCACGTGCGGTGACTCCGCGACCTCGGCGGCGTCAGTGGTCGGCTGCTCGCCGAGCAGCATCCGTTCGGTGCCGATCATGTGCGCGACGTTGTCGTGCACGGTCCAACCGGGGCAGTCGGTCGCGGTGCTCCACTGGGCCGGGGTGAGGTCGGCGCACACCGACACGATGTCGTTCCAGACTGCTTCGAGTGCGTCGATCAATGGCTCGGTCATGCGCGCACCGTAGCGCCGCGGCGATCGGCGCGAGACTTCGATCGTGACCGAGCAGATCACCTTCTACTTCGACCCGATGTGCCCGTACGCCTACCAGACTTCGCGTTGGATCCGGTCGGTGCGCACACAGGTCGATCTCGACATCACGTGGAAGTTCTTCTCCCTCGAAGAGGTGAACCGCTTCGAGGGCAAGCGGCACCCGTGGGACCGGCCGTGGTCCTACGGCTTCGGGCAGATGCGCGTCGGCGCGCTCATCCGCCGCGAGCTCGGCAACGATGCACTCGATCGCTGGTACGAGGCGGTCGGCCACGCGTTCTTCTACGACGGCGTCAAGACGCACGTGCCGGGCGAGCACGCGGCGGTGATCGAACGCGCCGGGTTCGACCCCGCGCTCGTCGCGCGGGCGGTCGACGACGAGTCGACCCTCACCGAGGTCCGCGACGAGCACCTCGACGCAGTCACGCGCTACGGCGCCCACGGTGTGCCGACGATCGTGTTCCAGCCGGCGGGCGACGCGGTGTACGGCCCGGTCGTGGTCCCTGCACCCGAGGGCGACGAAGCGATCGCGCTCTGGGACCTCGTGCAGTCGATGGCGCGGTTCCCGCACCTCTACGAGCTGCGCCGGCCGAAGGTTGCCGAAGATCTCGTACACATCGGCCGGGAGTTCAACACCTACCTGACGACGCGGGATTGGAACACGATCGAGAACCCCGCGCCGTAGCGAAGGGGTCCGAGGCTCGGCCGAGCTCGGGAGCCGCGGAGCGCCCTCGGCAGGATTCGAACCTGCGACACACGGTTTAGGAAACCGATGCTCTATCCCCTGAGCTACGAGGGCGGGGGATGGTGAAAACCTGGGACAAAACCTACGCCAGTGTCGGTGGACGGCTGGTCTCTCGGCTGGCGCATGCGTTTCCGCGGTCGTGTCGTCGACCCAGACCGTCTGAGGGCGCGCCGAAGTGGCGGTCGGTGTGGGGTCGAGCTCGCGCTGGCCGTCAGGCGGCGAGGGCTGGTCGGCGTTTCGCGTGTCGGTGCAGCGCGATGCCGTTGACCATGAGCGCGTAGCCGAGGAGGTCGACGTGCTGGCGGGCGTGGCCGAGGCTGTGGGCTCGGCCGAGCCAGAGGCTGTCGTCGAGGCCGCGGTTGATGCTCTCGGCGTCGTTGCGGCGCGGGTAGAGCCGCTTGAAGTCGGGGTCGTCGGGCGGGATCGGCCGGAGGTTCTCGGTGCGGTTGAGCTTCCGGGCGGCGTCCGCCGGCGTGCCGTGGAGCCGGACGGTGATCGTGCCGCCGCCGTAGCTGTCGGGGAGTCGGTAGTCGTTGTACCAACGGAACGTGCCGTTGCGACCGGGGTTGCGGTGGGTGCGGACGCGGCGCAGCGGCTCGAAGTGCATCTCGCCCGTGTCGGTGAGCTCGGCGATGCCGAGCGCGCCGTCGCGTGCGTAGAGGCGAGATGGTCTCGGTCCCGTTCGGCGTCTCGATGGTCTTGTCCTCGAGGTAGGTGCTCTTCGGGGCGCGTCGACCGCCCTTGCGACGCGGCGTCTTCACGGCGGCCTTCGCGGCGGTGACGCGGTTGATCGGGATGAGCCCGAGGTCGTGCAGGACGGCTTGGTGGTGGACGCCGCGGAGTGCGGTGTCGTAGACGATGCCTTGCGCGCCGTCGACGTTCGGTGCGAGTCGGGTGAAGCAGTCCATCGCGGTGTGGGCTTCGCCGCCGGGCGTAGGTACCCACTCGACGTCGAGGATGATGCGGCCGTGTGGGTCGGCGCTGCGCGCGGCGACGAGGACGAACTTGACGCCCCATGCGGTCTCGCCGGTGCCTTCGAAGTGCAGGCCACCGTCGGGTTCGGTGCGCACGGTGCGCAGCTCGCCGGTGGTCTTGTCGAGTCGTGTGGTGCCGGGCTGGGCTCGGTAGAGGGGAGTGATGACCTTGCCGTCGGCGTGCAGCAGTCGCGACGGGTCGGGGTGCGTCCAGGAGCCGGGCCCGTCCGCGTCGAGCAGACCGAGCTCCCTGGCCTGGGCGCTTGCGATCACGGAGTGCTGCGCTACGAGTCGGCGAGGGTCTCGGGGTCGGCGAGGTAGCGGTCGCGGCCGTAGCGGTAGTGGTGGCGGCGCATCGGCTGCTCGGGCAGCCAGTTGGACGGGTCACGCGGGTAGTGCTCTCGAACCAGTCGACGCACGAGATCCCAGACGATCGGATGTGCGAGCTCGGCTTCGACCCGACGCGCGCTGCCGTACACGGAGAGCAGCGCGGCGAAGGCGAGCCACATGAACGCGGGGTAGTGGCGCGGGCGGCCACCCCTGGCGTGGTCACTTGGGTGATCTCCGGCACGGGATCGTTCGCCAACGAGCACGGCACCGTGACCACGGTCGCGCCGGGATGCCGGCTCCGGGCACCCGCAGGGTGGCTGCACCGCACGCTGGCGGGTACGCAGACCCGGCTCGTTATCGGGACGAACCTGCCCGGCGAGCGCTGGACCGCTCCGATCAACAAGGATCCGGCCGAGCGCCCAGCGGAGCTGTCGGCCTGACCCGCCTCATTAGGCCAGGCCACGGTTCGCAAGGCACACCCCTTCAGCGTCACGCAGCCCGGTGTGCGTCAAGCCCGATGGCGGGTTGCACGTGCCACCGCAAGAGCGGGCATGATCGGTGGGTGTCGGATGAGCCACGTCGTCTTGTTGCTGTGATCCTCGAAGTCGCCGACGTCGATCGATCGGTGACGCTCTACCGAGATGCGTTCGGGCTCGACCTTCACGTTTCCAACCACGATGGCGACGATCGCTGGACAAGTGGCCGTCACGGGGCGATGTCCTGGACGGACGGCGCGTATCTTCATTTCGCGCTCTACGAGTCGAAGGGCGGCCCGAAGGCGACCGGGGCACAGATCGCGTTCGACGTCGACGATCTCGACGAAGCGCATCGGCAAGCGACCAGCGCCGGTGTTGACGTCGTGCATGAACCAAAGCTCCAGCCCTGGGGACGGTCAGCGCGCTATCGCGACCTCGACGGGAACGTGATCGAACTCACCGAACGCACGTAGCCACCCGCCACCGGACGGAGCCACACCTCTGTCCGGCACGCCACTGTTCATGAAGGACGCCAATCGCTCCGAGCGTCCTACTTGCGCGACAACATGTGGCTCATGAAGCGACAGACCGGCATGACCCCGAACGAGTTGGATGAAGCCGTCGAGCTCGTCGTTGTCAGATGCATGGAGGGCAAGGATCTCGACTGGACTGCAGCGGCAGGGTCGCTCGAATGGACCTGCAGGCAGACACTGGACCACACCATCGACTGTGTCTTCTCCTACGGGTTGCAGCTCGCAGCGTTGTCTTCCGGCAGCTACCTGCCCTTCACTGAGTTGCATGCTTTACCCGAGGCCACGCCAGCAGACCTCGTCACGGGACTCAAGGCCGTGAGCTACTTGCTCAGCTCAGTCGCCCGGCGGGTGTCAGCAGACGCCACGGCATCCGACGGTGTGCTCGACCTCACTTCCCACGACTGGTGCTCACGCGCTGCCTATGAAGTCCTGCTCCACGGCCACGATGTTGCAATCGGGTTGGGCCTGGAACTTGAACCACCACGGCGGCTCTGTTCCGCGATCCTCAGCTCCGACGCCCTCTGGATGTTCGACCGCACGCTCGGCGACGCTTCGGACCCCTGGATCGCTCTCCTCCGCGGGTCCGGACGCTGAACCGCACGCCGACACTGCAACACCTCGGTACACCAGGCCACAGTGCGTCAATGACACCAGTCGGGAGTGGGCATGGGCGCCCCGGAACCGGCGTTAGGGGACACGCGCCTCGTGTGACTGTCGCGATCGGGATTCGACGGACGTATCTTTGCGCCCGTGGGATTCGCTCGCGGCGACGGCTGGGCTGACACCTGGCAAAGATCGTGGGACCGCCTTGAAGCGGACTACGTGCCCGATCGAGAACTTCGAATCCGCGCGCTGCTCGATGTCGTTGATGCGATCACAGGTCCAGCATCGACCGTTGTTGACCTCGCTTGTGGCACAGGCACGGTTACCTGCCGGTTGCTGGATCGGTTCCCGGCGGCACGGTCGATTGCCGTCGACGTAGATCCGGTCCTCCTCACCATTGCGTCGGCCACGTTCGCTAGTGACGATCGTGTGCGAGTCGTGGACACCGACCTGCGCGATCCGGCATGGATGGAGGCGGTCCCCGAGCTGCAGGTCGACGCGGTGCTTACCGCTACCGCGCTGCACTGGCTTCCGGAGAAGGCAGTGAAGCGCGTATATAGCGATCTGGCTCGCTTGGTCCGCCCGGGTGGTGTGGTCGCTCACGCCGAACAGATGCCGTTGGTGGAGTTGCCTCGCCTCGGTGCCGGACTGGCCGAGGTTGAGCGCAAACGCCAGGTCGGTACGCAGGCCGGTGACCGGGTCACCTGGGACAGGTGGTGGGAGGAGGCAGCTCGCGATCCCGTGCTCCGCTCCGCCGCGGCGCAACGGCGGACGACCTTCGCGAGCAGCTATCCGACCGAGGAATTCTCGCCGCCGGCCAGTTGGCACGTCGCGACGCTGTGCGCGGTCGGGTTCGCGGAAGCGGACGTTGTGTGGCGCTCGGGTACCGGCGCAGTCGTGGCCGCGATCCGCTAGGCAGCGTCGTCGGTCCGACGAGTGCTCTCAACAAGGCCGGCGGCGGCGGTGGGCAGCACGTGACCAGGGGACTATCCCCGAAGTGCCGTTCGGGGACAGGTCCGCGACCCAGGCCAGTGTGCGTCAATGACGCCAGTAGAGATTGTTCCGGTGCCAGTTAGCGGTGCTCTGGCACAGAAAAGTCGCACCGAAAGGCGAAGGCGTCGTGGCCCAGGCCAGCGTGCATAAATGACGCCGGATGACTCCCCGCCGGTAGTTCGATCATCGTCGCGGTGGAGCAACTCTCTCGTTCAGGCGTGCGCTAGTGATGCCCTCGGCCGCCAGCTACCCGACGCGAGCCAATCGGGTACTTGATTGTCGGCGGCGCCGAGTCAGGTCGACCGCAGCGCCACTGCAGCGGGCGCGCGGGCCGCGGCACGACCGGGTAGGTACGCGGCGAGCCCGCACAGGACGAGGGTGGCGGGCACGATCGCGGCGATCCCCAGCGCGGGGACCAGGGTGTCGGGCGCGACGCCGAGGCCGTCCGCGACCAGCCGCCAGGCGACTGTCCCGGTCACGATCCCGAGCGGGATGCCGAGGAGCAGACCGACCAGAGCCATCGTCGTCGCCTGCCACGTGAACGTCGCGCGCACCTGGCGCCGGTCGAAGCCGAGTGCCTTGAGAACCATGAGCTCGCTGCGCCGCCGCCGGACGGTGCTCACGAGCGCGTATCCGACCGCGACGAGACCGAGCGCGCCGAAGAGCACCGCGAGCGCTGTGGGGAACCACGAGATTTGGCGCAGCCGGGCGACCTCTACGGGCACGATCACGCCGGTCGCGTCCGAGAGTTGTGGGACGCGACCGATCCGGCGCGCGACCGCGACTTCCGATGCGCCGGGCGCTACCCGTCCGACGAAGTAGCGCGAGAAGACGTTCTGGTCGAAGAGGGGTGTGAACCCGGCGCCGGTGAACGCGGCTCCGTCCGCGATCGGCTGGGACTGCCCGAGCGTCGGGAACACCGCTTCGCCGACCACCCGGTACCGGAGCTGCGTGCGGCGCCCGGCGATCTGCACCGTGTCGCCCACGTGCTTGCCGAGCGCTCGAAGCGTCGCGTGCCCGAGTACCACTTCGCGCCGACCGATCGGGGCGCGTCCCGTGAGCACGACGGGACTGATCGCCGATCCCCGCAGCGGCCGGAATGAGAGCGCCTCGACCGCGCGGCCGTCGACCCGCACGCCTTCGTAGCAGATCTCGGCGACCGCGCTGAGCCCGGGGATGCGTTCCACCCCGTACGTTGACGCGCCGCACGGGGTGTTCGAGGTGGTGTCGCGGCTCTCAAGGTCCCAAGTCCATCCGAACCGACTCGGCGTCTTCACGAGCTGATCGACGTTCGTGGCGAAAACGAGAACTGCGGTCACGCCCATCACCGCCAGTACCGCACCCGCGATCGCCGAGCGCACGGGCAGCCGCGTCCGGCCGCGCCCGGCATCCAGCGCGAGCCGCACACCGCTCGACAAGGGTGGCGGCAGACCGATGCTCGCGAGACGCGCGGCCGGCTTCGGACGCGACGAGCGGCGCTCGCCGGCCTGCATCCGGACCATGGGCCGAGTCGCGCGGATCGCGGCACCGAACGCGATGGCCGTTACGGTTATGACGAGCGCGGCCGCCCCGACGGCGAGCACCGTGAGATCGCCGTGCAAGCCGACGTCCGGGTCGGCTCGGCGCGCCACCCCGAGCGGGTACAGCGGCGATGCCGCGATCGCACCGGCGACGGCGACGAGTACACCGCCGAACACGGCGATCGACACCGCCGGCATACACACGCCGATGCGCTCCGTGCGGGTCGCGCCGAGCGAGCGGAGGGTGTCATGCTCGCGACTCAACAGCGCGACCTCACGGGCCAGGACGATCGCGATCGTCAGCGTGCCCGTGACCGCGACGATTGCGGCGAAGATCCAAAGCGCGAGCGTCAAGACGTCGATCGCGCTCTGCGTGCCGCCGGTCTCGGTGGTGATCCGGGAGCTGAACAGAGCGGGCCCGAAGATGTGATGGGCGGTGGCCACGACGGCGGCGTTGACCTGCGACCCGCCGGTGGTCCGGACCCGCACGTAGGTCCCGAAGACTCCGACGCGGTGCGCATACGTTCGGGCGAACGCGGGAGTGAAGACGAGCAGACCCCCGGCGACGGAGCTGTCACCGAGGTCCGACACACGCCGCTCGATACCGACGACGTGGAGCCGGATGTGCGGACCCGCCGGGGGCCCGACGTTGGGCGCGCCGGCCAGCGTGGCGGCGATCTGCGCCGGGCTGTAGCTCCCACTCGCGACAAGGCCGCCGACACCGACGTGCAGCTGCGACGCGAGCGCCTCACCGATCGCGACCTCATTCGGGGCACGGGGATCGGGAGCGCGGCCGGCCACGATACGGGTCCGGTCGACGGTCACACCGAACTGCGAATCGGCGACAGCACCCCCCTCTTCGAGATCCGGCCCGCGCAGAGGACAAACCCGAACGCGCTGAGGGTTCCGATCGCGACGACATGCGGCGAATGCCGAAGCAGGCCGATCTGTGCGGCCGTCGGAGGCGCTATTGCGAGCTCTACGTCAGCGGCGCGGCTGCTGCGCCGGAAGCGCTCGAGGGACGTCGCGGTCCGCCGGGCCCCGGCGGCGGCACTCAGCGCGACTCCACCCACGACGCCGATCAGCACCACGAGCGCGACGATGCTGCGGAGGCGTCGGCGGATCAGCCCTCTCGAGACGAGCCACATCGCCGGCATCGGGCCCACTCAAGCGTGACGACCGGGCCGGCACAAGGTGGTCAGCCCGGCCGATCCGGGGGTGGTAACCCCCGATACCGAGCGCCAGGCCATTGCGACGGTTCGCGCGCACCGGGCTCGACATGGCGTTCCCAGGTCGGTGCTCGCGTCTCCACCTGCCGACGGTGTCGGCGCACGTTGAGCTGCCCCGGAGCGGCTCGGAGACGGGACAGTGAGCCAGGCCAGTGTGCATCAATGACGCCCGTTGACTGTTGCCGGTGAGTGCGATCATGTTGCCGTGGAGCAGTTGGGCTCGGTAATCGCGGCACGACTCGCCGAATGGGGCGTCGACGAGTTGCCACTCGAGCGTGAGCTCTTCGGTACCTGCTCGCCGGACGCGATTGCGGCCGAGGTGGATTCATGGTGCCGCGCCGAGTTGGGCGCCGGGATCGCTCGGTACAGCTTCTTCGACGCAAGTAGTGGGAGCGTTCATGGGGTCCATCTCATCGATGGTCGCGCTGTTGTCGTCAAAGGACATCGGCAGGATGTGAGTCGCGAGTATCTGACCGCAGTGACCGAGCTGAAGGCTGACCTGGCAGCGCGACGCTTCCCCGCCCCACGGCCGCTGCTCGGGCCGTCACCCCTCGGGACGGGGCACATCACTGCCGAGGAGATGTTGCTATGCGATGGGCAACCGAGACGTCATGACCCCGAAATTCGTCGGGCGCTCGCGAGCGGACTCGCCCAGTTCGTACACCTCGCCAGCACTCAGATCTCGCACTTCCTCGACGTTCCCTTTCCGATGGCCGTGCCCGAGGGGAGCTGTATCCACGTCCGCATTCACCGAGGTTTGACTTCGACGCCACTGCGTGCGGCGCCGAATGGATCGATGAACTGGCGTGGAGCGCGCGTCTCCAGCTCCGCTCGGTTCCCAAGGTCGAGCGGGTCGTCGCTCATGGCGACTGGCGCATCGAAAACGTCTGCGTTTGCGATGGGCAGATACGTGCTGTGTACGACTGGGACAGTGTGCACGCTGGACAGGAAGCCGTCGCGGTCGCGATCTCCGCGACGACGTTCACGGTGGATTGGCGTCGCGGCGGACAGCAGACTGTTCCCGGATCCTCAAGAGATCAGTGCCTTCATCGGCGACTACGAAAGTGTGCGAGGTGCCCCGTTCACCGCCGACGAGAGAAGTGCCCTTGCCCCCGCAATGGTTGCTTCCCTTGCGTATGGCGCCCGCTGTGAGCACGCGGATCCCGGCAGGCCGCCCGGCGGCGACGACTCGCAGCGCGGCCTCCTGCGTCGCCTTGGTGCCGGACTACTGGACGATGGCCTCGCAGCTCTGGTTCGTTAAGGCGCTGGATGAGGACAGGACTCTTGTTCAGCCCACTGTTCATGAATGACACCGCGTGAGTCGCCACGACGCACGGGATAACTCCGGGCAACGTCGGTGGTCGTCCGGCGAGAATGGACGACATGGAGGAGGTCGAGGTCGTCGTCGCCCATCATGAGCGCGCGACCCTGCGTGTCGGCGACATGTTCCTGAAGATCGACGCTGATCAGACGCGCACCGACGTCGAAGTCGAGGCGATGACGCTCGCGCCGGTCCCGACTCCCGAAGTCCTGTGGCGGAAGCCACCGGTGCTCGCGCTCGCGGCCCTCCCAGGGACAGCACTCGGTCGCCTCGGTGAGCCGTCGACGGCGTCGTCAGCGGCGTGGGCCGCGGCGGGCGCCGCCGCCCGGACCCTCCACGACGCTCCGCTGCCACCATGGTCAGCTTGGAGCCTCGAGGAGTTCGCATCGCACCTCGACCGCGAATGCGAGTGGCTCGTCGCCAACGACGTCCTTCCCGCCAACGTAGTCACGGGCAACCGTCGAATCGCTGAGGCTGCGCTCCGACCGTGGACACCAGTGTTCACGCATGGCGACCTCCAGGTCGCCCACGTCTTCGTCGACGATGACGAGGTCACCGGTGTCGTTGACTGGTCCGACGCGTGCCAGGGCGACGGGCTGTTCGACCTCGCCATCCTCACACTCGGACACGAGGAGCACCTTGACGACGTCGTTGCCGGGTACGGCGCCGACGTCGACCTCGATGTGATTCGTGCCTGGTGGTCGTTGCGAAGCCTGCTGGCGGTCCGCTGGCTCGTCGAGCACGGCTTCGACCCGTCGCCGGAAGTCGCCCTGCTGAGTTCCCGACGGTGAGGCTGCCCGCCGTCGACGAGGACAGTGCGATCTCGCCGCCTGCGGCCAGTCGCAGGTCGTCAGGCCGGGATGGCCATTGACGCCCGCACGCGGGAGTCGGGTAGGTCCGTCAGCTCGGCGTCGACGGTCGTGATGTGGGCGGGAAGACGCAGAACTCATTGCCTTCGGGATCGGCCATGATCGTCCACTCGATATCGTCGTCGGCAACGTGCGCGTCGGGTGCACGAACCACCGTGGCCCCCAACGCCAACAGCTCCTCGACTCGGCCGTACACGTCGATGTGAAGTCGATTCTTCACCGCTTTGAGCTCTGGTACTGGGTTGATCCAGATGAGCGGGCCGACCCCGTTGGGATCGATGAGGGGTACTGGCCAGGCAGGTTCTCGATCGGGATCGCGGCGCTGGTAGCCGAAGGCTCGACACCACCAATCGGCCAAGAACTGATGATCCAACGCGTCAACGCAGAGGTCTTTGAACGTGGCAGGCATGCCGTTGAACATAGAGCGAGGCGAGGGCATCGCCTGGACCAGGCAGCGAGCCGGCCGACGAGCATGGCCCAAGTTCCATGGGGGCCAACCCACTTGACCAGGCCACGGAGGTCTCGCCCGGTCAGTCGAGGGGCCGGAGGAAGAGCGCGACGGACTGCGTGTCTCTCTGCACCTGCAGCTGCAGGTAGCGCTCGAACACGCGTCTCCAGTGCGGTGTGAGCACGAGGAATTGGTGTTGGAGCATGGACACCAACGCGCCGGACGCGAAGAGCTGCTTCGGGTCGAACGCTCTGTTCTTGGCGGTCGAGCCGTTGTCCGTCGAGGGCGGCGCCGCCGGCAGCGTGCCTCCGAGGCGTCGGATCGCGGCGAGTCCGCTCCGGGTGAGCCGCAGGCCGCCGCTGTCGATGTGGGCGGCGATCCGTTGCTTCAACGCCGAGAGCTCGCGCAGCTGCGCCGGCCGCAACGCTTCGTGGTAGGCGATCCGCCGACTGCCCGGCGGTGTGTGATCGACGGCGTCGCCCGTCCTCACCCGCAGCGCCGCGTCCGCGTTGTGGCCCGTGAACTCGCGGTTCGGGCCGAGCGACCGCACGAGGTCCTGGTCACGCACCTTGAACGGGATGCCGCGACGGTCGAGCTCGGCGATTGCCGCCGAGCCGTAGGCCTGTGAATGCGGCTCACCGCGCCAGTCCACGTAGAGCGTGCCGACGTGTTCGAGGTCACCCATCTGTCGGTTGAGGTCGCGCACCACCGGCTGCGTGTAGTTCGCCGCATCAGACCCGCCCGCGCCGGTCGGGAGGTTGAGCACGACGAGCACGACGGTCAGCGCGGTGAAGCCCGCGACCAAGGGCACGTACCGGCGACGGTCCTGTGCGAGCGCACGGGCCAAGGTTGCGACGACCGCGAAGGAGAGGAAGGCCGCCATCGGCCAGAGAAAGCGGGTCTGGTACGCCGCGAACGCGCCGAGCGGATCGGTCGGCGTGCGGATGGCTGAGACCAGACCGGCGACGGCAGCAACGAGCGCCGTCACGACGAGCGCCGCCGACACCCTGTCGCGGCGCCGCCGCGCGACCACGAGACACGCGACGAGGATCAGCGCGCCCAGCACGGCGACGACGGCCGCTACGACGACGGAGGCGAACGATGCGTCGGTCGCGCGCAAGGACCACGGTTGCAGCCACCGCGCCGTCGCGCCGGCGTACAACCGCAGCCCGTGCTCTGCACCGATCGTCGAGGAGATCTCGCCGATGCCACGCGACAGGAGGGTGAGGTTGCCTTCGCCCGAGCTCGTGAATTGCTCGATCACGGGCTGGACCCAGCACAGGACGAAGACCCCTGCGGCGATCGCGCCGACCCAGACGGTCCGGCGGCGGACCGCCGGCCACGAACCCGGATCGGCACGTCTCCGGTCGCGCAGTGCCAAGGTCAAGCCGATGAGCCCCCACACGGCAAGGATCGGGACGAGCGCGCCCATCTCGAGGTTCGTTGCGAGCAGGAGGCTGCCCACGCCCGCCGCAACCGGGAGCGCCACGAGGTCACCGCAGCTCATCGACCACACCAGGACCAGGAAGAGGAGGAAGGGCAGCAGGACGCTGTTCGGCTCCCAGGGGTCGAAGAGCAGCCGACCGCTCATCGCCCAGCACAGCGCCGCGGTGGCCGCCGTCGCCACCGTGACGATCAGCGGTCCACCCCGTCGGGAGGCGAAGACGGCGATGCCGATCACCGCCACGGTGTTGACCAGGGCCACGCCGATCGCCAGACCGGCCCAGCCGCTGGAGAGTGCGGTGGGGACGGCCAGGGCGTCGAACAGGAGCGGCCCGGGGTGGTTGAAGCCGAACCCCGCCGTGACCGAGGCCGAGGACCACAGGAACAGCAGCGGAGGATGGCTGCTGAAGACGTCCCGGGTCCGGACCGCGATCAGCCCGTTGTCACCAGCGGGCAACCATCCGCCGTGCACTGCCCGGAACGTGCCGACGAGGATCGGAACCAGTGCCGCCAACACTGCACCCCACGCGAGGTATCGGACCGCACGTGAGGGTTCCGCGGGCAACGATGACTGCCTGCCGGCCTCCGTGGACGCGCTCACCTCGCGTGGGTCGGTACTCAGAGCCTGACCTCGAGCAGCGCGGGCTTCGACAGGTCGATCGGGCTTCCCTCGCAGATGGAGCGCACACTGACTGATGCCACGCGGCTCTCCTCCGGCGGACCGTCGAGTGAATCTAAACCGATCATCTGGCCCGCGCTCTGCCGGGTCCGATCCGACGGCGCGGAGTGTTGTACCCACGGCTTCCGTGCTTTCAACGAAGCCTCGCCTGAGCCGCCACGCCGAAACGGGGCGGGGGAGGGTCAGGTCGGGGGGCCGGCGAGGAAGAAGGCGCGGCGGTGGAGCTCCTCGTTAGCCGAACGACGGGGCCATTGCGGCTACATCGGCTCCCGCCAAGTCGCGTGGCCCCCAGCAGGCGGACCACCGCTTCACCGGGTCGCTCCTGCCTTGCGAGGTGCATCTTCAAGGTCAGGACGATCTCGAAGGGGCCAGCACCGTCCGCCAGGCCACGGTGCGCCAATGACGCCAGGATTCTGCGCGCCTGCTGCCGTTCCTACTGAGCGTCCGTCAAGATCTTGTGGATGGACTCCACGATGAGGGACGCGCTCCCGAGCGAGATCGATGCGCTGCGGGAGCTGTACCGAAGATCTTCACTCTCCAACGAAGGCGATCGAGCGAGCCTCCTCGCCCACCCCGAGTCACTCATTTGGCCTGACCTCGCACTCCATGAGTGCCGCACACGCGTCGCGGTGCGAGACCGCGAACTCGTCGGATTCGCGACCACCCTGGAAGTCGAAGACGTCATGGAACTGGAAGACCTCTTCGTCGATCCCGACTGGATGAGGCACGGCGTCGGAAGGGACTTAGTTCGCGACGCAATCGCAATCGCCACTCGTCGCGGCGTCAGACGAATCGAAGTGACTGCGAATGAGCACGCGCTGGGTTTCTACGAGAGGGTTGGCTTCGTTCACGACGGAGTGACACAGACGCGCTTCGGACCGGGCCTGCGCATGCACATCGACGCTGCAACTTGACCAACTCTCGTCGATAACTCGTAGTCGTCCGACTGAGCGATAGGCCCGCCGCCCAGGCCACGGTGATCTCACCAATTACGCGCCTCTGTTTGATGATTCCTGGCGGGTCAGAAGCCGTGGCGTTCGACGGCGGCGCGTGCGATGGCTCGACAGTCGGCAGCGGTTCCGGTATTCGTGATGCGACGCATCTGCAGGATGAGGTCGGCGTTCTCTTCCGCGTGACGTTTGGCGTCTTCCTGCGCGCGTTGCAGCATCCCTACGACTCGTCGCGTCTCCAGCTTCTCTGCGTCTAGCGCCTTGACGGCGTTCTTCAGCGGGATCAGCGCGGTGCGGATGTTCGGCTCGTCGAGTGCACTCATCGAGATACCTTCCCGATGCACGCCCGGTGGTGCCGGGAGAGTGGTTGATGGCGTCAGCGCGATGCCGACGTCTTCTCATCGCTGGTGGAGCGGCGCACCATGATGCGGGTCCACGCCCCGACGTAGACGCGTTCGTCGTCGGCGAGTTCGTGGCGTTGCTGCGGTTCGAGCGGCGTCGTGGGTAGCGGGTCACCCGGCGCGCCGACGAACGTGCCGTTGGTTGATCCGAGATCTTCGACGTACCAACGGTCATGATCGAGGGTCAGCTGCGCCTGCCGGTGGGAGACCGCGCCGTCGTTGGCGCAGTCGATCTCCGGCACGATGTTGCGGCTCTTCGAGAGTCGCCCGACAAGCACGGACGTGGCTCGGAGCGGAACCACGGTCGGGGCGCCGCTCGTCGCGCAGCCGCCCGGGCTGTTCTGAAATGCGAACCAGTCGGGATCGATCCAGACTTCGGCGACCCAGTCCGCGCCCGGGTCGGGCATCGGAACCGCGGGTGTCGGGAGCTGATTGGTCGTGAAGTCGTAGCCGCACTCCTCGCAGAACAGCGCGTCGGCCGGGTTTTCGCTGCCGCAGTTCGGGCACGGTTGCGCGGGCGCGGCGGTCGGAGGATCCAGGGTCAGTGACGACGCCGGTGGCGCGGTGGGCGTCGCGGCGCTGAGGCCGGAGCTGCACGCCGCGTCGATCGGCTCGCCGCAGACGTCGCAGAAGTCTGACGTGCTCGATGCGTGGCCCGTTCGGGCAGGTGAAGCTCATCAGCGAACCCGGGTGGTCTTCGTCGAGCTGGTGTCGAGCGCCATCTCGTCGAGCTTGGAGACGTCGCGCTTGAGCTTCACCGTGCCGGTGTCAGCGTCGGTGATCTCGACGACCCGTCGGAGCTTGTTTGTCGCTTCTTCGTTGCCGGTCTCGGCCGCGAGCTGCGCGGCGCGGCCGAGCTTGATCGTTGCGGTGGCATCGTCGCCGGCTGCCTTGGCGGCGAGTCCCTCCTGGATCACTGACGCGAGCTCGGCCTGCCCGGTGTAGTGCGCCACCGCGGGATTGATGCGGGTCGTCAGGGTCGAGTCGTCGGACCACGTGGCCCGCACGAGGCCCTGCGCCGGCGACGGCATCGTCGACCACGAGCTGCACGCGGGCGACGAGCTGTTCCGGCGCCGAGCGCCTTCGGTGGCACCTTCACCGCGACGTGGTAGTCGCGGGACTCGTCGCCCCACGATCCGGTGGGGTACTCGCGCACCAGCTCGGAGACCTGGACCGCGCGGTCGCTGAGCTCCTCGATCGTCGGCGCGCACCTGCCGGACGAACAGCAGCTCGGAACCCTGCGGCGTCCAGACCCGCAGCTTGGCGTCGGCGACGCCGCGCCCCATCGACGCGCGCATCATCGCCTGGAAGTCTGCGGCCATCTCCTCGGGCTGGGCGATGATGTCGACTGAGCCGAGCAGTGCCGACGCGATGCCGCGGAGCTCGTTGACCTCCCAGTCTTCGCCCACGCCGCGACAGTCGCACTGGAACATCGCCGCGCCCGGCATCGACTGCCCGCCTGCAAGTCTCTCGGAGTCTCGGACTCGTCCCGGCCGTCGGTCAGCAGGATCGCGTGCCGCTGGTCGGCTTCGACAGTCGCGAACAGCGCGGCGGCCTCGGTGAGCCATCTCCCGATCGCCGTGCCGCCGCCGGGATCCAGGTGTTGCGACCGCCCGCTTGGCCTCGGCCCGGCGTATCGGGACCAGCCTGGACCAGGTCGCGGCGGTCGCGGGTAGACGAGGTCGCGCGGAGTTGTCGCCGGCGATGACCGCGAACCAGGTGCCGTCGACGATCTCGTCGATCGCGGCAGCCGCGGCCTTGACGCGCCGACATGATCTTGTCGTGGGGCATCGACATCGAGCCTGACGTGTCGACGATGATGACCTCGGCGGCGGCTCCTGACTGGCCCGCGGTGCCCGCACCGCTGACAGGTGACGGTCACGATCGCGTGGACGTCGGTGGCGTCGGCGGGGAGGTACTCGTTCTCGAAGACTTCGGTCGTCCAATCGGCCATCGGGTGCTCCTCGGGTGCTCAGGCGGGCTGGTCGGAGACCGGCACAGGTTGGGTGGTGCGTGTTCTCGGGGTCGGGCTCAGGTCCGCCCGGTGTGAGCGCCGGGCGTTGCTGGGACGTGAGCGAGCGCGACGGTCACATTGTCATGTCCGCCTTGCTCGTTGGCCCAGTCGCACGAGTGCCGAGGCGAGTTCGAGCGGATCGTCGCCGAGCCTCGCGATGGTGTCTTCGAGCAGCGAGCGGAGCTCTGTGGCGGCGGAGCAGTAGTTCCAGAGACCGTCGCTGCACACGAGCACCCAGCCCGCCCGGATTCGATGGGTACCGAAGTGCACGTCGGGGCCGCCGAGCGGTGCGTCGACGCCGAGCCAGCGCGTGATGGAGTGGGCGCGAGGATCCGCTTCGGCGACGGCTTGCGCGGTGCCCCGGGCGACCTGCGGTGCTCGCCCACGAATCGTCGACCGAGACCTGCAAGGTGACGTCGTCGTCGCCGAACCAGTAGCAGCGGCTGTCGCCGACCCAGCCGGCGACCAGCACGGGACCGTCGACGATCGCGGCCACGAATGTGCACGACGGCGGGTTCTCGCGCGCCCCGACCGCGGCGGCGGCGGCGACCGCCGCGCTCTTGGGCGGCGGCGACGGCCCGCTGCAGTGAGTCGGTCCAGTAGCTCGACGAGCCCGCCCGCGGTGCGGGACTCCGGTACCGGTGTCTGCCCGAGCTCGTCGCGCGCGGCGCGTGCCGCGGCGAGCGATGCGACATCGCTGTCGGTCGACGTGCTGACACCGTCACACACGACGATCACGATTCGATCGTGCGACGCCGCGAGCGCACTCGCATCTTCATTGCGCGGGTGCACGCGTCCCTTGTCGCAGACCGCGGCGACATTTGGCGCGACTCGCTCGGTGTAGTGGTCGCGTGCGCTGACGGCACGCAGACCGCACACGGTGCACCAACCGTCGGCATCGATCTCGCCACCACACGAGCATCGCTGAGCCGCGGCGACCGGAGGAAGCGGCTGGGTTGAGACGGGTGTGTGCCGGCGGTTCGGGGCTCGACCATCGGAGTCGCAGCGGTGGAAGCGGTGCTCAGTGTCGCGCCGCAGGACTCGCAGAACTGGTCGTCCGCGCCCACCGGTGCGCCGCAGGCCGGGCACTCGGTCACACGAGCGTCCGCGGTCGCACCGAGTTCGCCGCGTCGACGAGCTGGATGCGCTCGGCGCGATCCGAGGTGAGCGTCGCCAGATCGCGATACGCGCGCTCGGCCCCGGCACGCAGGTCGGGTTCGGTCGCGGCCACGCCGCTGATCGTGGTCTGGGGTTGGTCGCCGGATCGTTCGACCTCGGTGATCGCCGCCGTGAGTATGCGCACCAAGATCAGGAGGCGGTCGTGTGGGTCGATCGCGATGTTCTCGATGCTGGCCGCGGCCGCGGCGAGGTCATCCAGGCCCGGTGCGGCGCTCGTCAGGAGATCGGCGCGCCGGCGGCGGGCGGCGACGTAGGCGGCGCTGGTCGGCGCGACCAGGTCGAGCGCCTGCAAGCTTCCCGTGGCGTCACCGCGCTGCTCGCGCGTTCGGGCGAGACCGAACGCGGCCGGCGCGACGTAGTTGGCATCAGTCGCGCGCACAGACTGCGTAGAGCTGCTCGGCAAGATCGCTCGCTCCGGTCTGCTCGCAGGCCAGCGCCAGCGCCAGCTTTGGCGCGAGCTCGCCTGGCACCTGGCCGAGCACGGTGTTGAACGACGTCGCCGCCGATTCGAAGTCCGATCGGCGCCAGCGCGGCCAAGCCGGACAGCCAGACCGCCGCGCCACTCCCACGGGTTGTCCGTGAGGACATCGTTCGACGACCTCGTCCGCGACCGGGAACATCGCGGCGTCGATCGCCGCGCGCGCCTTGGCCAGCTGAACCTCGACGCTCTGCTCCGGTGCCTGCTCGAGCACCTGGAGTCGCTGGGCGCCGTCGGCGACCGACACTCCGGCGAGCCAGGTCGCGGACGGATCCGATCGATCGATGCGCAACGCCGGCAGGTCCGTCCAGGAGAGGTCCGCGCCACCGCCGGTGGGCGCGCCGAACAGCGAAGACGGGTTCGAGTGAGCCGCCGCGGCGACGCCAGTGTCAACGGCCACGACCTCGCGCAGCACGCCGAGCAGCTGGTCGCGCATCTCGTCGGCGGACTGGAAGCGATCGTCGGGGTTCGTAGCGGTGGCCTTGTCCAGCACGCGGTACAGAGAGTCGTAGCGCTGGAACAGTGGGGTGTCGTCGACGGGCGGCAGCGTCGGCGACGTAGGTCGACTGGTAGCCGCGGAACTCCATCGCCAGCACCGCGAGCGTGCGTCCGATCGTGAAGATGTCGCTCGCGACGCTCGGCCCGACCTCGGCGACCTCGGGTGCCTGGTAGCCGACGGTGCCGTAGATCGCCGACTGGTCGTCGTCGACCCGGCGGACGCCGCCGAGGTCGATGAGCTTGATGGTGTCGCCGGCCTGAATGACGTTGTCGGGCTTGAAGTCGCAGTAGAGCAGGCCCTGGGAGTGCAGGTACGAGAACGCGGGGAGGATCTCGATGATGTACGCGATCGCCTGGTCCGCCGGGAGCGGGTCGTACCTGCCGCTCGTTCGCGTCCATGCGGTCCTTGAGGATCTGCTTGAGCGAACGGCCGCCGACGTACTCCATGACGATGTAGCCGGCGCCGTCGAAGCTCGCGAAGTTGTAGATCTCGAGGATGAGCGGGTGCTGCACCTCGGCGAGGAACTGGCGTTCGGCGACGGCCGCTTCGAACGCGTCCTGGTCGCCGGTGTTCAACAGCCCCTTGAGCACGACGTACCGGTCGGAGACGTTGTGGTCGCGGGCCAGGTAGATCCAGCCGAGCCCGCCGTGCGCGATGCAGCCGACGACGTCGTACTGACCTCCGACGACGATCGCCCGCGTGCAGCTTCGGCGCGAACGAGTACGGCGTACGGCACTTCGGGCAGAACCCTTCGGTGCGCCCGGTGTGCCGTCACGTCGACGCGACCGACGGGCGCGCCGCACGCGGAGCAGAAGCGCTTCTCCTCGCGCACCGATGGGTTCGGCGAGGACGACGGATTGCGGGTCGGCGACCGGCGCGGCGGGAACGTTGGTGATGCCGGCGCCGAGGTGCTGCACGCGGTCTGCTCGCGGTGACCAGCCGGCGGGTCGGACGGCTCAGGCCGGCGCGGGCCGAGCCGATCGGCGTGCTCGAGAGCTTCGTCGAGAGGCTCGATCCGCGGCCGGTCGCACCCGAGCGTGGCCGACGGAGCTCGCCGACGAGCTCGACGGGTCCGGGCGGAGCCGCAGACGTTGCAGTAGCCGTCCTCGATCGTCGCCGGTGCATCCGGGTTCGGCGCAGTGTTGCCCGCTCACGACGTGCTCCCTCTCGAAGCGTCGCGTCTCGACGACGGGGTCTGGCGCCGACGGCGACGCGCACGGCATGGCCTGGTACACGCTCGACCAGCTTCTGGGCTCCCGCAGATCGCAGGGCGCAGTCCAGAGCACGTCGCGGGCGGCCCGGTACGGCGTCGGTCAGCGGCACGTCCTCGGCGAGTCCCGAGCGCGCGGCCGGGTCGCGGTAGGCCCCGAGCAGCCCGCGCAGGTCGTCTCGCGCACCGCGAGCGGCGCGCCGTAGTGCGCCTCGGCCTCGTCGAGGGCCGCTCGCATCCGCTCGAGTCGCCGCCGGGCGTACCCGTCGAGCTCGCTCGGGCCGCGGCCCAGTCCGCTCGCGGTGGATGCGTCCGGTGGTCGCGCGACTGCCGGCGGCTCGCCGAGCGCGGTGACGTCCGGAACCGCGAGTCGGGGCGGATCGGTGATCCTCGAGCGGCATCGCTCCGCCAGTGCGTCGACTGTCGCGGCGCGTGGCTCGAGTTCGGCGAACCGACGCTGCGAGCTCGCGCGAGCAGGTGCGCGGTGCTCGTGCGCGCAGCCCGGTCTCCTTGATGAGGTCGCGTTCGAGGCCGGTGACCTCGGTGTCGAGCGCGGTGACCGTCGTGGTGATCTGCTCGCGATCCTGCACTCGAGCACGGCCGTTCGAGACGCGCGGCGAGCTCGATCCGGTCCGTCGGCCGACATCCGAGCACCTTGGCCTGGGCTCGGCACCGGTCGAGCGCCGCGGTGACGGTGCGATCCGTCCCGCGACCCCCGAGCCCGCGACGGCGTCGGCAGAGAGCGCGGCGGCGAGCCGGTCGGTCGAGCGCGGCGGCGAGCGTGCCTGCTTCGGTGAGCGTGAACGCCGACGGGCGCGCCGAGCGGATCGGGCAGTCGCCCCCAGATGAGCACGCCGAGCCGGGCGAGCTCGTTCGGAGCCGACCCGTCCGCTGTCCCACACCGTGACGAGCTCGTCGTACCGGGCGGTGATCGACTGGACGCAACGACATCGCGAGCGTGATGTCGGAGGTGTAGGTGTCGGGATCGGTCGGCGAGCTGCGCGCCGGCGTCGAGCTGGTCGAGCGACGTGCGCAGGTGGTCGACCCACCGGCCGAGCCGCTTCAGGAAGCGCGGACCTCACCATCGTTCGGGTGCGATGGGCGCGACCGTGGCGGGCCCGGCGGTGCGGGTGCGACCGCGGCTCCGCGGCGGGCGGGCGGGACGCGGTGGCGGGTTCGGTCACGGGTTCCGTCCGTACACCGCCGGCGGCGGGCTCGGCGGTGCCGGACCGGTCGGATGCAGCCACTGCGGTACATCTGCGTCCACGTGCCGTCGGCTGCGCATCCTGCTCGAGCACGCTGTTCACGAACCGCACGAACTCCGGATGGGTCTTCGCGATGCCGAGTCCGTAGGGCTCGCTCGTCAACGGCGGCCCGACGACCTTCGCGTACGGGTCCTGGGCGACGAAGCCCGCCGAGCACGGTGTCGTCACCCGTGACGGAGTCGACCGTCCCCTGCTGGAAGAGCACCATGCAGTCGGAGATGTCGTCGACCGGCACGACCTTGACCTTCGGGTAGTTCTTGAGGTTGTCGATGTTGGTGGACCCGGTCGCCGCGCACATCCGCTTCCCGTCGAGGTCGGCGATGCTCGTCGCGGTCGAGTCGGTGCGCACGAGGACCTTCTGGCCGGCGTCGAAGTACTGCGACGAGAAGTCGATCTGCTGCCAGCGTTCGCAGTTGACCGTCATGACGTCGGCGACGATGTCGACCGCACCGCTCTGGCAGCGCGGGGATGCGCTGCGCGTACGTGAGCACCTTGTACTCGACGCGGTTCGGATCGCCGAAGATCGCCTGCGGCGACCTGGCGGACCAGGTCGATGTCGAAGCCCTTCGAGCTGGCCCGTGAGCGGGTTGCGGTAGCCGAACAGCAGCGTGTCGGCCGAGACACCCGCGATCAGACCGACCGCGTTGGCTGGATCGCGGCCATGAACGATCCGCCGACGGCATGTTGCCGGGCGCGGGCAACGGCCAGTCCGGCGCGATCGAGGCGACCGGGTTGCCGCAGTCCGACGGGCGCGGCCGGTGCGTGGTCGTGGTCGTCGTCGGCTGCCGGCGGGCGGACTGCCGAGCGGAGCGGTCGACCGCCGAGTGCGACGAGGCCGCGAGCAGGACAACGCGCCAGCGCAGTGCGCCGCCACCCGTACCGGACGTCTCATCGGTACTCCCGCAGCCGTTGGTTGACGCCGCGCCAGGTCGCGGTCGCGGCGAGCGATGCCGGCCACGAGCAGCAGCCAGGCCAGCGCGGTGAGGGGCAGGCGCGCCGTAGTCGAGATCGTCGGCGAGGCCGGCGGCCTCGGCGTCGAGCGCGCGTGGCCGACACCCGCTCGAAGTCGGCGAAGGTGCGGTTGGCCGCGCCGGTCCCGGTCGCGGCCGCCACCGCCGCATCCCAGTTCCCGCCGTCGTCGAGCTTGCGGACGGCGGTGTGCGCCGCCAGGTAGCGGAAGAACGCGGTGACCGTCGGCGGCGCGCTCGCCGCCCGTGCCGCGGTCGAGGTCGGCGGCGGCTCGGCGCGTGGCCGCGGTCAGGGCCTTGAACCGGTCCTCGTAGGGCTGACCGGAACCGCGGTTGATGAGCGTCAGGGCTTCGGCACTCTTCGCGTCGAAGCCGTCGATGCGCACGGTCGCGAGCGCGACGGTGCGCCGATAGGCGTGGTCGCGCGGCGTCGTGCGGTCGCGGCCCGTGACCAGGCCATCACCCCGAGCCCGGCGAGCCCGGCCACCAGGACGACGATCGTCGCCACCACGACTCCGAGATTGAAGACCCGACGCGACCTCGTGTACAGGAAGAACTGCAGGACGACGAGGACGATCAACGCGACGAGCAGCAGCAGCGCCGAGCACCTGGGGCGCGGTGTCGGCGGCCTCGGTCGAGTCGTCGACGCGTGCCTGTTCGATGCGCACCAGACGCTCGCAGCCGTGGGAGCGCCTCCTGCTGGACGAGGTTGGTCGCCTGCCGCAGGTAGGCGGCCCCGATCGGGAACCCCTGACGGTTGTTCGCGCGTGCCGACTCGATGAGCCCCGTATAGGTCGCGAGGACGCGGTTGACCGCCCCGAGCGTCGCCTGGTCCGCGGCCTTCGCGCTCGTGGCGGCCGTGAGGGTGCGGGCGGCGGTCGTCGATGCCGTCGTCGTACTGCGCCCGGACGCTGGCCGGCTCGAGACCGCCGACGAGGAAGGCGTTCGTCGCGTTGGCGTCGGCCTTGACGATGCTCGTGCGGATGGTCTGGACCCGGACGAGTTGCGCGGCGTCGTCGCGGGCATGACTGATGTCGGCGTGGAGCCGTTCGGTCGGCGAGGAACGCGACCAGGCCGAACGCCAGGCAGACGACGATCCCGATCGCGCCGACGAGCCGGAGCCGCCCGGGGGTGCCGGCGACCGTGCGACCACGACCTCGCGCGCACGCGAGGGTCGTCGAGGCGTCGGCGTGCCGGGGCCGGGGCCATCCAGCTCGGGCGGTTCGGGTCGGCCGGTGCCGGCGGACGGTGTCGTCGCGGGAGCTCGGCCGACGGTGGCGGCCGGTCGGGCTGCGGTCATGCCGCTCCGGCGTGTACGCCACCGTCGAGATCCTCGGGGAGGAGCGTGCGCAGCTGCGTCGACGTCCGGGTGCTCGAGGTCGCGCAGCCGCCACGCCTGGCGCACCACCGCGGACTCGAAGAGCGTCCGCACGAAGCGGCCGTTGCCGAAGCCCTCGGTCCGTGGCGTGGCGGCGAGCATCTCCCGCAGACGGACGATCGCCGCGTCGGTCGGGGTGAAGTCGGCCGCCGCGGCGATGCGGCAGAAGATCTCGACGAGCTCGTCGTCGCTGTAGTCGTCGAACTGACAGCGTGAGCCGGAAGCGGCTCTCGAGTCCGGGGTTCGACGTGATGAAGCGCCGCATCGGCTCCGGGTACCCGGCGACGATCACGAGCAGCTCGTCGCGGTGGTCCTCCATCTCCTTGACCAGCGTGTCGATCGCCTCGCTCGCCGAAGTCGTCGTCCGCGAGCGCGTAGGCCTCGTCGATGAAGAGCGCGCCGCCGAGCGCGGCGGCGATGACGTCCGCGGTCTTGATCGCGGTCTGCCCGACGTAGCCCGCGACGAGCTCGGAGCGGTCGCACTCGACCAGGTGACCCTTCGGCAGCACGCCGACGGCTCTGGTAGATCGCGGCGACGAGCCGGGCGACGGTCGTCTTGCCCGTGCCCGGGTTGCCCACGAACACGAGGTGGCGGGTCAGCTCGGGGTTGCTTGCAGCCCCTGCGGCGCCCCGCAGCGCCTGGATGCGCAGCACCTGGGTCTGGTGGCGCACCTCGGTCTTCACCGCGTCGAGACCGACGAGCGCGTCGAGCTCGACGAGGAGCTCCTCCAGGGTCTTGGCCGGCGGTGCCGGCAGATCGGTGCGTCGGTGGCCGCGGCCGGCGTCGGTCGTCACCGGTGCGCGAGCACCGACCGACGTCCTGGGCCGCCGAGAACGGCGACGTCTCGCCGCCGCCGGCGCCAGCTGTGCGTTGCCGATCAGCGTCGCGGTGGCCGAGCGCCGAGATCGTCGAGCTCACCGAGCGACGCGGCAGCCATGGCCAGCTCGGCGAGGTGACGGGCGTACGCCGAGGCTGCGGGAGTTCCGGCCAGGCTGGCGGAGGACAGGCGTGGGCCGTGCTCGTGTACCGCGCCGCCGACCTCCGCCGCGTGGTCGAACTCGCGCGGCCGGCAGCCCGAACGCGTCGGCCCACGCGGTCGAGGCGCCCGGCGAGTCTGCGACACACCGCGGCGGCGAGCGCGGCGGCCTCGGCGCGCACGTCGACGCTCGAGCCGCCGACGCGTCCTGCTCGAGCGCAGTCGAGCGTCGCGAGCCGAGATGCCGGCGGTCGGTCGGCCACGTCAGCGCCTCTGCGGATCGAGAGCGAGCGCGCCGGTGGAGAACTTCTCGGCCAGGAAGCGGCCGTGCGCGATCAACGCGTCGGCGTCGGCGCGACACGCCGCGTCGAACACGTCGTCCATCTTCGAGCCGAGCAGGTCGAGCTGGTCGCACAGGATCGTGAGCGACGTCTTGCCGCCCGGACATCGGCCGGTGGTCGGCGAAGTCGCGAGGGAGGCGCATGTACGCGGCGACCGCCTCCGGCAGGTAGCTCGTCGCCGTGCGCACGCACCGCGTGCGCCTGCTCGCGCTTCCGGTCCGAGCTGGTCGAGCCGCGGGATGGTCTTGCGCACCGTGTCGGCGACCCGTTGCACCCGTGCCTCGACGGTCGCCGGCACCTTGCCGCGGATCTGCGCGAGGAGATCGTCGAGCGCCGCCAGGGTCGGCGGCGTCGGCGGTCGGGACCGTGGTCGCCGGTGCATGGCTGCGCCGGCGCTGCCGACGAGTGCGCACGCGTCAGGTGGCCCGCCGCGTAGACCGGGCGCGGCGAGCACGATCCCGATGCGTGGCCGGCACCGCCCCGAGAACACCGAGTGCGGCGCACGCCGACCGCGGTCGCCCCCATCGCGACCGCGGATCCGCCCGCCACCTGGGCGGCGAACCGCTTCGAAGCTGGTGTCGCGGAGGCGCTCGCGGTTCCGTCGACGCGAGGTCACCGGTGCGCTCACGCCGGTTGGCGTGTCGCCGAGATCCAGCGCGTCGTGCGCCGTTGGACGGCGCCGCGGGCGTCGGCGGCACGCACCCGCTGCCAGGTAGGTCTGCGACTTGCCGATCTCGGTCTCGAGCGCGGTGACCGTCTGCGCCATCGAGTCGAGCGCCTGCACCTTGAACGTGTCGATCGCGTCCATCGACTGGTAGATGTTCGCGAACGCGGCCTGCAGCGACTCGATGCTCGATCGTGGTCGACGCGGCCTGCTTGTTGATGTCGACGCTCTGGGTCGCGAGCAGCTCCGACGTCGACTCGATGAGCTTCGACGTCGTCGTGTTGAGCGCCGTGATCTGGTCGAGCACGAGCTTCTGGTTCGCGAGCGCCTGGGCGACGATCACCGCGGTCCGCAGCGCCGCGACCGTGGTCGTCGTCGCGCGGTCGACGCCCTTGATGAGCTCGAGGTTGTTCTTCCGGACGAGGTCGATCGCCAGGTAGCCCTGGATCGACACCGCCTGCTGGGTGAGCAGGTCCTGGTGCTTCTGGCGCGCGTAGAACAGGACGTCGTCGCGCAGCGCCTTGGCCTTCTCGGGATCGGTCGCCTCGATCTCGGCGATCTTCGCGACGAGCGCCGCGTCGAGACGCTGGGCGATGTAGATGTACTGCGTGAGCCGCTGCATCGTCTCCCAGAGGTGCACCTTCTCCTGCTCGAGCGCGGCGTTGTCCTTGCGCAGCTCGTCCTGGCCGTCGTAGAGCGCCTTGATGATCGCGTCGATGTGCGACTGCGCGCTCTCGTACTTGCGGAAGTAGTCGCGCGATCTTGTCGCCGAACGGGATCATGCCGAGCAGCTTCTTGGTCGCCGGTCGCCTGCTTCGGGTCGAGGTCCTCGATCGTGCGCCGGAGGTCGAGCAGCGTCGTCGGCGACCTTGCGCGCCCTCGCTCAGCGGGCCCTGCTGCATGGCCCGCACCGGCGACGCGAGGAGTCGGTTCGACGTCTCGGCCGCGGCGCGGATGTCGTCGTCGCCCATCGACGCGACGTCGCCGGCCTTCGCGGCGAACGCGGGCGAGTGGACGTCGAGGTCGACGATCCCGTCGACGTACTCGGCCACCTTGGCGTCGAGGCCGGGCACCGCCGCGGCGTCGATCGGCACCATGCCCTCGGCCTGCGCCGGCGCAACGGCCGCCACCGGTGCGGGCGGCGTCAGCGTCAGCTCGGCCGATGCGGCCGCCGGCGGGGTGAGGCTCTCGGGGGTCACGCTCATGCGCTCTGCTCCTCGTTCCGGGCCAATCGTCACGCCGAGTCTGGTCCCCGGTTCATTCCGCCTTCTGCCCATCCGTACGGTACTTCCCAAGGAGCGGCGCTCAGTCACGGCGGTCGGGTGCCGCGGTGTCGTCCATGTCGAGGACGTGGACGCCCGCCACCGCCATGCCGTAGCCCTCATCGGTTTTGACGGCCTACCTACGCTTTGATCCCCAGAACTTGTGGCGGCCGCGCATGCTCTGCTGCGGCGGAAGCTGATACCCGTTGGCGTTCTCGCCGGGACGAGCCGGATGGTGAGGTCGCCGTGGTCGCGTCCGGAGTGCCGAAGTCTGTACCGGGCGGGCGCGGCGTCGGAGTTGATGAGCGCATAGATCACGCGCCGCCAGGCGGCACGCTCTGCCGGCGTGGGGTCGGTCACCGTGATGGTGTGGCCCGCCTCGACGAGCACGAGATCGGCAGGAGTACTCGGAACCTTGGTCATCGAGTTGAACCTACCCACGGCCTTTCGAGCCGCTCCGCGCATGCAGACCTCGGCGGCCGCTGAGGTCACCAGTCTTGGCGCCTCCCGAACAGCTGCGCACACCGCTGGGCCGGAGAGCCGCCGCCACGCGAGCGCGCCGCGAAGCGGCCCCGTTCTGGAGCGCTCGACTGGCCGACGCGTCGGTCGCAGGCGAAGTCGGCGAGCATGGTGCGCCCGTCGAACGGGTCGCCTGGCCGACCGCTGCCGCCGCTCGGCCCGGCTTGGACGATGTGCATCGGCAGGTCGGCGAGGTCGCCAGCCACGCGTCCTCGGGCCGACCAGAGGTCGTAGCTCCCGGCTCCTAGAAGAGATGGGCGTCTCCCCCTCGGAGCGGATACCGACGGGCATGAATCGGCCGGACAACCCTGTCACGGAGCGGATCACTCCAACTAAGTGGTGCAGCGCCACCTACCAGGAGGAAGACATGGCACGCCCCAGCCCGAGCACCTCTGAGTACCAGAGGCTGACTCGCTCCCATTTCGTCGTCGAGGCGGACGGCACTGTGACCCCGCGCTATGCCGGCCTCGGCTCGAGCCTCCGGGTGAGGGGGGCGCTCCTCATCCTCCTGGTCGTCCTTCTTCTCGACCTGGAGGAGGGTCGATGACCAGCGAGGCCCAGATCGCAGCTAACCGGCTGAATGCCCTGAAGTCGACGGGCCCGAGGACGACCCTTGGGAAGGCACGGAGCGCGGCGAACGCGGTTCGGCACGGGGTCTACAGCGAGGGGGCGACCGCGATCCCGCACGGCCCCTTCGCCGAAGATCCACGCGTGCTCGAGGAGGCCATCGATGAGATCGCCGCGTCGCTCCATCCCCGAGACGCCGTCGAATGGCAACAAGCCCATGACGTCGCCGGCACCTACAACCAAGTACGCCGCCTCAATGAGTTCGAGGCCCACTCGCTCGGTGCCGACACGCGTGGTCACAAGCAGCGGCAGCTCCTCGAGCGGATTGTCGACTGCACTGAAGTCGACGCTGAGATCGCGCGGAACCTCTACTCGGCACTCAAGGACCCCGAGATCATGAACCTGGATCCAGAGGACGGGTGCCTGGTGGGCCGCGAGTACCGCAAGCTCGCCGCCCGTGACCTTGCGCCCCATGGACCCGACCAGCAGGTCGGGGGCTGCAACCCCGAGCCGGGCGAGGGAGGTGAGGACTCGCCAACTCTGCTCCCCTTGGAGGTCAGCGACCCGATCATCAATCACGCGGAACGAACCCAATCCGCTGCGGTGCTGGCAAATGGGTTTCCGCGGTCGTGGCGTTGACTCAGAGCGTGCGCGGGCGCGCCGAAGTGGCGGGTGGTGTGGTCGAAGTCGCGCTGGCCGTCAGGTGGCGAGGGCCGGTCGGCGCTTCGCGTGTCGGTGCAGCGCAATGCCGTTGACGATGAGGTCGTAGCCGAAGAGGGTCGGCGTGCTTGAGCCGACCCCTCGTCGTAGACGCGTCCTCCGGCGACGCCGTGTCCCGTTCCAGGACGGTGCTGCCTCAGATCAGGCCGAGGCGTCGGTGCGCTCGGGCCCCGACATCCGTGGATCCGAGGTGCGCGACCGCGGCGACCGCCCGTTCCGTGGCTTCGCGCCGGCCCGTGCGCTCGCTCTGGGCGAGCAGGGCTTCAGCGAGCCACAAGGGTGCGTCGAAGCGGCGCGCCAGCTCCTCAGCCTGCCGGAGCCAGGCCATCGCTTCGGGCCGGTCGAGGTGCGTCGCCAGCCGGCCCGCAGCGAGCGCGATGGGCTGGTACACGTGCGCGCCATCGGTCGCGATGAGGTGAACATGCGGACGGAGACGGTCCAGGAGCAGCGAGGCGGCGCGGGTTGCGGCGAGGTCCGCCGCCACCTGCGCGTAGATGCACAGCGTCGTCGCCCAGACCACGTCACGAACGACGGACTGGAAGCCGATCTCGACCTCCGCGTCCAAGAGGCGCCGTGCGTCTTCGTGTCGTCCCACCCCGGCGTAGCTCTTGGCGAGGCACGCGCGGAACGCCGCGATGTCCGGGTTCTCGGCGACGCTCTGCTCCATCGCGGGAATGAGCTCGTCCCACCGGCCCGCCGCGTCGCGAAGGAGGAACAGCGCACCCGCATAGAGCACGAACGCGTCGGGCTGGCCGGATTGGATCCCGACTTCGAACGCCCGGTCGTTGAAGGACTCGGCGTCGGCGAGATGCCCGGCGACACACGCGTGCCAGGACTGGTGGACGAGCGCGATCCAGCGCTGGTAGCCCTGGAGCTCGTCGGCAAGCTCGACCTCCTCGGCGAGGTACCGCTCGACGTCGTCACGGTTGCCCACCTCGACGCTCACGGTCAGCCGGTCGGTGACGGCGAACCAACGCGCGATCGGATCGTCGAAGGACTCGGTGAGGGTGACGTTCTCGGTGGTGAGGCGGTCGCGCTCCTCGGCGGTCTCGGGCACCCGGACCGCGTCGAAGCGACACGACAACACCTGGGCGAGCGCACGTGGGTCTCCGAGCTTCCTCGCGATCGCGAGCGCTTCGTCACACAGCTCGCGGCGTCGCTCCAGGTCGTCGCTGAACGCGAGCTCGGCCGCGAGCACCGAGAGCAACCGTGCTCGCGTCGCGGTCGGGCCGTCGCCGACCGCCTCGAGCGCCGATTCGAGCAGCGCGACGCGCTCGTCGTCGCGCGTTCCGGCGTGGCTCGCCCATCCCCGGAAGTTCGCGAGTGCGGCGCGGACCACCTCACCGTCAAGGCCGAGCGCGACCGCGGTGCGTCCGGCTTCGAGCAGCACCTCGCGATGTGATGCGTCGCCGACCTGTCGCAGCGCGTCGCCGAGGCTCACCATCAACCGCACCCGGTGCTCGGGGTCTTCGCTGCCGACGAGCTCGAGTGCGGTCCGGTACCACGGCATCGCATCGTCGGGGGCCAGGCCCGCCATCGCCCTGTCACCGGCCAGCTCCGCGTACTCCAGGGCCCGGACCGGGGCATCCGTGCCGCGCGCCGCGAACCAGTGGCGGGCCAGCTCCCCGGCATTGCGCGCCACGAGGTCGTCGCGCTCCAGCTCCTCCGCGATCCGGCGGTGCAGCGTCGCGCGCCGCAGCTCGCCGAGATCCTGGGCCAAGGAGTTCGCGATGAGCGCGTGGGAGAACGCGAAGCGGTCGTCGCCGACGAACGCGACGAGCCCGGCCGTCTCGGCCCGCTCGAGTGCATCGAGCACGACATCCTCGTCGGCATCCCGCAGCTGAGCGAGCAGCCCGAGCCCGAACTCGTTGCCGATGAGCGCGGCAGTCGCAAGCGTGGTCGAGACATCGCCTCCGACCGCGGCGACGCGAGCCGCCACGACCTCGCGCACGCTCTGCGGGAGCTCCGCGAGGTCGAGGCCGACGCGAGGCTCCCACCGTCCGCCGGCGTTCTGCAGCACGTCCCCGGTGCTCGCGAGATACCGCAGGATCTCCAACGCGAAGAACGGGTTGCCGTTCGTCTCGTCGCGGAGCCCGCCGAGAAGCTGCTGCATCTTCGCGTCGACCCTGAGCTCGTGACCGGCGAGCGCGGCGACCAGGTCGGCGAGCTCGGCCGGGTCGAGCCCGGTGAGCGTGATGCGCTCCACATCCGGGTGGCGGTGGAGCGCGGCGAGTGCGTCGCTGAGCGGTGCGACTGCACCAAGCTCGTTGTCACGGTACGTGGCGACGACGAGCAGACGCATCGACGCCGCGCTCGCGAGTTCCAAGAGCAGCGCGAGGGTCGAGGCGTCCGCCCAGTGCAGATCGTCGATCACGAGCGCGATCGGCCGGGTGTCGCCCAGCAGACCGAGCAGGCGTATTGCGGCCGACATCACGTAGAAGCGGTCGGTCTCGACGTCGGTCCGGACCCGAGCCGGGAGCCCTGGCACCCGAGCGCGGACCGAAGGGAGGAGCGGCTCGACCAGCGCGAGCTCCGCGGTCCCGGCGATCGCGACGAGCTCGCCCGGAGCTTCTCGCGGCAGGAAGTCGAGAGCTTCCGCGAACGCCTGGAACGGCACGTCGCGCGCGGCGTCGCAGCGCCCGTGCAGGACCAGCCAGCCGGCGTCGTGCAGTGCCATCGCCGCCTGCGCCGCGAGCGCGGTCTTGCCGATCCCAGGTTCACCACCGACGACGACGATCTGCCGGTTCCCGCGCTCCGCGAGCTGGGCCAGGACCCGGAGGCGCTCGGTCGGCTCGGCCCGACCGACGAAGAGCGGAGCGCTCCGCAACCGTGGTGGGGGCGCGAGCGCGAACGGCAGCTCGACGGGTGTCACGTCGGCCGACGCGACTCGCGCCGGGAGCTCGTCGTCGACGAGCAAGTACACGAGCTCCGGCCGGTCCAGATCCCGGAGCTCCCGCATCCCGAGCTCGACGAGATGCAGACCCTCCGGGAGGGCGTCGGCGAGCAGCTGGGCGGTCGTCGCGCTGATGAGGGGTCGGTCGCCGTCCGCGATGCTCCGGAGCCGCGCGGCCCGGTTCACGGTACGGCCGTAGTAGTCGCCGTCCCGTTCGAGCGTTTCCCCCGTGTGCAGCGCCATGCGGACCGAGAGCGGCTCCTGCGTCGGCCAGTCGATCGCGTGGAGCTCCCGGCGGGCGCCGGCGATCGCGCGCGCCGCGTCGGATGCCCGGGTGAAGACAGAAAACGTGGAATCACCCTCACCGCGTGACTTGAGAAAGAAGCCTCCGCATTCGCTGACGGCCCGCACGAGGATCGCGTCGTGCTGCTCGAGCGCGACGCCCATGGCCTCGGGTTCGCGCTCCCAGATCCGCGTGGACCCCACGATGTCGGTCAGCAGGAACGTCGAGATCCCGGTCGGGAGTGCGACGGTTGCGATCCGTTCGCGGTGCGGGGCGAGCAGTCCGGGCCGCTGGTCGAGGATGTCCCGTTCGAGCTCGACGGCTTCGGGTCCGGGCGTGATGCCGAGCTCCTCACCGAGCCGCTCCCGAAGCTGACCGAAGGTCCGGAGTGCGTCCGCCTGCCGACCGCTGCGGTACTGGGCGAGCATCAGGCGACACCACAGGCGCTCGTCGAGCGGATGCTCGGAGATGAGGCGCTCGGCCTCCGCGAGGACGCGATCGAAGTCACCGAGCTCGAGCCACAGGGCGAGCAGGTCCGCGGCCGCGCCGAGCCGGATCTGGGCAATTCGCTCGCGCGGCGCGAGGGCCCACTCGGCGGCGCCGGCGTCGAGCAGGGGCTCGCCCCGCCACCGCGTGAGGGCAGCCTCGAGGATGCGGGCGGCGGTCGCGGCCTGCGATCCCGCGAGCGATCGCCCGTGGGCGACCTCGTGCTCGAAGATGACCGCGTCGACCTCGTCGTCGGGCCCGACGACGAGCCGGTATCCGATCGCGCGACTGGTTCTCGATCCGCTGCTTGCCGAGCGCTCGCCGGAGATTCGACACATGACTCTGGATCGTCTGGGCCGAGCCCGGAGGCGGTGACCCCTCCCAAAGGTCCTCGCTCAGTCCGCCGACGGAAAGGAAGGCGTTCGCGTCGACCAGCAGCCGGAGCAGCAGAGCACGCCTGCGGGTACCCCTGATCTCAGGGTTCCGGTCAGACACGTCGCGCACCTGGAGTGCGCCGAGAATGCCGAAGTCCATGTTTCTCCCTGCCCGTGTTCGCGGCAGATCGTAGACCCCTCCGGGACCAACGGGCCCGCCTTGCTGCGCTCCGCAGCAGGTGCGGTGCCGTTGCAGGAATTCGCAAGGTCCATCCCGCACGGTGGAGCTGCACACAGCACCCGAGCTGGAGGTCACGATGGTCATGGTCTGGGAACGCCCGGGCACGACGGCGGTGCAGGAGCTCGTGGCACTGGATCTGTTCTCCGGAGCCGACCGCGAGCTGCTGGCCACCGTGGCCGAGCGCAGCGTCGAGGTCGAGGTTCCCGAGGACCGCGTGCTTCTGACCGCGGGCACGGAGGCTCGGGAGTTCGTCGTCATCCTCGACGGCCACGCATCGGTGTCGATCGCGGGGGTCCCCGTCTCGTACCTCGGTGCCGGGACCTGCTTCGGCGAGATGTCGCTGATCGACGGCCGGCCGCGGACGGCGGACGTCGTCGCGCGTTCGTCGATGCGGCTGATCGTGATCCGCCGGGAGGACTTCCTGGACCTGATCGAGCAGTCGCCCGCGTTCTGCGGCCGGCTGCTCGCGCTGATCGTCGGTCGCTTGCGACTGGCGAACGCAAAGATCGCGGAATGGGCCGAGGGTGGATCGACGCCCCCCAACATCGAAGCCTCCTCGGCCCGTTCTGCGATCGATGGCACGGCCGGTGGGCAGCCGGGCTGTGCACGCGACGAAGGAGGTGGCACCCATGTCACGTGATGAGGCCATGGAGTGGTTGGCGGGCTCGCTCCAGTGGGAGCGGACGCTCGCCCGGCTCCGAAGCGGCGCTTCCGACGAGGTCGTCGCGGTTCCCCGCGAGCAGCTCACCGAACCGGTCGGACCCAAGGAGCCGGACGAGGCGCCCGGCAGGTCGCAGCTGCCGGTTCCGGAACACGCCGACCAGGTCGCGTGAGGGACCGCGGCCACGAACCAGCTCCGTCGTGCGTAGCGGCCATGGCCCGCTGGACAGGGACGCGCGACGGAGCCGGTGCTCGGAGGGCGGGGGATGGTGAGAACTGGTGGCTCAGAAGACGAACGGAACCAGCATCTTGGTCCCGTGCTTGTACGTCGGGTAGGTGTCTGGGAACTGCTCGGTGAGGTAGCGCTCCTCGACGGTCGCGCTGTACAGGAAGTAGGTCCCGGCCAGCGCCACCGCGATCAGCCACAGCCAGCTCAGCGCTACCGCGGTGCCGACGCTGGCGACCAGGACGCCCGAGTAGATCGGGTGGCGGACGAGATGGTACGGGCCGCTGGTCACCAGCTCTGGGTTCTCCTTCTGCGTCATGGGGCTGCCCCAGTTCCGCCCGATGTGCACGCGAGCCCAGATCGCGAACCCCAACCCGAACGCGAAGAGGACGAGCCCGACGCCGGCGCGCCACGGATCCGTGTTGAGGCCGTGGCTCCGAAAGACTCCAAGGCGGAGCAACAGGATCACGACGACAACGATGACCGCCCTGATCCCCAGCACGCGCGACCACGGGACGTGACCCCGCTTCATGGAAAAGGCCGCCACCAGCCAGTACAGCCAGAACGCGGCCCACCCCACGGCGAAGACGAACTCGACGCCCTTCATCGTGACTCACCGTGCCACAAGTGCTTGGTTCGTCGGTGACTGAGCGACGCCATGACTGCCGTTCCGCACTCGGACATCGCCTTCGGGCTGAACCCGATGGGGAGGAACGGCCCCGCCGGGCGTCGAGCCGGTTCCCGGTAGCGTGCGCGGCGTGTCACCTTCTTCGTCGAGGGCGCGGCTGCGGGCGTTGCGTGCTCACCGCGTGCCCACGTGGTGGCAGGACGCGAAGCTCGGGATCTTCGTGCACTGGACGCCCGCGTCGGTGCCGGCGTTCGCGCCGGTCGACGTCGACATCGGCCAGCTGATGCAGTCCGGTCGGCGTGACGCGTTCGCGTACTCGCCGTACTCCGAGTGGTACGAGAACTCGCTGCGGTTTCCTGACAGCCCGGTCGCGCGCCACCATCGTGAGACGTACGGCGACCGCCCGTACGTGAAGTTCGCCGCCGACTGGGAAGCCGGTCTCGACCAATGGGATCCGCAGGAGTGGGCGACGCGGTTCGCCGCGACCGGTGCGCGCTACGTCGTGCTCGTCACGAAGCACATGGACGGCTACTGCCTGTGGCCGACCGACGTCACCAATCCGCACCGGCCCGGATGGAACTGCCGGCGCGACGTCGTCGGCGAGCTGAGCGAGGCCGTACGCGGCGCGGGGATGCGCTTCGGGATCTACTACTCCGGTGGGCTCGACTCGACCTTCGACGACCGGCCGATGGGGTCGGTGGCCGAGATGCTCGACGCAGTCCCGCGTGGTGACTATCCGGCCTACGCCGAGGCCCAGGTCCGCGAGCTCATCGCCCGATACCGGCCGAGCGTGCTGTGGAACGACATCGCGTGGCCGGCGGAACGGCAAGCGGCTCTGGCCGCTGTTCGAGCACTACTACGAGCAGGTCCCCGACGGTGTCGTCAACGACCGCTGGATGCCGTGGAGCCCGCTGCTCGCGGCGACCCGCTCGCAGGTCGGCCGGCGAGCCATCGACGCTGGCGGTCCGACGGCAGGCTCGTCGAGACGGTGGGGTCGTCCCGCCGGCGCCACCCCACTCCGACGTCCGCACGCCGGAGTACGTGACCTTCGACGACGTGCAGCGCAAGCCGTGGGAATGCGTGCGGGGGATGGACCACAGCTTCGGATACAACCGGTGCTCGCGTCCCGAGGACTTCATCGAGCGCGACGAGCTGCTCTGGATGCTCACCGACATCGCCGCCAAGGGCGGGAACCTGCTGCTCAATGTCGGTCCGCGCGGTGTCGACGCGCAGATTCCCGACGAGCAGATCACACGTCTCGACTGGCTGGGCGAGTGGGTCCGACCCAACGCCGACGCGATCATGGCGACCCGACCGTGGGTCACGCCGGGGACCATGACCGCCGAAGGTCATCCCGTCCGCCACACGGCCAGGGACGACACCGTCTACGCGATCACGCGGAATGCCGGGAGGACCGTCACCCTTCCCGACGTGCGCGCGACCCCGACGACGACGATCGGGACCGTTGCGGGAGCGAGGCTCGAGTGGACGGACACCGCGGCCGGCATCGAGATCGACGCCTCCGGAGTGGGTGACGATCCGTCGGTGTTCGTGCTGCACCGCGTGGCCGCGCGGGGGGCTACCGCTTGAGTCCGTGCCGTCCCGCAGCGGGCGTGCACCTGACCGACGAGGACCCGGCGGCCGGAGGAGACCGGTCGCTCGAGTTACTAGCGTCTACGGAGATGAGTACCAAGGCCGAGGAGACGCGCGACGGCGTGCCTCTGACGAACCTCGATCAACCACTGTTCGACGACGCGGAGGCCACAAAGCGCGACCTCGTGGACTATCTCGACGGCATCCGGGACCGGATCATCCCGGTCCTGGCGGATCGACCGCTTTCCGTGATCCGGGTGCACCGCGGCCAAAAGGCGTTCATGCAGAAGAACGTGCCGAAGTACACGCCGTCTTGGGTGCGCACCGAGCAGATCTGGGCCGAGGCGTCGAAGCGGGAGGTCTCGTACGCGCTGTGCAACGACCGGCGCACGCTGATCTGGTTCGCGAACCAACGGGCGGTCGAGTACCACCCCGCGCTGGCGCGGATCCAACACCCTGACGCTATGACCCACCTCGTCGTCGACCTCGACCCACCCGACACCGAGTCCTTCGCCGCGGCGGTGCGGGTTGCACATCTCGTGCACTCGGTGCTCACTGACGCCGGGCTCAGTGGCTCGGTCAAGACGAGTGGCGCGAAGGGTGTGCACGTGTTCGTGCCGATCGACGACCACGCAACGATGGAGGACGCCGCGGCCGCCCTCCGGGCGATCGCGGCGCGTGTCGAGCGTCTCGATCCGGCGATCGCGACGACTGCTTTCATGAAGGAGGACCGCGCGGGCAAGGTGTTCGTCGACGCCACCCGCGTCGGTGGGGCGACGGTCGTCGCTGCGTACAGCCCTCGGGTTCGTCCCGGGACCCCGGTGTCGTTCCCCGTCGACTGGGCCGACCTCGACGACGTCGCGCCGGGCGACTTCACGGTGCAGACGGCCCTGGAGCGGCTCGGATCGGACGATCCGTGGGCCGCCTCGATGGCGAGTCCGCAGCGCCTGGCGGACGACCTCATCGAGGAGGGCCGGGCGATCCCGGTCCCTCGCGTCGAGGCGATGCACGAAGGCAAGCGCCGGGCCCGCGCCCGCCGGACGTGAGCGCCGCCGGCCAACCGAAGCGGGACGCCACGACGGCGATGAGCTCGGAACAATGAGAGAAGATCGGCTCGACTCCATCTTCAGTCGAAAGTGAAGCCCGCATGACGAGCAGGTCGATCGACTACAGCCCGCGCCCGACCGCCGCGGACGACGCGAAGCGCTACGTCGAGGAAGGGTATTGGCAGGACGAGAGCCTCGGCGCCGTGTTGGCTGCAGGGCTGCACGACGCAGCCGAGCATCCCTTCACGGTGTACTCCGAGCGCATGCCGTACCGCGGCACGCTCGGTGATGTCGACGCGCTGGCCCGGCGCGTCGCGCGGGGATTGCACGCGCGTGGCATCGAAGCCGGGGACGCCGTCGCGTTCCAACTCCCGAACTGGCTCGAAGCGGCCGCAACCTTCTACGCCGTGGCCTATCTCGGTGCCGTCGTCGTGCCCATCGTGCACTTCTACGGCCCCAAGGAGGTCGGGTACATCCTGCGGAAGACCAACGTCAAGGCGCTCGTCACCGCCGACCACTTCGGCCACCAGGACTTCCTCGCGAACCTCGCCGTGCTGCGCGGGGATCTCCCGGGGCTCGAATGGATCGCCGTCGTCGGCGATCGCACGGAAGCGTCACTTGGCGCCGGCGACGTTGCGTTCGCGGACTTGGTCGCGAGCGAGCCGCTCACCGAGATCCCGGCAGTCGATCCCGGCGCGCCCGCGCTCGTCGCGTACACGTCGGGCACCACGTCGGACCCGAAGGGTGTCGTGCACTCGCACCGGACGATCACCGGCGAGATCCAACAGCTCGCGGCCATGCAGGCGAATCGCGACGGGCCTGCGATGATCACGGGTGCCCCGGTCGGGCATGGCATCGGCATGTTGGCGGCGCTGTTGGTGCCGGTCTACAACCGCACCGAGATCCACCTCATCGACGTGTGGGACCCGGGACGCGTGCTGGCCGCGATGCTCGAGGACGGATTGTCGGCCGGTCAGGGCTCCACCTTCTTCCTGACGAGCCTGCTCGACCATCCCGACTACAAGCCGGAGCTGCACGCTCCGCTGATGCCGTTCGTCGGCCTCGGCGGTGCGGCGGTCCCGGCCGCGGTCGGGGAGCGATGCGCCGCCATCGGGATCGAGATCGCGCGGAGCTACGGATCGACCGAGCACCCGTCGATCACGGGCTCCACACCCGCGGCGCCGCACGAGAAGCGAGTCACCACGGACGGGCGGCCGCTGCCCGGCGTCGAGATACGTCTGGTCGACGACGACGGCAACGACGTCGAAGTCGGACTGCCCGGTGAGATCTGGAGCCGCGGGCCAGACCTCTTCATCGGATACACGGACGCGCTCGCGACCGAAGCGGCATTCAGCGACGACGGGTGGTTCATGACCGGCGACATCGGCGTCCTCGACGACGACGGCTACCTGACGATCACGGACCGCAAGAAGGACATCATCATCCGCGGCGGCGAGAACATCAGTGCACAGGAGATCGAAGAGCTCCTGATGCGGATGCAACATGTGAGCGAGGTCGCCGTCGTCGCGGCGCCCGACGCCCGCCTGGGCGAGGTGGCGTGCGCGTTCTTTCGCATGCAGCCCGGCGAGCCGGCTCCGGAGCTCGCGGCGATACAGGCTCACCTGGATGCGGCAGGGATCGCTCGCCAGAAGTGGCCCGAGCATGTTCGGTCGGTCGACGACTTCCCGCGCACTGCGAGCGGGAAAGTGCAGAAGTTCGCGCTGCGCCAGCATCTACGCGCCGAGGGACGGCCGCCGGGCTGATCACGAAGGTGGCGTCGCCAGGTTCGCGTATTGGAGTCACCCGAACACGACGAGTGCGGCGACGCTGAGGGCGACCAGAACTCCTGGTCATCTACGGGCTGGCTGGGCATCGAGCCGACGAGTACGAGCAAGCCTGATAGACCCGCGCAGACGGGGGCAGGTCGCTATCGCGCGGTGGCTGAAGGGTCACTGTGGGAGGAGAGAACGTGTCGAAGATCTTCACGCACGTACCCCACCCCCATGTCGAACATCGCAAGACGCGAAGGCCACCCAGGGTCTCGGATCAGTTCGACCGGCGCAATCCGATCTCCCGCTTCAACTCGATGCTCGCGCTCAAGATCACGGCTGCCGTCGGCACGATGTGGTGCGCCTATGCATTCGCCGCATTGGCATTGGTGAGCCTTCCCGACGCGATCAACGCAGGAACAGCCGCACTCATCAGCTGGATCGCGCAGACCTTTCTGCAGCTCGTCTTGCTGTCGATCATCATTGTCGGTCAGAACGCGCAGGCGTCGGCGTCCGACGCTCGAGCACAAGCGACCTACGAAGACGCCGACGCCGTTCTGCACACCGCGTTGCAGATCCAGTCGCACATGGAGGCACAAGACGCCGAGATCGAGAAGATCCTCCAAGAGCTCGCGGAGCTGCGAACCGCTTAGTCGTTCAACGAAGGGGGAACGTCGTGACGGAAGCGCGCCAGGATGACGGAGGAGGCGGCACGCTGAGCGGTGGCGCCATCGCCTCGCTCACGGGCGTCGGCGTACTGCTCATCTTCATCGTCCAGAACACCGAGGACGTCAGGTTCCACTTTCTCGTCTTGGACTTCACGTGGCCGCTCTGGATCTACACGATCGTGACCGCGCTCATCGGTGCGTTGGTGTGGTTCGGGCTGGGGGTGATGCGTCGTCATCGGCGCCGCAAGGAACGGCGCGCCGACCGACGGGATTGACGAAGGCTGGTCGGCGCTTCGCGTGCAGCGCGATGCCGTTGACCATGAGCGCGTAGCCGAGCAGGTCGACGTGCTGGCGGGCGTGGCCGAGGCTGTGGACCGTCCGCCCCTGCTCGACCACACCTGAGACCTCGGCCGGCGCGACCGGGGGTCGTAGGGCAGGTCCGGGCCTAGCATGGCGCCGTGCAGGCGAGCGCCGCAGGCGGGTCGGACCCGGTGGTGAGTCCCCTCGGCTCGCAACGTTCGTCGGGCGGCTTTCCCCGCGTCGCGGACGATTCGCTGTCCCGGCCGCGCCTGCTCCTCGCGGTGCAGGGCCGGTGGAGCAGGCCGGTCACAGCGATCGTCGCGGGCGCAGGCTTCGGGAAGACGACGCTGCTCGCGCAGGCGGTGCGGGAGAATCGGCTGGCTCGCAGCGGCGTCGACGTGTACCTGCGGCTCGAGCCCGGGGACGCCAGCGCGCTTCGCCTCGTCTCGCGGCTGCTCACGGAGCTCGGTGCCGATCCACCTTCGTTCGCCGAGACCGACAACCTCCTCGGACTGCTGGTCGATGTCGTCTGGGGGCGCACGCCGACCGCGATCTGCCTCGTGCTGGATGACGTCCACGAACTGGCCCACGGCTCGGCCGGCCTGGTGCTGCTGCACCGTCTCGTCCAGGCGCTCCCGGGCAACACGCACCTGCTGCTCGGCGCCCGAACGCTTCCCGAAGTAGGTGTCGCCCGGCTCGCAGTGGGGGGTGAAGCGCTCGTCCTGCGGGAGAACGACCTGCGCTTTACCGAAGCCGAAGCTGCGGAGTTCGCGCGGCTGCGCGGTGTTCCACCCGAGTGGCTCGCCGCCGCGAAGGGATGGCCTGCCCTCGCCGAGCTGCTGGCCCGCGCGACCGGTGTCACGACCAGCGAGTACGTCTGGGAGCAGGTGATCGGTCCGCTCGACCTCGCCCGGCGCGCGCGCCTGGTCGAGCTGGCGGCCCTCGGTGGAGCAGACGATGAGCTCGCCACGACGATCGCCGGCGAGCCGGTGGTCCTCGGCGATGTGCTGGCGGATGTACCGCTGGTCAGCCAGTCGAGCTCCGGATGGTGGGAGCTGCACGACGTCGTCGCCGGGCCGATCATCACTCGGGAGCGTGCGGATCGCGTCGCCGACATCCGTCGCAGCGGAGGCCTGCACGCACGACAGCGCGGCGACATCGACCGCGCCCTCCGCCTTCTGATCGCGGCCGAGGCCTGGGACGAGGTACTCACGACTCTCCGGATGTACTCCGTGCAGCTGGGCGCGCCAGAGGATCCCGCGCTGGCGGCGGCCTGGGCGGAGCTCGTTCCGGACGCGCTCCACAATGAGCCCGAGGTGTTGCTTGTGCGGGCGATAGCGAAGACCGTCGTCAGTCCGGAACGGGCCTTCGAGGTCGGCCAGCAGGCGGTGGCGGCGTTCGCGGCGCGTGACGACGTGGAGGGTGAGGTCGCGTCGCTCGCACGGCTCGCCGCGATGGCTTACAGCCTCATGGACGGCCGACGCATCGCCCCCTACATGGCGCGCATCACCGAGCTGTCCGACACCGGTCACCCGTGGGCCGTTGCCTTGGATGCAGTGTGCCGCGGCGCGTACGCGTTGATGGTCGGAGACTGGCGGACGGCCGAGAGCATCTTGGCGCCGGTGGCCGCCGAGCCGTCGTCGGACCCGTCCGAAGGCCTCGCGGGCTATTTCTGCGCGCGGGCTCAGGTGCGAGGAGGCCGGTTCGACGAGGCGGCGCGCACGCTGGATCGCATGCCCGACGCTCATCGGCAACGAGTGTGGGACGGGGTGCTCGGCCTCGAGCTCGCGATCGCTCAGGGTCTCGGCGCGGGCGACCGGGTGCTCGACGAGCTCCGGGCCGTCACGGAATCCCGGCTCGATCGGCGCACGCTCGTCGCTCGCCGGGTCGTGCGATCGCGGATGGCATCAATCCGCGCGACCCTCGGCGACCTCGACGGTGCGCGTGGTCAGCTCATGGAGCTCGAGCTCATCGGGCCGCCGACCGAGGCCACGATCGACGAAGAGCTCCTTGCCGCGGCCACCGTCGCCGTGCTCGCGGGCGAGGAGGACGAGGCAGCGGAGCTTTTGGCGCGGGTGCCGGACCGGGGTGCCTTCTTCCCGCCGCTCGAGGGCGCGACGTTGCTGTACGTCCTGCGCCCCGAGTTGCGGGACCGCTACGACTTGCTGGACCTCGAAGGCGTGCACGCGCAACGGCGCGCCTTCGCCGCGGCCTTCGTCGCCGCGCGTGCGGGAGATCTTGAGCCGTTCGGCACCTATCGATGGCTGCGGGAGCCAATCGTGCGGTGGTTCGCTCCCGCGCCCTGGTTGCTCGAGGCCGCGGTTTGCTCTGCCGCCGCCGGGGGCAGCCCGCCGGTCGAGCTGCTGCAACGCAACGGACCGTCCCAGCGTCACGTGCTGCGTCACCTTGCAGCATCAAAGCTGCCGGCGGTCGCCCGCACCAGCTCGACCTTCCTCGCGGCGCTGCCGCCGCCCGCACCGGATCCCCTGGAGATCAAGGTGCTCGGTCCACTGGAGGTCGACATCGGTGGCAGGCGCTCGAGCGCGGCGGAGCTCCGCCGCGAGCGGGTCCGGTCGTTGCTCGGGCTGCTCGTCGTGCGCCGCTCCCTGCGTCGCGCCGAGGCGGCGGGGGTGCTGTGGCCCGATCTCGGTGACGAACAGGCGCTGAAGAACCTGCGCGTGACGCTGACGCATCTGCTCAAGCTGATCGAGCCGCGACGAGAGAGGAACACGGCGTCTTTCTTCATCCACCAGGAGAACGAGCGCCTCACGCTGCGCGACGATCCTGCGCTGCGCATTGACGCCTGGGAGTTCGAGGCCGCCGCCGCCGAGGCCGAGCAGTTCGAACGGTCCGGCGCCCCGTCGCTCGCGCTCGAAGCGCACATCCGTGCGGTGGAGTTTTGGCGCGGTGACCTGCTCGCGGACGTCGACGCCGCAGACTGGCTGGAGTTCGATCGGGTCCGCCTCGGCACGCTCTTCGTTCGATCAGCCCTGCGCGCGGGAGGGCTCCTCGCGGCCCACCATGAGCTCGGTCACGCGGCAGTCATGGCGCAGCGGGCAATCGCCGCGGATCCGTGGGGCGAAGCGCCCTACCGGCTGCTCGCGTCCATCCAGCTGGAGCGTGGAGACCGATCCGCCGCCCGTCGCGTCCTCGACCACCTCGAGCAGGTGCTCGGCCAGCTCGGAGTCGAGCCCGGCGCCGAGACGGTGTCGCTGCGCCGCCGATGCCTCGAGAGTGATTAGCGCCTGGTTAATCCGCCTGCACCATCATCCCGGTGCTGGTGCATGGTGCACGGAGGCTTGAGCGGAGCCCACGCCCGAGCGGCGTGGGCGATTGCCCGAACTCGAGCAGGGGTCTTCGGGGAGCCATGCGAAGGTCGGTCTCCCATTCCCCCCAGATTGGGCAGACCCGGAGGGCGCCGTCGATGACGGCGCCCTCCGCTCTCTGAGTCCTGCGGCCCGTCTCGCGTTCGCTGAGATAGTTGGCCCGCCGAGACGTCACCTGCGACCGAATGCGGGCTCGCCCGGCGAGGTCAGCCGGCGATCATCTGCTGCAGCCGCTCGCGAGCGACGCGAATCGCCTCCCCTTGGTCGAGCCCGTCTGCTCGGGCGGCCCAGCGCCGCATCTGGTCCTCGCCCGCGTCGAGCCGGATCTTCTCGTACGCGGCCGCGAGGTCTTCCGCGTCGGCCGGGAGGAGCGGCAGCGCGAGCTGCGCGGAGGCCGCGGCCTGGTTGAGCATGATCGCGGTCGCCGGGTCGCCGGCATCCGCGAGGCACAGCGCGGCCTGGCGCAGGGCGGACCACACGTGGGACCGGTGGCCCGCCCGCTCCCAGGTGTCGAGCAGCTCGAGCACCATCGCCATCGCATCGAACACCGCTCCGCTCCGGCGACGAAGCGACGCCAAGCGGGTCGAGCTCATTGCCTCGATCCAGGTGTTCTCGACCGAGCGGGCTCGGACGAGGCAGTCATCGAGGAGCGCTTCGGCGTATTCGACGTCGAACAGCTCGGTGGCGACGGCCCGGCCGAACAGCGCCCACGCGATCGCCGACGGGTTGCCCGACTCGTGCGCTTTGGCGAGCGCCGAGTTCGCGAGCTCGAGTGCCGGGCCATGCCTCCCGGCGAAGCTCAGGCCGAGCGATCGCACGACGCTCGCGTTCGTCTGCCAGTACGGGTTCGCAGACTCGTTCGACAATTCGGTGACCTCCGCCATGACGGCGCGCATGTCGGTCGGTGCACTGCTGTATTCGGAGGCATTCATCAGTGTGAGCCGCACGGGGAGCGACCGCGGCGCGTGGAGCTCGCGTTCGAGGTGCAGCGACTGCGCGGCGAAGTCTGCTGCCTTCGCCGGATTCTCACGGATCCAACCGCCGAGCGCGACGATTCCGAGGACCATGGGCAGGCTCGGATGGTCCGGTGGTGCCGCGGCGGCTGCCGCTTCGCCCCAATCGAAGATCTCCATACGCATCCGGGTGAACGCAAAGTCCCAGAGCTCGGCGACGATCTGCAACGCGGCACCGGCGTCGCCGCATCCGATCGCCCGTGCCTGCGCGGCTCGGAAGTTGTCGAAGTCGAGCTCGATCTGCGAGACGTAGCGGGCCTCGTCGGGGCCGCGCAGTCGATCCGCCGCGACCTGCGCGACGCCCACGTAGTGATCCACGAACGCGGTCTCAACGGCGTTCCGTTCCGACGGATCGAGGCGCGCCTCGGCGTAGGCCCGGATCGGCTCGAGCAGCCGGAAGCGAGTTCGCTCCATGCGCGTCTCTGCGACGACGAGCGACCGGTCGACCAGTCCCCGTAGGACCTCGAGCACCGACGCGTGGTCGACGCGACCCATCACGACGGCCGCGAAGGCGTCCCGATCGAACGATCCGGTCAACACCGAGCTGCGCAGGAACGCGTCGCGAAGCCGACCATCGAGCCGGTTGAACGTGAGATCGATCGCGTCGTCGACCGAGCGGTGCGGACCCCTGACGTGACTCGATACCGGCAGCTCACCTTCCCGCACCGCGTCGGCGATGTCCCGCAAGGAGAGCAATGCCGCACTGGAAGCCGCGAGCTCGATCGCCAACGGAACGCCTGCCACCTCGTCGCACACCTCGCGTGCCAGCGCTCGGGTGCGGGCATCGTCGACCAGCTCGGCACCGGCCGCCCGGGCGCGCTCGAGGAACAGCACCACCCGGTCGTCCGAGTCGAGCGGTTGCAGCACCGTGACGCGCTCACCCGTCACGCCGATGGGCTCGCGACTGGTCGCCAGCACGCGGCATGCAGGCGCGGACCGTGAGATCGCGAGGGCGAGATCTCCCGCCGACTGCAATGCGTCCTCACAGTTGTCGAGGACGAGCAGCAGCTGCTTGTCATGGAGCCACTCCACGACGCTCTCCTCGGCACTGAGCAGGGATCGCCGCTCGACGCCGAGCGCCTTGCCCAGGGCGGCTCCGACGTGCAATGGATCGACGCCGGACAGCTCGCACACGACCACGCCACTCGAGAACTCCTCCGCCGCGGCACCGGCGACCTCGAGCGCGAGGCGCGTCTTGCCGACACCGGCGAGGCCGACCAGCGTGACCAGGTGGTGCGCGCGCAGCTCCGCCCCGACGCGTTCGAGCTCGGCGCTCCGGCCGACGAACGTCGTGAGGGGCAGCGGGACGGAGGGCACGGACCACGCGGTCCCGCGGAGATCGTCGAAGGCATCGAGGTCCGCCGCGGCCACCATGAACACGCGGATCGGTTCTGCGACGTCGCGCAGCTGGTGACGCCCGAAGTCGACGAACGTGACTCCCTCTCCCAACCCGCGTTCGGCCTGTGGCTGCGAGGTGCCGGACACGACGATCTGTCCGCCGTGGGCCAGCGTGTGCAGACGCGACGCGACGTTGAGCGCCCAGCCGTGGAGCTCGCCGTCGCGCTCGACGATCTCGCCCGAGTGCACACCCATGCGCACCTTCAAGCCGACGGCGTCGCAGAGGTCGGCGCCGGCGAGGGCCCGCTGACCGGAGATCGCGGCATCAACGGCGCCCGCGGCGTCGTCGAAGACGCCGACCACACCGTCGCCGGTGTACCTCACGACGCGCCCACCGGCGCGCACGATGCTCTGGTCCAACACCACGTTGTGCTGGTCGAGCGCGGGCAGCATCTCGTCCGGAAACTGGTCCCACAGGCGGGTGCTGCTCTCGATGTCGGTGAACAGGAACGTGCGACACACCGTCGCCGACGACCTAGACATCGCGCGTCAGCGGGTTCGAGTCGCGGCGGCCGGTGGGAGCGAGCCCTGCCGGACCACTGCGGGATCCGTGTGGGAACCGTCCTCTCCCGGCACCCCCGGTCGCGTACGTAGCGTGACTTCCCGGTGGCTTCATTCGGCTGCCCTCCGAACTGCGTGCCCAGATCCGCGGCTTAGTGTCTCCCGACTGGCAGAGATTGGCAATTGTTCTTCGCGGGAGGCGGAAAGCGCGCTCTCCGACCACCCACCCTGCGCGCGCTGGGTCACGCCTCGGCCGCGTAGAGGTGCCAAGCGCGCTCGAGAGCCGTTGCGGGCGGTGACGGCCGCTGCTACCAAGGATGCGTGGCCGGGCGCGGTTCGGTGAGCAAGCTGTTCATTCACCTCGGCATGCTGTGCGCGGCGCTCGCGTTCGCATCGTGGTGGACCTCGCACACCATCCTCGACACGGCGCGCACCCGTCGGGTCACCGAGGCCGTGCTGCAGAGCACGGATCTCCGGCACTTCGTCGCCGATCACATTGCGTCGGTCACCGCGCCCGCGGTCGGCGTGTCCGCGACCGCAGCGACGACCAACGGCGCCTACACGAACCAGCTCGACGCGGTGCTCGGCCGGCCGCGACATCCAGCTGAAGCTCGAGCAGTTCGTCGTCGACGCCCACGAACGGCTGCTGGGAGAGCGGTCACAGCCCGCAGTCCTCGATCAGGCAACCGTGCGCACGCTCGTTGCCGCGGCCTTCCCGTCGGTTCGTGCGGCCGACCTCGCCAACGTGCATGACGTGACGTTCGACGTGCCGCAGAGCCAGGCGCTGTTCAAGAGTCGCGAAGCGCTCGCGCACCGCTTCTGGCTCTACTTCCTCGGCGCGGTCGCATTGCTCACGGTCGGGCTCGTCACCACCGATGATCGCCACGCGACGGTGAAGCTCATCGGCAAGTGGCTGATCGGCATCACCGTCGCGCATCTGCTCGTGCTGTGGATCGTTCCCGTCGTGATCCTTCCCGCGGTGACGACCAATCCGTGGGCGCATCTCGTTGCCGCCGTCGCCCACGCCGTCGGTGCGGGAATCGTGACGAGCCTCGTGGTGCTCGCCCTCGTCGGCGTCGTGTTCTTGTTCGTCGATCACTTCATCCCGGCGCCCGCGACTCCCGCGGACACCGGCTCGGTTTCGTCAGCCCGCGGTGAGCGGGCTCCGTTGTCGTGAAGGGGCGGGGGTTGCGCATGCGGAAGGTCAGCTTCTTCGCAGCGGTCATCGTCATTGCGGTGGCGTTGGTGCCGGGCCCCGCGGGAGCGGCGAAACCGTCGCCGCTGCCGCCGGGTCCGGCGCTCTTCAAGGCGGGTGCGGCGGTCGCGAGCATCACGCCGCCGTCGCATGGCTCCGTCGTGGGTGATCCGAGCAACTGCAACGCGCCGGCGTCGTTCAATGGAGCGCGCCGGTTCGCGTTCGAGGAGCCGTATCGCGACGATCAGCAGCCTCGGACACTTCGCGTCCGGCGATGCCTACGTCGATTGCAATGGCAACGGCCGCTGGGATGGCATCGTGCTCGGTGGCGGTTCCGACACACCACGCTTCGCATCGGTCGTGGCCGACGACGTGACCGCGCGAGCGATGGTGGTTGCGAACCACCATCAGGTCATGGCGGTCGAGGTGCTCGACCAGGAAGGTGTGTTCAACGTCTATCAGGCGCGCATCCGCGCCAAGGTGGCGGCCGACGGTTACCACCTCGACAACATCTTCATCTCGGCGACCCACGACGAATCCGCGCCGGACACTCTCGGTATCTCCGGCATCGACCAGCTCACCTCGGGCGTCGATTCCTATTACGTCGACTTCCTCGTCGAGCGATCGGCCCGAGCAATCGAGGACGCGTACAACCGCCTGCGCCCGGCGCGGCTCAAGTACGCGGAAGCGACGGAACCCGCCAACCTCCGCCAGTGCTGGTCCTCGTATCCATTCGTCGATGATCAGCTGATGCCGGCGCTCCAGGCCGTGGCGACCAACGGGACCGTCATCGCGACGCTCGGCGACGTGAGCCAACACGCCGAGACGCTCGGCTTCAATCCCGATCCCGCGCAGCGCACATGGATCAGCTCGGACTGGCCGAACTTCTTCCGCAACACGCTCGAACGTCGGTACGGCGGTGTCGCGATCGAGATGGCCGGCTCCGTCGGGAGCAACGAGACGCCGGAGGTGTTCAGTGGCGTGATCTCGCGCGTGCCACAGCAGTTCATCAACGAGTCGCATCCCGCCGGTTGCCGCACCACGTTCGACGCCAACGGCACACCAGCCCCGGTTGGCTACACCCACGAGACGACCGCGCTGGGTCGAGAGCTCGGCGCCGCGATCGGCGACGCGCTGGACAGGACGGGAGCGTGGTCGAAGTCAGACGTCATCGGGGGTGCGCGCCAAGACGTCTGCATCCCGCTCACGAATGCCCTCTTCGCGATCGGTGCCCAGATCGGGGTCTTCGCCGACCGTCCCGGATACAGCAACGGGTGCACCGTCGAACATCCGGTCGCGGCCAACGGTGCAACATCGGGCGACGAGCTGCTGTCGCAGGTCGCCGCCTTCCGCATCGGTGACGGCGAATTCATCTCCGTTCCCGGCGAGGTGTTCCCGTTCACCTACCTGCGCAGCTTCCTCGGTCCCCAGGACATGCCCCACCCCGAGTTCCCACTGCCACCCTGGGTCGTGCCGCACATGCACGCGCCGTACCGCTTCGTCGATGGTCTCGCCGAGGACATGCTCGGTTACATCTTCCCGCGCGGCAACGGCGTTGGCGTCGTGGGCGAACCCGGAGCCGGCGATGGCACGGACCGCTTCGGCTGTGGCCACTCCGACGACAGCGAAGCCACGACCTCGCAGGCCGGCGACCTCGTCGGCAACGCGCTCGTCGGCGTGCTCGACCACACCGAAGGCGCGCCCGAAGACGTGCGGGTCGGCCGGTACGTGCTTCCTGGCGGCACGCGATCCCGGAACCCGCTTGGCGTTCCTTCCTCGATCAAGTGCGCGGTCGACACCGTGTTCACACCGCTCGGTCCCGCGGTCGGCGTCTGGCTCGCGGGCACACCAGTCCGGCAGGTCATCGTTCCGGCGGCCTGGATGTCCCTCTCGGGTCGACGCCAGGCCCGACCTGACCGCAACACCCGCGGCTGGATCGACAGTCACGGGACGCGACACTGGCTCGACGTGTTTCCCGACGTGCCCTAGCCCGGTTGCGCTCGGGTGGTCGCGGAGCCCGGTACCGGTCTATCCGTGGCGGAACGCTTGGACGGTGGTGTCGGTCGCAACGATGACCGCGCCCGCGGCGATCGTCGGGCTGGTGAAGTGACGAGCGTGGCCGACCGGTATCGCCTGCCGCACGGAACCGGTGAGGGGGTCGAGGGCGTAGAGCACGCCACTGTCGACGCCGACGACCCAGACCGTGCCGCCATCGACCACCGGCGAGCCGTTCGCGTCGGTGGGGCCCTGCCAGAGGAGCCGCAGTGTCGGCCCCGGGCCGACGAGGAGCGCCCGGGTTCCGCCTTGGCAGGTGACGTAGACGATGGACGCGCCCAGGGCCGCGTTGCCTCCCGAGGAGTTGCACCCGATCGACAAGGACGCGACCTGTCCGCCGATGCCGCCCGGGTTGGACTGCCGGATGAGGTACGTGTCGCCGCTCTTTCCGCTCTGGAACACGAGACCGTCGGGCAACAGCAGCGGTCCGGTCGAGCCGAGGTCGAGATCGGACTGGTTGAGCGCGGCCCAGTTGCTCGGTGCGAAGTAGCCGCGCTCGCGGAGTGTCGGTCCGAGCTCGATGACCGCGTCGCCGTGGTCGAAGGTCGTCGACGAGGCGCCGTTGCCGGTGCTGACCCACACGTTGCCGGCGGCATCGATCGCCGGACCCGATGGTGCCCAGATCGCCCCCTGATTCGGAGTCGGAACGACGTACTCGGTGGGGTCGGTCCCGTCGGTGCGGACACTGAGGACCGTGCCGTGGTAGTTGCCGCAGTCGCCGGCGAGCCCGCCGTAGGCCCAGTAGACCCGTCCGTTCGCCAGCGCGAGTGCCGGCCGTTGCTGGTGGGTGACCGGGATCACCGGCCAGGGATCACCACTCGCCAGCACGCGCGGGACGCCGGTGCTCGCGTCGAGCCCGATGAGGGCGTGGCCGATCGGCGGCCCCGACTCGGTCACCACGAAGATCGTGTTGCTGGTCGGGTCGATGACCGGCGTCCCGGTGATGCCCAGCGGGTCGATGTCGCCGCACGGCAGCGACGACCCCGGAACCGGAGTTCCCAGGTGCGAACGCCACGCCACGGTCCCGGTCGTCTGGTCGAGCGCGTACACCGTGTCGTTCTCCGTGGCCACGTAGACGCGACCGTGGTAGACGAGCGGCTCCGCGTAGACCATCCCGTCGAGAACGGGCGACGTCCACGCCCGAGAGACCGGGACGATGGAGAGAGCGTGGAGATCTGCTCCGCTGCGAGCTCGATCCCGGTGATATGTCGTCCACGTTGCGCAACCCGCCAGCAACGAAGCGAGCAGCGCCAGCGTGAACAGCCGCACCAACCTCCGCATCGTGATATCGCTACCCAGAGTGCGCCGATGTGAACCCATCGCGCTAGCGAGGCCCCTCGGGTTCCGCTGGAACGCGGCTGCTGGTCGGTCGCGCCCCGCACGGACGGCGGCAACCGGCGTGGTCGCAGCGTGTCGGTTGCGGGGCCCGAGGCGGACGACTACACCTGGATGCCGAGATCGTGCACTGCCGGTTCGGGGGTCATGATGCCTGGGCGAGCACGCGCCATGGTGGTCCTGGTTGCCGTCGTCGGTCTGACCGGATGTTGGCTCCAGCCCGGCTTCGGCCCGGAGCGGGCGGCCTACAACCCGATCGAGGCGACGGTGGGCCCGACCAACGTCGCCCGTCTGCACGTCATCTGGAACGCGACGCTCGACGCAGCACCGGCCCAGGATCCGGTCGTCGTACCCGGCAAGGTGCTCGTGACGGACCCGGTCGACCTCTCTGCCCTCAACTTCGGTTCCGGCACACGGATCTGGACCGACGTGCTGGACCCGAACATCCAACGTGTCGGTGACGCGACGATCAGCGGCCCGAACGTCTACGTACCGGACCTGAGCACGACTGCGACGCGGAGCTTCGACACCGGCACCGGCCAAGAAGGACCCCACGTGGCGAGCGGCGACTATGGCTCTGCAATCGTGCAAGGAAGCAAGATCGTCTCGGAGGAATCAGGGATCGGCCAGGTTCATGGCGTCGGCGTCAGTGTCGACGATCTGCGAGACCCGACGCTGAGCTGGTCGTCCACCGAGTCCCTCGTCGGCGTCGGCGTTCCGAACGGACCGTCTCCAACGAGTGCAGCCGTCGGGAGCGACCGGTTCTTCTTCGGACTGGGTGGCGAAGTCATCGCCTACCCGCTGGCACCACCGACCTGTCCGCCGTCTCCGATGCCACCTCTGCCCGTCCCGTGCACCCCGCTCTGGACCGCCGATGTCGCGTTCACCGCGACCTCTCCCGTCCTCGATCGGCATACCGTCTACGCAGGCACCGCGACCGGGATCGCCGCGATCGCCGCGACCACCGGAACTGTTCAATGGTCCGCGGATCTCGGCTCCGCCGTGACCCAGGCACCCGCGGTCGCGGATGGGGTCGTCTACGCGGGAACGGCCGACGGGCGCCTCGTCGCGCTCGCCGCGCAGGGTTGTGCGAGCTCGACGTGCGGTCCGTTGTGGTCCGGGACGTTGCCGAGTCCGATCTCCGCGCAACCCGCCGTCGGCAACGGTGTCGTCTACACGGGATCCGTCGACGGATCGCTGCACGCGTTCGCCGCGGCGGGCTGCGCGTCGGCGACGTGTCCTTCGCTCTGGACTGCCGACCCCGGAAGCCAGATCACGGGCGCGCCGGCGATCGTGCTCGGCCGCCTCATCGTCGGTACCGCCAACGGCCACGTCATCGCCTACGGCACCTAGATCGCGCGGGACGACGAGAAGAAGCGGCTTCCGGCCCGATCGACGTCGCGTGGACGTCGGCCCCTCAGCTCGAGACGGGCAGGATGCGGGCGGAGACGGTGGGGAGTGCGTTCACCGGCGCGGAGGCGCAGCGGAGTCCGGGAGTGGAGACCGCGATCTGCACCTTCGTGGTGCCCGGACGGAGATTGACCGAGATGTGCTTGACGCGTCGATCGGCCGAGATCGGAATCCGCCGGCCGTGGACCGTCACGTACCCGTGCCGCGTGGCGGAGTTCTGTGGGTCGAACTCGATCACGAGCTCTCGGCGCTGTCGGGTCTTCGCGGGATTCTCGAGCGACAGCGAACCGGACGCGCAGATCGCGTGATCACCTCCACGGTCGACGATCGGTTGGGCGTCCGTGGACTGGTAGAGGCGTGGCGCGTCGAGCATCTGCCGCACCAGGACGCGCTGGTCGTGCGCGCTCGCGTGGCCGAGCAGGGACCCGCGGGCGGCGGAAAGGTTCCATGCGACCAGGCGGTCGCCTCGGGTCGCGATCGGCGTTCCGAGCAGTGCCGTCAGCTCGTGGAGCTGCGCGACCCCAAGTCGGTGATATCCGTAGCGGTCCAGCGTCAGGGCCGAGAACCCCATCGCGACGAGTCCTCGGAGCAGGTCGCGCGTCGGGAGCGCCGCAGCCGGCCACTGCCACTCACCGTCTCGGCCCCGCATGCCGCCCGCACTCCAGCGAAGCGTCGTCGAGTGGAGGTAGCCCTCCTTGATCTCGTCATGGGCATCCATCTGCACGGACGAGCCGTGCTCGGGAAAGTCGACGACTGGCAGCTGGAAGACCATCGCATCGTCTGGGAGCTGGTGCTCCAGTGACGAGACGAACGCGTCGTCCGCGCGCCAGAGCCGGGCGTGACCCTGTGCGTCCGGCATCAGCGCCGGTGACGCTTGATCGAGGAGGCCGACGACCAGCACGATCGCCAGCACGGAAGCCCAGGCGAACGAGGGCCAGCCGCGACGTCGGATGACCACCCGGAGCCGGTCGAGCAGCCGCGCCGACACGACGACGGCCGCGAATGCGATGACGATCGCGATGCGGGTCCAGGCGCGGATGCCGTCGAGGCCCGTGTACTCGAGCACTCGGGCGAACCCACCTTTGGTGCCGAGGAAGAGGGCGCCGAGCATGACGATGCCCAGACGCGCTTCGAACGACCAGCCGCGGCGATCCGCGCCCCGCACTGCCCGCACGAGCACGGCCACGACCGCGCACACGAAGCCGATCGCCGCGAACAGCCCGAGCGACGCGGTGGCGAGCCCGTGCCCGCCCGGCTCCAAGAGCTGGTCTGCGAGCGTGGCGAACGGGCCGAAGCGGTGGCCGGTCACGGGGCTCAGCAGCTCGACGATCCGGAGCGGATACGACTCGGAGATGCCGGGCGGACGGTCCGGGACTCCGAGCGGGTTCGGAGCGTGCTGCCAGCGGTAGAGGAGCGTCGGGAGGTTGGCGAGCAGCGACGCCACGAGCCCGACCGCGGCGAAGAGCCCGGCCATCACGAACCGGCTCGGCCGCCGTCGCGCCAGCGCGCTCACCACGGCGCAGATGACCAAGAGCGCCAGCAGGAAGCTCAGGTAGTAGAGGCCGGTCACGCCGATCAGCGCCGCGCCGAGCAGCAGCCACGCGAGACGTCGCCACGCGTGGACGTGACGCAGCTCGCCGACTGCCGGCAGTCCGCCGTCCGGACCGAGGATCTTCATGCACAGGAGCACGATGATCGGCACGCCGACGTAGAACGCGAGGTTCTCGTGGCCGGCACCATTCCGGAAGTGGTACGGCGCGAGGGAGAACAGGACCGCGGCGACGAGCGCGGCGGGCCACGAACATCGCAGCGACCGCAGGACGGGAAACGCGATGAGCGCGGTCAGTGGGAACGTCAGAAGCCAGAAGAGGTTGAGCGTGAGTGGGACGTCGCCTGTCGCATCGACGATGCCCTTCTTCAGCGTGTAGGCGAGGAGATCTCCGCCCATCGGCCACTCGGCCCAGTGCTGTTCGAACGGTGCGTTGAGCTTCGGGTTCGTGTTGAACCAGCCGGTCTCGTGCACGTTCTTGATGAGCATCATGTCGAGGGTGGCGTCTTGCTCGTCGTCCCCCGGCGTGTGCGCGTACTGGAACGGGACGTGGAGGGGCTGGTTCCAGAGCTGTGTGAGGACCGTCACCGCCATCGCCGACAAGAGGGCCGCGAGGATCGCGCCCACGACGATCGACCGACCGGCGCTGAGTCGCGGCCGCTTCGGACCCGCGCGCTGCTCGGAGCGGGCCGCGACTCGAACCGCTTCATCCATCACGGGTGGAGAGTCTGGTCGCGCCGGCATCCCGTGTCCCTTCGGTCAGACCGACACGTGCGCCGCGGGACCAACCGGCGCCGGCCCGGGGGAGCGGCGGGCCTGCCGCCGCCTCCAGGCCGCGTCGAGCGCCACCGCCGCAAGTGCGGGGAGGACCGCGTCGAAGGCGATCCGGAATCGCGTCGTGCCGTACCCGACCACGGTGATGACCACCACCGTTGCGATCGGAGCAAGGAACGGCAGGAGCGACACGCGCCGCCGGGCCAGCACCACCAGTCCGGCCACTCCGAGCGGGAGCAGGATCCAGTACTGGATCTGGGCGGTCCAGGCCGCGACGTCGCGGTTCCCACCCTCGAGGAAGAGGTCTCGACCGGTGTTGCTGAACGGCTGGTAGAAGCCGAACGAGCGGAAGAGGCGCACCGGGATCACGATCGGCAAGCGGTCGGCGTGATCCCTCGCGTACCGCAGCCCCGCATGCAGCATGTCGTGCTCCTGGACCGACTCGTCCTGGGCGATCGAGAAGTTGACGCCCTGCGCGCAGAACCCTCCCCACGACCCGATCCCGGCCCCGTGGTAGGTGCCCGGGCAGTTCGACGAACCGACGAGCGCACCGAGGCCGGTCGAGAGGTACACGGGCCGCCGGAACCGGTTCGCGTTGTAGACGAACCACGGCGTGAAGAGGGCGAGCGCGACGAGGCCTCCGATCGCGATGCACGCGAGCCGACGGGCCGGGGAGATCGCGCGGGCCCGCACGGCCAGCGGCACGAGGAGGATGACCAGGAGGAGCACACCCTCGGCCCGGGTGAGCGCCGCGAGCGCGATCGCACCGCCGAGCAGCGCCGCCCGGAGGAGTCCGGGGGCTCGCAGGTAGCGGTAGGCGAGCCAGACGGTCAACACGATCGTGAACGCGAACATCCCCTCGGACCAGAGGATCACGTCTTGCGCGACGAGGTCGACGAAGAGGGCGCCCAGGGCCGCCGCGATCAGTCCGGCCCGCTCGCCCGCCAGCTCCCGGCCCAGCACGCCGAGGACCAGGACGGTCCCGACGCCCGGGAGCGTCGACCAGAGCCGCCAGGTCATCGTGGTCGTGTCGAAGTGGCTGATCAGCGAGAGGTACACCGCGTAGGCAGGTGGGTGCGCGGCGCTGGGGATCCGCCGGTGGAAGCTCATCTCCCCGAGCGGAGCGATGACCCCCTTGCCCTCCGCGATGTGCTGTCCGACGGTCGTGTACCAGAAGGCGTCGCCGTGCACGAGCGTGTTGCGGTCGTACCAGATCGCCGCGCAGATTCGTATCGCGAGCGCGAGCAGCGCGATCGCGAGCAGCGCCAGCCGGAACTGCTTCGACGCGCGTGCCGACCGAGCGCTCGGCGGCTCGACGGCCATGTGCTCAGCCTCCTGCTCCAGACCCGTGAAGGTAACCGATCGGATCGCGAAGTGGTGGATGTGCAGCGGGTCCGGTGATCGAATCGGCTCCCGTGGGTAGAAGGACGTGAACGCACTCACCAGTGGCCACGGAGGTGGAACCGATGGAGGTCGAGTTCGTAGCGAGTGTCGCTCCGATCGTGCGGGACGCCGATGCAGCTCGCAGGTTCTACCGGGACACGTTGGGCCTGTCGTTCGAGGGCGAAGCGGGGGACTACGTCTTCACCCACGAGCTGGAGGGGACGAAGCACTTCGGGCTCTGGCCCCTTTCGGAAGCCGCGACCGCGTGCTTCGGCACGAACGAATGGCCGGCCGGCATCGAGGTCCCCCAGGCCAGCATCGAGTTCGAGGTCGCGGACGTCGCCGGCGCCGCCGCCGAGCTCAAGGCCAAGGGCTGTCAGCTCATCCACGAGGCCCGTACCGAGCCGTGGGGACAGGTGACGGCCCGGCTGTTGAGCCCCGAGGGCCTGCTCATCGCCGTCTGCTACACCCCGGCGTTCCATGAGGCGCGCGACAGCTGAACCGACTCCTTACCCGGCGGGCTCCACGTGCAGCGTCGCCGCGTCGAGGTAGCGGCCGTGGTCGCTGCCGGGCGCGTACAGGACTGCGCCGGATTCATGATCTGCCTTCGCCTCGTACATCGCCACGTCGGCCTGGGCGACGAAGGTGTCGGCGTCGACGAGCTCGTCGGTCCATGCGACTCCGATGCTGGCCCTGAGCTCGACGGTGTTGTCCCCGATGGTGATGTCCGTGGTGAGCGTCCGCGCGAGTCGGGTGCCGATGTCGAGCCCGGTTGCACTGGTTTCGACGTTCGGGCAGATGACGAGGAACTCGTCTCCACCGATGCGGCCCGCGTGGTCGCCGTCGCGCAGGATCGCGCTCATTCTGCGCGCGGCGATCTCCAGGACCCGGTCGCCCGCGGCGTGTCCGAGGCCGTCGTTGACCTGCTTGAACTCGTCGAGATCGACGAACATGATCGCGGTCGGCGCACCGAGCCGGGCCTGCTGTTCGAGCGTCTCATCGAGGAGCTCGAGCGTCGTCGCACGATTCAGACACGCGGTGAGCGGGTCGACCGAGGCTCGGATCTCGAGCTCTCGTCGGAGCTGCGCGCGTTCGGTGACGTCGCTCAGACATCCGATGGCGCCGCTCACGTCTCCCGCGCTGTCGGTGAGGGGACGCATCGTGAGCACACACACCCGCTCGACGTCCCGAGACTGAGCGTCGCCGGCGTGTGGCAGCAGCAGGCGCAGCTCGATGTCGTCTGCGGGTTGGTTCGCGAGGACCGCGGACAGCACGTCGTCGAGCCGCGCGAGATCCTCGGTGGCGACCGTCGCGAGCTGGGCTTCCACCGTGGCTGACGGCGGGCAGCCGGTGATCGTGTACAGCTGGTCGTTGGTGAAGGTGACCTTGCGTTCGGCATCGATCTGGAACAGCCCGACCGGCAGTGCGTCGGACAGGCGACTCAGGAGCTGCGTGCGGGCCCGGAGCTCCTCTTCGGCGCTGACCTGATCGACGGTGATCCGGGTCATGGTGCTGAAGACGTACGGCGCGCTGGGGTCGTCGAGTCGGTTGACGTTGACGGTCTCGACCCACTTCCAGGTGCCGTCGGCACCCCGGTAGCGCCCCCGCCACACCCGCGGGTCACCCGGCGCGCTGAGCATCGCGAACCACGCGGAGATCGCGCTCGGTTGATCCTCCGGGTGGATGAAGTCGGTCGAGGGCTTTCCGATCAGATGATCCGGCTCCCAGCCCAGGACCTCCGAGATCGAGTCGTCGACGGACGCGATCAGGGCCGCCTCGTCACGGGTGAAGCGCGCCAGAGCGTCCGCCCCGGGGACGGCTTCGCCGGTCATGAGGTACATGATCGACCGCCCCGGGGTGATCTTGAATCCGGCACCGACCGAGCCGACGGGTCGGCGCGGCGCGCTCAACGTTCGGTCGCGGATTCGGCCGTCTGGTTCTGCGCGGTGATTGCGTGCCGGACGACGTCCTCGACGTGCTGGTCGTCGATGCCGAGCGCCGCGCCGATGTGGACGGCCCAGATCTCGGCGCGGACGTTGGTCTCGAAGTCGAGCTGGCTGCGGATGTCAGCGCGTGCGGATTGGCGGTTCTGGCTGACCATCACGAAGGTGGCGAGGAAGATCGCTTCGAGGCTCACGATCATGGTGAGGAGGCCGAACGGAAACTTGTCGAACTCGAGCGCCGTTCCCAGGATCCCGATGTTGATGAGGATCCAGATGCCGAACCAGACGGAGTGGATGTAGACGAAGTTCAGCGAGCCCGCGAAGGCGGTGACCTGGTCCGCGGCCCGGTCCTGGGCCCGTTGAAGGGTTCGCACGATCGTCTTCTCGTTGCCGATCCGCGCCGCGACGATCGGTGTGAACATCTGACCGTCTTCGGTGCCGTCGAGCGCGTCGAGGCTGCGACACGCCGCGCAGGTCAGATGCGCGCTGGCGTCGTTCGCGTCCTGGGCGGGCGTCGAGCCGGGATCGCTGGTGTTCGGATCGAGATCGCTTGGCATTTCGACTCCGTGGCGTGGGTTGCCGGGTCGTCGTCCTCCGACGACCGGGCTACTGCAGGATGTTGACGGCGCGGGCGACGACGAGCACGACGATCACGAGCGACACCGCCGACTGGGCCATCATCGTGAGCTTGGTCCACTGCGACATGGGCATGACGTCGGTCGGGCTGAACGCGGTGGCGTTGGTGAACGAGAGATAGAGATAGTCGACGAACTGCGGTTCCCAGTCGGGTGGTGCGAGCTCGGGGGTCGCCATCTGGGGGAACAGGAAGTCCGGGTACTGGTGGATGGCGAGCGCGCGCGCCGCGGGACCGCCGCGATCGAACTCCCAGTACCAGAGTCCGAACACGATCATGTTCGTGAGCCAGATCGCGGCCCCGGTCAGGAGCAGCTCCGTGGGGTCCTTGATCCCGCGGGATTCGACGAGGTCCACGACGAGCCGCACCGCGGACGCGGCGTTGCCGATGCTCAGGAGTGCGATCAACACGAGGCTGGCGACCCGCAACGCCCGGGAGCGCCAGTCGACGACCCGGGTGTTGGCCACGAGGATGCCGACGAGGAGGAGTCCTGCGAGCGCGGGCACCAGCCAGCGGGGGTGGTTCGCGACGCGCGCGGGGAGCGCCGCCATCAGGCCGATCGCAACGAGGATCGCGATCGTCACCGGCACCCGCGGCTCACGAGTGGTCACGCGTTGCCACGCGGGGACGACATGGCCTCCGAGCGAGCGTGCCGCCCCGAGACCGGACTCGATCAGCTTGCGCGTCAGCCAGACGGGAAGATCAGCGGGAGATCCCTCGCCACTCGTCGACGGCGCTTCCCCCTCCGGCGGAGCTTCGCCGGGTGTCGGCTCGCCGTCGACCGGCGGATCCTGGTCAGTCATTGCCTACCTCGTGAACCGGATCCCCTGCGACCCCCAGCCTGGCACGCATTCGCACGAACACCGTTGATCCCCGACCGAGCCGTTGCCGTGCGTCACTCGTCGGCGCGGAGGTCCCGCGGCGCGTCCTGGTCCCGGGGATGCTCGATGCGAGCGAGCGCGAGCACGCCCCAGACCATCGCCGCCAACGCGATTCCGAGCATCAGGTGAGCGATCGGCCCGGTGAGGCTGATCTGCTCCTGCAGCAGCCCGACGCCGAGGACGACGCCCACGAGCGGCTGGAGCACCTGCTCCGAGCTCACCGCCGCCGCCAGCTCGCCCGTCTGGAACGCGCTCTGCGAGAGCACGAGCCCGCTGATCGACGAGACGGCCAGCGTGTACGGCTCCCAGTGATCGACCCAGTTGAACACGCCACCGCCGAGGTAGTGGACGAACGCCTTGGTCAACACCGCGCTCGACGCCGAAGAGGGTGCCCGCCGCGGCGCCGAGGTACGCGGCGCGCCGAGCGCCCGTCGTCATGCGCGTGGCCGCGACGCACGCGATCACGACGACGGCCAGCGGCGGGGCGGCGACGAGCCACGCACGATGTGACGCGACGGCGACGCCGCCGGAGGGTGACGTCTCGTACAGGAACAGCGCGACGCCGGCGGCCAGGATCGTGGCGGCGATCCAGCCTGCCCGCTGGATCTGGCGCCCCGTGATGATCCACCCGAGGAGCAGCGACAGCAACAGTGCCGTCGAGAGGATCGGCTCGACGAGCACCAGCGTGCCGAACCCCAGCGCGAGGGCCTCGAACACGTAGCCCCCGACGTCGGCGGCCATGCCGACCACCCACCGGGGCCGCCGAGCCAGCCGAGCCAGCAACCCGAGCTTGAGCGTGTCCTGCTCGGGGAGCTGCTCGGCCTCGTGCTGCTGGAGCACGTTGCTGAGCGCGTACGAGAACGCCGCTGCTGTCGCGCACGCGACCGAAGCACCGAGCTCGGCGTCCACCTGACGAGTATCGCGGAAGCGTGGACGTTTCGATCGCCGCCGCTCCGGGCAATTTGCCTGCTGCCGGGTCCCGTCGCGTCCCGGTTCAGGGGGGAGCACATGGCGCCGGAGCGAACGTCGCTGTCCGCGGGACCGGACCAGGCCGCCGAACATCACGACGGGCCGGCAGAACCCGAGCGTGCGACCGTCGTGCCGGGCATCAGTCGCCGGCGCTTTCTCGCGTATCTGGTCGCCGCGCCGGTGCTGACGGTGGTCGTCAAGGTGGTCGACGACACGGTGCTGCCCCTCGCGGACCGGGCGGGGGCCGCGCTCGGGGTCTCGGACGTCGTCGATCTGAGCGACGCGCTGACGCTGGCCGCGCTCCCGACCGCCTACCTCCTCAAGATCGAGATCACCCCGGCCGGCCGGGTCGTGGTCCACGTGCCCCGCGCCGAGGTCGGTCAGGGGATCACGACGGCGATGGGGATCGTCGCGGCCGAGGAGCTCGACGCCGGCCTCGACGTGGTCGACGTCGTGCTCGACGACGCCCGTCCCGAGCTCCTCTGGAACCAGCTCACCGGCGGATCGAACTCGGTGCACTCGCTGTACACGCCGATGCGCACGGTCGCCGCCGCGGCGCGGGCGCGGCTGGTGACGGCGGCCGCGCAGCCGCTTCGGCGTCGACGCGAACGACGCTGGTGACCGCGCGACGCCACCGTGGTGGCGCCCGACGGGCGGACCGCGACGTACGGATCGCTGTCGGCCGACGCCGCGCAGATCACGACGCCGGACGTGCCGCAGACGCCGAAGGACCCGAGCCAGTTCACGCTGATCGGGCAGCCGACGACCCGCCTGGACGCGCGGGACATCGTGACCGGCAAGGCCGAGTACGCACTCGACCTCCCGATCGCCGGGGCCCCGACGGTCGTGGCGCGCGCGCCGACGATCGGCGGGACGTGGCTCACCGTTCGACGACTCGACTGCGAGCACCATGCCCGGCGTCATCGGCATCGCGCGCATCCCGAGCGGTGTCGCCGTCGCCGCCGCGACCTTCGATCAGGCGCAGGCGGCACGCGACGCGCTGCGCATCACCTGGAACCCGGGGCCGAACGCCGCGCTCTCGGACGCGCAGATCCGTGACCAGCTGCGCGCGGCCGCGCCGCCCTTCCTCGTCCCGCCACTCGGCAGCCTGTCGGTGACCCGGGAGTTCGACTTCGCGTTCGCACCGCACGCACCCCTCGAGGTCCTGACGTGCGTCGCCGACGTTCGCGCCGACTCCGCCGAGGTCTGGTACGGCGCCAAGAGCCCGATCGTCGCGAGCCAGAGCGTGGCGGCCGCGATCGGGCTCCCGCCCGACCGGGTGACGCTGCACGTCGTGAGATCCGGCGGCTCGTTCGGGCACCGCCTCTTCTTCGAGCCCGCGATCGAAGCGGCGCAGATCTCGAAGGCACTCGGGCCGGCCGGTCAAGCTGATGTGGACGCGCAACGACGACATGCGCCACGGACGGATGCGCCCGGCCAGCCACCACAAGGTGCGCGCGACCTGCCTGCTCGGCAAGGTGATCAGCTACGACCACCGGCACGCGACCTTGCCCGTCGACTTCTCGCACGGTCTCGGCGAGGCGCTCAGCGCCGCAGGGTTCAACGTCCTGAGCCCGGGCGTGACCCAGACCGTGTTCGCGCTCACCCAGAACGTGCCCTACGACTTCGGTGTCGCGACGCAGACGCTGACCGACGTCCCGCTCGCGTTCCCGACCGGGTCGTGGCGGTCGATCTACTCGGGTCAGACCGCAACCGTGAACGAAGTCATGGTCGACGAGATCGCACGGGCGTTGAAGGCGGACCCGGTCGCGTTCCGGCGCAAGCAGCTCTCGTCGGCGCGCACCCGGGCCGTCCTCGACCAGGTGACCAGCGTCGGTCAGTGGGGCCGGCCGATGCCGGCCGGGACCGCGCAGGGCGTCGCCATCCACGAGGAGTACAAGTCGGTGGTCGCCTACCTGGTGGAGATCGACTGCCGGGACCAGACCCACGCCTCGCGTCACGAAGGGCGTCTGCGCGGTCGACGTCGGTCGCGCGGTCAACCCCCGTGGTCTGGAGGCCCAGGTGCAGGGCGTGCTGACCGACGCACTGTCCTTGACCCTCCACGCCGGCCTGCACATCGACAACGGCGCGGTGCGCGAAGGCAGCTACTCCGACTACCGGTTCGCCCGCATGGCCGACAGCCCGCTCGAGATCGAGGTCGTCGTCATGCCGCCGACCGGGGATCCGGGCGGCGCCGGCGAGCTCGGCTTCCCGGCCGCGGCCGCGGCGGTCGCCAACGTGTACGCGCGCGCGACCGGAGCGACGCCCTTCAGCTTCCCGATCGCCGACTGAGGACGCCACGATGCCCACCTTCACGTTCACGCTGAACGGCTCGACCACCACCGTGACGAGCCCTGCGGACCGACCGCTCCTCTGGGTGCTGCGCGACATGCTCGGCGTCACCGGTCCGAAGTACGGCTGTGGCGTCGGGGTGTGCAAGGCCTGCACGAGCCACCTCGACGGCGAACGCCTTCAACCCGTGCATCACGGCGATCGACGAGTGCGCCGGACACGAGGTCACCACGATCGAGGGGTTGGCCGACGGCGACACGCTCCATCCCGTGCAACAGGCCTGGATCGACGAGGACGTCGCGCAATGTGGGTTCTGCCAGCCCGGCCAGATCATGGCGGCGGCCGCGCTCCTCGCCCGCAACCCGGCGCCGACGGACGCCGACATCGACGCCATCGACAACGTGTGCCGGTGTGGCACCTACTTCCGGATCCGCAGCGCGATCCACCGCGCCGCTGGTCACTGAGCGGGTTCCTCAACGCAAGCACAACCGCGGCGGCGCGAGTGAACACGTTGTTTCAGTGCTCCGGCACCCGGGTAGGTCCCTTCGAGCCGTTGCGAAGGTCCGTTCATGCAGGTCAGGACCCGCTCGGCACCCACACACGTGTGAGCGTCCGGGAGGGCGGGACGGATGTCGAAGTCCAGGGTGAGCATTTGGACCAGCGGGCGCGCACTCGCGGTGGTGATCACTGCTTCGCTGGTCTTCGTGTCGCTGACGGCCACGGCCGCGCCCGCGGCGACACCGACGTTCACCGCGGTGGGCAGTGCCCGCCAGGTGTACGTCACCGGTCTCGCACCTTCCGCCCAGATGTCGTTGGTGAACAGCGCGGGAGCGGTCGTCGAGTCCCAGAAGGCCGACTCGCTCGGTGGTCTGCTGTTCCGGAACGTCGCTCCGGGCACCGGCTACCGCGTGCGCCGGGTCTCCGACGGGGCGCAGTCGGGGAAGATCACCGTTCACTCCGAGAGCGCGGCGCCGTGGGATCCCGGGATCTACGACCAGACGATCCCGAGCAACGGCTACACCTATCTCACCACCCGTGACGGGACGAAGCTCGCGATCAGCGTGCATCCGCCGACGAGCCCCGCGGGTGAGCCCGGCCTGCCCCCGAGCGTCCCGATCCCCAACGGGCCTGCCGTTCGCGCCGCCCTACCCGACGCTCATCGAGTACTCGGGGTACGGCTACGCCAACCCGGCGGGACCCACGAACGGCATCGCAGTGCTCGCGAACCTGATGGGCTTCGCCGTCGTCGACGTGAACATGCGCGGCACCGGCTGCTCGGGTGGCGCCTTCGACTTCTTCGAGCCGCTGCAGAACCTCGACGGCTACGACGTGATCGAGACGATCGCCCATCAACCGTGGGTGCGCGATCACAAGGTCGGGATGATGGGCATCTCCTACGGGGCGATCAGCCAGCTGTTCACGGCCCAGCTCCAGCCGCCGTCGCTCGAGGCGATCTCACCGCTGTCGACGATCGACGCCACGGCGACGACGCTCTACCCCGGTGGCATCCTCAACAACGGCTTCGCGGTCGCAGTGGGCGAAGGAGCGTCAGGACGAGGCGCAGCCCGCCGGACCGAACAGTGGGCAGCCGTGGGCGTACCAGCAGATCCAGAGCGGCGACACGACCTGTGCCGCCAACCAGGTGCTCCACGGTGAGGCGGCGGACCTGCAGGCGAAGATCACGGCGAACTCCCACTACGACGCCGCGATCGCGGACGCGCTCGACCCCGTCACGTTCGTGAACAAGATCAAGGTGCCCACCTTCATGGCCTGCCAGTGGGAGGACGAGCAGACCGGCGGCCACTGCGCCGAGCTCGTCCGGAAGTTCACCGGCACGACCCAGAAGTGGTTCACGTTCACCAACGGCGCGCACGTCGACTCGCTCGATCCCGACACCTTCAACCGCTGGTACGACTTCCTGTCGCTGTTCGTCGCGCATCAGGCGCCGTTGCAGAACGCGGCGATCATCCACGCGGCCTCGCCCGTCATCTACCAGCAGGCGATGGGTCTCCCGGCGACCGACGTCGTCAACCTGCCCGCCGACCCCATCCAGCTGCAACCGACGTACGCGCTGGCCCTCGCCGCGTTCCAGCAGCTCCCGTCGGTCCGGGTGCTCTTCGACAACGGCGCCGGCGCGGCGCCGGTCGGGCCTGCGAACCCCGGCGACCCCTACGCCGGGTTCGCCCAGGACTTCTCGTCGCTCCCCGTCGCCGGCACCACCGCCCGCACGTGGTACTTCGGGTCGGGCGGCGCGCTCACCGACCAGGTGCCGACGAGCGCGGGAATCGACGCGTTCAACGCGGACCCGCACGCGCTGCCCGCGTACCGACTTCGGGGTCAACACCGGCTCGGGCGGGTTGTGGGGCAACGCGTCGCAGTGGTCGTGGAACTGGCAGCAGCAGCCGTCGGGCACCGCGGTCTCGTACGTCTCGGCCCCGCTCACGAGCGACACGACCGTCGTCGGGAACGGCGCGGTCTCGCTCTGGGTGCGCTCGTCGACCCCGACGTCGACCTGCAGGCGACGATCAGCGAGGTGCGACCCGACGGGACCGAGGTCTTCGTGCAGAACGGCTGGCTCCGCGCGAGTGAGCGCAAGCTGTCGACGGACTCGAACAACATGTTCAAGCGGCCGAGCACGGCGCTCGAGCCGGTTCCGAGCTTCACCGCGGCCGACGCGTCGCCGATGCCGGCCGGACAGTTCGTCAAGGTCGTCGTCCCGCTCTACTACGAGGGCCACGCGTACCGCGCCGGAACGCGCATCCGGGTGACGATCGCCGCGCCGAACGGCACGCAGCCGATCTGGGCCTTCGACGAGACGGTGCCGAGCGGGAACACGTCGATCGCGTTCTCCAGCTCCATGCCGTCGAGCCTCGTCCTCCCGGTCGTGCCCGGCGTGAAGGTGCCGACGGCGCTGCCGACCTGCACGAGCCTGCGCAACGAGCCCTGCCGGGCGTACCAGGCGATCGCGAACACCAAGGCAGCGAGCTAGATCCGCACCACCGCACCGTCAGCGGCCGCGGAGGCGCGGATCGCGTCGAGCACCTCCATGCCCGCGACGCCGTCGGCGAAGGTGGGCACCGGGACCGCGGCGTCGATCGGACGACCGTCCACGCCGGCCCGCAGCACCTCGCACAGGCGCGTGTACGGACCGAGCTCGAGGTGGGTGAACCGCTGGCGAGGGTCGTCGCTCTCCTCGGGGGCGGCCGGCGCGACCAGGTCGGCCGGGACCGCGAGCTCGCGCGCGCCGCTCCGGTCGGCGAGCCACACCGTGTCGCCTTCGGTCCAAAGGGTGCCGTCGGTCCCGGCGACCCGGGTCGATCCGGCGACGGGTCCCCAGGCGGCCGCGGTCTGCTGGAGCACACCGTCGACGCCGGACCGCAGGCGGAACCGGACCGTGAAGGAGTCCTCGGCCCCGCCGGCGCGCGCCGACACCACACCGAGGGCGGCGCTCACCGACTCGAACTCACCCAGCCACGTGCGGATCTGGTCGACCACGTGCGACCCCGATGCCCCCAACCAGCCGCCCCCCGCAGCCTCGTCGAACCACCAGCGCGGAACCTTGGTCTCCGGATCGGCGACGAGCGGCACGTACGACACGAACGTCGCGAAGCGCGGCTCGCCGATCGCGCCCTCCGCGATGGCCCGTGCGGCGACGGCGCGATCGGGCGCCCACCGGAACTCGTGGCCCACGAGGTGCGTCACCGCGGCGTCCTCCGCCGCGGCGAGCATCGCGCGGGCCTCGGTGACGTTCGCCGCGAACGGCTTCTCGCAGACGACGTGCTTGCCCGCACGCGGCCGCGGCGATCGCGACCCGGGCGTGGGTGTCGGGTGGCGTCGCCACCGTGACTGCCACCGCCGCGTCGAGCGCGAGCGCGGCATCGAGGTCGGTCATCGCGCGCGGGATGCCGTTGCGCTCGGCGCGCCGCGCGGTGCGGTCGGGATCCGTGCCGACGAGCGCGACGACCTCGAACCCTGCCGCCCGCAACGCCGGAACGTGCACCCGGCACCCGAAGCCCGTGCCGACGACGATCGCGCCGGGGCGGGATCCCACGTGGCTCGGCGTCGGCACGGGTGTGTTCTATCGCGGTGGAGCAGGTGATCAGCCGGTGAGCACGTCGCCGGTCTCGAGCAGGGTCTTCAGCTCGGCGAACACGCGCGGCCAACCCTGGCTGACCATCGTCGCCATGATGCTGTCGTCCTCGAAGAACTCGTGGACCACGGTCAGCTTGCAGACCTCGCCGTCGGGCTCGATGTCGAAGGACGCCTGCGAACGTGGCTCCGCCGCCAGCACCGCCTGGCGCTCCGGGTCGACGCCCAGGGACTCGGCCAGCTCCGGGGTGAAGGTGTGCCATGTGTAGGCCAACCGGCGGAAGGGGTCGTACTCCAGCACGCGCTGCTCGGGATCCTCGATCGTGACGCCCCGGTGCTCCCAGGTGATGGGGGAGCCGACCTTCCAGTCGGTCACGAGGTCGATGCCCCAGTACCGGCTCGTGAAGATCGGGTCGGTGAGACCCTTCCAGACGAGCTCGGGCGGAGCCTTGATGTAGGTCGTATAGACGAACTGACGGTCGTTCACTGCGGTGTCCTCCAATGCGATCTTCAAGTCTCCGAGCGCATCGATGCGCCCGCGGTCGTAGTGGTTGATCCAGCGCTGTTCGATCTCGTTGATCGGCGCGGGATTGAGGTAGTGCAACTTCTCGCGACCACGTCGAACGGTGGTCACGAGGTTCGCGGCCTCCAGCACGGCGAGGTGCTTGCTGACCGACTGGCGCGCCATGTCGAGGCCGGCGCAGAGCTCCATGAGGTTCTGGCCGCCGCGCTCGTTCAGCCGGTCGAGCATCTGGCGCCGACTCGGATCGGCCAGCGCCTTGAACACCGCGTCCATGTCACCGGTCGTCGCGATCAACCCCAGCTGCTGATGTGCAGATCGTCGGGGAACGGCGTCCCCTCGTCGCCCTCGAGCGCGGCTTTGAGGCTGAGCAGGAAGTAGCCCCACTTCGTGCTGCAGTGGTACATGAACTCGACAGGTTCGCGCCACGAGTGCGTGAACGTGAGCACCGTCTCGTCGCCGTTGTCCTCGAGCGTGAACGTGAGCATCCCGCCGACCCACTCGTCGGGGCCACCGATGCAGCGCCACCCGACCCGACGGTCGGTGACCTCCAGCACCTCCATCGTGGCGCTGCGGTCGGGGGAGCCGAAGAAGAACTGCACCTTCCCCCCGGCGCCCGGTTCGCCGATCGTGTCGCGGGTCCACCAGGTCGCGAGACCGTCGATCGTGGTCAGCCGGGTCAACACCGCGGCTCGTGGTGCCTGGATTCCCACTCGGTGCCGGATCTCGTCCATCTCGTCCTCCTGTGGTCGGCGACCGCACATGCAGCCGTTTGTCTGCCTTTCACAATAAGCAGCCAAACGGCTGCATGTCAAGGGGAAGGCGAGGTTATGGTCCCGGGCGTGCAGGCGCATCGGAGCGAACCTCCGGCGAGCGGGCTCGCCGAGCTGCTCGACCTCGAGGTCCTCGACCGCGACCTGTTCCGGGGCGAGAACGAGGCCGGCGCGGGCGCGCGCCTGTCGCTGTACGGCGGCCAGGTCGCGGCGCAGGCGCTGCGCGCCGCGGGCGCGACCGTGCCGCCCGAGCGGCTCCCGCACTCGCTGCACGGCTACTTCCTGCGACCGGGGCGCGTCGACCGTCCGGTGATCCTGCACGTCGATCGTGACCGCGACGGCGGCTCGTTCTCGGCCCGCCACGTGCGCGCGGTGCAGGACGGCGAGGTCATCTTCTCGATGGTCGCGTCGTTCCACGCGCGCGAGAGAAGAGCGCGACGTTCGACGCGGTCCCGACCCGGGGCGGTGTCGATCCCGACGACGCTCCCGGCGCGTCCGTCGCCGTTCCTCGTCGAGGTCCGCGAGGTCACGCCGACGCGCATCGCCGGCGGTCAGGTCCGCCACTCCGATTCCCTGTGGGTGCGCGCGTCGTCGCCGCTTCCCGACGATCCGCTTGCTCCACGCGTGCGCGGTCGCCTACGTCTCCGACCTCGGTTCCGGCTTCGGCCAGGTCGACGTCCCCGGCCTGCCCGCCGGCGGTCCGAGCATCGATCACAGCCTCTGGTTCCACGACTCGATCCGCGCCGACGAGTGGATGCTGCTCGAGCTGTGGCCGCTGAAGGCGAGCGGTTCACGCGGCGTCTACAGCGGCTCGCTGCGGAGCGAGGACGGTCGCCTCGGCGTGCTCCTCACGCAGGAGATGCTGCTGCGCGACCGCGAGCTCGAGCCCGGAGATGCTCCGCCGCATCGCGCGAGTACCTCGGCGTCACCCCGGAGTGAACCGCTGATCGACGCGACGCCGCGCGGCTGGCACGATGACCGGGTGGCTCCCGAGAACGTCGTCGTCGTGCTGCTCGACAGCCTGAACCGGCACCTGCTGGGGAGCCTACGGCGAGCGGCGAGTTCGACACGCCCGATGCTCGATGCGTTCGCCGAGCGGTCGGTGCGCTTCACCCGTCACCACACCGGATCGCTCCCGTGCATGCCCGCGCGACACGACATCCTCTGCGGCGCGCTCGACTTCCTCTGGCGCCCGTGGGGATCGATCGAGGTGTGGGAGGACGCCATCACCCACCAGCTGCGCCGCGCCGACGTCACGACGATGCTGGTCACCGATCACCCGCACCTCTTCGAAGTGGGCGGCGAGAACTACCACACCGACTTCGACGCCTGGGACTACCAGCGCGGCCACGAGAGCGACCCGTGGCGCACCCGGGCCGATCCGTCGTGGCTGGGTGCGCCGGCGCTCCCGGCGGCCGCGGGCTGGCTGCCCCATCACTACGACCGGTCGCGCACCTGGTTCCGCGACGAGGCCGACTTTCCGGGTCCGCGCACGATGGCCGCGGCCGCGCGACTGGATCGAGCACGACGCGCCGACGGCACGAGCGCTTCTTCCTGTTCGTCGACGAGTTCGACCCGCACGAGCCGTTCGACACGCCCGAGCCGTGGGCGTCGCGCTACTTCGACGCCGGCCGAGGACGAGGACCGCCTGATCTGGCCGCCGTACGCGGTCGATGCGATGGCCAAGGGGATCCTCGACGAGCGGTCCGCGCGCCAGATCCGGGCCAACTACGGCTCGAAGCTGTCGATGATCGACCACTGGTTCGGCCAGATCGCTCGACGCGCTCGACCGCACGAACCGCTGGGACGACACCGCAGTGATCGTGTGCACCGACCACGGGCACTACCTCGGCGAGAAGGACATCTGGGGCAAGCCCGGGGTGCCGGTCTACGAGCCCCTGGGGCACATCCCGATGCTCATCGCGCTGGCCGGGCCGCGACGCCGGAGTGGTCGATGCGCTGACGACGTCGGTCGACCTGTTCGCGACGCTCGCCGACGTCTTCGACGTCACGGTGCCGCAGCCCACGCACGGCCACTCGCTCGTCCCGCTGCTCGAAGGCCGGGAGACCGCCGTGCGCGACTTGGCGCTCACCGGCGTGTGGGGCCGCGAGGTCCACGTGACCGACGGGCATCGCACGCTACGCTGCGCGGCACCGGTCTCGAACAACCAGCCGCTCTTCGATGTGGTCGAACCGCTGGTCGACCATGCCGGTGCCCGCCTTCCCCGATCTCCGTCTGCCGCGGCCCGACCGCCGTGCCCGCCTCGACTACATGCCGGGCACCGACGTCCCGGTGATCCGCCAGCCGTTCGCGGAGGGCGATCCGATGCCGTTGTGGGCGGCGACCAGCGGGGAGCGGGATCACCTGCTCTTCGACGTCGACGAGGACCCGATCGAGGCGCACAACCTGGCGGGATCACCGGCGGAGGCCGACGCCGAGGAGATGCTGCGGGTCGCGCTCGCGTCGGTCGAGGCGCCGACCGAGCAGTTCGCGCGGCTCGGCCTCGGCTAGCGCCTCGCCGCACCCGTTGGCCGGGCGGATCACGGCAGATGTCAGGATGCCTGCCATGACCAGCGAACGCGTGGAGTTCCTCGGCCGGGACGGGAATCGCATCGTCGGCGACGCGGCGGGGGATCCGTCGGACCCACCGGTCGTCCTGCTGCACGGCGGCGGGCAGACCCGACACTCGTGGGGCACCACGCTCGGCAACCTCGGCGCCCACGGCTGGCGCGCGTACTCCGTGGACCTGCGCGGCCACGGTGACAGCGAGTGGGCCGCGGACGGCGACTACACGATGGACGCGTTCGCGGGCGACGTGGTCGCGATCTCGCAATCGCTCGACGCGCCGCCGGCCTTGGTCGGTGCATCACTCGGCGGCATCGCCTCACTCGCCGCGATCGGCGAGCATCCCGATCAGGCCGTCGCCCGCGCGCTCGTGCTGGTCGACGTCGCCCCGCGGATCGAGGAGGAGGGGCGGAACCGGATCGGCGATTTCATGATCGAGCACATGGAGTCCGGATTCGGATCGCTCGACGAGGTGGCCGACGCGATCCAGCGCTACAACCCGCACCGACCCCGGCCCACGAACCTCGGCGGGCTCGAGAAGAACCTGCGCCGCCGCGACGACGGCCGCTGGTACTGGCACTGGGACCCGACGTTCATCACGGGTCCGTTGGGCGGACCGGACGAGACGCGATCCTCGCTGATCGACCCGGAGCGGCTGCAGGCCGCGGCGCGTGGGCTGCACGTCCCGACCCTCCTGGTGCGCGGCCGTCAGAGTGACCTCCTGAGCGAGGAAGGCGCGCGCGAGCTCCTCGAGCTCGTGCCGCAGGCGTCGTACGTCAACGTGGCCGGCGCGGGTCACATGGTTGCCGGGGACCGGAACGACCTGTTCAATGACGCGGTCGTCTCCTTCCTGGATGGAGTCCGTGATGACTGAGCCCGGTTCGACCCCGGCCACGGTTGCCCAGCTGTGGCGGTATCCGGTCAAGTCGATGCTGGGGGAGCGCGTCGACGCCTCGGACGTCGGTGACCTGGGGTTGACCGGCGACCGCACGTACGCGGTGGTCGACGTCGCGACCGGCAAGGTCGGCAGCGCGAAGCATCCCCGGTTGTGGGGTGCACTGCTGGAGTGCCAAGCGCGGAGTCTGGAACCGACGTCGAGTGACTCGCTGCCACCCGTGTCGATCACGCTGCCGGACGGGGGCGAGACGGGAAGCGAGGACGCGGACGTCGACGATCGTCTCTCTGCGGTGTTCGGCCGTCCGGTCCAGCTCACGACGGTCGCGCCCGAGGGCAACAGCTACCTCGCCGTGTGGCCCACGATGGACGGCGTGATGCCGGACGACTTCCGCGAGCAGAGCGCGGTGGAGGGGGAGGAGGCCGACGGCACGCTCACCGATCTCTCCCTCGCGCTCGCGGCCGCGCCCGGCACCTTCTTCGACGTCTCCGCGCTGCACGTCGTCACGACCGCCACGCTGCAGCACCTGGGCGAGCTGGCCCCGGAGAGCCGCTTCGCGGTCGAGCGCTACCGGCCCAACATCGTCCTCGAAACGACCGGTGCGCCGTTCGCCGAGAACGAGTGGAGCGGCGCGGGGATGCGCTTCGGCGCCACGCTCGAGGCATCGGGACTGATTCCGACGATGCGCTGCATCATGACGACGCTCGCGCAGGGCGAGCTGCCGCGTGACAACGGGACCTTGCGCACCGTCGCCCGGCACAACCGGATCGAGATCCCCGGCCTCGGCACCTGGTCCTGCGTCGGCGTGTACGCCGCAGTCACGTCACCCGGTCGCGTGGCGGTCGGTGACGAAGTCGTGGTCGCGCCGGCCGCCTAGGCGCGCGCGAACGTCGGTGGCGTCGGAGGGGGAGCGATGAGCGCGGCAGCAGGTGCGGAACGGTTCGCGGGCAAGGTCTCGATCGTCACGGGCGGGGGCGGCAACATCGGCCGCGCCACCGCGCGGCGGCTCGCGTCCGAGGGCTCGTCGGTGACCGTCGCCGACCTGAGCGCGGACGCGGCGGCGAAGGTCGTGGCCGAGATCGAAGCCGCCGGCGGCACCGCGCGGGCACAGGCGACCGACGTCACGGATCCCGACGCGGTCGAGGCCATGGTGCGCGACACCGTCGCGGCGTACGGCGGGCTCGACGTCCTGCACAACAACGCGGCGGCGATCGCGCTGAACGGCAAGGACCAGGACGTCGTCACGATGGATCTCGACACGTGGCGGCAGGTCCTCGACGTCAACCTCACCGGCCCGATGCTGGGCTGTCGGTTCGCGATCCCGGCGATGCTCGAGCGCGGTGGCGGGGCGATCGTGAACACCGCGTCGGCCGCGGCGTTCTACGGGTCGAAGACGCTCGCGGCCTACGGCACGTCGAAGGCCGGGTCTCGTCGCGCTCACCCGGTACGTCGCCACCGCGTACGGCGGCCGGGGCATCCGCTGCAACGCGGTCGCGCCCGGAGTCGTCGTCGACCAGGCCGCCCAGGACGCGCTCGGCGGCCCGATGGGGGACCGGCTCCGCCGGTACACGGTGAGCCATCTCGTCGGCCGCCTCGGCTACCCGGAGGAGATCGCCCTCGCCGTCGCCTACCTGGCGTCCGACGATGCGGCCTTCGTCACGGGCGAGACCCTGCGCGTCGACGGCGGCATGACCGTGCACAGCCCCGGTCCCGTCGACGACTGACCGACCATCGGTGACGCGGCCACGCCTGGTGTGTCATCGTGCTCCCGGGCATCGGGCAGCACATCCATCGGACGGACGGAGAACTTGGGCATGTGGGCACAGATGATCACGGCGACCTTGAAGCCGGGCAAGGAAGCGGGCCTGTCGAAGCTCATCGAGCAGCTGGCCGCGAGCGAGCAGCCGGGGTCAGGTCTCGTGCGCTCCACGGTCATGCGCGACCAGAGCAATCCGAGCCGGGTCGGGTTCCTGGTCGTGTTCGAGAGCGAGGAGAAGGCCCGCGCGCGTGAGAGCGATCCGCGCCGACAGGAGGGGCTGCAGCCGGCGCGAGCGACGATGGCCGACATCTTCGACGGACCGCCGTCGTTCCAGGATCTGACGATCGTGCACGAGACCTCGGGCTAGGACGAACTAGAGGGCCTCACACGCGAGCTACCGCCGGGCGAACTTCGGGTCCCCGGAGATGTAGACGATCTCGAAGGACACGACGAACGAGTTCGGGCTCGGCTGAACGATCGAATGTGCGTCGACGCACGGGTGCGGGACCGCGATCCCGCTTCCGGCCGTGGTGCAGGCCGGCACCGGGGTCCCGACGTTCGGGTTGGACGGATCCGTGTTCTTGTAGATCGTCGAGCCGAACGCGGTGGCCGCGTTCGTCAGGCTGTCCGGCGCGTCCGGGAACGTGTAGCTCAGCGTCAGGTGGATCGGGTGGGTGGGATCCGAGTACCCGGCGAAGTCCGAGATCGTGGTCGCCGGCCCGGAGCACGAGCCGTCGCAGAACGTGCCGTCGCCCTGGGTGATGATCACCGGTGCACCCGTCCCGGTGTCCGGCAGGGTCAACGTGGCCGGGTTGGCGCCGTCGATCGAGATCGAGTCACCCGGGAGCACGAAGCCCTTCGAGACGCCGGGCTGCGGCGCCTCGACCGTGGTCGTCTGCGTCGCCTGGACGTTGCCGGGTGTCGTCGCCGCGGAATTGGTGATGGTGCCGCCGGACGGGACCGTGCCGGGGCTGGTCAGCACGAGCTGGGCGCTCGCCGACGTGCCGCCGGCGAGGGTGCCGAGCGTGCAATTGACCGGGCCGGTGCCCGAGCAGCCGCCGGGCGCGCTCGCGGTCACGAACGTCGTACCGGCCGGGAGCGTGTCGACGACATGGACGTTCGCAACGGGAGTCGGCGAGCTGTTCGTGACCGTCATCGTGTACTGCACGTCGTTGCCCGCGGTCACGGGGTCGGGGGAGTCCGTCATCGAGAGCGAGAGCGGGTCCTTGTGCTTCGTCACGACGCGGAACTCGTCCATGACGAACGTCCGCACCGAGAAGGAGACGGTGTGACGGTCGGCGGAGATCGTGACGCTGTCCGGGACCTTCGAGCCTCCGTTCTCCTTGCCCTCGAGGCCGCGCCAGTGCGTCGTGCCCGCGTAGATGGTCCCGGGCGCACCCAACGCGCTGTCCGTCGCCGCGAGCCCCGAGGTCGAGCCGATGACACCCAGGATCGTCTCGGGGAACGTCACGGTTCCCGTCAGCTGGACCTTGGCGGTGCCGGCCGGGGGGTCGCTGTGGACCAGGTGGCTGTCGACCACGGTCCCGGCCGGGATGGTCGCGGTCCCCGACGGGAACACGCTGTAGGTCCCCGGGTTCACCGCGTCGACCGCCACGGGAGCGGCGAGCGTCTTGCCCTGGGCCTCGTCGAACGCGAACGCCGCAGTCGCGCTCTGCAACGCGTTCAGCACCACGGAATGCGGCGCCGGGTTCAAGCGGATCACCTGCCCGCTGGTGCCCGTGACGAACGCGCCCACCACCGCGAACGTGGACGCGACCATTGCCACGGACGCGCCAATGACGAGAATTCCCTTGAAGGACCTCATCTGCCTTGCCTCCCCTGCCCTGCCCCGCGTGTCTGTCGGTCTCCCCAGACACCAGCCACGCTAACGGGCCGACGGCCACTTGTCCCGGGAAAATTGGGCCGCGCTCGCTCAGCGCGATGAGCGTGGTCGATGAGTTCTCCGTCGGCGTGCGGTCTGAACCCTCGAGCGCTCGACCGAGCGTCGACCGAGGAGCGCCATGGCTGAGCACGACGCGACCGACACCTCCGACGCGCTCCGGAAGTCCGTCCAACCAGGTCATGAGGTGGCCGGTTTGGGGCGGAGGATGGAGCCATGCAGATGACATCGGAGACACCTGACGCAATCACCGCAGAGGGCCTCGTACGGGAGTTCGACGGGCTCACGGCCGTCGACGGGATCGACCTCCACATCGGCCGGGGCGAGATCTACGGGTTCCTCGGGCCCAACGGGGCCGGCAAGTCGACCACGGTCCGCGTGCTCTGCACGCTCCTGTCCCCGACCGGGGGCACGGCGGTCGTCGCGGGCTACGACGTCGCCACCCGGCCGGACCAGGTCCGGCTGCGCATCGGCGTCGCGCTGCAGGAGGCCGCGCTCGATCCGAAGCAGACCGGGATCGAGCTGCTGCGGCTCCAGGGCCGGCTCTACGGCTTGTCCCGGAAGGACATCGACCAGCGGCTCGAGGAGCTCGGCCGGCTGATCGACATCGGCGACGCGCTCGGCCGCCGCATCGCGACCTACTCGGGTGGGATGAAGCGCCGGCTCGACCTCGCGGCCGCGCTGGTGCACAACCCCGAGGTCCTCTTCCTCGACGAGCCGACCACCGGTCTCGACCCGGTGAGCCGGGCCACGATGTGGGAGGAGGTCCGCCGGCTCAACCGTGAGCTCGACATGACGATCTTCCTCACGACCCAGTACCTCGAAGAGGCCGACGAGCTCGCGGACCGGGTCGGCATCATCAACGGCGGTCGGATCGTGGCCGAGGGCGCGCCCGACGACCTCAAGCGCAACGTCGGCAACGACCTCATCGTCGCCCGCGTCGACGGGAGCGCGCAGGCCGCGCGTGGTGCGGTGCTCGCCGTCGCCGGCGTCCAGGGCGTGGAGACCCGGGACGACGAGATGACGGTCGACGACGATCGACGGCGCGTCGACGATCGGCGCGGTGGCCGTCGCCCTGAACACGGTCGGGCCGGTGCGTCACCTCACCTTGCGCACGCCGACGCTCGACGACGTCTTCCTCGAGCTGACCGGCAACCACATCCAGTCCGAGGACGGCGGGTCGGGCACAACCGACTCGAACCCACCGAAGCTCACCGACGCCGTGGAGGTATCCCGATGACCGCCCTTGACATCGCAACCCGTCCGGAGCGTGTGGCCGGCGCCGACGCGATCCACGCCCGGCCCGCGTCGTTCGTGCGCGACGTCGCCTCGATCGCCGGTCGGGCGCTGCGAGCGGTCCCGCGTGAGCTCGAGACGGTGATCCCGCCGATCTTCATCGCGCTCTTCTTCTTCGTGGTGAACATCGGGACGTTGCAACGCGTCACCCAGACCGCGACCGCCGGCTTCGACATCAAGGCCTTCATGATGCCGACGGCGATCCTCATCGGGGTGACCGGGGTCTCCCGAGCCGGCTCGCTGGTCCTCGACATCCAGGACGGCTACTTCGACCGGCTGCTGCTGACGCCGGTGAGCCGGCTGGCGATCCTGCTCGGCCACATGGTGGCGGACGTCGTCGTCGCCGCCGCGCTGACCGTGCCGATCCTGCTGCTCGGCCTCGCGCTCGGCGTGCACATCGAGTCCGGCGTGCTGGGGGTCCTCGCGTTCGTGGCCCTCGCCGGGCTGTGGAGCCTCGCGTTCGCCGGGTTCGGCTACGCGATCGCGCTCAAGACCGGAAACCCGGCGGCGGTCAACTCGGCCTTCCTCCTGTTCTTCCCGTTCCTGTTCATGACCTCCTCGTACGTGCCCCGCAGCCAGCTGAGCGGATGGTTGAACACCATCGCGGCCTGGAACCCGGTCACGTACGTGCTCGAGGGGCAACGGTCACTGGTGAACGCCGGTTGGCACTGGGACCAGCTCGGCAGCGCGTTGCTCGCGGTCGGTGTCGTGGCCGCGATCAGCATGTCGCTGTGCTTCGCCGCCCTCCGCGGCCGGATCAAGCGCGGCTGATCGGGCGGGCGGCTCGGGTCAGCCGTTCACGAACAGGTACACCGAGGCCGCGAGGCCGAAGGCCACCACGCAGGCCCGCAGCACGCGCTCGTCGAGCCGGCGGGCGATCGCGGCACCGATGTATCCGCCGATCAACGTCGTCGGTGCCGCGACCGCGACGTACACCCAGTGCACCGGGCCGAAGAGGCCGAACACGATCACGCTGATCGACGCGTCGACCAGGGAGATGACCGACTTCGTCGCATTCAGGTGCCGGAGGGTGTCGTGGATCGTGAGGCCGAGGATGGCGACGACGATCACACCGAGCGCGCCACCGAAGTAGCCGCCGTAGATCGTGGCGAGGAACACGCCGGCCAGCGCGCCGAACCCGGCGGTCCCACCGGCCGCCGCGGACGCCTGTTGCAACCGGCGCCGCACGACCGGCTGCAACGCCGTGAGGCCGGTCGCGGCCAGCACGAGCCACGGCACGATGACGTCGAACGCGCTCGACGGGGTGGCGAGCAACAGCACGCAGCCGGTGACCGATCCGGCGACGGTCACGAGCAGGAGCCGGGGGAGCCGCGCCTTGCGCTCCCGAATCTCCGAGCGGAACCCGCCGACGCCCCCGACGTAGCCGGGCCACGTCGAGACCGAGTTCGTCACGTTGGCGTCCAGCGGGGACAAGCCCGTCAGCAGCAGGACCGGAAAGAGGATGAGCGAGCCCCCGCCGGCGATGCTGTTGATCAAGCCGCACGCCAGCCCGGCTGCCGCGACGGCCAACGCGTCCCAGCCGGTCATGGCGGACAATGTACGGCGGGCGGCCCACCGCGGTGGGGAGAGCGAATTCAGGCGTGCGGTGCGACGCGCCGATACGGGAGAGTGAGCCCGACCCCGACCGACGTCGCCGCCGAGCAGCCCGAAGGTGACCGCGAGTCGGTCATGCGCACCCCCGCGGTGCGACGGCTGGTCGTCACGCTCGGCATCTCCGCCCTGGGGTCGGCGATGGTTGCCGTCGCGATGGCGTTCGTCGCCTATCGCGAGTCGGGCTCGGTCGTCCTGACCGTCCTGGTGCTCGGCGCGAACGCCGCGCCGGCACTCGTGCTCTCACCGATCGTCGGGAAGCTGGCCACGCGGCGGGATCCACGCTCGGTGGAGACGGTCGCTCAGATCGCGAAGACTGCGCTCTCGGTCGTGCTCGCCGTCATCGCGGCGCGGGGCTCGCTCACGTACCCGGTGCTGCTGATCGCCAACATCGCGAACGGCTCGGTCTCGGCGCTGACCGCGCCGGCGTGGCCGCGACTCACCCGGATGAGCGCCCCGAAGGGTCGCCTGGCCGATGTCACCGCGACGTTCAACAGCATCTGCTCGGTGGCGGCGATCGTCGGCGCGCTGGCGGGTGGCATCGTCGTCGCCACGATCGGCTCGGCGTGCGTCTTCGGCATCAACGCGCTCACCTACATCCCGCTGATGTTCGCGGTGAGGATGGTGCCCGGCACTCCACCGGTCTCGACGCGGGCGAAGCGGACCGTCCGCCGGGGCATCGAGATCGTCCGCCGCACCGACACGCTGCGTCGTGCGTTCGTCCTGGCGGCGGTGCTCAACCTGGCGGCGTGGCCGGTGCTGAGCGTCCTGCCCGCGGCGGCGCACGACATCGACGCCCGGGCCCACGTGCTCGGGCTGCTCACCGGCGCGTTCTACGCGGGCGCCGCCGCGGTGTCGTGGGCCGTCGTCCAGCTCCGGCGCCGGTTCGCCTACGGGACCGTCCTCTTCGCCGGCTTCCTGAGCGCCGGCCTGCTCCTCTGTGCGAACGCCGCGCTCACCGCGTGGCGCACGCCGGGGTACGACGCGGTCTTCGTCGCCGGAGTGACGCTGGTCCCGATCGGGCTCGCCATCGCGCTCGACTCGTCGCTGCTGCAGGTGCTCGTGCAGCTCGGTACCGCGCCGGACGATCAGGCGCCCGTGCTCGTCGTCTACGCGACCGTCACAACGATCGTCACCCCCATCGGCGGTCTCCTGATCGGTGCGATCGCCGACGAGCTCTCGCTCTGGGGTGCGCTCGGGGTCTCGGGTCTGGTGATCACGCTGCTCGCGGTCGGCCTGCGCCGCCGACTTCGCGTCTTCGACGAGCTCGGAACCGCCCCCGAGCACGCCACGGCTCGAACGGCGCACCACCCGCACCTGCACCTCGTGCACCTGCTCGGAGCCGATGTGCCGGGCACGCGCACCGACCTGTTCCATCTGACCCACCACGAGGAGCCGGCGCCGGCTCCGCCCGCCGATCCGGCGCCGCTGGCCGCGCCCGACCCGCCGATGCCCGTCCTGCACGACGCGCAGCTCGAGGTGCGGACCACGGCCGATCAGTAGCGCTCTTCTCGTCGGCCGGACCGATGGCGTACCTTCGGCAGCCCATGGTGGAACCGATCGCACCCCGCGTCCTCGACTCGACGACCGGCATCCCCGGTGCCTATGCGGCGCTGCTCCTGCACCAGGCCGGCGCCGACGTCGTGCGCGCTCTGCGCACCGGCGACGACCCGCAGCTCCCCGCGGACTCGCCGCTCGCCGCGTATCTCCGCCAGGGTCAGGGTTGCGTCGAGCTCGACGGTGCGTCGCCGGCCGGCGTCGGCGCGGACGTGTGGCTCGCGTCGCCGACTGCGGACGACCGGGACGCGCTGCTCGAGGCCAAGGCCGCGCACCCCGGTCTCGTGGTCGTCGCGATCACGCCGTACGGCCTCGAGGGTCCGTACCGCGATCGGGCGGCGACCGACCTCACCCTCCAGGCCGACAGCGGTGCGCTCGCCATCCGCGGCCGCGCGCTCCAGGAGCCGGTCCAGATGGGTGGCCGCACCACCCAATGGCTGGGCGGCGCGTACGCCGCGGCCGTGGCGCTGGCCATGTGGCGCGCGCGACGGGTCGGGGGACCGGGCGCGCTCGTCGACGTCTCGCTGGCCGAGGTCACCAACGTCGGGGCGGGCAACTTCATGGACGTCTTCCACGCGATCGCGCCGGGGGTCGACGCCGAGCCCACCACGGGGCCCCGCGCGTTCGAGACGCCGTCGATCGAACGCACCGCGGACGGCTGGGTGGGCTTCAACACGAACGCGCCGCATCAGATCACGGGCTTCCTCCGGATGATCGGCCGCGACGACCTCGCCGACAGCGGCGAGTACATGCTCGCCGGCAGCCGGATGAGCCGCATCGACGAGTGGCAGCCGATGGTCGACGCGTGGACCTCGGCGCGGACCACCGACGAGATCATCGAAGCGGCGCTCGCGCACCACGTGCCGGTCGCACCGGTGTGCGACGGCCGCGCGGTCGTCGAGCTCGACCACGTCATCGCGCGCAAGAGCCTGGTCGCCGCACCGGATGGTCGGTTCCAGATGCCGCGCCGGCCGTGGCGGCTCGACGACGACCGGGGCCCTGACCCCGAGCCGCCCCCGGACCCATCGGTCGCGCCGCACGGGACGCCGGAATGGCGACCGCGTGACGCCACGGTGCCCGCGCCCGGCGACGCGCTTCCGCTCGGCCGACCTCTCACCGGCCTGCGGGTGCTGGACGTCACGGCCTGGTGGGCCGGCCCGTCCGCGACGTCCATGCTCGCCGCGTTCGGCGCCGACGTGATCCACGTCGAGGGGCCCGGCCGCATGGACGGGATGCGGATGGTCGGCATGACGTTCCCGGGCCGCACCGACTGGTGGGAGTGGAGCCCGTTCTTCCTGACCATCAACGTCAACAAGCGCGACCTCGTCCTCGACCTCACCTCCGACCGTGGTCGCGAGATCGCGCTCGAACTGATCCGGCACGTCGACGTGGTGGTCGAGAACTCCACGCCCCACGTCCTCGAGAAGCTCGGGCTGGACTGGGCCACCGTCCACGCGGCCAACCCGCGGGTGATCGAGGTGCGGATGCCGGCGTTCGGCCTTGACGGCCCCTGGCGTGAGCGGCCCGGCTTCGCGCAGAACATCGAGCAGGCGACGAGCCTGGCGTGGGTGACCGGGCACGTCGACGACCAGCCCCGGATCCAACGCGGCCCCTGCGACCCGAACGGCGGTCTGCACGCGGTCATCGGCCTGCTGGCTGCACTCGACCAGCGTGACCGCACCGGCGAGGGCTGTCTCGTCGAGGCGGCGCTGTTCGACGCCGCGCTCCCGCTCGCGGCGGAGGCGATCGTCGAATGGACCGCGCACCAGCACGTGCTCGAGCGCGACGGCAACCGCAGCGCGCTCGCGGCGCCGCAGGGCGTGTACCGGTGCGACGGCTTCGACCCGTGGCTCGCGGTGTCGGTCGCGACCGACGAGCAGTGGCAATCGCTCACCGAGGTGCTCGCGCGCCCCGACCTGGCGGCGGACCCGAGGTTGGCGTCGCTCGCCGGCCGCCGGGCCGCGCAGGACGAGCTCGACGACGTGCTGCGTGCATGGGCCGCGGACCAGGACGTCTCCGAGGCGGTCGAACGGCTCGCCGCCGCGGGCGTCCCCGCCGCGGCGGCGCGTGATCCCCGGCTCACCCTGCGCAATCCGCAGTTCGCCGCGCGCGGCTTCCACGAGGTCGTCGACCACCCGGCCACCGGACCCATCCCGATCCCGTCACAACCGTTCCGGGTGCACGGCGTCGACCGCTGGATCACCACCGCGGCGCCGATGTTCGGCGCGCACACCGACGAGGTGCTCACCGAGCTCCTCGAGCTCGGTCCCGACGACCTCGCCGCGCTCCACGCCGATGGCATCGTCGCGGATCGACCCGCGGGCATGTGAGGAGGAGCACCGGTGACTGACCTGTTCGACCGCTACCGGGTGATCGACGTCGACACCCACCTGACCGAGCCGCCCGACGTGTGGACCGCACGCATGCCGAGCGCGCTGCACGAGAAGGTGCCGCACATCGAGCGGGTCGACGGCCGGGACGTCTGGATGGCCGACGGCAACTACATCGGGGCGCCCGGCTTCTACTCGATGGCCGGCTTCGACGGCGTCCTGCCCGCCCGGGTGCCGGCGACCTACGACGAGATCGCGCCGGCCATGTACGACTCGTCGGCCCGCGTCGCGTTCGCTCGACGAAGAGGGCATCCAGGCCCAGGTGCTGTACCCGAACGTCGGTGGCTTCGGGAACGGCTACTTCACGAAGCTCGGCGATCCCGAGCTCGTGCTCGTCGTGCGTGCAGGCCTACAACGACTTCCTCACCGACTGGTGTCGGCGTCGCGCCGGACCGGCTCATCGCGATCACGGCGCTGCCGTTCTGGGACGTCGAGCTGGCGGTCGCGGAGCTGCACCGTTGCGTCGCGAACGGTCACCGCGCGGTCAACTTCTGCAATCAACCGCAGGACTACGGCCAGCCACCGCTGGCACACCCCCACTGGGACCCGATCTGGGCCGCCGCGCAGGAAGCGGGGGTGTCGGTCAGCTTCCACGTCGGTGGCGGCTCGATGGGCACGCAGTTCGACGACGTCGCCGAGATGGGGTGGATGACGAACTTCGCCAAGGTGTCGTCGCTGATCTTCCTCGACAACATCCGCTGCGTGACCGACCTGATCTTCGGTGGGGTGTGCCACCGCTTCCCGGACCTGAAGCTCGTGTCGGTCGAGTCGGGGGTCGGGTGGATCCCGAGCATGCTCGAGACGTGCGACTGGCAGTGGCGCAACGGCGGAGTGCTCGACGAGCACCCCGAGTACGACCTGCTCCCGAGCGAGTACTTCCGGCGCCAGGTCTACGGCTGCTTCTGGTTCGAGGAGGCGTCCGCGCGCGACGCGATCGGCCGGTTCCCCGACAACATCCTCTACGAGACCGACTACCCGCACCCGACGTGCCAGCACCCCGGTCCGCGCACGCCGGCGCAGCGGCCGCGCGACTACGCCAGCCGCGTGCTCGGCGACCTCGCCGACGACGTCCTGGCCAAGGTGCTGCACGACAACGCGGCCGCCGTGTACGGGCTCGCATGAGCGAGCCCCAGCTGGACCTCGTCGTCCCCGACCTCGGTTCGCCGAACCTCCGCGCCGAGCTGCGCGGGCGGGTGCTCCACCTGCGGATCGACCGCCCGGAACGACGGAACGCGTTCACGCAGGACATGTACCGCGGCGATCAAGCGCGCCGGCGATCTGGTCGGACGACCAACCCGAGCTCGACGCGGTGTGCCTCACCGGTACGGACGAGTGGTTCGGTGCGGGTGGCGACATGTCGGGTCACTCCGACGACCCCGAGGGCCTCGCGGTCGAGTGGGACGCCACCGACCAGTTCCCGTTCCGTCACATCGAGCGCTGCTCGAAGCTCTGGATCGCGCGCGTCAACGGCCTCTGCCACGCGGGTGGGCTCGTGCTCACCCTGCACTGCGACGTCTCCATCGCCTCCGACCGGGCCCGGTTCCGCGCGCCCGAGCTGCTGCGGGGCATCCCCGACCCGTTCCTCACGTCGCGACTCGTGGAGGTGGTCGGGCTCGCCCGCGCCCGCTATCTCCTCTTCGGCGCGCAGGAGATCTCGGCGGCCGAGGCGGGGGTGATGGGCCTCGTCGGCGCCGTCGTGCCCCACGACGAGCTCGACACTCGCGTCGACGCGGTGCTCGAGCAGATCGCGCGCACCGGGCCCGCGGCACGCGCCGCAGTGAAGCGAGAGATCAACCAGCGCCTCCCGACTGCAGATGTCGGTCTCTTCTACCGGGCCATCCGATCGGCCGAGATGGTCGAGGGCATGCAGTCGTTCGTCGAGAAGCGCCCACCGCGCTGGCCCCGCTGATCCCGGGCCCCACCGCGGGCATCGGGCATCATGACCCGATGGATGCTGATCACCACGACGTCACGGTCCTCACGGGCGCCGAGCCGCTCTCCATCGACGGTGGGCCCCACGGTGCCCTCGTCCTGCACGGCTTCTCGGGCGTGCCGCAGTCGATGCGGGGGCTGGCCCGGGCGCTGGCCGCGGCAGGGTTCGCGGTCGAGCTGCCGCGGTTGCCGGGCCACGGGACCACGGTCGACGACCTCGCGACCACGACGTTCGCAGACTGGCTGGCCGCGGCCGAGCACGCCTACGCAGGACTGTCGGGGCGGTGCGACCGGGTGGTCGTCGTCGGACTCTCGATGGGCGCGACTCTGGCTGCGAGCCTCGCGGCCGGCCATCCCGAGCTCGCGGGTCTGGTCGTGATCAACGGCCTCGTCGCGCCAGTGGACCCGGCGGTCCGGGCCGCACTCGACGCGGTGCACGCGGACGGCGTGGCTCGCATCCCCGGGCCGGGCAACGACGTCGCCGATCCGGACCAGACCGAGCTCGCGTACGCCGAGGTGCCGGTGGCGGCGCTGGTGTCGCTGCTCGACGCGGTCGAGGCGCTGGAGCCGGACCTGGCCGCCATCCGGTGCCCGGCCCTGGTGATCGTGAGCGAGCAGGACCACGTCGTGGCGCCGGAGACGAGCACCACGTTCGCGGCGGCCGTCAGCGGACCGGTCGAGCGGATGACGCTGACCCGGAGCTACCACGTCGCGACGATCGACTTCGAGCGGGCCGAGATCGAAGCCCGCGTCGTCGAGTTCGCGCTGAAGGTGACGACCTAGCGCGCGGGCGGGAGGTTGAAGGACTTCACCCAGTCGGGATGGATCTTGATGATCTCGCCCGAGAAGCCGTCGCCCGGCGGCTCGACGCCGGCGAGCGCCTCGGCCGGCCCGCGGATCTCGAGGTAGATGGGGTGCCAGCCTTCGGAGGTGTCGACGATGTCGACGACGAATGCCACGCGCGATCCCGCGAGCACGTTGCGGAACTTCTTGGTGGCGCCCATCCGCATCCCGCCGATGTCGATCGTGTCGTCGGCCCGAAGGAAGAACGTCACGGGTGCGTTGCCGACGATGCCGTCGGGTGACACGGTCGCGAGTCGTCCCAGGCGCTGGCTGGCCAGCCACGCCCGCTCGTCGGAGCTGAAACCACTGAACGCCATCTGCACCTCGCTGCGCCGGGACTGCCGATGAGGTTATCGGCGTCGGGTCCGGACGATTACGGGAGGTAGTAGCCGGCGATGCGGTGGGCCCGGGGCCGGCCGCGCACCGCGTTGGCGGCTTGGAGCCCGGAGAGCACCGCGGACTCGATGCATCCCGCGTTCATGCCCGAGTCGGTCCAGTCACCGGCGAGGAAGAGGTTGTCGTAGCCGCTCTCGTCGGAGCGCAGCCGGTAGCGATCGCTTCCCGGCACGGACAGCACGTAGCGATCCGAGGGGTCGACGTTGGCGACCCAGTACTGCGAGTCGAACGCGCCGGCGCCGCGCCGGCCGTCGGACCCGCAGAGCAGGTCCCAGCGGAAGCCGTCGGCGCCGACGGCACCCGGTAGCAGCTGCCCGATGTGGCGTTGCAGGAACTCGACCGCTTCGCCGCGGGTGTGGGCGCGGTGGTGGCGCGCGTAGTCGGGTCCGGACGAGTCATCGGGCCACCGCGCCGCGAGCACCCCGCAGAAGTAGGCGATCGTCCCCGGTCGTTCGTCGACGGGCCACCGCTCGGCGTCGATGAGCTGCGGCATCGACGCCCAGGTGCTGAAGGGCTGCTCGTACGCGCTGATCGTGACGCCGGGGCGGTCCCAGCCGAGCGCCGGCTCGTCCTCGCGCAGCCAGATCTGGAACGACTGGGTGGCGACGGTGGCCAGGTGGTCGACCATCTCCCGCCATTCGGGTCGGTCGTCGATGAGCTCCCGGCACAGCAGTGGCGCGGCGCCGACGGGGATGGCGAGCACGACCGAATCGAAGTCCTCGCCCCGGCGCAGCACCCGGGCCTCGGCGTCCGGCCAGGAGCACCAGTGCGACTCGAGCGGCTGATCGGCGACCGCGTCGTCGGCGTCGAGCTGGTCGATCAGCGGGGCGGCCGGGAAGCACGGCAGGTCGCCGACCCGCACGAGCGGGTCGTAGCGGTCACGACCCGGTGCAAGGGCCACTTGGCGCCCCACGCTGATCGCATCGATGTTCATGCGGTCCGCGGCCACGTGCAACGCGTCCACGCGGTGGAAGAACTCGAACTGCACGCCCCGCTGCACGAGCACCTGGTACATCGGCGCGAAGACGACGTCGCCCATGCCCGCCGTCATCTTCCAGAAGATGGCGCCCTTGTAGTCGAACAGCATCTTGCCGCTGAGGAACGCGGCGAGCCCCGCCGCGAACCGGGGTCGCTTCGGGTCGGCGTCCTCGTACCCGAACACGAGGTCGTAGAGCCCGCGGACGAGGGCGAGGTCCGCGACGGTCGGCGAGGCCCCGTGGCGGAGCACCCATTCGAGGAAGTCCTCGTCGTTGACGGCGCGGAATCCCGAGGGCTGCGACACGATGTCGTCCGCGAGGATCCCGCGGACCACCGCGGTCATGAGCGAGATCAACCCCCAGGTGCGGCGCAGCTCGGGGCCCGCGTCGCTGGTCTCGCCGGCGTTCCGTCGGATGACCCCGAGGACGTCGTCCATGGTCTGGAGCAGCTCCGCGTCGTCCCTTGGCTCTACCTCGTCGGAGCGGCGCGTGATCTCGAGGACGGCCCCCAACGCGGCGGCGATCACCGCCACCGCGGAGGCGCCGGACCGCGGTGGCGCGTCCTGGGGGTCCGGCTCGGGCACGGACCGGAGGAAGTCGAGGATCAGGAGCACGGCGCGCGGCGACGAACTCGACCACGGTGAGCTCGCGGCCGTCGGAGTCCGGATCTCCCGGGAGCTGCGCGTTCGTGCTGAACGTGCCGAGCCAGTGGTTCCACTCCCCGTCCCGGCGGTCTTCGAGCCCGAGCGACCCGGCGGGGATCATGGTGTCCCGCCAGGTCTGCAGGTGCGCGCCCGGGTCGGTCGTCGGACGGTCGAGCTCGGCGTAGCACTGGCGCAGGAGCCGGAAGGCGTTGTCGTAGGAGCCGAGCCAGAGGTGCAGCCCGTGCTCCTCGATCCGCCCGAACGCGCCCCGGCTGCTCGCGCCCTTGCCGCCGAGCCGCCAGCCCCGTTGGTACACCGTGATCGACGCGAACTCGTCGCGCCACCCGGGCTCGCTCAGCCGCCACGCGGCGGCCATCGCGGCCATGCCGCCGCCGAGGATGACGATCCGGTCGCGTCGACCCGGCCGGCGCGTCACCCGTCCCGCGCCGCGACCACGATCCGGGCCTCGTCGAGCTCCGGGTACCTCGCGTCGATCGGGAAGCGACGGGTCGCGGCGTCGAGGTCGGCCGCGTACGACGCCGGGTCGAACCGGTAGAGGTCGAACGCGGCGCGGAGCTCGAAGAGATGGGCACCCTGGGTGCGCGCGGTGATGACCGCGTCGCGCAGGCCGGCGAGGACCTCGGACGGGGTGGCGCCGAGCGCCGCCGCGCGCCGGAGGGTCTCCGCGTCGTAGAAGTGCATGCCCGTCGACTTCGCGAGCTCGAGCGACGACTCGAAGTGCGCCCGCGCCGCAGCCGGGTCGCCCGCGGCGGCGACGACGGCCCCGAGCGTCGTCAGGTAGAAGGGCATCATCACCTTGATGTCGAACTGGCTCCACGCCGCGATGAGCCCCTCGATCATCCCGGCCTGGGTGGAGAGGGTTGTGGGGTCGGGTGGGGTCTCGGTCAGTGCCCGCCACGCGCTCGCCGTCGTCTGCTCGGTGACCGCGATGAGCGTCCAGCTGTCGAGTCCGTGCCGGCCGGCCAGGTCCGTCAGCTGCCGGACCGCCTCGTCGGCCGCGTCGAAGTCGCCGGCCTCGAGGCGCATCCAGACGGTGAACGCGAGGACGTACGCGGCACTGAACGGTCCCTGCGGGAAATCGAGGCTCGCGGCGTGGCGCGCGGCCTCCCCGAGCTGGTCCTCGGCGCCGCGCTGGTCGCCGCGCACGAAGCGTCCGAGCGCGAGGTGGATGTGGATCGACACCTTCGGATCCATCGGGTTCAGCCAGGCCGACTCGACCTCGTCGGCCCGACCGACCACGTGCGCTTCGGATCCCGCGACCTCGAGCTGCTCGCGCGCCCGTTCGAAGTTGCCCGCGTACCAGTCGAGCATCCCGAAGCCGGCCGTGTTGAACGGCATCCAGAAGTCGCGATCACCAGTGAGCGTCGGCCGCAGGATCGTGAGCACCTGGTGCGCTCGCTCGAGCTCGCCGCGGTTCACGAAGTAGCCCCAGAGCACGATGAGCGTCCGGAACATCTCGTCGTCCGCGGCGTTCAGCCCGGCGAGGTTCAGGCACCGTCCGTAGTCGGCGACCGCGCTGGTGCTCGCGTTGCCCTCCATCGAGACCGCGAGGAAGCCCCGTCGCAGTCGGAGCTCCACCTCGCGTTGGTGCCGCAGGCTCCCCGCGGGCAGCGCCTCGATGCTCTCGATGGCCTTCGTCAGGTTCGAACGCGCCTCGTCGAGCGCGCCCCGGCGGCGCGCCTCGTCGGCGGACTGCTCGAACGCGTGCGCGGCGGCGGCGCGCTGACCCGCGCGCTCGAAGTGGTTCGCGACGAGCGCCCAGTCGACGACGTCGCTTCCCGCGTGGCGGCGGACCAGCGCATCGCCGACGCGGGCGTGGAGCTGGCGCCGTTGCGACGGTGGCTGGAGCTCGTACGCGACGTCGCGCAGCAGGTCGTTGCGGAAGTGGCTCCGGTGCCGCGCATCGCGTTCGAGCACGTGCTCGTCGAGCAGCGTCTGGATGGCCGGCTCCAGGTCCACTTCGGTGATGTCGATCACCTCCGCCAGCAGCGCGTGATCGATGTCGTGACCGATCGTCGCGGCCGCGGCGGCCACCGGGGCGACGTCGGGCGTGGCGTAGAGGCGGGCCACGAGCAGCTCGTAGAGCAGGTCGGGGACTCCGCCGGCGGTGCCGGGACGCGTGCGCGGGAGCCCCCTCCAGCGCGGCCCGTGCGAGCTCCTCGAGGTAGAGCGGAACCCCGTCGCCCCGCTCGATCAGCGCCCGCCGGGTGTCGTCCCCGAGCACGCCGGCATCCAGTGCGTCGAGGAGCGCGTTGCTGTCGGCGACGGACAGCGGTCCGACGTCGAGCACGTCGACCCAACCGGGCGGTGGCTGCTCGGGCCGCGCGGTGAGGACGACCAGCACGGGCGACGAAGGCCGGGCGGCGATCCGACCGATCACCGAACGGGTCGACTCGTCGAACCACTGGAAGTCGTCGCCGACGAGCACCGAAGGACCCGGCGCGAGGCAGGCGCGCAGGTACTGCTCCGCGGCGCCCGACACGTCCTCCTGCAGCTTCCGGGCATCCGATGCCGCGGCCACGTAGCCCGCTGCGGGCTGCACCCCGAGGAGCGGCGCGAGCAACGGCACCAGCAGCTCGCCGTCGAGTCCGAGGTCGGCGAGGTCGCGGCGCACGCGCTCGAGCCGATCAGGCCCGTCGGTCTGTGCGGTGAGGCCGGCGCGGCGCTCGATCAGGGATCGGATCGGGTGGAACCCCGTCTCGACGTGGAACGACGACCCGGCGAGCTCCACCACGTCGGCACCCTCATGGCGCGGCGAGCTCGGCCACCGCGGTCGCGAGCCGCGTCTTGCCGATCCCGGCCTCGCCGCGCAGCATGACCGCGTGCCGCGGCTCGCCGTCGGAGGCGTCCACGTCGTGCCACGCGGCCGTGAGCCGGTCGAGCTCCTCGCTCCGCCCGACCAGGGTCGTGCCGAACCGGAGTGGACGGGTCAGGGCGACGGGGCGCTCGCCGTCGACCCGGTAGGGCTGGAGCGGCTCTTTGACGCCCTTGACCGCGTGGGCAGGTTGCGGCTCGAGCACGAACTGGGCCTCGGTGAGCGACCGGACCCCTTCGGAGACCACGACGGTTCCGGGTTCGGCGAGGGTCTGGAGCCGCGCCGCGACGTTGACCGCGAGCCCGTAGACGTCGTCTTCGTCCGCGTCGATGTAGACGACGCCGCGGTGAACCGCGACGCGGACGTCGAGCGACTCGCCGACCTCCCGTTGCGTCTCGTCCGAGAGCTCGTGCACCGCACGGACGACGTCGAGCCCGGCGCGGACCGCGCGTTCGACGTCGTTGCCGTGGGCGCGCGGGATCCCGAAGAGCGCGAGCAGCCCATCGCCCTGGGTGCCGACGACGCGACCGTCGTACCGCTCCTCGATGATCGTGCGGCACTGCTCCTTGTAGCGCCGCATCAAGGCGCGGTAGAGCTCGGGCTCGTGCCGGCCGGACAGCTCGGTGGAGCCGACCAGGTCGCAGAACATGAGCGAGGCGCGGCGCAGCTCGCCCGAGCTGAGGCGCTCGCTGGCCAGCAGCTCCTCCGCGTCGGCGTTCGTCGCGTCCTCGGCCAGCACCTGGCCGGCGAGGCGGTGCACGGTGTCGATGTCACCGCGGTTGGCGGCATCGAGCGCGCGGTCGAGCAGCTCGCCGATCATGGCCTCGGTCTGCCCCGGCCCGGCCATCGCGCCTGCTACGGCACCTGGATCAGGACGTCGAGCGTCTCCGACACGACGCCGCCCTCGACCACCTCGACCTTGCCCCAGTACGCATCGCCGGGAAGGTTGGTCGCGTCCTTGAGCTCGAGGTGGAAGGTCGACCCGCCGTGCTCCAGCCGGCTGGGCACGATCTCGACCAGAGCGACGGCGATCGTCGTCGAGGTCATCTGCGCGTGCAGCGGGCCTGCGAGTCGGAGATCGCGTCCGACGGTGTACGCCTTGCTCGGAGGCGAGGCGTTGAAGTCCTCGGACACGACCTTCGATTCGGGTGTCCCGTCGACGAGCGTGTCGTAGAGGTCGCGCGCCGCTTTGGCCATGCGACCGCTCCAGACCCCGGTCTCGGCCGTGATGTCGGCGGGTGTATACGACCCGCTCTGGATCTTGTCCGCGATCGCCGCCGCACTCACGGCCCACGCGTCGATCGACGAGATCACGAACTGCGCGTACGCGTCGACCGCGTCGGTCGGCTTCGGGGTCTGCGTCATGGCGCTTCCTCCGGCTCCGCCGGCGGCTCGGGGTCGGGTGCGCGCTTCGCGATCGCGGTGCCTCGTGCGCCGACATCGATCGCCTTCGCGATGTCGCGCGCCGTGCGCCGGAGCACCGTGGCGAGGTCCGACGCGGCGTGCTGGGTCGAGTACTTGCCGGTCACGGCCTTGTCGATGTTGGCACGGAGGCTGGCCGAGCTGTCCGTGACGCAGTCCTTCGCGAGCTTCGCCAGATCGGTGATGACCTCGGTGCTCTCGTGCTTGCCGGCACCACTCGGGGGCTTGTCGCCTTCGAACTTCGGAGGCTTCGGGGTCTTGACGCTCTTCGGCGCCTTGGCGGCCTTCGGGCCCTTGGCGGCCTTCTTCGTCGCCTTCTTGACCGGAGCCGGCGTCGCCCCCTTGCGGCGGGCGCAGTTGTAGACGAGCAGATCTCCCATGTCGGAGTAACCGAAGATGCACGAGAACATCGCCAGTGCTCCGGGCGGGACGCTCTGGAACAACACCCGCTTCGTCGTCGTGACCGACACACCGTGCGGCGCCAGGTCGCGAACCTCGATGCTCCCTTCGTCCACGAGGACCTCACCGTCACCGGGGCAGTCCGGCGTCGTCGGCGGCGAGAGGTGATACGCGACCACGGCCACCTTGGGCGCGGCGACCTTCTTGAACCCCAGGCAGGTCGTGAGGAGCGGGGTCGGGCACGCGATGCCGATGACCTCCTCGTAACGCTGCGTCCCGTCCGCCGCGTCGTTCCCGCGCTTCATCCGGCACCAGCTCGAGCAGCAGTGCGGCCACTGGGCGGGATCGAGGAACGCCGTCGCATCGTTGAACGTCAAATCGGGCGCGAGGAGCTTGGTCTGGATCGCGGTCGCGGGCTGCGCGTGACCGGTGAGATTGACCTGGACGACTTCACCCCGGCAGCGCAGCGGCAGCACTGCCGCCTTTTGGATGAGTCCCTGCGACTCCGCCTGCTGCATCATGTCGTCCCACGCGTTCGAGTCGGCGAAGCGCTTCGTGTCCGTGAGCAGCTGGAGCAGGAGCTCGGCCTTCTCACCGTCGCCGTTGGCCAGGCTCGGGACCGTGAGCGCGTTCCGGGTCAGGTGCGAGCTCGAACCTCCCGGCCCGTACGCGTCCATGACCCGCCCGAGGACGGCGAGCGTGACCAGTCGGAGTCCCGGGTCCTGCGGCTCGGTCTCGAGCTCGTCGTGCACCGAGAGGCTCCCGAGCGCGTCGTCGAGCCCCGGGATGTCGAGGTGCGCGCTGTCGTCGGGGGTCGGCCGCTCGGCGACCCACCGTTGGAAGATGGGGAACCAACCCGCGGCGCCGTACCGGTACGGGCAGAGCAGCTGGCTCACCTGTTCGATGAGGTCCGGGTGCCCGACCACATGGTCGTCGATGGCGCCGAGGACGCCGACGAGATCGCTGAGTTCGCTCATACGCCCAACTTCCCTCCCTGCCACGTCGTAGCCTACCTGCGCGTTCGCCGAGGGGCGATGGTGAATCGCGGGAGAGGAGCAGGCGTGTCCGAGCGGTCGGACGACGGCGGGGGTGGCGGCATCCCGTGGGCATCGGTGTTCGACCCCGTGGCCAACGCACGCGCGTTGGAGCAGATCCAACGGCGCGGTCTGCGGGCCGCGGGTGACATCGTCGACCGGCTGGTCGCGGTGGTCGACGGGGCGCGGGAGCACGACGTCACCACGAACGGTGACGGCGCGCCGACGGCGCCCACGGCGAACGGCGCCGATCCGTTCGGGATCTGGGCGGACCTCATGACTCAGACGCTGCAGGCCATGTCGCGACTCGGCGTTCCCGACGGCGCGTCTCCCCAGCAACCTACCGGCGGGCCCGTGTGGGTCGACGTCGTCAGTGGTCGCGGGTCGGGTGCGTTCGTGCTCGCGCTGGACTCGGGCGCCGAGAAGGAACCGGCCGCGGGCGAGCTGTGGTTGCACAACGCATCGGAACACGCGGTCGGACCCTTGCGCCTGCACGTGGGGGAGCTGCGCAGTCCCGAGGGCGCGACGCTCGCGAGCAGTGCCGTGTCCGTGGACCCCGCCTCCATCGACGGGCTTCCGGCCCGATCGAGCCGCGGCGTCACCGCGTCGATCGACGCATCGGTCGAGGTGGCGGCGGGCCGGTATCGGGGCCTCCTCCAGATCGACGGCGCGGACGCCGTCGCGGTCTCCGTCGAGCTGACGGTCGCGGAGCCGGCGTGACTGCCGGGGTCGCCGAGACCTCCGTCGAGTCCACTCTGCGCGACGTGGAGCGGCGCGTGCGGCGGGCGATCATGGATCTCATCCCCGACGGTGAGCCGCACCACTGGCTGTACCAGCTCGTGCGGGAGTACCCGCGGCGACCGGGGAAGGCACTCCGCCCCGCGCTCTGCCTCGCGACCTGCCGCGCGTTCGGCGGAACCGACGCCGACAGCTTCCCCGTCGCGGTCGCGATCGAGATGCTGCACAACGCCTTCCTCGTGCACGACGACATCGTGGACGCGAGCTTGCAGCGGCGCGGGCGCGAGACGCTGCGCGCCGAGCACGGTCTCGAGCTGGCGCTCAACGCGGGGGACGCGCTCGCGGTGTTCGCCAACCAGGTGCTGCGCCGGCACACCCGGGGGCTCGACGACGCGCTCGGCGACCGGATCCTCGAAGAGTTCGAGACGATGGCGCTGCGGACGCTCGAGGGGCAGGCCACCGAGCTCGGCTGGCGGCGCGACGGCGTCACCGCACTCACGCCCGAGGACTACCTCGACCTGATCATGCACAAGACCTGCTGGTACACGACCATCCATCCGTTGCGGGTCGGGGCCCTCATCGGGTCGGGGGGTCGTGCCGACGTGCGCCCGATGGTGCGGTTCGGCTTCCACCTCGGGGCGGCGTTCCAGATCCGTGACGACGTGCTGAACCTGGTCGGCGACGAGGCGGTCTACGGCAAGGAGATCAACGGCGACCTCCAGGAAGGCAAGCGCACGCTGGTGTTGATCCACCTCATGGGCCACGCCCGGGGTGCGGAGGCCGACTTCGTCCAGGCGTACCTGGGGATGGCGCGCGAGGAGCGGACCCCCGAGGTGATCGACGAGCTGCGCGTCCTGATGGACCGGTACGGAAGCATCACGTTCGCGACCGAGTACGCCCGGGGCATCGCCCGGGCCGCCCTCGACACGTTCGACCTCGCGTTCTCGTCCGCGACTCCGGGCCCCGACACCGAGTTCGTCCGCGCGCTCGTTCCGTACATGCTCGGCCGCTCGTCCTGACCGGGTCACGGTCGGTGGCCGCGGGCTACCGTTCGATCATGGCGGAATTCGAGACCGTGCGGGTCGCGGCGGTGCAGGCGACCCCGGTCATCCTCGACGCGGAAGCGACCGTCGAGAAGGCCGTCGCGCTGCTGCACGAAGCGGTCGCCGGCGGCGCGAGGTTCGTCGTGTTCCCGGAGTGCTTCGTGTCGATCTACCCGAGCGGGACGTGGGCGGCGCCGGCCGCGACGTGGACGGACGGGTGCGACGAGCTGTGGGAGCGGATGTGGGCATCGAGCGTCGACGTGCGCGGTCCGCTCGTCGAGCGCCTCGTCGCCGCGTGCGCGGAGCTCGACGCGCACCTTGCCATCGGCGTGAACGAGCGCGAGGACGACCGGCCCGGATCGCTGTACAACACGCTGCTCATCCTCGGGCCGCACGGCGTCGTCCACCGGCACCGCAAGCTGATGCCCACGATGCACGAGCGCGTCTTCCACGGCGTCGGCGCGGGTGACGATCTCGGGGTCGTCGACCTCGTCGGGGTCGCCCGGGTCGGTGGGCTCATCTGCTGGGAGAACCGCATGCCCCTCGCGCGGTGGGCGGTCTACGAGGGCGGTCCCCAGATCTGGGTCGCGCCGAACGCGGATGACAGCGACGGGTGGATCGCTTCGATGCGTCACATCGCGATCGAGGCGGGCGCCTTCGTGGTCAGCGTCCCGCAGTACATCCCCGCGGCCGCGTTCCCCGACGACTTCCCGCTCCCGCTTCCCGACGGCGCGGACGTGTTCGGGCGCGGGGGCGCCTGCATCGTGGCGCCCGGAGGCGACGTCATCGCGGGACCGCTCTACGACGCCGAGGGGATCGTCACCGCCGACTGCGACCTGCGCGACGCGCTGCACGCGAAGCGGTACTTCGATGTCGCCGGGCACTACGGCCGCGCCGACGTCCTGGCCCGACGACTCCACGACGCCGACGGCGCCTGATCGAACCGCGAAGGGGCCCATGACGAACGACACCACGGTTCGCCCGCCGCCCCCCGCCGAGCTCGACCCCGATGCATCGGCGGCGGACGGCAGCCGTCGCCGGATGGTGATCCTCGCGGTGCTCTGCCTCGCGCTGCTCATCGTCGGCATCGACGGAACGGTGGTCAACGTCGCCCTGCCGACCCTCGTCCGGGACCTGCACGCGTCGTCGAGTGACCTGCAGTGGATCGTCGACGCCTACACGATCGTCTTCGCGAGCTTCCTGCTCATCGCGGGCAACACCGGGGACCGGCTGGGGCGCAAGCGGTGCTTCATCCTGGGGCTGCTGATCTTCGGTGCCGGGTCGCTCGGCTGCTCCCAGGTGTCGACGCCCACCGCCTTGATCTTCCTGCGCGGGCTGCAGGGCTTCGGTGCCGCCTTCATCATGCCGGCGACGCTCTCGATCCTCGTCAACGTGTTCACCGACCCGAGCCAGCGGGCCCGGGCCATCGCACTCTGGGCCGGGGTCTCCGGGCTCGGGGTCGCAATCGGTCCCGTGGTCGGCGGCTACCTGCTCGAGCACTTCTGGTGGGGATCCATCTTCCTGGTGAACGTCCCGGTGATCGTGGTCACGGTCGTGGCCGCGTTCCTGATCGTGCCGGAGTCACGCGACGAGCACGCCGCCCGCCTCGATCTCGTCGGCACCGCGCTGTCCACCGTGGGACTCATCTCGCTGCTCTACGGGATCATCGAAGGACCGTCGAACGGGTGGGGTGCGACGACGACGATCGGCGCGTTCGCCATCGCGGTCGTGCTGCTGACGACCTTCGTCTTCTGGGAGCAGCACACCGACCACCCGATCCTGGACATCAGCTTCTTCAAGAACCCGCGGTTCACCGCCGCGTCGATCGCAGTCACGCTCGTGTTCTTCGCGATGTTCGGATCGCTCTTCTTCATCAGCCAGTACCTGCAGTTCGTGCTCGGGTACAGCGCGTTGCAGTCCGGCATCCGGCTGATCCCCGTCGCCGTCGCGCTGATGATCGCCGCGCCGCTGAGCGCCCGACTCGTCTCCTGGGCCGGGACCAAGCGCGTCGTCACCCTGGGTCTCACCCTCGTGGCCGTCGCGCTCGTGATCTTCTCGCGGAGCACCGCGACGAGCGGATATCCGCTGGTCGCGCTCTCATTGGTCGTGATCGGCATCGGCATGGGGCTCGCGATGGCGCCGGCGACCGAGTCGATCATGGGGTCCCTCCCGCCGGAGAAGGCCGGAGTCGGGTCCGCCATGAACGACACGACCCGGGAGATCGGCGGTGCGCTCGGCGTCGCGATCATGGGGAGCATCGCGACGGCCTCGTACACGGCGAGCATCGTCGGGAACGCGCAGTTCGCCACCCTCCAGAAGCTCTCGCCGCAGGCCGCCGCCGCGGTGAGGGACTCCGTCGGCAGCGCGGCGATCGTGGCGACCAAGCTCCCTGCCGCGGTCGGGACCGCGGTGACCGCCGCCGCGAACAATGCCTTCGTCAGTGCGATGGACCACGCGCTGATCATCGCCGCGGTGGTCGCGCTGGCCGGCGCCGCGGTCGCGTTCTTCTTCCTGCCCGCACGTGCCGCGGGAGATGCGGACGTCGAGGACCTCGTCGACGGCGCCGCGCGCTCGCTGGATCCGCAGCAGCGACTCGGGTTGGCGCGCGCGACGCTCGAGCTGTTCGCGGACGCCGGCCTGTCGAGCCTCAACTACGGCGCCATCTCGACCCGGTCGGGCATCTGCACGGACACGCTCGCCCGGTACTGGACGTCACGGGTCGACGCGGTCACCGACGCGATGGCCGAGGTGTTCCGGTCACATCCGGTGCCGCACACCGGCGATCTCGGGCGTGACCTCCACACCTACCTGCACGACCTCGGTGAGGCGCTGTCCGAGCCTCAGGCGCGCCAGGTGCTCGCGGCGCTCATCACCGAGGCGGCGAAGGATCCCGACCTGGAGGCATCGCTGCGGGCGCGGGTCCTCGAGCCCCGGCGGGCCGAGATCGCGGCCCGGATCAGCCTGGAGCCCGACCGGATCCACGTCCCGGTGAGCGCGGCCCTGGACCAGCTCGTCGGTCCCGTCTACTACCGGGCCCTGCTCGGTGAAGCGATGATCGACGACGCGCTCGTCGACGCAGTGGTGTCGAGCCTCGTCGACTCCTGAGCGCGTTGTGAGGAAGACTGCGGCTCCGCTCCCACCTTCCGAGAGGACAGCTCCATGATCCGGCTCAGCGTCTTGTACCCCACGACCGAGGGTGCGACCTTCGACCACGACTACTACCGCACGAAGCACGTCCCGCTCGCGGTGAAGACCTGGGGCCTCGAGCGGCGCCGAGATCGACAAGGGCATCGACGGGCCGTACGTGGCCGCCGTGCACTTCACGTTCGAGTCGCTCGAGGCGATGGGCACCGCGATGAGCGTGCCCGGCACCGGCGACGTGCTGGCCGACGTGGCGAACTACACGACGATCGCGCCCGTCATGCAGACCAGCGAGATCGTGAGCTGACGCGTCGACCGGGTCAGCGGGTGACGCGTACCCAGTCGACGAGCATCTCGGACGGCAGCTGCACCGGCGGTGAGATCGACGTCGAGATGCCGAGGTTGAGGACGAGGTACATCGGCGACGCCGTGATCCCGGACGCGACCCGACCGACCTGCTCGCCGTCGTAGAAGTAGGTGATCGACCCGGGCGCCCAGTCCGCCGCGAAGGTGTGCCAGCCGGTGGGATCGGGCCACGGCGCGCAGCCGCCGGGACCGCCGAGGGTGGAATGGAAGTGCCAGCACGCGTGGCCCTCGAGGCCTTCCATGACGTCGAGCTCACCCGTCACCGGCCAGGTGCCGGTGCCGTTGGCCCAGAACGTGGGCCAGTTCGCGGCACCGGCCGAGCCGGGCGGGACGAAGATCCGCGCTTCGATCCGGCCGTAGGTGAACGTGAAGTGCTCGGCGGACTCCACCAGCCCCGAGGCGTAGGGGTACGTGACGCCGTTGTCGGCGCGGCACGCCCGGTCGACCGCGTGGAGGTGCAGGTAGCCGCCCGAGACCGACACCTGCGCGGGGTCGTAGCACGAGAGCTCGGCCGAGTTGACCGGCTTCGTGACCGCGTCGTCGGTGCCCGCCAGCCAGTTGGGCCTCCACTTCGAGCGGTCGAGGGTCGAGCCGTCGAAGTCGTCCCGGAACAGCTCGGTGGCACCCGGCGGGCTCGTCGGCGCGGGAGCCGGCTGCGTGGTCGGGGTCGATGGGGGCGGGGGGCGGGGTGAAGTCGTGGGCGGGTTCGAGGGCACCGGCGGCCGGCTGGTGGCGGACGCGTGGAGGGTGCTGACCGACAGCACCGGCCGGTTCCGGGCCGGGCTGGTCTCGGACGTCGCGACGTTCACCTGCGTCGAGACGCCGTCGACCGCCGCGGGCTGGTTGAGCCGGAGCCGCACGGTGAGGGTGCCCGGGCTCGTCATGGCGCGCAGGACCGGCGTGACGTCGACCGCGAGCCGTCCCGCGACCGGTGTGAGCTTGACTACGCGTCGTGGGCCGGTCGTAGTCGGCGCGTCGCGTGGTGGTGCCGTTCGGGTACGCGTCGATCACGAGCCGGTGGGTCCCGAGGTTCGAGACCCGGCGCACCTGCAGCGCGACGTTGGCCGAGCCCCCGTCCCGGACCGCGGCGAGCGCGGCCTCGCTGACCGGGAACGGCAGGAAGAGGCGGAGGTCGCTGCCGTCGCGCAGCTGCTCGCCGACGGCCAGCGAGGCCTTGGTCGCGCCGTAGCGCCCGAGGTCCCCGATCCCGTCGTGGTTCAGGTCGACGGCGCCCGCATCAGCCGCGCTCGCGGCCTGCGTGACGACGGTGCCTTCCGCACCGGCCCGCGGCCGCAGCTGCACCACGCCGAACGCCAGGGCGATGACGGCGACCACGGCGACCGCCATGATGGCGCGCCGCGACTTCGACACGGTCTGCAGGTGCGATCCGGGCACAGACGCACCTCATCGGCATGGAAGCCGTGCGAACTTGAAGATTCACCGCAAACACGCCGAAATCCCCGAGAGATCTGCTGCTGGGGAGAACTGCCGGCGAGGAGGTGCGACCTAGCCGCGGCCCTCGCCTTCCTGGCGCTGGCCCGCGTCGATCCTGACCTGGGTGGGGTGCCAGACGGCCTTCGCACCGGAGTCGCCGATCCGGTAGATCCAGTACGTCGCCACCCCGGAGAAGGCGATGCTCAGCACCGCGAGCGTCACGCCGGCGATCCAGAGCCCGTCACGACGACCGCCGGTCGTGCGGGGAGCGTCGCCCGTGCTCTCCGCCGAACGCTGCCGGGCCTGACGCGCGACGAGCATCACGCCGGCGAGTGCGAGGAACATGAGGAGCACCCACGGCCGGATGTTCTCGCCCATGTGCGTGTGCTGGCGGAGCAGGGAGGTCTGGCGCACGTAGTGCTTGAGGCTCTGGCCCGCACCGATGGTGAGCTGCGTGAAGATCCCGGCCACGAACACCATGCCGACGACGTACCAGCCGATCCGGTCGCGCACCGATGGCCAGAGCATGGCGATCGCGCCGAGCGCGGCCAACGGGATCAGGACCACCGGGACGTGCGCGAAGAGCGGGTGGGCGGGCAGCCCGCGGATCGACGTGATGTCCAACTTCTACCTCCGGATCAGGGTCCGAGCCGCCCGTCTCCTGTGCGTCGAACCGTCGGTGATCCTGTCAGCAGCCCCACTCGCGCCCGGCGTTCGTCGTGCCTTGATGAGCAAGACTTGTCCGAATCTTTACTGTCCGGTCCGAGCGGCCCGGACGAGGCGCACGGTTCATCGGCGTGACTGGATGGCGATGCGACCGCCGGCGGCGGTGTCAAGTCGAGCACCGCCGTTCGGATCCCTCGCCGAGACCAGGAAGACGAAGTCGGCGATGATCGCGTCGATGCGCGCCAGGTCCGGATCAGTGGTGAACGTACCGAGATGGCTCCCCCCTGCGACGGTCACGAGCCACGCCGGCTTCGGTGCGTGCTCGAAGAGGGCGACGGTGTGGGAAACCGGGTTGACCTCGTCGGCGCTCCCGGTCATGGCGAGCAACGCGGGCGGAGTGCCGAAGCGAGATGCGCCGGTCATCGGCACGTCGTTCACGGAGAGTGTGACGGCTCCGCGTATCGGGATGCTCGAGCAGTCCGACGTGTACGCCGCGCTTGCGGCGGCGGTCGCGCCGTCGGAGTGACCGGCAACGATCAGGGGTGCGTTGTGCAGAGCATCGCGGAGCCCGGCCGGAGGGTTGCCTTCGAGCGAGGCGGCGACGAACTCCATGTCGCAGGGTTCGTTGACGAGATCGGACTCGACCTCGGCTCCCGGGAGTGCCGCGCTCTCGCCGGGAAACTCCGGCGCGGCAACGATGATGCCACTCCGGGCGAGAGCATCGAGCAGCGCTGAGTAGGTCGCCGCGGACACGCGGTAACCGTGCCCGAACACGACGAGCGGCAGTTGACCGGGAGCGACGGCGCCGGTCCGAGAAACCGGCCACCGCACGGTGGTGTGCAGCGACCGACTCGAGCGCGCAGGCAGCGTCCCGCGAGCGGGTGACGGGCGCGACGCGTCGACGAAGTCGAAGGTCGCGGTTCGAATGGACCATGGCGGCCCGGTTGGCTCGGTGGTGCTGGTGGATCGGGCGTGCGCCCGTGGTGGAGCGTTGACCGAAGTCGTCGAGCTGCAGGCGAGCGCACACGCGGACAACACGAGGACGACGGCGCCGAGCGCGACGCCGGTTCGGTGTCTCGCGGCGCGCACCCATCCAGTCTTGCGCTTTCACGCGGCTGAGCACGGTCAGATCCTGGGGCGCCGGTGATCACGGGTTGCCTGCAAAGTCTCGGACAAGGATCCGGTCAGATCCGTCAACCATGAGCCTTTCTCCGCCGACGGAGCCCTACCTTGGCCGGATGTCGCTCGAGGTCCGCGGTTTCGAGGACGAGCTCGGCGAGGCGTCTCTCCCGGGCGCCCGTACCGTACGGCGAGCGCGCACTCGCCGTCGCCGCCGGCGTGCGGTCCGAGTCGTGCTCGCTGTCGTCGTGCTCCTCCTCGGCGCAATCGGCTGGTCGGTTGGCCATGCCTTGACCCGACCGGGTGGGGACCCGGCCGGGGCGAAGCTGGTGGAGTGGGTCAGGGATCACGGTGGTGGCGGAGTCGTCAACCAGGTCGAAGCGTGGTGGTACTCGAGCCACCAGCCACCGAAGGGCGGCACCCCCCGCGGCGGCATCCCGCGCGTCGCGGCCCCGCGATCCCTGGCCGTGAAGGCAGTCGTTCCTCCGCCACGCGTCCTGCCGGTCGCCATCGCACCGTTCGTCGCGAAGCCCCTGCCGTTCGAAGGCGTGTGGCAGCCGACGGGGAAGCTGGTCTCCGGTCTGCCCGCGGTGTACCAGACGTTCGTCCGTCCCGACGCCGTGCACACGAGCCTGCTCGCGGGCGTCGTCTGGATGGACGAGAAGCTGCTCAGGGGAGTCCTCTACAACGGGCTGGAGGTCCCCGGGGGTGGTGGATGGCAGCACGGCGCGCAGATCGCGCCCTCTGACTTCGGCCCGCTCGTGGCGGCGTTCAACGGCGGATTCCGGCTGGATGCGTCGCGGGGCGGCTACGTGACCGAGGGCCGTGTCGTCAGACCACTGGTCGCCGGGCGCGCCAGCCTGGCGATCCGCACCGACGGGAGCGTCACCGTCGGCGCGTGGGGCCGAGACGTCGGTCCGGGACCCGACGTGGCATCGGTCCGCCAGAACCTCGACCTCCTCGTCGACGGCGGCCAGCCCGTCCCCGGGCTGCTGAGCAACGACCACGACCGCTGGGGCGCGACCCTCGGTGGCCAGATCTACGTCTGGCGATCGGGCGTCGGGGTCGACCGGAACGGAAACCTCATCTACGTGGCAGGTCAGCTCGACATCGTCAGCCTGGCCAACGTGCTGGCGCGCGCCGGCGCAGTGCGGGCGATGGAGCTGGACATCAACACCGACTGGGTGAGCTTCTACACGTACACGGGTTCCGGACCGACCGACACGGCGGGGGTGAAGCTGCTGGGCAGCCTGCAACGTCCGCCCGACCGCTACCTGAAGTCCGGCACGCGCGACTTCGTCGCGATGTTCGCCCGGTAGTCGTTTCGAGGTTTCACGGTCACGGTGTCACGCGCCGCGTGGCGTGCAGAAGCCTGCGCGCCGAGGTCGACGATGGTCCGCTCGACCGCCGTCGTATCCAGGTCGTCCTCATTGGCCTGGTTCGTCTCGAGCGCGAACGCGGTCGCCGACTTGGGGCAGTAGTACGCCTCGGTGCCCCAGTAGCCGGGGTGGCCCCAGCAGCGCTCGCCCGCGATCGTGGTCGCGAAGATCCCGAGCGCGGCCCCGTCAGCCCGGCCAGGTTGCGACACGGTGAGCATCGAGTCGAGCGTCGCGGCGTTCGTGAACACCTTGCGGTTGAACAGCGCCTGGAAGAAGCGAGAGAGGTCGCCGACGGTCGAGACGAGCCCGCCCCCGCCGTAGAGGTCGCTCGACGCGTCGAGCGTGATGTTGTCGAAGGTCCGGTCGTAGTACTGGTGCGCGCGGGCCGGCGTTCCCGCGGGTGGCGCTTCGAGCGACTCCCAGTACGTGTGGTCGAGCCCGAGCCGGTCGAAGCCGATCTCGTCGCGCACCGCCCGGGCCAGGGGTTGGCCGGAGGTGCGCTCGAGGATCTCCCCGAGCAGCACGTAGTTGGTGTCGGCGTAGTGGTACGCCCGACCGGGTCGGGCCAACGGGTGCCCGTGGTCCATCGCGAAGTCCAGCTGCTCGCGCGCCGTCCAGTGGTGCTCCGGCTCCTGCGTGTTCAACCGGTCGTACGCCGCGCTGCTCGCGTAGTCGAACAGCCCCGACGTGTGGTTCAGGAGCTCCCGGACGGTGATCACCGCGGGTTGGTAGCCGCCGCGGGTCAACCGCGCCGTGGTGGCGGGTGAGATGGAGCCCGCGATCGGCGCGTCCAGGTCGAGCCGGTGCTGCTCGACGAGGCGCAGCACCGCGACCGCGACGAACGTCTTCGTCACGCTGGCGATGCGGAAGGGAGTGTCGACGCGCAGTGGCGTCCTGTCCGCGACGTCCGCGAAGCCGCCCGCGGCCGCGACGTCGAGCCCCGGCGCCCGCACGCTCACGGCTTCGCCCGGCATCTTCGGGTGCGCCGCGAGGTCGGCGTCGATCGCCCGGACCAGCCGCTGGTGTGGCGTCGCCGTCGTCGTGGCACCCGACCCGCCCGATGAGCACGCCGCCACCACGAGCACCACGCTCACGGCGCCGGCGAGCGCGACTCGTCCCGATCCCATCGCCGGAGAGATCGACGGGCCGGGCGCGCACCTGAAGATCGTCGCAATCCGACCCTCCGAATCAGACGGGACGGCAGCCCGCGGTGCAACGATTGCGGGCATGACGAAACCTGCGCTGTTGGTCATGGACGTCCAGAACGGCATCGTCGAGCGCGTGACCGAGGAGGCGGAGTCGCTGCTCGCCGCGCTCGGGCGGGCCACGAGCGCGGCGCGCGCCGCCGGGGTGCCGGTGATCTACGTGCGGGTCGCGTTCCGGCCCGGCGCGCCGGAGATCAGCCGCAGGAACAAGTCGTTCTCGGCCCTCGCCGGTGGCGGCGGGATGAGCGACGCGGACCCGAGCACCCAGATCCACCCCGCGGTGGCGCCCGGGCCCGACGACGTCGTCGTGACGAAGAAGCGCGTGAGTGCGTTCACCGGGAGCGACCTCGAGGTCGTGCTGCGCGGTCTCGAGGTGGACTCCCTCGTGCTGACCGGCATCGCGACCAGCGGTGTGGTGCTCTCGACGGTCCGTCAGGCGGCCGACCTCGACTACGAGCTCACCGTGTTGCGGGACGCATGCGCCGATGCCGCCCCGGAGGTCCACCGCGTCCTGCTCGACCAGGTGTTCCCGCGCCAGGCGAGCGTCATCACGACGGATGAATGGGTGGGACAACTCCCTCGATAGGCAGCGGCTCGGGTTCACGCATCAGCCGCCGCCCGACGATCGCGCCCCACGCTGCGGCACCGATTGCCGCGACGCCGCCGACCACGACCGGGACGCGCGCGCCGTACGCGTCCGCCAGCGCGCCGAGCAGCGGTCCACCGATGGGCGTGGTCCCGACGAGGAGCACGGTCTGCAGCGCGATGACCCGGCCTTGCATCTGCGGATCGGAGCGCACCTGGACGATCGCGGTCGTCGCCGTCATGTAGCTGATGCTGGTCAGGCCGACGAGGAAGACGATCGGGAACACCCAGACGAGCGTCGGCGCGCCGGCGAGGATGAGCATGCTGGCGCCGAACGCGGCCGCACCCATCACGATGAAGCGCACGCGCACCGTGCTCCGGCGCGCGACCGCGAGCGCGCCGACGAGTGATCCGACGCTGAACACGGAGTACACCAAGGTGTAGGTCGCGTCGCTGCCGTGCAGACCCCGGATGACGAAGAGTGGGAACAGGACGCTGAAGTTGTAGGTGAGGGTCCCGATGATCGCGAGCATCACGAACGTGACCCAGAGCGCGGGCACGCTGCGGACGTAGCGCAGCCCGGCCCGCACCTGGCCCCGGCCGCGCGGGGTGACCGGCACGCGCCGGAGCTCCGACGGCCGGATCATCCAGAGCGCGGCCAGCACCGTGAGGTACGAGAACGCGTCGATCGTGAAGCACCAGCCGTAGCCGAGGGTCACGACCAGCGCCCCGGCGAGGGCTGGGCCGAAGATGCGCGACGTGTTGACCATCGCGCTGTAGAGCGTCACTGCGTTCGGGACGTCGTCGAGTGTGACCGTCTCGGCCACGAACGAACGGCGGACGGGGTTGTCGAAGGCGAGCAGCACCCCGCCTGCCAACGCGGTCCCGTACAGCGCGGCGAGCGGTGGGTGGCCCATGAACGCGAGGGCGCCGAGGACGAACGACTGCAGCATCTCGAGCGACTGCGTGATGAAGAGCAGGTGGCGCTTGTTCGACCGGTCCGCGATGACCCCGGCCCACGCGGACAGCAGCAGGATCGGGCCGAACTGGCACGCCGTGAGGAGACCGACGGCGAAGCCGCTGTCGGTCAGCTTCAGCACGAGGAGCGTCAGCGCCACCATCGTCAGCCAGTTGCCCGTGTTGGAGAGCAGCTGGCCCCAGAAGAAGAGCTTGAAGTTGCGGGAGGAGAAGGACTGGAACGTCCGTTGGAAGAAACGCCTCGTGGTGGACCTCCTCGCCGCGGCGCCGGATCCCGGTGGCCTCCTTCCTATGCGCGGCGGCGGCGACCGTGCGACTTGTGGCCGCTCAGCTCCCGGCTGCGCTCAGGGCTTCGAACTGCGCGTCGGAGAGCTGCAGGCCGGCGGCCGCGAGGTTGTCCTCGAGGTGTGCGACGGTGGACGTGCCGGGGATCGGCAGCATCACGGGTGAGCGCGCGAGCAGCCACGCGAGCGCGAGCTGCGACGGGGTCGCGTCGAGCTCCCGCGCGATCTGGTCGAGCGGACCGCCGGTACCGGCCAGCTGCCCGGTCGCGAGCGGGAACCACGGTATGAAGCCGATGCCTTCCGCTTCGGCGTGGTCCAGCAGCGGCTCGGACGAACGATCGGCGAGGTTGTAGCGGTTCTGCACCGAGGCGATCGTCGCGATCTCCTGCGCGGCCTGCAGCTCGGCGACCGTGACCTCGGACAGACCGATGTGATGGATCTTGCCTTCGTCCTGGAGCAGCTTCAGCTCCCCGACCTGGTCGGCGAGCGGCACCTTCGGGTCGATCCGGTGCAGCTGGAACAGCTCGATGCGCTCGAGCCCGAGCCGGCGGAGGCTCATCATGCACTCCTGGCGCAGGTACTCGGGGCGCCCGAGCGGTCGCCAGTCATTCGGTCCCGAACGGGTGAGCCCGGCCTTGGTCGCGATCACGAGGCCCTCGGGGTACGGGTGCAGCGCCTCGTGGATCAGCTCCTCGGCGACGTACGGGCCGTAGGAGTCGGCGGTGTCGATGAAGTCCACCCCGAGCTCCACCGCGCGCCGCAGCACGCGGATCGCCTCGTCGTGATCACGCGGCGGTCCCCACACCCCTTTGCCGGTCAGCTGCATGGAGCCATACCCGAGCCGGTGGACCCGCGTGCTGCCCTCGAGATCGAACGTGCCGGAGCTGCTGACGAGCGTGGTCACCATGGCGGGACTCCTGGGGGGAGGCGATGCGGACACCAACGGATGCGCGACCTCGAACCTTCCCGTATCGTGGCCAGGTATGCCGTCCGGGACGAATGAGCGGACCGTTCACCTCCGTACCTGCCCGCTGTGCGAGGCGATGTGCGGCCTCGAGATCCACGTCGAGGGTGATGAGGTCGCGCTGATCCGCGCCGACCGTGACGACGTGTGGAGCCGGGGTCACCTCTGCCCGAAGGGCACGACGCTCGGGCACCTGCACCACGACCCCGACCGACTCCGGGCGCCCATGGTGCGCGACGGCGAGAGCTGGCGGGAGGTGGGCTGGGACGAAGCGTTCCGTCGCTGCTCGGAGCTGCTCGCCCCGGTCATCGCCGCGCACGGGATCGAGGCGGTCACCGCGTACGTCGGCAACCCGCTCGCCCACAACTTCAGCCTGGCGCGCTACGTCGGCATCCTCATCGGCATGTCCGGGATCCCGATGATCTACTCCGCGGGGACCGTGGACCAGTGGCCGAAGAACGTGAGCTCGCACCTCATGTACGGCGGGATGTGGAAGATCCCCGTCCCGGACATCCAGCGGACCGACCTGCTCGTCGTGATGGGCGCGAACCCGCAGGCGTCCCAGGGCTCGCTGCTCGCGTGCCCGGACGTCATGGGCGAGATCGCCGCGATCCGCGAGCGCGGCGGCAAGGTCGTCGTCGTCGACCCCCGGCGCACCGGCACGGCCGCCGCCGCCGACGAGTGGATGGCCATCACGCCGGGCACGGACGCCGCGCTGCTCCTGGCCGTCGCCAACGTCGTGGTCGGCGAAGGGCTCGTGCGCCTCGGCCACGTCGCCGACCGGCTCGACGGCGTCGAGAGCATCGAGGCACTCGTCGCGGGCTGGACCCCGGAGCGGGTCGCGGCCGTGACCGGCATCGACGCCGACCGCATCCGCGCGCTCGCCCGCGAGCTCGCCACGACCGAGCGCGCGGTCGTCTACGGGCGGATCGGCCTCTGCAACCAGGAGTTCGGCACGCTCGCGAGCTGGCTCGTCGACGTCGTGAACATCCTCACGGGCCACTTCGACGTCGTCGGCGGCCTCATGTTCCCGCGGCCGGCGGTGTGGGGGCCGACGGATCTCCCGATGCCGGGCCTCGAGGGCGGGGTCGAGAACTTCGGCCGGTGGAAGACCCGCGTGCGCGGCGCGTCCGAGGTGCTCGGCCACGTGCCGGTGTCGTGTCTCGCCGAAGAGATCGCCACCCCGGGCGACGGGCAGATCCGCGCGCTGTTCACGGTGGCCGGCAACCCGGTCCTGTCGACGCCGGGCGGCGACCGCCTCGACGCGGCGCTCGACGAGCTCGACTGCATGATCAGCGTCGACAACTGGCTCAACGAGACGACGCGCCACGCCGACGTGATCCTCCCGGGCCTCTCGCCACTGGAGCAGCCGCACCACGACGACCTGATCTGGAACTTCGCGGTCGGTAGCGCGGCGAACTTCTCGCCCGCGATCTTCCCGCCCGAAGCCGGTCGGCCCGAAGAGTGGGAGATCCTCATCCGGCTCGCGGGGGCGTGCCTCGGGATGGACGCGGCGGAGGTCGACGTCGCCGCGATCGACGACGGGTTCTTCGACGTGCTCGCGGACACCCGGGGCTTCGACGGCCCGACGTTGCGCAAGGAGTACGACCACGGCGGGCCACTCCGCATGCTCGACCTGACGCTGCGCACCGGTCCGTTCGGCGACCGCTACGGCGAGGTGCCCGGCGGGCTCAACCTCGCCCGGCTCGAGGCCGAGCCGCACGGGGTGTACCTCGGGCCGAACGAGCCCTGCCTCGACGAGGTGCTCACGACCGTCGACGGCAAGGTCCACCTCGCGCCGAGCTACATCACCGACGACGTGCCCCGGCTGGCGGCGCGGCTCGACCGTCCCGTCGACGATCTGGTGCTCGTGAGCCGGCGGCACCTGCGCTCGAACAACTCGTGGATGCACAACGTCAACGTGCTCGTGAAGGGCAAGGACCGTTGCACGTTGCTGGTGCACCCGGACGACGCCGGTCGCTTCGGCGTCGCCGATGGCGCGCTCGCGCGTGTGACCTCGGCGGCCGGCACCGTCGACGTCGCGGCCGAGGTGACGGAGGACATCCGTCCCGGTGTCGTGTCGCTCCCGCACGGTTGGGGGCACAACCAGTCCGGCACGCGGCTCGGGGTGGCGAACGACCACGCCGGCGTCAACACCAACGTCCTGGCGCCGGGGACGTTCGTCGACGTCATCTCGGGCAACGCCGCGGTCAACGGCATCCCGGTCTCGATCGGACCCGTCCCGGCCGCCTGAAGCGCGCCGGCGCGCGGCCTCCGTGCGGCCGGCCGGTCAATCGCCTCCGTGATCGCGCCCGGGCTTCGGCTGGTCTCCCTGGAGGGGACGGCCCTTGCCTCCGTGGCCGCGCGGGCCCGGCGCCGGTGGCGTCGTGGTGGTGGTGGTCGTCGTGGTGGTGGTCGTCGTCGGCAGCAGCTCGAGCTGCGCGTCGACCGCGGTCGCGGCGCGCCGGATCCTCGCGGCTGCCGACGCGCTCAGCCCATGGCTCGCGCGCAGCTGGGTGACGCTCGCGCGCAGCTGGGCGAGCCGTTGCGCGGTGGCGGTTCGGTCGGCGCTTCCCGCCGCGGCTCGGATGGCCGCGACCTCGAGCGCGAGGACCCGTCCCGCCGGCTTGGACACGCCGGACCCTCCGCTGCCGCAGGCCGCGAGCAGGGCGACGAGCGCGGACGCGACCGCGACCCGGGTGCGGCGGCTCATGGGCGTACCGCCTGGTCCAGCCGGTCGATCGCCCGCTCGAGCCTGGTCGGGATCCGCGGTCCGGCGGTCGTCGGAGTCGTCGACGCGGGGTGCGGTGTCGACGAATCGCCGACGGCGATCGTGATGCCCACGACGAGCAGCGCGACGAGCAGGAGCGCCACCGTGATCGCCGCCATCCACCGCTTCGCGCGTCGTGCGACCCGGGGCCGCTGCCGCGGGCCCTGGACCGCCGGAGCCGTCGGGGCCGGAGCGATCTCGGTGGCCGCGGATGGCGCGCGTGCACGATCGGGCCGAGCAGTGTCGGGTGTGGCGAGTGCGACCGTCGGGCGGTCGGCCGGCGCGAGCGCCGATGCATCGCCGGCCTCGAGCAGGGCCGCGCCCATCTGGGCCGCGGACACGAATCGCTCCTGCGGATCCTTGCTCATCGCCCGCTCGATCACGCGGCCGACCGCCACCGGAACGTCCGGCCGCACGTCGGTCATCGCCCGCGGCTGCCCGAGCGAGATCGCCGCCACCAGTCCGAGTGGGGAGTCCGCCTGGAACGGGAGCCGGCCGGCGAGCGCCTCGTAGAGGACGACGCCGACCGAGTACAGGTCACTGGCCGCGGTCGCCGGCTCGCCCGAGAGCCGTTCGGGCGCGAGGTAGGCCGCGGTGCCGAGCAGCATGCCCGTCGTCTTGGGATCGGTTTCCTCGGCGACCTTCGCGATGCCGAAGTCAGCCACCTTCGCGTGGCCGTCGGGTGCTCGCAGGATGTTGCCGGGTTTGATGTCGCGGTGCAGGACACCACCCGCGTGGGCTGCGGCCAGGGCCGAGAGGACCTCGAGCAGCACCGTGCACGCGCGGGGGCACGAGAGCGGCCCGGCGGCGATCTCGTCGGCGAGGGTGTCGCCGGGCAGACGCTCCATCACGATGAACGGCACCGCGTCGTGCTCACCGGTGTCGAAGACCGCGACGATGTTGGGATGCGAGATGCGCGCGGCGGCGCGCGCCTCGCGCTCGAAGCGCCGCCGGAGGTCGATCTGGTGGGCGAGGTCGGCGCGCAGGAGCTTGACCGCGACTTCTCGGTCCAGGCGCAGGTCGGTCGCGGCGCGGACCTCGCCCATCCCGCCGCGGCCCAACCAGCCGTCGAGCCGATACCGGCCCGCGATGAGGTTCTGCGAGTCCGCCAGCACTGAGACCGTGTACCCGTTGCCGGAGCCGGCTACCCGTGGGTCGCCGTGGGCCCCTACATCAGGCCGTGAACGACGGCTGTCGTGCCCGCGATCGCGGAGACGGCGAGCACGGCCGGTCGCAGCCAGCCTCGATCGACGAACGGGTGCAGGTGACTGCTGAGCCACATCCCCAGCGCCAGCGGCGGGAGCAGGACGAGGGCGAAGACGGCCTGTCGTCCGCGGAGCTTGTCCGCGAGCGCGTAGGCGACGATGGACATCGCGGCACTCGCCGCGAAGAACGCCCCGAGGGTCGCCCGCGTCGTCGGGCCGCGCCGGTGCTGGAAGAGCAACGCCACCGGCGGGCCGCCGATCGCGACCGCGGTGCCGAACGCGTTCGAGACGAACCCGGCCACGGTGCTGGTGCCGGCCGTGATGGGCACCGGCGGTGAGAACGTCGACAACACGACACCGAGGAGGGTGACCCCGCCCGCGGCCACGGCCAACCCCGAGGTGCTCAGCGAGCTCAGCAGCAGGAGTCCGACCACCGTGCCGGGGACCGCGCCGATGAGGAGATGGCGCGCCGCGAAGTGGTCGAGCTCGTGGTGCTCGCGCGCCACGTTGGTGACCGAGGACAGCAGCGCGACCAGCACGAGGCTGAAGGGCAGCATCTCCGGCGCCACGATCGCGATCACCGGCGCGGCGAGCAGGTTGAGCCCGAAGCCGATCGACCCCTGCACGATCGCCCCGATGAGCACGGCCGTGACGCTGATGAGCAACGTCCCGGCGTCAACGTGCACGCGGCACGGTATCCCAGACCGTCCGAACGGCTCCGGGTCAGAGCTTGACGGTGTAGCTCACCGCGATCGCGACCCAACCGATGTCGATGTCGCTCGGCGAGCGCATGCTGTTGTCGACCCCGACCGCGACCATGACGTGGTGGTTCGCGTCGACGATGCCGGGACCGGTGAACGTGCCGAGGTTGTTCGCCGTCGGCGCGGTCGGTGACGTGGCCGTCTTCGGGGACCACGGGCCGATGGACGTGATCAGCTGTCCGTACATCCGGTTCGTGCCGCCGTGCGAGTACGCGCTCGCGGTGATCGTGACGCTGCTGTAGCTGAAGGCCGCGGGCACGGTGAACTCGTAGTCGCCCTCGGCGCTGGTCACGCCGCCCGACGGCGCGCAGTCGTCGATCAGCCACAACCCGGCCGAGAAGGCCGACCCGGTCGTGTAGTAGTAGCCGCAGCCGACGGCCTGGAACCGCTGGTTGCCGTTGAGCACGAGCGTGGTGGACCGATTCGCGAGGTGCAGGACGTCGATCGAGAACGGGCCGGCGTTGCGGACGTTGCCGGACGCGTCGGTCGCCTTCAGCCGCCACGTGTAGGTGCCGCTCGTGACGACCGCGCCCGCGCTGTTGGCCCCGTTCCAGGTCATCGTGGTCTTGCCCGCGATGCCGGCGGCGGTGAGCGTGCGCACGAGCGTCCCGCCCGCGTTCCGGACGGTCATCGTGATCGCGCCGGGCTCGTCGAGCGTCACCTTCGCCGCGAGGCCCGCGGGGGTGCTCCCACCGGTCGGGTAGATCGTCGTGCTGCCGTCCGTGGCCGCGGTGATCTTCGGCGCGGTCAGGTCGACGATGACGTTGTGCGTTGCCCGTCCGGCCAGCTTCCGGCCCGAGACGGTGGCGGTCGTCGAGAGGACGATCGAGTAGGTGCCGTCGGCGACGACCGGCCCGGCGGTGCTCTTGCCGTTCCACACGAAGCTGTGGGCGCCCTTGGCGAAGGTCCCGAGTACGACCGTCTCCTTCACCGTGCCGGTCGGTCCGACGACCTTCCACGAGACGGTCTCGGTGTCGGGCAGCGAGTACCCGATCGTGACGGAGTCGCGGACCCCGTCGCCGTTCGGGCTGAACGGAGACGCGCTCACCGAGGTGATCGCCGGATGCAGGTTCTTGACCTTGAACGACACGGGACTCGATGCGAAGCCGGAGCACGTCGTGCCGGTGGCGTCACAAGACTCCGCGGTCGCGGTGTAGGTGCCGTCCACCAGGTTGGAGACCGACACCGAGGCGGTGTACGGGCTCGATGCGTCGAACGCCTTGCGGACCCCGTTCACCAGGAACGCCACGCCGCCGGCACCATCTGCGGTGGCGCCCATCTTGAGCGTTCCACTGGCGACCCGGTTCGGCGTCGGCGCGGTCAGGACCGGTGTGGTGTTCGAGACCGTCACCGCGACCGACGCGGCGCTGGTCGCGCAGGACCACGCCCCCAGGCTGGCGCAGCTGTGCGCCGAGATCGTGTGCGGCCCGTTCGCCTGCCCGTGGGACTGCCAGGTGGTGGACGCGATGCCGCTGTCGACCGGAACCGGGTTGCCGAGCCACGTGCCGTCGAGCTCGAAGCGCACCGCGGCATCGGGCGAGGACGCGGTGAGGGTGACGAGGTCCGTCGCCGACGCACCGTCGGTGGGCGCCATGATCGTCGGGACGTCGCTCGGTGGCGCGAGCGGCGTCACCGCGTTCGACGCGGCGGACGGCGCGCTCGTGCCCGCGGAGCTCGATGCGGTCACGGTGAACGTGTACGACGTGCCGTCGGTCAGTCCGTTGACGGTGATGGGTGAGGCCGAGCCGGAGCCGGTGCCGCCCGCCGGCGTCGACGTGACGGTGTAGGTCGTGCCCGCGGGTGTGCCCGCGGCGGGGGAGAACGTGACCTGCGCGGCGCCGTCGAGCGGGGTCGCGCTCGACCGCGGTGGGCGCGCCCGGTGGAACCGGAACGGTCGCCGTCGGCCAGCCCATGTCCGCGAAGATCCCGAGCGTGACCGGTCCGGGATCGTGGATCGACTCCTGCGCGCCGATCATCGGGGTCATGAGCGAGTTCGGGTTGCCGGCGGGGAAGACCGACTCGTCGAGGTGCGAGTAGCTGCTGCCCTCTTCCCACGTGGCCGGCGCGTAGAGCCGTGCGCCGGAGCCGTTGTTCGCGGCGTTCGTGTGGGGTCCGTTGAATCGGAGCACCGTTCCCTGGAGCGCGGCGGCGAGTGCCGTCGACCCGTTCGCGTAGTCGAGGACCGGGGTCCCGCTGACCTTGGTGAAGCGGTCGAAGATCCCGGGGTAGCCGGAGAGCTGTGACGTCCCGATCCCGTTGGCGACGTCGGCCATGCCGTAGAAGCCGAGCCCGTGACCGAGCTCGTGCAGCACGACGCTGACGAAGTCGATCTGGCCGGGACCGGGCTGGCCGTCAGTGCCGAAGTACCACGACGGGTACGCGTTGCTGAACGTCGCGTCGATGTCCGCGTTGGCGGGGTCGAGGTCCGTCCCCGTGATCGCGTTGGCCAGCGCCACCGGGTACCAGGTGTGCGCGACGAGGCCGGGCTGATCGCGCATCACCTCGTCGGGTCCGGCCTGGCCGAGGACACCGGTGCCGAGCGCACTCCACGAGGCGTTCACGGTGATGGGAACGGGGGACGAGATGAGCGGCTTCCAGAGGTTCACGGCGTACTGGAACGCAGCCTGGGCCGGCGCGGTGAAGCCGGTGTAGGTGACCTGGATGGTGGCGGTGGTCGAGCTCGCCGAGAGCGCGGACTGGGCCCGCAGCGCGGGCGCGGGCACGTGGCTCACCGGTGCCGGCGAGGGGTCCACGACGATCGGGATCCGGGCCCCGATGTGGATCGCGTCCGGTGCGGCGGATCCACCGGAGGCAGCCGCGCCGGCGACACCGGGCGCCAGCCCGCTCAGCCCGGCGACGACCGCGACCACGGTGGCGAGCACGGGTCGCGCTGCGCCGACGAATTGTGATGGTGTTGCTGCCCATTCATCCCTCTCGTGCCCATATGCACTCTTTCAAGGCTGGGCAGGAAGGACAAGAGGCCGGACGGCCCATTCAGGGCCCGGAGGTCAGGGCCCGGAAGTCAGAGCTCCGGGGTCAGAAGAGGGGCACGTACTGGGTCAGGCCGAGCAGCGGCACGAGCTGGACGATCAACGGGCAGGTCGCGGTGATGACCGGCGCCAGCTTCGGGAACACGGTCGCACCGATCGGCGGGCTCCCCGCACACAGCGCGGGCAGGACCTGGGTCGTGGTCGTGAACGGGTCGTTGCTCGCGACGATCGAGGCGCAGGTGGCGGTGACGAACGGCTGGTAGGCCGGGGCGGCCTGGGCCGTCAGCGCGGGGCACACGACCGGCACGCCCTGGCGGATCGCGATGTTCAGCAGGTCGCGGGCCAGCGGCGGCGGGCTCTTCGGCGGGGTCACGTGCTCGAGCTTCTGCTGCCACGGAACGATGTCCGCGGCCGGCACCGGCTGGGGATTGCAGCCGGCAACCACCACGAGCGCCACCAGAGCCACGGGAATGAGCAACATTCGGCGCATTGGTCCCCCCAATTGCCTCGATGCGCCTCCTCGGCTCGAGGCTGCTCCCCGAGTCCGGACGCTGCCCGTGCGATACCCGGGCCTCACATGCCCGAAACGTCCCAGTCGCCCGCCCGTGATTCGCGAACGGGGGAAGGATGGTCGCGTGGAGATCGTCCGAACCGTCGGGCACGGCACGCTGGAGGCAAGCGCGTTCGCGGATCTCGTGCGCGGCGCGGGCGTCCAGGTCGTGGTCGACGTCCGCCGGTACCCGGGCAGTCGCCGGCTCCCGCAGTTCGGGAGCGAGGCGATGCAGGCGTGGCTCGCGACGGCGCGCGTGGACTACCGATGGCTCGAGGCCCTGGGCGGCCGGCGAACGCCGGCACCGGACTCACCCAACATCGGGTTGCGCAACCCGCAGTTCCGTGGGTACGCCGACCACATGGCGCGCCCGGAGTTCGCGGCCGGCGTCGCCGAGCTGCGCGAGCGCGCGGAGGAGCGACCCACCGCCGTGATGTGCGCCGAATCGGTCTGGTGGCGCTGCCATCGCCGCCTGCTCGCCGATCATCTCGTGCTCGTGGAGGAGATCCGGGTCGAGCACCTGTTCCACGACGGGCGTCTCGTCGAGCACACGCCGACCGTCGAGGCGCGCCGGGTCGACGACCACGTCGTCTACGACCTCGCGACCCAGCCGTCCCTGCTCGACTGAGCCTGGACCGGCGGGCCGGCCGTGCGTCACGATGCGCACGACGACCACACGCGATGGGGGATCGGATGCGGCTCTGGACCGACGAGATGGAAGCGCTGCGGGGGGAGACGAGGGCGGCGGTCGACGAGTCGCTCGCGGCCGTCATCGAGATGATGGGTGGCAGCGACCCGGCCGTCTCGGACACCCTCAGCCGCGACGAGAAGGTGGCGCTGGCCCGCAAGTCGATGGAGATCATGTACTACCCGTCGCCGGACGCGGTGCTGCGCGACATCGCCGGCGTCCCCTGCCGCGTGTTCACCCCCGCCGGTCCCGCGAGCGCGATCTACCTCCACTTCCACGGTGGCGGGATGATGATCGGTGCGCCGGAGATGTCCGACTACTCGAGCGTGGATCTGCGCGATCGCTTCGACCTGGCCGTGGTGTCGGTGGACTACCGGCTCGCCCCCGAGCACCCGCACCCGGCCGGCCCGGACGACGGCGTCGCGGTCGCGGCCTGGCTGCTGGCAAACGGCGAGCAGGAGTTCGGTGCGAGTCGCCTCCTCGTCGGGGGCGAGTCCGCCGGCGGCTACATGGCCGCGATCGTGGCCTTGCGCATCCGTGACGAGCTCCGGGCGATCGAACGCGTCGCCGGCGCCAACCTCGTGTTCGGGGTGTACGACTGGGGCCGTTCGCCGAGCCAGCGCGGGATCCGTCCCAGCCCGGGGCTGGACCTGCTCGACCCGGTCGGCATCGAGTTCTTCACGGAGTGCTACCTGCCCGGCCTGACCGACGACGAGCGCCGCGACCCGTCCATCTCACCCGCGTTCGCCGATCTGAGGAACCTGCCACCCGCGCTGATGAGCGTCGGGACCGCCGACCACCTGCTCGACGACACGTTGCAGCTCTCCGCGCGCTGGGCCGCGGCCGGCAACGAGGTCGACCTGCTCGTGCTCCCCGAGATGCCACACGGCTTCATGGCCGTCCCCGGTGCCATGGCGAACCTCTGGACCGAGCGCACCCACGCGTGGTTCGCGGACGTGCTCGGTCGGTGACCTGACGCCGCCGCTCAGACGCGGAGGCCGTCGACCATCAGCGTGAAGAGCCGCTCGGCCGCGGCGCAGCTGTCGCTCACATCCTCCGTGGTGAGCGCGATGGCGTTGACGAGCCGCAGGACGTCGTCGGCGTCGACGTCTTTTCGGATGACTCCGGCCTTCTGCGCCCGCGCGACCTGGGTCTCCGCGGTGCTCCGCAACGCGCTGCACGCCGACTCGCCACTGCACAGTTCGGTAGGGGCGTCCGCGCCGAGCTCAGTGATCATCAGTGACGCAGCCAACGCCCGATAGGTCATCGCGTGCTGGAGCTGCGCGTGCAGCCAGCCCACGAACGCCTCGTACGGCTCGGCCGACTCGCTGAGCTCGGTGGTCTCGACGCACAGCGCGTCGACGCTCTCGCGGAACATGGCGTCGAGCAGCGCGTGCCGGGTGGGGAAGTGGCGGTAGAGCGTGCCGATCCCCACGCCGGCTCCCCGGGCGATCTCCTCGAGTGACGCGTCCGGACCGCGCGCCCGGAACGTGTCGCGTGCGGTCGCGAGGATCCGGTCGCGGTTGCGCTGCGCGTCGGCCCGAAGCGGTCGGGTCGAGGGACTCGTCGTCCCGGTGGTGCCCTGCGGTGGGGTCATGTCGGCGGGTTCTCCAAGGTGCTCTCGGTGCCACTCGAGCGGTGGGACGGGAAATTCCTTGCAAACCGGAGGCACCCTCCGTATAGTACCGGAGGTTCCCTCCGAATACTAGTCCGTCTCCCTGACCGTACTGCGACGAAGCGAGCCTCTTCATGCCGGTAGCCGTCACCTCCGTCCCACCGATCTCGTCCCTCCGGCGCAGCCTCGTGCTCGCCGTGATGTGCCTGGCGGTCCTCATGGTCGTCGCCTCGGTGACCATGCTGGCCAATGCGCTCCCCGCCGTCTCGGCGAGCCTGGGCGCGAGCCAGTCCGAGCAGCAGTGGATCGTCGACGCCTACGGGCTGACGCTCGCCGCGTTGCTGCTTCCGGCCGGTGCCCTCGGCGACCGCTACGGGCGTCGGGGCGCGCTGATCATCGGCTTCGCCGTCTTCGGCGGCGCGTCGTTGCTCGCGATCGGGGCCGGATCGCCGACGCAGCTCATCGCGCTCGCGCGCGCTCATGGGCATCGGGGCGGCGCTCGTCATGCCCGGAACCCTCTCCACGATCACGAGCATCTTCCCGGCGGAGGAGCGGGCCAAGGCGGTCGGCATCTGGGCCGGGTTCGCCGGCATCGGCGGCACGCTCGGGCTGCTCACCGCCGGGGTGCTGCTCGAGTCGTTCTCGTGGGCGTCGGTGTTCGTGGCGACCGCGGTGCTCGCGTTGGCGTTGCTCGTCGCCGTCGTGGCCGTCGTCCCGTCGACGGTGTCGACCCATCACGTCGGCCTCGACCCCCTCGGCGCACTGCTCTCGGCCATCGGGATCGGCGGCATCGTGTTCGGGATCATCGAAGGGCCCGACCAGGGGTGGACGAACCCGGTCACGCTGGCCGCGCTCGTCGGCGGGGTCGCGCTCCTCGTGGTCTTCGTGTTCGCGGAGCTGCGGTCGGAGGCACCACTGCTCGATCCACGGTTCTTCCGGCACCGCGGCTTCACGACCGGGTCCGTGTCGATCTTCCTGCAGTTCTTCGCGATGTTCGGCTTCTTCTTCGTGGCCCTGCAGTTCCTGCAGCTGGTGCTGGGGTACTCGACGCTGATGGCTGCGGTCGCGATGGTCCCGATGAGCGTTGTCATGATCCCGCTCTCGGCGATCGCCGGGACGCTGGCCGATCGCCACGGTCACCGGCTCATCGGCGGGGCCGGGCTGGCCCTTTCGGCCATCGGCCTGCTCGCGTTCACGACGCTCGGCCCGGACAGCGGCTACCTGCAGTTCCTCGTCGCCTCGCTGATCCTCGGGGTCGGGGCACCACTCGCCATGACCCCGGCGACGACCGCGATCGTCGCGTCGCTCCCGCTCGAGAAGCAGGGCGTCGCGTCCGCGGTCAACGACACCGCCCGCGAGATCGGGGCGGCGTTCGGGGTCGCCGTGCTCGGGAGCGCGTTCAACGTCGCGTACCGCAGCTCGATCGACCACCACCTCGGGGGACTGCCGACGGCGCTCGCCCGCCAGGCGCGCGAAGCGCCGGCCCTCGCGCTGCAGGTCGCGCACCGCACCGCGAACGGGAGCGCGCTCGCGGATGCGACGCGGGAGGCCTTCACCGTGGGCATGCGGTACGCGATCGGGCTCGGCGCCGTGCTCCTGCTCGCCGGTGCGCTCTTCGTGTGGTTCCGCGGCGCGTCGCGGCGAGATGGAAGTGGTCGAGGACGAGCTCGATGTCGGCGACCCGATCGACATCGGCGAGCTCGACGTGGCGGTCGGGGCTGAGGCGCGGCGGACCGACTACGCGACCGTGGTTCCGTACATCTCGAGCAACGGGTCCGAGATGAGCTCGAGCCGTTCGCCGTCGGGCCCGGAGAAGTAGAGCGAGGTGCCGCTCATGTGCCGGGTCGCGATGCCGGCGCCTTCCAGCTTGCCCCGCAGGTGCTCCCAGCGGTCCGGCGCGATCGAGATCGCGATGTGGTGCAGACCGCCGAGCACCTCGGCGTAGTCCCCGAGATCGAGGCCGGGGAAGTCGAAGAACGCGAGCAGGTTGCCGTTGCCGATGTCGAAGAAGAAGTGGGTCGACCCCTGGTAGTCGCGGTTCTCGAACAGCTCGGTGAGCGGGAACTCGAGCAGCCCCTGGTAGAAGTTGATCGTCGCCGCGACGTCGCTGGAGAGCAGCGCCAGGTGGTGCAGGCCGCGTGCGGACGATGCGGGTCGGCTTCCCGACTCGTCGAGATACTGGGCCCGGAGTGCCGCCCACTCCTCGGTGCGGTCGACGTCGGCGCCGTGCTTCGTCATCGGGATCCTCCCGGGGTCACGTCGGGGAAGGGGAAGACCGCCAGGTCGGGCGCGGTCCGGGCGAGCGAGTGGTACTGACGGTGGGCGAACCACCAGCGGCCGTCGAAGCGCACGTGATCGTCGTGGTAGACGCCGTAGGCCACCGAGTGCCGGCCCTCTTCCGCGCTCTGGCGCAGCTCGCACATGTACAGCCGGGCCGACGCGTGGTCCGGGTCCTCCGCGTGGAACGTGACGCGCGAGCCGAGGACGACGAACTCGAAGAACTCGAAGCGCTCGATCGATCCACCGATGAAGTCGCCGACGGCCGCCGGTCCCACGAACGAGAGCAGCTCGCCCCGCCGCGTGTCGAGCACGAGCTCGGCCCCGGGTCGGAAGAGCTCGTGGAGCTCCGCCCACGCTCGCCGGTTCACGACGTCCACGTACGCGTCCTGGAGTCGGCGTACGGCGATGTAGTCGATCGTCTCTCGAACCTCTGGCTCCACGCGGGCATCGTAGGTTGTCCGGATGCCCCGGGCGATTGCTCCGCGACCGGGGATCGCGCCCGACGCGCAGTACCGTTACGCGCGTGACGCAGCCCGTACCGAGCCGCGCCGGGGTTGCACGGTATCGAGTAGGGCTGCGCACTCGGGTCACCGTGGTGTTCGCCGCACTCGCGTTCCTCCTCTCCACGACGTTGGCCGTCGCCTCCTACGAGCTGACCCGTTCGTTCCTGCTCGATCGGCGCGAAGCGGCGGCGCGTCAGGAGGCGTACCTCAACGCCCGCGCGGTGCGGGACGCCCTCCGGGTCAACTCGGCCGACGTGGGCGGCGCGCTGGGCCAGGTCGAGACCGGCACGGACAGCGTCGTGGTGGTGCGGGTCGGCACGCAGTGGTTCGGCACCTCGGTCGGGGTGGGCCGCGATGATGTGCCGGCCGCGCTGCGCAAGCTCGTCGCGAGCGGCTCGGCCGGCACCCAGAACACGAAGTTCGCGTCGGTGCCCAACATCGGCGTCGGGGTGCCGCTGCCGGCCGTCAACGGCGGGTTCTTCGAGTTCATCTCCGCGCGGGAGCTCGATCAGACGCTGAGCCTCCTCGCCCGCGCGCTGGCGGGGGCCGCGTTCGTCGTGACGCTGACCGGCGCCGTGGTCGGCTGGTACGCGAGCGGGAGGGTGCTGCGCCCGGTGCGGCGCATGGCCGTGACCGCGAGCGGCATCGCCGACGGCGCGCTCGATCAACGGCTCGACGCCGAAGGTGACAGCGATCTCGAGCCCCTGGTCGACGCGTTCAACGGCATGGTCCTGGCGCTCCGGACCCGGATCGAGCGCGAGGCACGGTTCGCCTCCGACGTGAGCCACGAGCTGCGCACGCCGCTCGCGACGATGTCGGCCGCGTTGAGCGTGGCCCGTCGCCGTCGGTCGGCGGAAGCTGCGGACGCGGCGCTCGTCGTCCTGGACAGCGAGCTCCACCGGTTCAACCGGCTCGTGCTCGATCTGCTGGAGATCTCCCGCATGGAGGCCGGCGTGTCCGAGGTCCAGCCCGCACCGGTCGATCCCGTGCAGCTGGTCCGCGACGTCCTGGTGACGACGCAGCGGGAGTCGGTCGCGGTCGACGTCGAACCCAGTGCCCCGAGCACGTTCGTGCTCGATCAGCGGCGCATCTCGCAGGTGTTGAGGAACCTCCTGGACAACGCGGACTCCTACGGCGGCGGCGCCGTGGCGATCGTGATCGCGGGCGCCGGCACCTCCCTGCTCCTCGCGGTGGACGACTCCGGGCCGGGCATCCGCCCCGAGGAACGGGAGCTGGTCTTCGAGCGGTTCGCGCGCGGTGAGGCGGCCGAGGAGAAGCCCGGCACCGGCCTCGGGCTCGCGCTCGTCGTCGAGCACGTCCGGGTCCACGACGGCACGGTGTGGGTCGAGGAGTCCCCGACCGGTGGCGCGCGCTTCGTCGTCGAGCTTCCCGGGATCGCGCCATGAGGGCGGCGCGCCGGCTGACCGTGACCGTGCTGCTGGTGGTGGTCGGCCTGACCGCGTGTGGGGTGCCCACCCACGACTCCGCGAGCAAGGTCCGCCGGAAGGACGTCCCGTTCGGTCTCCTGAACAAGGAGAACGGCTCCGCGACGTCGGGCGGCTCGGGCCAGGAGGAGGCGCTCGTCTACTTCGCGAAGAACGGACGCCTCGTCGCGTCGTCGCGCCGGCTCCAGCCACCGGTGACGGTCCAGAGCGTGCTCCGCGCTGGGCCAGGGCCCGAACCGGTTGGAGACCGCGGCCGGGCTCCGCTCTGCGCTGCCGGACAAGGACACGTTCGGGCGGGTCTCGCTGGCCAGCGGCACCGCGCGGGTGGACCTGGGCCGACCGTTCACGTCGTTGTCGAGCAGTGACCAGATCGTCGCGCTCGGACAGCTCGTCTACACCCTGACCGCGCGCCCCGGCGTCGGCCTGGTGCGGTTCACCCTCCTCGGCGCGCCGACCGAGGTGCCGCGCGCGGATGGGTCGCTGACGGCCGCGCGCGTGTCGCGCGACGACTACCTGGCGATCGCGCCGTCGCCGGCCCCGTAGGCGATCAGCTCTCGCGCACCACCGCATCGCCGAAGGCGTCCGGCGCGGTGGTGTCCACCGTCCGGATCCGTTGCTGCCGGCTCCACCAGGCGGCACCGAACGATGCCGCGAGGACGAGGCTGCCGAAGACGAGCTTGCGTCGGATCGATGCCATCTGACGCTGATACCCGGTCGCCGGATCCGGCAACCCTGAGGCGCCCGCCGCGGCGGAGGCTCGCGGTCAGGGGTTCGCGGTGGCGGGCGGGAAGCCGAGCTGCGGAAGCAACCAGCGGGCGATCAGACGCGCGCCGGGCCCCTTGTAGTGCACGCCGTCCGGCCGGAGCGTCGTGCCGTCGATCTCGTTGTGGCACTGACCCTGGATCGGGCAGACGTAGTGCGCCAGGTCGACGAACCCGACCTGGGGATGCGTGCTCGCGAACGCCCGGGTGGCGGCATTCGTGCAGTCGGTCTCCCGCCAGTCCGCGGCGCCGTGGAACACGATCTCGGAGTAGGCACTCGTCGTCAGCACGATCCGGGCTCCGTGTGCGCTGAGCCGGCGCACCGCGCGGCCGAGCTCGTCGCGGTACCAGGTCTGGTACTCGGATTGGCACGGCGTCACCCACCGGCCGTCGTGCTGCAGCTGTTGGTTGGCGCTGTCGCCCAGCGTCAGGACGACGACCTGGGGTCGGAAGGTGCGGACGTCGTCGTCCCACGGCTGGGTGCAGGGCAACCCGGCCTGTCCGTCGCCGGAGTCCTCGAAGCGGACGCGGGGCGTGGTCGGGAACGTGCAGGCCACCACGCCGCCGTTCAAGCTCACCAGAGGAGGTTGCGCGCGCAGCTTGGAGAAGCCCTCGCCCGAGAGGAAGTACGCGACCGAGTTGCCGATGACCATCAGCCGGCGGGTGCCGGGATGCTGCGCGGCCGCCTGGCGTGCGTCGGCCGGCGTGACGAGGCCCCCGGTCGCGGCCGAGACCTCGGGCTCGTAGCCAGTGGTGGAGATGATCGTGACCGCGATCAACGCGGCCGCCGCGGCCGGCGTGACCCAGCGCAGCGTCGACGAGGAGAACGCACCGCGTCGGATCGGCCGCTCGACGAAGACGAACGAGGCGATCGCGACCGGCAGCGTCACCGCGAGTCGCACCGCGAGCAGCGCCCAGCCGTCGACTCCGACCCGGTCGGCGTCGAGCCAGAGGTAGATCGGCCAGTGCCAGAGGTAGAGGCCGTAGCTGATCACACCGAGCGCGACCAGCGGCGAGACCGAGAGGACGCGGGCCACGGGCCCCGGTCGCGGGTGCGCGGCCGACGCGATGATGATGACGCCCGCCACCGCGCAGATCAGCAGCCCACCCTGGTACAGGCGGTCGCCCTCGAGCTTGACCCACGCGACCGCGAGGACTCCCGCGCTGGCGATCGCTGCGACTTCGAGCGCGATGCGGCCGCGTCGACTGGCGACGGGACCCCGCCATGCCGTGAGCGCGGCGAACGCGGCACCCAGCAGGATCGACGCGGCGCGGGTGTCCGTGCCGTAGTAGATGCGCGTCGTGTCGTGCGTCGTGAACCACAGACCGAGGCTGAGTGCCGCGGACGCGCCCGCCAAGGCGAGGGACACCCCGAACATGCGCCGCGCGATGTCCGTTCCGTCGACCGCGGTCCCGGGTTGCCGGCGCCGGGCCCAGGCCACGACCCCCACGAAGACGAGCGGCCAGAGCAGGTAGAACTGCTCTTCGATCGCCAGGCTCCAGGTGTGGCTCAGTGGCGACGGTGAGGTGAAGATGGCGAAGTAGTCGAACCCGCCGAACACGAAGCGCCAGTTCGCGACGTACGCGAGCGTCGCGAACGCGTCGTCGCGAATTCGGTGCAGCTCGCTCGGCTGTGCGATCAGCACCGCGTAGAGCCCGACGAAGGCGACGAGCAGGAACAGCGCGGGGAGCAGCCGCCGGGCCCGCCGGGCCCAGAACGCGGTCAACCGCAGCCCACCGGTCCGGCCGACCTCGACCAGCAGGAGGGACGTGATCAGGAAGCCGGAGAGGACGAAGAAGAGGTCGACCCCGAGGTAGCCACCCTTCAGCAAGTCGCCGTGGAAGAGCAGCACCGCGACGACGGCGGCCCCGCGGACCCCGTCCAGGGCGCGCACGTGCGGAAGCCGAGCCTCCCGATCCAAGCTCAGGATGGTCGCACACTCCGCGAGCGAGCGTCCCGCGGGCTCCGGCTCAGCGGGGGTCCTCGCGGTCGAGGTTCCAGTGCCGTGACACCGAGGTCAGCCAGTCATCCTCGCCGATCGGGATCAACGCGAACCGGGTGATGACCCGCTGACCCCCTTCGGCGTCGCCGTAGAGCATGTCGATGGTGAGGGCCTGGTGGTTCCCGATCGCCTCGATCACCGGCGGCCGTTCCTGGTCTTCCGGGTCGCGCATCGCGCCCTGCCAGAAGCCGGAGTCGCCCGGCGGGATGTAGATGTCGCGAGTCTGCGGGCGGAACGAATCCACGCTCGGCATGTCGGGGTGCGCGCCGATCACGAGTCGGGGAGTGATGCGCCAGCCGCGCAGGACTGCCATGCCGGTGCCCGCGTTGCGGACGCCCACGATGAGGAAGACGACGTCGTTGCTGAACTCCGCCGTCGCGTGACCGCCCGCGAGGCGGAACCAGTTCATGTCCTGGAACAGCACCTTCTCCGGCTCGTCCGAGAATCGTGACGGTGCCAACACGGGGCGCAGGCCCGCGAGCAGGGTGCGCTCGGCCAGGCGGGCCGACCGGTTCGACGACCGCACGGCGGAGAACGTCGCGGCGGCGAGCACGAGCGTTCCGGTCGCGGTTGCCAGCGAGGAGATGGTCACCCAGTCAGCCATGGCTGCAACCTACGCGGTTCGCGGCGCGAAGGATCAGGGCCAGCTGACGCCGAACGTCGTGGCGTCGACGACCCGGCCGGTGAAGTCGGTCGCGATCTGGCCGCTGAGGAAGATCGCGGCGGGCACCACGGATTCGGGTCCCTTCCACCCGGACCAGTCGTGGTCGGCGCCGAACTCGAGCGTGGTGAGCTCGGTCTTGACCGCGCCCGGTCGCAGCGCGTTCACCGTGATGCCGCGGCCGACGAGCTCCGGCGCGAGGGCGCTGGAGAAGCGCTCCAGTGCCGCCTTCGCGACCGAGTAGGTGAGGTAGCCCGGCGGCATGAACTGCGTCACCGCGTGGTCGGCACCGTGGGACGACATGTTGATGATGCTGCCCCCGCCCTGCGCGGTCATGTGGGGTTCGACGAGCTTCGTGAGCAGGAAGAGGCTGCGCACGTTGACCCGCATCGACTCGTCCCACATCTCCACGGTCGAGTCGTCGAAGGTCGCCTGCGTCGGCGCCATCGCGTTGTTCATGAGGGAGTCGACGCGTCCGTACTCGTCGATGGTGCGGTCGACGAGCGCGCGCAGGTCGGACTCGATGCCGATGTCACACCGCACCGCGATCGCCCGGCCCCCGGCGCGGTTGATCTCGTCGACGGTGGCGTCGATCGTGCCCGGCAGCGCGCTCGGCGTCTCCCGGGCGGAGCGGGCGGCGCACACCACGGCCGCGCCGGCCTCGGCGTAGCCCAGAGCGAGGCCCTTGCCGATGCCTCGGGATGCCCCGGTGACGATCACCACCCGGCCGTCGAGCTCCTTGGCGCTCATCGCGTGGACTCCTTCTCTGGTCGTGCGGGACCCGTGATGGCTCCGGACACTAGGTGCGGATCGTCAGGGAGCCGGGAGCAGGGAGCCGCGGTCGGGTGGCCGACACGTCGGGACTCACCGGTCGTAGACGCTGACCACCTCGACGTGGGCGGTGTGCGGGAAGAGCTCGACCGGCGTCGCGTACGAGAGCGCGTAGCCCGCGCGGCGGAGGAGCGAGGCGTCGCGCCCGAGGCTCGCGGCGTCACAGCTGATCAGGACCACCCGCCGCGCCCGCGTGGCCACCACGACGTTGACCCCGTGCCGGTCGAGGCCGGCCCGGCTCGGATCGGCGACGACCAGGTCGCTCACCCGGGGCTTCCACTTCGTCACGTCCGCGCGGAGTGCGGAGACATCGAGGTCGGCGAGGTTCGTGCGCGCGTCCTGGACCGCGGCGCCGTCGCTCTCCACTGCGGTGACCGACCAGCCCCGGGTGGCGAGAACGCCCGCGAACACGCCGACGCCGCTGTAGAGGTCGAGCGCGCGCCCGGCTGGCTCGAGCTCGTCGGCCGCGGTGCCGACCGCGGCAGCCAGCGCGTCCACGCCGTCCGGTCGGGTCTGAAAGAACGAACGGGCCGAGATCTGCCACTCTCGTCCCGCCGCGAGCTCGTGCACATGGTCGAAGCGAACGTCGGCCGGGACCGCGATGCTCGTCCCGAGCGGCGTCGGCATCGCGAGCCGCTCGCCGGTCCGCGCTCCGCACCGCAGCAGCACCTCCGACGCGTCGCCGTAGTCGCCGTGGACGAGCAGCTCTTCCAGGCGCGGATGGGCGACCAGGCACCCGTCGACGGCCACCACGCGGTGGGACCGGTAGCGGCGAAAGCCGGCCCGGCCGTTCGCGACCGCCGCGTGGACGGTCGTGCGGAAGTGGGTTGCGGGGAGCTCCACCGTCGGCCGCAGCCGCGCCCGCCGGGCCGGGCTGCGCAGACCGAGCGCGCTCGCGATCAGGTCCCGCTTGTACGCGGACTGGGCGGCCAGGTCGATGTGCTGCCACTGGCAGGCACCGCAACCCCGGGCCAGCTCCGGGCAGGGGGGATCGACCCGGTGCGGCGACGGCTCGTAGACCTCCTCGATGCGCGCGTGCACCAGACCCCGCCGGCGGGCGAGGGCCTTGACCCGCACCCGCTCGCCGGGGATCCCGCCGCGGATCGCGAAGCTGCGACCGTCCGGACCCTTGGCCATGGCGTCGCCGCGCGGGCCGAGCTCGGTGGGCGTCAGGTCGAGGTCGGCCGCGCCGGCCGTGGTGGAATCGGGCATCACCCGGCATACTGCCCGGCATGACTGCGTTGCGTCGTCTCCTGGTCCTGCTCCTCGCGCTCGTCGTCGTGGGGGCCGGGTGCCGCTTCGTGCCCGGCCTGGGCCCCGCCGAGGACCGGCCGGTGGCGCCGCTCGGTCACGACGGCCGCTGGTTCACAGACGCGACGGGACGGGTCGTGATGTTGCGGGGCATGAACTTCGTGGAGAAGTTCGCGCCGTACACGCCGGCGGCGGACGGCTTCAACGACGACGACGCGGCGCTGCTCGAGTCCAACGGGTTCAATACGATCCGGCTCGGCGTCCCGCTCGAGTTCCTCATGCCGCAGCCGGGCCAGGTCGACCACCAGTACCTCGAGTCGATCGCCGACACCGTGCACATCCTCGGCCGTCACGGCATCTACGTGGTGCTCGACTTCCACCAGGACGGGTTCGGTCCGGTGACCCACGGCAACGGGATGCCCGCGTGGGCGACGCTCACCGACGGGTTGCCCAACCCGAACGACCCCTTCCCGACGTACTACGTCACCAACCCGGCGCTGCAGCGGGCGTTCGACAACTTCTGGGCGAACAAGCCGGGCGCCGACGGCGTCCCGCTCCAGACCCACTATGCCGAGGCGATGCGCGCGGTCGCCGCGCGGTTCGTGACGACCCCGAACGTCATCGGCTACGAGGCGATGAACGAGCCGTGGCCGGGAACGAGCTGGCAGAGCTGCACGACGGGGTGCCCCGACCTCGAGCACCAGCTGCTTGCACCCTTCTACGCGCGGATGACCGCCGCAGTCCGCTCGGTCGACCGGCGCCGGCCGGTGTTCGTCGAGCCGTTCGTGTTGTTCAACTTCGGCGGTGCCGACACCTCTCTTCCGGGCGCGGGATCGCCGAACGCGCTCGCGACCCACGTGTACGCGACGGACTCGGCGTCGAACGCAGCGGTCATGGACCGCAGCGTCGCCGCCGCGACGCGCGACCGTGCGCCGTTGCTCGTCACCGAGTGGGGGGATTCGAACGACCCGACGTTCCTCAACCCGTTCGAGGACCAGTTCGACGCCCGGCTCGTGCCGTGGCTGTTCTGGTCGTATCCCGGCCACGTCGTGACGGACAGCAGGCAGCCGCTCGTGCCGCCGAACCTGAACGTCGGGACCCTCGCCGCCCTGACCCGTCCGTACCCGACGCTGGTCAACGGCACGCCGACCCATCTCGCGTTCGATTCGGCCACCGCGACGGCGGACATCGCGTTCAGCACGACCCGTCCCGACGGACGGCCGGCGTCGCGGTTCCTGAAGACGGTGGTCGTGGTGCCCAAGCTGCGCTACCCGGCGGGCTACGCGGTCACCGCGACCGGAGCCGACGTGACGTCACGACCCTGCGCGCCGACGCTCACGCTGCGCAACCGCGCCGGCGCGACCTCCGTGTCGGTGCACATCGTGCCGTCGACGATCTGTCGCTGACCCGTCCTTCTCGAACTTCGTCGATCATGGGCACTGCGTCGATCTGGTTCACTCAGGGCGCATGTCGGCTGAAGTGGTGGGTTCGACCCGCGTCGACATAGCCACAGCGCTCGTACCACTTGTGGGGCCAGTCGTTCAGCTCGGCGGTGAGGAAGGACAGCTCGCGGCCGGCGTCCGAGCCTCGCCTCAGCGCCTCGCGGAGCAGCGCGTCGGCGTAGCCACGATTGCGGAACTCGTCGTGCGTGAACAGGTTCTCGAATTGGGCGATTCGGTCGGCACGATCGAGATAGAGATCCGCGTGGGCAGCGATCTCGTCGCCGTCATACACCGCGAGCCGTGCGACATCCGCGCCGCGCTCATACAGGGCGGTCCGGTCGGCGAGCTGGCCGAGATGCTCGTCGGTCATGTCGGGAAACGTCGCCCGCCAGGCCCGAATCAACGCCGGTCGCAGGGTGTCGAGCGACACTGCCCGCACTTCGTGCGCGGCCGGCTGAGGGTTCGGACCGGAGTGGATCATCGTCACGGTCGTCTCGTGCTCGTAGCCCGCAGCACCGACATCCGCGCTCAGGGTCTGGCCCAGAGCATCCGGGGCGGAGATGTACCGATGCCGCAGCGCCGCGCCGCCCAGCACTTCCTCCGCGGTCGCGAGCACTTCTGCAGCCGGCACGGCCGAGGTGACTGCGATGCGGTTGTGATACTCCGAGAGCGGGAACTCGTCTTGCAGGACGGCGTATCCCCAGGACAGGTCCACGACGTTGGTGGCCTGCGCCTGCGCGAAGCGGTCGTCGAATGCTGCGATCCGCGTCGTGTCCGAGCTGCGCACACGCCCAGGATGTCAGACGCTCCCGCAGGCTCAGACCCGTGTTGCGTCGATGAGCCGGGTGCGACCGCGGGCGCCGAGGACCGTGTCTGCCGCGAGGCCGTAGGCCGCAGCCTTGTCCGCCGGGCGATGCGCATGCACTGACCAGCCGCGCGGTCCGAGCCACTCAGTGGCGTCGCCGGGTGATGCTGATTGCCACAGGCGCTCGTGCTCGAACACGGGTGCGTCGGTGCTCGTGCGCTCGACATGCTCAGTCCGACCAGAGAGTGTGAGCCCGAGCCGGCTGCCCGGCGCGGCGAGACGAGTGACGTCGTCCATCAGCGCTTCGTTCTGCTCCCGTGTCAGGTACACGAGGAGACCCTCGGCCAGCCACACCGTCGGCCGCGACGGATCGAAACCGGCGGCCACCAGGTCGTCGGGCCATGGTCCGGTCAGGTCGGTGGAGAGGGCAACGCGCGTGCAAGACGCGAGGTGACCGTGCGCGTCGAGGACGGCCTCCTTGAACGCGACGATTTCCGGCAAGTCGAGCTCGAACAGCCGCACGTCGGGCGTGAGATCAAGCCGGAATGCACGGGCATCGAGGCCGGCGGCGAGGATCACCACCTGCCGACAGCCGCGGCCGCACACGTCGACCACGACCTCGTCGAGGAACCGCGTCCGGACCCTGATCCACGCGACCAGCGAGTCGAGGCGGACCCGTTGCTCGGGCGTCGGGTCGGGCGGCGTCCATCCGGAGGCCGCGACGAAGTCGGGCGCAAGACGATCAACGAAGAGTGGATCAGGTCGCGTCGACTCGACGGCGCGGATCATCGCCACACCGACTGCCGTCGTGCTCACGGGTGGAAAGGTGTCGGTGGGGCTGGCGCCCATGCGCCCGACGCTAGGGCGCCCCGTTCCGGCCCGCTCCTGGCCCCCGCGGCTGTCGCCGCGGTTGGGTCCTATGGGAGGATCTGGGCCCCGAGCGGGACGCGGACGGGCAGGGGTATGGCGGCAGCGACGATCACCGTGTTGTTCACCGATTTGGTGGGCTCGACGGATCTGTTGTCGCGGGTCGGGGAAGCCGAGGCGGACGAGCTGCGCCGGGAGCACTTCGGTCTCCTTCGGGCCGCGATGGCGGACTACGCCGGTCGGGAGGTGAAGAACCTGGGTGACGGCTTGATGGTGGTCTTCGATGGTGTTGCCCCGGCCCTGGATGCGGCGGTGGCGATGCAGCAGGCGATCACGGCCCGCCCGTCCGATGCCGAACCGCTGTCGATCAGGATCGGGGTCGCGGTCGGCGACGCCGAGGTCGAGGACGACGACTACTTCGGGCTGCCCGTGGTCGAGGCGGCGCGGCTGTGCGCGAAGGCGCACGGAGGCGAGATCCTGACGACCGAGTTCGTCCGCATGCTGGCCCGGTCGCGCAGCAAGGTGGTGCTGGAGCCGGTCGGGGCGCTGGAGCTGAAGGGCCTGGACGAGCCGGTGGAGACCTACCGGGTGCGGTGGGTGCCGATCGACCCGTCGGAGCGACGGCCGCCGTTGCCCTCCCGGTTGTCGTCGTCGGTGTCGGCGAGCTTCGTGGGCCGCGAGGCCGAGGTCGAGCAGCTCGCGGCCGGCTGGAAGGCGATCACTGCGCACGGGGAGCGGCGGGTGATGCTGCTGTCGGGGGAGCCGGGGATCGGCAAGACCACGCTGTCGGCGCGCTTCGCCAGCGGCACCTACCAGGACGGCGCGGCGGTCGTCTACGGCCGCTGCGACGAGGATCTCGGGATCCCGTACCAGCCCTGGATCGAGGTGCTGACCCAGCTCGTACGCCACGTGCCCGAACCGGTTCTCGCCGCGCATGTCGCGGATCGGGGAGGTCATCTCGCTCGAGTGGTCCCGGAGCTGGGCCGGCGTCTGTCCGTCGAGGTGCCGGCCGGGGGTGAGGCGGACACGGAGCGGTACGTGTTGTTCGGCTGTGTTGTCGACCTCCTCGCACGGGTCTCGGGCGAGTTCCCGGTCCTGGTGGTGCTCGACGATCTGCACTGGGCCGACCGCGGCAGCGTGCAATTGCTGCGCCACGTTGCCGTGACCGACGAGGCGATTCGCGTCGGCATCCTGGGGACCTTCCGTGATTCCGACATCACCACCGACCATCCCCTCACGGACTTCCTTGCGGCGTTGCACCGTGAGAACCGGGGCGTGCGCATCCCATTGCGAGGCTTCGACGACGCCGACCTGCTGCACCTGCTGGAGACCGTCGCGGGCCACGAGATGGACGAGCAGGGTGTCGCGCTGCGCGATGCGCTGCTCGCCGAGACCGCCGGGAACCCGTTCTTCGTCGCCGAGATCCTCCGCCATCTCGCCGACACCGGCGCCATCTACGAGCACGACGGCCGGTGGGTCGCCGGCGCCGATCTCCGCACGGTAGGACTGCCGGTGAGTGTGCGCGAGGTGGTGGGTCGCCGTCTGGCCGGGCTCGGCCCCGACACCGAACGCATCCTCGGACTGGCTGCGGTCATCGGCCGTGACTTCGACGTCCCGCTGCTCGCTCTGGTCGCGCAGACCGACGAGGACACGCTGATCGATCTGTGCGACGCCGCGGTCGAGGCCGCGGTCCTGCAGGGCACCGACGACCCGGACCGGTACACGTTCGCGCACGCCCTCATCGAACACACCCTCTACGACGGGCTCTCACCCGCCCGCCGCGCCCGGGCCCACAAAGCCGTCGCCGAACAGCTCGAAGCGATCGATCCCGGACGCGTCGGCGAGCTCGCCTCCCACTGGGCCCAAGCGGCGCAGGCGAGCGACGTGGCGAAAGCGATCGAATACGCAGCCCGGGCGGGGCGCCAGGCGCTCGACCAGCTCGCGCCCGACGAAGCCGTTCGCTGGTACGGCCAGGCACTCGAGCTCCTCGACCGCGCTCCCGCACATGACCCGCACCAGAGAGCGGAGATCCTCGTCGGGCTCGGTGACGCCCAACGCCAGATCGGCGTCGCCGCCCACCGCGAGACGCTGCTCGAAGCAGCCCACATCGCCGACGAGCTCTACGACGTCGATCTCCTCGTGCGCGCCGTGCTCGCCAACCACCGCGGCATGTTCAGTACGGTCGGCGACGCCGATCTCGAGCGCATCGCGGTCATCGACCGTGCGCTCGAACGCCTCGGCGACGTGAACACGCCCGACCGTGCCCGCCTCCTCGCCCTCGCGGCCAACGAACGCACCTGGGTGAGTGACCTCGACGAACGGCTCGCTCTCAGCGAGAAATCGATCGAGGTCGCTCGCGCGACCGCCGACCCGGCGGCGCTTGCCTACACCATCACCCGCGCATTCCGTGCGATGGCCGCGCCGGACACCCTGGCGCGGCGCAGCGCACTGATCACAGAAGCGGCACAGATTGCCGACGTTCTCGGCGACGGCGCCACGCGCTACTGGGCGCACAACTGCGCCGCACTCTCGGCGATCGCGCGAGGGGACGGCGCTGCCCTCGCTCGCCACACCTCAGTGATGCAGGACGAGGCCGAGCGAGTTCCGTACGCGACGATCCGTTGGAACCAGATGTACACCCGCGCGACGCAAACCATCATTCGCGGTGACCTCGCCGACGCCGAGAGACTCGCCGAGGACGCATTCGCGTTCGGGAACGACACCGGCCAAACCGACGCGATCACGCTCTTCGGCGCTCAGCTGGTCAACATCCGACTCCACCAAGGACGCTTCGACGAAGTCCTGACGATGGTCGAGCAAGCGGTGGCCGACGCGCCAGGGCTGCCCGTCTACCAGGCCGTCCTCACGCTCATCTATGCCTGCACCGGGCGCAACCAAGACGCGCGGCAACTGCTCGACGTCGACGAGAAGAATGGCTTCGCCATGCGCGTCGACTCCAACTGGACCGCTGCGTTCGCGACATGGGCCGAAGCCGCGAACCGCAGCAACGCGACCAGCGCCGCTGCGACCCTGTATGTGGTGATGGCGCCGTACCACGACCAGATCGCAACCACCAACATCGGCGTCCAGCCGTCGTTCGCACATCACCTCGGCCTGCTCGACCACACGCTCGGACGCCTCGATAACGCCGACCACTGGTTCGCCGAATCGATGGACCTGCACGAACGCCTCCGCTCACCGCTGTTCGTCGCGTACACCCGAGCGGCATGGGCCGCCCTCCTCGCCGACCGCGACCGGGGCGACGACCACACCCGAGCACGCGACATGGCCGAACAGGCACTCACCGCCGCGACCGAGGGCGGCTACGGCTACATCGAGCACGACGCACGTGCCGTGCTCGAGCAGGTCGGCTAGGTCAATGACGCGACAGCGGTTCCTGGTCTCGGCCGACTGACGTGCGCGCGGTCAGGTCAGGGTGTGTGCTGGCAGGGGCCGCCGTTGCACACGTCGATGAACGCGCCGTCCGGTTGCAGGAACGCGAGCGCCTCCTGCGCGACGCCCGGGTTGTCGTGGCCGAAGCCGTGCGGGTCCGCGCCGAACTGCGGGCCCGCCGGGGGCGTGTTGGTCAGCGGCGGTCGGGGCGTGCCGTAGTCCCACATGACCAGGACCGACCCGCGGTACGGCGTCGACGGCACCGGGTCGATGCCCCAGAACGGGACGACGTCCGGGCTGCGACCCGGCGCGAGCGCGGGCTGCCAGACCTTCGCCCCGATCGACCGGGCCATGGTCTCGGTGCCGATGTTCGCGACCTGGTGGTCGCCGAACGCCTCGATCAGCAGCACCTGGTGGTTGGGGGTGCCCGGGAGCGGATCGCGGGTCAGGTGCTGGGTGTAGCCGTCGCCCTCGCCGCGGTCCCACAGCATCTGGATCAATGAGAAGTCGAACTGCTGGTCGAGCGGGTCGGGGTAGGCCGCGAGGCTGACACCGGCGAACTGGGTGTAGTCGACGCTCCGGTTCAGCAGGGTGCTGTAGTTCACGGCCGGCACACCGAGCACGGCGCGGGTGAAGTCGGTCGACGTCGCCGTGATCGCGCCGCCGAGGATGCCGCCCTGGCTGTTGCCGTTGAAGTACACCTGCCCGTTGAGGACGGGCGTGTGCGCGGCGCCGGCCTGGAACGCGGGGTTGGTGGCGAAGCCGTGCGGGTCCTTGAGCAGCCGGCCGAGGAACTGCATGTTCAGGATGCCCTGCTGCAGGCGGTCCGCGATCGACCCGAAGCTCGAGAGGTTCCCGAGGACCGCGGCGACGTTCGGCAGGTCGCTGCTCGCCATGCCGATCTCGTCGGTCCCGCAGATGACCGCGTTGCCCTGGTCGGCGAGCGGGCCGAAGCTGTCGACCTCGTTCGCGCTGCCCAGGAGGCCGTGGCCGTTCGCGATGCCGCGAGCCGGGTGGACCGGGTCGTTGCCGTCCGTGCTCACCGACCGCGGGATGAGGCAGCGGAAGTTCGCGGTGTAGTCGCCGTTTCGGGTCGGCAGGCGGTTGGGGCCGGTGTCGCCCGGTGCGTAGTTGAACGTGGAGCCGGGCTGGCCGGTGCCGGTCAGGTAGTTGGGCACGGTGAACGTCCCGATCACCCGGCGCAGGGTGGTGGAGTCCACGTTCTGGTCGACCTCGGTGACGGCGAAGCTCGGCGCGCCGCCGTGGAGCGACGCGAACGCGTCGTCGCGGATGTGCAGCAGCCGACCCGCGAGGTTGCGCTCGCTGGCCACGGTGAAGTCCCAGGCCAGGGTGAGGTCGGACCGGCTGACGTGCGCGCGCTGCAGCGAGTCGAAGATCCCTTCCATGTGCGGGCGGCGCGCCTCGATCACCGGGACGAACGTCGGGATGCGGTCCCGGTAGAGCTGGAACGCGCGGCTCGGCGGCAGCGTCTGACCCGCCGAGTTCTTCAGGCGACGCAGGGCGACGATGTAGCGGTGGCCCTCGAGCAGGTTCTTCGCGGGTCGGATGATGAGCGCCCGGTTCGCGTCCGACGTCGCGTTGGCGTCCAGCTCGGCGAAGAACGGCCAGTGCTGGCCGGTCGTGGCGTCGACGAGCACGATCGGGGCGTCGGGGGCGAGGGACCGGCCGATGTCGGTGATCGGCGGAACGCCGCTGGCGGTGAGGTCCACGCCCGGGAAGGTGGCGAGGATCATCGCGCCGGGGCTGAACCCGTCGTTCGTGTTCCAGTCCGTCGGGTCGATGTGGACGCCCGCGACGTTCGCGGTCAGCGATGCCGCGTTGAGGTTCACGCGGCGTCCGGTGTCGGTGCTCGGGTCCCGCGTGGTGAACCAGTCGTTCGGGAACGGGAGGTTGCAACGGCTCTGACCGAGGAAGTCACAACGACTGGCGAGCGAGACGTCGACCGCGGGCTCCCACGAGACGGTGGCGATCGCGACCTGCGGGTCCCCGTGACCCGGCGGGCGGGCCGACGCGATGATGCGGCTGAGCCCCGGTACGAGATCGGTGGCGGTGAGCGTGGCCGCGAACCCGTGGGCGGACGGCTGCAACCGCGAGGTCAGGTCGACGGGCGCGCGCCCGCCGGTGGCGAGCTGGAGGTGCAACGTCGAGGCGGCGAGCGGGCGGTCGACCCGGACCAGGACGTCGACGTTCCCGTTCGCGGCGACCTGCGTGTGGTCACCGGGCGCCACGATGGTGATCGCCGAGGGGTGGCCGCCACCTCCGTGCGGGAACAACCGGCCACAGCCGGCGAGCGCCACCGCCAGCAGGCCGATCACCACCAACGAGCCCAAGATCCTCGGTCGATGCATCACGATCCCCCCGAACCTGGTCGAACGGGGTGGACCCTACCGCCGGGGGCGGCTCAGGCGAATTCGCCCGGTGCCGCGAGCCAGGCCGCGATCGCGGCGCGGTCCCGGGCCTTCAGGTCGTCGGGCGCGCCCGACGCATCGATGGATGCGGTCGCGATGCCGGCGAGCGTGGCGTCGTCGAGCGCAAGCTGGTCCCGGACGAGGTCGTACTCCTCGAGCAGGCCGGGCCCGAAGAGCAGCGGGTCGTCGGCGTTGATGCTGCACCGCACTCCGGCGGCGAGCAGCGCGGGCAGCGGGTGCACCTCGATCGAGGGGTAGACCGCCAGCATCAGGTTGGAGGTGGGGCACACGTCCAGGCACACGCCGGAGTCGGCGATCCGGCGCACCAGCTCGGGGTCCTCGATGGCCCGGACGCCGTGCTCGATCCGGTCGGCTCGGAGTGCATCCAACGCGCCGACGACCGACGCGGGGCCGGCCAGCTCGCCGGCGTGCGGTGCGCTGATCAGGCCGGCGTCGCGCGCGATCGCGAAGGCCGGGGCGAACGGCTCGGGGGGCGAGCCGGTCTCGTCGTTCGCCAGCCCGAAGCTCACGACGCCGCGCCCCGCGTACCGCGTCGCGAGCTCGGCCTGGTCGACCGCATCGGACGGGTCCATCGTCCGGTTGGCCGAGAGCATCAGCCCGACGCCGATGCCGAAGTCGCGCGCGGCCGTCGCGGCGGCGTCGAGGACGATCTCGACGATCAGCTCGGGTGAACCGAGTCGCGCCCGGTGGTACGGGGGGTAGAACGCGGGCTCCACCCAGGTCGCGCCGTCGATCGCCGCGTCCTCGACGACCTCGCGCACCAGTCGGGCCAGGGCCTCGGGCGTGGTGAGCACGGAGCCGGCGGCGACGTACATGCCGGCGAACGCACCGAAGCTCCCGAAGCCTCGGATCTCGGGCACCTCGATCCCCGCCTCGGCCGCGAGCTCGTCGAGCGTGCTCGGGCGCATGGAGCCTTCGAGGTGCAGGTGCACGTGCGCTTTGGGGAGGTCCCGGAGGTCGCGCATCAGTCAGGAGCTGGGCCGGTGCCGGCAGGACGGCCGGGGTCAGTGCTCCTTGCTGCTGATCCACTCGATGAACTCGTCGACCGTCCCGCCGCCGTTCTCCGCGACGTAGGTCTCGGCCCACTCGTCGATCTCCCGGTCGGTGAAGCCGTCGGCGTGGAGCCGGTCCCGGGCCTCGTTGCCGAGCGTCCGGGCGCCTTCGATGTTGCCGAGGTCCGGGATCTCCTCGGGAACCCCGGCGTCGATCGGTCGTTCGGGAATCACCTCATCGTCCATGCCGTCATTCTGGCCCACGGCGGCAGCCCGGGTCGCGCCTGGAAACCGTCGCGTGCGAAACTGCGCCGATGGAGCAGCTGCACCGGATCCTTCCCGCCACGCCCGTCGCGTCGCTCGACGACTACATCGCCTCCGGCGGAGGCCGCGCCCTCGAGATCGCCCGGGCGGAGACGCCGGAAGCGGTCCTCGATCGACTCGACGGCGCCGGGCTGCGCGGCCGCGGCGGCGCAGGGTTCCCGCTGTCGCGCAAGTGGCGGACGGTCATCGCCAACGAGGCCGTCGAAGCGCGGGCGAGCATCGTGGTCAACGCGGCGGAAGGCGAGCCGGGTTCGTTCAAGGACCGTGCGATCCTGCGCGCGAATCCGTACCACGTGCTCGAAGGCGCGCTCATCGGCGCGCACGTCGTGGAGGCCACCGAGATCATCGTCGGCTGCAAGCACACCGAGACCCAGAGCATCAGCCGGGTCGAGCGCGCGATCGACGAGATGCGCGCCGCGGGCTGGCTCGGTGACGTGGACGTGCGCGTCTTCGCGGGCCCGAGCGAGTACCTCTACGGTGAAGAGACCGCCCTGCTCGAGACGATCGACGGCCGTTACCCGTTCCCGCGCATCGCGCCGCCGTACCGCCGGGGCGTCGAGGAGACGGTCGAGCACACGGAGGACGTCACCGCGAACAGCTCGTCGGCCGCGCACGTGGAGATGGCGGGCGTCGACCACATCGCCGCGCCGACGCTGGCCAGCAACGTCGAGACGTTCGCGAACGTGCCCTGCGTGGTGGCCGAGGGCGGGGACTGGTTCCGGGAGTACGGGACCGAGGAGTCGCCGGGGACGATCGTCTGCACCGTCAGTGGCGACACGGTCCGGGCCGGCGTCGCCGAGGTCGCGATGGGCACGACCCTGCGGGACCTGATCGACACGGTCGGCGGCGGAGTGGCCGAGGGCCGCGAGATCGCCGCGGTCATGTCGGGGGTCTCCAACCCGCTGATCGTCGGCGAGCAGCTCGACGTGCCGCTCACCTACGAGGACATGCGGGGCATCGGTGCCGGGCTCGGCTGCGCCGGGTTCATCGTGTTCGACGACCAGACCGACATGACCGCGGTGGCTGCGGGCGTCGCGCGGTTCCTCGCGGTCGAGTCCTGCGGGCAGTGCGCCGCGTGCAAGGGCGACGGGCTGGCCATCTCGAACATCCTGGCCAAGCTCTGCGCCGACGAAGCCGAGTCGAACGACCTGCGGGACCTCGACGGGAGCCTCGCCACGGTCGCCGAGGGCGCGCGGTGCAACCTGCCGTACCAGGTCCAGGCCGTCGTCGGCAGCGTGTTCGACCTCTTCGACGACGAGATCGCACAGCACCGGGACAAGACCGGTCGGGAGGCGACGCCGACGTTCATCGCCGCGATCCGGGAGCTGGCCGACGGACGAGCCGTGCTCGACGCCCGCCAGGCGGAGAAGCAGCCCGACTGGACCTACGACGAGACCGACTCCGGCCAGTGGCCCGCCGACCGTCTCGACGACCACCGGGCCCACGAGACCCTCCCGTAGCCCACAACCCCGTTTTGGCGTCACCTACGTGCGGTATGCGCACGTACACGACGCCAAGAGCTCGGGGATGGGGATGGTCGGGCGCCGAGTGACCCTGTCCTGAGGACGCGACTCCGCATCGCGCGCCCAGCTCACTCGAAGCTCGTTCCGGAGGGTGTGCGCTGACGGCACGCTCAGGCGGGCACCCTCACGCTGGGAGAGCGTAGAGAGCGGTGGGTGGTCTTCGAATCATCAATTTGCGACACGCGGCCGCCCGCCGCCGGTGCGGTCACTGCCGGGCCGGCCCCGGAGGGCGCCCCGTAGGCTGCCGGCATGCATGGTGCGGTGACGGTCAACATGGCGGCGCCACCCGAGCGGATCTGGGAGCTGCTGAGCGACGTGACCCAGATCGGCCGGTACAGCCCGGAGACGTTCGAGGCCGTGTGGATCGAGCCCGCGACCGGTCCGGCGCTCGGGGCGAAGTTCCGCGGCCACGTGAAGCGCAACGGCCGCGGGCCGATCTACTGGACGACGTGCACGGTGGTCGACTGCGAGCCCGGCCGCGAGTTCGCGTTCGGAGTGGGCAACACCGACACGCCGCTCAACGTCTGGCGCTACCGGCTCAAGCCGGCCGCGGACGGCACCACTGACGTGACCGAGTCGTTCGAGCTCACGGACACCTTCGGGCTGCGGCTCTACTGGGTCTTCTTCGGATGGACCCGCGGCAAGACCAACCGCAACGGCATGCGCACGACGCTCGAGCGGGTCAAGGCCGAGGTCGAAGCGGAACCCCGCCCCTGACATGAGCGCCGTCGTGGTGGGGGGCGCGTCGGGAATCGGGGCCGCGGTCGTCGAGCGCTACCGCGCGGCCGGGGTGCCGACCGTCGTGTGGGACCGCGCGGGCGACGCGGACGTCGAGTGCGACATCACCGAACCGGGCGCGATCGACGCCGCCGCGGCCGCGACCGTCGACCGCATCGGCGTGCCCACCCAGGTGACGATCACCGCCGGGGTCGGCCACGCCGGCCTGCTCCTCGACGTCACGGCCGACGAGTGGGACGACGTCATGCGCGTGAACGCGCGTGGGCCGTGGTTGGTCATGCGAGCCCTCGCGGCCCGGATGATCGCGGCGGGAAGCGCGGGATCGATCGTGGCGACGTCGAGCGTGAGCGCGCATCTCGTCGACCGCAACATGGGCACTTACTGCGCGTCCAAGGCGGCGCTGAGCATGGTCGTCCGGGTCGCGGCCCGCGAATGGGCGGAGCACGGCATCCGCGTGAACGCGGTCGGTCCCGGCGTGACCCGGACCCCGATGCTCGGTCCGGCGCGCGCCGGGTCGGGCTGGCTGGCCGAGGTGCGCGACCGCACTCCGCTGGGTCGGCTGGGCGAGGCCGACGACATCGCGGCCGCGGTCCTCGCCCTGCACGAGCTGGAATGGGTCACGGGTCAGGTGCTCGACTGTGACGGCGGGCTCTCGTTGCACAGTCCGATCGACTCGTTCGGTGCCGCGCGGCGGGCGCGGGACCGGACATGAGGGGCGCCGCGTGCTCGATCTGCTGCTGAAGGGTGGGACGGTCGTCGACGGGACGGGAGCGCCGGCGCGCACCGCCGACGTCGGGATCCGCGACGGGCTCGTGGTCGAGGTCGGTCGGGCGGACGAGAGCGCCCGGCGGGTCCTCGACGCGGACGGCCTCCTCGTCACCCCCGGCTTCGTCGACCCGCACACCCACTTCGACGGTCAGGCGACCTGGGATCCGTACCTCACGCCGTCGTGCTGGCACGGCGTGACGACGGCGATCCTCGGCAACTGCGGGGTGGGCTTCGCGCCGGTCGCGCCGGGTCGCCAGGAGTGGCTGATCAGCGTGATGGAAGCCGTGGAGGACATCCCCGGCACCGCGCTGTCGGAGGGCATCCGCTGGAGCTGGGAGTCGTTCCCCGAGTACCTCGACGCGCTCGACCGGCTGCCGCACGCGATCGACGTGGGCACGCAGGTCCCGCACGCGGCGGTGCGCGCGTACGTGATGGGGGAGCGGGGCACCGACGACGCGGCCGCGACCGACGACGAGATCACGACGATGGCGCGGATCGTCGAGGACTCGATGACGGCCGGCGCGCTCGGCTTCTCGACGTCACGCACGCCGGGCCACATGATGGCGGACGGGCGCCCGGTGCCGGGCACCACCGCCGCCGACGCGGAGGTGCTGGGGCTCTGCGCGTCGCTCGGGCACGTGGGCCGGGGCGTCGTGCAGCTGGTGACCGCGGGCAGCGCGGGCGGGGTCCCGTCCGCACCCGGAGGTGGGCGCGCGGGAGTTCGACCTGATCCGCCGGGTCGGTGAGCAGACCGGGCGGCCGGTCACGTTCCTCGTGCTCCAGAGCACCGGCGACGACCAGTGGCGGGAGGAGTTCGACCGGGCGCGCGCGGCCCGCGTCGACGGGATCGACATCTCTCCCCAGGTCGGTGACCGGTGCTTCGGCGTGCTCATGGGTCACCAGTCGCGCCTCAATCCCTTCCGGACCCATCCGACCTACGCCGCGATCGCGTCACTGCCGTTGGCCGCCCGGGTGGAGCAGCTGCGCAACCCGGCCGTCCGCGCCCAGATCCTCTCCGAACGGCAGGTCCGCGGTGACACGCCCTCGCTCGACTGGGCCGGCCGGAGCACGTTCGAGCGCCTGTACCCGCTCGGCGCGATCCCGGAGTACGAGCCCGAGGCGGACCAGAGCGTGGCCGCGATCGCGCGGCGAGAAGGTCGTGACGTGTGGGAGTGCGCCTACGACGTGTTGCTGCGCGACGACGGGCACGAGCTGCTCCTGCTGCCGCTGCTCAATTACGGCGGAGGCTCCTACGACGCGCTCCACGAGATGATGAGCGACCCGCTCTCGGTCCAGGGGCTCGGCGACGGGGGCGCGCACAGCGGGATCATCTGCGACGCGAGCATGACGACGTACCTGCTGAGCCACTGGGTCGTGGGCCGGACCCGCGGTCCCCGGCTGGGGCTCGAGCACGCGGTCCGGAGGCTGACCGGCGATCCGGCGTCGCTCTACGGGCTCGGTGACCGCGGGGTGCTCGCGCCCGGCCGGCGTGCGGACGTCAACGTCATCGACCTCGACGGGCTGGCCCTGCACCGTCCGGAGCAGGTCAACGATCTCCCGGCCGGCGCGGGGCGGTTGATCCAGCGCGCGAGCGGCTACGTCGCGACGATCGTCGCCGGCGACCCGATCCTCGAGCAGGGCGAGGCCACCGGCGCACTTCCCGGCCGGCTCGTGCGCGGCACGTCCGTCAGCGCGTGACCGACGTCTCGACCGAGGCGCGATTCCACTCGTCCACGTGCACGATGCGCGGCCGGTACCCCACCAGCTCGGCCTCGTCGTACGCCGCGTAGGTGATGACGATGACCTTGTCGCCGGGCTGGACCAGCCGGGCCGCGGCGCCGTTCAGCACCACCGCGCCGGAGCCCCGCTCACCCTCCATGGCGTAGGTCTCGAAGCGGGCGCCGTTGTCGATGTCGAGCACGTGCACGTGCTCGAACTCGGTGATGTCCGCGAGCTCCATGAGCTCGACGTCCAACGTGATCGACCCGACGTAGCTCAGATCCGCGCCCGTGACCGTGGCGCGATGGATCTTCGACTTCATCATCGTGCGTTGCATGGGCTTCTCCTCCGGGTTCCGGCCGCGTGGGTCCGGACCTGTGCAACCGCGACGATACCGCCAGTTCAGCGGTTTCCCACACCGGGAACCCCCGGGTCGTACGATCGCTCGGCCACGGTCAGCTATCGAGGAGTGAGCACGATGGAGATCACCGGTTCGGGTGCGCTGGTGACGGGTGGGGCGTCAGGTCTGGGTGAAGCGACGGCTCGCCATCTCGTGGGCCGGGGCGCCCGCGTCACGATCTTCGACATGAACGCCGACCGGGCGGCGGCCGTCGCCGAGGAGCTGGGCGGCGGCACCCGGTTCGCGGTGGGCGACGTGACGTCCGAGGCCGACACCGCCGCCGCGATCGAGGTGGCCACGACCGACGGCCCGCTCCGCATCGTGGTGGCCTGCGCGGGTGGCGCGCGCGGGGGCGGTCGGACGGTCGATCGCCAGGGGGCGCCGCACGGTCTCGACCTGTTCCGGGACACCGTGGACCTGAACCTGGTCGGCACGTTCAACACCGTCCGGCTCGCGGCGTCGGCCATGGCCGCGACGGACGGGGGCGTCGACGGCGAGCGGGGTGCGATCGTGACGACGGCGTCGATCGCCGGCTACGAGGGTCAGATCGGCCAGGTCGCCTACGCGGCCGCGAAGGCGGGCATCATCGGCATGACGATCGTGCTGGCCCGTGATCTGGCCGCGATCGGGGTCCGGGTCAACTGCATCGCACCGGGGACGATGGGCACGAGCGCCTGGGATCTCGCCCCCGTCGAGATGCGCGAGCAGCTCGAGGCGAAGGTGCCGTTCCCCCGGCGCTTCGGTGCTCCGGAGGAGTTCGCAGCGCTCGCCGAGCACCTCGTGACGAACGGCTACGTCAACGGTCAGGTCGTCCGGCTCGACGGGGCCATCCGCTTCGACCCCAAATAGCCGCTCGCGGTGCGACGTTTGTCGCGCGCACTCTTGTCATTCGGTCCGCGACGCGCGAACGTGCAGCCGTCGTACGGGGAGATGACGGAGGGGCAGCAGTGGCCAGTGTCGTTGAACCGACCGGTGGCGCCGTCGAGAGCAAGGGTCTCAAGTCCGGCGCGCTCGGTCTCGCGTCGTCCACCGTCATCGGCGTCGCCTCCACCGCGCCGGGGTACAGCATCGCCGCGTCGCTGGGCCTCGTGACCGTGGACGTCGGGTTCAAGGCCCCGGCGGTGATGTGGATCTCGTTCATCCCGATGGCGTGCATCGCGGCGGCGTTCTTCTACCTGAACCGCGCCGACCCGGACTGCGGCACGAACTTCGCGTGGGTGACCCGCGCGATGGGTCCCCGGACCGGGTGGCTCGGCGGCTGGAGCATCGATGATCGCCGACCTCATCATCATGCCGAGCCTCGCGTTCATCGCCGCGCAGTACACGTTCCTGCTCTTCGGGCTCGACAACCTCGCGGACAACACGTGGTGCACGCTCGCCCTCGGCATCGTCTTCATCATGGCGATGACGTGGATCTGCGTCGTCGGCATCGAGCTCAGCGCCCGGATCGCAGATGGTCCTGCTCATCACCGAGCTCGCCGTGCTCGTGCTCTTCAGCGTCGGTCGCGCTGCTCAAGGCCTACGCCGGCACGATCCACGGGCTCGGTGACGCCGTCGTGGTCGTGGCTCACGCCGACGAACTTCGGCGGCGCGAGCGCGCTCACCGAGGGGCTGCTGGCCGCGGTGTTCATCTACTGGGGCTGGGACACCGCGACGAGCGTCAACGAGGAGAGCGAGAACGCGAACACGCACGCCGGGCCTCGCCGGCGTGCTCTCCACGTTCATCCTCGTGCTGATCTTCGTCGTCGTCGCGTTCGCGGCGCAGTGCGGTGAAGGGCGCCGACTTCCTCACCAACAACTCCGACGACGTCCTCTCGCGCAACCGGCAAGATCGTGTTCGGCGACGTCCGGGTTCGGCTGGCGTCGCGCTCAAGCTGCTCATCATCGCGGTGCTGACGCTCGTCGGCCGCGAGCTGCCAGACGACGATCCTGCCCGCCGCCCGCACCGCGCTCTCGATGGCGATGCACCGGGCGTTCCCGCCGAAGTTCGGCGAGGTCGATCCCGTGCACCTCACGCCCGCGTTCTCGACGCTGGTTGTTCGGCATCGGGTCGTCGCGTCTGGTTCACGCTGCTCGTGCTGCTCAGCCGGTTCAGCGGCGGCGACGTGCTCACGTGGTCGGTCGACGGCGTGGGCCTGATGATCGCCTACTACTACGGGCAGACCGGGTTCGCCTGCGTCATCTACTACCGCCGCTACATCTTCACGAGCTTCAAGAACTTCATCCTCGTCGGGCTGCTCCCGCTGATCGGTGGCCTGACGCTCGCGTTCATCTTCATCTGGTCGATCAAGGACATGACCGATCCCGACGTACGAGGACCCGCCGACGAGCTGGCTCGGCGTGAGCCCGGTGCTGTGGCTCGGGCTCGGCACGCTGCTCGCCGGCATCCCGCTCATGTACTGGTGGAACCACTACGACGGCGCGTTCTTCCGGACCAAGACCGACCCGATCGACAGCCGGCCCCCGCCCGAAGGTGGCGAGCCGCTGCCGCCGCTCGTCGACGAAGGAGCTGAGCGCTGATGGCCGGCGAGATCGTGCTCGGGTACGACGGGCAACCGGGCGCAGTGGCCGCGCTGGCGACCGCGACCGCGATCGCCGGCCGCGTTCAGCCGCCCGCTGGTGATCGTGTTCGGGCACCGGCCCGCGCCGATCGGTGGTGACGTCTCGGACCTGGGCAAGGCGGTGCGCAAGCTCGGCGAGGGCGTGACCGAGGAGGCCCGGGCCAAGGTGCAGGAGCTCGACGCCGCCGTCGAGGTGCAGGTCGAGATCGTGGACCTGCGGCCGGCCGACGCGGTGCTCGCGGTCGCGGACGAGCACGACGCGCTGGCCGTCGTCGTCGGCACCACCGGCCGGGGACCGATCGCGGGCTCGCTGCTCGGCTCGGTCACGTACCAGGTCGTGCACCGCTCGACCCGCCCGGTCGTCGTCGTGCCCGGCCCCGAGGAGTCCTAGCCCCGCCGCTACGCGAAGCGCACGTCGATGTGATCGACGCCCGCGGCCGCGCCCAGCCGCTGGATCATCACCGTGGTGTTGTGCTCGGCGCGGGCGACGAGGTTCGTCTGCTTCGCCGCCGCGTTCATCTTGGTGACCGCCGCCTGCTCGAGCGCGTGGTCACTCGTCGGGTTGTCGACGAAGATCCCGCCGAGCCGGTCGAGCAGGCCCCGGTCGCGGTTCATGACGTGGCTGTGCCGCGCGTCGAGCTGGGCACCCTGGAGCCGGGCGTGGGGGAGCGTGACCACGAGGGTCCCGTCCGGGCGGTGCGTCACGTGCGCGGCGTCGAGTGCGCCGAGGTTCACCGCCGCGTCCACCGAGCCGTAGCCGCTGTAGATCACCCGCGATCCGGCGAGGAACTGGGGAAGGATGCTGACGTCCTTCTCTTCGTCCACCGTCACCGAGAGCGTCGCCGACGCGGCCTGGTACGAGGAGAGGTTGTTGAGCTTGTGGAGGATCACCGGGGCCGAGCGGTCGGTGGTCCGGGTCGAGAACAGGTGGTCGAGGCCGAGCCAGCCGTTGGCGAAGCCCACGCCGATGAACACCAGGAGCGCGACGCCGGCGAGAGCGAGCAGCCCGAGCAGCGAGGGCCGGCGCCTCCGTCCGCCGTCGACCCGTACGACCACCTCGGTCGGCTGCGTTGCGGTTGCCGTCGGGCGTTCCTCGGTGAGCATGGCCACGTCGCTTCTCCTGGGTCCGGGCGCGCGACGAAGGCCGCGATCACGGAGAGAACGTCCCGGACCACCGGGGAGTTCCCGACGTGACGTGCGCCGTTCCGGGTCGAGGCCGCCGCGTCCCTATTGCGTGGGCCCGCAGCGCAGGTCGGCGGCCGGAACGCCTTCACGCATCGGCGCATCGCTGACCTTGGCCGCACCATCGAAGGGCCGGTCCAGGCTGATGACGAGCGCGAGGTTGAGGGCCACGATGAACGTCAACGCCACCGTGAAGACCAGGTGCCATCGTCGATGTTGCGTGTCCAGAGCGCTCACGGCCGCGATGAGTCCCAGGCTGGTGATCGCGATGACGATGAGCAGGAGGTCGGGCAACGGGGCACGCCCGGAGGTCATCGTGAAACGCGCGCTCCGACAGCAGCGTCAGCGCGATCGCGATGATCAGCCCCACGGCCATCAGCCCCAGGAAGAGGGCGACCGTGGGGAGCCGCACGAGCCAATCGATCATCAGGTCTTGTCGGGGTGGGCGATCTCTTCATGGAGCGCACCCTGGGCCGCACCCGACCCCGCGCGGCCTCCGCCGTATCCGCGCAGGACGAACGCGGTGCCGACCGCGATGACGGCGCCGGCGAGGGGTCCGGCGACGTACACCCAGTAGGCATGGAAGTTCGCGCCGATCGCGTCCGGGCCGAACGTGCGGGCCGGGTTCATCGACGCACCGGAGATCGGGCTGCCCCACAACCCCGCGAGCGCGATGTAGCCGCCGACGCCCAGCGCGCCGATGACGCCGAGGTTCTGCGCCCCCGAGGCGGTGCCCAGGATCACGCTGACCAGCCCGAACGTCAGCACCATCTCCATGAGGAACGCGTCGCCGTTCGACGCGCTCGCGCGCCGGGTAGTTCGATCCGAAGGTCGCCGAGACGTGGATGACGCTCTGCAGGAACCACGCCGCGGCGGCGGCCCCGGCGAGCTGCACGACGATGTAGCCGGGCACCCGCCACCAGGGGAAGTCCCGGCGCAGCGCGAACGCGATGCTGACGGCCGGATTCAGGTGTGCGCCGGAGACCCGGCCCATGAAGAGGATCACGGCGAGCACCATCAGCCCCGGCGCGACGACCGCGGCCGTCCGGCTGATCGAGCCGGGGAAGGCCTGGCCCATCATCCCGCCCCCGGCCGCGACGAGCACCAGGAAGAAGGTGCCGAGGAGCTCGGAGAACAGGCGCCGCCACTCCTGGGACGAATCCTGGAAGTCCAGGACGGTCTGCTCGAATGCGTTGAGCTCCTGTTCGAACATCTGCGCCATAGGACCCACTCAATCAGCGTGCCGCACGGTTGACGTCACCCCAAGAGGATGATTTTCGTGGGGCGGGCGGGTCAGGTCCGGTACTTGGCGATGTAGGCGTCGAAGTCCCAGGCGGGCGAGTCCTTGGTGCCGTCGAGGAACGCGGTCGCGGCCGCTCGCCCGTTCGCGAAGAGCCGGTCGCGGTCCTCGGCGCCGAGGTCGAAGTCGGTCGCCCGCACCTTCATCGAGTCGACGAACATCGTCCGGGCCAGCACCGCCGGGTCATCGAGGTGCATCTGGTCGTGGAAGTTCGTCATCGTGCCGAGCATGGCCTGCGCGTAGCTCACGGGTCCGCTGATGTCGTGGGTGATGCCGATCGTCGAGTCCGGTCGCGCCGACAGCTTGATCCCGAACGTCGGCCAGCGCGGGCGTTGCCCGGTCGGGCGGTCGAACACGTCGACCGGGAAGTTCGACAGCATCCCGCCGTCGACCAGCCAGGATTCCTTGCCGTCGTGGTGCTTCAGCTTGACCGGCTGGTAGAAGAACGGGATCGACATGCTGGCGCGCACCGCGTCGACCACCTTCACCGCTTGCGGGTCGAGCCCGTACTCGGGGTAGTCCCAGGGCAGCCGGCGCAGCCGACCCTCCGAGATGTCGGAGGTGATCGCGACGAGCCGGTACTGCTGCTCGGGCGGGAGCGCGCTGGCCGGGTCGGTGTCGTGCAGGTCGGCGAACGTCGTGATGCCCGCGGCGGCGAGCTGCTCGCCGAGCCACTCGACGAGGTAGTCGCCCTTGAACGCGCCTTCGTCGAAGAGGACGCTCAACGCCTCACCCGGCAGACCGAGGTGGCTCAGCAGGGTGGCGTCCTGGAACCGGGTGTAGTCGACCGACTTCATGATCTCGATCAGCTCGGCCGCCTTCAGTCCCGCAGCCACGAGAGCGCCGACGATCGAGCCCGCCGACGTCCCGGCGACGCGATGGAACTGGTAGCCGCGCTCCTCGAGCACGGAGATCGCGCCGACGAGGCCGATCCCCTTGACGCCTCCGCCTTCGAGCACCAGGTCAGCATCCACGATCGCCCCTTGCGCCGGTTCTTGGGTCTCGGACCAGTATCGGCACGGCGCGGCGAGGGAGTAAACCCACGGATCGGGAGACGTAGTGTGCGACCACCACGATGATTGAGGGAGAGCGATGACGCGTCTCGGCTACCAGATTCCGAACTTCAACTACCCGGACGTCGGTCCCGCGGGGATCTTCGACCTGGTCGCGGCGCAGGCGGCGGAGGCCGACCGGTCGGGCTTCGACACGGTCATGCTGATGGACCACTTCTACCAGCTGCCGATGCTCGGCGATCCGGATGCCTACATGCTCGAGTGCTACACGACGCTCGGCGCGCTGGCGCGGGAGACGAGCACCGTGCGCCTCGGTGCGCTGGTCACCGGCAACACCTACCGCAACCCCGCGCTGCTGGCGAAGATCATCACGACCCTCGACATCGTCTCGGGTGGCCGCGCGCAGCTCGGCATCGGCGCGGGTTGGTTCGAGTTCGAGCACGACTCGCTCGGCTTCGAGTTCAAGACCTTCACCGACCGGTTCGAGAAGCTCGAGGAAGCGCTGCAGATCATCCTTCCGATGCTGCGCGACGAACGTCCGTCGCTCGACGGCGCGCACTACACCGTGCGCGACGCGATCAACCAGCCGCCGCCGGTGTCGCGCGTGCCCGTGATGATCGGAGGCTCGGGAGAGAAGAAGACGCTCCGGCTCGTGGCCCAGTACGCCGACGAGTCGAACCTGACCTCCCCGCTGGACGAGGTGCAACGCAAGCTCGATGCACTCGCCGCGCACTGCGAGCGGCTGGGTCGCGACCGCTCCGAGATCACCGTGTCGCAGGCGACGAACGTCTGCATCGCCGAGACCCACGAGCAGGCCTACGAGGACATGGTGCAGTTCCTCGGCGCCCGCGGCCTCGACCTCTCCACGATGGACCCGGAGACCCGCGACATGATCCTGGCCATGGTCATCTGGGGCGACCCGGACGAGGTGGGGGAGCAGCTGAGCAAGGTGCTCGCGAGCGGGGTCGACGGGATCACCTGCTCGTTGCCGGGCAACGGCTTCGTGCCGGGCCGGGTCGAGCTCCTCGGCGAGACCGCGACCAAGGCGCTCGGGTAGGTCCGGGCGGTCACCGGACCGACACGCGCGTGAACGTGCGCACGGCGACGAAGGTGAGGATCGTCGCGAACGCGCCGACGACGGCGAGGCTCAGCCCGGCCATGAGGGTCGGGCTGCTCATGCCCCAGATGTCATAGAGCCCGTGGGAGCTGCCGAGCAGGCCGTAGCGCATGAGCGCGAGCGCGTGCGTGAGGGGCAGCACGCGGGCGAACGCGGTGAGGAAGCTCGGGAGCGCGGTGATCGGGAACAGTGAGCCGGCGAAGAAGAACGGGACGATCGCGAGCGCCGGAAGCGCGCCGGTGAACTCCTCGACGGTGGGGATGCGGTTCGCCAGCGTCTCGGCGATGCCGTACATGCCGACGGCCAGGAGCGTGGCGGCGGCGACGAACCAGGCGATGCCGCTGACCGAGGTGTGGAGCTCCGCGCCGCGCAGCACGGACGCGCTGATCAGCACCACGACCTGGAGCGCAGTGATCGCGAGCGCTACCGCGAGGTTCGCGAACACGATCAGCGGGCGGGCGATCGGCGCGGCGAGGAGATCTCGGCGCGCCCCGCTCTCGCGGTCGACGATCACGCCGACCCCGGCGAACATGCAGTTGAGCGGCACGAGCAGGGCGACCGTCCCGACCGCGGCGAAGCTCATGTAGTCGAGACCGGGCACCGTCGGACCGATCGACGCGAGGGCCGGCGCGATGACGAGCGCGAAGAGCACCGGCGTCAGGAGCGGTACGAGGATCTCCCGCGGCGTCCGCGCGCTGAGGGCGAAGCGGCGCCGGGTGAGGGCCACGAAGGCGCCCCAGTGGCTCGTTCCTCGCGGACGCGCGGCCCGCGGCTCGCGCATCGGGATCGTCGGGCGGGTGACGGTGGTGGACATGGTTCGCTCCTTCGTCGGTGCGGGTGGGCCGGTTCGTGCGCCGCGCTCAGGCCGCGAGGCGGTCGCCGGTGAGCCGGAGGTAGACGTCGTCGAGCGTGGGCCGACGGGTGCTGATGCCGCTGGAGGTGAGCCCCAGACGCCCGACCGCGCCGGCCAGGTCGCTGGCCGGCCGTCCGTGCACCGGGATGGTGATGGTCGTGCCGACCGCGAACGCGTCCTCGCCGGCGAGGGCTTCGGCCCGCAACCGGGTGAGGGTCGTGACCGGGTCGGCATCGATCCGGAGCTCCAGCACCTCGTCGCCGAGATCGGCGAGGAGGTTGGCCGGGGTGTCGAGGGCGACGATCGCGCCGGCGTGCATGATGCCGACCCGGTCGCAGAGTCGCTCGGCCTCGTCCAGGTAGTGGGTCGTGAGCAGCACGGTGGCCCCCGTTCGCGCGCGCAGCCCTGCGATCACGTCGAGCAGCTCGTAGCGGATGCGGGGATCGAGGCCGACCGTCGGCTCGTCCAGGAACAGCACCTGCGGATCGGAGAGCAGCGCGCGGACGATCTCGAGGCGGCGGCGTTGCCCGCCGCTGTAGGTCGCGACCGGACGGTCGACGAGCTCGGTGAGGTCGAAGTCCTCCGCGAGCGCGGCGATCCGGCCGGCGGCCTCCGCCGCGGACACTCCCCACAGCCGCGCGTGCGTCATGAGGTTGTGCCGGCCGGTCAATGCCCTGTCGATCACCGCGTCCTGGAACACGACTGCGCTGACCGCCCGCGCCGCGACCGGTTCGCTCGCGACGTCGTAGCCGTGGAGCTCGGCGCGCCCCGCCGTGGGAACGACCGTGGTGGTCAGCATGCCGATCGTCGTGGACTTGCCCGCGCCGTTCGGCCCGAGGAGGCCGAACACCTCGCCGGGCGCAACGTCGAAGTCGATGCCCTTGACGGCTTCGACTCCGCCGTCCCAGGTCTTCGCGAGCCCGGACACACGGATCGAGGGTGGGGTGAAGGGAGGTGCTTCGTTGTGGGTCATGCCCTGGCGACGAGGTAGCTCGCCGGAGTGTGACGGCGACGGGCCGATGTCACATTCGGCGGCCCGGCACCGTCGAGGAAGTGGGACCAGTACCTTCTTCGCGAGGAGCTGCAGACCATGGACGTCGATTCGAACGCCGAGCCCGCCGTTTCTGACCGCCGGTTCGAGGACGTCTGGCGGCGCGATCACGGGTATCTGCTCGGGCTCGCGACCCGGATGCTGCGAGATCCCGCGGAAGCCGAGGACGTCATCCAGGAGGCGTTCGGGCGGCTCGCGCGCGTCGACCTCGACGAGCTCGAGGACGTGCGCGGTTGGCTCGCCGTCGTCGTGCGCCGGATGTGCCTGGACCGGCTCCGGTCCGCGCACCGCCGGCGGGAGTCCACGGCCGGTGCGGACGCCCCGGAGGGATCCGAGTCGCTCCTCGGCGCGGCGGCGGCGGATCCGGCCGACCGGGTCACGCTCGACGACCAGGTCCAGCGCGCCCTTTCGGTCGTGCTCGACCGGCTGACGCCGGCGGAGCGGACCGCGTTCGTGCTCCATGACGTGTTCGGGTTCCCCTTCGATGCGGTCGGCGAGATCGTCGGCCGCACGCCGGTCGCGTGCCGTCAGCTGGCCAGCCGGGCCCGGCGTTCCATCCGCACCCGCGACGAGCAGTCGGTGGCCCCCGAGCGCGAGTTCAGCCGGCCGCGCCTCATCTCCGAACGGTTCATCGCCGCGTGTGCCGGTGGTGACATCGCCGAGCTGATGGCGTTGCTCGACCCGGACATCGCCGGAGACGCGACGCTCGTCGGGCACGGTCCGCTCGTCAGCGTCCGGGGCCGGCCGGAGGTCGCGCAGCGGCTGCTCGGCCTCTTCGGTCCGACGACGGACACGATGATGCTGCCCTTCGAGATCGAAGGGACGCCCGCCTTCATCGCGATCGCCCACGGTCGCCTGGCGGCGGTGTCACGACTCGACGTCGAGGACGGGCTCGTCCACCACATCGCATCGTTCGTGTTCCCGCCGAGCTGAATTTCACCCTCGGCGAAGGGTCAGGAGTGTGCGAACAACCAGGGGTTGGTGCCCACCGGGATGACTGCGTCCGCGGGTGGGATCGGACCACCGGGATTGCCGGGCACGCAGAGGTCCGGGCCGGCGGCGAGCGCAGGCGCCGGGAGCGTCGGCGGTTCGAGGAACGCGGGACGACCGTGGAGGTCGAGCGAGTCGAGCAGGTTGTCCGCGTTCGCATCCCGGTACGTCATGGCGCCGAGGTTCCACTTCGTCTCGACGAGCTTCAAGACCGACGTGTGGTCGTGAACCACGTGTGAGACGTAGTTCCGTCGCGAGAAGGGCGAGATGATCGCGGCGGGTACGCGGAACGAGTAGCGGTCGTAGGCCCCCGGGAGGTCGGGCGGGACCGTGATCTCGGGCGGGATGTCGTCGGGCCGTGGCGCCGGCGGCGGAGGAACGTGGTCGTAGTAGCCGCCGTGCTCGTCGTAGGTCCAGATCAACATCGTGCGCGGCCACGCGGGTGATTGCATCACCGCGTTGATCACCTTCGACGCCATCTGCTCACCGACCCTCACGTCCTGGGGGTTCTCCTCGGACTCGGTGCCGAAGTTCGGGTCGACGAGACTGAACGACGGCAGCGATCCCGATGCGGCGTCGGCGTAGAACTGGTCGATCTTCGAGAAGTTCGACGGGTAGTCGGTCAGGGTCTTGATGATGATCGCGGCCGACGGCAGCGTCGGTGTAGTAGTTCCGCCACGAGATGCCGTGCGAGTGGAACCGGTCGAAGATCGTGCCGTTGGGCGGAGGTGGCGCGGTGAGCGACGGCAACCGACGTGTTCACGATGCCCGCCGCGGTGCCGGCCATGAGGAACCGGCGGTTCGGGTAGGTCTGCGCGAGCACCGAGCCGAACCAGCGGTCCGAGAGCGGGAACGTGCGCGAGAGGCCGTAGTAGAAGGGGATGTCGGTCTCGTCCCAGTAGCCCATCGCGATCGCGGTCGACGCCTTGACGAAGCCGTCGTTGCGGCCGCCGTCCCACGACGTGTGGCTGCGGTTCCAGTCCTGGCCGGGCACCCCCGAGAGCTGGCAGGTCGACGGCATGTGGAAGGAGCGGATCAGGTTGCCGTTGCCGTCGGGGTTCGCGTTGACCGGCTTGCCGTCGCGACCGAACCGGAACCCGTCCGCGCCGCAGCGCAGGGCACCGAGGTACGAGTCGTAGGAGTGGTTCTCCATCATCAGCACGACGATGTGGTCGATCTGGGGGAGCGTGTCGATCCCTTCGGGCAACCGCGGGAACGGCCGGCTGCCCGGGGGGAGCAACCGGGTGGGCGGAAAGCCGCCGTGGCCGGGCCGCCATCCGCACGCCGCCAGCGCGGCCCCGGCCCCGAGCGTCGCCATCCCCTTCAGGACGGTGCGTCGGCTGAGGTCGCCGGACGGGACCGGGCCGTCATCGCCAGCAGATCCTCTGCTCATCGATTCCCCCCACGCTCGCGTGACCACCAACGTGCCACAGCGGCGGCAGGTCGGGAAAGGGGGGAGTGGGTGAATTGTCGGTGCTGTCGATCTCGGCACCGGCGTTCGTCGTCATCCCGAGGGGCGCCGACCGGCGTCCGGACGACGACGGGCGAGGTGGCGACGATGGACGACGCAACGACCTGGGAGCTGATCCATCAGGAGCGGGCCGGGATGGCAGAGACGCTGGCCACGCTCACGCCCACGCAGTGGAGCGAGCCGTCGTTGTGCAACGGGTGGACGGTGCAGGTGACCGCCGGGCACATCGTGGTCGGGGCCGAACAGACGCGGGGACGGTTCTTCCGGCGCATGGCTGCCAACGGCATGCGGTTCAACACGATGATGGACCGCGACGCCCGGAGGACCGGGGCGCGGCCGACGGACGAGATCATCGAACGGCTGTCGGCGACGACCACGACGACCAACCGCCCGCCGGCGCCGGTCGCGACGATGCTCGGGGAGATCGTCGTTCACGGTGAGGACATCCGCCGCCCACTGGGTCTCGACGGCGGCGTGAGCCCGGAGGCGGTCGTGGCCTGCCTCGAGCTCTACCGGGGTGCGAGCTTCCCCGTCGGCACGAAGAAGCGCATCGACGGCCTCGGCCTGGTCGCCACCGATGTCGAATGGACCCACGGCACGGGACCCGAGGTCGCCGGTCCCGGCCTGGCGCTCCTGCTGGCGATGACCGGGCGCGCCGCGGGCCTCGACGCGCTCTCGGGCGAGGGCGCGGCAACCTTGCGCGACCGGATGACCGTGTCCGTCTGAACGCGGGTCGCCGGGCTAGCGGCGGCGCATCTCCCGGCGGTCGACCCGGTTGCGGGTGCGCTCGGCCGTTCCGACCACGACGGATGTCGTGACCGCGGCTCGGACGACGGGGCGGCGGCGCATGAGGGGCATGTCGATCTCCTGGTTCTTCGGGGTTTGATCGGGTCGGGACGGTTCAGGCGTTCGCTTCGGCCAACGCGGCCTCGATCAGGTCGTGCGGGATGCGTCCACCCTCGATCAGCACCCCGCCGGAGGCGCGGAGCGCGTCGGCGAGCGGCGCCGCCCAGGTGTCCTCCCAGACGAGCAGCGCGGCCGACGAGCCCGGCTCGAGTCCCTCGGCCGCGTGCTCGATGTCGTCCTGGCTGACGAGCCCGCCGATCTCGCCGTCGAGCCCGGCGAACGCCTCGGCCTCGTCGTGGTCCTCGAGCTCCACCGCGACCGCGTTGCCGTCCGCGTCCTTGGCGATGAACACCAGGTCCAGGATGCGGATGGTGCCGTTCGTGCTGAGCTCGGCCAGCGCCGGGGCGATCGCACCCGTGAACTGGTTGCCGGGGAAGCCGAGGACGAGGTACTCGACCGGTCCAATCGTCATTGCGGTGCCTCTCTGTCGTGAAGGTGTGCCTCATCCTCCGCGCCGGGAGCGGGTCTCGACATCATCCGTACGGGGTGATCCTGAGACGGATGGGATCGGGCCGGGGTCACCCGATCGGGATGACGACGGGCGTTGCCCCGAGTGCGACGATGACCGGAGACAACCACGAGAGGATCGAAGATGGCGGTATCGAAGGTCGTAGAGCACCCCACGCCCGAGGCGCGCGCTGCGCTCGGCCGTGCCGCCCGGGCCCGCGTCCCCCGCGCCAGCCACGCGGGCTGGGACGCGCCGGCGACCCGCCAGAGCCCGGTCGAGGTCCTCAAGGAGCAGGCCAAGACGAGGGTGCCGGAGCTCATCCCGATCCGCCACGCGCGGATGACGGCATCGCCGTTCGCGTTCTACCGCGGCGCAGCCGCGGTGATGGCGGCGGACCTCGCGACGACTCCGAGCTCCGGCCTCACCGTCCAGTGCTGCGGTGACGCGCACCTCGCCAACTTCGGCGGGTTTGCGGCCCCCGACCGGACACTGGTGTTCGACGTCAACGACTTCGACGAGACGCTGCCCGGTCCGTGGGAATGGGACGTGAAGCGCCTGGTCGCGAGCTTCGAGATCGCGGCGCGGGCGCGCGAGTTCGATCGGAAGGTACGGGCCCGCATCATCGAGGGAACCACCCGGGCCTATCGCAGCGCGATGCGCAAGTACGCGGACGTCGGCAACCTGGACCTCTGGTACACACGCCTCGACGAGACCGACGTCTACTCGGTGTGGCACGAGCGCGTCGGTGCGAACGCCTTGAAGCGGTTTCAGAAGGGTGTCGACAAGGCGCGGACCAAGGACAGCCTCAAGGCGTTCTCGAAGCTCACGACCCTGGTCGACGGCGAGCCGCGCATCGTGAGCGACCCGCCGCTGATCGTCCGGCTCGAAGACCTGGCGTCGGAGGTCGAAGCCGATCGGCTGGAAGATCTGCTGCACGAGTGGTTCCGCGGGTACCGCCAGAGCCTGCAGCCGGACCGCCGGATCCTGCTCGAGTCCTACGAGCTCGTCGACATGGCCCGCAAGGTGGTCGGTGTCGGCAGCGTCGGCACCCGGTGCTGGATCGCGTTCATGCGGGGCCGTGACAACGGCGACCCGTTGTTCCTCCAGATCAAGGAGGCCGAGGCGTCCGTCCTCGAGCCGTACGTCGGGAAGAGCGCGTACCAGAACCACGGGCGCCGGGTCGTCGAGGGCCAGCGGCTGACCCAGGCATCGAGCGACATCTTCCTCGGATGGGACCGGGGCCGCGGGCTCAACGACGAGCACCGCGACTTCTACGTGCGGCAGCTCTGGGACGGGAAGCTCTCCGCCCAGATCGAGATGATGGAGCCCGAGACGCTGGAGGTCTACGGCGAGATCTGCGCGTCGACCCTGGCCCGCGCGCACGCGCGGTCCGGTGACCGCATCGCCATCGCTTCCTACCTGGGCGGGGGCAGCTCGTTCGACCGTGCGATCGGAGCGTTCGCCGACGCCTACGCCGAGCAGAACCAGCAGGACTACGAGGCTGTGGTCGCGGCGATCGACGCCGGCGAGCTGGAGGTGGACCGCAGCGAGATGACCGCCTGACCGTTCGGGATCAGGCGGCCTGCACGTCAGTCACGACGGCACCACGGCGTGCTGGTCTCCACTGGCCAGATGCGGCGCCAGCTCCCGACGCAGCTCCCGGTAGTCCGTCTCGACCGCCAGCAGACCGGTCTCGTCGGTGGTGAGCGCCCCGGTGACGGCCTCGTGCTCCAAGCGGGCGCAGGACGCGGCGAGCTGCCGCCCGCCGAGCTGGACCGAGCTGCCCCGGATCGTGTGCGCGATCCGGCTCGTGGCGAAGGCGTCGCCGACCTCGAACGCATCACGGAGCTGGACGAGCAGCACCTCGGTGTCGCGCACGAACTGACCGGTGACCTCGGCGACGAGCTCCTCGCCCGATGCCGCGCCCAGCTCGCGCAGCTCGTCGAAGGTCACCGGATCGATGGTGAGCTCGGGCGCCGCGTCCTCGGGCGGCGGCGTGACGGTCTCGGATGGCTCCGGCGCCGCCGGGCGGATCGATCGCAGCAGCAGCGCGAGCAGCGCGTCCTTGCCCACCGGCTTCGCGAGGTAGCTGTCCATGCCCTCCGCGAGGCACCGTTCGCGATCCTCGCGCCGGGCGCCCGCGGTCATCGCGATGATCGGGGTGTGGTGTTCGGAGCCTTCCTGCGCGCGGATCGCGGCGGTGGCCTCGTAGCCGTTCATCTCCGGCATCTGGCAGTCCATCAGGATCGCGTCGTAGTTCGCTCCGTTGCGCGGCGAGCACCGCCTCGCCCCCGTTGAGCACCGTGTCGACGTGGTAGCCGGCACTGGTGAGGATCGCGACCGCGACCTTCTGGTTGACGAGGTTGTCCTCCGCGAGCAGCAGCCGGCCACCCCGCGACTCGTACGCGGTCGCGATGCTCGGCGCGGCAGTCTCGCTCGGTGGGGGTGTGGGGGGCTGGAGGCCGAGCGCGACGCGCAGGCACGTGCGCAGCTCGGTGAGGTGGACCGGCTTGAACAGCGACGCTGACACCCCGGAGTCCTCGACCGGGCCGAGGTCGCGCTCTTCGCCCAGTCCGAGCATGAGCACGAGTCCCGGGCTCAAGTTCGGATCCGCGACGATCGCGCGCTTCAGCTCCACGCCGTCCATCCCCGGCATCGACCGGTCGAGCAGTGCAGCGCGGAACGGCGTGTGGTCGGCGGCCGCGGCCCGCAGCGTGGCCAACCCGGCTTCGCCGGTGCCGGCGATCGCGACGTTCATGCCCCAGTCGGTCAGCTGGTCGGAGAGCACGATGCGCAGCGTGGCACTGTCGTCCACGACCAGCACGGACACGCCGCGCAGATCCGGATCCGGCTCGACCGGCTCGTCGCGCTCGGTCGCCGCGTCGGTGTGGACGCAGATCGTGAACCAGAAGGTGCTCCCGCTCCCGAGCTCGCTGTCGACCCCGCAGTCGCCACCCATGAGCGACACGAGCTGGCTGCTGATCGCGAGGCCGAGACCGGTCCCGCCGTACCGGCGCGACGTCGAGGTGTCCGCCTGCACGAACGGCTGGAACACCTGCCGGAGCATCTGCGGGGCGATGCCGATGCCGGTGTCGGAGACCTCGAAGCGGATCACGACGCTCGGCATCGGTGGCTTCCGAATCCACGACGCGAACGACGATCTCACCCGCCTCCGTGAACTTGATCGCGTTGCCGATGAGGTTGGTCAGCACCTGGCGCACGCGACCGGGGTCGCCCCGGACGACGCCGGGGACCGACCGCTCGATGACGGCCACGAGCTCGAGGCCCTTGGCCTGGGCCGGCCCGGCCAGGAGGTCGACGACGTCGCCGACGATGTCGCGGATCCGGAAGTCGATCTCCTCGATCTCCAGCTTGCCGGCTTCGATCTTCGAGAAGTCGAGGATGTCGTTGATGATCGTCAGCAGCGCCTCGCCCGAGTTCCGCACCGTCTGCGCGTAGTCGCGCTGGCGGGCGTCGAGATCGGTCTCGAGCAGCAGGTCGGTCATGCCGATGACGCCGTTCATCGGCGTGCGGATCTCGTGGCTCATGTTGGCCAGGAAGTCGGACTTCAGCCGCGAGGCCTCCGTGGCCTTGTCGCGGGCGTCGGACATCGCCGCTTCGGCGCCGGCCTCGGCCGTGATGTCGGCGAGGGTCCCGACCCAACCTGCGTTCCCACCGTCGAGACCAGGGACGGCCTTGGAGGTCACGAGCACGATGCGCGGGGTGGAGCCGGGAACCTCGATCTCGATGCGATGGCTGAGCTCGGCCTGAGCGACCGTGTCGGCCACCCCGACGGCCAGGCCGTCGGATGTCCTCGGCGCGTTCATCGAACCCCAGACCCGGCCCACCGCGTCTTCCGGGGGGATGCCGGTGATCTCGCTCCAACGCGGATTCGTGTACACGTAGCGGTTCTCGGCATCGGTCTGGAAGATGCCGATCGGCGCGGCGTCGGTCAGCAACCAGAACTCGTCGGCCGAGGCCTGCACCTCTCGTGCTCGGACCGCGAGCTGCTGGGCGCGGATGAACAGGTTCGCGAACACGGAGACCTTGGCCCGGAGCTCGTTCGGTGGCACGGGCGCGAAGATGAAGTCGACCGCGCCCTCGGCGTAGAGGTCACTGTCCGGGATCTCGTCGCTGCCGTACGCCGTGATGAAGATCAGCGGAGTCATCTCGGACTCCTCGCGCTGGCGGATCAGCGCTGCGGTCTCGAAGCCGTCCATCCCGGGCATGCAGACGTCGAGGAGGATGACCGCGAACTCCCGCTCCATCACGCACCGGAGCGCGTCGACGCCGGACTCGGCTTCGACGATCTCGTGGCCGAGAGGCAGCACCACGGACTTCAGGGCGAGCCGCTGGGCGGGCACGTCGTTGACGATGAGGATGGCCACCGCGGGCGCGGGTGACTTGGCATCGATCATCTCCGCCACGGCGCTCGGCAGCGAGGAGCTCACGGGCGCGCGCCGACGGGCGCCGGCAACCAGGGTCGGAGCACGGACAGGAGCTCGGCCGTGTCGATCGGCTTCGGCACGTAGTCGCTGGCGCCGGCGTCGAGGCAGCGTTGACGCTCGCCGGCCATCACGCGGCCCGTGATCGCGATGATCGGCAAGGCGCGGAACTGCTCCATCGCGCGGATCGCGCGCATGGTGTCGTAGCCGTCCATGACCGGCATCATGATGTCCATCAGGACGATGTCCGTGTCCGGTGCGCGTTCGAGCACCGCGAGCGCGTCGGCGCCACTTTCCGCGATCGTGACGTTCGCGTGCCCGCGCTCGAGCAGTGCCGACAGCGCGAAGATGTTGCGGAAGTCGTCGTCGACGACGAGGATCTTCGCGCCCGCGATGGCACTGTCCTCCAGGAGCGTGGCCCGCCGTTCCTCGGGACCGGCGCCGCTCGTCGCCGCAGTGGGCACGGGGTGCGTCGGCGCGTGCGCCGGGCTCGGGCTCGAAGCCGGGATGTCGGGTGAGGCCGCGGAGGGGAGCCACGTCGTAAGCGCGGCCAGGAGCTCGGCGCTCTCGACCGGCTTGGCGACGTAGTCGTTCGCGCCGGCCTCGATGCAGCGCTCGCGCTCGCCGATCCCGGCCTTTCCGGTGACCGCGATGATCGGCAGTCGCGCGAACCGCTCGATGCGGCGGATGGCGCGCATGGTGTCGTAGCCGTCCATGACCGGCATCATGATGTCCATCAGGACGATGTCGATGTCCGGGACGCGATCGAGGATCGCCAGCGCCTGTGACCCGCTCTCGGCGATGGTCACGTCGGCGTGGCCGCGTTCGAGCAGTGCCGACATCGCGTAGATGTTCCGGAAGTCGTCGTCGACGAGCAGGATCTTCGCCCCGGCGATCGCGCCGTCCGCGAAGCCGTTCGACCAGCTTCGATCGGGGAGCACGCCGGTGAGCTCGGTGATCGAGTCGTGCATGGTGACGCGCGCCCGAGCGCCATCCGGCGCGACCGAGCGCTTCGGAGCCGTCCGGGTGACCGGGACCGCATCGAGGCACGGGAGGAACACGGTGAAGGTGCTGCCCCGACCCGGCACGCTGACGACCATGATCTCGCCGCCGAGCAGACCGACCAGCTCGCGGCTGATCGACAGCCCGAGGCCGGTGCCGCCGTACAGGCGGGCGGTGCTGCCGTCGCCCTGGGCGAACGGCTCGAAGATCCGCAGCTGCTGCTCGTCGTCGATCCCGATGCCCGTGTCCCGGACCGAGAACGCGAGGACGGACGGCGCGGACGCGAGCGATTCCACGCTCGGGCTCCAGCCGTGGTCTTCGATGCCGACCTGGAGCGCGACCTCGCCGTGCTCGGTGAACTTGAACGCGTTCGCCAGCAGGTTCTTGAGGATCTGGCGCAGCCGCTGCGGGTCCGTCACGAAGGTGGCGGGGCAGCTGTCCGTGAGGTCGATCGAGAACGCGAGGTCGTTGCCCAGTGCGACCGGTTCGAACTCGCGAGCGAGCCCGGTCCGGAGCTCGCCGATCGCGAGCGCGGTCATCTCGACGGTGACGGTGCCCGACTCGGCCTTGGCGAGGTCGAGGATGCTGTTGAGGAGCTCGAGCAGCTCGTTGCCCGACGAGTGGATGACACTCGCGTATTCGACCTGGGTCGGAGTCATGTTCTGCTCGGGGTTGTCCTCGAGCTGCTGGGCGAGGATCAGGAGGCTGTTGAGCGGCGTGCGCAGCTCGTGGCTCATGTTCGCGATGAACTCGGACTTGTACTTGGACGAGACCGAGAGCTGACCGGCCTTCTCCTCCACGAGGCGCTTGGACTCCTGCACCTCGCGGTTCTTGTGCTCGGCCTCGATGTTCTGCTCGGCGAGGAGGGCGGCCTGCCGACCCAGGTCCTCGTTGGTCTCGCGCAGCTCCTCCTGCTGGGTGCGGAGCTCCTCGGCCAACGACTGGGACTGGATGAGCAGGGTCTCGGTGAGCGTGCTGCCCTCGATCGCGCTGAGGACGAGGCCGATGCTCTCGGTGATGGAGTCGAGAAACGTCTGGTGCGTGACGCTGAACGGTGAGAAGGACGCGAGCTCGATGACCGCGCGCGTCGATCCTTCGAAGAGCACCGGGAGCACGATGATGTTCAGTGGGCTGGCTTCGCCGAGGCCGGAGTTGATCCGGACGTAGTCGGACGGGACCTCGGTGAGGAGGATGCGCTTCTTCTCCTTGGCACACTGGCCCACGAGGCCCTCGCCGAACCGGAAGCTGGTGGAGAGGTTCTTGCGCTCCTCGAAGCCGTAGCCCGCCTGCAGCTCGAGGCGCGGCTCGCCGCCGTCGAGCGACGTCGTGGTCGAGTAGAAGACCGCGTGCTGGGCCGAGACGAGCGGCGCGAGCTCGGAGAGGATCATGCTCGAGGTCGCGGCGAGGTCGCGCTGACCCTGGAGCATGCGGGTGAAGCGCACCCGATTCGTCTTCAACCAGTCCTGCTCGACGTTCTGGCGCGTCGTCTCGCGCAGGTTCCGGATCATCTCGTTGAGCAGGTCCTTCAGGACCGCGACCTCGCCGCTGGCCTCCACGCGCACCTGTCGCGTGAGGTCGCCCTCGGTCACCGCGGTGGCCACCTCGGCGATCGCGCGCACCTGGTTCGTCAGGTTGGCCGCGAGCTGGTTGACGTTGTCGGTGAGGTCCTTCCAGACCCCGGCCACCTCCTTCGACTGGGCCTGGCCGCCGAGCTTGCCCTCGACCCCCACCTCCCGGGCGACTCTGGTCACTTCCCCGGCGAACGCGTTCAGCTGATCGACCATCGCGTTGACGGTGTTCTTCAGCGCGAGGAACTCGCCCTTGACGTCGATCGTGATCTTCTTGCTCAGGTCGCCGTTGGCGACGGCCGTGGTCACCTCGGCGATGTTTCGCACCTGGCCGGTCAGGTTGCCGGCCATCAGGTTCACGTTGTCGGTGAGGTCCTTCCAAACGCCCCCGACCTCGATCGTCACCGCGGCCGCCTGGCCGAGCTTGCCTTCGGTGCCGACCTCGCGGGCGACCCGGGTGACCTCCGAGATGAAGCCGTTCAGCTGGTCGACCATCGCGTTGATCGTGTTCTTCAGCTCGAGCATCTCGCCGCGCACGTCGACCGAGACCTTCTTGCTCAGGTCGCCGCCCGCGACGGCGCCAATGACGCGCTGCATCTCGATCGTCGGCCGTACGAGGTCGTCGATCAGGCTGTTGACCGATTCCACGGACTCGGACCAGCCCTGGGTCCACCCGCCGCGCACGACGCGCTGGCTGAGCTGACCCTGCTTGCCGACCACCTGGCTGACGCGGCTGAGCTCGGTGCCGAGTGCCTGGTTGGCGATGATGACGTCGTTGAGCCCGTCGGCGACCTTGCCGGCCACCCCGGTCCACTCGAGCGGCATGCGCGCGGTGAAGTCGCCCCCCTTCACCTTCGCGAGCACACCGAGCAGGACCCTCCCGTCGACGAGATCGTCGGCAGGGTCGACCGCGGGGTCGGGCATTCGTGCCTCCAGCTGGAGGGCGTCACATCCCGCGGGTCCGCTGGACATCCGTTCCTCAGGTCCACATCGGCGCCGCGGCGAGAAACTTGAAGCCGCGCACTAATTGGGTGCAATCGGTCGTGGCGTGCCGTGCATTCGGCCGTGGCGCGTGGTGCGCGTGCGCGCCCCTGTCACGTGCTGTTCGGAAACCGGCCTACCCTGGTCCTGGTCTCCAACACGGTCTCGACCTCGCTGTGCGGCAGGGGATTCACAGCGACGTGACGAACCGAGGTTCGCCACGGCACTTCGATCGCGCGACGCGCTCGAGTGCGTTGTCGTTGGTCACCGTTCAGAAGGGGCTCGTGTGCGCCTGCTGATCGTCGATGCCGACGAGGCGGTGCTTCGCCTCGTGACGAACCGCCTCGAACGCCAGGCCGTCGACGTCACGCCGGTCGCGACCGTGGCCGGCGCGTTGGCCGAGCTCACGCACCGGACCTTCGACGTCGCGATCTTCGACCTCATGCGTCCGGACGGCTCGGGGTTGGACCTGATGCGGGTGCTGCGCGAAGGCGCGGCTCCGACGCACGTGATCATCGCGAGCGACGCGGCAGGCGAGGGCGATCGCGTGCACGCACTCGGGCTCGGGGCGGACGACTACGTCGTCAAGCCGTTCTCCGTGCGCGAGCTGACCGCACGGGTGCTCGCAGTGCGCCGGCGCCGGGCCGCGGCGACGGACGACCACATGGTGTTCGGCTCGATGACGATCGATCTCGCGGCGCGCCAGGTCGCGATCGACGGTGCGCCGGTTCGGCTCACGGCCAAGGAGTTCGATCTCCTGGCGTTCCTGGCCGCCCGGCCGCGCCACGCGTTCAGCCGCGACGAGCTGCTCCGGTCCGTGTGGCGGTCGGCATCGGACTGGCAGCAGGTCTCGACCGTGACCGAGCACGTGCGCCGCGTGCGCGCCAAGATCGAGCCGGAGCCGCACCATCCCCGCATGCTGCACACGGTCCGGGGCGTGGGTTACCGCTTCGACCCGCCGGCCGGGCCACCGATCGATCCGGCGACGACCCCTCCCGATGGAATGGATCTCGTCGAGGAGGGGTCCGTGGTGGCCGTCGACGACCGGATCGTCTGGGCCGACGCGGCCGCCGTCGACCTGCTGGGAGCCGTCAGCGCGGCCGAGCTGTGCGGTCGCGGCGTGCTCGAGCTCATCGCACCGCAGTCCATGACCGCGGTGCTCGCCCGGCAGCGGTCCCGGACCTCGGGCGAGTCACCGGGCTCGCAGGTGGTCGCGATCCGGCGCGCCGACGGGACGGACGTCTACCTGGAGTTCTCGACCGCGCCGATCCCATGGCACGGAGCTCCGGCGCTCCTGGCCACCGTGCGCGCCGTGGCCGATCCGTCCGCATCGCTGCGGTACCTGGTGACCGGTGTGCTCAGTGAGGTATCGGACGCGGTCATCGTGACCGACCCCGACTTCCACGTCTGCAGCTGGAACGAAGCGGCCGCGCGGCTCTACGGCTGGGCCGAGCACGAGGTCCTCGGGCGGCAGGTGAACGACGTGATCCCGCTGGTCGGCGACGACAGCGATGGCGCGCTCGAGGTGGCGACGCACGCGCTCGAGCAGCAGGGACGCTGGTACGGCGAGCCGGTGCAGCTCACGCGCGACGGGTCTCACGTCAGGGTGTTCGCCTCGACCACCTTGATCCGCGATGACCTCGGGGAGCCGGTCCTGATCGTCTCCGTCAACCGGCCGGCGGTTCCGTCGCCGACCCGGGCCGTCGTCGCGTCGCCGGCGACCCAGGACGAGGCGGAGATCCGTCGCGGCCTCGATCACGACGAGTTCGAGGTCCACTACCAACCTGTCGTGGCGCTCGACGACCTCCACGTCGTCGGCGTCGAGGCGTTGGCCCGCTGGAACCATCCCGAGCGCGGCATCCTCGCGCCGGCGTTCTTCATCGACGCGGCCGAGCGCAGCGGGGTCATCCTCGAGCTGGGCCGCGTCGTGTTCGACGCTGCGTGCCGTCAGACGGCCGCGTGGCGTCGCGCCGGCTGCAACGTGGAGATCGCGATCAACCTCTCGACCCGCCAGCTCGCCGCGCCGACGCTCTACGACGACGTCGTCGCCAGCCTCGTCGCGTCGGACCTCGATCCGCACGCCCTCTGGTTGGAGGTCACCGAGACCGCGTTGGTGGAGGACCTGGAGCTCGCGGCCGATCTCCTGCACCGGCTCGCGGCGCTCGGGATCCGCGTGGCGATCGACGACTTCGGTACGGGCTGGGCGAGCCTCACCTACCTCAAGCAGTTCCCGGTCCACGCGCTCAAGATCGACCACCTCTTCGTGGACGGGGTCGATCACAACCCGCAGGACGCCGCGATCGCGCGATCGATCATCTCGCTCGGCCACGAGCTCGGCATGCTGGTGATCGCGGAGGGGATCGAGACGTCCGCGCAACAGGCGGCGCTCCAGCGGCTCGGCTGCGAGCTCGGGCAGGGGTTCCGGTTCGGCAGGCCGACGCCGGCGGGCGAGGTGCCCATCGAGCGCGCCCGGACTCTGGATCCTGCATCGAAGCCGGGCAGTGGCTTCATGGTCCCCTGATGTCGCGACGTCAGACTCCGGGCATGTACCGAAGGCTTGCCGTCCTCGCCCTGGTCGTCGCGCTCCCGGCCGTCCTCGCCGCATCGTGCTCCCCGTCGGGGCCGACGACTCCGACCAGCTGCGCGTCGACCGGGACGGTCGCGCACCGGGAGCTCCGCTACGCGTCCACGCCCGGGGTCGCGGCCCGTCTCCAGTCGCTCGATCTCTACCTCCCGGTGCGCCCGGCCGGTTGCGCGGCCGCACCGCTCGTCGCCTACGTGCACGGTGGGGGATTCCAGGACGGGGACAAGGCCAACCAGCTCGCGAACAAGATCAACCTCTTCAACCACGAGGGGTGGGGGTTCGCGAGCCTGAACTACCGCCTCGTCGGTGACCCGGGCTCCGGGTCCACCAACGGGATGTATCCCGCGGCGGAACAGGACGTGGCCGCCGGCATCGCGTACCTGTCGAGCCACGCGGTGCAATACGGCCTCAACGCGAGCCGGATCATGCTGCTCGGCCACTCCTCGGGCGCGTTCCTCGTGTCGATCGACTCCACCGACGGCTCGTTCCTCCAGCAGGCCGGCCTGGGGTTGCCGAACCTGCGGTGCACGGCCTCCCTCGACACGACCTATGACATCCCGACCCAGGTCGCCGGCGGCGGCACGAACGCCGCGATGTACCGGAACGCGTTCGGCAACGACCCCGCGGTCTGGGCGAAGGGCTCGCCCACCCACAACGTCGCCGTGGGGAAGGGCATCCCGGCGTTCCACATCGTGACCCGGGGCGCGCGCGATCGCATCGCCGAGGCCCAGGCGTTCGGTGCTGCGCTGCACGGTGCCGGCGTCACGGAGGACGTCCAGGTCGTCACCGGGCTCAGCCACGAGCAGGTCAACGACGCGGTCGGCCAGCCGGGCGAGACGGTCGTCACCCCCGCCCTCATGGCCTTCTACCGGACCTGCGCCCGGTAGCCCGCCCTGACGTGCTCCTCCCGATGGGCCGGTTCAGACGTCGGGGATCAGCGTGGTGATGCAGAACGGGTGGCCGGCCGGGTCGAGCAGGACGCGCCAGAGGTCGGGGGAGGGCTGGACCTCGGGCTTGACCGCGCCGATGGCGAGGGCCCTGGCCTCGGAGTCGTCGAGGTCGGTGACCGAGAGCTCGAGGTGCACCTGCTTGCCGACCGGGCCACTGGGCCAGTCCGGCGCTTCGTAGTCGGCGACCCGCTGGGTGGTGAGGAGGATGCTCGCGCCCTTGAGCGCGATGAAGTCCTCGGACTCGAACATCACCTCGAGGTCGAGCAGCTGCCGGTAGAACGCGGCGAGCGCCTCGGGGTCGGCGCTGTCCAGGGACACTGCTGCGAGTCTCGCGATGGCGGCCATGCCGGCATCAGACTCGCTGCACCGGTCCCCGTCAAGACGCTCCGCGGCTCGTTTCGGGGCGTCTCATCGTCGCTCTGGCGACCTTTGCGCGCCCCGAAACGAGTCAGGCGCGCTCGAGGATCTCGGCGGCGGCGCGTTGGCCGGAGCGGACGGCGCCGTCGACCGCACCGTGCGACGTGGTCGACGTCTCGGTGCCGGCCCAGTGCACGCGCCCGAACGGCTGTTGGAGCAGCGGTCCGTAGCGCGTCAGCGTGCCGGGAGTGAAGTGCGCCATCGAGCAGCCGCGCGTCCACTCCTCCTCCCACCACGCGGTCTCGACGAAGTCGACGGGAGAGGCCGCGCGGGGCCCGAGCCGGGCGGTCAGGGCGTCGACGACCGCACGGCGTCGCTCCGCCGGATCGAGCGCCTGGACGCGTGACGCGACCGGTCCGAACGTGAACGACGCGATGACGCCGGGCGTGCCGGACATCGGCGACGCGTCGAGGGTGACCTCGGCGGCCGAACCCGGCTCCGCGGTCTGGCCGCTGAAGCCGTCGGCCCGCCAGAAGGGCGAGTCGTAGACGATCAGCGTCTTCGACTCGGGACCGGCCGGCGCGTTCCGGTACAGCGCCAGCCGTTCGTCGGGGAGCACCGGGTCGAACGCGATCTCCAGCGCGAGCGTGGGAGGAACCGCCACGACGACGTCCGCCGCCGAGACGGTGACGTCCCCGGCTTCGACGACGACGCGGTCGTCGCGCTGGGTGATCGTCCGTACCGGGGTGTTCAGGTGCACCGCGTCGCCGAGGTCGTCCGCCATCAGCCGGGCGATCGAACCGAACCCCCCGTCGACGAGGTTCTCCTGCGCGCCCTTCTCGATCGAGAAGAGGTGGTTGAGGCTGCCGTGCGCCCGGACCAGGAAGAGGAGGTGCAGGAACGACGTGTCGTCCAACGGTCCGGTGAACAGTCCCCGCACGGCCATCGCGAACAGGTCGAACCCGATGCCCCTGCGGATGCCGCAGTGCTCGACGAAGTCGGCCACGGTGCGCTGGTCCCACTCCGCGGCGCGGGGCGCGTCCCACGGTGCGTCGATCGGCACGTGCTTCGACATCCGGTCGACCTTCGCCTGCGACCACGCGATCGAGAGGACCGCGAGCGGGCTGATCTTGGGGATGAGACCGGTGTACTTCCGCATGCGCCCGTGGTCGACGAGGAGGTGCTTGCCCTGCACCCACGTCTTGTAGGTCGAGACGCCCAGCTCGGCCGCGAGCGCGATGACCGCGTCGTGGTACGGCGCGATCCACCCGCCGCCCCGGTCGATCGCGGTGCCGTCGTCGAGGTGTTGGGTCCAGACCCGGCCGCCGACGCGGTCGCGTGCCTCGAGGACGACGACCGACTTCCCGGCCTGGTGCAGCCGGCGCGCCGCGGTGAGCCCCGCGTAGCCCGCGCCGACGACGCACACGTCTGCATCGATCCCCCCGGCCACGGTGCGGACCGTAGCCGGATCTCGTCTGCGCAGCACCCGGTCGCGACCGGGACGGCGATCGCGCGACCCGAGTTTCCTGCCACCGCCTCGGCGTGGGATCCTGTTGGTCCGGGCGCTGGAAGCACGAGGGATGGGGGACGACCGTGACTTCACTGGCAGACGCGCGGTTGGCGCTCGCGCTCGAGGCCGCCGAGCTCGGAACCTGGACGTGGGACATGGCGGCGGGCACCACCACGTGGGATGTCCGGCTGGAGCTGCTCCACGGCCTCGAGCCGGGTGGGTTCGGCGGCACGTACGAGGACTGGCTGGCCGCGTTGCACCCCGGCGACCGTGACGAGTGCGTGGCGCGGGTCGAGCGCGCGCTCGCGAAACCGGGCCCCTACCTGTTGCTGCACCGGACGACGTGGCCTGACGGGTCGATCCACTGGATCGAGTGCCGCGGGCAGCGTCACGGTGGACGAGCATGGCGCGCCGACCGGCACCGTCGGCGTCGCGATCGACGTGAGCGAGCGCGAGGAGCGCCGCGCCATCGTTGCCGAACAGCTCGCGCAGGAGAAGAGCGTCGTCGCGACGCTGCAGCGCGCGCTCCTGCCGAGGGAGCTGCCCACGGTGCCGGGGGTCTCGGTCGCGGCGCGGTACGTCCCGGCATCGGGGCCCGTCGAGATCGGTGGTGACTGGTACGCGGTCATCCCGCTGCCCAGCCGGTCGCTGGGGCTCGCGATCGGTGACGTGGCCGGCCACGGGCTCGGTGCGGTCGCGGACATGGCGGACGCCCGGTTCAGTGTCCGCGCCCTGGCGCTCATCGAGCAGGACCCCGAGCGGGTGCTGGACCATCTCGACGAAGTCGTCAGCGTCTTCGACGACAACGTGCTGATCACCGCGCTCTACGGAGTGCTGGATCCCGCCGCCCTGACGTGGTCGTACGCCGCCGCCGGCCACATGCCGACCGTGCTGCGGTCACCGGACGGCTCGACGACGCTGCTCGACGTGCGCACCGGTCCGCCACTCAACTGTGGCGCCACGTACCGCTCACAGCAGGTCGAGCTCGTCGCGGGCTCGAGCTTGGTGCTGTACACCGACGGGCTGGTCGAACGCCGGCACGAAGCGATCGACGAAGGCCTGGCCCGGCTGACCGCGTCCTGCAGTCGAGGGCCGGACGATCCCGACGCGCTCTGCGACCACCTCCTCGACGAGCTGCTGGGCGAGGCGGGCTCGGACGACGACGTCGCGATCGTGGTCGTGACCCTGCACTGAAGCCCGGTCGGGCGGCCCGCAGTGCCGCCCTAGGCTGAGGCGATGCCGGTGTCGGAGACGTCCGCGCCGCTCGAAGCGGCACTCGATGAGCTGTACGGCGTCGACGCGTCGGAGTTCGTGCCGGTCCGGAAGCGACTGGCGGGTGAGCTGCGCAGCTCGGGCGACACCGCGGCCGCGAAGACCCTGCTGGCCGCGCGCCGTCCCACGACGGCCGCCTGGGCGCTGAACCAGCTCGCGCGGCGCGAACCTGCGCTGGTCGAGACGTTCCTCGATCGCAGCCAGGACCTCGAAGCTGCGCAGATGGGCGAGCTCGAGGGTGGCCGCGACGCGATCCGCGAAGCGACGCGTGCGCAACGGGACGCGCTCGGGGAGGCCACCGACGCCGCGGTCGCGATGCTCGAGGACCGGGCGACGGACGCCTACCGGTCGCAGATCCAGGCGACGCTGAGTGCCGCGAGCGCCGACCCGAGCGTCGGCGAGCAGCTGCGTCGGGGTCGCTTCGTGCGCGAGCTGAGCGGAGCGACCGGGTTCTCGGGCTTTCCCGGTCTGTCGTTGGTCCCGGATCTCGAGCCGGCCGGCGAAGCACCGCCGCTCGCGAGCCGAAGCCGAAGCCGGAGCGGGCGCGGAAGGCGAAGCCGGCGCCGGACGCGGCGCCCGAGCCGGACCGCGCCGCGACGGAGCGGGTGGAGCGCGCGGCGGAGGCCGAGCGCCGTCGCGTCGAGCGCGAGCGCGCCGCCGCGGAGGAAGCCGCGCAGCGCCTCGAGGCCGCCGAGCACGAAGCGCAGGCCGCCCAGGAGGAGGCCGACGTCGCCGATGCCGCGGCCGCGGAGATCCACCGGCGGGTCGACGAGCTCGCGAGCGAGCTCGACGCGGCTCGTCGGAACGCACGCGTCGCGGACGAACGGGTGGCGCGCACGGCGCGTGAGTCGGCGCGCCTCGCGCGCGTCGCCACGAAGCTGCGGTCGAAGTCACCCCGCCAGCGCGCGACCCCGCACGACTGACCCGATCAGAGGGCCGGCCCCCGGTCTCATCGGAGCGGGTCAGAGCGGCAGGCGTCAGATCGGGTTGGGACTGTCCGGGGTGGCCGCCTCGCCCCGGTCCTGCTCGTCGTCCGGGTCCAGGTCGTCCGGGTCGTCGATGATCTGCTCGGCGTTGAACCCGCTCAGCGCGTCGCTGATGCCCTGGTCGTCGGACTTCGGGCGCGGCTTCGGATCGGGCTCGGTCGGCATGATGGAGCTCCTGGGGTCGAGCCGCCCGCGTTGGCGGCACGTGCGGTCTACCCGAGGGGGAGTGGGCCGAATCCCCGGGGGTACCGTCGGACCCATGAGCCGCACGCGACAAGACGGGTGATGCCATGGGCCGCAACGTTGCGCAACAGCTGATCGCCGCCCACCTCGTCGAGGGCGAGATGGTCCCCGGCCGGGAGATCGGGATCCGGATCGACCAGACGCTCACGCAGGACGCGACGGGGACGATGGTCATGCTCGAGCTCGAGGCGATGGGCCTCGACCGCGTCCGCACCGAGCTGTCCGCGCAGTACGTCGACCACAACCTGCTGCAGGACGACTACCGCAACGCCGACGACCACCTCTTCCTGCACAGCGCGTGCCGGCGCTTCGGCCTCTGGTACAGCAAGCCGGGCAACGGCGTGAGCCACCCGGTGCACATGCAGCGGTTCGGCATCCCGGGCAAGACGCTCCTGGGCTCGGACAGCCACACGTGCGCCGCGGGATCGCTGGGCATGCTCGCGATCGGCGCGGGTGGCCTCGAGGTGGCGATCGCGATGGCGGGGGAGCCGTTCCACCTCGTGATGCCGCAGATCTGGGGCATCGAGCTCGTCGGGGAGCTGCCCGACTGGGTCAGCGCGAAGGACGTGATCCTCGAGATGCTGCGGCGCCACGACGTGACCGGCGGGCTCGGCCGCATCATCGAGTACTACGGTCCCGGGCTCGCGGACCTGACCGCGATGGACCGCCACGTCATCGCGAACATGGGCGCGGAGCTCGGCGCGACCACGACGGTGTTCCCGTCCGACGACGAGGTGCGGCGCTTCCTCGCGTCCGAGGATCGCGTCGACGACTGGGTCGAGGTCCGCGCGGACAACGATGCGGTCTACGACATCAACGAGCAGATCGACCTCTCCCAGCTCGAGCCGCTCATCGCGATGCCGTCGAGCCCCGGTCACGTGGTGGCGGTGCGCGAGGTGGCCGGGGCCGAGGTGTTCCAGTGCGTCATCGGTTCGTCGGCGAACCCCGGGATGCGGGACTTCGCGATCGCCGCGATGATCGTGGACGGCCGGCAGACGCACGAGCGGGTGTCGTTCGACGTGAACCCGACCTCGCGCCAGACCCTCGAGGAGCTCGACGTCGAGGGCTACCTCTACAAGCTCATTGCGGCGGGCGCGCGCCTCCACCAGGCGGGGTGCAACGGGTGCATCGGCATGGGCCAGGCGCCGGCGACGGACCGGATCAGCCTGCGCACCATGCCGCGCAACTTCCCGGGCCGCTCGGGCACCCCCGAGGACAAGGTCTACCTCTGCAGCCCCGAGACCGCGGCAGCCGCCGCGCTCACCGGGGTGATCACCGACCCGCGTGACCTCGGCATCCCGTACCCGAAGTACCAGCCGTCGGGACAGTCGTTCGTGAACACCGCGATGCTCGTGGCTCCGCCACGCGACGGCCGGCTCGTGATGCTCGTCAAGGGCCCGAACATCGCGTCGCTCCCGGACTTCGAGGCGCTGCCCGAGACGATCGCGGGTCCCGTGCTGCTGAAGATGGGCGACAACGTCTCGACCGACGAGATCCTCCCGGCCGGCGCGTCCGTCCTCCCGCTGCGCAGCAACATCCCGGCGATCAGTCGCTTCGCGTTCTCGCGCGATCGACGACACGTACCACGACCGCGCGCTCGTCATCCGTGAGGCGGGCGGCCACGTCGTCGTCGGTGGTTCGAACTACGGGCAGGGCTCGAGCCGGGAGCACGCGGCGATCGCGCCGCGGTACCTCGGGCTGCACGCGGTCATCGCCAAGGGGTTCGCACGCATCCACGCGCAGAACCTCGTGAACTTCGGGGTCCTGCCGATCACGTTCCTCGACCCGGACGACTACGACCGAGTCGACCAGGGCGACGAGATCGTCATCCCGCACGCTGCGGCGCAGATCCGCGCCGGCACCGACGTGACGGTCGAGAACCACACGAGGTCACACACCTACCACTGCACGCACAACCTCTCCTCGCGCCAGGTCGACCTCGTTGCCGCCGGGTCGCTCATCAGCTTCCTCCGCCACCAGGTCAACGCCACCTGACCCACCTCACTCCCGATTTGGCGTCACTTACCCCACGTATACGGGGCGTAAGTGACGCCAAAACGAGAGCTAGGGCTGGCGGAGCTTGAAGCGGGCGCCGTTCGGGTCGAGCGCGGTGGCCAGCCGGCCGTACGGGGTGTCGACCGCGGGCTCCGCGACCGAGCCGCCCAGCTCCGCGACCTTCGCCAGCGTCTTGTCCGCGTCGTCGACGTGGAGGTAGAGCGCCCAGTACGACGGCACACCCTCGGCGGCCGCGTCCATGATCCCGGCCTCCTGGCCGTCGCCCTCGCCGAGCGTCGTGTAGCGGAACTCGGGGCTGTCGCTCACGGTGTGGGTGTCCCACTTGAACACGTCCCGGTAGAACGGGACCGCGGTGCCGTAGTCGCTGGTGTGCAGCTCGAACCAGGAGGGTGCCCCCTCCTCGCCGATGAGGCCGAAGCCCTGCATCTCGTCCGGCTGCCACGCGCCGATCACCGCCCCGGCCGGGTCGGCCATCACGGCCATGGACCCGAGCGCGGCCACCTGCATCGGCGGGACGAAGACCGTTCCCCCGGACGCCGACGCGGCGTCGACGGTCGCCTGGATGTCCGGCGTCGTCAGGTAGATGCCCCACGCGTCGGGCTGGCCCGTGGTCCCGTCGTGGCCCATGAGCCCGGCGACCATCTCGTCGTTCTTCAGGAAGTTCTTGTAGCCCCCGTACTCCGGGCCCGGGTCCTGCACCGTCCAACCGAACAGCGGCGCGTAGAAGGCCTCGCTCTTCGCCGGGTCGGAGGTCGAGAGCTCGATCCAGACGGGGGCACCGGCAGGGACAGCGTCACGCTTGGGCATGGCAGGCTCCTTGGGAGAGGTTCGCGTTCGGTCGTCAGTGAGACGGTCGGGTGGACGGAAACTGATCGGTCGGGTTACAGAAAAGCACCGATGGTCTCCAGCAGGAAAGGGCCCGTGCGAAATGGCGAAGGCGAAGCAGCGAACAGTGGTCGTCACCGGTTCGGCGTCGGGCATGGGTGCCGCGACGAAGGCCCGGCTGGAGGCGGACGGCCAGCGGGTGATCGGCGTGGACATCCGTGACGCGGACGTCGTCGCCGACCTCGGGACCGTGGATGGTCGCGACGCGGCGATCCGGGCCGTGACCGACCTCGCCGGGGGTTCGATCGACGGCCTGGTGACGTGGGCCGGCGTCGCGGGCCTGACCGACACGCCCGGCAGCCTCCTCGCATCCGTCAACTACTTCGGCACGGTCACCTTGCTCGAAGGGCTGCGACCGCTCCTCGCCCTCGGCGACCGGCCCGCGGCGGTCGCCATCAGCTCGAACTCGACGACGTGCCAGCCGGGCATCCCGATGGACGTCATCGAGCTGTGCCTGGCCGGCGACGAGCCCGGCGCCCGGGCCGCCGCGGATGCCGTGGGCTCGTTGGGCGTCTACCCGGCGACGAAGACCGCGCTGGCATGGTGGGTGCGCCGCCACGCGCCGGGCGCCGAGTGGGCCGGGTCCGGGATCACCCTGAACGTCGTCGCGCCGGGTGCCGTCGAGACCCCGTTGCTGCAGGCGACCCGGGAGGACACCACGATCGGCAAGTTCATCGACACCTTCCCGATCCCGGTCGGCCGCAAGGGGGAGGCCGACGAGCTCGCGGCGTTCGTCGAGTTCCTGCTGGGCCCGAACGCGCGCTTCTTCTGTGGTTCGGTGGTCTTCGTCGACGGGGGATCGGACGCTTCGATGCGCGTGGACGACTTCCCGATGCCGATGGGGCGACGGCGCGGCTCGTCCTGACGTCAGGCGACGATCGGCTGGATCTCCTCGGTGCAGGCGGGGCAGCGGGTGGCCTTTGCGGGGATCTCGGTGAAGCACCGCGGGCAGTTGCGCTTCTCCGGCGGCTCACCCGGCTTGCCCCGCTTCTGCAGCTGCTTCGCGGAGTCGAACGCCTTCACGATGGCGAAGAGCGCCGCGGCGACGAGGACGAACGTGATGACCGCCGTGATGAACGTGCCGTAGAAGATGGTGGCATCGCCGACCTTGAACGTGAGGTCGTCAAAGGTCGGCTTCCCGAAGATCGCGCCGATGAAGTTCAGGATCACGCCGTTCACCAGTGCATCGACGACCTGCTTGAAGTAGAGGCCGAGGATGAACGCGATCCGCGATCTGGAGGACGTTGCCATCGAGCGCGAACTCCTTGAATTCGCGCAGCAGGTCCTTCAAGCGATTCGTCACGACGCCACCTCCGTTGATCGAGCCTGATTCCGGTCATCGCGAAACTAGGTGACCTACGAGAGGTTCGCGAGGGCTCACAACGGGTACCTAGGGTTGTGTCCATGGAGCCGGTCGTCGCCCGTTTCCCGCCGCAGCGGGCCAGCGTGGCTGCCGCGCGACAGTTCGTGACGGACACGCTCGTGGCCGCCGGGGTGACGAGCGTCCTCGACGAAGCTCGCCTGCTCGTCAGTGAGCTCGCGACGAACGCGGTCGTTCACGCGGCGACCGACTTCTCGGTGAGCGTCCACATCGCGGCGGGGCGGGTCTACGTCGAAGTGCGGGACGGGGACACGGTCGGACGGGCCGACCAACGGCCGACGTCGACGACGCTGCCCCTGGGGGGCCAGGGCCTGCGCATCGTCGGCCGGGTCGCGGGGAGCTGGGGCTCGCGGGTCGAGGACCACAGCAAGGTCGTGTGGTTCTCGGTCGACGCCTGAGCCGTTTCGAGCGCGTGGACGTGGGGTAGACCGGCGCTCAGATGAAGTTGACGCGCCGCATCCCGTCCACCCTGCTCGCGCCGATGTTCATCGTCGGGGGCTGGGATGCCGCAATGCGGCCGAAGGGCAAGGCGGGCAAGGCGTCCGTCGTCACCGAGAAGGTCATCGGGACGCTCGGCCTCGGGTCGGACACCGAGCAGCTGGTTCGGCTCAACGGCGCGGTGCAGGTGACCGTGGGCGTGATGCTCGCGGCCGGGATCGTGCCCCGGCTCGCGGCCGCGGTCCTCGCCGGCTCGCTCGTCCCGACGACGCTGGCCGGCCACCGCTTCTGGGCCGAAGAGGACGCGCAGGCCCGGGCGGCGCAGCGGATCCAGTTCCTGAAGAACGCCGCGATGCTCGGTGGGCTCCTGCTCGTCGTGGCCGGGGGCGAACCCGGATTCGTCGAGCGCCACCGCCACCGCGACGACTGACGGTCAGGACAGGGTCGGTCAGGACAGGGTCGGGAGGCGCTGTCGATCGGTGAGCACCGGCGCCATCGGATCCGGTGCGGCCTCGAGCCGTCCCATCACGGTCGCGATGGACCACCGGTCGGGGCGGAGGTCGGGATCGTCGAGCTCGTCCCACGTGATCGGCGTCGAGACCGGTGCGCCGGGAGCGGGACGTGTGCTGTAGGGCGCGACGAGCGTCTTGTTGATCGCGTTCTGCGTGTAGTCGAGGCGCGCCCGACCGCTCGCGCCCGCGCTTCTCCCACTTCCAGCTCACGAGGTCGGGCACCGTCGCGCCGATCGCCCGCGAGATCTGCTCCACCCACGCGCGTGTCTCCGCGAACGTCGGGCCCTCGAGGATCGGGATCCAGATCTGGATGCCCCGCTGTCCCGTCACCTTCGGGTACCCGCGCACGCCGAGGTGGCCGAGCGCGGTGCGGTGCAGCCGAGCGAGGACCAGCAGCTCGTCCCAGGTCGTCTCGGTGCCCGGGTCGAGGTCGATCAGGGCGTAGGTCGGCAGCCGCACCTCCGGGATCCTCGACGTCCACGGGTGCAGCTCGATCGCGGCCTGGTTCGCGAGCCAGGCGAGGGTCGGGGTGCGGTCGGCGACGACGTACTGCTCGCTCTCGCCCGGATCGGCTTCGGTGTTGTCCCACCGGGTGATCCATTCGGGCGCGTGGGCCGGGATCTGCTTCTGCCAGAAGCCCTTCGTACCCGCGCCGTTCGGGAACCGCTGCAGGTTGAGCGGCCGGCCCTCGAGGTAGGGGAGCAGCGTCGGTGCGATGGTCACGAAGTACCGGATCAGGTCGCGCTTCGTGACCGGGCCTCCGTCATCGCCCGGCGGGAACAGCACCTTGTCGAGGTTGGTCAGCTGCAGCTCGCAGCCCTGCACGGTCCACTTCGCCTTCTCGGGCAGCGCGTCGAGCTCGGCCAGCTCGTCGACGGTGGCCGCGGCGAACTCGGGCGGCGTCGGGTGCGCCGGCTGCTCGCCGTCGGCGCGCGTCCAGAGGAACTCCGGGTTCGCGGCGACCTCGTCGTTCGTGCGGCCGCTGAGCACCGATCGCGGATGCTCCTCCGGATCCCAGCCGTCGACCGCGTGCTCGTCGCGCTTGTGCATGACGAGCCAGCTCTCCTTGCCGCTGCCTCCACCGCGGCCGCCGTAGCCCTTGGTCCGGACGAGGATGACGTGTCCGCGCAGCTTCTCGCCGAACAGCTCGACGTGGAGCTCGCCGTTCTCGACCGCCGCGGCCGGGTCCTCGTCCTTGTCCGACGACCACGTGCCGCGGTCCCACACGATGACGTCGCCGCTGCCGTACTGGCCGCCGGGGATCACGCCTTCGAAGCTCTCGTACTCGATCGGGTGGTCTTCGACGTGCACCGCGAGGTGCCGGACGGCCGGGTCGAGGGTGACGCCCTTCGGCACGGCCCAGCTCACGAGCACGCCGTCGATCTCGAGCCGGAAGTCGTAGTGGAGCCGGCGGGCGCGATGGCGCTGGATGACGAACCGGGGTTGCTCCGCGCTCGCCTGCTCGGTTCCGGACGGCTCGGGCGTGCGGGAGAAGTCGCGCTTCCCGTGATAGCTGGCCAGGCTCATCTGTCACCTGCTCGTCGTCGCGTCGTGACGCGAAGGTTCTACCTCGGCGACGAGGACGAGCGCGAACGGCGGGACTCGGGCTCCCGCTCGGCGGTGGCGGCGAAGACGTAGGTCGCCGCCAGGATCACGGCGGCGAACGCCACGAGCATCAGCGTGATCCCGATCACGTGAGCACTCATGACCTTCTTGTACCCGTGCACCGGGCCCGAGAAACTGCGGCTCGCGCCCGGGTTTATGCCGATCGGGCGCGGGGGACAACCGGGCTCCGTTCCAGCATCGCGAGGGAGCACCCATGCCGTCGAAGCGAGCCAACGTCAAGAACGAGAAGCAGTACGAGGCGTTGAAGGACAAGGGGATGTCGAAGGCGCGCGCGGCGAGGATCGCCAACTCGCCCGACGCGTCGAAGCACGGCGGGAAGCGGTCCGGATCGGGCGGCGACGCAAAGCAGGGAGGCACCACCGCGCAGCACAAGGCGGCGGGCCGCAAAGGCGGGAAGGCGACCGCCGAGAAGGATGGGTCATGAGCAAGCAGGACCGCGCGGCCCAGGAGGACATCGACGAGGCGAGCGACCGGGCCGAAGCCGCCATCGACGCGGTGAAGGACAAGCTGACGGATCCGATCCGCAAGGACCGCTGACGGTCGGTCAGGCCGCCTTCTCGTCCGTAGCCGGGGGTGTGCCGCGCTCGGCGGCGCCGGGCTGCTCGCAGCACCCGGAGCAGCCGGCGTTCCTCGGCCAGGAGCCAGCGGCCGTCCCGCGCCGGCTTCTCGTGCCACAGGTCCGGGAGCGAGCCCTCCACGTAGAGATCCACGATGTCGGGGTGCACGTAGGAGGCACGGGCAACGGTCGGAGTGTTCCCGAGCTGGCGGGACACGACCTCGATCGCGGCGGCCGCCTTGCGCCGACCGTCGGCGTCGGAGCTGGGAGCGTCGAGCGCCGACAGCGCGGTTGCCGCCAGCAACGTGCCGATCCACGTGCGGAAGTCCTTCGCGGTGAAGTCTTCCCCGGTGGTGTCGCGCAGGTAGTCGTTGATGTCGCCGGATTCGACCTTGTGCCGGCTGTCGTCATCCTCGACGTACTGGAACAACCGCTGGCCGGGGAGGTCGCGACACTGGCGGACGATGCGCGCGGTCCTGGGGTCGTGGACGGAGATCCGATGGCGCTGCCCGCTCTTGCCCGGGAAGCTGAATTCCATCTCGCCACCGTGCACGTGGACGTGTGGGTCGCGGAACGTCGTCAGGCCGAAGGAGCCGTTCGTGCGCGTGTACTCCTCGTTGCCGACCCTGATCAGTGATGTCTCGAGCAGGTGCACGATCGTCGCCAGCACCTTCTCCCGCGGCAGCCCCGACTCGCCGAGATCGGCGGCGATCCGTCGCCGGACCGCGGGAAGTGCTTCGCCGAAGCTGATGAGCCGGTCGAACTTCATCGCTTCCTGCAGTGCCCGCCAGTCGGGGTGATACCGGTACTGCTTGCGACCGCGCGCGTCGCGACCCGTCGCCTGCAGGTGCCCGTCCGCCCGGGGGCTGATCCAGACATCGGTCCAGGCCGGCGGGATCGCCAAGCCCTTGATCCGCTCGATCTTCGCCGTCGCGGTGATCTTCTTGCCGCGAGTGTCGGTATAGACGAAGCCCTTCCCCGCCCGGCGGCGACCGAAGCCGGGCTCGTCGTCGTGGACGTATCGCAAGCCACTCGAGCTCGCGCTTCGGGATGCCATCGGCGCAGCATGCCCGGCTCCCTCGAGCGGCAACCCTTCCCGCACGCGACGTGTGGGGCGTCGCCCGCGAATCGTCAGGGACGCTGCGCGTCACGCGTCGCTTCGCCGACCCGGTCCGGCGCGAACCCGACCGCGACCCGCTCCTCCACGGTGCGCTCCTCCTGGTGGGCGAGGTCGCGCAGCACCTGCCGGTCCGCGTCGGTGGTCGGGGGCGCGATGCTGCGCGGCCACAGCCGTCGGGCGAGCACCACGTTGACCTCGGCCGCGTACAGGCTGATCTGCGCGACGAGCGCGAGCCACGCCATGAGCCCGAGCACGAGCCCGAACTGCCCGTACACGGCCTGTGCGTGACGGAGCTGGTGCTGGACGAGCGCGGTCCCGATGCCGAGCAGGATGGAGTAGCCGACGCCGCCGACCACCGCGCCCGGCGCGAGCGTGCGGGTCGACACCGGTGCCGGCGTGAGCACCCGGAACGCCGCGACGTAGAGCCCGATGTTGATGACGACGACACCGACGAACCCCGCGACCCGGGTGATCATCGACTGCCCGGCCACCGTGACCAACCCGCTCAAGAGCATCGACGCGGCGACCCCGACGCCGAGCGCCACGAAGAACAGCAGACCCCGGATCAGCCTTGGGAAGAAGCCGGGGCGGGCGACGGCCGGGACGTTCCAGACCTGGGCCATCGCGTGCTGCGACGCCTGGGTCGAACCGAGCACGCCGTAGATGAGGATGAGGAGCCCGAAGACCAGACCCAGTCCGCTGCCCGGCAGGGGATGGGTGACGTTCTTCCCGATCTGCTGCCCGATCACGGGGAACTGCGAGAGCGTGCTGCCGATCACGCTCTTCGAGACCTCGCGGTTGCCGACGAACCCGAGCACCGTGGTCAGGATGAGCAGCGCCGGGAAGATCGAGAGGAACCCGTAGTAGGTGAGCTCCGCGGCGAGCGCGCCACCGCGGTCGTCGCCGAACTTCTTGACCACGCCGAAGGCGAACGCGCTCGGCCGGAACCGCTGTTGGGTGGCGTCGATGCGCCCGACGATCGCGCCGAGATCCGGCATCGTCCGGTCATACCCGCTCTCGTCCGGATTGAGCGCGCGAATCGCGGGGTAGGGCTGTAGGGAACGCCCTCTACCCCCGAAATCATCGAGGAGTTCCGATGGAAGGCAAGAAGGACGAGCTGAAGGGTCGGGTCAAGGAAGCAGCCGGCGACCTGACCGACAATTCTGACCTCAAACGCGAGGGTCAGACCGACCAGGCCGCGGGCAAGGTCAAGCAGAAGGTCGAAGACGCCAAGGACTGGGTCGAAGACAAGATCGACGACATCAAGAAGTAGCTCCACGCAACATCAGCTCGCGAAGCGGATCAGCTCGCGAAGAGGAGAGGACGGCGGGGCGACCCGCCGTCCTCTCGCGCGCCCCCAGGGCGGTGGCGACCGCGAGGGGTGTGGGGTCAGTGGTGGCGCATGCGGAGCGGGAGCAGGGAGCGCGACCGACGGCTCAGGCCGCTGGTCGCGGCCCGACGCGTGGTCTCGCTCCACGTCGTGCGTTCGTGCCGGGCGCGGTCCTCACGCGCCGCAGCTTCCTCGAGCTCGACCTCGACCGTCGCCATGAGCGAGCTCCGGAGATCGAGCAGCAGGTCGACGACGTCCGGCGCGCTCACCACGGTCCGATCGCGCATCGAGTCGAGGGCCCGGTCGACGACGATCGCCACCGTCTCGGAGAGCGATGACTCTTCCATCCGCACCGTAGCCACCATGCTCCGACCTCCCACTCGACCACTGAGTGGTTTGCCCCACCTCGGGGCCGACCAAACCACGTGACTTCGCGCGCCCGACGGTCATGCCGCGCGCCGGCTGGCTCGGGGTGGGTCGAGTCTTCGTTTGCCTGTCGTGGGGTCGGGTGGGCCGAGGGTCCAGCCCTGGGATTTTCGGGTGTGGTGGATGGAGCAGATCCAACATGAGGTTCCACTGGGCGGTGGGTCCGCCGTGGGCGTGGTCGATCTCGCAGTGGTCGAGCTCGAGGTACTCCCGTCCCGAGCATCCCTGGATGGAACACTCCCGGCCCGCAGCCGGCTGACCGCGGCAACGGCCGGCTCGCTAGACGACCTCGACCGCGGGCGCCGCGAACTGCCGCGTTGTACAACCGGGCGTACGCACCGTCGGCAGCGAGCAGCTCGTCGTGGCTGCCCTGCTCGACGATCTGGCCGGCTTCCATCACGAGGATGATGTCGGCGTCGCGGATCGTGGAGAGCCGGTGCGCGATCACGAAGCTCGTCCGGTTGGAGCGCAACGCGGCCATCGCCTGCTGGATCAGCACCTCGGTCCGAGTGTCGACCGAGCTCGTCGCCTCGTCGAGGATCAGGATCGTCGGGTTGGCCAGGAACGCGCGGGCGATCGTGAGCAGCTGCTTCTCGCCGGCGCTCACGCTCCCACCCTCGTCGTCGACGACCGTGTCGTAGCCCTGGGGGAGGGAGTGCACGAACCGGTCCACGTACGTCGCGCGCGCGGCCTCGAGGATCTGCTCCTCGGTCGCTTCGAGGTTGCCGTAGGCGATGTTCTCGCGGATCGTCCCGCCGAACATCCACGTGTCCTGGAGGACCATGCCCATGTTCGAGCGCAGGTCCCGTCGACGCATCTTGGAGACGTCGAGCCCGTCGAGCGTGATGGACCCGCTGTCGATCTCGTAGAACCGCATGATGAGGTTCACCAGCGTCGTCTTGCCGGCACCCGTCGGACCGACGATCGCGACCGTCTGGCCCGGCTCCGCGATCAGCGACAGGTCCTCGATCAGCGGGTTCTTCGGGTCGTAGGAGAAGGACACGTGGTCGAACTCGACCCGGCCCTTCGGCTCGAGGTCTTCGAGCGGGACGAGGTCGTCCTCGACCTCCTCGGGCGCGTCGAGCAGCTCGAACACGCGCTCGGCGGATGCGATTCCCGACTGCATCACGTTGATCATCGACGCGAGCTGGGTGAGCGGCTGGGTGAACTGGCGCGAGTACTGGATGAACGCCTGGATGCCACCGATCGTGAGCTGGCCCGACGAGACCATCAGCCCACCGATGAGCGCGATGGCGACGTAGTTCAGGTTGCCGAAGAACATCATCGCGGGCTGGATCGTCCCGGAGATGAACTGCGCGGCGTAGCTGGACTGGAACAGCTCCTCGTTCTTGTCGTTGAACTTCTGCTCGATGTCGTGCTGGCGGCCGAACACCTTGACGAGCGAGTGACCGGTGAAGGCTTCTTCGACCTGCGCGTTCAACGTTCCGGTGTGGCGCCACTGGTCGACGAACTTGCTCTTGGACCGCTTGGTGATGAACCGCATCGTGAAGATCGACAGCGGGATCGTGACGAGCGCGACGAGTGACAGCTGCCACGAGATCGTGAACATCATGATCAGGACGCCGAGGAGGGTCAGCGTCGACGTGAGCAGCTGGCTCAGCGTCTGCTGCAGGCTCTGCGCGAGGTTGTCGATGTCGTTGGTGACCCGGCTGAGCATGTCGCCGCGCGGCTGGCGGTCCACGTAGCGCAGCGGCATCCGGTTGAGCTTGTCCTCGACGTCCGAACGCAGCCGGAACATCGCACGCTGCACGACCCCGGCGAGCAGGCGGCCCTGCGAGAGCGCCAGCACCGCGGATCCCGCGTAGATGCAGAGCACGAGCAGCAGGGTGTTGTGGAGCTTCGAGAAGTTGATGCCCTTCCCGCTCGTGACGCCGTCCACGATGATGTTGGTGGCGTTCCCGAGGATCTTCGGCGCGATCACGAGCAGCGAGACGCTGGCGATCGCCAGGATCAGGACCGACGCGACCCCCAGCCGCTCGGGCGCGAGCCGCGACGCGAGCCGGCGGGTCGAGTTCTTGAAGTCCTTGGAGCGCTCGAGCGGCATTCCCGCCGCGCCGAACCGACCCATCTGGCCGCCGCCGCGCAGGTCCTCGGGCGGCTTGACCGTCTCCGCCTCGAGCTGCTGCAGCTCGCCGGTCTTCTCGAGCGGATCGTCGGTCATGCTGCCTCCTGCTCGGTCAGCTGCGACGCCACGATCTCCGCGTAGGTCGGACAGGTCTCGAGCAGCTCGCGGTGTGTGCCCAGGCCGACCTGGAGGCCGTCCTCGATGACGAGGATCTGGTCGGCGTTGATGATCGTCGACACCCGCTGGGCGACGATCACGGTGACGGCGTCGGCGACGACCGGACGCAGCGCGGCGCGCAGGCGCGCGTCCGTCGCGAGGTCCAGGGCCGAGAAGGAGTCGTCGAACAGGTAGATGCCGGGCTTGCGCACGAGGGCCCGCGCGATCGCGAGCCGCTGGCGCTGCCCACCGGACACGCTCGAGCCACCTTGCGCGATCGGCGCGTTGAGCCCGCCGGGCATCGCCTTCACGAACGACGTGGCCTGCGCGACGTCGAGCGCGGCCCACAGCTCGTCGTCGGTGGCGTCCGGGTTGGCGTACCGGAGGTTGCTCGCCACCGTGCCGGAGAACAGGTACGGCTTCTGGGGGACGAGGCCGATCCGGCTCCACAGCAGCTCGGGCTCGATGTCGCGGACGTTGTAGCCGTCGACCAGCACCTCACCACCGGTCGCGTCGAACAGGCGCGGCACGAGGTTCAGCAGTGTGGTCTTGCCGGCGCCGGTGCTCCCGATGATCGCGGTCATCTCTCCGGCGCGAGCCGTGAAGGAGATGTCGCACAGGACCGGGTGCTCGGCGCCGGGGTACTTGAACTCGACGCCGCGCAGCTCCAGCGAGCTGCTGGGGTTGAGCGTCATGACCGGCTCGGGTGGTGGGACGACGGAGGACTTCGCGTTGAGGACCTCCTGGATCCGGTCCGCGCTCACCTTGGCCCGTGGCGTCAGGACCGCGACGAACGTGGCCATCATCACGGACATGAGGATCTGGATCAGGTAGCTCAGGAACGCGATCAGCGCGCCGACCTGCATCTGGCCGCTGCCGATGCGGTCCGCACCCAGCCAGATCGCGGCGACGCTCGACGCGTTCAGGACGAGCATCACGGTGGGGAACATGAACGCCATGAGCTTGCCGGCGCGCAGGGAGGTCTGGGTGAGCTCGTCGTTGGCGCCGCCGAAGCGGTCGGCCTCGTCGGGCTCCCGCACGAAGGCGCGCACGACGCGGATCCCGGTGATCTGCTCGCGCAGCACCTGGTTGATGCGGTCGATCCGCTCCTGCATCACCTGGAACTGCGGGACCATGCGGATGATCACGAGGCCGACGCAGATGACGAGCACGGGGATGCTCACGAGCAGGAGCAGCGACAGCGGCCCGTCCTCGCGCACGGCGAAGATCACGCCGCCGACGATCGTGATGGGCGCGGCGACGAGCAGGGTGCAGGACATCAGCACGAGGATCTGCACCTGGGTCACGTCGTTGGTGATGCGGGTGATCAGTGAGGGGGCGCCGTAGCTCGCGACGTCCTGGGCGGAGAAGTCGGTGACCCGGTGGAAGAGCGCGCCGCGCACGTCCCGGCCGAACGCCATCGCGGCGCGCGAGCCGTAGTAGATGGCGATGACCGCGAACACGACCTGGACGATGGTGATCCCCAGCATGATGCCGCCGAGCTTCCAGATGTAGTCCGTGTTCCCGGTGAGCACGCCCTTGTCGATGATGTCTGCGTTGAGCGTCGGCAGCAGCAGCGTGCACATCGTCTGGATGAACGTGAACCCGAGCACGAGCAGCAGCAGGTTGCGGTACTTCCCGAGGAAGGTGCGGAGGAGTCGGAGCAGCGTCACGCGGAGGCCTCCGTTCCGGTGCTGCGGATCCCGTCGAGGAAGAGCGAGACGATCTCGGCCGACGAGAGGGGCTGATCGAGGATCAGCGCGGGATGGGTGCAGGCGACGGCCATGCCGCGGAGCAGGTGCGCGGCCTCGAGCGGGTCACGCTTGATCCGGGCCCGGTCGGGGATGAAGAGCGCGGCGAGGGGTGTCAGGTCCGGTGGCCGGTGGCGCTCGGTCATCGACGGGCCGCCGCTCGAGACCTGGATCATCCCGAGCGCGGTGCGCAGCTGCCAGAGGTCCGCGACCCGGCGGCGGAGGATCTCGACCGCGGCGATGAGGCGCGGCTCGAGGGGCAGGGCGCGGTCGATCGCGTCGAGCGCGGCGTCGGACGAGGTGCTGTCGAAGGCCGACTCGACCGCGGCCTCGATCAGGGACTCCTTGTCCGGAAAGACCCGGAAGATGGTGCCTTCGGCGATGCCCGCGGCCTCGGCGATCTGACGCGTCGTGACCATCGAGCCGTGCGCGAGGAGCAGCGGGAGCGTGGCCGCGATGATCTCGGCGCGCCGCTCGGACGGGGGCAGTGCGGTGGCTCGGGTGCGGCTCGGGGCGCTGGGCATGGCCGGAGTCTACATGAGTGAGCACTCACTCATCTCACTCAGGAGTGACTGAGACCCTTGTCACACGGCCGCCCGGCGGCCGCCGCGGGAATTTCGAATTCTCACACAACGCATACATCCCTCACAGGTGGTTCTCGGACGGGATCGCCACGCTGAGCCCCATGCGCCTCCGGAACCTCCTCCAACCGATCGTGTTCGTGCCGGTGCTGATCGTGGTCGCCATCGTCGGGGTGTGGTGGTTCGCCTTCCGCCCCGACAACACCAACACCGCCTCGGCCGCGACCACGAAGCAGCTCGCGACGGTCACGAGTGGGCCGATGAGCGTGACGGTCTCCGCCGAGGGGACCGTCGCGGCGGCCCAGACCGACAACCTCAGCTTCTCGTCGCCCGGGACGGTGTCGGCGGTGGACGTCGCGGCCGGCGACACCGTGAAGGCGGGCCAGGTGCTCGCGACGCTCGACTCGGCTTCCCTCCAGGCGTCGGTGACCTCCGCGCAGGCGGACGTCGCCAGCGCGCAGGCGAAGCTGTCCGACGACGAGGCCTCGGGCGCGTCGTCCGACCAGATCACGGCCGACGAGTCGAGCCTCACCTCCGCGAACGACTCGCTGACGAACGCGAACCAGGCCCTGGCGAACGCGTCGCTCGTCGCCACCTTCGACGGCACCGTCGCAGCCGTGAACATCACGAACGGCGAGCAGCTCTCGAGCAGCGGGACGGGCGCGACGGCGGCCACCGGCACCGGAAGCGGATCGGGCCAGTCCTCGGCCAACCTCGGGTCCTCGAACAGCCGCGTCGCCGCCGCGGCGAGCTCCAGCTCGTCGTCCAGCAGCAGCTCGAGCGCCCAGATCCAGGTCGTGAGCACGGGCCGCTACACGGTCCAGCTCGCGGTCGACACCGCTGACATCGCCAGCGTCGCGGTCGGGCAGACCGCGACGATCACCCGGACGACCTCCAGTGCCGCCAACGGACGCTTCGGGGGTGGCGGCGGTGGTGGCTTCGCCGCGCTGTTCGGCCGCCTCGCGGGCGCCGGCGGCGCGGGAGCGGGCACGGGCGCCGCCACCGGGGCCGGCGGGACGGGGACAGGCGGCGCGGGTGGTGGCACCGGGACCGGCGGGGTACCGGGACGGGCGCGGCGGCGGCAGCCACCGGAGCCACGGCCACCGGCCTGGTGAGCCAGGTCAGCAAGATCGCGGACGTCAGCACCGGCGTCGCGACCTATCCCGTGACGATCACCTTCGACGCTGCCGGCACCGACTTCTACGTCGGATCGACGGTCAGCGGCGACATCGCGACGAAGCAGCGGTCCAACGTCGTGCAGGTCTCGACGCTCGCGATCACCACGAACGACAGCGGGTCCACGGTCACCCTGGCGACCGACGGGACCGCCACGGGCCCGACGCAGATCCGGAAGGTCACCACCGGCCTCACCGCGAACGGCAACACCGAGATCACGAGCGGGCTCAAGGCGGGGGACAAGGTCATCATCACGATCACCCGCCCGGTAGGCCTCCCCTCCGGGTTCCAGCGCGGGACCGGGACCGGCGGCGGCTTCCAGCGGGGCGAGTTCCCGGCCGGGGGTGGCGGGTGAGCGACGCGACCTCCACCACGGAGCCGAACCTCACGCCCGATCCGCGGCCGCCCGCGGTCATCGAGCTGCTCGAGGTCAGCAAGATCTACGTCACCGGCGCGATCGAGGTGGCCGCGCTTCGCGACGTCTCGCTGCGCATCGAAGAGAACGACTTCGTCGCGATCACCGGTCCGTCCGGTTCCGGCAAGTCGACGTTGATGCACATCCTCGGGTGCCTCGACGTGCCGACGTCCGGTGTGTTCCGCCTCGCCGGCCACGATGTCCAGACCTTCGACGAGGACCAGCTCGCCGACGTCCGCAACCTCTTCATCGGGTTCGTCTTCCAGCAGTTCAACCTGTTGGCGTACCTGTCCGCGTGGCGCAACGTCGAGCTGCCCCTCATCTACAGCGGCGTGCAGCCGAGCGAACGGCGCGAGCGCGCGCTGCGTCGCGCTCGACAAGGTCGGGCTCGCGGACCGGGCCGCACCACAAGCCGGGTGAGCTGTCGGGTGGCCAGCAGCAACGCGTCGCCGTCGCCCGCGCGCTCGTCACCGAGCCGGCGATGATCCTGGCCGACGAGCCCACCGGGAACCTCGACTCGCACCTCGACCGCGGACGTGCTCGACCTGCTCGAGTCGCTGCACCGCGAGGGCCGCACGATCGTGCTGATCACCCACGAGATCGACATCGCGCAGCGGGCGAAGCGCACGATCCAGATCCGCGACGGCCGGATCTGGCAGCCCGACGACGCGCGGGCCGCAGCTCGCGGGGATGGCCACGTGAACTGGCTCGACACGTTCCGGACTGCGACCGAGGCGGTGCGCACGCACCGCCTGCGCTCCGCGTTGACGATGCTCGGCATCCTCATCGGCATCACCGCGGTCGTGCTCACCGTCGGCCTCGGCCAGGGTGCGAAGGCCCAGGTCCAGGACCAGATCAACGAGCTCGGCACGAACCTCCTCGTCATCTCGCCGGGCAGCACGACCGCCTCGACGGGCACGCGCGGCGGGTTCGGCTCGGCGTCGACGCTGACCGTCCAGGACGCCGCGCGCGCTCGACTCCAAGGCCGCGGCGCCGGACATCCAGGCCGTCGCCCCGACGTCGACCTCCTCGGTCGAGCTGGTCAACGGCTCCACCAACTGGACGACCACGCTCACCGGGACGACGCCGAGCTGGCAGATGGTGCGGTCCCGCGGGGTGACGTCCGGCCGGTTCATCACCGCGCAGCGACGAGGCCCAGGCCGCGGCGGTCGTCGTGCTCGGGCCCGACACGCGTCACGGAGCTGTTCAACAACGCGCAACCCGATCGGCCGGACGGTCAGCTACAACGGCGTGAAGCTCCAGGTGATCGGCGTGCTCAACGCGCTGAGCTCCTCCGAGCAGACGTCGAACAACGACCTCGCGGTCGTTCCGCTCAGCACCTACTCGCAACGGCTGGTCGGCGGCACGACCCGCGACTCGGTCAGCTCGATCTACGGTCAAGGCGACCTCGGCGGCAACGCTCTCCGCCGCGTACCAGGAGGTCGAACGCGCTCCTCGCTCAACACCCATCAGATCACCACGGCTGCGAACGCCGACTTCTCGATCGCGACGCAGCAGTCGATCCTCTCGGCCGCCAACTCGGTCGACGACACCCTGACCGTCATGCTCGCCGGGATCGCGATCATCTCGCTGCTCGTCGGCGGGATCGGCGTGATGAACATCATGCTGGTCTCCGTGACCGAGCGGATCCGGGAGATCGGCCTGCGCAAGGCACTCGGTGCCCGGCCGCGGCTCGATCCGCCGCCAGTTCCTCGTCGAGGCGTCCATGCTCGGCCTCGCCGGCGGAGTGCTCGGCGTCGCGCTCGGGCTCGTCGGCGCGGTCGTCGTGCCGCTGTTCAGCGACTCCAGGGTGATCCTCTCCGTCCCCGCCGGCATCGGCGCGATCGCGATGGCGATCGGCATCGGCGTCGATCTTCGGTGTGTACCCCGCGTCGCGTGCCGCCCGGCTCGCCCCGATCGACGCGCTCAGGAGCGAATGACCGCATGGCCATCGAAGCGCAATCCTCTCCGACCGCGTCGGCGGTCACGCCGGGCCCGCTCCCGTCCGCCTCCACGCGATCGTCTCGCCTCGCTGTTCCCGGACCCCGACGCGACGCCGCCGAGCTGGTGGCACAAACGCCGGAAGGCACTCATCGTCGTGGTCGTCCTCGCGCTGATCGCGAGTGGCGTGCTCGTGTCGCAGGCCTTCGGCGCGAACGACGCGTCGTACGTCACCGCGACGGTCGCGACGCACAACGTCGACGCGCTGCTCAACGGCGTCGGTCTCGTCGAGCCCGTCTCGCAGGCGTCCGTCGCGTTCCCGTCGTCCGGCACCGTGGCGACGGTGGACGTCCAGCTCGGAGACCCGGTGACCGTCGGCCAGACGCTCGCGACGCTCGACCCGCAGGCACTGAGCCAGGCCCTGCACGAGAAGCAGGCGACGCTCGCGCAGGCGCAGCTCACCCTGCAGAAGGCGCTCAGCGGCCAGTCGGTGTCCGGCGTCGGGACCGGTTCGAGCGGCATCGGCAGCTCGCGCAGCTCCGGCACCTCGGGCGCGAGCTCGGCGGCCGCCGCGTCCACGACGAGCGTGGTGCTCACCGCGATGACCTTCCCGCACTCGAGCAACCCGCAGATCGCCGCCGCCCAGCAGAACGTCCTCGCGGCCCAGCACAAGGTAGACACCGCGGTGGACACCGCGACGCAGGCACTCGACTCCGCGACGTCGGTCTGCCAGGCCGGGGGGATCGGCACGACGCCGCCGGGCACACCGACCCCCGCGCAGCTCGCCGCGTGCCAGACCGCGACGCAGCAGGTCCTCACGGCCCAGGGCGCGGTCAGCGTCGCGCAGCACCAGCTCGTCGCCGCGTCGAACGCGCTCGACCTGCTGCTGACCCAGCAGGCCACGACGTCGACCACCACGCCGTCGGGCGGGGGCTCGGGATCGGGAAGCTCCCGGTCGGGCTCGGGCAGCGGCACGTCCACCGGGTCGGGCTCCGCCCGGTCCACCGGCGCCACCGGGTCCTCGCCGTCGGCGGCGGACCTCATCGCCTACCAGAAGGCGGTCGACGCCGCGCAGGCGGACGTCGCGGTCGCGGAGCAGGCGATCGCCCAGGCGACGATCGTGAGCCCGATCGCAGGGACGGTCCAAGCCGTCAACCTCGCGGTGGGCGACACCGTGACCGCCGGATCGACGACCTCCAACATCGTCGTCGTCGGTCCCGGCGGCTACGAGGTGACGACGACGGTCAGCGTCGACAAGGTGACCTCGGTGAAGGTCGGTCAACCCGCGACCTTCCTGCCCGACGGATCGAAGCGGCCCCTCGCCGGCAAGGTCTCGTCGATCTCGATCGCGCCCGACGCCTCGGCGACGACGAGCACGAGCTATCGCGTCGTCGTCGGTCTGACCGACCCCGACGCGTCGCTCAACAACGGCTCGACCGGATCGCTCGCCATCGTCACGAAGAGCTCGCGCTCGGCCCTGGCGGTGCCGACCTCCGCGGTCACGACGGTCGGCACCCGTCACCTCGTCAACGTGCTCAAGGGCAACACCCCGGAGCGGACGCTGGTCCAGGTCGGGGTCGTCGGCGACACGTGGACCGAGATCACCAACGGCGTGAAGCCCGGCCAGAGGGTCGTGCTCGCCAACCTCGCGGCGCCACTCCCGGGCTCGGCGACGGACACCTCCGGCTCGACCACCAACCGCACCACGACGGGTGGGTTCGGGGGCTTCGGTGGGTTCGGCGGCGGAGCGGGCGGGGGCTTCGGCGGGGGCTTCACCCGCGCCGGCGGATGACAGATCACCAGCAACGAACGACGTTGACGAAGGAGCACCGCAATGGATGACGACATGAGCAACTCGAACCCCGGACCTCCGCTCGAGCCGACCCCGCCCGAGCCCGTGTGGCCTGCCGCGCCGGCACCCGCACCCGAGGGTGGTGGCGGCGCGCCCACACCTCCCGCCGAGGCCCCGCGGTCGGGGCCGTCGTGGAAGACCTGGGTCGCCGTCGGCGTCGGCGCGGCGGTCGTCGGCGCGGCTGCGGTGTTCGGGATCAGCGCGGCGACGTCGTCGGGCTCCTCGTCACCCGCGGCCGCGACCAGTCAGGCCAGCACCGGCGGTGCCGGCACGGGCCAGGGCCAGGCGACCGGCGGGCAAGGTGGCTTCCGCGGCCGGTTCGGCGGTGGCGGCTTCGGCACGATCGCGAGCATCAACGGCTCGAACCTGACCCTGAAGCGCCAGGCCACGAACAAGACCACCAAGGTGGCCACCTCCTCGAAGACGACCGTCACGCTGTCCTCGACCGGCACCGCGGACGACATCAAGGTCGGTGACACCGTCACGGTGATCGGCACCGGGACGTCGCCCGACATCACTGCGACCCGCGTGATGGACGAGGGCAAGGTGTCCGCAGCCGCGGGCAACCAGGGTCCGGGCGGCTTCGGCGGCGGGAACGGCGCGGCAGGCCGCTTCCGACGCGGCGCGGGCGAGGGCGGTCAGGGCGGCGCCGGCCAGGGCCCGGGCGGCGGCCAGTTCCCCGGTGGCGGCCAGTTCCCCGGTGCGAACGGCACGACGTTCGCCCGCGGGGTCGTCGCGTCCACCGGTGACGGGACGTTCACCGTCACCAGCGCCCAGGGAACGACCGTGACGGTCACGACGTCGTCGACGACCATGGTGTCGGTCACGAAGTCCGGGTCCGTCAGTGACCTGAAGGTCGGCGATCAGGTGGTGGTGCGGGGCAAGACAGCCAACGGGACGATCACCGCCACCAACATCCGCGAAGGCGCGCTCGGCGGTGGGCTCGGGTTCCGGCGCGGCGCGGGCCAGGGCGGTCAGGGCGGCGGCCAGGCGCCGAACGGCACGTCGCAGTAGCGGTCAGGCCGGCGTCGGTGGTTGGTGCACCGGGTGATCCTCGTCGTAGTGCTCCCGGGAGATCACCGGCGCGTCCCGACCGGTGCCGCGAGTGCCACGAGCCGAGTCGTCGTCGTCGGACGACTCCTCGTGGTACTCCTCCTCGACGTTCACGTTCCACACGTCGTGCCTCGAGCCGGTGGCGATGTTCTCGACCGTGAGCATGGCGGTGTACATCGAGTGGTCCTGGTTGTTGTAGCGGTGCATGCCGTTGCGACCGACCGGGTGCACGTTCGGCGCGCAGTCCTCCAGCCACTCGACGATCCGCGCCACGTTGGCCTTGTAGCTGCTCGTCGTAGAACGGGTACGCCTTCGGCATGCGCACGACGTAGCCGGCTTCGACCTTGTCCGGCGGCCGACCAGGCCGAGGATCGCCAGCTCGCGCTTGCCCTGCTCGACAGCTCCGCGTCGGGCTTGGTTCCACGTCTCGTCGCCTTCGAACACGAAGAACTCGAGCCCGAGGCAGGTGCGGCCCTCCTTGACCAGGTACGGCGACCACGAGCCGAAGTTCTGGATGCGACCGACCTTGCACCTCGCGCGAGTGCACGTAGATCCAGTTGTCCGGGAAGCTGTACTCCTCGGGGACGACGAGCGCCACGGTCAGGAAGTCGCGGTAGCGCAGGTCGTCGGCCGCGGTCTCGGCGCGTCGTCCGCCGCCGCCGGCTCCATGGCCTGGCAGCAGCTGCGAGATCGGCATCGACGAGATGACGTGGTCGCACGGGTACTCGGTGCGGGTCCCGTCGCGCGGTCTCGGCGATCACGGCCACCGCGCGGTCGTTCTCGTGGCGGATGGCCGACGACCCGGTCTGCTCATCACGCACCTTGCAGCCCTTGGCCTCGACCAGGTCCCGGCAGCGCTCCCACATCATCCCGGGGCCGTACTTCGGGTACTGGAACTCCTCGATCAGCGACGTGATCTCCTTCTGGTTGCGCTTCGGGCATCAGCGCGGTCATGACGGCGTTCATGAACGAGAGGTTCTTGATGCGTTGGGCCGCGAAGTCGGCCGGCAGCTTGTTGACGGGCACGCCCCACAGCTTCTCGTTGTAGGTCTTGAAGAAGTGCTCGTAGAGCCGCCAGCCGAACCGCGCCGCGACCCAGCCCTCGAGCGTGTCCTGGTCCTTCGGCGGGCGGATGCGCACCCAGACGTAGCGACAGGACGCACGCGGAACGCCTCCCACAGGCCCAGGTTCCGCAGCGCGTTCGAGACGGCTTGAGCGGGTAGTCGTAGTACTTGCCCTCGTAGAAGATGCGGCTCATGCGGGGCCGCAGCATGAAGTCCTCGTCGGGGAGGATCTCGTGCCAGAGCGCCTCGACCTCCTGCACCTTGGTGAAGAAGCGGTGACCACCGATGTCGAAGCGCCAGCCGTCGCGTTCGACGGTCCGGCTGATGCCGCCGACGACCGAATCCGACTCCAGGATCGTCGAGGTGATCCCGTAGCGGGTGACGAGCTGGTAGGCCGCGGTCAGGCCCGCCGGGCCGGCACCGATGATGACGACGTGGGGAGGGGTGTCCGCGGCGGATTCCGAGGTGGGGGTCATGAGATCTCGAGGGCAGGCGACAGGAGGGCGAGGCGCCACGACGGGCGACGCGCACGGTAGTCGCCCGTACCCCCGGATCCCGTCAACGAACCACGGATCCGCCGATCTCTAGGCTGAGATCCTCCGACGAGAGGAGGGGCGATGAGCGGACCCGTCGACGAGGCGGACACGGAGCCGGTCGCGGCCACGGCGCCGTCGCCCACGCCGGTCCTCGAGGTCACGCCGAGCCGGGTGGCCGACGTGGCGGGCACCCGCGTCCTGCGCGCGCTGCCGCGCCGGGCCCGTCGCACGATCGGCGCCTGGTGCTTCCTCGACCACTTCCAACCCACCGGGCCGTCGGACCCACCCTCGATGATCGGCCCGCACCCCCACATGGGCCTGCAGACGGTGACCTGGCTGCTCGACGGCGAGACGCTCCACACGGACAGCCTCGGGAGCGAGCAGGTGATCCGGCCCGGCCAGCTCAACCTGATGACGCGCGGGCCACGGCGTCGCGCACGCCGAGGACGGGCGCCCCTCGGGACGCGCGGGCCACGGCGTGCAGCTCTGGGTCGCGCAGCCGGAGGCGACGCGCCACGGGGCTGCGGCGTTCGAGCATCAGCCCGAGCTCCCGCGCGTCGCGCTGGGCTCGGGGGAGGCGACCGTCCTCGTCGGCGAGCTCGCCGGCGCGCGGTCACCCGCGCGGACCGACAGCCCGTTGGTCGGCGCGGATCTCGCCTTCGACGGTGCGACCGAGCTCCCGCTGGTCCCCGCGTTCGAACACGGGCTCGTCGTCCTCACCGGTTCGCTCACGATCGCGGGCACCCGCATCGGTCCGGATCAGCTCGTGTACCTCGGCCACGGTCGCGACGAGCTCGGCGCTGCGCGCCGACACGCCGAGTCGCGTGCTGCTCCTCGGTGGTGAGCCGTTCGGCGAGATCCTCATGTGGTGGAACTTCGTGGCGCGCTCCCGCGACGAGATGGAGGACGCGTACCGGGACTGGCAGGCGCACGCCGAGCGGTTCGGCACCGTGCCCAGCGACCTCGCGCGGATCGGGGCGCCGCGCCCGGAGTGGATGCCCTAGCTCGCGCGCTTCGGCCCGTAGGCTCGCGCCCGAATCCAGGTTCGGGGGCGAGAAGTGACCGCGACACGTTGGATCCGAACGCAGAGCCGGCGCACGATCGTGCTGCTGGTGGCGGGCGGGCTCGTCGCGGTGCTCGCCGGGGTGTGGCTGCTCGTCGCGGTGCTCGTGCCGAGCGCCCAGGATCTGCCGTGCTCGGGCGTCCAGTTCCGCGCGCCGGTGCAGACGACGCCGGCGGCCGCAGCCGGGGTGCCGCCGGTCGGCGGAGCCGGAGGCATCGCGGGCCGGGTGCGATCGATGTTCATCGGTGGGGCGCCGGTCGTGTACTGCCACGACTTCGCCGACCCGTTCGTGCTGCGCACCGGGAGCCGCTACTACGCCTACTCCACCAACACCGAGAACGCCCACGTTCCTGTCCTGACCTCCGGTGGGTTGTTCGGCACGGCGACGCGCTCCGACGCACTTCCCAAGCTCCCCGCCTGGTCGGGGCCCGGCTACGTCTGGGCCCCGGCACTGCTCGCGTGGCCGAGCGGTTACGTCCTCTACTACACGACGCTCAACCGGGCCACGGGCACGGAGTGCATCTCCTACGCCCTCGGCACCAAGCCGACCGGACCGTTCGTCGACTCCACCGCGGGACCGCTGGTGTGTCCCGCGGGCGGTGGTGCGATCGACCCCAACCCGTTCGTCGACGCGAACGGTGTCGCCTACCTGCTCTGGAAGAACTACGACGGCTTCACCGGCATCATGGGCCAGCAGCTCGCGCCCGACGGCCGCAGCCTCGTCGGCCCACCGAAGCCGATGCTGACCGCCGACCAGGCGTGGGAGCTCGGCATCGTCGAAGCGCCCACGATGCTCGCGGCGGGCGACGGCCGCTTCTACCTCTTCTACTCCGGCAACGACTGGGCGACCGCGAACTACGCGATCAGCTACGCGGTGTGCTCGTCACCACTCGGTCCGTGCGTGAAGCCGAACGCCGGCCCGTGGCTGACGTCCAGCCCCACCGCGCAGGGTCCGGGCAGCCCGTCGGTCTTCACCGACGATCACGGCGCGACGTGGCTCGCACTGCACTCGTGGGTCGGAGGGAAGGTCGGGTACCCGCAGGGCGCCCGCAACCTCTTCGTGGTGCGCTTCGCGATCGTGAACGGCAAGCCGGTCCTCACGTAGCGCCGACGTTGGCGCGGAGTCGCTCGAGCAGGTCGCCGAGCGCGGCGAGCTCGCGTTCGTCGATGCCCGTGCAGAGGCGCGCGTTGAACGCGACGGCGGCGTCTCGCAGCTGCAGGAACGTCGCCTCACCCGCCTCCGTGAGCACGACGCGTTGGATGCGCCGGTTCTCCGGATCACGCTCGCGGGTGATCAGGCCGTCGGCCTCCATCGCGTTGAGGTGATGGGTCAGCGTCGCCTCGCGGATGTTCACCGCGTCGGCCAGCTCCCGCTGGTTCGCGGGCGTCCGGGTCTTGAGCGACAGCAGGACGAGCCAGGTCGGCAACGACCCGCCGGCGCCGGCGATGGCATCGGAGAATGCCCGGCTCACGGCTTTCTGGGTGTGGGCGAGCTGCAGGCCGATGGGGGTCCGGGCCGGTCGGGGCATGGCCACAGCCTACCGCGAACGATAGGGATCAAAGGATTTGATCTCAAAGGGTTAGATCTCTATCGTTATGGCATGGCTTCCGTGACCCGGCGATCCCGCCCGCTCCCTCCGCCCCCGACCTCGCCCCCGACGCCGACGCGCGGCCGCTTCCGCCTGCGCGGCCGGCCGTACAAGCTCGCGCTGACCGCGCACGTCCTCGGCTCCGTCGGCTGGTTCGGGGTCTCGGTGTTCGTGCTCTTCGCGTTCGTCGCATCGCAGGTGACCGGCGACGCCGCGCTCTCGAACGCGTTGCTGCGGACCGTCGAGACCTCGCCGTGGCTCTCCGTCCCCGTCGGACTGATCGCGGCGGCGACCGGGGTGCTGCTCAGCCTGGGCACGAAGTGGGGACTGATCCGGCACTGGTGGGTGGTCGCGAAGATTGCGATCGCGGTCATCGTGGTCGTGACCGACGCATTCGTGCTCGGCCACGCGGCGCACGACCATCTCGCGGGTGCCTCGGCGCCCGGCGATCTGTACGGGCCGACGATCGCGCACGCAGTCGTGCTCGCGGTCGCGACGCTGCTCTCGGTCCTCAAGCCGCGCGGCCGCACGCCGTGGCGGCGGGCCGGGTCACCGCCCGAGAGCGTCTAACCGTTGGGGAGGATGAAGCGCTCGACCGCGTTGGCGAATCCCTCGTCCTCGTTCGACGTCGTGACCTGGTTCGCGTCGGCTTGCACCTCGGCGCTCGCGTTGCCCATCGCGATGCTCAGGCCGGACGGTGTGAACATGAGCACGTCGTTCGGCATGTCGCCGATGGTGGCGATCTGCGCGGGTGGGATCTCGTAGCGCTGCGCGAGGTACTCGACGACGCCACCCTTGTTCGCCCGGGGATGGGTGACGTCGAGGTAGTAGGGCTGGGAGCGGGCCGCCGACACCTCGTCACCGAGCTGCCGGTGTGCCGCCGCCTCGGCCCGCTCGACCGCGTCGAGGTCGTCGCTCACCCCGACGATCTTGGCGACGTCGTCGGTGAGCCCGTCGAAGCTCGTCACGAGCGTGGGGGAGAACTTGACCGTCCACATCTCGCGGTCGACGTGCGGGCCCTTCAGGTTCAGGACGTACCAGTCGGCGCCGCGGTAGATCCAGACGTCGAGCCCGAACGAGCCCATGAGATCGATGGTCGGCTGGACCTCGGCGGTGGGGATGACCCGCTGCTCGATCACCGACATGTCCGGGTTGACGAAGAGCCCGCCGTTGAACGCGGCGATCGGGGTGTCGATCGCGAGTGGCTCGATCAGCATCGACATGCCCCGCGGGGGCCTTCCACTCGTCACCGCGAACCGGATGCCGGCGGCGCGCAGCTCGTGGACCGCGGCGATCGCCCGATCGGTGAGCACCTTGTCCTTGGTGACGAGCGTGCCGTCGACGTCAGCGAGCATCAGGCGGATCTCGGGGGTGGCCACGGCGGTCAGTGTACGGAAGCGGCCAAGGAGCAGGAGCGGAGGGAACCGGGGTATTGCATGCGTGCGCATGGATATCTACACTCGGGGGATGAGCACCGTTTGGATTCGCAAGCCCACGGCGCCACCGGCGGTCGAGGTCGCGGCGCCGACGTTCCGCGGTCGGCGGCCCCGTCCGCGGCCTCCGCGCCGGCATCCGCACCGACGCGGCCTGGCGGTCGTGGCGACTGATCGCCGCGGACTGGGAGGCGAGGCTGCGGGCCGACGGCGTGGCCGACGTCGCGACCGTCGAGACCCACGGTCAGGTCGGGCGGACCGGCGCGGCGGATCGCAGTCACATCGGGGAGCTGGCCGAGGCGGTCGACTTCGGCATCGTGGGCCTCGGCACCTGCGGCTCCTGCACGTCGTTCGCGATCGCCGACGCGGTCGCGCTGGAAGCCCGGGAGCGGCCGGTGATCGCGGTGGTCACCGACGAGTTCGCGACCCACGGGGCCAACATGGCGAACCACCTGGGTCACGGCGACCTGCGCATCCTCGTGCTGCCGTACCCGCTCGAAGCCCGCACACGGGAGGACCTCCTCGCGATCTCCGCGGATGCCTATCCCGAGGCGCTCGAGCTCCTCGGTGTCGAGGTGGGATCGTGAGCGAGATGACGTTGACGGGGGAGCGGGCCGAGGTGCCGGCGGACCCGACCGCGTTCTACGAGCTGTCGCTCGCGGAGCAGTGGGGCGACGGTGCGCCGGTGCTGCCGCCGACCGACGCCGCCATCGAGGCGCTGCTCGCGGCCACGCCGGACCCGGCCGACCTCGTCGTCGGGGTGCTCCCGCCGCGCGGCGGGGTGGCGACGGTCGAGCTCATCGCCGCGAACGCAGCCATGGCCGGGGTGGAGCCCGCCGCCTTCCCGCTCGTGCTGGCCGCGATCGAAGCGCTGCTCGTGCCGGAGTGGAACGCGTTCGGGCTCACGACCACGACGTCGAGCGTGTTCCCCATGCTGATCGTCAACGGGCCGTCGCGCGACGCACTGGGCATCGACTACCGGGCCGGCTGCATGGGCGGTGCCGGCGGCCGGGGATCGATGACGATCGGACGGGCGGTCTCGCTGTGCCTGCGGAACATCGGCGGGCAGCGCGCGGGCGAGACGTCGCGCACCGTCTTCGGTCAACCGGCCCGCTTCGGCCTCTGCTTCGGCGAGTGGGAGGAGCGGTCACCGTGGCCGTCGCTCGCGGTGCGGCGTGGGTTCACCGCGGACGAGGACGTCGTCACGGTCCACGGCGGCAAGGGCACGTTCCCCATGGCGGACATCCACAACGACGATGCCCGCGGCCTGCTCGAGCTGCTGGCCAAGAGCATGGCGTACCCGCTCGCGAACATGTTCCTCGGCAACGCGGACAACGGCGAGGTCGTGCTCGCGATCAACCCGATGTGGGCGGAGCGGTTCGGCGCGGTGTTCCCCGATGTCGCCGATCTCCAGGCGTTCGTGCACGAGCACGCGTGGCAGCCACTCGAGCTCTGGCCCGAGCCGAACCGCGTCATCCTGGTGGACAAGGGGCGCGTGGGCGCGGCGGATCGGGTCTACCTCACCGCGCGGCCCGACCAGATCGTGCCCGTCGTGTGCGGCGGCCTCGGCAGCCTGCACGCGATCGCGCTGCCGAGCTTCGGGGAGAGCCAGATCCAGAGCGCGGTCGCGCGGCCGGTCGCCTGACCATGGACCCCGACGCGGTCGCCGCCGCCGTCGACGAGGTCGGCCGGATCCTCCGGGCCGACGGCGCGGACCTGCTGCTGATCGACGCGGACCCGAAGACGTTGCGCGTCCGGCTCGAGCTCCGGTTCGACGACGTGAGCTGCGAGGACTGCATCCTCGCGCCCGACCAGCTGGCCGAGACCGTGAGCGCGGCGATCGGCCGGCGGGTGCCGGGCGAGTTCGAGCTGCAGCTCGTCGACCCCCGTCGCTGAGCCGTGCCGAGCTCCCCCGACGAGACCCAGCAGCTCTGGAGCGCGCTGGTGGAGGTCTACCAACCCGTGCTGCGCGACGTCGTGGCCGCGCTCGAACGCGATGCCGGGATCGACTCCGGCACGTACTCCGCGCTCGCGTACCTCGATCGGGCGGGTGGGCGGATGCAGCTGCGCGACCTGCACGACCTGATGCGCGTGCGCTACAGCCAGCCGGGGTTGAGCCGGCTCGTGCAACGCATGGAGGCCGACGGGATCGTCGAGCGCCGGGTGCACCCGGAGGACCGGCGGGGGACCGTCGTCTCGCTCACCCGAACCGGGCGCAGCCGGTTCCGCCGCGCGCACGAGGTCTACACGGACGCGCTCGACGAGCACCTCGGCGCGAACCTCTCGCCGGCGGCCGCGGTCGAGCTCACCCGGGCCCTCGAGGACGTCGCCACCCGGCGGGCGGGGTCGGCGGCGGACTCAGCGCGTCACGAGTGACGCCGGGTTCGCGACGACCATCGTCCGGATCGCGTCGGCGCTCAGGCCTTCGGCGGCCATGAGGTCCGCGAACTGCTGGAGCCCTTCCACCGGCGCGACGTTCATCGCCTGGCCGTAGTCGCTCGCGAGCGTGCAACGCGCCGGACCGACGCGCGCGGCCGCGCCGGCCAGGTCGCTGACCGGGCGCGTCGCGAGCGCTGCCGACGCAGGTGAGCGCGCACAGCTCGATCCACGCGCCGAGGTCCGCGAGCTCGGCGAGCTCGGGCGCGCTCAGCTTGGGGCCGACCATGTCCTCCATCGCGTGGGTCACGAGCACCTTCTGGCGGGAGCCGAACTCCCGGGCGACGGCGACGTGCTCCGGACCGCTGATGTGCCCCGTGGCCAGCACCGCGTCGTGCTCGTGGCAGAGCGCGGCGATCTCGCGCACCACGGGAAGGATCTCGCCGTCGTCGTCGATCACGACGAGCCCGGGGCCCGGGATCCCCAGCTGCTCGGCCACGCCGTTGACGACGTCCTGGCGCGACGAGAGGGTCGGCAGCCACACGATCCGGCCGCCCAGGCCGAGCGCGGTCTCGACCGCGGCCGGGTTGAGACCGCCCATCTCGTGGTCGCAGCAGACGCCGCCGTAGACGTTGATCCCGTCGACCACGTCGGCGACGATCCGGGCGAGCTGCGCAGTCGGCTCCGTGTGGGACTTGAGCAGCACCGCCGCGTGGCCCGCGTCGCGCGCCTGCGCCGCGGCCTCGAGTGCGGTCACCGAGCGCGCCCGGTGCGCGTCGGGACCGAAGTGGCAGTGCAGGTCGATGGCCCCGCTGATGTCGACGCTCATCTCGCCAGACTGGCACGTCCGCGTCGTACGCTCCGGCCATGACCTTCCCGATCGGCGTCGTGGACCTCGCGTACGGCACGGAGCCGGACGTCGGCCGCCGCGCGGAGCTCGCCGCGGCCGACGGGTTCGATCACATCGACGTGCTGCTCGAGCTCGTGGACGACGCGACAGCACTGCCGGTCGGCTGTCCCACCGCGTTCCCGAAGCCCGTCGCGACGTGGTGCTCGACCCCCGCTCCGCCGGCCGGACCCGACGCGTGGGATCGCACCGTCCGATGGTGGAGCGCCGCGCCCGGCGCGCTGTGCGAGCCGTGGGCGGGTGCGTCCGTGCGTTCGATCGAGGACGTGAAGGCGCTCACCGCCGCGGTGCCGGGGGTGCGGTTCCTCATCGACACCGGTCACGTCACCGCGTGGGGTGGCGACGTCCTCGACCTGCTGCCGTACGCGGGTCACGTGCAGGTGCGAGACGCGCGCCTGGGGGAGGCGCAGGTCGCCGCGGGCGAGGGCGACGTCGACTTCGCCGCGGTGCTCGGCCGGCTCGACGACATCGGCTACGCGGGAGCGATCTCCATCGAGTACTTCGACCTCCCCGAGCACGGTTGGGCCTGTTCCGATCCCCGCGTGGAGGCGACCGTGCTCCACGAGCTGCTCAGGGCACTGCAGTAGATCCGTGGTAGCCGAAGAACGGTGACGTGCCGGTCACCGCGACGCCGCAGTGGCGGTCCGACTGCGCCCATCCGTCGGCCCGTTCCCCCGAATGGGGACCCGACGCGATCGTGGCGACGACCGGACCGTCGATGCAGAGTGAGGGCGGCACCGAGTGGCGCATCACCGTGATCGCGCGCCAGTCGGTGGTGGCGAGGTCGCCCACGAGGACGACCTCGAGCTCCAGCTGAGGGTCGGCCTCGGCACCGTCGCCGTGGCTGAGGACCAGGTGGACAACTGCTTCACGCATGTTGGCCTCGGCCATGTTCGCTCTCGCCGGCGCACGCGCCGGCCTCCTTCGATGGTACGCCCGCTTCGGCGGACGTCAACCCCTCAGGGGATGAGCTGGGGCTGGCGACGGGAGCGTTCGAGATCGAGCAGATGGCGCTTGCGGTCGAGCCCACCGCCGTAGCCGGTCAGCGCGCCGGTCGAGCCGATCACCCGGTGACACGGGACGATGATGCCGACCGGGTTCCGCCCGTTCGCGAGTCCGACCGCGCGTGACGCCGTGGGCTGACCGATGCACCGCGCGAGCTCTCCGTACGAGACCGTCTCGCCGTAGGGGATCTCGAGCAGTCCGGCCCAGACCCGGCGCTGGAACTCGGTGCCCTCGAGCCGGAGCGTCACGTCGAACTCGGTCAGCTCACCCTCGAAGTACGCGTCGAGCTGGTCGACCACGTCGGCGAACGCGCCGTCGTCGCGGACCCACGCGTCGCTCCCGGCCGGTGGGTGCGCCTGGTCCTCCATGCGCAGCCCGGTGACCGCGTCGGCGTCGCCGGCGATCGTGATGAACCCGACCGGGCTCTCCGTCATCCGGTAGCGAGTGCTGGTCATGGCGCACAGGGTGCCACGCCCGCCGTCACCCGTCTGGCGGGAATCCGACATCGTGGTCCGGCCCGTAGAGTCGCGCGGGATGCCCCACCCCACCTCCACCCGGACCCCCGCCTTCGTTCGTGCCGTCGACCGTGCTGACGACGGCCTTCGGCACCAACGGCGAGGTGGTTGGTGATGGGAGTTCCCGGGCCGGTCGGGCTGGGGCGCGGAGTGGTCGTCTCCCGCGGGGACACGGTGCCGGCGGCGTGGGCCGGCGCGCACGTCGTCACGATCGACGCCGCGGTGCTCGCGGACCCGGGACCGACCGTCAGCGTGCTGCACCTGGCGTGGATCACGCGCACCCCGGTCGTCGTCGTGCTCGACGTCGAGGCGGAGGAGTTCCGCGCGCCGGTGTCGGTCACCGACGAACCGTGGCAGCTCGGGGCGCGCTTCGAGATCTGGCTCGACCGCCTCCACTTCCTGGTCTGGGCCAACACCTACGACGGGCGCGGGGGCAAGGAGCCGATCTGGTGGTGGGGCCGCAAGGCGTCCCGGCTCGGCGCGACCGAGATCCCGGCGGGCGACCCGCCCGGTGACGTCACCCTGCCGGACGGGAGCGCGGCCTGGATCGACGGTGGGCCCCGCGGACCGGTCGACCTCGACGCCGCGGGCGCAGTCGTGGTGCACGCCGAGACGGTGGAGCTCGGGATGCTCACGCCCGTTCCCGCCCCCATCGCGGTGTCCGCCGACCTGGCGCCCGATCAGCTGGCCGCGGTCGCGCACGGCGCGGGGCCGGCGCGCATCGTCGCGCCGGCCGGCTCCGGCAAGACGCGCGTGCTGACCGAGCGGCTCCGTCACCTCGTCGTCGACCGGGGCATCGAGCGCGACACCATCCTCGCCGTCGCCTACAACAAGAAGGCGCAGCTGGAGCTGGAGGAGCGGACGACCGACTTCTCGCCCCGAGTGAGCACGCTCAACGCGCTCGGCTACCGCCTCCTCGCGGACTACTCCGGCGGCGCGCCGAAGGTGCTCGACGAGCGCGACGTGCGCCGGATCGTCGACGACGTGGTGCCGCGTGGGCGGCCGCGTGCGAACACGGACCGGCTCGCGCCGTACCTCGAGGGGCTGACCGCGATCCGGCTCGGGCTGCGTGACCCGGACGAGGTCGAAGCCGAGCGCGACGACGTCCCTGGTCTCGCCGCGGCCTTCGGTCCCTACCGTGATGCGCTGCGGAGCCGCGGCGCGGTGGACTTCGACGACCAGATCTACCGGGCGATCGAGCTGCTCCTCGCCGACGGCGCGTTCCGGCGCCGGGTCCAGCCGGGGTACCGCCACGTGCTCGTCGACGAGTTCCAGGACCTGACGCCCGCGCACGTGCTCCTGCTCCGGCTGCTCGCGACCCCCGGGCTCGACGTGTTCGGCGTCGGTGACGACGACCAGGTCATCTACGGCCACGCGGGCGCCGACCCCGCGTTCCTCATCGACTTCGAGGAGCTGTTCACCGGCGCGGCCGCGCACCCGCTCGAGGTGAACTACCGCTGCCCGGTCGCGATCGTCGACGCGGCGAAGGCGCTGCTCGCGTACAACGACTTCCGCGTGCCCAAGGAGATCCGGCCCGGGCCTGACGCGGATCCGGACCCGGCCGCGCTCGTCGTCGACCGGCACCCGCCCGAAGCGGGGGCCCGCGAGCTGGTGGAGATCGTGCTGCGCTGGCGCGCCGAAGGGGTGCCGACCACGGAGATCGCGGTGCTCACCCGCGTGAACTCGTTGCTGCTCGCGCCGCACGTCGCCCTGGTCGAGGCCGGTGTCTCCGTGAGCTCGACGGTGTCGGTCGACATGCTCGAACGCACCGGCGTGCGGGCGGCCCTCGCGTACCTGCGGCTGGGTTCCACACCCCACGAGCTCCGCCCCGACGACCTGCAGGAGGTGCAACGCCGGCCGAGTCGCGGCTTCCCGCCGTGGATCTCCAAGTGGATGACCCGGCCGATGTCGATCGACGAGCTCCGGGCGATCGCCGACCGGATCGACGACCTCAAGGTGGGCGCGAAGGTCGAAGGCCTGGCCGACGACCTGCTGGTCGTGGCCGACGCGGTCGGCCGGCTCACCACGAGAGCGGCGCTGCGCGTCGTCCGCGACGACATCGGCCTGGGCGGCGCGATGACGCTCCTCGACGGGTCCAAGGGCGGCCAGAGCGGGTCGCAGCTCGACGATCTCGAGGCGCTCATCCAGGTGGCGGACCTGCATCCGGAGCCGGCGACGTTCGAGCGCTGGCTGCGGGGGATCCTGGGGCAGGCCGGCGGCCGCGACGAGGGTGGGGTCACGCTGTCGACCGTGCACCGGGTCAAGGGCATGGAGTGGGACCGGGTCGTCGTCGCGGGCGTGACCGAGGGGGTGCTCCCGCACCGCCTGGCCGAGGACGAGGAAGAGGAGCGGCGCGTCCTGCACGTGGCCATCACCCGGTGCCGGCACCGCGTGGTCGTGCTGGCGGACGCGACCCGGCCCTCACCGTTCCTCGGCGAGCTCGACGGCTCCGCGCCCAAGCGCGCCGCCCGCCCGCGCCCGACCCCGAAGGAAGCGACGCCGATCCCGAAGTCGAAATCCGGGAAGTCCGCGCCGTTGCCGGAGCTCGGGCCGGACGACGCGCGCGTCGAGGAGGCGTTGCGCGCGTGGCGACTCGAACGGTGCCGGGCCGACGACGTCCCCGCCTACATCGTGGCGTCGAACGCGGTCATCCGCGCGATCACGACCGGACGGCCGACGAGCGCGCGGGAGCTCGCGAGGATCGACGGGATCGGGCCGACCAAGCTCGAGCTCTACGGCGACGAGATCCTTGCCGTGCTCGACGCGGTCACTGACTAGGTGACGAGGCCCTCGATGCGCTCGAGCGTCGCGGCCATGTTCTTGCGCGCGTCCGCGGCCCCCTTGCGGACGAACGGCTTCGTCGCGGCCGACTCCTGCGAGAAGTCCCAGGTCTCCTTCACCAGCGTGCCGCCGTCGACCGGCTCGAGGTCGTAGCGCCAGGTGCGGCCGCCGACGAGCTTGCCGGTCCAGCTCGGTCCGTGGGTCTGCCACGCGATGCAGCGGTTCTCCTCGAAGTCGATCACCGTGCTGACCATCGAGTACGGGATCCCCAGCTTCATCGACATCCCGAACGAGCTGCCGAGCGAGAGCTGCGAGGGTGGCTCGCCCTTGGGGTCGCGCACCGTGCCCGAGCCGTCGATCACCCGGTGCTTGGCCGGATCGATGAGGAAGGCGAAGATCGCCTCGGGTGGAGCCGGGATCAGCCGCTCGACGGTCTCGGACTCTTGCGTGTCGGTCATGCGCGCATCGTAACGGCGAGCCCGGCTATGGGGACGGCGCCGGCGCGACCGTCGTCGTCGTGGTCGGCGTCGCCGCCGGCCCGAGGCCGTTGCGGCGCTCGAACTGGACGAGCTCCGGTGGCGGGACGAGCTGTCCGGCGACGGGACCGAGGAGGCCGAGCGCGTCCTTCTCCGAGATCTTCGGCAGGCGCCGGATCCCCCGCAGCTCGTCGAGCTGCGCCGGCGTGATGTCCTCGCTCTCGCGGTGGTGCTTGATCACGCGGTCGACCGCGGCCGTCGCGCCTGTGACCTGTGCGACCGCCGCGTTGAACCGGTTCATCGTCGGGTAGAAGTCGCCGATCGCGGTGAAGTCGACCGCGATCGCGTTCGGAAGCTTCTTGCGACGCGTGGTGCACTGCGTGAACCGCTTGGTGAGCACCTTGCGGGAGTTGACCAGGTTCGCCGCGGTCGGGTCGGGCGGGCCGTCGGGCCGGAGCCAGTGGTTGATGAGCAGCAACGGCCTGTTCGTCCCGCCCCGGTTCGGCTTGCAGTTGAACTCGTTGACCGACGTGAACGTGAACGGCGTCTCCTGGAACAGGGAGTACGTCTTCGGGAGCCACTTCTCCCGGCCGCCGTGCTTCTCGCTCACGACGATGAGCCGCCGCGGCTGGTCCGTGTCGCCCTTGTGCTTCGGAGTGACGAGATCACCGAGGGTCTTCTTCTTGAGCTGGGCCGGCGTCAGGGTCAGCAGGCGGGGCCCGAGGCCCGCGTCGTCGAGGGCCTTGCGCAGGTCCCGGGGCTGGACGTAGTCCTCCATGTCGAGGATCAGCACGTCCGTGAGGTTGCGGTCGAGGAAGTCCTTCACGCCGCTGAAGACGTCGGTCGCCTTCACCGCGCCGAGCTCGCACAGGTCGTGGCAGAAGTAGACGTCCTGCTTCTTGCCGGACGTGTCCGCCGTGCCGGTGAGCGCGCCCACCCGATCGAGTGATCGCACCGCGTCCGGACCGCGCTCCTGCTCGAGCTTCTTGCGGTCCACGCCGCCCGCGAGGTTCGTCCGCACGATCCCGTTGTCGTCGTAGCCGTAGTACGCGTCGAGCATCAGGAACCGCGCGCCCGCGTTGAGCTGCTCGGGGATCGTGATGGTGTGCTCGGCCCCGAGGAAGTTGTACGCGCTCGAGGACATCGAGTTGTGCGCCGCGGGCCAGATGACCTGGTCGATCGGTTGCAGGCAGAGCTCGATGTAGCCGTTGCACCCGTTCTGGCGCGGGTTGGCCGTCGGTGCCGTCGTGTTCGCGGCGACGAGCGCGACCGCGACCGTGGCGGTCCCCGCGAACCCGATCACCATCACGCCGAACACTCCGAAGACCTGGCGCTTGTGGAGGCGGGGGATCGTGTGGTCGGTGACGAGGAGCCCCGACGCCCGCAGGCACACGACCACGCCGAGGTAGAGGCCGAGGAGGGCCAGGAGCTCGACCAGCCGGTGGGCGGTCTCGGCGGGCTGGGTGAGCACCGCGGCGGCGAGCACCACGATCCCGAGGCCCCCGGCGAAGCGCCACCGGCGGCTGAGGCGCTTGCGCTCCCACCAGGCCCGCACCCGGTAGACCCGGTCCCGGAGGTCACCGCCGTCGCGGCCCGGCGCGAGCGCGATCGCCAAGCCGATGAGGACGAAGGCGAGACCGGCGCCGACGAGCCGACCCGTGAGCACCTGGATGAACGCGGCGATCGCATCACCGCGGCCGGGGTCGCCGTTCGCCGCGACGGCCGCGATGGCCGGGCTCGCGGCACCGAACCCGGCGAGCAGCGCGCCCGCGACCGCCAGCGTCATCCCGACCGTGCGGATCGCCCGCACCCGGTCGCGGGCTCGATGCATCGCGAACGCGAGCAGCGCGATGCCGAGGATGCCGGCGGGGAACCAGAGCCAGAGCCAGCGGCGGACCGTGAAGAGCGTGTCGACGGCCGAGTTCTGCGACACGGTGGCCGACGCGTCGAGCACGTTCGCCGGCAGCTTCTTCGACAGCGACGGGTTGATCGCCTGCAGGGCCGACCGGATCGTCGTCGAGGCCTGCTGCGCGTCGATGTCGACGCGCCGTCCCGCGCTGGCCTGGAACACCTGCGCGTGCGCTCGCATGGCGAAGTCGCGGATCGCGTCTTCGACGGGGGGAGTGGCGATCGCGGAGGCCAGGGCATCGGAGACGACCGGGCGGGCCGCGGAGACGAAGTTGGACGTGCGGGCGAGCCGCAGCGTGGCCTGGTCCGCGATGTAGTCGCGCACCTCCTGCCTCTGTGACGCCTTCGCGACGACGTCCGCGAAGCCCCGGTCGTCGGCGACGCGGGTGTCGAGCCACCAGCCGAAGGCCGCGAGCGTGATCAGGAAGCACCCCGCGAGTGCCATCAATCGGACACCCCACCGCCCGATCGTGTGCCTCGACGCGCTGACCCCGGGGTCCATGGCGCGAGAGTCTGGCACTCCGGTCCGGGTGCCGGAAGGTCAGCCCTCACGCCCCTCCTCGCGCGCGCGGGCCGGAGCTCCGACGAGGGGCTACGTTCTCGACATGCGGGCACCCGCTCGACGGCTTGCGATCCCGGTGCTGGTCGTGCTCGCGCTCACCGCGTGCGACACGACCTTCGGTGAGAAGTCCGGCGTCACGAAGCAGAGCCACGGCATGTCGGACCTGTGGCGGGCCGGGGTCACCGCGGCGATCGTCATCGGCGGGCTCGTGCTCTCGCTCATCATCTGGTGCATCCTCCGGTACGGACGGCGCGGACGCGACGACCTTCCCAGCCAGCGGCAGTACATCATCCCGTTGGAGATCGTCTACACCGCGATCCCCATCGTCATCGTGCTCGTGTTCTTCGGGTTCTCGTGGGCGGTGCAGGACAACGTCGACGCCCTGAAGTCGAATCCCGACGTCGTCGTGGACGTGCAAGGGTTCCAGTGGCAGTGGCGGTTCCACTACCGGGAGGCGGACGTGACGCTGGTCGGGGTGCCGGACAAGACGCCCGTGATGGTCCTGCCCGTCGGCAAGACCGTGCGGTTCGTGCTGACGTCGCGTGACGTCATCCACTCCTTCTACGTCCCGGCGTTCCTGTTCAAGCGGGATGTGATCCCGGGGATCAAGAACCAGTTCGACATCACGCCCGAGAAGGTGGGCACGTTCCGGGGCTACTGCGCCGAGTTCTGCGGCCTCGACCACGCCCGCATGACGTTCGCGGTGCGGGTGATGAGCCCGGCCGGCTACCGCAGCTGGATCGCCCGGCAACGGGCCGCCGCATGACGACGACCGTCGAACGTCCCGAGCCGGCGCCGTCCCCCGAGCCGCCCGCCGGTGCCACCGGCGTCCTGCGCTGGCTGACGACGACCGACCACAAGCAGATCGGGCTCAGCTACATCTTCACGTCGCTCGGGTTCTTCTGCATGGGCGGACTGCTCGCCCTGGTGATCCGCACCCAGCTGGCCCAGCCGAACGAGCACCTCGTCGACCCGCAGACCTACAACGAGTTCTTCACGATGCACGGCAGCATCATGATCTACCTGTTCGCGGTCCCGTTCGCGTTCGGGCTGGCGAACTACATCATCCCGTTGCAGATCGGCGCGCCCGACATGGCGTTCCCCCGGCTCAACGCGCTCGGGGTACTGGCTCTACCTCTTCGGCGGGCTCACCATGATCTCGGGGTTCCTCACCGCGAGCGGCGCGGCGAGCTTCGGGTGGTTCGCGTACGCGCCGCTCTCGGGCGCGGTGTACTCACCGGGGGTCGGGCCCGATCTCTGGATCGTCGGGGTGCTCGTCACGAGCACCGCGGGCGTGCTCACGGGTGTGAACCTCGTGACGACGATCTTCATGCTGCGCGCGCCCGGCATGACGATGTTCCGGATGCCGATCTACACGTGGAACATGCTCGTGACGAGCGTGCTCGTGCTGCTCACGTTCCCCGTGCTCACCGCCGCGCTCGTGATGCTCTTCGCCGACCGACATCTCGGCACCCACATCTTCGAGGCGACCAAGGACGGCACCCCGATCCTCTGGCAGCACCTCTTCTGGTTCTTCGGCCACCCCGAGGTGTACATCATCGCCCTGCCGTTCTTCGGCGTCGTCACGGAGATCTTCCCGGTGTTCTCGCGCCGCCCGGTGTTCGGCTACAAGGGCCTCGTCTTCGCGACGCTCGCGATCGGCGGGCTCTCCGTCGGAGTGTGGGCGCACCACATGTACGCGACCGGTGCGGTGCTCCTGCCGTTCTTCACGATCATGAGCCTGCTCATCGCGGTGCCGACGGGCGTCAAGTTCTTCAATTGGATCGGCACCATGTGGGGTGGGCGGATCTCGTTCGACACACCGATGCTGTTTGCGATCGGGATGCTGGTCGTGTTCCTCATCGGCGGGCTGAGCGGCGTGCTCCAGGCGATGGCGCCGGTGGACTTCAGCCTCACCGACACCTACTTCACGGTCGCCCACATGCACTACGTCATCATGGGGCTCGTGATGGGCGCGTTCGCGGGCGTCTACTACTGGTTCCCGAAGATGACCGGGAAGATGATGAACGAGTTCTGGGGCAAGGTGCACTTCTACACGTTCTTCATCGGCGTGAACGTCACGTTCTTCGTGCAGCACCAGCTCGGTCTCGACGGCATGCCGCGCCGGGTCGCGACCTACACCAAGCAGGACGGGTGGGGGACGCTGAACCTCATCTCGACCGTCGGCGCGTTCATCCTCGCGGTGGGCGTGCTCGCGTTCGTCTGGAACCTCCTGTCGTCGCTGCGCCACGGTGAGCCGGCGGGCAACGACCCGTGGGGCGGGCAGACCCTGGAGTGGGCCACCACCTCACCGCCGCCGGAGCACAACTTCGACTCGCTGCCGCCGATCCGCTCCGAGCGCCCGCTCTGGGACCTCCACCACCCACCGGCGGGACCGGAGAAGACCGCCTCGTGATGCGCGACGAGGCCCGGGTGTACCTGGGCGTGACCGCGTTCTTCATCGTGATCGGCCTCGTCTACTGGTTCACGTCCTACGAGGAGGCCGGCTCGGTGATGCTGGCCGCGAGCGCGCTCATGGGGCTCGTCGCCGGGGGCTCGATCTGGTTGATCTCACGCCACGCGGACCCGCGCGTGGAGGACGACTCCGACGCCACGATCGCCGCGGGCGCCGGCCCGATCGGCGTGTTCCCGACCCAGTCGATCTGGCCGTTCGCGGTGGGGTTGAGTGCCGCGCTGTTCGCGAGTGGCTTCGCGTTCGGGGTCTGGCTCGTCATGGTGGGTGGCGTGGCATTCGTGCTCGCGATCTTCGGCTTCATCGGCGAAGCCCGGCGCGAGACGCTCCCGAGCGAGCGGGCGCCCGAAGACGCGCCGGCGCCACCGCGCGATTAGCGCGCGTCGTGGGCCAGCACCCAGGCGGCGAAGGCCTCGACCGCGTCGACGACCCGCTCGAAGCGCAGTGAGTGGAACAGGTCGAATCCGTGCTGCGCGCCCGGCAGCTCGGCGTAGACCACCGGGTGCTCCGACTCGCTCCGCAGGCGGTCGACGAATTCCCGGGCGCCCTCCACGAGCACCACGGTGTCCACGTCCCCGTGCGCGACGAAGAACGGGGGAGCGTCGGGCCGGACGTACGCCGAGGGCGACGAGGGCTGCACCTCGGCGTCGAGCGAGCCGTAGTACCCGTAGAACCCGATGGCCGCGGTCACCGACGTGTCGGCGGACTCGAATCCGGGCTGGAACATCGGATCGCCGGGGGTGAGGGCCGCGGTCGCGGCGAGGTGCCCGCCGGCCGAGCTCCCGGCGACGAACACCGTCGTCGGATCGGCGCCGAGCTCGTGACCGTGCTCGCGCACCCATGCGATCACGCGCTTGGTGTCGACGAGGTTGTCCGGGAACGTCGCGTCCGATCCGAGCCGGTAGTTCGCGCTGACGCACACCCAGCCCCGGCTCGCGAGCCGGTAGATGAGCGGACGGGCCTCGCGGTCTTTGCGCCCACCGCGGAACCGGCCCCCGTGCAGGTAGACGAGCGTCGGACCGTCCACGGGCCGGAACCGGGGCCGGTAGACGTCGAGCAGGTTGTCGCGCCCGGCGTCGCCGTAGCTGATGTCCTTCACTCGTTCGACGTCACGCCGGCGGACGAAGAAGGGCGCGAACAGGATCCGGCCGATCGGCAGCGGCTGCCGCCAGCTCGCGGCCGTCGCCGCGTCGAGCGTGCGCAGCGCACGGTCGATGGCCGGCCCCGCGCGCAGCCCGCGCCTCGCGATGACCGCGAGCCCCACCGTCGTGAGGATGGCGATGCCGAACGCCGTCCATCCGACGGGGGTGGTGAGATCGCCCTCGCCCCACGCGAGCAACGTGGCTGCGAGCAACCAGGCGATGGCCACGAACGGCAGCTCGTTCAGCACGAGGGCGAAGCGGAAGCTCAAGGCGGCGAGCGCGGGTGGCCGGCGCCGGGGCGCGACGACGAGCAGCGTGCAGCCCGCGAGGAGCAGCGTCGTGATGACGTAGCCGATCGGCACCGCTGATGCTCCCGGACCGGGATCAGTCGGTCGCGTCGGCGTCCACGTACCCACCGTCCGGCGTCCGCTCGAGTCGGGCGAGAGGTTCCTCGGGGTGCTGGTCGCGCCGGGTGAGCTCCTTGCAGAGCCGGTACGCGACCACCGCCGCGATCGCGGGGAGCACGAACAGCAGAGCACGGAACACGTACGTGACCGCGTTGACGGACAGGTCGAAGTGCGCGGCGATCACGTCGTTGCCGCCCGCGAGGAACAGCACGAGGTAGAAGGCCAGCACGGCGACACCGATCGCGGTGCGCACCGGACGTTCGCGCGGGCGGTCGAGCAGGTTGTGCTCGGCGTGGTCCTTCGTGAACCGCTCCTCGATGTAGGGCCAGAGGTACAGCACGGTGAACGTGATGCCGGGCAGCAGCACGCCGGGGAAGAACGGGTTCGGGATCTCGAAGCCGCCGAGCCGCAGCTCCCACGGCGGCATGAGGCGCAACGCGCCTTCGAGCCAGCCGATGTACCAGTCCGGTTGGGAGCCCGCGCTGACCGCGGCGGGCTGGAACGGCCCGTACAGCCACACCGGGTTGATCTGCGCGAGCCCGCCCAGGGCCGCGCACACCGCGAAGACGAAGAAGAACAGCCCGAGCGTCTTCGCGGTGAACGTCGGCCAGAGCTTGGAGCCGACCACGTTGCGCTCCGTGCGGCCCCGGCCCCGGAACTGCGTGTGCTTCTGGCGCACGAGCATCGCGAGGTGGATCGTCAGCAGCCCGACGATGAGCGCGGGGACGATCAGGACGTGGATGACGAACAGGCGGGAGATGATGTCGTCACTGGGGAACTCACCCCCGAAGACCAGGAACGCGCTCCACGGTCCGATGAACGGGATCGAGAGGAGCACGGAGTACGCGATGCGCAGCCCGGTGCCGGAGAGCAGGTCGTCCGGGAGGCTGTAGCCGGTGAACCCGTTGCCCAGCGCGAGCAGGAAGAGCGTGAGGCCGACCATCCAGTTCAGCTCGCGCGGCTTGCGGAACGCGCCGGTGAAGAAGATCCGCAGCATGTGCACGAGGATCGAGCCGATGAACAGCAGCGCGGCCCAATGGTGGATCTGGCGCATCACGAGACCGGCGCGGACGTCGAAGCTGACGTGGAGCGTGGACTCGTAGGCCGCGGACATGCGCACGCCGCGGAACGGCGCGTAGCTGCCGTGGTAGACGACCTGGCGCGAGTCGGGGACGTAGAAGAACGTCAGGTACACCCCGGTCATGATGAGGATCACCAGGCAGTACATGGCGATCTCGCCGATCATGAACGACCAGTGATCGGGGAACACCTTGTTGAGCGCGGTGCGCGCGAAGCGGGCGACGCCGAGACGGCGGTCGAGTCCCCGGACGGCGCGCTTGGTGAGCATCAGCGGTCGCGATCCCAGAAGCCGGGGCCGACGGGCTCGTGGAAGTCGCTCTGGGCCCGGAGGTACCCACCGGAGTCGACCATCAACGGGAGCTGCGGCAGCGACCGCGTCGCCGGGCCGAAGACGGGCGTCGCGCCGTTCGCCACCTCGAACGTCGACTGGTGGCACGGGCACAGGAGGCGCTCGATCGACTGCTGGTACAAGCCGACCGGGCAGCCCGCATGGGTGCACACCTTCGAGTAGGCCACGTACCCCGACGGTCCCCACGTCTCGCGGCCGGGTCGGGTCGTGACGGGCGCGTGGGACAGGCGGATCAACACGGTCTGGCTGTCGGCGGAGTCGAGGTGGCCTTCGGGGAACACGGTGATGACACCCCCGACCTCGAGCTGGTCGATCTGCACGGGGTGGCCCTGCTCGTTCACGACCCGGGAGCCGCGCCGCCACTTGGTGACGAAGAGCGCGTTGCCGGGTCGCGGTCCGAGCGACGCGATCGGGAAGAGCGCGGCGAGGCCGAGTGCGCCCGCGGCCGCGCCGAGCATGCGCGTGATCAGCTTGCGGCGGCCGATGCTGACCTCGCTCTCCGCGCCGCCCTCCGGGTCGAGGTGGTAGACGGCGTCGAAGTCGCGCGCGAACGCATCGATGTCGTCGGCGCTCGACTCGAGTGGCTCGCGGTCCTCGGTGAACGGTCCCTGGGGGAGGAGCTTGCGGGCCGTGACGACCATCGCGAACCCCAGGCCACCGAGCGCGATCGCCAGGGCGATCCCTTCGAGCTGGCTCTGGCCCCCGCTCAGGTAGACCGCCGCGAGGCACAGGGCGGCCACCGTCGTGACCCCGAGCGCGACCGCGATCTGACGCGTCGCGCGCGTCTCAGCGTTGCCGTTCATGGCTCTCCTCGATGCGGATGCAGACGAACAGGAGCAGCGGGATCCCGATCAGCAGCGCGACCATGCCCTCGGTGATGGGCCCGATGCGGCCCAGCGAGAACCCACCCGGGTCGTCGGGGTCCTGGAGGTACTTCACGTACTTCGTGATCGAGTCGACCTGGCGGTTCGTGAACGTGGTCCGGCCGAAGACCGGCATCTGGCCCGGCCCGGTGCGGATCGCCTCGGCGATCTGCATCGACGTCGCGCCGTGCAGCGACGGCGCGTCGCTGCCGTAGCTGAGCGCGCCGCCCACTCCGGCCGAGCTGTGGCAGGCCGCGCAGTTCAGCCGGAACAGCGTCCCGCCGTGACTGAGGCTCCCGGCCTCCTCGTTGACGTCCGGGATCGGCGGGCCCGGACCGAGTGAGGCCACGTACGCGACGAGCGCCTTGATCTCGGCCGGGTTGAACGCCCTCGGTTTCCGCACCGGCTGGCCCTTGGGGTTCGCGAGGGGCATGCGACCGGTCGTGAGCTGGAAGTCGGCGGCAGCCGCGCCCACCCCGATGAGCGGCGGCCCCTGCTCGGTGCCGACCCCGCCCGCGCCGTGGCAGCTCGCGCAGGAGGCGAGGAAGAGCTGGTGGCCGCGCGCCGACCCGGGCCGCGGGTGGATCCGCCGCCGGGCGCTCCGCCGAGCCGGCGACGGCGCCGCCCATCCAGACGAAGGCGGCGGCGGTGACGACCAACCCGAGGACGACGAACCGGGCCATCGCTACCGGATGACGAAGATCGTCAGGAAGAGGAGGACCCAGACGACGTCGACGAAGTGCCAGTAGTACGTGACGGACTCCACCGCGGGACCGCGTCGCTCGAACGAGCCGGGACCGGTCGTGAGCACGACCGCCGTGATGATGAGGGCCAGACCGGCGAAGACGTGCAGCGCGTGGAACCCCGTCAACAGGTAGTACATCGAACCGAACCCGCTCGACGAGGCCGAGAAGTCGAGCACGAAGAACTCGCGGATCTGGTTGACGAGGAACACCGCGCCGAGCGCGAACGTGATGATGAGCCAGCGCTGCATCAGGGCGCGGTCGCCGCGCTCGCGCGCCAACGTCGCCAGGTGCATCGTGCCGCTCGACGCGATCAGGACGATCGTCGCGATGGTTGCGGCGAGCAGCTCCAGGTGGACGGTGCGGGGCGGCCACACGTGGGCGTTGGACCGCAGGACGATGTACGCCGCGAAGAGCCCACCGAAGAACATCAGCTCGGAAGCGAGCCAGACCACCGTGCCCACGGCGAGAAGCGATGGCGGTTTGCGCGGGGCTTCAGCTGTAACGCCGTGCGTCACGCGGCGATGATGACACACCGCTACCCTCGCCGCGTGAGCGTCGCCGCGTTGGTCGGAGATTCCCTGGCCCCGGGCCGGCCGACGTGGTCATCGGTGCTTCGGCAACTGGTCGCTCGACCCGCTCTTCGTGGTCACGGTCGGCATCGGTGCGCTCTACGTGAGCGGCGTCCGGCGGCTCGCGGCGCGGGGGCGGCGATGGCCCGCGCGCCGGTCGATCTGCTTCGGCATCGGGCTCGTCATCGTGCTGTTCGTCACCCAGTCGGGGCTGGCGGGATACGACCGCGTGCTGTTCAGCCTCCACGTGGTGCAGCACCTGGCGCTCGGGATGGTGGCGCCGATCTTCCTCGTGCTGGGCGCGCCGCTCACGCTCGCGCTGCAGGCGAGCCGCCGGCCGGCGCAGGCGCGCCTGCTGCGCGTGCTCCACAGCCGCCCGGTGGCGGTGGTGACGCACCCGGTGACGGTCTGGGTGCTGTTCGGGGGCACGCTCGTCGTCCTGTACTTCACCGGGCTCTACGAGCTGTCGCTGCGCAGCTCCTGGGTGCACGTCCTCGTGCACGCGCACTTCCTCGTCGTCGGTTGCCTGTTCATGGCGTACGTCGTCGGGATCGATCCGATGCCGCGCTCGCTGGGCTACGGCGCGCGCCTGCTGTTCGTCGCGGTGGTGCTCCCGTTCCACGCCTTCCTCGGCGTTGCGTTGCTCGGGACCAACACCGTGCTCGCCCAGGGCTGGTACGCCCACGTCTCGAGGCCGTGGCTCGGCAGCGCGCTCGGCGACCAGCGCCTCGGTGCCGGCATCCTCTGGGGCTTCGGCGAGCTCTTCGGCCTCGTCGCGCTCGCGATCGTGCTCTACCAGTGGATGCGCCACGAGGAGCGCGAAGCGGCGCGCCTGGACCGCCGCCTCGACGCCGAGGCGGCGAGCCGCGGGGCCGTCTAGTCGGTCACCCGGACGACGACTACGGGGCACGGCGCGTTGTTGACGACGTGGGTGCTCACCGAGCCCATGAAGGCCCGGCGGATCGCGCCGCGACCGCGCGAGCCGACGACCACCATGTCAGCGCCGAGGTCCTCGGCGAGCCGGCACAGCATCGAGCCGGGCTCGCCGATCTCGACCCGGCGCTCGACCCCGGCCGCGGTGGAGAGCGCGTCCGCCGTGCGGTCGACCGCGGCCGTCGCGACCTGGTGCGCGGCGGCCTGCTCGTTCTCGATCTCCTCGGGGCTCGCGATGCCGCCGCCGAACCCGGACTCCATCCCTGCGGTCTCCAGTCCCGACGGCTCGGTGATGCAGACCACGGTCACGGTGTCCGGGGTCGCGAGCAGGGGCAGGGCGCGGGTGGCGGCGAGGACCGCGTCGTCGGAGCCGTCGGTACCGATCAGGACTCTCATGTGTGTGTGGCCTCCGGGGTTTCGGTGGGCGTCGTTCAGTCGGCGTCGGCGTCGGCCGCGATCAGCCGCAGCGCGGCGTCGATCAACGCCAGGTGGGTGAACGCCTGCGGGAAGTTACCGAGGTGCCGGCCCGTGGTCGTGTCGATCTCCTCCGCGTACAGCAGCAACGGGCCGGCGAACGAGAGCAGCTTCGAGAACAGCTTGCGGGCCCGCTCGACCTCGTCGATCAGCGCGAGCGCGGAGACGAGCCAGAACGAGCAGATCGTGAACGTGCCCTCCTCGCCCGAGAGCCCGTCGTCGGTGCTCTCGACCCGGTACCGAAGGACGAGGTCGTCCTTGGTGAGCTCGTCGGCGATCGCGATCACGGTTGCCTTCACGCGGTCGTCGTCCTCGGGAAGGAAGCCCATGATCGGGATGAGCAGCAGCGATGCGTCGAGGTCGTCGGTGTCGTAGTGCTGGCGGAAGACCCCGCGGTCCGAGATGCCCTTGGCCAGCACGTCGGCCTTGATCTCGTCGGCGGCGGCCTTCCACCGATCGGCGCGTTCGTGGTCGTCGCGCTGGCGGGCGAGGTGGCTGCCGCGGTCCGCCGCCACCCAGCACATGACCTTCGACGCGACGAAGTGCTGCGGGTCGCCGCGCATCTCCCAGATGCCCTGATCGGGCTCGGGCGAACGTTCGATGGCGGTGTCGACGAGCCCCGCGATGCCCTCCCAGACCAGGACCGGCACCTGGCCGCCCTGGCGCTCGTGCTCGCAGATCGAGTCCATCAACATGCCCCAGACGTCGTGCTGCTGCTGGTCGTAGGCACCGTTGCCGATGCGGACGGGCTTCGCGCCGCCGTAGCCGGAGAGGTGGTCGAGGGTGCTCTCGGTCAGGTCGGTCTCGCCGCCGATGCCGTACATGATCTGCAGCTCCATCTTGCCGCCCTTCGCGGGCGCGCCGCCGACCGCGTCCAGGATGAAGGCGAAGTACTCGAACGCCTCCCAGTCGAATCCGAGCGCGTGCAGCGCGCGGAGCATGAACGCGGTGTCCCGGATCCAGGTGTACCGGTAGTCCCAGTTCCGCTCGCCACCCGGGCTCTCGGGGAGGGACGTGGTCCCCGCAGCCATGATCGCCCCGGTCGGGGCGTAGCTGAGTCCCTTCAGCGCGAGCGTGCTGCGTTCCATGTACGGACGGAACTCGTGGTCGGGGAAGTCGGCCATGCTCATCCACTCGCGCCAGAAGTCCTCGGTCTGGCCGAGCTGCGCGAGCGTGTCGTCGATGTTCGACGGGCCGTGTCCCGCCCACGACAGCGACACGAACCCGGACTCGCCGTGCTCGAGCGTGGTGCGCCCGTAGCTGCGGGCGCCGAGGCTGGCCAGAGCGAGGCTGCTCTCGAGCTCGAGCGTCACGCCGCCGGACGCGGCCGTCAACCGGTCGTAGCCGGAGCCGTCGTAGCTCCAGTCGGCCATGGTGCGCCCGTAGTCGAAGAGTGGGAGGCAGTTGACCAGGATCTCGACCCGGCCGCCGAAGCACGTCGCGATGCGCAGCAGGGTTCCCTGCGCGGTGGAGTCGCCGACGGCACGCTTGTAGTCGCGCCGCCGCTCGCTGATGTCCGGCTGCCCCATCACCAACAGGTCCTTGACCGTCAACCAGCCCGTCGGCGTGTGCCACGTCGTCTCGAGCACGTTGGTGCCCGGGACGTAGCGCCGCGAGTCCGGCACCGTCGCGCGCGACGGTCCGAAGCGGAACTGGCCGGAGGCCCGGTCGAGCAGCGAGGTGAAGACGCTCGGCGAGTCCGGTCGGGGCAGGCACATCCACTCGACGCAGCCGTCCGGCGCGATCAGCGTGCTGACCTCGCAGTCCGACAGGAAGGCGTACTCGGCGATCGGCGGGAACATGCTCATGGTGGTGGGGGACCCCCTGGCGGTGGCGTGGTCGGGACGGCAGGTCGTGATCTGTGATCCTGGTGCAGATCGAGGAGCCGGCACATCATGCCGCCAGGATGATTCGACGAGGAGCGCAGCGAACATGAGCCTTACCGGAAAGGTGGCCATCGTCACCGGGGGGAACAGCGGCATCGGCAAGGCCATCGCCTTGGCGCTCGCGGCCCAGCACGCGAACGTGGTCATCGACTACGTGGTGGACCCGGACGCCACCGATGCGCTGGAGCAGCAGATCGTCGGCCTCGGCGGGCAGGCCATCGGCGTGCAGGCCGACGTCAGCAAGGTCGAGGACCTCCAGAAGCTGATCGACGCCACCGTGAAGCAGTTCGGCCGCCTCGACGTCATGGTCAACAACGCGGGCGTCGAGACCCGCACATCGATCCTCGACACGACCGAGGAACAGTACGAGCGGGTGCTGGAGATCAACCTGAAGAGCGCGTTCTTCGGCACGCAGCTCGCCGCGAAGCAGATGATCGCCCAGGGCGACGGGGGCCGGATCATCAACGTCACCTCGGTGCACGAGGACTGGCCGATGCCGGGGAACACCGCGTACTGCGTGTCGAAGGGCGGGATGCGCATGCTCACGCGCACCGCGGGCGTCGAGCTCGGGCCGCACGGCGTGCTCGTCGTCGGCGTCGGCCCCGGTGCGGTCGAGACGCCGATCAACACCTCGACCATGAACGACCCCGCGCTGCTGAAGACGCTCGACGCCGCGATCCCGATCGGGCGCATGGCCAAGGCGGCGGAGATCGGCAACGTCGTCGCGTTCCTTGCCGGCGACCACGCGAGCTACCTCACCGCGACCACCGTGTTCGCCGACGGCGGCATCATGCACTCGAGCCCCGGTCTCTAGGCCTTCGCGATCGCGTAGACCTTGCCGGAGGTCCAGTCGCCGACGAGGAGCGGGCCGTCAGCGCGCATGAGGACGGGTTCGGGGCTCTTGAACCCGGTGAGGAACGGCTCGGCCTTGCCGCGGGCGCCCGTGCCGTCGTGCTCGAGCGCGACGCGCAGCACGCTCGCCTTGGTCCACTCCGCGACGACGGCCGACGTGCCCACGGTCGAGCCGAGCTGACCCGTCACGATCGCGACGCCGCTCGCGGCCGCGTGCCGGTCGAGGATGGCCGCCGGGGTCGCGACGCCGGTGCAGACGCTCCCACCCTGTCCGTAGCAAGCGGGGAAGCCCCACTTCTGGCCCCGCCGGACGACGGACAGCCAGTCACCCGGAGTCTGCTTCCCGAGCTGGTCCCGCTGGTTCATCGTCACGTAGAGGTGACCCGTCCCCGGGAAGTACGCGAGCCCCACCGGCGCCCGGATGCCCGAGGCCTCGACCCGGAGGTCGCTGCCGTCGAGGTTGAACGACACGACCGATGCCGACCACGTGATCTTCGGGGTGCACGCGTCGCAGGGTGCGGAGATGCCGAGCATGATCCGGCCGTCGGGCGCGAGGGCGAGGCCGTTGTTCTCGCCGACCTTCGCCGGGAACGACACGACGGTGCGCCGGGTCGCGAACGTCGTGCCGTTGAACCCGCCGTAGGCATCGACGCGCGCGTGCGACGAGACGAAGAGCGTCCCGTCGTGCCAGAGCAGTCCGAGGGGCGTGTGCAACCCGGTGATGACCTTGACCGGCGTCGCGCCGGGCTTCGGCATGACGTACACCGCGTCGGTGCCGGAGTCCTCGTACGCGGCGGTCGCGGCCCAGACCCGACCGTCTGCGTCAGTCGCGAGCGCAGCGACGTGGATCAGTCCCGTCGCGTACACGGAGGCGGCGAGCCCCGCCGGCCCGCGCAGGCCCGCACCGATGCTGACGAGCGTCGTCGTCGTGGACGCGCTCGACGAGGCGCCGCAGCTCGCGCCGAGCAGGATGACCATCATGAGCATTGCGATGCGCCGCGCCATTCGTTCACTCCTCTCGGTGCACGGTGGGGCTCGACCGGCCGACGAAGCGGCTCCCGGGCGGGGGGAGCCCGGGAGCCGCTTCGTTGACGGTTGCTCGCGGCCCGGGGAGGTGCCGCGAGCACTGCTCACATGTTCGGGCAGCTGCCGGAGTGCGCCGAGCCGGCCGCCGGGGCGTGCGAGCCGGCCGCGGGCGCGGTCGTCGAGCTGGAGCCGGACGACGACGAGCTCGGCGCCGTGGTCGACGTCGAGCTGTCGGCCGCGTACGCAGCGGCGCCGCCTCCGCCGACGACGACCATGCTCGCCACCGCCAGCGTTGCCAACGTGGGTTTGAGCCTCATGTGGATACCTCCTCTCGTGGTGGGGTGGCGACCACTCAAACGGTCCCTCGTAAGGCGCGCCTTGGAGCGACGTAAGAACGCTCCAAGTCTTCCGGTCGGCCCCACGACCGCGGTCCGGGGGCGGCGGGGCCGGCCGCTCACTGGCCGGTAGCGGGCCCGACTCGATACGTTCCGGTGATGATCGTTGTGGTTGCAGCACTCAAGGGTGGCGTCGGCAAGACGACGACCTCCGTCTACCTGGCCGCGGTCGCGACTGCGAACAAGCGCTCCGCCACGCTGGTCGACGCCGACCCGCAGGGCAGTGCGGCGGACTGGGTCGAGAACGCCGAGGACGAGTCGCTCGAGCGGGTGACCCTCGTCGAGGCGCCCACCGAGCGGATGCTCACGAAGGCGCTCAGCCGCGTCGACGGGGAGGACGTGGCCATCGTCGACACCCCGCCCGGGAGCGAGCGACTGCTGGCGAAGGCGATCGAGGTTGCCGACGCGATCATCATCCCGACACGCATCGGCGGGGTCGAGACCGCCCGGGTCGAAGCCGTGCTGGACCTCGTTCCCCGGCGGTTGCCCGTCGGTCTCGTGGTCTGCTCGGCGCGCACGTACACCCGCGACTACCAGGACGTCGTTGCCGCGTGGATCGAGGCCGGGGTCCCGGTCTGGGGGAGCGTGCCCGAGCGCGTCGCGATCGCGGCCGGTCCGGAGGAGTGGCTCTCGCCCGACGGGCTGGAGTCGTACCGCTCGGTGTGGCGCCGGGCCCAGCGCGCGGTGCGCGAGGGATAGCGGCCGGGCTAGAAGTCGGTCGGGCCCAGCTCGACCTGCGTGAAGCTGACCGTGTCGATCAGCCGGCCGATCTCGTCGGGCAGCCGGTCGAGCGGCAGGATCAGCGCCGCGTCGTCGCTCGTGCCGAAGACCGCGTCGAACGTGTCCGTCGGCCCGGTGATCGTGAAGCTGTTCGCGAACGTCGAGTCGACCGTGAACCCGTGGCTCCGGAACCAGCCTTCGGTCGCCGCGATGGCGTCCGGCGCGGGTGCGTGCTCGAGCACGGTCGCACTGGTGATGGGGCCCGCATCCCCGAGCCGGGACCCGTCCGCGGCTCGGAGCGTGACTGCGGCCGAGAGGAGTCCTGCCATGCGTTCATCATGCCGGATGCGCGGGTCCTGACCGTGTCACCGGCACGGTCGGCCCGAGGTCCGCCGGAAAGCCCGTGGCGTACACTTGGTGCGTGCCGACGGCCCGCCGCGAGCCCCTCCCCAATGCGTCCCTTCCCGACGCGTTGCGCGAGACCGTGCTCGCGCGGTTGCGCCGGGCGAACCAACGGCTCACCCCGAATCGCGAAGCGCTGCTCGGGGTGCTGGCCCGCTCCGGCAACGGCCCGCTCACGATCGCCGAGATCCGCGAGGTCCGGCCCGACCTCGCGGTGAGCAGCGTGTACCGGAACCTCGTGGTGCTGGAGCAGGCGAACGTCGTGCACCGCGTGGTCGCACGCGGTGACTTCGCCTACTACGAGCTCGTCGAAGAGCTCACCGAGCACCACCACCACGTCGTGTGCTCGAACTGCGGGACGGTCGAGGACGTGCCCGCGAGCGCCTCCATCGAGCAGTCGGTGCGCGACGTCGCCCGCCAGATCGCGCGCCGCACCGGGTTCAAGACCGAACGGCACCGCCTGGACCTGTTCGGCCTCTGCGAACGCTGCGCCTGAGCACTCCCGCGTCGGGCCCCGGATGCGCGGTCGGTTCGCCGGCGGCCGGTACCGTGCCCGGTCGGGCTCGGAACGGATGACGGGGGACCTCGTGAGACCACGGTACGGAGCCGCGCGGGCCGTCGCCATCGGCCTGGTCGTCCTCGGGGCGTGCAGCAGTGGCTCGTCGAGCTCGACGGCCGGCTCCACCGAGCCCAGGGCGGTCCGCGGCCCGACGATCGACGCGTTCCAGGTCCCGGCCGCGGCCGACTGCGCCACGAGCCCCGGGCACGTCGCGGTCGAGTGGAAGACGACGAACGCCACCGACGTCGCGCTCTTCGTGGACGGGACGCAGGTCGCGTCCGGGCCGTACGCGGACGGGAACGACACGCTCGCCGTCACGTGCGACGGGAAGCAGCACGCCATTCGCATCGACGCGACGAAGGGCGACTTGAAGCAGTCGCGTTCCGAATCCGTCACCACGAGCAGCACTGGAGGCGGCGCGACCCCGACGTTGTGCGAGAACAGCCAGGGCGTCGGTGAAGGTGCAGTCGTCGCGTACGGCGCGCACATCGGCAACGCCAATCCCCAGGCCACGGTCTTCTCGGTGCGCTGCGCGCCGGCGACGGGAACCCTCCCGGGCGAGTACGCGATCGTCACGCTCGCGACGCAGACCGCGAGTGGTCGGTTCCGGGTGCTGATGCTGCAACCACCTCCGACCGCGAACCAGGGCGCGGCCGCGATCGGGTACGACACGGAGGAGGGCGCGCCGCCCGGGTTCACCTACACCGACTGCGCGCTCGATCCCGCGGCGCTGGCCGCGCTCGGGCTTCCCGCGCTCGCGCCGACGGGCGGTCCGGGGACCATGAATTGCCCCGTCGCGGGGTGAGCGCGGAACTTTCCGCGGCCAATACTCCCGCTAAATAGGGTGTTTTAGCGCGGGCCCGACCGCGGTCCTTGCAATGGCCCGCGACCGATGAAAAGGTCCCGCTCGGACGGCATTCCCAGGGGAATCGTCGCCGGTCAGGCTCAGGGCAGAACTATGGACGGAGGAAGAATGGGAAGGCGTCGAAGGGTATTGGTCGCGCTCGCGATCGGGGTGGTGGCCGCAGGGATGGTGGCCGCGCCCGCAGGGGCATCGACGACGACCGTGGGTGCGCTCTCGGTCAACGGGTGGTTCGGGCTCAACGAGGGGCCGTCGGGGTCCGTGGGCACCACGACGCTGCTCACCGGCCCGGGCACGCCGCCCGCAGGCATCGGGAGCGCCAAGCTCACCGTGGATTCCAACGGGCGCGCGTCGCTCGGCACCAACGTGTACGCGGGCACGAAGCTCAGCCAGATCTCGGCGATGAGCTACGCGGCGTACGCGTCGTCGACGAGTGCGAGCCACCAACCGAACTTGATGTTCGACGTGGACTACGTCACGACCGACGCGAGCACCGCGTACCAGGGGCGTCTGACCTTCATCCCGAATGCTCCCGCACCGGCGAACACCTGGACGACGCTCGACGCGTTGAACGACGGGAAGTGGTACTCCACCGCCGCGCCGGGTAACGGGGTCTGCCCGCAGGGCAGCCCGTGCACATGGAGCCAGGTCCTGACCGCGTTCCCAACCGCGGGCATCCGCAATGACGTGGCCGCCAAGGGTGCGCTGCTCCTGCGCCTCGGTGGACCGGTGACGGGTGGCGCGACCGCGTTCGTCGACGACTTCAGCATCACCCGGCCGAGCGGCACGAGCACCGTCGACTTCGAGCCGGGCGCCTCGGTCTCCCCGAGCGTCGGCCCGGCCGGGACGGTCGTCACGGTGACGATGTACGGCTACCGGCCCGGCGCCAGCGTGGTCGTGAAGTTCGACCGCGTCGCGGCGAAGCTGAAGCCGGGACCGCGCAAGGTGACGCTGTGCAAGCAGAAGGCGCTCGCCGATGGCTCGATCGTCTGCACCCACGCGATCCCGGCGGTGCCGGGCCCGGTGGGGGTCCATCCGATCGTCAGCAAGGGCAAGGGCGCGAACGGGGCCCAGCTGAAGTACTCCGTCGACTTCGTGGTCTCTCCCTGACCCAGGTCGCGCGAACGACAGCAGCACCGACTCGGCGGGGCTTCGGCCCCGCCGAGTCGCGTCCGACGCGCTAGGCCGGTGTCGTCACGCCCATGATCTCGGAGACGAACGCGAGGATCTCGGGGGAGACCTTGCCGGGCGCGCCGGCGTCGAACGGCGGCTGCGGGTCGTACTCGATGGCCAGCTGGATCGACTTCGCGATCTCGTCGTCGAAGAGGCGAGCCACGAGGGTGAGGCCCATGTCGATCCCGGCCGACACCCCGGCCGCCGTGATCACCTTGCCCCGCTCGACCACCCGCTGCCCGGTGGGATGGGCCCCGAGCGTGCGCAGGCGCTCGTACGCGCCCCAGTGCGTCGTGGCGTCCACGCCGTCGAGGACGCCGGCGAGGGCGAGGAAGATCGCACCCGTGCAGACGCTCGTCGTCCACGTCGTGTGCGGGTGGACGGCCCGGATCCAGGCGGCGACGGGGTGGTCCGGGCCGGCGTCGCGGTCGGCGAACCCGCCGGGCACGACGATCACGTCCGGCGCGGTGACCTCGGCGAACGACGCGGTCGCGACGATCGAGAGCCGGCCGGTGTGGTCGAGCACCGGGCCCGCGTGCTCGGCGACGAAGACCGAGTCGGCACCGGGCAGGTCGGCCAGGGTCTGGAACGGCCCGACGATGTCGAGCGCGGTGAACTGGGGATAGAGGGCGAACGCAATCTGCATGGGCTCATCGTGGGCCGGTCGGGCCTCGATCACAAGGACGCAGAGCCGACGGATCCGGCCAGGCGAACGCCGTCGCCCGGCCTGCAACTCGTTGGCGCCGGGAGGGCCGGCGCGTCAGGCTGCTCCCTCGTGAAGGCGTTCGAGCGAGAGACCGCGGTGATGCCGGATGACGCGCGGCCGGGTCGGTTCCGCGCGGAGCTGAGCGAGGAGTGGTGCGCGCTGTCGGTCCCGCAGGGCGGCATCGTCGCCGGCGTCGCGGCCCGCGCGATGTCCTGCGCGCTCGCCGCGCCGGAGCTGTCGTTGCGGTCGATCACCTCGGTGTTCGCGGCCCCGGTGCGCACCGGGCCGGTGGAGATCGACGTCACGGTGCTCCGGCGCGGCCGGTCGATGGCACAGGCGACGGCCACGGTGCGATCGGTGGGGGAGCCCGCGGGCACGACTGCCGTCGCGGTGTTCGGGGCCCCGAGGGTCGGCTTCGAGTTCACGGACCTGGACCTGCCGGACGCGCCGGCGCCGGAGGACTGCCCGTCGTTCCGCGACGAGCCGTCGGACGACCCCGAAGTCTCCCGCACGCCGTTCGCGTACTGGCAGCACCACGTCGAGGGCCGGGCCGCGGTCGGTCACCCCCCGTGGGAGGAGTGGGACCCGACCACCTCCGAGCGCATGTTCTGGTACCGGTTCGACGACCCACCGCGGCTCGCGGACGGCCGGCTCGACCCCCTCGCGCTCCTGAGCCTCTGCGACACGATGCCCGGTGCGGTCGGCGAGCGGATGGGCGGCGGGCTGCCCGAGTGGTGGGCGCCGAGCGCGGACCTCACCGTCCACCTGCTCGGCGACCACGGTGCCGAGTGGGTGCTCGCGGCGCAACCGCGCCCGGCACGCGGGCGACGGCTACGCGTCACTGGAGATCGAGCTGTGGGACATGGAGACGCGCCGTCCGGCCGCGTACGCGACCCAGCTGATGATCTTCACGTTCCCGGACGGTCCGCCCCCGCCCGAGCTGCGCGTGCCCCGGGACCTCCGATGAGCGGGCTGCTCGACGGGATGCGGGTGCTGGACCTCGCCGCCTACCGGCCGATGCCGCACGCGACCCAGATCCTCGCCGACCTCGGCGCGGAAGTGCTCAAGGTCGAGCCGCCGGGGGGCGACCCGATGCGCGCGTACCCGGAGATCTTCGCGTCGGTGGCCCGGGGCAAGCGCAGCGTCGTCCTGGACCTGCGCCGCGAGGACGGCCGCGCCCGCGCGCACGAGCTCGTCGCGGAAGCGGACGTGGTGTGCGAGAGCTGGCGGCCCGGCGTCGCCGAACGGCTCGGGCTCGGCTACGAGACCGTCGTCGGGCTGCAGCCGGCCGTGATCTACTGCTCGCTGACCGGCTTCGGCCAGGACGGTCCGCTGCGCGACGTGCCGGGCCACGACCTGAACTTCCAGGCGATCGCGGGCGCGCTCGGCCCGCGCGGTGGCGTCGCTCCCCAAGTTCCTCGGCTCCCCGTCGCCGACCTCGAGGGCGGCACGGTGTGCGCCCTGCTGATCTGCGCGGCGTGGGCGCGCCGGCTCACCGAAGGGGTCGGGGAGCGGATCGACGTCGCGATGTCCGACGTCGTCGCGTGGTGGGTGGGTCCGCGCTCCGGCACCGCGCACGCGGACGCGGAGAGTCGCACCCTCGGCTCGCCGGGCTACGGGGTGTTCGCCACCCGCGACGGGGAGTGGATCGCGCTCGGGGTGCTGGGCGAGCTGCGGCTCTGGGATGCGATCTGCCGGGCGCTCGAGCTGGACGGGCTCGCCGGGCTGAGCTTCGACCAGCGGCTCGCGCGGGCCGACGAAGTCGACGCCGCGGTGACCGCGGCGGTGCTGCGCCTCGACTGCGACGACGCCCTCGCCCGGCTGTTCGAGTGCGGGGCGCCGGCAACTCCGGTGCTGACCCCCGAGCAGACGACCGAGCACCCGCAGATCCGGGCCCGGGACTTCCACGTCGAGAGCGACGCCGGGCTCGTCGCCGGGCTCCCGGTCCGGCTCGCGAGCGACGGCCGGGTCCTGGCCACCCACGTGCCGAGCCCGGGCGAGCACCCCGACGGCTTCGCGCCCCGCTGACCGGGCCCTGACGGACCGCGGCGGCCGCCGTTCTTACGTGGTTCTTCACGTGTGGCGCGCACCGTCTTACTCCGGGCCGGGATCCTGGTCGGCAGTGAAGTTCCCAGTTGGGAGATGCCCGGAAGGGGTCGTGTGATGGGAGTCGTCGAAGTGGGTCTCGCACCGTCGCTCGCGCCACGTGGGAGCGCGTTGCAGGAGCTCTTAGGGCCCGGGTTCGCGGTGGCGTCCGGCACCGTCGGGACCAACGGCGTCGTCATCCTCGACGAGCAGCCCGGTGCGACGATCCGCGAGCTCCGGTCCCGGGCCGAGTCGCTCGGGATCATCGTCCTGCTCGAGGACCAGGACGACCGCACCCCCCGTGCCGTCGTCTCGCTCATCGATGCCGGTGCGGACGTGTGCCTCGTCGCCCCGGGCCTCGCGGGGCTCGCCGCACACGTGCGCGCGCTCGCCGCGCATCACCCCGAGCACGCCGCACCGCAACGGGCCTGCCTGGCCTGAGCGACCCGGGTGGCGGCCCGGCTCAGATCGCGCCGGGTGCCTGCGAGACCTTGCGGTGGGCCTGCTCGCGGACGAGGCGAACCTCCGCTTCGTGTTCGAGCGGACGCTCGTCACGGCTCGCCAGGCCGAAGCCCGTGTAGATCACCCGGCGCTCCGCGGTGACGGGTGCGTGGCTCATGTGGAACGTGCACGAGCAGTGCACGGTCAGATCGCCGGTGCGGGTCGGCAGCTGGCGGATCGGGAGCCCCCAGGTCTTGCGGTAGAAGCCGGGCTGGATCAGCGTGCGGTGCGAGCCCGGCACGACCGCGAGCTGGCCGGACCCCTCGTCGGCGCCCGTGACCGAGATGCCGACGGTGAGACCGCAGCACCGGTAGGAGTGCATGCCGAGCGCGCAGTCCTTGTGCCACATCAGGTCCGAGATGCCCTTGACGACGCCGATCGGCTTCTCGAGCGCTTCGCCGCCCGTGCGGGGCTCGTAGTCGTCGCCCGTCAGCCGGCCGATGCGCAGGAAGCGCTCGTCGCCGAGCAGCGCGGTGAAGGTCGGGCTGTGCGTCTCGAACTGCTGGAGCCGCACCGCGCGCTGGGTGCCGTCGGCGGTCTCGGCCCACCACGACCGGCCGTCGTCGGGCGTGTAGTGCGCGAACGCGGCGTCCATCTCCCGGTTGATCGTGTCCATCTCGGCCGGCTCGAACCAGCCGGAGAGGTGCAGGAAGCCGGCGTCGGCGAGGAAGTGCGCGATCTCGTCGTCGGCGTCGTCGGGGGTGAAGGAGCGGTCGAGGTCGAGCGGTGACCCGTCGGCGGCGCGGAAGGCGACCGACGCGGCGGTGTGCACGGGCCGGCCGTCGATCAGGGAGCGCAGCACGACCCACCAGTCGAGGAAGTTGCCGTGGTCGCCGCGCTCGACGTGCCGGCCGGCGGACGCCACGAGGGTCATCGGCGTGATGAGGTCGTTGACGAGCTTCTCGACCTCTTCGTCGGAGAGGAAGACGCGTCCGCTCTCGGGCCCGCCGTCACCGCGGCGGACGCGGACCTGGTCGCCGTCGATGCTCAGCGTCCACTCCCCGGTCGGGCAGGCCAGCGTGAACGGCGCGACGCCCAGCTCCCGGGCCCCGGGGACCGCGAGCTCGGACCGGGTCGCGGCGAGCGCGGGGAGCTCGTCGTCGAAGAACTCGGCGATGTCGACGTCGCGGACGGCGCCCGCCGTGCGCGTGCGGAGATCCAGGGTGGGCATGGTCGACTCCTCGGGTCGGCGCCAGTCTGCCCCGCGGCCGGGATGCGGTCGATCGGATGTGCTCCGGTGCCCTCGCCCCCCGGGCCGGATCGGCGCGGTTCCGCCTATGATCACGCGGCTCTTCACGGACGATGGGGCGGTCTCGATCGATGCTCGGCCGGCAGGTGGACAGGGACGTCATGAGCCCGGTTCCGCGCGCGGTGTGGGAGTCCGTCCTGCTCGAGGATCCCGACGCGCTTCCGACCCAGCAGCCCGCCTGGATCGACGCGGTGACTGCGGGCGGCCGCTGGGAGGACGCGAGCCGGCCTGTACCGCGCGCCGGATGGCCGGCGCGTCGTGTTGCCGATGGCCGGCCGGCGCCGGACCGGACCGGTCGGCATCGAAGCGTCGATGCCCACCCACTGGGGGTTCGGGGGGATCGTCGCCGACGGGGGAGTGACCGGCGCGGACGTGCGCCTCGTCCTCGCGGATCTGGCCGGGCGCGGGATCGTCCGCCAGGGCATCCGCCCGAACCCGCGTCACGGCCGCCTCTACGCGGAGCACGCACCGGCGGGGTCGACGACCATCGCCCGGCGTGCGCACGTGCTGGACCTGGCCGGCGGCGTCGACGTCGTGTGGAAGGGCTTCTCCGACAGCCGCCGGCGTGCGGTGCGCAAAGCCGAGCGCGCCGGCATCGAGGTCGAGTGTGACTCGACCGGTCGCCTCCTGCCGGAGTTCTTCGAGCTGTACGCGCGTTCCGAAGCGCGATGGGCCGAGCAGCAGCACGAACCCGCCCGCCTCGCGCGATTCCGCACCCGCTTCCGCGACACCCTCGCGAAGTGGCAGCAGATCGCGCGCCACCTCGACGGCGGTTGTCGCCAGTGGGTCGCTCGGCACGAGGGCCGTCCGGTCGCGTCGATCATCGTGCTGTTCGGCACGAACGTGCACTACACGCGCGGTGCGATGGACAAGGAGCGCGCCGGGCCATTGCGCGCGAACGACCTCCTCATGTGGGAGGCCATCCAGGCCGCGTGCGCGATCGACGCCGGTTCGTTCCACCTCGGCGAGTCGGGGACCTCGGCCTCCCTCGCCGACTACAAGGAGCGGTTCGGCGCCCGGGCGTTCGACTACCCCGAGCTGCGGCTCGAGCGGGTCCCCATCACCCGGGCCGATCACGCGGCGCGCGCGGTGGTCAAGCGCGCGATCGGGTTCCGGGACTGATGACCGCACAGGGCGGGGTGGTCCCCCCGCGCATCCCCGGCGTCCCGCGCTGGCTCGTGGCCCGGTTGCCGGGGCGCGTGGTCGCGCACCTGGAGTCACCGCTCTACCGCAACGGCTACGCGCTCGTGATCGCCACCGGCGCGACCTCGCTGCTCGGCTTCGTCTACTGGATCCTCGCCGCCCGCCGGTACAGCACGGTCGACGTCGGACGGAACTCGGCGCTGATCGCGTCCATGACGTTCCTCGCGAACCTGGCCCACCTCAACCTCACCAACGGGCTGAACCGCTTCGTCCCCACGTCGGGGCCGCGCACCGCGCGGCTGATCGCGCTCTCGTACGCCGTGGCCGGCGGACTGTCGGTCGTCGCCGCGCTGATCTACGTCGGCGGGGTCGCGACGTGGTCGCCCGAGCTCACCAACCTCGTGCGGCAGAACCCGCTGGCGATCGGTGCCTTCATCGCGGCGACCGTGCTCTGGGTCGTGTTCCAGCTCCAGGACTCCGTGCTCACCGGGCTCGGACGCGCCGACTGGGTCCTGGTCGAGAACGTGATCTTCGGCGTGGTGAAGATCGGCCTGCTCGTCGCGCTCGCGGTCGCGCTGCCGAGGGAGGGGATCTTCGCGTCCTGGACGCTGCCGCTGATCCTGATCGTCGTCCCGATCAACGTGTTGGTGTTCCGGCGACTCGTCCCGCGCCACGTCGCCACGCGTGATGTCGTCGTCGAGCCGATGCACGCGCGCGACCTCGGGCGGTACGTCAGCGCGGACTACTTCGCGTCGCTGCTGTGGACCGCGACCACGAGCCTCCTGCCGCTGATCGTCCTGGCGCTGGCCGGCGCCCGCCAGAGCGCTTACTTCTACCTGTCCTGGACCATCGCCTACACGCTCTACCTGCTCAGCCGGAACCTCGGCATGTCACTCGTCACCGAAGGTGCACGGGCCCCCCAACGGCTCTACGAGTTCGCGCTGCGCACACTGGTCCAGAGCGCCAAGATCGTCGTGCCGCTCGCCGTCGCGGTCGCGCTGCTCTCGCCCCTGATCCTGCGGCTCCTCGGCCCGCAGTACGTGACGGGGGCATCGGTGCTCCTGCCACTGCTGGTCCTCTCCGCGATCCCGAACGTCGTCATCGCCACCTTCCTGAGCGCGGCGCGGGTGCAGCGCCGCATGCGCGCGGTGGTGGTCGTGACCGCGACGATGTCGGTCAGCGTGATGGGGCTCTCGGTCGTGCTGCTGGACCGGTACGGGCTCACCGGCGTCGGCGTCGCGTGGCTGGCCGCGCAGTCGGTCATCGCCATCGGGCTCCTCGCCACCGAGCTCCGAGCCATGTGGCTGCCCCACGTGCCGTTGCACCGGTTGCCCCACCCGACGCTCGTCCGCAGCCACGCCGCCGGCGCGGTGCTCCCGGCGCTGGATGCCGCGACGGACTGGGAAGCGGCGGGCGAGCCGCGCGCCGATCCCGACCTCGGCGCGATCGTCGTCCGGTCCCGGCGCGACGGCCGGCCCGCGCTGCTCCGGTTCGCGCGCACCGACCTCGGGGCCCGCAGCCTCCGCCATGCTCACCGCGCGCTCAGCGAGGTCGGCACCCTGGCGCTGCCCGACGACTGGCGCCGGCTCGCCCCGGCGGTGCTGGAGTCCGGCACTGCGGGCGGACAACCGTGGCTCGTCGAGACGCACATCGCGGGAGTGGACGCGCGCCGGTCCACCGCTCGGTTCGGGCACGACGTCATCGCCGGGCGCGCGGGCGCGGCGATCCGCGCCCTCCACGCGTCGACGGCCACCGAGACCCCGGTCGACGATGCGGTCCTGCAGGCGTGGGTCGACGATCCGATCTCCGAGCTCCGGGCCACTGCCGGCACCCCACTGCGCGCCGGCGCCGACCTTGCCGCGCTCGATCGGCTCCAGGCCGTGCTCCGTGAGGAGCTCGCGGGCCGGGTGCTCACCACCTGCTTCGTGCACGGCGACTACTGGCTCGGCAACGTGCTCGCCGCGGCGGACGGGACGATCAGCGGGATCGTCGACTGGGAGCGCGCGGGTGCGCCCGGGCTCTCGACCCTCGAGCTCATGACGTTGGTGCTGACCGGACGGGTCGAGCGCCGCCGCCGCGAGTTCGGCCCGGTGGTGCGGGACCTGCTGCGCGGTGACGGGTTCGAGCCCGACGAGCAGGCGCTCCTCATGGGCGGTCCGGGCGACGGTGAGCTGCCCGAACGGACCGTGCTGCTCCTCGCCTGGCTCCACCACGCCGCGTCGAACCTGCAGAAGCGCAACCACTACCGGGCCAACACCGTCTGGGTCACGACGAACGTCCACTTCGTCCTCGAGAAAATGTGACCGGGCTGTCTGGTTTCGGGCGGAGTGCGCGCGGGTATTCAGGACCTATGTCCCCCTCAACTGCCACTCTCCCGGTCCAGTCCGCACCGCCGGCCCAGGTCGAACCTCGACCCTGGTCCCGGCATGCCGCCTGCACCGGCAAGACCTCGCTGTTCTTCGGATCGGCCTCGGAGCGCCCGGAGACCCGCGTGGTCCGGGAGCTGAAGGCCTCCCTCGTCTGCGCGACGTGTCCCGTCCTGACCCCGTGCCGCAACTGGGCCCGCGAGCACGGCGAGTACGGCTACTGGGGCGGCGAGTCCGAGGACGCCCGCGCCGCCGCGGGCTTCCGGACCCGCATGCCCCGCTCGGTCCGCCGCCCGCGCCGGATCGACCCCCACCGGGTCGCCTGACCCCGGTCTCGGGTCGGGCTAGCCGCTCGGGGTCGGGCTCGCCGGCGCCGCCGGGTTGATGGACTTGAGCTGCACGACGAACCAGAGGGCTTCGTCGGGGGCGATCGCGGGCGGCGACCCCTGGGACCCGTAAGCCAGGGACGCGGGGATGCCGAGGAGCCGCGTGCCGCCGACCTTCATGCCGGGGATGCCCTGGCTCCAGCCCGGGATGACGCCGTCGAGTGCGAACGTCGCGGGGCTCTGGCCGTAGGACGCGTCGAAGACCTTCCCGGTCGAGCACGCCACGCCGATGTAGTCGACGGTGATGTTCGCCGCGGCGGTGACCGCGGGTCCGGTGCCGACGGTGAGGTCCTTGGTGACCAGCGTCGTCGGCGGGGGCCCGACGGTGACGGGGACCGCGGGCGCGCCGGTGGGCAGCGGCCCGTTGACCGCGACGCACGGCTTGCCCGCGGCCGAGGGCATCGCCGCGGCGGTGGTCGCGGTGGTGCCGGCGGTGGAGCTGCTCGACGACGAGCCCGAGCTGCTCGAGTCGCTGCCGGCGAAGATCGCCACGATGCCGCCGAGCCCGAGCACCGCGACGATGGCGACGATCACGATCCGGACCCAGGGCTTCGTCTGGGACTGCCCCAGCGGACGGGCCTTCTTGGCGGGTGGGCGGTTGGGCTTCTTCGATGGGCTCACGGGCCGCAACGTAGCGGGATCGGCGCTCGGATTCGTGTCACCGGGTCGTCGGGAGCCTCGCGCGTGCGTCCGGAGGGGTCGGAGCCGCGCCGTTAGGCTCCCGCACCATGGCGGGGACGCGGGTGGGCATCGTCGGGGCGGGTGGCGTGGGCGTCGCGACCGCGTCCGCCATCGTCATGCGCGGGCTCGCGAGCCGGGTGACGATCTACAGCCGGAAGCCGGAGGCGGCACGCGGGCTCGCCCTGGACTTCCTGCACGCGCAGCCGTTGCTCCCGAGCATCGACGTCCGGGGCCGGGGCCTGGACGAGATCGAGGAAGAGGACATCCTCATCCTCACCGCCGGCCACCACACCACGCCGGGCGAGAGCCGGCTCGACATCCTGCGCCAGAACCTCGAGGTCATGGACGACATGGCCACGGCCGTCGAGGCGGGGGAGATGCCGCGCATCGCGCTGGTCGTCACCAACCCGCTCGACGTGATGACCGAGTACCTCACCCGCCGTTGGGCAGGCCGGCCGGTTTCGGTGATGGGCTCCGGCACGTCGCTCGACACGTTGCGGCTCACCGAACGGATCGCGCAGGAGTGCGGCGTGCACCCGCGCAGCGTGCACGCGTGGGTCGTCGGCGAGCACGGCGACTCCTCGGTGTTCCTGCTCGGGAGCGCGACGGTCGGCACCCTGCCGCTGCTCGAGTTCGCGGCGCAGCGTGGCGTGGAGCTGACCCCGGACCGGCTCGACGCGATCGAGCACGACGTCCGCCGGGCTGCCTACGAGGTGCGCGACCTGAAGGGTGCTGCAGTCCAGGGCATCGGGCTCACCGTGAGCGGGCTGGTCCACGCGACCGCGTACGAGGTCGGGGCGATCATCCCGGTGTCCGTGCGCGTCGGCGACGACGTGTGCGCGAGCCTGCCGTGCGTGCTCGGTCCCGACGGGCCCAGCGCGCCGCTGATGCCGCTGATGACGACGCACGAGGCCGGCTGCTGGGCCGAGTCGCTGAACGTGCTGCGCGCCGCGAACGAGGCCCTGCCGGACTTCTGACCCGGACTCGTCGTGCCGGACTCGTTTCGGGGCGTCTGAGCGTCGCCCTGGCGACCTTGAAACGCCCCGAAACGAGCCCGGGTCAGGGTCAGTCGTCCAGGTCGAGGCGGGCCGCGATGGTGCGGCCGATCTCGAGTGAGGCCGTGGCCGCCGGAGACGGCGCGTTGAGCACGTGCAGCGCCCGCCCGATCTGGCAGAACGCGAAGTCGTCGACGAGGTTGCCGTCCGGGGCGACGGCCTGGGCCCGGACGCCCGCCGGCGCGGGCACGAGGTCGGATCGCATCACTTCGGGGACGAGGCGCTGCAACGCCCGGGTGAACCGCCGCTTGCTCACCGAACGCGTCATCTCCACCGCGCCGTAGCGCCAGTAGCGGGCCGCGAGCTTGCGGAAGCCCGGGAACCCGAGCGTCTCGCGGAGGTCCGCGACGTCGACCGCGCGCCAGGAGTAGCCCTCCCGGGCGAGGGCGAGCACTGCGTTCGGCCCGACGTGGACGTGCCCTTCGACGCCCCGGGTCAGGTGGACCCCGAGGAACGGGAACTGCGGGTCGGGCACCGGGTAGATGAGCGTGCGCACGAGGTGGGCCCGCTCCGGGACCAGCTCGAAGTACTCGCCCCGGAACGGCACGATCCGCAGGCCCGCGGCGCCCTCCGGACCACTGATCGCGACCGCGACCCGGTCGGCGTGCAGGCCGGCGCAGGTGACGACCCGGCGCGCTGCGATCTCACCCACGGTCGTCTCGATGACGAGCCCCTCGGCCCGCTCGTGTCCGGCGGTGACCGCCGTGTCGAGCCGCAAGGTCCCGCCGGCCCGCTCGATCTCCCCGGCCAGCGTCCGGCACACCGCGGGGTAGTCGGTGATCCCGGTGTCGCGCACCCGGAGCGCGGCGATGCCCGTCGCGTGGGGCTCGATCTCGCGCAGCTGCGCGCCGCCGATCATCTCGACCCGCACGCCGTTCGCCTGGCAACGCCGCTCCAGCTCGGCCAGGCGGGTGCGCTCGGCTTCGTCGACCGCGACCACGACCTTGCCGCAGATCTCGTGCGCGATGCCGTGCTCGCGGCAGTACTCGACCATGGAGATCCGACCGGCCGTGCAGAGCCGGGCCTTCTCGGATCCGGGTGGGTAGTAGACGCCGGCGTGCATCACGCCCGAGTTGCGACCGGACTGGTGCCGGCCCGGGCCACCCTCCTTGTCGAGCACCGTGACGCTCACGCTCGGATCGGCCTGCTGGACCGCGCGCGCCGTCGCGAGCCCGACGATCCCTGCCCCCACCACGACGACGTCGACCTGGTCCATGAGGCCGACATGCTCGCACGCGGAGCGCGCGGCCCGGCATCTGTGGGGTCTCGGACGTCGGGTTGCGTACGCTGGCCGGATGGCGAGGATCGATGTCCCCGACGGGCCCGGCGGCGAAGCCGCGATGATCTGGACGCTGCGCCCGGAGATGGCGGGCATGGTCGACCGGATGATCACCACCGCGTACCAGCGCAGCAAGCTCCCGGCCGCCGAACGTGAAGTCGCGCGGATGCGGGTCGCGCAGATGAACGACTGCTCCGCGTGCGCCACGTTCCGGGCGCCGTCCGTGCTCGAGGCCGGCGTGCCCGCAGACCTGTACGAGCACCTCGACGAGTACGCGACCTACGCGGGCTACACCGACCGCCAACGGCTCGCGATCGAGTACGCGGAGCGATTCGCGGTCGACCACCGCGGGATCGACGACGAGCTGTTCACCCGGCTGCGCGCGCAGTTCGCCGACGACGAGATCCTCGACCTGACCCTCTGCCTCGCGGTGTACGTCGGTCTCGGGCGGACGCTCGAGGTGCTCCAGGTCGACGAGGCGTGCGCCGTCGACCTCTGACCCGACCTAGAGCATCCCCTTCTGGATGAGGTCGTGGGTGGCGAACCAGCCCGGCACCGCGGGGATGTAGGTCACCGCGAGCTGGTCGCGCGATGACGGCCGCGCCGCTGGCGGCGGGCGGGACGCCGAACGCGGTGAGCATCCCGGCGAGCCCGACGGACGAGACCGCGGTGCCGCCACCCGGGATCGGCACCAGCGACGCGATCGTCGAGATGCCGATGTTCAACGCGAGCAGGGTCCAGAAGTCGACGCTCGCGCCGAACGCGTGCAGGCACGCGAGCAGCGAGCCGGCGTAGAAGCACTGGGCGATGATGTTGCCGAAGACGAGCAGCGCGAGCCGGCTCGGTGTCTTCACCGCGTCCCACACGGTGCGCGTGGCGCGGATGACCGGTGGGAGCACCACGCGGCGGAACCGGCGCACGCTCACCACGACCGCGACGGCAACCAGCACGACGAAGACGACGATGAGCGCGACCCACGCGATCTGACCGGTGTCGATGCGGCCGAAGTGGATGGAGTCCGGCGACAGCCAGAGCGCGACGAAGAAGAGCCCGATCTGCACGATGATCTCGGACACCGAGCTCAGCACCCCACCGGTCGCGACCGCCGACGGCAGGTCGAGGCCCTGCTTCTGGAGGAAGCGCACCTGGATCGCGGTGTCGGCTGCGACCGGGACGGCGAGGTTCGAGAACGACATCGCCGATTGCAGCTCGATGCTCGGCCAGACCGGGATCCGGATCGGGACGTTGCCGAGGAACGTGATCCCGAACGCGACGTCGGTCATCATCCCGAGGAAGAACGCGAGCGCGACGAACCACCAGTCGGCGTCGCGGACGGAGGCCCAGAAGTCCGCGGGGTTGCCGATCCGGCTGAACAGCACGACGATCGCCGCCAGCGCGCCGACGGCCATGAGCAGGGAACGCGGGTGGACGCGGTAGAGCTGACGGAGCTCGGGCGGTGTGGTCGCGAGCGCGGCGGCGGTGGCCTCGCGCAGCTCGGTCAGGCGGTCGTCGAGGCCGCTGCGCCCGCCGAGCGCGTCGTGGGTCCAGCCCGAGATCGACTGCGGCTGCAGCATCGGGAGCGCGGCGAGCAGCGCCTTCGCATCGACGCCCCGCCGGGCGGCGGCGACGGCCCGGTCGGTGCCGACGACGGCCGCGGTCGCGGCCAGCAGGTTGGCGGCATCGCTGGCGGCCTGACCGAACTCCGCGCCGGTGGACGCCCACTCGAAGCCCGTGACGACGACCTGCCGGTCGCCGTCCAGGAGGAGGTGGTGACCGTCGACGCGACCGTGGGCGATGTGCGCGGCGCGCAGGCGTTCGAGCTGGCCCCACGCGTCGTCGAGGACTGCGTCGGTGATCGTGTCCGCAGGTGCATCGAACAGCGGCATCCCCGCGGCCTCGTGCTCGACCAGCAGGGCGACCGGGCCGGCATTGCCCGCGAACACGACGCCGGGGACGCGAACGCCCGCCGTTGCCGCGAGCAGCTCGATGTACGCCTCGTACTCGACCTGCTGGCGCCGGGTCAGCAGGAGCGTGCCGCGGCACGTCCTTCCGGGTCAGGAACCGCCAGGCGCGCGCGATCAGCTGGGCGTCGGCCTCGTCGCGGCCGAGCGCCGTGACGTGCAAGGGGCCGTCGTCGGTCGACGCGACGAAGATGGCACGGCCCACCGGTTGGTCGTTCTCCGCCTCGACCGCGGTGGCCTCGGGCCCGACGCGCGCCAGCGCCTTGCCGACGATCTCGGGCGCAGGGCGACCGATCGGGGTCCCGAACGCGTAGTGGACCGCGGCCGCGACGCCCCAGCCCAGCACGACGGCCCCGAACAGGTCGGTGGGGAACGCGGCGTCGACGTAGAGGGCTTCGAGCGCGATCGCCACGACGAGCACCTGGCCGACCCGGCGCATCGGGCGGGCGAGGTACGGCGATGCGACCACGACCATCGCGACCGCCACCGCGAGCCGCACGGTGGGGAAGCGCGGCGCGTCGGTGAGGTCGAACGTGCTCCGGATCGATTGCCAGAACGACGCGTCGTGGGCCAGGAAGGCGAGTCCGCGCCCGATGACCCAGCTCGCGGCACCCGCGACGAGGAGGTCCCGGGCCAGGCGCCAGCGCCGGACGAGGATCGCCCCGACCGCGAAGAGCCCGAGCGCCCAGACCGCGAGGATCTCGTAGCCGAGGATGACGAACGACCGACCGTCGTGGGGGAGGTCCGCGACCGAGTGGACGAAGTCGCGTTCGACGCGCGCCGGGTCGTGTGCGTAGACGACGAGCCCCGCGACGACAACCGCCGCGATGACCACCCGGACGACGTCGCCGGGCCGGCGCCGGCTCGGACCGTCTTCGCGCCGTCGGACCAGGAGGTCCCGGAGTCGGGCCCACCACGAGCCCGACGGCTGATCAGACAGGGTCCCTACTCTTCGGGCTCGTTGACGTCGTCGGGAAATTCCTCGCCGTAGTCGTAGTCACGCCGCTTCTTCAACGCCACGGCCCCGGCGACGATGCACAGGATCGCCACGAAGAAGAAGATCCCGAACCCGTAGAACCACATGGCCGCAGGTTACGGGCTCCCCTCGGGGCGCGACGGTCTTCCCGGTCGCGAGGCGCTCAGGCGCTCTTGCCGGCGCGCAGCCGGCCCCGGGCGGCGCCGGCCAGGTTCAGTGGCACGAAGCGCTCGCTCTCGTGCGTGAGCTCGTCGGCTTCGCCGTCGGTGAGCTCGAGATCGCCGGCCTCGATGTTGTGGCGGAGCTGGTCCACCGAGCTCGCGCCCGGGATCGCGACGACGTTCGGCTTCCGGATCAACCACGCGAGCGAGACCTGGGCCGGGGTCGCGTCGTGGGCGGCCGCGACGCGCCGCAGCGCGTCGATCAGCGCGCCGGCGCGCTCGAGGTTCTCGGGCAGGCACAGCGGGTTGTTCAACCGGGTCGGTCCCGACGGCGGGTGGGCCGCGTCGTACCGACCGCCGAGCACACCCTGGGCCAGCGGGCTGTACGCGATGACGATCCGGTCGTTCGTCTGCGCGTACGGGACGTTCCCGTCGTCGTGCTTGCGCTGGAGCAGGTTGAACCGGACCTGGTTGGAGAGCACCGGGCGCCCGAGCGCGCGCTCGGCGGACTTCCAACGGTTGACCCCGAAGTTGCTGACGCCGACGTGCTTGACGATGCCCGCATCCTGGAGCCGCCGCATCCCTTCCATGGTGGAGGAGATGGGGACGGCCGGGTTCGGCCAGTGCTGCTGGTAGAGGTCGATCGACTCGACGCCGATGCGCATCGACGAGAGCCGGCCGTGCTCCTCGACCCGCGACGCGGTCGGCCAGGTGGGAACGACCTTGGTCGCGAGGAACACGTCGTCGCGCCGGCCTTCGAGCGCGCGGCCGACGATGGCCTCCGACACGCCCTTCGCGTAGATCTCCGCGGTGTCGATGAGGTTCACGCCGTGGTCGAGCGCGTAGTGGACGAGCGGAACCGCGACCGTGTCGCCGTACTCCTTGCCGTAGCCCCAGTCGCTCGACCCGAACTGCCAGCAGCCGAGCCCGATCGACGAGACCCGCGCACCACCCGCTTCGACGTACCGCACCGTGCACCTCCGGTTGTCCGGGACGAGCTGTCCGTGACGCTCAACGGCGAGTCTGCCAGCCGGACGGGCGCGCGGACCCGGCGACCGGGCCGGAGATAGCGTCGGAGCCATGGCCGACCCCCTGCGCGACTTCAACCAGTCCGTGATCGACGACTTCCGGGCGAACGACGGCAAGACCTCCGGCGTGTTCGCCGAGGCGCCCCTCCTGCTCATGACCACGAAGGGCGCCAAGAGCGGGAAGGAGCGGATCATCCCGATCGTGTACACCCGGGACGGCGACCGGTTGGTCATCGCGGCCTCCAAGGGCGGCTCGCCGACCAACCCCGACTGGTACTGGAACGTCCGGGCGAACCCCGAGGTGACCGTCGAGCTCCCCGGCGAGACGTACCGAGCCCGGGCGATCGAGCCCGCCCGGGCCGAGCGCGACCGGCTCTACGCCGCGCACGCCGCCGCGATGCCGAACTTCGCCGAGTACCAGACCAAGACCGACCGGGTCATCCCGATCGTCGTCCTCGAACGCATCTGACGGGTCCGGAGCCCGTTTCGGTGCGAGTTGGCGGGGCCAGGGCACCGGGAACGCGCACCGAAAGCGGGTGGCGGGGGCGCGGGTGGCGGAGGATCGCGGCCGCGGGCGCGCTCGTCCTGCTCGCGGCGTGCTCGTCCGGGTCCCGGCCGGCCGGCAGCCCGGCGCCGGGCCCGAGCACGACCAGCACCTCGACGGTCACCGCACCGACGGCCGGGCCCGGCGACGCGCTCGCGGTGCTCGCCACCTTGGCGGTGAAGGGCCGGGCCCCGAAGACCGGCTACGACCGCAGCGAGTTCGGGCCCGCGTGGTCCGACGTCGACCACAACGGCTGTGACACCCGCAACGACATCCTGAACCGCGACCTCACCGACAAGCAGTGGCGTCCGGGCACGCACGACTGCGTCGTCATCGCGGGGACGGTCGTCGATCCCTACACGGGCAAGGTGCTGCACTTCGAGAAGGCCCACGCGATCGCGGTGCAGATCGACCACGTCGTCGCACTCTCGGACGCGTGGCAGACCGGCGCGCAGCAGCTCAGCGACGGCGGAGCGGCTGCAGTTCGCCAACGACCCGGTCAACCTCCTGGCCGTCGACGGGCCGACGAACGAGTCCAAGGGTGACGCGGACGCGGCGAGCTGGCTGCCGCCGAACAAGGCCTTCCGCTGCACCTACGTCGCGCACCAGATCGCGGCGAAGGCGCGCTACGACCTCTGGGTCACGCCGGCGGAGCACGACGCGCTGGCCCGGGTGCTGGCCGGCTGCCCCGACGAGCGCGTCCCCGACTGAGCGCCGTACGCTGGGGTCGTGGCTGACCCGGCACCGATCCCGTCCACCGATCCGGTCCTCCAGGCGGTGCCCCTCGGCGCCCAGTGGCCCACGATCGATCCGTTCCTGTTCTGCCGCGCACCACGACGACGCGTACCCCGCGGGCACGGACGCGCTCGGCCCGGACGCCCCGCTCACCGGTCGCGAGATCGGCGCGGACTTCGCCGGGGTCGACGGCTGGAACATGTACCACGGCGAGGTCGTGCCGGGATTCCCGCAGCACCCGCACCGCGGCTTCGAGACCGTGACCTACGTCCGGCGCGGGTTCATCGACCACGCGGACTCACTCGGTGCGGCGGCGCGGTTCGGTCGGGGCGACGTGCAGTGGCTGACGGCCGGCAAGGGCGTCGTGCACTCGGAGATGTTCCCCCTGCTCGACTCGGAGGGGCCGAACGACCTCGAGCTGTTCCAGATCTGGCTCAACCTCCCCGCGGTCGACAAGATGGCGGACCCGTACTTCACGATGTTGTGGCACGACGACATCCCGCAGGTCGCGCGCGTCGACGACGCGGGTCGCACGACCACCATCACAGTGGTGGCCGGCGAGCTCGACGGTCACCGACCCCCACCTCCACCTCCGAACTCGTGGGCGGCGCGTCCCGAGTCCGATCTCGCGATCTGGGTGGTGCGGATGGAGCCCGGCGCCGAGCTCGAGCTTCCCGGCGGCGCACGGTTCGGAGACGGTCCGGACGCTGTACGCCTACGACGGGTCCGGCGTGCGGATCGGCGATCACGACCTCGACGCCGGCACCGGCGCGGTGGTCCGCTGCGACGAGGCGGTCCCGCTCGCCGCGGGCGACGGTGGCGTCGAGATCCTGGTGCTGCAGGGTCGCCCGATCGGCGAGCCGGTCGAGCGGTACGGGCCGTTCGTGATGAACGACCGGGAGGGGATCGAGCGGACGTTCGAGGACTACCGCCGCACGGGCTTCGGGGGCTGGCCGTGGCCGGTCGACGATCCGGTGCACGGGGCCGAGCAGGGCCGCTTCGCCCGGCACGCCGACGGCCGGGTCGAGGAGATCAGCCCGACCGGGTGACCACCTCGCGCGCCCACGTGTAGTCGGCCTTGCCCGTCGGGAGCCGCACGATCTCGTCGACGACGTGCAGCACCCGCGGCGTCTTGTAGCCCGCGAGCTGGGTGCGGCAGTGCGCCTGGACGTCCTCGAGCGTCGGCCCGGCACCGGTCGCCGCGTCGGCCGGTGGCGCGACGATGACCGCGACCCGCTCTCCCCACCGCGGGTCGGGGACGCCGACGACGACCGCGTCGGCCACGAGCGGGTGGGCCTTCACGACCGCCTCGACCTCTTCGGGGTAGACCTTCTCGCCGCCCGTGTTGATGCAGAACGAGCCGCGCCCGAGGAGCTGCACGGTGCCGTCGGCGTCGATGGTGGCCATGTCCCCCGGCAACGACCAGCGCTTCCCGTCGATCTCGACGAACGTGCGGGCCGACCGCTCGGGGTCACCGAGGTAGCGCAGCGGGACCCGTCCCGTGGTGGCGAGGCGCCCGACGATCCCGGCACCGGCGGGCACGGGCCGGAGGTCCTCGTCCACGACCATCGTCGTGGCCTTCGCGGTGAAGCGCAGCGAAGCCGACGGCGCACCGCCGCGGGTGGTCAGGGCGACTGCCTGCGCGGGTGACTCCGACGAGCCGATGCCGTCGATGAGCGCGGTCACCGAGGGGAGCGCCGCGAGCAGCCGGTCCTTCACGTCGCCCGACAGGATGCTGCCGCCGGATCCGAGCAGCACGAGCGACGACGTGTCCCACTCGTCCGGACGGGACTCGAGCAGCTCGACCAACGGGCGCGCCACCGCGTCGCCGACGAGGTTGAGCGCGACGATGCGTTCGCGGGCGACGAGGTCCAGCACCGCGGCGGCATCGAGGTGGGGCTCGGCGTAGAGCACGACGGCGCCGCCGCTGAGCAGGGTGCCGAGCGTCGACCACTGACCGCTGGCGTGGATCAGCGGCCCGAGCGCGAGCGCGACGAGCGGCGGCGGCGGGGCGTCCGGGTCGAGGAACACCGCGACCCGTCCCGCGGGGTTCGCGAGGACGCCGGGTCCGATCGCCTCCGGCGTCTCGATCGGCGGGCCACCGGGGTTTCCACCGCCGAGCGCGGCGAAGAAGATGTCCTCCTGGCGCCACACGACCCCCTTCGGCCGACCGGTCGTCCCGCCCGTGTAGAGCACGTAGTGGTCGTCGCCGGACCGGGGCCCGAAGTCGCGCGCCTCCGACCCGCCGGCGCGGAGCTCTTCGTACGCGACGGCGCCTGCGGAGAGAGGGCCACCGTCGTCGACCTCGATCCGGAGCGCGATCTCGAGCCCCGCCATGGTCGCCCCCTGGCTGCGGGCCGACACGAGCGCGACGAGATCCGCGTCGCGTGCGAGGTACGCGATCTCGTCGGTCACGTAGCGGTAGTTCACGTTCACCGGGACCGCACGCAGCTTGTAGCAGGCGAGCATCACCTCGACGTGCTCGATGGAGTCCCGCAGGGAGATGCCGACGTGGTCGCCCGCGGCGATCCCGAGGATGCCCAGACCGTGAGCGGCGCGCGTCGCGGCGGCATCGAGCTCCCGGTAGGTCCGGCGCTCGTCACCCCGGACGACGGCGACGTGGTCCGGGACGTGGTCGGCGACGCATTCGAAGAGGTCCGCGAGATTGAACTGCATGCTGCTGGACGACGCTACATTCGACCTGTGGACCGGCGCGAGGAGCTCATGGAGAGCAACGGCTTCATCCCCAAGGGCCGGTACACGTCGCCCGAGTTCGCGCGGCTCGAGGTGGACCGCCTCTGGGGCCGGGTGTGGCAGATCGCGTGCCGCGAGGAAGAGCTGCCGGAGCCGGGAGACTTCCTCGAGTACCTGATCGGGGACCAGTCGATCCTCGTGGTGCGGGGCGACGACGGGGCGATCGGCGCCTTCCACAACGCCTGCCTCCATCGCGGGACCCGGCTCGCCGCCGGCACCGGTTGCTTCGCCGAGGGGTTCATGCAGTGCCGCTACCACGCGTGGCGGTACGCGCTCGACGGCCGGCTCACCGAGGTGGTGGACGCGCACGAGTTCAGCGACCTGCCCGAGGGGCTGCGACTCGGCGGGGTGCGGACGGAGTGCTGGGGCGGCTTCGTCTTCGTGAACCCCGATCCCGACCGCCGAGCCGCTGCTGGAGTTCCTCGATCCGCTCCCTGCGCTCCTTGCTCCCTACCGCCTCGAGGACATGCGGCTCCGGGCGCAGCTGAGCACCGTGCTCCCCGCGAACTGGAAGAGCGTGGTGGACGCGTTCAACGAGAGCTACCACGTCCAGGGAACCCACCCGCAGATCCTGGCGTGGACCGACGACGTGAGCATCGCCTACGAGCAGCTCGGCAAGCACGCGCGCTACGGGCGGCTCGCCGGCGCGCGCCGTGAGCTGCGCCCGAGCCCGCGGCTCGGGCTCGGCGAGGACGACTACGACGAAGGCGAGATCCTCGCCGCGCTCGTCGGCGGTCTCGGTGGCGCGTTCCTCGCCGACGAGCGCGCCGCGGTGGAGGAGCTGCGGGCGGCCGGGTTGCCGAAGGGTGAGCTGCTCCCGGCGTACCAGGCCCGCCGGCTGGAGCTGCTTGCCGCGCGCGGGCTCGACGTGTCCGGGTTCGAGCCCGAGCAGATGACGAGCGCGGAGGACATCTTCTGCTTCCCGAACGTGGTCGGGCCCATGTACCCGGGCAGTGCGATCCTCTTCCGGGCCCGTCCCCACGGGCTGGATCCGGACCGGGCGATCCACGACACCTGGGTCCTCGAGTGGCCCCGCCCGGGTGCGGACCGCCGTCCGGTGAGCCGGCGCGACGTCGCCGACTGGACCGACCGCGACTGGGGCGAGATCACGAACCAGGACTACGCCAACATGGCCGAGGTGCAGATCGGGATGAAGTCGGCCGGCTTCGAAGGGCTGCGGCTGAACCCGCGCCAGGAGGCCAACCTCCTGCACATGCACCGGGTGCTCGACTCGTACCTCGAGCGCTGACGCCCGCAGGAACTCGGCGCGCACGCGGCGCTACGGTGCGGTCATGGATTCTGTGAACCTCGGTGCCACCGGGCTGCGCGTCTCGCGCGTGTGCCTCGGGATGATGAGCTACGGCAACGCCAGCGACCGCCCGTGGGTCCTCGACGAGGACGCGGCGGAGCCGATCGTGCGGGCCGCGGTCGAAAACGGCATCTACTTCTTCGACACCGCGAACACGTACTCGAACGGTGCGAGCGAGGTCGCGACCGGGCGTCTGGTGCGCAAGTTCCTCCGCCGCGACGAGACGGTCATCGCAACCAAGGTGTTCATGCCGATGACGCCCGGGCCGAACGGCGGCGGGCTCTCCCGCAAGCACATCCTCTCCGCGATCGATGCCTCGTTGCAGCGGCTCGACCTCGACTACGTGGACCTCTACCAGATCCACCGCTGGGACCCGAACGTGCCCATCGAGGAGACGATGGACGCGCTGAACGAGGTCGTGCGGGCGGGCAAGGCGCGCTACATCGGCGCCAGCAGCATGCACGCGTGGCAGTTCGCGAAGGCGCAGAACACCGCGGCGCGCCACGGCTTCGCTCGGTTCGTGTCGATGCAGAACCACTACAACCTCCTCTACCGCGAGGAGGAGCGCGAGATGATCCCGCAGTGCCTGGACCAGGGCATCGGCGTGATCCCGTGGAGCCCGCTGGCGCGTGGCGTGCTGGCCGGGAACCGGACCCGCGGCGGTGAGAAGGCGACGACCCGGGCCAACACGGACCCCTTCGCGGACTACCTCTACAACGAGGGCGACTTCGACGTCGTCGACCGGGTGGCGGAGGTCGCCGCCGAGCGGGCGGTGCCGCCGGCGCAGGTCGCGCTCGCGTGGCTGCTGCACCGGCCGGGTGTGACCGCGCCGATCGTCGGGGCCACCAAGCTCGGGCACCTCGAGGACGCGGTGGCGGCCGAGCAGCTCGACCTGAGCGACGAGGAGATGCGGCGGCTCGAAGCTCCGTACGTCCCGCACGCGGTGCTCGGCCACTGACCTCGTAATCCCGGGGGCCGTCCCGGGGTGCGTCACTACCCTGGCCGACCATGGGTGTGCTCGACGTCAACGGGATCTCGTGTCGCGTCCCGGGTGGTGACGTCCTGTTCCGAGACGTGACGTTCCGGGCGGGGAACGGCGAGCACGTCGCGCTCGTGGGCGCGAACGGCGCGGGCAAGACCACGCTCTTCGGTGCGGTCACCGGCGCGATCCCCGTGGACGAGGGGAGCGTCCACGTCGACGGCGAGCTGCGGGTGATGAGCCAGCTCGTCGGCTGGCGCGACGAGGAGCGATCCGTGCGCGACCTGCTCCTCACCCTCTCCCCGGTCCGACTCCGCGACGCGGCCGCCGCGCTCGACGCGGCCGAGGCCGCCAACGATCGGGACCCGGGCGAGCGCACCGGGCTCGCGCTGGCCCGCGCGCACACGGCGTGGGGCGACGCGGGTGGCTGGGACGCCGAGGTCCTGTGGGACACGTGCACGCTCATCGCGGTGCGCCAGTCGCTCCCCGAGGCGGGTCGGCGCCGGCTCTCCACCCTGTCCGGCGGGGAGCAGAAGCGCCTCGCGCTCGAGGTCCTGCTCCGCTCGGACGCCGAGGTGCTCCTGCTCGACGAGCCCGACAACTACCTCGACGTGGCCGGCAAGCGGTGGTTGGAGGACTCGCTCCGGGCGAGTCCCAAGACCGTGCTCATCATCAGCCACGACCGTGCGCTGCTCGATGTCGTGGCCGACAAGGTCGTCACCCTGGAGGGTCGCACCGCGTGGACCCACGGCGGGCGGTTCGCGACCTGGCACGAGGCGCGCGACGCGCGCATCGCGAAGCTCGACGAGACCCATCGCCGCTTCCAGGAGGAGCGCAAGCGGCTGGAGCAGTCGCTGCAGGAGTACCGACGCCGCGCCTCGATGGGCAGCGACGTGTTCGCGTCCCGGGTGCGGTCGACGAAGTCGAAGATCGAACGGTTCGAGAAGACCGCACCGACCGAGCGCGTCCGCGACGAGCAGGTCTCGATGAAGCTCGGCGGCAACCGCACGGGCACCCGCGTCGTGGTCTGCGAGGAGCTCGAGCTGGACGGGCTCACGGACCGGTTCGACTTCGAGGTCATCTTCGGCGAGCGGGTCGCGATCCTCGGGCCGAACGGCACCGGGAAGAGCCACTTCCTGCGGTTGCTCGCGGGCGAGCCGGTCGAGCACTCCGGCGTCGCGCGGCTCGGCGCGCGCGTCGTCGCCGGGTACTTCTCCCAGACCCACGACCAGCCCGAGCTCCGCGACGTCGCGGTCCTCGACGCGGTGATCCGCGCCGGCCACGACCGGGGGAAGGCCATGGCCACGCTGCGCCGCTACGGGCTGCACGGGTGCGCGACCCAACCGTTCGCCACCCTCTCGGGCGGCCAGCAGGCCCGGCTGCAGATCCTCCTCCTGGAGCTCTCCGGGGCGAACCTCCTGCTGCTCGACGAGCCGACCGACAACCTCGATCTCGCGTCGGCGGAGGCGCTCGAGGAGGCACTCGACTCCTTCTTCGGCACCGTGCTCGCGGTCACCCACGACCGCTGGTTCCTCCGCCGATTCGACCGCTTCCTCGCCTTCGGGCGCGACTGCTCGGTCCGCGAGCACCTCGAGCCCGTGTTCGCGTAGTCCGGGGCCCGGTCCACCTTCCTCGACGCGCGGGGGTGCGGGTGCCAGACTCGCCCGGCAGGGTCACGACGGGGGGAAACGACGGATGAGGCTCGCCCGCACACGATCGCGGAGCGCGCGATCGAAGCGCGCACGCCCGAGGAACCTGAGCCTGGTCGCGCTGGTCGTCCTCGCCGGGATCTTCGTGAGCTCGTGCTCCCAGCTCCGGATCGACGAGACGGTGATCTCGAGCGACGCGTGGATGGGCCGCGACAACGGCACCCAGGGCTCCGCCGACGCGCAGCGGTACCTGATCGACCGGCTCAAGACCGTCGCGGTGGGCATCAACGCGGGCAAGACGGGTGACGACGCGTTCAAGCAGCCCTTCGACGGAGGCACCAACCTCCTGGCGAAGATCCCCGGCACCGACAAGGCCGGCGAGTACGTGATGATCGGCGCGCACTACGACCACCTGGGGACGAACTGCCGGACCTCGGACCCGACCGACCACATCTGCAACGGCGCCACGGACAACGGCGCCGGTGTCGCGGCCGTGCTCGCGATCGCCAAGATGATCAAGGACCACGGTGCGCCCCGCCGGACGGTCGTCCTCGCGCTCTGGGACCGCGAGGAGGACGGGCTGCTCGGCTCGAAGTACTACACGCAGAACCCGATCGTCCCGCTCGCGCAGACGGTGACGTACATCAACTTCGACATCCAGGGCGCCAACCTGCTCCCGAGCCTGCAGAACGCGAGCTTCGCGGTCGGCGCGGAGACGGGCGGGACGCAGCTGCAGTCACTGGTGAAGGCGGCGGTCGCGACGACGCCGCTGCAGACGCGCCTCGTCAGCTCGATCTTCGGCCAGAACCGCAGCGACTACATCAACTTCACGAACGTCGGGGTCCCGAACGTCTTCTTCAGCGACTCGACCGGGCCCTGCTACCACACCGCCCAGGACGAGGTCGGGGTGGTGGACTTCTGGAAGCTCGACCAGCAGGTGCACCTCACGTACCAGCTCGCGGAGAGCCTGATCCAGGCCGACGGCCGGCCGACGTTCTCGGCGACGAACCCGCTCGCGACCTACGACGACGCCGTCTCGCTGCAAGCGGTGGTGAACGCGGCGATGGCGGACCAGGACCGGTTCACGGCGGACCAGCAGCAACAGCTCCAGAGCTTCCGGGACAGCCTCAACGCCATCGTGTCCGTCGGCGCCGGCGCGTTCGACTCCACCTCGATGTCGACGCTCATCAGCGGCTCGGCGACCGCGGTCAGCATCCTCACGAGCGGCGTGTGCGACGGGTTCCTCTCGCACCACTGACGCGGTGCGTGCCGGGGCCCGCACGGAGCCGCCCGAGGCTCAGTGCTGGGCGTTCGGGAGCTTGAGCATCCAGTAGAGGAAGTCCGTCTCCTGGGTCAGGATGTCGTCGCGGTGGTTGTACGGGACGTGGCCCTCGCCCGGGTAGGTGGTGAGGTACGCGACGATCCCGGCGGCGTGCGCTTCGTTCACCGAGTTCACGGCCCACTGGTACGGCACGAGGGTGTCCGCGGTGCCGTGGAAGTCGAGGAACGGCGCGTCACCCGCGCTCATCGCCGCACCGAGCAGCTTGGCGCCCGAGAGCGACACCGCCGCACCGACCGCGGACGAGTAGCCGGGGTTGCCGCTCGTGCCCGGGTCCTCGCTGTTCGCGGCGACCTGGAGCGCGGTGATCGCACCGGCGGAGCTGCCGCCGATCGCGATCCGGGTCGGGTCGATCCGGTACGTCGTGGCGTTCTTGCGCAGGAACCGGACGGCCGCCTGCGCGTCGTGCTGGGCGTCGGTGATCGCCTGGAGGCACCCGGCGGTCGCACCCCCGGACGCCGAGCAGCCCGGCCCGAAGAGCCGGTAGTTGATCGAGACGTTGACGTAGCCCTCCTTGGAGAACACGTTCGCCTCGTCGACGAGCTCGCCCGAGGTCTTGTCGCCGCCGCTGAAGCCACCGCCGTGCACCCAGACGATCGCCGGGCGCTGCTGCACGGTGTCACCGGTCGGCTGGTACATGTCGAGCAGCAGGGTCTGCGTGTTGCCCGACTGGTCGACCGCGCTCCCGTACGTGATGTTGCTCGTCGTCGTCACCGCGCTGAACACCGGGTCCCGGTAGCGCAGGGGTGCCGCGCCGGGCGGCGTGATGGTGTTGTAACCACATCCGGCGGCGACGACCGCCAGGACGGCGAGCACGGCAAGAGCCCGAAGGCGCATCTGATTCCCCCACGACAACGACGGTCACCCATTGTGGCACGGCTCGTCGGGAACCGGCCCCGCGGGCCGGATCAGGGGGATTGCTACCTCGCTACCACCGCACTGCGTGGTCGACGAGCACCGAGCAGCCGAACCGGAGCTCGGCGATCCGGCCGGCTTCGCGCTCGGCCGCGAGCTCGTCGTCGGCGTCCACGAACACGACCGTGATCCCGTTGCCCTCGGTCCGATCCAGCGTCTGGACGGTTACTCCGTAGGTGTTCACGTATGCCTCTCTCTTCCTCATCAAGCCTTCCAACGCATCGCCGCCCGTTTCGTGTTCCCGCCCGGCCGACGCCCGGGCGCCTCGCGCCAGGGTGGGCCGATGAACGGGGAACATGGGCAAGCTCGGAGCGTCTCGGGCAAGGCGGGGAACTGTAGGGCGGCGCGTGCGCCGGATCGCGGCACTCGTCGTCGTCCGGGAGCTCGACGACGGTCGCGCCGGCAGGTGCGCTAGTCGCCCGAGGTCGCGCGCACGATCGATGCGGTCGCCTGCAGGACCACGACGCCGTCGCGCTCGTGCGGGCGCAACGCTTCGGCGACGGCGTCGACGAGCGCGTCGCGCAGCTCGGGGGTGCTCCGGAGCGCGGTCGCGAACAGGGGGTTGGTGCGGCTCATCATCGCGGCCGTCGCGCGCGCGTCGCCCGACCGGAACGGCGGCTCGGCGCTGAGCGTCTCGACCTCCACCTCGCCCCAGCCGGCTTCGGTCAGCGTGGCGGTGATGACCTCGGCGGACGGGAGGGAGAACGGGCCGGGCGCGCCGGGCGCCGGCAGCTCGGGCGGGCCGAGCACCGCGGCGGACGCGACGACCGGCACCAGCATCCACGGGTTCGAGAACGGGTCCTGCCACGCCGTGAAGGCCATTCGTCCCCCCGCGACGAGGAGTGACCGGAGGCGGTCGAACGCGTCGACCGGGTGGTCGAAGAACATCACGCCGAAGCGCGAGTAGATCGCGTCGACGGGGGCGTCGAGCTGCTCGGTCAGGACGTCGCCCGCGACGTAGGTGAGCTGGGGGAGCGCCGGCCCGACCGAACGCGCGTGCTCGATCGCGCGCGTCGACAGGTCGATGCCGATCGCCCGACCTTCCGATCCGACGTCCTGCGCCAGCCGGCGCGTCGTCTCGCCGGTGCCGCACCCGACATCGAGCACCCGCTCACCCTTCGTGGCCTCGAGCGCCCGGAGTGCCGCATCACCGAACGGCGCGCTGTGGACGTCCAGGACGTCGGCGAACTCGACCCACGCGGCGCCGACGATGTCGTCCCAGATCTCCTGTTCGTCCATCGGCTGACGTTACCGCTCAAGGCCGGTGGCAGAGCTCCCGATCAATTCCGTTGGCAGACAGTGAGACATCGGCTCGGGAGGCATGGTGAACGCGAGACTGCGGTCGCACGCTCGCGCGTGCGTGTGCACTGGGTGTCGTCGCGTTCGTCGTGGCTGCAGCTTCGGGCGTTGCGGGTGCCGCGACGCCGCCGTCCTACCAGTTCACCCCGCGCGCATCCGGCGCGCTCTCCGGGCGCGTGTTCACCGCGGCCGCCGGCGACACCGACGGTTCGTCCGTCGTGCTCTACGGCGGTCAGAACCCGGGCAACGTGCCTGACCCGATGTTCGCTGACACGTGGGTCTACACCCCCGCGACGGGATGGGCCGCGAAGTGCGGCTCGACCGTTCCGGGGGCGACCGCCGCGTGCGGGCCGGGCCCACGCTCGACCGCGGCGATGGCCTCCGGCCCACACGGTCCGATCCTCTTCGGTGGCTCGCCCACCGGCATCGACGGTGGTGGCGCCGCACCGCTCTCGGACACGTGGGTGTGGCACCACGACGCGTGGACCCGGGTCTGCGCCGACGGTGCCTGCGGCCCGTCCGGCCGGCTGTTCGCCGGCATGGGCGGGAACGGGGCCGAGGCCGTGATGTTCGGCGGCCTGACGAACGGCGGGATGGCGGACGACACGTGGGTCTTCAACGGCGCGACCTGGACCCAGACCTGTGGCACCGGCGTCCCGACCGCGTGCGGGGTCCCGGGTCGGATCGGGGCGTCGATCGGCTGGGACGGGCACGAGTTCGTGATGTTCGGCGGTGCGCCGCAGGGAACGTCGGACATCGGTGCACCGACCGACGACACCTGGACCTTCGACGGCACCGCGTGGACGCAGGTGTGCGGCACGTCCATCGGCCATCCGTGCGGGCCCGGCCCGCGGGCGCTCGCCGGCCTGGCGTTGCAGCAGCAGACCCACACGACCGCGCCGGGTGCGGTGCTGGCCGGGGGCGGCAGCCTCTTCGGCGGCGGGGCGCAGAGCCTCGACCGTGACGTCTGGCTCTTCCGGTCGGGCGCGTGGACGCAGCTGGCCACGCCGTGGTCGGCGACCGAGGTCCACTTCACCGACGGCGATCAGCCGCCGACGGGAAGCGGTCCGCTGCTCCCGTTCGTCGTGGCGCAACCCACCGAGTGCCAGGTGCTGTTCGTCGGGCAGAACCCGATCCGGGACCCCGACTTCGGCGTCGCTCCGCAGACCTACACCGGGAGCTGGGAGCTCGCGGGGGCCGGCCGGCCGTCCGACTGCACGACCGATCCCGCCGGCACACCGGTCTCGATGCCGGTCGGGGAGACGGCCGCCCCGCCCGCGTCCGCGCCCGGCGCCGCGCCGGCGGTGATGCCACTGACCGCGGGAGCGAGCGGATCGACGCCGACCGCGAGCATGGCCCGGACCGGGACCACGAGCGGGCCCCTCGCCGCGGTGGGCGGGTCGGCGATCGTGCTCGGGCTCGTCGCGATCGCCGCGGCGCGGTCGCGGCGTCGGGATCCGGTGCCGTCGATCTTCCGCTGACCCGGACGCGCCGGGACCCGCGCCCGACTGCTACCGCTCGTCGGCCTCGTCGGTGGCGTCCGGCTCGATCGGGTCGAGGTAGAGGTTGAGGTCCAGGGCGTTGGCGACGGCGGCCGACGGCATGAGGATCTCCGCCGCGCGCTCGAGCACCTCGTCGCGGGTCGGGACCTTCCGTCGATCGAGCGTGGTGAGGGTGCGGGCCAACACGGCCTGGCGCCGGCGATCGAAGCGCTCCGACTCGGGCTCTTCGCGCGCCTCGGCCTCGATGTCCGAGGTCGGGTTCGCGAGGTCCGCGTCGGTGACGCCGAGGATCCGGGCCAGGTTCGCCGCGGACTGGTCGAGGCGCTCGCCCGCGACGTACGCGAACGCGACGAGGTGCTTGCAGACGCCCCGGTAGGAGCAGTTGCACTTCACGGTGACCGGCGCGTCGATCAGGATCCGGTACTCCGCGAGCTCGGCGCGCAGGTCGCGGCGTCATGGTCTCGGGAATCTCGGTGACGGGCTCGGGCAGCGCTCCGTGGAGCGCCCGCACGAAGCGCCGGCCGTCGACGTCCGTGACCGGGAACGTGATCTCGACCTGGTACGGATCCGGATCCGAGCCCTGCACCTCACCGGTGATCCGGCCCCGGTCGAAGTGCAGCGACACGGTCTGCCCGGCGCGGGCGTATCCCCGCCCGCGGTTCGCGATCCCCGGGCTGCAGCGGTCGAGCACCTTGCGGACGATCGAGCCCCCGAGCCCACCGACGAGCCGCTCGGGCTTCGCGACGGCCGCCAGCCCGTCCTCGACCGGGATCGGTGGCGGCGACTCGTCCCACAGGTTCCACGGACGCTCGGCCGGCGGCGTCATGACTCCCGCCCGGTCGCGTGGCCGACGTCGAGCTGCACGAACGACGCGAGCTCGGCGTCGTCGAGGTCGGTGACGAGGGTCTCGGTCGACGCGATCACCGAGCCGGCCAGCGCGCGCTTCGCTTCGATGACCGCCGCGATCCGCTCCTCGATCGTGCCCGGGCACACCAGGGTGTGGACCTCGACGCCTCGCGTCTGGCCGATCCGCCAGACCCGGTCCGACGCCTGGTCCTCGACCGCGGGGTTCCACCACCGGTCGAAGTGGATGACGTGGTTCGCCCGGACGAGGTTGAGCCCGGTGCCACCGGCGCGCAGCGACACGGCGAGGACGCCCGCCCCGCTGCCCGCGGAGAACTGCTCGACGATCTGGTCGCGTCGGGTCCGGGGGACGCCTCCGTGGAGCACCGGCACGTCGAGGCCGAGCGCCTCGCCGAGGTGCGGCGCGATGCGGCGCAGGAACCCCGCGTACTGGCTGAACACGACGACCGCCTCGTCCGCGTCCACGATCTCCTCGGCCAGCTCGACCAGGCGATCGAGCTTGCCGGACCGACCCGCGAGCTCGCTCGTGTCGTCGGCCACGAGGCTGGCCGGGTGGTTGCAGATCTGCTTGAGCTTCGCGATGCCGGCGAAGACGTGGAGCCGCCGGCGCTTCGCCTCGGTGATCTCGGAGACCTCGTCGAGCATGGCGCGCGCGGTCGCCTGGTAGAGCGCGACCTGCTCGCCGGTGAGCAGGCAGTCGTCGCGCACGACGATGCGGTCGGGCAGCTCGTCGACGATGCCCGGGTCGGTCTTGGTCCGCCGGCAGACGAACGCGGCGATGCGGCGCCGCAGGTGGGCGAGCCGTTCGGCGTCGAGGTCCTCGTTGCCCGCGCCGCCGAGCTGGTACTGGGTGGCGAACGCGGTGCGGGTGGAGAGCAGCCCCGGGTTGGTGAACGCCATGATGCTCCACAGCTCGTCGAGGTGGTTCTCGACCGGTGTGCCGGTGGCGGCGATGCGGTGGCGCACCGTGAGCGCCCGGCTCGCCTTGGCCGTCGCGGTCTGGGGGTTCTTGATCGCTTGAGCCTCGTCGAGGACCACGCGGTGCCAGGCGACCTGCGCGAGGCGGGCGTCGCGTCGCAGCAGGCCGTAGCTCGTGACGACGATGTCGGCCTTCGCCGCGGCCGCCACCGGATCGCCGCGGGTCCCGCCGTGGTGAACGACGACGCGCAGGTCCGGGGTGAACCGCTCCGCCTCGCGCATCCAGTTGCCGACGACCGAGGTGGGGGCGACCACGAGCGTCGGGCCCTCGTGGTCGTGCGCGCAGAGCGCGAGCAGCATCGCGGTCTTGCCGAGGCCCATGTCGTCGGCGAGGATCCCGCCGAGCTCGTTGCGCTCGAGCCACACGAGCCAGTCGAGGCCGTCGCGCTGGTAGTCGCGCAACGGGACCCTGACCATCGCGGGCTCGGCGATGCGCTCGGCCGGCTCGGGGCGCCAGGTGCCGGCCAGCGCACGGGCGAGCCAGCTGTCGGGATCGAGGTCGAGCTCCAGCTCGGTGTCGTCGTCCTCGTCGGTGTCCGCCGCGGTCTCGAGCACCGCGGCCGCGTCGGTGGTGCCGAGGCGCTTCACGAACTCGACGATCCGCGCGCGCTCACCGTCGGCGAGGAGCGTGAAGCGGCCGCCGAGCGACACGAGGTCGTGCTGCGACGTCACCAGCGCGTCGAGCTCGGCCGGGGTCAGCGTGGTGTCGCCGACCCGGACCTCACCCGTGAGGATGAGGTTCGCGACGTCGAAGCCGGTGGCGGTGCCGCGCACGTGGTAGCTCCGGCTCGACGTGTGACGGCGGCCGAGGTGGGAGGGGAGCAGCACGGAGATCCCCGCGTCCATCAGGCGCGGCGCGGCCGTGTCGACCAACCGCACGACGTCTTCCAGCGCGAGCGCGCGACGGACCGGTTCGACGTCCTTCAGCGCGGGCCAGGCACGCTGGGCGGCGGCCCACTCCACCTCGACCAGCGCGGCGACGGCCGCGACCGGGACGTCGAGCGCTTCGGCCGCGGCGTCGAGCGCGAGCTCGGGCTCGGGCGCCTCGGGGTCGAACGGGTCCAGCGGCTCGGGCGCGTCGACCCCGGGCTCGCGCTGCTCGAGCTCGGCCATCACCGCGGTGGCGCGGCGGGCGTGCAGGACCGGGACGAGGTCGAAGCCGCCGGGTGTCTCCTCCAGGCGCAACGAGAGCCGGGCGCCGGCACCGCGACGCGCCGCGACGCGCTCGGCCCAGCGGGTGTACGTCGCGCTCGGGCGCCGGCCTTCGAGCGCGGGCGGGACAGGACCGAGCGCGGCCGATGCGAGCGTGTGGATCAGGTACCCGCAGAGGTCCTCCGCATCGGGGTGCACCTGCTGCGCGGCGGCGAGTGTCTCGGCCAGGGCCGTCGCGGCCTTGCGGTCCGGTGCCGCGATCCACGCGGTGGCGAAGTTGGGGAGCGGGCCGGGGAGCACGAACCCTTCGGCCACGATGCGGCGCGCCGCGAGGTAGAGCTCGAGGAGCAGCCCGAGCGCGGGGGTGACCGGCCAGTGGGTCGCGATGATCTCCCGCAGCGCGCTCGCTTCGTCGACCGCGACGCTCCAGCGGCGTTCGAACCCGGTCGGCGCGACCCAGAACGACTGGTGGACCGGACGGGCCCCGGGGCCGATGATCGCCTCGAGGTCCTCGTCCTTCGGCGTCCGGATGCGCTCGTGGGGATCGGTGAGCAGCCACAGCTGGCCGCCGTCGAGGCGGGCGTCCAGCACCACCCGCTCGTCGGGCTCCTGGGGCTGGGATCGTGCGCGCCCGCGGGCGGGTTCGGGGGAAGTGCTCGCCGGGGGCATCAGTGCAAGGTATCGGGAGAACTAGGTATCCACCGAAGGCGAGAAGTACGGGTTCTCCGGCGATGCGCGCGCGGCGAGCACCTCGGAGAGTGACGGTTCCCCCGAGACGCCCCGCATCAGGGCCGTGTGGGTGGCCTCCCGGTTGTTCGCGAAGACCGCTTCGGGGTCGGTCGCGTCCCAGCTCACCCAGACCGCGGCGACGAGCAGGAGCGCGTCGACCTCGTCGTGGGGGATCACCTCGCCGGCCACCGCGTCGGCGACGCCACCGGCGACCCCCGCCTGGGCCGCGCCCCACACGAGGTTCCCGTGCCGGTCGCCCCGGATGTCGGCCTTGGTCACGAACAGGGTGAGCGGCTTGACCGGGACGTTCGGCTTCAGGACCGCGACGAACGGGGCGTAGCCCACGCGCGGGGTGGCCAGCGCGGTGACCCACGCCGTCTCGACCGGCCCGCCGTAGCGCCCCAGCACGGTGTTGATGTGCGCGGCGTCCACGCCGGTGCCGACGAAGGCCTCACCGATCTGGGTGACCGACGCGAACGTCATCGCCGGCTATTCCGTCCGGCCGTAGCGGAACGCCCGGAGCAGCTCCGAGCTGCACGTGCCGGGCTTGGTGTCGTACGCGAGCAGCGCGACGAGGCGCGGGACGTCGCCGATCACCGGCGTCACCCGGTGGATCGAGTTGCGACCTTCGAAGAGCATGAGCGTGCCGGGTTCCATCGGCACGGTGACCGCGGCCTCGTCATGGCCGGTGAGCACCCGGGCGACCGCGTCGTACCGTTCGTCGTCCGCGTTGCGCAGCATCGGCACGCACTCGAAGTTGCCGCCGCCGGTCGAGCTCTGCAGCGCGATCGACACGACGAAGTCCGTCTGGTCGAAGTGCCACCACAGCTGGTCGCCCACGGTCATCACTGCGAGGTTCAGCGCGCCGAGGGGGTCGTCGTAGCGGTAGAGGCGGGGGCGGTCGAGCGCGGCGGCGAGGAACGCCATGAAGGCATCGGACTCGTAGAGCCGGCGGATCGGGTCCGCGTCCGGGAAGCGGTCGTACGGCGTGGCCGAGAGGGAGGTCGGCCCGTGCATGAGCCGCGGGTGGCCCTCGGGCCAGTGGTCGTCGGGCAGCTCGAGGTACGGGCTGCCGTTGTCGATCTCGCTGTGGTGCGCCTCGGGGATCAGCGCGTCGGTGCTCTCGAGCGCGTGGTGCAGCGCGGCCGGCCGGAGGAAGCCGCGCAGGATCGACGCGCCGGTCGTCGTGAGCTGCTCGCGACACCGCGACGCGAGCGCCGCGTACTCCGCACGCTCGGGTCGGTCGATCGGGTAGGACCCGAGGTCGACGAGCTCGAGGGCCTGCTCCCCGGTCGACGTGCTCACGGGCGGGACGCTACTGCGGCCCTCCGGGTGCGTGGATCGCGGGCGCGGTCTGGCACGCTGCTTTGAGGCCAGCAGGGGAGGGCTCATGCTCGCATCGGTGCATGTCGCAGATGTCGGTCCACGCGCGGCGGTCGAGGTCCTCCGCAACCCGCCGAGACCCGATGCGGTCCCCGGTCTGCGCCACGCGAACGTTGCGGTCTGCGCGCCACTGAGCGCGTCGGTGTTGCCGCCGCCGGCGATCGGCCGGGTCGGGCTCATCGCGCTCTGGGACGACGAGGACGCGCTCGACGGGTTCCTCGGCCGTCACCCGCTGGCCGCGACGCTCGCGCCCGGGTGGCGGGTCCGGCTCGCGCCCCTGCGCGCGTACGGCTCGTGGCCCGGGTTGCCCGGCGACCTGCCGAGCGCGCGGGCGACGGAGCACCAGGGTCCCGCGGCCGTCCTCACGCTGGGCCGGCTCCGGCTGACCCAGGCGGCGAGGTTCCTCCGCACCAGCGCCAAGGCCTCGGGGCGCGCCCTGCTCGCCCCCGGGATGCTGTGGGGCACCGCCATGGCGCGCCCACCGTTCGTCGCGACCTGCTCGCTCTGGGAATCGACGCGTGCCCTCTCGACCTACGCGTTCGGCCATGTGGAGCCGGCGCACGCGGATGCCATCGCCGCGGATCGGGCCGAGCCGTTCCATCATCAGTCCGCGTTCGTCCGCTTCCGGCCGTACGGCTCGGAGGGCCACCTCGACGGGAAGAACCCGTTGGCCCAGACTTGGATGCCGTCGACGACCTCGGACTGAGAGGGAAGCGTGACCGACACCGCCACCGTGGACCCGGACGCCCTCCTGGCCGAGATCCTGCTCACCCCGGAGGGGAAGGCCGACCCGTACTCCCGCTACGCCGCGATCCGGGAGCACTCCGCCGCGTTCCGGACCAGCATCGGGTTCGTCGTCGTCGGCCGGTTCGACGACTGCCAGCGGGTGCTGCGCGACCCGCGCTTCGGCAAGGGCGAGGGCATCGCCGTCTGGGAGCACTACGGGCTCACCGAGGCCGAGTGGCGCGAGCGGTTCACCGACTTCCAACGGCGCACGACGTCGATGCTGGGGCTCGACCCGCCCGATCACACGCGGTTGCGGCGGCTCGTGGCGAAGGCGTTCACGCCGAAGACGGTCGAGCAGCTCCGCCCCGACATCATCCGGCTCACCGCGGCGCTGCTCGACGGGTTCGAGGGTGGCGGCGTCGTCGACATCATCCCGGAGCTCGCGTTGCGGCTGCCGATCGCGGTGATCTCCGAGATGCTCGGCGTGCCCGAGGCGTACTGGCCCGAGCTCCAGCCCCTCGTGCGCACGGTGGTCGCGACCCTGGAGATCTCGCCGCCACTCGACCAGCTCGAGGCGGCGGCGATCGCGGGCCGGGGGATCGCCGATCAGTTCGAGGGCCTCATCGCCGACCGGCGGGAGCACCCGACCGACGACCTCCTGTCGCAGCTGGTCCACGTCGAGGAAGCCGGCGACCAGCTGAGCCACGACGAGCTGATCTCGACGGTCATCCTCTTGTTCGCGGCCGGGTTCGAGACCACCACCAACCTGATCGGGAACGGGCTGCTCGCGCTGCTGGACCATCCGGCCGAGCTCCAGCGGCTCCGGGACGATCGATCGTTGCTCGGCACCGGCGTCGAAGAGCTCCTGCGCTGGGACAGCCCGGTGCAGATCGACGGGCGCCAGACGTTCGAGGCGATGGACCTCCACGGCGTGCCGCTGGAGGCCGGTGACCAGGTGGTCACGCTGCTCGGCGCGGCGAACCGCGACCCGCGCACGTTCGACGAGCCCGACCGGTTGGACGTCGGCCGCACCACCGCGCAGCTCATGAGCTTCGGTGCCGGCATCCACTTCTGCCTCGGCGCGCCGTTGGCGCGAGCCGAGGGCCGGGTGGTGCTCGATCAGCTGTTGGACCGGTTCCCGGTCATCGAGCCGGGATGGGGAGACGAGCGCCCCCGCTACCGCGACTCCATCGTGCTGCGCGGCCTCGAGTCGCTTCCGGTCCACCTCGCCTGACGCCGCGCGGACGCGCGGCTCGCGTCACCGCGCCTGGTGGGCGAGCGCGGCGGCGTCGAGGATCTCGACCTTGCCCCGGCTGACCCGCAGGAACGCGTTGTCCTCGGCCGCGCGCAAGGTGCGGTTCACGGTCGGGCGGGCCACCCCCGCGAGCTGACCGAGCTCCTCTTGGGTCAACGGCACGACGGCGGCCGGACCGGCATCCGTGCCGAACAGCGCGGCGGCGTCGAGGAGCCGGCGCAGCACCCGCTTGTCGGCGGCGAGGTAGAGCGACTCGGAGAGCGCACTCGAGAGCCGCCGGACCTCCGCGACCAACGCGTGGGTGAGCACCCGTTCGACCGCCGGGTGCCGCATGCGCAGCTCGTCGAAGTCATCGATGCGGATGCACAGCGTCTCGACCGGATCGAGCGCGGCGATGGTCGCGTTGCGAGGTCCCGGTGCGATGAGCGCGAGCTCGCCGAAGAACTGGCCCGCGGGGATGATGCGCAGCATCGCGACGTCGCCGAGCGGGGTGGTGACGCGAACCGCCACGTGACCCTTCGCGACGAGGTGCATGGTGTCGCCCGGGTCGCCCTCGTGGAAGACGACCTCCCCCTTGCCGAACTTCCGCCGGCGGGAGATCGCGAGGAGCTCGCGTCGATCGGGCTCCGAGAGGACGCTCAGCAGCGGCGAGTCCACGGGGAAGGTCTAGACGCAGCGGGGGGACCCGTGCGAACGCCCGCAGATCGCGGGCCGCGACCATCGTTGCGCCGTGAGGTGCTTGTATCGTCGCTCGCAGACACGACGGTGGGCCGGAGGATGCCGGTCGACGGGGGGCGTTGCTGGTGGGGATGCTGACGGGATGGGGATCGTCTCGGGCCGGACGGGTGGCGATCGCGTCGGTCGCCGCGGTCGTGCTCGTCCTCTCGGTCGCCGCGTTCGGCGACGGCCGCTACCCGGTCGGACAGGGGGCCGGCATGCTCCCGGCCGGCACCTACACCACCACCGGCGGGAACGACTGCTACTGGGAGCGCGACGACCTGAGCGGCGGGATCATCACGAACGACTTCGTCCCGACGCCGCAGCGCCAGATCGTGACCCTCGACGCGACCGACGGCGCGTTCGACTCGCGCCGCTGCGGGGACTGGCAGCCGCTGGGCGCGGCGCCGCTCACCGCGAACCCGAACGCCCCGTTCCCCGACGGCACCTGGCGGGTCGGGACCGACATCGCCGGCAACAACCGGTGGATCGCGTCGGGCCCGTCGAGCGACTGCTACTGGGAGCGGGTGCGCGACTTCCACGGCGGGCTCACGCCGGTCATCGAGAACTTCTTCGGTGGGAGCCCGACGTTGGTCGTCCTGTCCTCGACCGACGTCGGCTTCCGCTCGAACCGGTGCGGGACGTGGGTGCGCGACACCCAGCTCGATCCGTACGGCGCGCTCGACACGCTGGCCTCCGACAACGGTGGGATCAGCGTCGGGGGCTGGGCCCAGGATCGTGACGCACCGACTGCCGCGATCACCGTCCCGATCTACGTCGACGGCACGGCGCGCGCGGTGCTGACCGCGAACACCGCGCGTCCCGACGTCGGCGCGCACGGCTTCTCGGCGGTGATCCCCACGAGCGCCGGCACCCACCAGGTGTGCGCGTACGGGATCAACATCGGCCTGGGTGAGAACGGGACGCTCGGGTGCCGGTCCGTCACCGTCATCGGCAACCCGCTGGGTCGCCTCGAGCGGGTCAGCTACAGCCCGGCCGGCCTGCGGGTCTCGGGTTGGGCGTTCGACCCGAACACGGTGGCGCCGATCAAGGTCCCGATCTACGTCGACGGCACGGCCCGGGCCGTGCCGACGGCGTCGCTGGCCCGCCCCGACATCGGGCACGCGTTCCCCGGGTACGGGAACGATCACGGGTTCGCGGTCACGATCCCCATCGGCGGCGGGCCGCACACGGTGTGCGCCTACGGGATCAACGTCGGTGTCGGATCGAACGCGACCATCGGCTGCACCGGCTTCACCACGCCGACCGCACCGGTGGGCGCGATCGACGCGATCACCGCGCGCTACGACGTGGTGCGCGTACGGGGGTGGACGTTCGACCCGAACTCCACCGACCCCGTGCCGGTGCGCGTCTACGTCGACGGGGTGGCCGCGAGTGCGACCACCGCCGGGCTGGCCCGGCCGGACATCGGCAGTGCCTTCCCCGCCTACGGCCCGAACCACGGCTTCGACATCACCGACCTCAAGCTGGCGAACGGCGCGCACCAGGTGTGCGTGTACGCGATCAACGTCGGCATCGGGGCCGCGAACTCGACGCTCGGGTGCCGGACGGTCGTCACGAGCGGCAGCCCCATCGGCAAGGTGGACGCCTTCGTGGAGACGGTCGGCGGCGTCAAGGTGCGGGGCTGGGCCTTCGACCCCGACGTCGCGGGCCCGATCACGGTGCGCGTGTACGTCGACGGGAAGGCACTGCAGAGCCTGCAGACCGGGATCTCCCGCCCGAGCGTCGGTGCGACGGTCCCGGGCGCCGGCCCGATGGCGGGGTTCGAAGGGACGAAGATCTCGACCGCGCTCGGACCGCACCAGGTCTGCGTCTACGCGATCAACGTCGGCGTCGGCGCGAACTCGACGCTCGGGTGCGCCACGGTGACCGTCCACACGCGGTAGCCCGGTGTCGCGGCGCGCCCGTCGGTAGTACCTTGCCGCGCCATGGCCACGATCTTTCATGACGCCGACGCGGACCTGGGGGTGCTCGCGGGTGCCTCGGTGGCGGTCGTCGGGTACGGGAACCAGGGCCGTTCGTGGGCGCTCAACCTCCGTGACTCCGGGTTCGACGTGCGGGTGTGCGTGCGGGCCGACGCGTCGCGGGAGCAGGCGGCGACGGACGGGTTCACACCCGGCGACCTCGGCGACGCGAGCGACGCCGACGTCGTCTGCGTGCTCGTTCCGGACGACGTCATCCCGTCGCTGCCGCTGACCCGGACCGCGCAGGGCCTCACCGTCGTCGCGAGTGGCTACACCCTCGCGTTCGACCGCTTCGACCCGGCCGGCGACGTCGGCATGGTGGCGCCGCGGATGCTCGGCCCCGAGGTGCGGAGCTGCTACGAGGAGGGGATCGGCTTCATCACCGCGGTCGGTGTGCACCACGACGTGACCGGCGACGCGCAGGCGCGCACGCTGGCCGTGGCGAAGGCGATCGGCGGGCTCCGCCAGGGCGCGATCGACCTGACCCCGATGCAGGAGGCGGTGCTCGACCTCTCGGTCGAGCAGGCGCTCTCGCCCGCGCTCACGTTGGTCAACGGCATGTTCGTGCAGGTGATGTTGGAGCACGGGATCCCGCTCGAAGCGATCATCACCGAGCTCATCCTCTCGGGTGAGGTCGAGCGCACGATGCGGCTGGTGCGCGAGTCGGGGTACGCGCACCAGTTCGGCTTCCACTCACCGACGAGCCAGTACGGCCAGCTGACCCGGCGCGACGAGTACGACGGCACCGAGGTCGGCGCGACCATGCGGCGCCTCGTCGACGACATCGTGTCCGGTCGCTTCGCCGACGAGTGGGACGGCGAGCGCGACGCCGGCTACCCCAACCTCGACCGCCTGCGCGAGCAGCACGCGGGCGCGGCGGTCGCCGAGTTCGAGACCGCGCTCCGCCGCCGGCTCGGCGAAGGCGCCATCACCCCCTGACCCGGCTCGCGGCCCGGGCTCGTTTCGGGGCGTCTGAGCGTCGTCATAGCGACGTTGAAACGCCCCGAAACCAGCTGGGGGAGGGTTACTCGGGGCGGTGGGAGACGGCTTCGACGTTGTTGCCGTCGGGGTCGCGCACGAACGCGCCGTAGTAGCCGGGGTGGTACTCGGGGTGCTCGGCCGGCTCGTGGAGCACCTCGGCGCCGGTCGCGACCGCCGCGGTGAAGAACGCGCGCACCGCAGCGCGGTCCTCGGCCACGAACGCGACGTGGACCTCGCGGTTCGGCCCGCCGGTGCTCAGCGGCCCCAACCAGAACGACGCCTTGCCGTCCGCACCGAACCCGATGACGTCGCCGAAGTCCATGATGCGCCCGCCACCGATCGGTGCGAGCACCGCGTCGTAGAACGCGGCGCTCGCGGCGACGTCCGCGCACTGCAGGGACAGGTGATCAAGCATGACGCCGAGCGTATCCGTGCCCTGCGCCGGGCATCGCTGCGCTCCGTGGTCAGTTTCGTGAAATCGGTCGTCCGATCCGCGCCGGCCCCCGACGCGCGCCCTAACGTCCCCGCTGAGGTCCCTACCGAGCGTGTGCCCGCCCAGGTCCGCACGGTGGGGGCCTCGTCATGTCCCGGCTCGCCATCTCCCGACCGCCGCGGGTGGTGACGTGTGAGGTTCAGACCACGGTGACGCGGCTCAGCGTGGTGAACGAGCACAGGTAGAGGTCCCGGCCGAACCCGGCGGCCGGGAACACCACGGACTGCAGCGGGCTGCCCGTGTCCGCCCGGGCCTTCTCGGCGCCGGTCTCGAGGTCGAGGACGACGACCTGGTCGGCGAACCGCTCGTGGTCGTAGTCCGCGGTGACCAGCTCGCCCGTGTCCGGGTACCGCACCAGGTGCGACGCGTGGTGCTGTGGACGGGACCAGCGCGGCTCCAGCGTCCCGTCCGCCGCGATCGAGAACGCGCGGAGCACCCCGTTGCCGCTGTCGTACCCGACCGCGATGCCCCGGTCCGGGTCGACGACCGGCGGGTTGGCGATGATCCCGTCGGGCAGTCCGCAGATCTCGGTGAGCTGCACCGCAGCTGTCGCGAGGTCGACGCGCACGAGGTGCAGCGGCGTCTCCGAGATGCCGAGGCCACGGAACGTCCCCGCGTAGCGTTCGCTGCCGTTGCCGTTGTCGAGGAACCAAGCCGCGCTCGCGTCGAGGACCGCGTCCCAGCCGTAGCCCTGACCGGCGAGCGTCCGGTAGCGCGGTCGGAACCCGTCGTCGAGCGTGAGCCGCGCGCCGTCCCACCGCGCGCGGAACAACGACGCGTCGCCGACGACGTAGATGTCGTTGCCGTCGGCCGAGAGACGCGCGATGGAGGGCTCGGGCAGCGAGAGTCGCGCGACGATCTGCAGCCCGTCCGGTTCGAGGACGAGCAGCTCGGCCGGCTCGGGGGGCGGTGGCGTCCCGTCGGGGAGCGTGCCGCCGAAGTCCTTCGTCGCCAGGTGGCCGTCGGGCAGGATCACGAAGCTGTTGTAGGGGCGGCGCCGGGGGAGCCGCCGGGTCGCGATCGGCACCGTGTCCGGGCCGAGCCGGTGGGCATGGCACCCGAAGGCGACGTAGAGCGAGCCGTTGGCGTGCGCGGCCAGGCCTCCGGGCCAGGTGGGCCCCCCGGGGAGGTCGGGCGAGCGCCGGACGGGCTCGAGCGACTCGGGATCGATCTGCTCGACCCAGGAGATGGCGTCACCGCCGCCGGTGTGGCGCAGCAGGTAGGCCTCGCCCGGGTCCCGCAGCACGACCATCGTCGCCACGGGGACGTCCCGGGAGACGACCTCGAGCCGCTCGCCGGAGCGGAGGTCGAGCCCGGCCCCGGTCCGTGGTGCCTGGGTCCGGCGCGGGTCACCGTCCTCACCCGGCCAGCGGCTCGGCCAGTAGCCGGAGCGCGCGGCCGGCCGCGTCATGACGGGCTGCCGATTGCGGGTGCGTCCGGGTCGGCCATCGCGCCGGGCCGGATGCGCTCGACCCGGTACAGGTCGATCGGGTCGGGGATCCCCTTCATCATCACCGGCCCCAGCTCGACGTACTCCAGCGCGTCGTCGCGGGCCGCGGCGTCCACCATGCTCCCCGAGCAGAGGAGCTCGCCCGGCGCCGCGATGTCGACGATCCGCGCGGCGACGTTGACGTCGTGGCCGATGAGGTCGTCGCCCCGTCGGGCCGGCCGACCCCAGTGGACGCCGGCCCGCACCCAAAGCGGCATCTCGTCGGCGGTCGCGGCGCGCTCGAAGCCTTCGAGGATCGCGATGCACGCCGACACCGCGACGTCGGAGTCGGGAAAGAACAGCAAGAGACCGTCGCCCAGCTCCTTCACGACGCGCGCGGTCGCGGGCAGCGCGGCGCGCACGATCACGTCCTGCGCGCCGAGCAGCGCGAGGGCATCCCGATCGCCGCGGGTCGCGGTGTACTCGGTGAAGCCGACGAGATCCGTGAAGGCGATCGCGCCCTCGGCCGTCGACTCGGTCACGCGACACCGACGGTGAGGTCACCACTCACCGAGCGCGCGGTGATCTCCAGGTCGTCGCCGGCTTCGACGCTCAGCTCGAGCCGCCCGCTCACGCTGCGGTGCCGCACGTTCGGCCGGACCCCGTCCGGCACCGAGACCTTGATCTTCCCGGAGACGGTTTCGAGGCGGAGCGGGCCCGCTCCGGTCGTGGCGACGTCGATCGTGCCGCTCACCGTCTTGGCGGCAACCGCGGCCTCGGCCGCGGCGACCTCGATGCGGCCGGAGCTGGTCGCGATCCGCACGTCGCCCTCGGCCCGGCCGATGCGGATCCGGGCGCTCTGGGAGCCGAGCCGCACCGGGCCGTGACTCCGCTCGAGGTCGAGCTTCCCGGAATGCGAGCGCGCGTCGATCGACCCGACTTCCTCGACCCGCACGTCCGCGCTGCTCGTGGTGATGCTCACCGCGCCGAAGCTGCCGACCAGCACGACGTCGCCGGACTCGCTGCCGACCACCACGTCGGAGCCGGTCGGGACCCGCACGGTGAACGAGTCCGAGCCCCCGCGCACGACCGTCTCCGGCTCACCACCCGCGCCGGCGCCCGCGTCCCCGCCCGCGCCCGCAGAGTCCTGCGCGCGGATGCTCGCCTTGCCCTCGACCGCGATGGCGTCGCGCGCCTCACCGATGACCTCGACCCGGCCGGAGTTGACGGTGATCCGCACCCGCTCGGCCATCGGGCTAGCCGTCCAGTGCGGCCTTCACCGCGGCGGCGACCCGGCCGCCGCTCGCCTCCGCCCCGGCGCGGGCGCGCACGGCCTTGATCACCTGGCCCATGGCCTTGCCGCCCGTCGCGCCATCGGCGCGCGCGGCCGCCACCTCTTCGTCGACGATCGCGCCGAGGGCGGCGTCGTCCATCTCGGTGGGCAGGTACCGGTCGAGGACCGCGGCCTGGGCCCGCTCCCGATCGGCGAGCTCCATCCGGTGCCCCTGCTCGTACAGCTCCGCCGCCTCGGCCCGGCGCTTCGCCTCGCCGCGCAGCAGCTCGACGATCTGCGGGTCCGTGAGCGTCACGGGCGTGTCGCCGGCGACCTCGGCCTTCTGGATCGCCGCCAATGCGAGGCGGATGGTCGCGACGGTGATCTCGTCCTGGCTCCGGATCGCACTCGTGAGATCCGTGCGCAGCTGCTCCTCGAGGTCCGCCATCAGGGCTCCAGGACGACGACGGGGATGTCGCGCTCGGTCTTGCGTTGGTAGCCCGCGTAGTTGTCGTGATCCGCGATGATCCGCGGCCAGAGCCCCGCCTTCTCCTCGGCGTCGGCGACCCTCGCGTGCATCGGCCGGGTCGTGCCGCCCATCGTCACCTCGACCTTCGGATCGTCACGGAGGTTCAGGAACCAGGCCGGGTTGTGGTCGTCGCCGCCCTTCGACGCGACGAGCATGATCTTCTCGCCGTCCTGGAGGGGGGTGGTGAGCATCGTGGTGCGGGCCTGGCCGCTCTTGCGGCCCGTGGTGGTGAGCATGAGCACCGGCATCCCGGAGCCCCGGTTGAGCAGGCGGCCCTTGCTGGCCCGGAACACGGCTTCGTGCACCCGGGTGACCGTTTTGAGGAAGAGATCCTTGCCGTTCGCCATGGCCGCAGACTACGTGGCGACCCGCGGCGGCGTCGGCGGAGAAGAACCCCCACTCGGGACGCCGATCGGCCTAGCGTCTCGCCTCGTGGTGGACATCTCCAGCCGACCGGCGCCTGCGCCTCGGGCCGAACGGACCGCGCGGCTCGCGATGCGCATCCTGGAGGCCACCGACATCAGCCTGTTCCGCTGGTCCAAGGGCCGGCTGGGCGGCTCGTTCGCGGGCGCGCCCGTGATCCTGCTGACGACGAGCGGTCACCGCACGGGGACGCGTCACACGCGGCCGCTGCTCGCGCTCGAAGACGACGGCGGGTGGATCGTCGCGGGCGCGCAGATCGGCACGAGCGAAGACCCCGACTGGTACGAGAACCTGCTCGCGTACGAACGCTTCCAGCGCACCGGCCCGACGGCTGCGAACGCACCCGTGCTGATCGCGCCCGAGGTGGAGTCGTCCGGTGACCGCCGGGTCGCGGTGCGCGCCGGTGTCCTGGACCGCGCCGAGCGGTCGTGGTGGTGGGCCCGCCTGACCGAGGTGTACCCGCGCTTCGAAGCGTTCCAGGCGCGCGCGCAGCAGGAGATCAACGTGCTGCGGCTCACCCCGTTCGTCTACTGACCGGCTGCACCCGCGCGTCAGAGGGTCGGCGTCTCGCGTGGGTGCCGTGGGCGGCGGGCCCGCTGCGCGCCGCTGGTCTCGGGCACGTTGCGGTAGAGCCCGAGGAGCAGCAGGTCGTAGCTCATCTTCATGACGCCGGCGATGATCAGCGGCCAGCCGAACGTCGACTGGGTGAGCAGCACGCCGGCCAGGAGGGGAGTCGCGGCGGACGCGAGGCTCCGGGGCACGTTCGTGACGCTCGACGCCGCGGCCCGCTCCTCCGCGGGGACCACCGCCATGACGAACGACTGGCGTGCGGGCACGTCCATCTGCGCGAACAGCGACCGGATCAGCAGGAGCGCAACCGCGATGCCACCCGTCGGCGCGAACGCGGCGAGCGCGAGCAGCGCGTTGGCCGGGATGTGGGTGAACACCATCGTGCGCACGAGCCCGAAGCGCGCCGCCAGCTTGGGCGCGAGCAGCTGCGAGAACCCGCCGAGGAGGCCGGCGGCGAAGAACACCGCGCCGGTCTGGGCCGCGGAGAGGTCGAAGCGCAGGTGCAGCCACAGCACCAGCAACGACGTGACGACGAACCCGCTGCCCGCGGAGTCGAGGCTGAAGAGACCGGCCAGCTCGAGCACGGTGCGTCGCGATGACCGCAGCACTCCCCGGCGGGACTCCTGCGACGCGGCCGCGAGCGGCTCGCGGTCCTCATGCAGCCGGCGGTAGATGAAGAAGATGACGACGCCCGCGCTCGCGTAGAGGAGGAACGATGCGCGTTGGGTGTCGGTGACGCTCCAGTCCATCTGGTGGGCGAGGGCCTCGGGGGCGATGGACACGAGGGCGCCGAACGCGCCGGCGAAGATCGCGAACAGGTTGTAGACCGCGAAGAGCTGTGGGCGGTGAGGTGCTTCGACGTGGCCGGAGACGAGCGCCTGCTCGGTCGGCAGGAACACGCTCACGTCACCCGCGGACGGGTTGAGCGTGCCGACGACGGCCACGACGAGCAGCGGCCAGAACCAGATGATGCTCGCGAAGCCCACGCCGGTCGCGACCATCATCGCGGTCGCCGCGAGCAGCAACGTCCGGAGTGGGAAGCGATGGCTGGTGAAGCCGAAGCCGAGGGTGAGCACCGCCGAGCCGACGAGGGTGCCGGTGACGATCGCGCCGACCTGGACCGGTGAGAACCCGAGACCGGTGAGGTACTGGGCGAGCAGGACGCTCACGAACCCGTCGGCGAACCCCCGGATCGTCCGGCCGACGACGATCCGCCCCACGTCGGGCGACGTAGCGGGAGGCAGCAGACGAGGCATCGAAGCGCCGACCCTACGGGGACATCGCCGGAGGTGCCCGCGCGAACTGGTGGGGCGCTCGGAATCGGGCAGGGTGACTCCGAGCACCGCACCACCAGCCCGTGCCCCACGTTCTATCCCATCCGGAGGGGGTGAAACCTGAATCCGTCGCGCGGGGCGCCGGGGCGGACGTCAAGCGGGCCCCGGTCAGGCGTCATTCGGGCTCGGTCAGGATCACACGGTGGCCGCGGTCCCACTTGAAGTAGTTGAACGTCCAGTTGACGAGCACGACGACCCGGTTGCGGAAACCGATGAGGAACACCAGGTGGAGCCCGAGCCAGCTGAGCCAGCCGAGCGTCCCCCAGAACCGGATCCCGAACGGCAGCTCGGCCACGGCGGAGCGCCGGCCGATCGTGGCCATGATCCCCTTGTCGAAGTAGTGGAACCGCCGGGTCGGCTTGCCCCGGATCCGGCGCACGATGTTGCGGGCGGTGTGGCGCCCGGCCTGCATCGCCACCGGCGCGAGCTGGGGATAGAGCTTGCCGTTGCGACCTTCCGCCGCCGCGAGGTCGCCGATCACGAAGACCTCCGGGTGCGCCCGCACGCTCAGATCGGGGTCGACCGAGATCTCGCCCCGCTCGGTCGTGGTGAGCCCGAGCCCGGCCGCGATCGGGTTGGCCTTCACCCCCGCGGTCCAGACGACGGTGTGCGTGCGGATCGAGGTCCCGTCACCGAGCCGCACCTCGTCGGCCGCGACGGAGGCGATCGACGTGTCGAGCCGCACGTCCACGCCCCGCAGCTCGAGCTCGACGAGTGCCTCGACCTGGGACTTGGGTGAGAAGCCGTTGATGAGGTGGTCGGTCATCTCGACGAGCACCACGCGCGCGCGGCTCACGTCGAGGTGCTTGAAGTCCTTCGCGAGAACCTTCGTGAACAGCTCGGCCAACGCACCGGACAGCTCGACGCCCGTCGGTCCACCACCCGCGACCACGAACGTCAACGCGCCGTCGTCGATCAGCGCGGGCTCCACGTTCGCGGCTTCGAAGCGGGCGAGCACCGTGCTGCGCAGCCGGGTCGCGTCATCGAGCGTCTTGAGTGGGATCGCGTGCCCGGCCACGCCGGGAACCCCGAAGTCGCTGCTGACCGTGCCGGCGGCGAGCACGAGGTAGTCGTAGGGAAGCGGTGGCCCCTGGTCGACCAGCACCTCGCGGCGATCGAAGTCGACGCCGGAGACGTTGGCCAGGCGCGCCTCGACGTTGAGATCGTCCTGCACGATCCCCCGCAGGTTGGGGGCGATGTCGTCGGGCGCGAGACCCGCGGTCGCGACCTGGTAGAGCAACGGCGAGAAGGTGTGGAAGTTGTGGCGGTCGACGATCGTCACGTCCACCGGCGCGTCCGCGAGCGCCCGGGCCGCGCTGATCCCACCGAACCCCGCACCCACGATGACGACCTTCGGCCGCATCAGCGCACCACCGGGCTCATCGCGCCCCTCGACGGGTCAGGATCCCGCGCAGGTACGCGGCCTGACCCGCGTGCTGCAGGTCGTCGCCGATCACGCTCACCAGCCGGACCCCGAGCGTGACCGGCGGGTCCCAGGACTCGTCGACGATCCGGTCGAGGTCCCCGGCGCCGAGCCCGGCGAGGTAGCCGACGGTCCGCTCGTGGACTGCGTCGTAGTACCCGGTGAGCAGCGTCCCCGACGCGACCTGCACCGCGGCAACCTCTTCCGACGTGTGGCCGTAGCCGGTGTCCGTGTCGTCGAACGGCAGCCCGAACCGGTCGGCCCACCCGAGTGCGGTCCAGCACTGCTCGGTGCCGGCGACGTCCGCGACGTGGTCGTCCTGGATCCGCGTCAGGTGCCACACGAGCCAGGCCACCGAGTTGGCGTCCCGATCCGGCCGGTACGCGAGCTGCTCGGCGTCCAACCCGTCGACCACCCGGGTCACCACGTCCCGGACCCGCTCGAACGCGTCGGTCAGCAGCTGGCTCGTGTCCATCGCACCTCAGATCCCGTCGCGCGTCCCGATGACCCGGCGGCCATGCGCGACCATTCTCTCCGCCGGCACGCCGACGCACACCCCCGGTTCGCTCGAACCGGGTGCGCAACCCCGCCCTGGTAGGCGTCGGCGCCGAGGATGCGACAGGCTGGGGCGGTGTCCGAGGGAGGCGACTGACCGATGTGGCTCGACTGGCACTGGGCGGTCGGCCTGGCAGTCGTGCTCGGCATCGGGGGGCTGGCCGCCCGGAGATCGGCGGTCGGGTCGATCCGGAGTGCCGGTGCGTTCGCGCGTGAGACCGCGCTCGTCCTCGCGCTCTACGCGATCTGGAACTACGCGGGACGGTTGTCGCTCGTCCACGTGAACGAGGCGTTCTCGCACGGGCGCTGGGTCTGGCGCACCGAGCGCTACTTCCACCTGCCCAGCGAGGTCTGGTTCCAGAAGCTGTTCCTGCCGTACCCCGACGTCATGCACTTCCTGAACGCGTACTACGCGGTGGTGCACGTCCCCGCGCTGATCGCGTGCCTCGTCTGGCTGTTCGTGACCCACCGCGACCGCTACGCGAGCCTGCGCACCACGCTCGCGTTGACCACCGCCGCGTGCCTGCTGGTCCAGCTCGTGCCGGTCGCACCGCCGCGCATGTACCCCGGGTACGGGTTCATCGACGCGGGGGCCGTCTTCGGGCCGACCGTCTACGGCAAGGTCGGCACCGGGATCTCGGACCAGCTCTCCGCGATGCCGTCGGTCCACGTCGCGTGGGCTGCGCTCGTCGCGCTGGCCGTCATCGTCGCCGGCACCGGCAAGTGGCGCTACTGGATCCTCGCCCACCCGATCCTGACCATCGTGGCGGTCACCGCCACCGCCAACCACTGGTGGGCCGACGGCATCGTGGCCATCGCGATCCTGTTCGCCGCGTGGGGCCTCGACCGGGCGGCCCGGCCCGCGATCGCCCGCATCCGGGCGAGGGCCGGCGCCGGCACGGGAGTCCGAGGTCGCCGCGATCAGCCTCCCGAGCTCGAGCCGGCGTCCAGCGGTGTGCCGACGTCCGTCTAGCGAGCGATCAGATCCGGGAGGGTCAGATCTGGGAGAAGTCGCCTTCGGCCGGAACCTTCGCCGGCGGAGTGCCGATGACGATCGCGATCTCCTTGAAGTTGGTCAGCGGGATCGTGCGGGGATCGCCCGTGAACTTCGCCCCGTCGACGTAGATCGCGATCGGCGTCTTCGGCTCGCAGTACGTGCCGACGCACGTGGGCGTCAGCGCCACGCCCCATTCGGTGAAGAACTGCCCGAGCGTGTTGTCGACGTCCGTCGCCGACTCGGTGTGCAGGATGCCGCTCGCGTCATGGGTGTGCAGCGGTGAGATGCACGGCTGATCGCACGGGACGGTGATGCCCCCGTAGGCGGGCTGGCCGAGCACCGTGCCGCTGTGCACGCCCGGGTCGTTGATGTTGATGCCGATCCCGCCCGGCACGATGATCTTCTGCCCGTTGATGAACACGTCGAGATGCGAGTGGACGTGGTGCTCGAGCCGCTCGGCGGTCTCCGGCACCAGCCCCGCGTCCCGGGCCCGCACGAGCGGATCCGACGGTGCCGGCCACGGCTCGGTCTTGGTCGACGAGGACGCCTTGGTCGGAGCGGCCTTCGAGCTCGAGCCGCCCGACGAGCACGCGGCCGCGAGCACCAGCATGCCGGCGACCAGCAGGACCACGAGCGTTGACGGGGAAGTGAGTCTGCGCACACCGCATTCTGACCGACGGCCCGGGTCGAAAGCGGGCACCCCCACGTTCACGGCGCGGTGGGGCCGCTCCGCCCGGAGCGACGTGCCGAAAGACCGGTTGTCGCGGGTACAGGCCCGTCTTATGGTGAACGGTGGCACCGAGCAGGGATGACGAGGGAGAGAGTCATGACGCTGACCGAGAGTGTGGTCGATTCACTGCGCAGCGACGTTCCGGGGGCCGCTCGTCGGCCCGGGCGATCCGGACTACGACGAGGCGCGCAGCGTGTGGAACGCGATGGTCGACAAGCGCCCCGCGGTCGTGGCGCGCTGCACCGGCCCCGCGGACGTGGTCGCGGCCGTGAACTTCGCCCGCGAGCACGAGCTGCTCACGGCGGTGCGCGGTGGTGGTCACAGCGCGGCGGGCAAGGGAACCTGTGACGACGGCATCGTGATCGACCTCTCGCTCATGAAGGGCGTCCGCGTCGACCCCGACACGCAGACCGTCCGCGCGCAGGGTGGCGTCACGTGGGGTGACTTCGACCACGAGACGCAAGCCGTCGGCCTCGCGACTCCGGGCGGCGTGATCTCGACCACCGGGATCTCGGGCCTCACCCTCGGCGGCGGGTTCGGTTGGCTCACCCGGCGCTTCGGCCTGTCGTGCGACAACCTGCGCTCGGTGGATCTCGTGACCGCGGCGGGTGAGCAGCTCGTCTGCAGCGAGGACGAGAACGCCGACCTCTTCTGGGCGTTGCGGGGCGGCGGCGGGAACTTCGGGATCGCCACGAGCCTCGAGTACCGGGTCCACCCGGTCGGTCCGCTCGTGCTCGGGGGGCTCATCGGGTGGCCGCTCGCGCAGGCGCCGGAGATCCTCGCGTTCCACCGCGAGCAGACCCGCAACGCACCGGACGAGCTCGGCATCTCCGCCGCGTTCGTGACCGCGCCACCGTTGCCGTTCGTGCCCGAGGCCCTGCAGTTCCAGCCCGCGATCGCGATCATCCTGTGCTGGTCCGGCGACATCGACGAGGGCCGTGAGGTCGTGCAGCCGTGGCTGGACCTCGCGCCGCCGATCCAGATGGTCGACGCGATGCCGTACACCTTCATGCAGTCGATCCAGGACGACCTCGCGCCGAAGGGCCGGCAGAGCTACTGGAAGTCGGGATACCTCACCGAGCTCACCGATGACGCGATCAGCGCTGCGGTCGGAGTCGCGGGCCAGGTGCCGTCGCCGTTCAGCCTGGCCGAGATCGTGCTGTTCGGCGGTGCGGTCGCGAGGGTGGGCGTGGACGACACCGCGTTCGGACAGCGCGACGGCCGGTTCCTCTTCAACGCGATCTCGATGTGGGAGGACCCGAGCACGACCGAGGCGAACGTCGCCTGGGCCCGCGGGTTCTACGAGGCGCTCCAACCGTTCGCGACCGACGGTGTGTACGTGAACTTCCTGTCCGAGGAAGGCGACGATCGCATCGTCGAGGCGTACGGGGCGGACAAGTACGCGCGGCTCGGCCGCATCAAGGCCGAGTACGACCCGGACAACCTCTTCCGCCTGAACCAGAACATCCCACCCGCGAGCTGAGCTCGCGGCACCGGAACCGCGACGGCGGGGCGCTACCGGCGCTGGTCCATCACCGCCGCGAACTGCTCCCACGACAGCTTGGCGGGGATGTGCGCCGCGCGCGGGTACCAGTCGACGCCGCCCTGGCTCACGCGCAGCTCGCCGAGCTTGCCGTCGTCGTCGAACACCTCGAACACCACGTCCGCGTGCTGCACCATCTTCGTCGTGGGGATCTTCATCTCCACCTTGTGCGACGGCATCCGTGGCCTCCTCGTCCGGCTAGCGGGGTGTGACGATCAACGTGTGGTAGTCGACGGTGGTCTGGATCTCGATGCCGCCGTCACCGACCACGGACGGCACGGGTGCTGATGATGACGCATCGGTGACCCGCCAGCGTCGGGGCTCGTCGAGGTGCACGACCCGAAAGGACGTCGGCCGCCCGACCACCCGGTCGTTCATCGGCGTGGTTCCGATCACCAGCTCGGCGCGCTCGGCGTCCCACCACCCGCGGTCGAGCGAGAGGGTGGGGAAGTCGACGCCGTCGACCGTCGGCTCGGTGAACCGAGATCCGGGGCGCTCGTTGGCGAGTCGCCACCAGGAGTCGTCGCGTCGCGACCTGGGCCGCGGCCATCGTCCCGTTGTACTGGCCGCGCGGGTGAGTCCTCGTCGAGCTCGAAGCCCCACGTGAACTCGCCCGGTCGCCGGATCCCACGTGGGCTGGTAGTGCTCGTCGATCGCGGCCGCGAGCGCGTCCTCGATCGTCGGTGCAGCCCCCACTCCCGAGCGAGCCACAGCGCGGTGGCCGACTGCGCGTGGCCCGGGAGCGACACCGGCCCGGTCGGCTCCCACAGCCCGAGCTGGGTCATGCCGGCCTCGAAGAGCCGACGGCGCGCTCGTCGGGCACCTGCGGCGCGAGGTAGATCGCGGGGATCATGCCCGACGAACGACCGGGACCTCGTGGTGCGACGTCGAGGATCGGGTCGTAGTAGAGGGTCACCATCTGCGGGAGGTCGTCGCCGTCGAGGTGCAGGTACTTCGGTCGGCACGCGTCGCGTCCACCAGCGTGTCGAACACCTCGTGGTGGTCGCGTGCCGCGCAGGAGGTCGTGCGAGCTGCAGGCCGAGGCCGGCGCCGGCCAGGCAGTACGGCCAGATCTTGGTGTTCTCGCAGTGACAGCCCGTCCGGCGTGGTCTCGCCACTGCTCGTGCGAGGTGCTCGGCGATCGTGGAGTGGAACCAGGTGAAGGTGTTCTCGCCGTCGCGGACGATGTCGAACGGCTCGTTCCACCGCTCGTCGCCGGTCGTGCGCAGGTGCAGCCCGAGCATCACGAGGAAGAAGCCCTTGAAGAACAGGTTGCCGTCGGCGCCGATGGGATCCATCTGCAGGCCCCACGGCTCGATGCCGTTCGCGGTCCAGCCCGGGCACGTCGTAGTTCCCCCAGAGGTGCTCGGGGATCAGCAGGCGGTAGAGGTCGGGATAGTTCGCGCGGTCCGGGTCGTGGCCGATCTGGGTGAGCCAGTCCTCGCGCCGCCCACCATCCGGTGTGCCGGAAGATCAGCTCGTCGAGGATGCGCCCGTAGACCTCGCGCCACGCCGGCGTGCGGTCGGCCATCAGCGCGATCGCGTACGTCGAGTCGATGAGGTCGAACCGGTGCCAGCACAGCATCGGCGGATCGCTGTGGTCGTCCCAGTGCTCGTGCGGCTGACCGTCGCGGTCCCAGCTGTCCGGCGTCGTGGCCTTGCGGTACAGGTACCGCAGCCAGCCCTGGGCGCGCGTGTCGAGTGGGGCGGGGCCCGCAATCGGGTGACTCACGCGAGGCGATCCTCCACCGCCCGGACCTTGGCAGTGAGGCCGTCCGTGACGCCTGGCCGCACGTCCAGCTTCATCGTGACGCTCGCGCGCGGCGCTGTCCTCGAGCACGCGGTCGATGCAGCGCCGGATGAGGTCCATCACCTCGTCCCACTCACCCTCGACGTTCGTGAACATCGCGTTCGTCTCGTTGGGCAGGCCACTCGAACGAACGATGCGGACGGCCTCGGCGACCGGGTCACTGACCGAATCGCCGGTGCCGAGCGGTGTGATGGAGAAGGCAGCGAGCATGCCGCGGAGTTTTTCACTGATTCACGTGCTGGACTGGCCCCCGGAGTCCAAGCCACCAGAGGAGTGGGTCCATGACCGAAGACGCGCCGCTGGAGCCGGTCGCGCCGGAGCCGGCACCGCCCGCCGGGTCCACCGATCCCACCGAGCCGGTGCCGACGGCCGCGGCCGCGGCCGGAGCTGCACCGGGAACCGCGCCCTGGCCGACGTCACCGCCGGTCGCCCCGGCCCCGCCGTCGCCGCCGCGCAGCAACACCGTGGCCGTGCCGAAGTGGTTGGTCTTCGTCGTCGGCGCCGTCGTCTTCGCGCTGCTCGGCTTCGCGATCGGCTGGGTCGCCGCCCCGGGTGGCGACAGCACGACGGTCCGGTTCCCGAACCGCGGCTTCTTCAACGGGCCGAACAACGGGTCGAACGGCTTCCTCGGGCCCGGCGGGGGCGCGGGCAACGGCGGTGGTGCGCAGCCCACCACCCCGAGCGCGCCGCAGCCGAGCGGCGCGTTCCTCGGAGTCGCGACCGAAGCATCGACCGATCCCACCGGAGCCAGGATCCTGCGCGTCGTGGCGGGCTCGCCCGCGGCGGACGGCGGGCTGAAGACCAACGACGTCATCACCAAGGTCGATGGCGCCACCGTCACGAGCCCCCAGCAGCTCGGCAACCGGATCGCCGCCCATCAGGACGGCGATCGGGTCACGATCACCTACGTGCGCGGGGGAACGACGAACACGACGTCCGTGACGCTGGCGAGCCGTTCGTCGCTCGACGTCCCGACGCCGAGCACGACGCAGCCGGGACTCTGACCACCGGGCGCGCCCGTGCGATCATGCGCCCATGGCGAGGGGGATCGTGCAGGTGCGCAAGCTCCGTGGACGCGGACGCGTTCGATGCGCACCTCGCCGGCCTCGGCATCGCCCTGCCGCGCCATCCTGATCCGCCGGCGGTGCTCAGCCGCCCGGTCGAACGCGTCGACGCCGCAACCGGCGGCGCGCGGTTGGCGAACCGGTGGGCGGTCCTGCCGATGGAGGGTTGGGACGGCACGACGGACGGCCGGCCGACCGAGCTCGTCGCGCGGCGATGGCGGCGCTTCGGCCTCTCGGGCGCGGGCCTCGTCTGGGGTGGCGAAGCCGTCGCGGTGCGCCCGGACGGGCGGGCGAACCCGCATCAGCTGACGATCGGGCCGCACGCGGTCGGCGACCTCGCCGCGTTGCGCGCCGAGCTGCTCGCGGGTCACGCGGAGGCGACCGACCATGGGCCCGAGCCACTCGTCGGACTGCAGCTCACCCATTCCGGCCGCTGGTCGCGCCCGACCGGGCCACCGGCACCACAGATCGCGTACCGCCATCCGTTGCTCGACGGCGGCGTCGGCGCGACCGACGCGCACATCGTCACGGACGCGTGGCTCGACGACCTCGTCGAGGCCTACGCGGGGGCCGGGCGCGTCGCGGCCGAGGCGGGCTTCGACTTCGTCGACCTGAAGCACTGTCATGGGTACCTCCTGCACGAGCTGCTCTCGGCGTACGAGCGACCGGGTCGCTACGGCGGCGACCTCGAGGGCCGGACCCGGTTCCTCACCGAGACCGTGGCCGCGGTGCGGCGCGACGCGCCGGGGCTCCGGGTCGGGGTGCGGCTCTCGGCCTTCGACGTCGTCCCGCACGTTCGGGGTGAGGACGGGCGCGGGGTTCCCGCGTCACCCGGCCCGTACCCCTACGCGTTCGGCGGCGACGGCACGGGGACCGGCGTCGACCTGGCCGAGGTGCACGCGCTCTGCGATCGGCTCGTCGGCCTCGACGTCACGTTGCTCTGCGTCACCGTGGGCAGTCCCTACTCCTGCCCCCACGTGCAGCGACCCGCGTACTTCCCGCCGTCGGACGGCTACCTCCCGCCCCGGGACCCGCTCTACGAAGTGGCGCGGCTCCTGGACGTCACCGCGGCGATCACGCAGGCGCACCCGCAGCTGACGGTCGTCGCGAGTGGGCTGTCGTACCTGCAGGAGTGGATGCCGGCGGTCGCCGCGGCCCTGGTTGCCGACGGTGGTGCGACGGTCGTCGGCTACGGGCGCGGCGTGCTCTCGTACCCCGAGCTGCCGGCGCACGTCCTCGCCGGGATCGACCCGCAACGGGCCCGCCTCTGTCGCACCTTCTCGGATTGCACGACCGCGCCGCGCAACGGTCTCATCTCCGGCTGCTTCCCGCTCGATCCCTTCTACAAGGCCCGGCCCGAACGGCTCGAGCTGACCGCGGCGAAGCGCGCGGCGGGCGACCCATGACCGGCCCGAAGATCGCGCTGGCGATGATGGCAGGACTGGTCGACCACGCGTTCACCACCGACCAGCTCGAACGGCTCGGGTCGGTCGGACAGATCATCGACCCGGTGCCGCTCGCATCCTTCGGTGAGGACCGCGCGGTGACGGTGCTCGGCGATGCGGAGGTGCTCGTCGGCCACTGGGGATGCCCGACGCTCACGGCCGAAGCGGTCGCGTTGGCGCCGCAGCTCCGCCTCTTCGCCTACGCCGCGGGAACGGTGAAGTGGCAGGTGACCGACGCGGTCTGGGCGCACGACATCACGGTCACGTCGGCAGCCGCCGCGAACGCGGTGCCGGTCGCGGAGTACACGGTCGCGATGATCCTGCTCGCGAACAAGGGCGTCCTGCTGTTCCGCGAGTGGTTGCGGGATCGGAGCATCACGGTCCCGCTCGACCCGGGCACCGTCGGCAACTACCGCCGCCGGGTCGGTCTCGTCGGGGCCTCACTCGTCGGCCGCCGGGTCATCGAGCTTCTTGCGCCCTACGACCTCGAGGTCGCGGTGTACGACCCGTACCTCTCGGCGGAGGAAGCGGCCCGGCTCGGCGTGGAGAAGGTCGACGACCTGGACGCGCTCTGCGCGTCCGTGGACGTCCTCTCGGTGCACGCCCCCGACGTGGAGGCGACCCGCGGGATGATCGGCGCGCGCCAGCTCGCCGCCGTGCGCGACGGTGCGGTCTTCCTCAACACCGCGCGTCCCGCGCTCGTCGACCAGACCGCGCTCGAAGCGGAGCTCGCGTCCGGGCGGATCGCCGCGATCCTCGACGTGGCCGAGCCCGACCCGCTCCCGGCCGGGCACCCGCTGCTCGCGCTCCCCAACGTGTTCGTCACGCCACACGTCGCCGGCGCGATGGGAAACGAGCTGCACCGGCTCGCCGAGCTCGCGGTCGTCGAAGTCGAGCGCTACGCCCGCGGCGTCGCCCCGCTCCACGAGGTCCGGCGCGACGACCTGGACCGCATCGCGTGACGGTGGTCCCCGGCTTGTGCTCCGTCACCATGCGCCACCTCGGCGTCGAGGAGGTCGCGAAGCTCGCGGCGGAGACGGGCCTGCGCGCGATCGAGTGGGGCGGCGACGTCCACGTCCCGTCCGGTGACCGCAACGCGGTCGCGCGGGCGCGGGTCGCGACCGACGCGGCCGGGCTCGTCACCGCGTCGTACGGCTCGTACCTCCTGGCCGACGGCGACGCGGCGCCCGAGACGGTGGCGCGCGTGCTCGACACCGCGGTCGACCTCGGGGCGCCGAACGTGCGGGTCTGGGCGCCGTTCGGGGTCGAGCCGGGATCGCCCCGCACCGGGGAGGTGGTCGACGCGCTCGGTGCGGTCTCGGCCGCCGCGGCCGCGCGCGGCCTCACGGTCGGCGTCGAGTTCCACGGCGGCACGCTGACGGTGACCGGCGAGTCCGCGTCGGCCCTCATCGACGCGGTCGGCGCGCCCAACCTCTTCACGTACTGGCAGCCGCCGTACTGGTTGCCGGCCCGCGCGCCGGCCGAGGACGCGGCCGAGGTCGTGGCCCTCGGCGCCCGGCTGGCACACGTCCACGTCTACGAGTGGGCCGGTCCCGAGGACCGCCGGCCGCTGGCGGAAGGGACGGACCGTTGGCGCGCGGTGTTCGGCGTGCTGCGCGAGTCGCCCGCAACCGACGGCCCGGCACCGCGCGTCGCGCTGCTCGAGTTCGTCGCGGGCGACGACCCGTGGTCCCTGTTGCGCGACGCGCGGACCCTGCACGACCTGCTCGGCGAGCCGGCATGACGACCTCCCGGCCGGAGATCCGCCCCGGACGCGCGATCACGGGGATGTCCGCGGTGCTGCTGCCGTTCACCGGGGCGGGGGCGATCGACTGGCCCGGCTTCGAGGCGCACGTCGCCCGCACCGTCCGCGCCGGCCTGATCCCCGCGGTCAACATGGACACGGGCTTCGGTCCCGTGCTCGATCACGCGGAGCGGCGGCGCGGCGATCGACATCGCCGTCGCCCACGCGCCGAGCGGGTGGGTCGCCGGGACGCAGGTCGCGGACGAGCCCGGCGCCCCGTTCGACGAGGCGGCCTACCGGCGCGAGTGCGAGGAGATCGCCGGCGCGGGCGGGCTGCCGATCCTGTTCCCGTCGTACGGCCTGGCCGGGCTGGACGACGCGGCGCTGGTCGCCGCGCACGAACGGCTCGCGGCGGGCGTCGACCGGCTGCTGGGCTTCGAGCTCGGGCCGATGTTCCATCCCGCGGGCCGGATCTTCTCGCTCGACGTGTTCGAGCGGCTGCTCGACGTCCCGAACCTCGTCGGGCTCAAGCACTCGTCGCTCGACCGGGACCAGGAGTGGGCGCGCCTCGCGGCTCGCGACGCCCGCCGGCCGGAGTTCCTCGTGCTCACCGGCAACGACCTCGCGATCGACATGGTCACCTACGGCTCCGACTACCTCCTCGGCCTGTCGACGTTCGCGCCCGACGGGTTCGCGGCCCGGGACCGGGCGTGGGCCGCCGGCGACGACGCGCGCTTCTGGGCCCTCAACGACGTGCTGCAGTACCTCGGCCAGCTCGCGTTCCGCCCGCCGGTCCCGGGGTACCGCCACGACGCCGCGATGTTCCTCGCGCAACGCGGGTGGATCGGCTGCGACCGCACCCACCCGTCGTCACCGACCCGCCCGGATTCGGATCGACCCCTTCTGGCGGACATCGCCCGCCGCGTCGACGCCCTCCTCGCGGTCTAGCTGGTTTCGGGGCGCGTCAGGGTCGCTCTGGCGACCCTCAGACGCCCCGAAACGAGCCGGGTCAGGGCTCGTCGAGGACGACGCGCTCGAAGAGGTCGGCGGTGCGGGTCGCGATCGGTCCCCACTCGTAGTCGGCCCGGCGCACGGTGATCGCGGCGGCCGACGCGGCGAGCACCTCGGGGGTGAGGGCGTCGACGGCCGCGGCGATCGACGCCGCGGTGTGGCCGGACGGGATGATGCCGGCGCCGAGCACCTCGGTCAGGTAGCCCCAGTCCGACGCCAGCACCGGGATCCCCAGGCCCTGGGCGTCCGCGGCGGTGCCGGTGGCGAGCATGTCGCCGTCCGGGTCGAAGACGAGCGCGAGCGCGTCGCACGCGGCCAGGCGCGTCGCGTACGTCGCGGCGTCGCAACCCCGGTACGGCTCGGCGATGACGATGCGGGGGTCGTCCGGCACGACGTCGCCGACGCCGAGCGACCAGCAGACGAGCTGGACGTCGTCCCGGCTCGACGCGGCGACGCCGTCCAGCACCGCCTGCACGAGCTTGTCCGCGCGCGGGGCGCCGACCAGGCCGATCCGCACCGCGGTCGGCTCGAGCCCGAGCCGGGCCTCGGCCGTCGCCCGATCGGGCACACCGGCGGCCCGCCACATCCCGCCGAAGTGACCGTGCGGGATCACCTCGTGCCGGCACCGGTCACCGAACTCGTAGCGCGCCAGCATCCGCGCCCGGCTCCACTCGCTGTGATGGATGACGCCCGCGGCCGCACGGGCCCAGAGCGCGTAGATCGGGTCGTAGACGTCGGGCCGCCGGTCGTGCGGCGTGAGGTTGTGAGCGGTCCACACGAACGGCACCTCGTGGTCGCGGAACGTCGCCAGGATCCGCTCGTGGGCCGCGAGGTCGTCGAACGCGACCCACTCGGGCCAGTGCACGTGGAGGAGGTCGATGTCGTCGACCGCGACCGACGTATCGGCCTGCCAGCCCACGGGTGACGGCCGCTCGACGACGCGCTCGCCGATGGGGGCGTAGAGCGCGGCGTCGTAGTGGTGCCCGAACGCCGTCGACCCGACGCGCAGGAGCGGCGTGACGGTCGCGCCGTAGATGATGCGGTTCGTCGGAGTGCAGTCGAGCTGGTGAACCGCGTGGATCTCCGACCACGGGCTGCGCCACTCGGCGAGCCCGTCGACCGTGATCCGGGTCGTCGCGTGGGGAGACGTGCAGCTCCACTCGACGTGCAGCGGCCGGCCCGCGACCTCGGGGATCGCGAGGCTGACGGCGCGTGGGACCTCCTCGAAGGTCAGCTCGTCCTCGAGCACCAGGCTCCGGCGCTCGACGGAGAACCGCAGGTCCCGCGTTGCCGCGAGCGGCGCGGCTTCCTTGGTCGCGTCGAGGCTCACGCCGGCCGGCGGCAGCGCCTCCCAGCGCGCGGTCAGCACGCCGTCCTCGTGGCGCATCGCCGCGGGCACCCCGGCGGCGGTGTACCGCCCGAGCCCGGACACCACGAGTGGTGTCCAGCACGGCAGGTCCCGGTCCACCGGCACCTCCCAGATCCCGGGCTGGTACGGCGCGGGGAGGTAGTGGCTGCGGCTCGCGCCGACGAACGGGAGCACGAAGTCCGCGCCCGCGCTGCGATGGGCCCACACTCCCGCGGCGCGATGGTGCTCGAAGCCGATCCAGCGGTCGTCGAACGGGTACGCCTCGGCCGTCGACGCGACTGCGCCTCGGTGGGAGCGCGGGCGAGCGTTGCGGCGGCCCACGCGACCTTGCCGAGCAGATCGAGGGTGAGCTGCAACCGGCGCGCGGGACCGCGGTACTCGTCCTGATCGCGGTGGCGGTGCGCGTTGACGACACCGTCCCGGTCGAAGACCTGCTCGAGCGTCCGGGTCGCATCGTTCGCGCGCCGGAGCCACACGGGACCGTGGTCGTCCGCGTAGCCACCGGCCAGCGCCAAGGCCGCGAGCTCGACGGTCAGCGCGGCACCGAGCGCGCCGGTCGAGCGACCCCAGGGGATGGCGGTGCCGTCCCGCGACCCGACCGCGAGGACGAGGTCGAGCGCGGTCCGCAGCCCTTCCTCCCACACCGGCCCGAGCCGGGGCGAGAGCGGCTCGCAGAAGAGCCAGACGTCCGCGGTGTAGATGTCGTAGCGGCCGACGCGGTGGTTGGAGTCGTCGAGGTACCGGCGCGGGTTCTCGCCGAGCACCGCTGCCGCGCGCGCGATCAGGGAGTCCAGCGCTGCGGTGTCGTCGACCAGGCCGAGACGCTCCCGGCCGAGCTCGCAGCGCGCGAGCACCGCGGCGTAGTTGCGGGGGAGCAGGCCGGAGTCGAGCAGCTCGATCCAGTCCGAGCTGTCGGTGGCGACGGCGACCTGATCGCGCTGCGCGGCGTCGCACTCGGCGAGCAGGGGGTTGCCGGCGAACGGACCGTGGCGGGCCAAGGTCTCGGCGATCCGGTACGAGAAGAAGGTGTGCGTCGACGGGCCGTCGACCTCGGTCATCAGCCGCGCGGTGATCGCGTCCGGGTGCTTCCCGGCGACATCGTCCACGCCGGCATCGGCGAGGTGGGCCAGGGTGAAGCAGAGATCCGCGCGCACGTCCGCGCCGACGGCGTGGCCGGCGAAGACGCGCGGGATGCGCCAACCGGGGAAGTGGTGGCGCTCCAACGCCTCGAGCGTCTCCACCGTGAGGCTGCGCAGCTGCTCGGCCAGCTCGGCGCTGCTCACGACTGCAGCGCCCAGTCGGCGACCACGCCCGCGGTGCGCTCGAGATCGAGCGCACCGTCGTAGACGACGACCAGCTGCCGGAGCTGCAGGGACGCACCGGCCGCGACGTCCAGGGGCTCCTCCCAGAGGAAGGCCGCGTTGAGGAAGTTCGCCCAGCCCTCGCCGTAGGTGTCGGCGCGGTTGCTGCCGTACCAGGGAGTCGGGAAGCGCGGGTTGTGGGGATGGTCGGCGATGACGAGGCCGCACTCCTGCTCGGTCCCGTCCGGAAGCGGCGCCACCCCGTGGAGCGCACACCAGGCCGCGCGCTCGCCGAGCAGGCGGTCATGACGGCTGCCGTCGGGCAGGACGAGCTGCGTGTCGTGCCAGTCCGGCGCGCCCGCGCACCGTCAGGCCGCCGTACCCGCCCCACGTCGTGAACGGGGTGCGATCGAACGTCGTGTCCGGCTCCGGGACGAGCGTCTCGGTCCAGTCGATCGCGTACGCGTCCGGGCCGAGCGCCAGGGTCCGCAGCTCGCGGGTCTCGGTGACCGCGATCGTGGTGCCGTCCGGCCGCACCCAGTCGATCGTCGCCCGGACGCCGGCGTCGTCGAGCTCGACGACGGCGCCGGTGCGCAACGTCCCGAACTCGCCGTACTCCTCCCAGAAGTTCTCGCCGTTGACGAGCTTGATCGTGAACCAGAGCGCGTGGTGCCAGGGGTGGTCGGCGGGCGCGTCGACGGTCAGGACCGCACCGGCCGGGGTCTTCACGGGATGCAGGTAGGGACGCGGGGCATCCCACTCGGCGGACCACGACATGCCCGCAGCCTCGCGCAGCCGGCGACGCGTAGGCTCGGGCCCATGGGTGCCACCCTCACGATCGAGCCGCTCACCACGACGATCGGTGCGGAGGTCGGCGGGGTGGATCTCGCCGACGATCTGACCGACGCGACGATCGCGGAGATCCACGCCGCGCTGCTCGAGTGGAAGGTGATCTTCTTCCGTGACCAGCACCGGCTCGATCGCGACGAGCACGTTGCCTTCGGTCGGCGCTTCGGCGACCTCGAGGTGCATCCGCTCACCCCCGAGGGCCAGAGCCATCCCGAGATCTTCGTGCTGCCCGCGGGTGGGAAGTTCCGGGCGCCGGGGACGTGGCACAGCGACGTCACGTGGCGGCCGGAGCCCTCGATGGGGTCGATCCTGCGCGCGGTGGAGCTGCCGCCCGTCGGCGGGGACACCCTCTGGGCCGACATGCACAAGGCGTACGAGCTGCTCGACGACGAGACGAAGGCGGAGGTCGACGGCCGCGTCGCGCTGCACGACTACACGCGCGCGTTCGGGTTCGGTCAGCCGCCCGAGGTGCAGGAGAAGATGCGCGCCGAGCATCCGACGGTCGAGCACCCGGTCGTGCGGACGCACCCCGAGACCGGGGAGAAGGCGCTGTACGTCAACGCCGGGTTCACGTGCGGCATCAAGGACATGGACCCCGCGGAGTCAGCCCCGTTGCTCCGGCGGCTCGAACACCAGGCGTGGCTGCCCGACGTGCAGTGCCGGTTCCGATGGAGCCCGGGCTGTGTCGCGTTCTGGGACAACCGCGGGACCCAGCACTGCGTCAGCAACGACTTCCTGCCCGCCCGGCGGGTCATGGAGCGGGTCACGGTCGTCGGCGACCGTCCCTACTGACCCGCACCGCCTGATCCGCGAGCTGGTGAAGCGTCGGCGCTAGCGGTCCACCGCGCGCTCGAGCTGGGCCTTCGACATCTTGGAGCGACCCTTGACGCCGCGGCGCTTGGCCTCTTCGTAGAGCTGGTCGCGCGTGCGACCGCCGGGGCCGCGGTGGGACCGCAGCCCGCCGCGCCGACCCGATGAGATGTCGTCGGTGGACGTGGCGGACGCTTCGTTCGCCTCACCGGCGCGGGCGCGCTCCTTGTTCACGGTGCGCGCCGCGATCTCCTCGGCCAGGTCCTCGGAGCGGCCGTGCTCCTTCAGGCCACTCTTGATGTGCTCGTACTGCCGTTCGCGCTTCGGGCTCCACGCCTGCTGTGGCATCGGGATGCTCCCTTCCGCCGGGATGCGAATCGTCAACGACGCCCGAGGTTTTCCCGCCGGCCGGGGCCCCGAAACCCGAACGGGGGTTCCGCGATGGGCGGAATGGGTAGGAAGCGGATGAGGTCGGAAAGGGAGCGCAGAGATGACGGCAATGGTGTGGGTCCTGGTGGCCGTGGGCACGTGGCTCGTGGTGATGGGGACGATGGGACTCGTCGCCGGTCTGGTGAAGGACACCGACCGCTCGCAGAGCGCTTTGCTCGCCTCCACCCGCAGGGATCGCTTCGCCGCACCCCTGCGCGCCGCCCGCGTCATCGACGTGCGACCGTGCGCCCGCCGCGTGCAGCTCCCGAAGACCTACGTGGGCGGGTAGGGCCGTTCGGCCAGGAGCTGCGCGAGGTGCGCCGCGTTCGCGGCCGCCAGCTTCGTTGCCGTGTGCGTCTTCTGACTGCCGCACGGGAGATCCTTGTAGTCGGTCGACTGCATCGCTTCGCCGACCCAGTAGGTCATCCCGTTCGCAGGGATGGTGAAGCCCACGTCGGACAGCCCTTGGAACAGGTCCGCGGCGACGTGGTGCGCGCCGTCCTCGTTGCCGACGACGGCCACGAGCGCGACCCGGTCGAGCGACACCATGCGGCCCGCGTCGTCGTGCTCGCCCATGAACGCGTCGAGGCGCTCGAGCACGCGCTGCGCGTAGCTCGACGGGTGCCCGAGCCAGATGGGCGTGCCCAGCACGAAGATGTCCGCGTCGAGGATCTGGCGGCGCAGCGAGGGCCAGTCGTCGCCGGGGCCCTCGTCGGAGGTCACGCCGGGCCGGACGTCCCGATCCGCCATGCGCACCGTCCCGCCGCCCGAGACGCCGTACTCCCTGAGCGCGAAGAGCAGCTCGTCGATGAGCTTCTCGGTGCTCGAGGACTCGCGCGACGACTTGAGCGAGCAGTTGAGCGCGAACGCCGTCAAGCCCACGGGGGCCTCAGCGCTTCGCGGCGGTGTACTCGCGGGCCAGTGCCTCGAGCCGGTCGGGTTCGAGGACGGCTCGCACCTGCGGGAGCACTTCGGTCTCCTCGGCGTCGACGTGCTGCTCGACGACGAGCCGCAGCTCGGCCATCAGGTCGGCCAGCTCATCGCCCGGATCGGTGCACTCGCGGATCCGGGCGATGAGGTTGTAGGCCTCGGTGTGCTCGTCTTCGCCCTCCCCGGCCATCTGGCGGCCGTTCGGGAGCTCCGCCGCGACGACGGGATAGACCGCACCCTCCTCGCCGGCGCGGTGCCGGTCGAGGGAGTCGCAGACCTCCGCCGCGACGGCCAGGTCACCCGTCGCGCCGAACTTCGCGAACAGCTCCTCGACCTCACGGTGATCGCATTCGATCAGGTCGACGACGTCGGGCTGGGAATTCATCACGTACCGGCTCCGTGGTTGCGGACGTTGGGCCGCGGGCGTCAGTACCACCGCCGGCCCCAGGCCGCGCCCGTTCCTTCGGCGACCCACAGCACCGCGCCGACCACGGCGAGGATGATGCCGATCGTCCACAGGACCGGTACTGCGAGCAGGAAACCGATGATCATCAAGATGATGCCGAGCACGAGCATGGACGACTCCCTTCGATTGCGGATGCGACGCCCGCCTTCTACCCCCGCGCTCGACGTCGCGAAACCATCCGGCGCGCGGTGTACGTCGACGCGACGCCGGGTAGAAGCCGAACATGCCTACGAAGTCGACAGCCACGAAGAGGTCCCGTCCCGCGGCCGGCGCGAGCCGCGCCCGGCGCCCACCGCGCCGTGATGCGATCGCAGTGTTGAAGCAAGATCACCGCGAGGTCGAAGCGCTGTTCAAGAAGTTCGAGCGCGCCGGCGACGGCGCGCTGCAGCAGAAGCGCAAGCTCGTCGACGAGATGATCGCCGAGCTCTCACGGCACGCGTCGATCGAGGAGCAGCTCCTCTATCCATGGGCGCGCGACTACATCGAGGGCGCGGACGACGAGGTGTTGGAGGCGCTCGAGGAGCACCACGTCGTGAAGTGGCTCCTCTGGGAGCTCGAAGACCTCGCGCCCGGCGACGAGCGCTTCGACGCGAAGGTCACGGTGATGATGGAGAACGTCCGGCACCACGTGAAGGAGGAGGAGAGCGAGCTCTTCTCGGACCTGCGGGACGTGGGCACCCGGGCCGAGCTGCTCGATCTCGGCGACGCGCTGCTGGCGGCCAAGCGGCGCGCCCCGACCCGCCCGCACCCCCGGGGCGCCGACACGCCTCCGGGCAACGTCATGACCGCGCCGATCGCGTCAGCACTCGACCACGCCCGCGAGGTCGGGCGGGACGTGGTCGAGCGCATCGGCGTCGGGAGCTAGCCGGCGAGCATCTGCTGCAGCTTGGTCCAGGCCGGCTTCGGGCTGAAGTCCCGGCGCACGAGACCGAAGTGGTCGTCGACCGCGGCGGGGTCGGTGCCGTTGTCGCGGATCTGGTACCAGATGAAGGGACCGGTGAAGCTGCCGAACTTCTCGGTCCAGCCCTTCAGGTAGTCGGACACCCACTGCGCCTGCTGCGCCTCGGTCACTGATGAGTTCGGCCCGGCGACGCAGCCGCCGGCCACGTTGCTCGCGGTCGGCGCACCGGCCTCGGTGGCCCAGATCTTCTTGCCGCCGTCGCCGTTCGCGGCCATGACGTCGTGGAGGTAGCGGGTCTGCGTGAAGGCGTTCCAGGTCGCGTCGTGCAGCGGGCTGCACGGGAACGAGTACGGGTGGTGGCCGAAGGCGTCGAAGAAGCCCTGCCCACCGTTGTTGTAGATGCCCTTCAGGAACGTCAGCGGCGCCATGTCGGTGCCGTAGGCCGAGTCGGGCGCGGGCGAGGTGCCACCCGCGATGACGGTCGCCGCAGGGTCGGCCGCCTTGAACTCGACGTACGCGCGCTTCAGGATCGCGGTGTACTGCGCCACGTCGACGGTGGGCTGGACGAACGGGAAGTGGTTCGGCTCGTTCCAGACCTGCCAGGCCTCGATCGAGTTGCGCAGATCAGGGATGGAGCTGAGCGATCCGTACCGCGCCGCGACCTGGTGGGCGAAGGCGGCGTAGGTCTCCGGACTCGCGGGGAGGCAGTGCGTCGCCGCGGAGGCCGGGCAGCTTGCCGGCTCGGCCCAGCGTGGGCTGTACCCCGCGATGGCGACGATGGCGAGCCCGTACGAGCGGGCCTCGCGCACGAACAGGTCGGTCGCGTCCCAGCGCCACACGTTCGGGCCCGCACCGTTGATCGAGTTCCAGTCCATGTCCATGGAGACCCAGTGGGCGCCGGTGTCGGCGATCGCCTTGAGGGACTGGCGCCGGGTGGCGTCATCGGCCCAGACCGTCGCGGAGCCGGAGGCGATGCCCACGCGCTCGCGCAGGACCGCCGGGGACGGGGCGGCGCTCGTGGTGTTCTCGTCCGAGACCACCTTCCCGCCGACGACCGAGCAGCCGGCCATCAACGCGGCGGCCGCCACGAGGGCGGTGACGATCATGGGGCGTTTCCAGTTCCTCGAGGGCACGGATGCTCCGTTCGGAGGGGACAGGGACCGTTTGGGGGCGGCGGACGACCAACCTCCAAGCAATTGCGTGTGAACCGGTAGAATCGGCATGAATCGATCTATTCTGAAGTTTTGGCTGAATAACCTGTTTTCGTACGGTCTCGGCGGGGTCGGGGCAGGCGGTCCGGGGCGTTCGTCTTGAACGCACCTGGATGGGTCAGCCAGAATCGCGGTCGACGACGGCGAATCGGGGCAATCGGACCGCTCGGGAGGCGTGGAGATGCACGGAGTCGCACCGTCCGACCCCTCGGCGGTCCAGGCCGGGGAGCTCGGAGCCGGGGGGTTCGACTACGACGTGGCCGAGGCCCCGAACGGCGTGGTGGTGGCCCTCCGGGGCGAGCTCGACCTCGCCGCGGCGCCGGGGCTCCAGCGCGAGCTCCTGGCCCTCCTGGCCCGGCCGGTCCCGAGCCTCACCCTCGATCTGGCCGAGCTGACGTTCCTCGACAGCTCCGGGCTCGGGTCGCTCTACCGCACCCGCCGGGCGGCGGAGGAGGGTGGGGTCCCGCTCCGGCTGCAGGCCGTCCCGGAGCACGTCATGCGGGTGCTCGACGTGACGGCGATGACGCCTCTGTTCGATCTCGACGCGCCGGGGAGCTGACCCCGCCCGACTGCTTTCTCTAAGTCGTGACGGGGAGGGTCACGGTGAACCACACCGTCTTGGTGTTGGCGTCCGTGGTCGTGACCCCCCAGTCGTCGGCCAGCTTCGACACGATGCTCAGGCCGCGTCCGGAAGGCTGGCCCGGGTCGGGCGACAGGACCGTGGGCACGCCCGAGCCCCGATCGGTGACGCCGACGCGGATCGTCCGAGGGGTGCGGTCGACCGCCACCTCGAAGTCGGTGGCCGCGTGGCGGATGCTGTTGGTCGCGAGCTCCGACGTCATGACCATGACGGCATCGGTGACGTCGGGCGGCGCGTCCGTGAGGTGGTCGTGCACGTAGCGGCGCGCCTGGGTCACCGAGCTCGGTGAGTTCGGGAAGCGCCGCGTCGCCCTCATCGGCTCGGCCGTCGGTCTACGTGCGCCATCTCAGTCCCAAGATCGCCGTGTCGTCATCCGACTCCGCTTCCGTGAGCTCGTCGACCACGTGCGTGAGCAGGTGCTCCATCGATCCATCGACCCCCAGCGCGCATTCCCTGAACCGCGCGAGCCCGGTGTCGAGGCTTTCGCCCCGCCGCTCGACGAGGCCGTCGGTGTAGACGAGGACCGTCCCGCGATCCGGCACCGAGATGGTGACCGACTCGTACGGGGCCGTGGTCCCGACCCCGACGGGCAGACCGGTCGTCATCGTCACGAACTCGGCCCCGCCGTCCGCGAGGAGCAGCGGCGGGAGGTGCCCGGCGCTCGCGAAGGTCATCTGGTGGTGGACGGGGTCGATCGTGCCGCACAGGACGGTGGCAAAGGCGCCGTCGCGCTCGATGTCGAGCAGTGCGGAGAGCTTGGACAGGATCGTCACCGGCGGGTCGCCCTGGGCCGCGTACGCGTGGATCGCGTACCGCAGCGACGCCATGATCGTCGCGGCGCGCAGCCCGCGACCGGAGACGTCGCCGATCACGAAGAGGAGCCGCCCGCCCTCGAGCTCGAGGACGTCGTACCAGTCACCGCCGATGTCGACGCCCTCTACGCCGGCCACGTACCGGACCGCGAGCTCGAGGCCCGGGATCTCCGGGAGCGTCTCGGGCAGCAGGCTGTGCTGCAACGTCGAGGCGACGGTCCGCTGGTCGGCCAGCAGCCGGGCGTTCTCGGCCGCGGTCGCTTCGAGCTCCCGGGCCAGGCGCTCGGCGTGCTCGCGCCGCCGGATCAGGCGTTCGACGAGGAGCGCGGCGGCGATGGAGACGATGAGGCCGAGCGCGGCGAGCGCCCACGGCAGCTGGAGGAGCACCGTGCCGCCGAGCTCCACGCGTGGCGCGAGCACGAGCAGGATCTTCTGGTCGCCGAAGGGCACAACCACCGAGCCGCGCCGCCCGACCGGGACGCTGCCGCCCGTGCTGGAGGCGAGCAGGTTCCGCGGGTTCGCGTGCGGACCGAGGTACAGGGCGTAGTCGAAGTCGGCGAATGCGGAGTTCTTCGCGATGCGCGCCTTGCGATCGCTCGGCAACATCGCCTCGGTGTAGACGACGTACCGAGTGCCCGAGCCCGGCACCGAGTCCGCGTACCCGAGTCGACGGTCGGGCTCACCGAGCAGGTTCACCACCGTCAGCGTGGACGAGCTCGTCGCGTGTTCGATGACGGACCGGATGCGTGCGGGGCTCTGCTGCGCGAGCTTCGGCGGCTTGCCCACGACGTCGAGCAGCTGGGGCGGACCGGAGCCCGTAGCCCAGAGCGAGGCCGAGGCGTAGGGATTTCCCGTGGCCGTCAGCGGCCCGGCGAGCTGCCGGAAGGACGCGAGGTCGCCCTTCGTCGACTCGGCCAGCGCGGCCGCGGCGCCGAGCGTCGCCTGCGTGCTGCCGGTCGCGGACGACGCGACGGTCGCGGCTTCGTTCACCCGCTGGTGCAGGAGACGATCCTCGTTGTCGTTGCGCAGCAGCCGCGTCCCGACCGCGATCGACGCGGTGAGGAGCAGCCCGATCACGAGGACGACGATCGCGCCGGCGTGCAGCGACCAACGCGACCGTCCTGCCCTGCTGCTCACTGCTGCGTCGGTTCGGGTTCGTCAGCTCGGGAAGGGGGCGAGACCGAGACGGTCGCGGACCTCGGGCCGGCGCAGCGGCGGGACGGTCTTGGGGGGTTGGCGCCGCGGCGGCAGGCCCGCGAGCAGCTGCTCCGTGATGTCGGCGACCTCGACCGCCGCAGCATCCATCGCGGCCGCGAGGGCCAGGTTCGGGCGGGAGATCCCGGTGACCTTGCGGATGAACTGCGACGCGGCAGCTTCGATCTCTTCGCGCGTGGCTGCGGGCTCGAGGCCGCGGAGCTCAGTGATGTTTCGGCACATGCCGGGCAATGGTAGGGCGCGCGGCCGCCGCGTGAGAACCCTCTCCGGGCGCCCCCCCGGCCGTTAACGTCGCGGGATCGCCGCAGATCACCTCACCCGACTCCGCGCCATCTGCCTCGCGCTCCCCGAGGTGAGCGAGCGGCCGAGTCACTCCGCGCCGACCTGGTTCGTGCGGGACAAGAAGAGCTTCGTCATGTTGTGGGCCGACGGCCACCACGACCACGAGTTCCCGCACCTCTGGTGCGCCGCGCCGGTCGGGGCGCAGGAGGAGCTCGTCGAGACCGAGCCGAAGCGCTTCTTCCGCCCGCCGTACGTCGGTCATCGCGGTTGGCTCGGGGTGCGGCTCGATCGCCAGGTCTCCTGGGCGGAGATCGATGCGATCTGTCGCGACGCGTACCGGGTGGTCGCGCCGAAGACCCTCGTGGCCCGGCTCGACGCCGGATGAGTGGTTCGATTTTGCAGTGAGCCGATCGATTTCCGAGTGAGGTGGACGCCGTGAGCCCAGGGGACCCGGAAGCGCCGCAGCCGGCCGAGGACGAGTCGGTCGAACGACTGCGCCAGGAGCTCGACGCGGAGAAGGCGCACATCGCGGCGCTCGAAGCGGAGAACAAGGCGCTCCTCGCGGCGCGCCAGGGTGGCGGAACCGACGCGGCCGCGCCGAAGCCGGGTCGGCGGTCGCACCGGTTCTGGGTCGCGATCCTGCTCGTGGTCGCGTGCCTGCTGACGCCGCTGTCGATCGTCGCGCTCTTCGTCAAGAACGAGATCGGCGACACCGGTCGCTACGTGCAGACGGTCAAGCCGTTGAGCTCGAACCCGGCGATCCAGGCGTACGTCGCCGATGACGTCTCCCAAGAGCTCTTCGCGCGGGTCGACATCAAGAAGTACGTCAAGGAAGCGTTGCCCAGGCGCGCCGACGTCCTGTCCGGCCCGCTGACGAGCGCGCTGCAGACCTTCGTCCAGGCCGCGGTCCTGCGCGTCCTGCAGACCAGTCAGTTCCAGACGATCTGGATCGACGCCAACCGCCTCGCGCACTCCCAGCTCGTGAACGTGCTGACCGGCCAGGACAGCGGCACGGTCGCGGCCACGTCGAACGGCGCGGTCACGATCAACCTCTCCGAGGTGAGCAAGCAGGTGCAGGCCAAGCTCGAAGGCAGCGGCATCGACCTCTTCTCGAAGATCCCGATCGGGAGCATCGGCGGCAAGATCACGGTCTTCCAGTCCAACGACCTGTACAAGGCCCGCAGTGGCTTCAAGATCCTCAACACGCTCGCGTTCGTGCTCCCGTTCGTCATCCTCGGCTGCTTCATCGGCGCGATCTACCTGTCGAAGAGCCGCCGGAAGGGGTTCGTCGCCAGCGCGGTCGCGTTCGCGCTCGGCGCGCTGATCCTGGCGCTCGTGCTCGCGGTGGGTCGAGGCCTGTACCTCAACACGGCGACGAGCAACAACCTGCTGCCGTACGACGCGGCGGCCGCGATGTTCGACACCCTCGTGCGCTTCCTCCACCAGTCGGTGCGGGCGGTGCTGACCGTGAGCGTGATCGTGATCGTCGCGGTGTTCTTCGCCGGGCCGTCGCGCTTCGCCGTGTGGTTCCGCACGCGGGTCCGCCAGGTCGCGAACTGGCTCGGCCAGGAGAGCGAGCGGGCCGGGTGGCAGTGGCTCGAGCCCAACGAGGTCGTCGTCCGGCGCAAGAAGGGACTGCGGATCGCGGTCGCGGTGGTGGCGTTCGTCATCCTGTTCCGGTGGCAGCACCCGACCGCGTCGGTGGTCCTCTACTTCGCGTTGATCACGCTCGTCGTGCTCGCGCTCGTCGAGTTCTTCGGCCGCGAGCCGCTGCCCGAGGAGCCCCCGCCGGAGGGGGTCGCGGCCGCCCCGGCCGTCGCCGCCTCCGGCTGACGGATCCGCCGGGGAAGCTGTCCCACCCCCGCGCGAGGATGGTGGGGTGACTGCCCTCGCCGCGCCCCGCCAGCTCTCCCTGGGTGCGGCGCGGGCCGGTTCCGGGGCCGACGGGACCTTCCATCCGGCGGTCGCCGAGTGGTTCCGGCGCCGGTTCCCGGACGGGCCGACCCTGCCGCAGGCCGAGGGGTGGGTCCACATCGCGGCGGGGCTCGACACCCTCATCTCGGCCCCCACCGGCTCCGGCAAGACCCTGGCCGGGTTCCTCGTCGGCATCGACCGGCTCTACCGGGCCCACGACGCCGGCGAGCCGGTCACGGACGTCACCCGGGTCGTCTACGTCTCGCCGCTCAAGGCGCTCGCGGTGGACATCGCGGAGAACCTGCAGCGGCCGCTGGCGGAGATCGCCGAGATCGCGGCCGAGCTGGGTCTCTCGGCGCCGGACATCCGGGTGGCCGTGCGCACGGGCGACACGCCGACCTCCCAGCGCACCGCGATGCTCCGGCACCCGCCCAGCTTCGTGGTGACGACCCCGGAGTCGCTGTTCCTGCTCGTCACGAGCAAGGGCGGCCGCGAGCTGCTGCGCACCACCGAGACGGTGATCGTCGACGAGATCCACGCGGTCGCCCGGGACAAGCGCGGCGCCCACCTCGCGCTCACCCTGGAGCGGCTCGAGTCCCTCTGTGACGACCGCCCGGCCCGCATCGGGCTGTCCGCCACCCAGCGCCCGATCGAGACCGTGGCCCACCTGCTCGTCGGCGACCGTCCGTTGCCCGCGATCGTCGACGCGGGACACCAGCGCGACCTGGACCTCGAGCTGGAGCTGCCGGACGGCGAGCTCGAGGCGGTGACGTCGGCCGAGCAGATGGACGACGTCCTGGACCAGATCGCCGACCTCGTGCGCAAGCACCACACGACGCTCGTGTTCGTGAACACCCGCCGGATGGCGGAGCGCCTCGCGCACCAGCTCGGCGAGCGGCTCGGCGACGACGTGGTCGCCGCCCACCACGGGAGCCTCTCCAAGGACCGGCGGGCCCGGGTCGAGCGCCGGTTGCGCGCCGGTGAGCTCAAGGCCCTCGTCGCCACGGCTTCGCTGGAGCTCGGGATCGACATCGGGCCGGTCGAGCTCGTGTGCCAGATCGGCTCGCCCCGCAGCATCGCGACGTTCCTGCAGCGGGTCGGCCGGTCCAACCACACCCGCGCCGGCACCCCGAAGGGCCGGCTCTACCCGCTGACCCGCGACGCGCTGATCGAGTGCGCGGCGCTGCTCGGCGCGGTGCGGGCCGGTCGCCTGGACGCGATCGTGCCGGCGCGCCTCCCGCTCGAGATCGCGGCCCAGCACGTGATCGCCGAGACCGCGGCGCGGGAGTGGAAGTCCGACGAGCTCTACGAGCTGGTGCGGACGGCCGCGCCCTACAACGACCTCACCCGCGCGCAGTTCGACGAGATCATCGCGTTGGTGTCGGGCGGGGTCACGACCGGCCGCGGCACCCGCGGCGCGTACGTCCATCACGACTCCGTGAACGGCGAGCTGCGCGGTGGCACCGGTGGCCGCATCGCCGCGCTCACCTCCGGCGGTGCGATCCCCGAGACCGGCGACTACCGGGTGGTCGCGGAGCCGGACGACACGTTCATCGGCACGGTCAACGAGGACTGGGCCGTCGAGTCGATGGCGGGCGACATCTTCCTGCTCGGCACCCACTCGTGGCAGATCCGCCGGGTCGAGCCCGGAGTGGTGCGGGTCCGCGACGCGGGCGACGCGAACCCGACCGTCCCGTTCTGGATGGGTGAGGCCCCGGCCCGCACGGCCGAGCTGTCGACCGAGGTGTCCGAGCTGCGCCGCCACGTCGACGAGCACCTCGCCGCGGGTGATCCGGACGGCGCGCGGGCCTGGCTCATGGAGACGACCGGCCTGCGCGAGGTCGCGGCGTCCCTGATCGTCGACTACCTCGCGGTCGGCCGGGCGGTGCTCGGCGTCACCCCGACCCAGGACCACCTGGTGCTGGAGCGCTTCTTCGACGACACCGGCGGGATGCAGCTCGTCCTGCACTCGCCCAACGGTGGGCGCGTCAACCGCGCGCTCGGGCTCGCGCTGCGCAAGAAGTTCTGCCGGTCGTTCAACTTCGAGCTGCAGGCCGCGGCGAGTGACGACGCGATCGTCCTCTCGCTCGGCCCGCACCACAGCTTCCCGTTGGAAGAGGTGCCGCGGTACGTGTCGAGCCGGACGGTCGAGGACACGCTGCGTCAGGCGATCCTCGACTCGCCGATGTTCCTGTCCCGCTGGCGCTGGACCCTCAACCGGTCGCTGCTCATCCTCCGGTTCCGCAACGGGCGCAAGAACCCACCGCCGATCCAGCGGATGGAAGCCGACGACCTCATGGCCGCGCTGTTCCCCCAGGCCGCGGCGTGCCAGGAGAACATCACCGGCCCGATCGAGATCCCGGACCACCTCCTCGTGCGCCAGACGATCAGCGACACGCTGACCGAGGCGATGGACCTGGACGGGGTGCGGGACCTGCTCGAGCGGATCGAGTCCGGCGCGGTCACGGTGCACTGCTGCGACACGACCGAGGCGTCCGTGCTCGCCCACGAGATCATCACCGCGCGGCCGTACGCGTTCCTCGACGACGAGGAGCTGCAGAACCGGCGGACGAATGCCGTGCAGCTCCGGCGCGGGCTGAACGTGGACCTCAGCTCGATCGGCGCGCTGGAGCCGGCGGCGATCGAGCGGGTGCGCGACGAGGTGACGCCCGAGCCGACCGTGGCCGACGACCTGCACGATCTGCTCAGCTCGCTCGTGGTCGCCCGGGCCCGCGACGAGTGGCGGCCGAGCTGGGCCGAGCTGGTGGCGCGGGGACGGGGCCAGGTGCTGGAGCACAACGGCGTCGAGCTGTGGTGCACGACCGAGCGGCACGAGGATGCGCAGCAGGTGCTCCTGGGCGAGGAGCCCGCGGTCGCTGCCGCGCTGCGGGGCCAGCTCGAGATCTCCGGCGTGACGACGGTCGACGCGCTCGCGCACGCAACGACGTTGTCGGTGTCGCGGGTCGTCGCCGGGCTCGCGGTGCTCCAGAACGAGGGCTTCGCGCTCCAAGGTCGCTACACCGGTGGTGACACCACCGAGTGGGTGGCGCGCCGGCTGCTCGCGCGCATGCACTCGTACTCGCGCCGCACCCGGCGTGACGGGACCAAGGCCGTCACCGCGCAGGACTTCGTCCGGTTCCTCCTGCGCTGGCAGCACGTCGCGCCGGGGACGCAGCTGGCGGGGGAGGCGGGGCTCCTCGCCGCGCTCGACCAGCTTCAGGGCCACGAGGCCGCCGCGGTCGCGTGGGAGCCTGAGCTGCTTCGGCGGCGCATGGGCAGCTACCGGTCCGAGCTGCTCGACCAGCTGTGCCACGCGGGTCAGGTCGGTTGGCTGCGGCTCACGCCCCGGCCCCGCGACGATGCCGACGCGCCGGTCGGTCAGCCCTCGAAGGCGACGCCGATCTCGATCGTGTTCCGGGAGGACACGCCGTGGCTCCTCGAAGCGGCGCGGGCCGGCGCGGACCCGGCCGAGCCGACGGTCGGGGCCACGTCCGAGATCGTCGAGGTCCTGCGCGAGCGCGGCGCGAGCTTCTCCTACGAGCTCGAGGCGGCGACCCGCCGGCTCCCGGAGGACGTCGAGCGCGGGCTCTGGGACGGCGTCGCGCGCGGGCTGCTCACGGCCGACGGCTTCGGCGCGGTCCGGGCCAAGGTGACGGACGCCCGCAAGCCCGACCCGCGCCGGTTCTCCCGGTTGCTGCGTGGGGCCCAGCCGGCGACCGCAGCCGCGGGTCGGTGGTCGCTCGTGCCCACCACCGGCGCGGACATCGACCGCGACGAGCTCGCGGAAGCGGTCGCCGAGCTCCTGCTGCGGCGGTGGGGCGTCATCTTCCGGGATCTCGCGGTGCACGACTCGTTGCGGTTCTCGTGGCGGGAGATCCAGTGGGCGCTGCGCCGGTTGGAGGACCGCGGCCTGGTGCGGGGTGGCCGGTTCGTCACCGGCTTCACCGGTGAGCAGTACGCGTTGCCCGAGGCGGCCGAGCAGCTGTTGCACGTGGCCAAGCTGCCGCGGACCGGGGAGCGGGTCACGGTGAACGCGACGGACCCGCTCAACGTCGTCGGCGTGCTCGTGCCGGGGCCGAACGTCGCCAACGTGCGCACCCGGAATGTCACGTTCGTCGACGGTGTTCCCGAGGAAGCCGTGGAGCTCGCCCCGGTCGGATGACCCGGGCCGCGGCGGACCCGCGCCGGAACCGATCCGGGGCAGGGGTACCCTCGTGCGGCGACCGATCGAGCTTCCCCGAAGGAGCGATCATGGTGGGCACCACCGTTGCGGACGACCCGACCGTCGAGGTGACCGACGAGGAGCTGTGTGCGCTCGCCCTCGCGGCCGACCCCGATGCTCCGCTCGACGACGACGCGGTGCCCCTCTCGGCCCTGACGGGTGGGGAGCCGGACAACGGCCTGCCGAGCTGGTACATGCCGGCCGTGGCCGGTGGCCGGGTGCTGCGGGGTTGGAAGCGCATCCCGCCGGTGATCGTGATCGCGGCGTTCGTCGCGATCAACGCCGCCGGGCTGTGCAACACCTACGGGCAGCTCGGGTTCCACTAGTTGATCATCGTCACCGGGACGGTCAAGGTGCGCGCCGATGCGCTCGACCGCGCCCTCGCGGTGAGCCTCGAGCACGTACGGCGCTCCCGGACCGAGCGTGGTTGCCTGATCCACTCGGTGCACCAGGACGTCGAGGACCCGCTGTCGATCGTCTTCTTCGAGCAGTGGGCAGACCGTGACGCGCTCGACGCGCACTTCAAGGTGTCGGCGTCGAACGACTTCGTCGCCGCGTTGAGCGCGCTCGCGACCGAACGCCCGACGATGAACATCTACGAGGCCACCCCACTGTCCTGACCCACCCTCGTGCCGGTCACGCGCGGATCACGCGCGTGGGGTGACGCGGACGTCGTGGGTCTTGGCATCCGGGACGGTGAAGCGGAGCATCCGGCGACCCTCGGCCGCGACCGTCGTGGCGACGCGCTTGGTCAACGACCCGACGTGGTCCACGGCGAGGACCGCGGGCTCGCCGTCGCGGGGCGTGTCGACGTGCCAGGTCGCGCGGACCATGCCGTCGATGAGGACCGTCCCGTGGAGGGGTCCGTACCCGATGTACGGGCGGAGACCGTGATCCTCGAAGCCGAAGCGGCCCCGGTCGGCGTGTGCGAGCAGCACGTTGTCGTACTCGGGCAGGAAGCGCGGTGGCGCGGCGACGTCGGCGTGGGGCCGTGGCGCGTCGGGAAGATCGAAGAGCTCGCGGTCACGCTCGTCGCGGAACGTGCGCAGGCGCGGCCGGAGCCGGTCGAAGACCTCGCGCATCCCGGTCAGCCGGGACCACGCGCCCGCGTCGGCGGGCGTGGCGGGACCGAACGCGGCCAGGTACCGGAGCACCAGGTCGTCGATCGACGGCCGCGGCGCCAGGGGCGTGCCGAGCCATGCCTCCGCGGTCACGATGCGGATGCCGGCGGACGCGCCCCACACCCCGCGTGGCGGTGCCTGGACGAGGGCCAGGTGGTTGCGGCACGCGAACGCGAGCGCGCGGCCGTCGAGCTTCGGGAACTCCGCCGCCAGCGCGGCGCGCAGCTCGGGACCGGTGCGGGGCTCGGTGAGGAGCTTCCGGGCGAAGGCCAGGACGGGCTCGAGGTCCACGCCCCGCAGCGCGGGCCCGTGCTCGGGATGGTTGGCGATCTCCGCGTCGAGCACCGGTTGCTCGAGCGGGCGCAGCCACCGGCAGTCAGCCGCGCTGACGAGGTGGATCGTCCCCCGGATCACCACGATGCGGACGACCGCGCGGTCGACGAGCAACCGGCTGAGCGACCCGGGCTCGAAGCGCGCGAGCCGCGACCACAGGCCGAGGTACGGGTTCAGCGGGATCTGCGCCTGGAGGCCGACGAGGTGCTCGACCGCATCGAGGACCGGCAGCCCGGAACGGTGCAGCAGCAGCTGGCGCCCGAGCGTCGCCCGGTTCAGCGCGCGCGAGGTGAGGCGGTCGCCGGTCACCCGGTCACGCGCCGGTCCGCTACCAGTACTCGGCCATCAGCTCGGTGGCCCACCTCGGTTCCCGCACGTCCCCGCGCGGCGCGAAGCCGAGCATGTACGGCTTCACGTCGAGGACCGGGGTCCCGTCCATCGCGTCGAGGCCCTCGACCTCGATGGTCAGGCCGGTGACCGCCACGAGCGCGCATGCGGTGCTCCCGATCCGGTTGGGACGGTCCTTCGCCCGCTGGGCGAGGATCCCGGTCAGCGGCCAGTCGGTCCGGCCGCGCGGGTGGCGAGCCCCGTTGCACACCTGGCCCGGGTCCACGCCGTCGAACACGAACACGACCTCGACGTGCGAGAACTCGTCGAGCCCGAGCGTCGCGTCGGGCGTGACGGCCTTCGGGTCGAGCTCGATGCGACAGGTGAGCCCACCCCAGTCGTCGTCCTGGGGCGTCGTGCGACCGCCCCGGACGAAGCCGATGGGTTGCATCGTGATCGGGTCCATCGCTGCCTTTCGGGTTCAGGTCGCGAGCTCGAGCACGAGCGCCGCGGTCCAGGAGAACTCGTCCGCCCCGTAGCCGTGCCCGGTCAGCGCGGAGAAGTACTCCTTGCATCCACTGGTAGCGACCAGCCCGAGCGTCCGGCGCCGGAGCTCGTCGGCCACCTCAATCTCGCCCTGGCGCACGAGGCCCTGGATGATCATCCAGTTCACGTTCACCCAGGTCGGGCCCTTCCAGTATCGCTCCGCCTCGAACTCGGGTGCGTCCGTCGGCACGCTCGGCACGGGGAAGCGGGTCCACCACGACGGCTCGGCGAGCCGGGCGACGAGCCGGGCGACGCGGCCCGGCGCCGCGATTCCGGCCCAGAGCGGCAGGAACGTGGCGACGGTGGGAACGGCCAGGAGCGCGCCGGTCGCCGCGTCGCGCGACAAGTACTGGCCACTCGCGTCGTCCCACAGATCGTCGAGCGCGCGCTCGGTGCGGTCGAAGCACGCGGTCAGGGCCGGGTCGAGGCGGACGTTCGCGTCGGGTGCGAGCTCGACCAGGGCGCGGTTCGCCGCCGCGAGGATGGCGTTGAACGCGAGGTCCTCGATCAGGACCGATTCGGCGGCCGGCATCCGGCGCAGCTCGAAGCGATACCTCCGGGCCCGGTGTGCGAGCACGAGCATGCGCAGCCCGTCGTCGTCGCTGGGGCGCTCCGCGGCGGGGACGTACCGGGTGTCACGGCGGAGGAAGCGCACGACGCGCGCGAGGTGCAGAGCCAGCGCGGCGCGCATCCACCACGGTTCGTGCATCCGTCCGAGCGCCTGCATCCACGGTGGGGTGGTGTCGAGCCCGCACTCCCACGGGTGGATGAGCGTCACGAGGCCGCTCTCGTGCAGGTCGCGCTCGCGGTACAACCACTCGTGGTAGCGGACGATCTTCGGGACGGCCTCGGCCAGGAACGCGGCGCGTGCGTCGGCGGGCAGCGCGCGTGCGACGTGCGCGGCGGCGACGGCGGGCAGCGGGGGCTGGGTGATGCAGGACGTCTCGACGTCGCTCGGTGCATCGGGGAACGTGTTGGAGCGCCAGATCTGGCGGCTGCCCGCGTCGTGGCTCCCCGCCGCGAAGATCATGTGCGGGAGCATGCCGTTCGCCCATTGGCCGCGGAACAGCGCGCGCAGCTCACCCGCGGCGCGGCTCGGGTCGTGCCGGGCCAGGCCGATGGCCACGAAGCACGAGTCCCACAACCACTGGTTCGGATAGATCCCGTCCGCCGGGCAGGTCCAGTCACCGCGGCGGTTGTGCTCGAGCACCTCGAGCGCGCGCGCGAGGTCAGATCGGCGAACGCGGGCTCGGGCATCCGCCCGATGCTACGGCCGCGTCGAGCGGCACCCGGGTGGGTCAGCCGGCGAGTCGCTCGGCGCGCGCCGCGGGGGTCACGGGGGGCTGCCCCGGTCCGGGCGAGCCGTGCAGGCGAGCGAGGAACTGGCTGACCGCGCGCGCGTCCGGGGGCTCGGCGCGCCAGCCCACGTAGCCATCGGGGCGGACCAGCACGTGCGTGGGTCGGGTGATGCCCCAGGAGTGGTGGATGCCGCCACCCGAGTCGCTCACGATCGACGTCCCCGAGCGCGGCGGACCGGATGCCGGGAGCTCTCGTGACGATGACGGACCGGATCGGCAACGCGCCCGGGAGCGGCATCTCGGGCATCGGGGAGCCGTCGTCCGGACCCGGATCGCCGGTGAAGAGCAACGAGATGTACGAGCGCCCGTCTCGGATCCGGACGCCCGAGTCCGTCGTGAACGGCGCGTCGGGCGCGAGATCTCCCGCATGCACGTGCGTCGACGGGTGCCGGGTGATGGCCGAGCCCGCGGTGCCGTGATGACCGCCGACCGCGGGGGAGGATCGGTACGCGTAGCTGAGCGCGGCGGTCCGGTGCGCCATGTGGCGCTCGTACCCCGGCAGCGCGGCGAGGAACCGGAACACGATGTCGTCGGCCCCGGCAGGCAGGGTGTCGGACGACAGGGCATCCGGGGCGGTGAAGAGGTGCCCGACGGGTGCGCGGTCGGGGTCGACCTCCACATGGCGACACTCCGCGTCGTAGGACTCGAGGAGCAGGTCGGTGGCGGCGCCGCGCTCCGCGAGTGCGAGCTTCCACCCCAGGTTCCAGGCGTCGTGCAGGCCGACGTTCAGGCCTTCGAACGTCAACGGGGAGTAGACCTGCGCCGCATCCCCGAGCAGGAAGACCCGGCGCGCCCGCCGCCGGCGCGCGTGTCCGTGCCGGACGCAGTAGGAGGTGGACCACTGCACCTCACCGACGCGCGCGTGCGACGGCAGATACGCGTCGCACAGCTCCTGGAGGTCCTGCGTCGTCGGCGGCGTGGGCCGGCCGATCCCCGGGACGGGGCCGCAGTCCACGGCGATCCGCCACCGGTCGGGCCCGATCGGGAACAGCTGCGCGCGCGTCCGCGCTCGTTGAGCACGAGCAACGCGGTGTCCGGAGCCTGGTCCCACCCCAGCTCGACGTCTCCGAGCGCGTACCTCGTGCGGTGCTCGGCCGCGGTGAAGGGGATGCGCATCGCGTCGCGGACGGTGCTCTGCGCGCCGTCGCATCCGGCGAGCCACCGGGCGCGGACGGTCTCGCACGACCCGTCCCGATGGCGCAGCAACGCGGTCACACCCCGCTCGTCCTGGCGGCACTCGCCGAGCTCGATGCCGCGCTCCACCTCGATCCCTCGATCCGCGAGCCGCTGGGTGAGGAGCGCTTCGGTCGTGGACTGGGGCAGCCCGAGGACGAACGGGTAGCGGGACTCCATCGCGATCCCGCCGGCGTCGAGTGCCGCAACCGCATTGCCGCGGCTCCACACCTCGGCGCGGGTCATGCGCACCCCGGCGTCGAGGAACGGGCCGGCGAGCCGGAGCTCGTCGAGGATCTCGAGGGTGCGGGCCTGGATCGCGCCGGCCTTGGACAGCCGCGCCGCGGTGTCGGCCCGGTCGACGATCCGGCAGGGCACGCCGTGATGCTCGAGCGTGGCAGCCAGCGCGAGCCCGACGGGCCCGGCGCCGACGACGAGGACTGGGAGTTCCTCCACGAGGGCAGTCTCGGACTTTGGCGCCCAACTCTTGAGCACTTGGGGCGAACATCACCCGCACCGTCTTTCGCGGCCCGGCGTTCCGTGGGAGCGTATGGCCGTGGCGGCGCCGTTTCGCTTCGACCGCACGTGGGAGTTCCCCGTGCCGCCCGAGCAGCTCTGGGCCGTGCTGAGCCGGACCGATCAGTACCCGTCCTGGTGGTCGTGGCTCCGGGAGTTCGACACCGAGGGCTTCGCGACCGGGACGACCGCGCACTGTGTGATCCAGTCGCCGCTTCCGTACGCGCTGCGGTGCACGATCCACGTCGACGAGATGCGGCCGGCCCAGGCGATCGTGACCACGGTGAGCGGCGATCTCCGCGGCCCGGCGCGGCTCGAGGTCGGGCGGGCTTCCGACGGCTGCCGCGCGCGACTGGTCTGGTCGCTCACGCCGGGGAACTCGATGCTGCGCCGGGTTGCGCAGTTCGCGCGTCCGGCGATGGTCTGGGCCCACGATCTCGTCGTCGCGACCGGGGTCGAGCAGTTCCGGCGCCGGGCGCTGGAGCCCGCGCGTCACCTCCGGCCCTGAACCGTCAGGAATTCGCTGGTCCGCGCAGATCCGGTGCCGTGCAGGCGTTGGCGAGGCACGGGACGCCGAGCATCTCCTGCCAGGCGCGCAGGGTGGCGAACGTGCCGGCCCCTGCGGTGTCGAGCGGACCCCTCGTCGCGGTCGGGGTGATCCAGAGGTTGGGGACCGGGTGGTCCTCGTCGTACCAGATGAACACCGCGACCTGGCCGGCCCGGTACGCCGCGCTGTCGAGCACCGGTTGCACGTTGTCGCGCGCCCAGGTGTCGACGACGTTGTTGCCGCAGTCGTGTCCGTCGTTGCAGAGATTGGGTGTGATCCACGCGAAGCTCGGCAGCGCCTTGACGTCGAGCTCGTCCAGGGGCCGGACCTGCTGCGTGCAATGGGCCCGATCGGCGTCGCCCCAGAGGTAGAGCGCGGGAACGTGCCGCGGCGCGTTGTTGTTGGCCCGGCACGGTCCGGTTGCGCCCTCGACGTAGTTCACCGCCGTGTGACCGGAGTCCCGGAGCTGGCGGAACAGGTTGTCGGCGCGGGTGCTGCACGTCGGCGACGGGCTGCAGTCGTTCACGGTGCCGGGCTGGCGCGCACCGGTGACCTGACCGGTGTACTGCGTGAGGCTGTCCTGGGCGGTGTCCGTCTCGGTCCAGTCGCGGAAGAACGCGCACTGCGCACCCAGGCTGTGCAGGTACGGCATGTCCGGTCCGAAGCCGAGGCCGACGTTGTCCCAGGTGCGGTTCTCGAACGAGAAGACGACGACGTGGCGGTAGTGGGCCGGTGGGCTCCCCGGGTTCCCGCAGGCCGGCGCGGCCGCGGTGCGGGCGGTCGTCGTCGTGGTGGCGGCCTTCGTTGTCGTGGTCGTCGGGGGCTTCGCCGTCGAGCTCGAGCTGCACGCGGCCGCGAGGACCAGCAGCAGGGCCAGGCCGAACCCCCGCCGCGCGATCACGCGGCGACCACCTGTAGAGCGAGGTGCAGGATGCGGTCGGCGACCGTGCGGGCGTCGACGAGGAGATGGAGGTGCGCCGCGTGGATGCGCTCCACCGGCCAGCCGCGCGCCGAGGCCGCGTCCGCATCACCGGAGTAGAGCGGGCTCAGCTGGAGGTACGCGCCCCGGGACTCGGGCCACGGCGGCACGTCCACCGCTTCCTCGGAGTAGCTCCGCATCACGCGCGGGAGATCGGCTTCGAACCGGGCGCGCACGGTTGCATCGGGTACGAGCTCGGTCATCGCGTCCTCTCCCCACCACGCCGACCACGGAGGCAGCCGGTCGTCGGAAACCAGTCGCGCGACGTTCTTGCGCAGCCACGCCGGCATGACCGGGGCGCGGCCGGGCGACGGCGGGACCTCGGCGTCGACGAACACGTAGGCGCGGGCGTCGTCGTCGATCCCGGGGAGGAGCAGGCCCGCACCACTGTGGCCGACCAGCACCGGGTGGTCGAAGCCGGCGGCCGCGACTTCGAGCCGGACCGCGTCGACGCACGCGCGCCAGTGCGGGAGCTGGGTCGGCCCCGGCTCCGGGAGCTGCGCGACGAGGACGTGCTCATCGTGATCGGCGAGCACGGACGCGACCGGCTCCCAGACCGATGGTCCGACGAGTGGGCTGGGCACCAACACGAACATCCGAGGCACTCAGCGCCGGTCGTCGTCGAGCTCGGTGTCCCCGACGTGGCGCGCGAGCCAGGCGCTGATCGGCGCGGCGGCCTCGAAGAAGCCGACGACCCGGTCCTTGGCCCGCTTCGTGCCGAGCCACGCGCCGACCGGCCACTCCCGCCAGGTGATCAGGCCCTTCTGGCGGAGCAGCTCGATGCGCGGATGATCCTTCGGGTAGCCGCGCGGCGCGGTCTTCAGCGTCTCGGACGCGGTGACGTCGAGCTTCGCCGCGCGCGTGCCTGCGTGACCAGCTTGACGAGCGCGTTGCCGCTCCGGCTGTCCGCGACCGCACGCCGGTACCGCTCGAGCTGGTCCGACGCGGGTCGGTAGAGCCCGCATCCGGCCGCGAGGCCGTCGGCCGAGAGCTGGACGTAGCCGCCCGCGGCGAGCGTCGCGCTGATCGCGGTCTTGTAGGGCGTCTTGTCCGCGCTGAAGCGAACGTCGCGGTACGGCCGAAAGACCGTTCCCGCACCGAACTCCGGCTCGAGCTCGACGAGGAGGGCCTCCATCGGCGCGCGCACGCACTGCTCGTAGATGTCCTTGTGGTCCTGCCAGTACACCTTCGAGTTGTCGGCCAGGAGCCCGTCGAAGAACTCGACGGCGTCGACCGGCCACCCGCGAAATGCCATGCGCGGATGGTACGCCCGGGCTGCGTCGGTCAGGCCGCGAGGGGGCGGGCGAAGCTGAGCTCGTGGCCGTCCGGGTCCTTGATGTGGAAGTACCGCTCGCCCCACGACGCGTCTTCGGGCGAGTTGGCGGGCGCGTAGCCCGCCGTGCGGGCCCGCTCGTAGGCCGCGTCGACGTCGTCCACCCAGAAGATGACCCGGCCCCAGATCTCGTTGATCGGGGCGTGCGCGGGGTCGAGCTGGAGGTTCAGGAAGCTGTCGCCGCAGCGGAAGGTCGTGAACGGGGCGTCACTCCCGCCGGACAGCACCTGGAACCCGATGGCCCCGTAGAACGCGACCGCGGCGCCCATGTCGGCGGTGAGCAGCGTCACCGCGTTGATGGCTTCGACGGGGTGCGAGGTCGTGGTCACCGGCCCAGGCTCGCACAACGAGCGACCAATTTCGCGGTCTTACGGATCCGGCGCCGCGGGAACCACGAGCCGCGTCACCGTGGTGCGCTCGCGCAGCCGTCCCGCGACCGCAGCGTGTGCCAGCGAGATCGCGGTGAGCGCGATCACCGCGTTCGTCACGTCCACCGCGTCCACCTGCCAGGCGATGATCGCGGTCAGCGCGATCGCGCCGACGGTCACCAGGCGCAGCACGTTGAGCGGGCCCTGCGGCCGTCGCCGGGAGCAGCGGCCGACGACGATGAGGGCGAGGTAGAGCGCGGCCAGTGGGACCGCGACGCTCTCGATGTCCGTGCTCGGGGTGTGCTCTCCGGGCGTGACGTGCACGAACTTGGCCACGCCGATCGCGGCGCCGACGATGGCGAGCTGCAGCGCGAGGTGCCCGGCGATCCAGGACTCGATCGCGACCCGGGAGCTGCGGAGGCCCGAGAGCGGGATGTCGTCGAAGTAGGTCCACCACACGGCGAACACGAGCCCGAACTGGAACGCCATGACGATGACGTCGATCTGGTTCAGCGAGCCGTCCGTGGCCACGATCGCGACCTTCACGAACGCCTCGCCGCAGACGATGAGGGTGAACGCGCCCATCCGCTCGACGAGGTGGTGCTCCGCGACCGGCGGCGGGGGACGGACGCTCGTGACGTAGGCGACCGCGGGCAGGACCGTGACGACGAAGCCGATGCCCCAGAACGTGACCCGGCCCGCCTCCGGCAGCGCCGCGGCCACCGCGAAGAGCGCCGCGGCGGCGAGGTACTCGAAGGCGCGCCGGCGCGCGAACGGGACCGGTCCGATGCCCTGCCTCGCGCCGCGGACGTACATCACGGCCAGCGTCAGGACGAGCAGGCTGTAGTCGAGGGAGAGGAAGACCTCGTCGCTGCGGACCCCGTCGGAAGCACCCATCGCGACGAGCGCGACGAGGAACATCTGCAGCAGCACGAGGATGCGGTGCGGGGTGTCGTCGAGCCGGAACCGGTTCGTGAACATAGTGGTCGCGAGCCAGATCCACCAGATCGAGACGAACGACAACGTCACCCAGACGCCGTGCGCGACCGAGTGCCCGTGTGCGAACGCCGAGCTCAGGACGATGATCGCCGCGACGAAGACCAGGTCGTAGAAGAGCTCGAGCCAGTTGGCCGGTGGGTGCGTGCCCTCCGGCGGCGAGTGGTCGGGGATCAGCCCCGAGGGTGGTGACGACACGGCGACAGCATGGCCGAACCCGCCCGACGAGACGCGGACGCGGGAACCGGCACCGCGACCGTCGCGGCGCTAGCTCGTGACCTGGCTGGGGGTCACCCGCAGGATGGAGTCCGTGAATCCGCCGTTCGACGTCGTGACGTAGAGCGCGCCGTCGGGACCGACCGTTGCGCTGCGGAGCCGGCCGTGGTCGTGCAGCGCGGACGAGAACTCCGTGTACTTCGTGCCGTCGGCCGAGAGCTTGAGCATGAACAGCTCCGAGCCCTTCAGCACCTCCAGCACGAGCCCACCATTCCACGCGCCCCACTGGGACCCGGCGAGGAACACTCCACCGGAGGGCGCGATGGTCGGGCACCCGGACTTCCACACCGGCTTCGATCGCGTCCGGATGGCGGACCAGGTCGGTCATGGGGGTGTTCTCGTCGTAGGAGGGATCGCCGGCCGCCCGCGGGACGGGGTCCCAGCCGTAGTTCCCGCCGGTCCGCAGCAGGTTCACCTCGTCGTCGCAGCCGGTGCCGTGCTCGACGTCGTACGCCTGGCCGTTGGCCCGGAACGCGAGGCCCTGCACGTTGCGGTGGCCGTAGGACTCGATGCGCGGGTCGAAGGGCGCGCCCATGTTGCCGGCGGCCGGGGCACCGTTCTTGTCGATGCGCAGCACCTTGCCGGCGAGTGACTTCGGGTCCTGAGGTGCGGTGCCCCTCGCCGCGTCGCCGGTGCCGACCCAGAGCATGCCGTCCGGTCCGAAGCGCAGCCGGCAGCCCGAGTGCTTTCCGAGATCACCGCCCGGGTTCATCGGGATGCCGGTGAGGATGTCGGTCCGGCTCGTCGCGGTGGTCGTCGCCGCGTCGATGGTGAGGCGGGCGATGCGCACGTCGTCCACGCCGTTGCCGGGGGCCGTCGACGCGAAGCACACGAAGACCTGGTGACTGGTCGCGTAGGCCGGGTCGACCGCGAAGCTCATCATCCCGGCTTCGATCGCGGCGACGAGGTCCGTCGGCTTCCACAGCAGCCGGCGCTGCCCGTTGACCACCGCGTTCAGGCCGCCGGCGCGCTCGGTGAAGAGCATCGTCCCGCTGGGCAGGAACCCGACGTCCCAGGGGATGTCCAACCCGTTCCGGTTCGTCGTCACTGACATCTTGGGCGGGGGGACGCACGCGGCGAGCAGCGCGACGGCCACGCCGGAGACCACGATCCTCCGGGCCCAGCGCACGAAGGAACGGGTAGCGCCGGGCGACGGTTCCATCGCCGGGCGCTACCCGTTCGGGGGGAGCTCGAAACGGCTGCAGCTCGCGCTGCTCGCCGCGCTAGGCCGGCGGGCCCTTGGTCAGGGTCACGCTCGCGTGGTGGTTCGCACCCGACGAGTCGGTCCAGCTGATCGTCACCTTGTCGCCGGGGTGGTACGTCTCGAGCGCGCTGCGGAGCGCGTCGGCCGAGTCGACCGACGTGTTGCCCACGCCCGTGATCGTGTCGCCCTGCTGGATGCCCGCGTTGGCGGCGGGGGAGTCGGACGCGACATCGGACACCGAGGCGCCGTTGCTGTCGCCACCGTTGTCGAACGGGCTGTTCGAGGACGTGTCCTGGAGCACGACGCCGAGCAGGGCCCGGTCGCCGATGTGCGCGCCGTTGGACGTGTCGCCGCTCTTGATCTCGTCGACGATCTTCAGCGCGTTGCCGATGGGGATCGCGAAGCCGGTGGTGCCGGTCTGCGACCCGAACTGACCGCCGAACTGCGAGCTGCCGGAGCTGGAGTCCGCGGCGGTGTTCATGCCGATCACCTGGGCGTTCGCGTTCACGAGCGCGCCACCGGAGTCGCCGGGCTGGATCGACGCCGCGATGCGAATCATGTCGGAGAGGGTCTCCGTGTCGGAACCGTCCGAGCTGTCACCCGCGGTGACCTTCTGGTGCAGCGCCGTCACCCTCCCGCCGACCGCGGAGGGCGTGCCGAACTTCCCGAGCGCGTTGCCGACCGCGACGACCTGGTCGTTCTTCGCGACGGTCGTGTCGGTGCTGATCGTCTTCATGCCGGACGCGTTGTTGAGCTTGATCAACGCCACGTCGTCGGCGACGTCGTACCCGACGACCTTGGCCGTGTACGTCTTGCCGGTGATGCCGACCTCGACGTTGATCTTGTCCGCTCCGTTGATGACGTGGTTGTTGGTGAGCACCTCACCGGAGGACGTCAGCACCATGCCGGTGCCGGCGGCCTCGCCACCACCGTCGAGCGTCGTCTCGATGTTGACGATTGCGGGGTTCACCTTCTTCGCGATGCCGTCGACGTCGATGTTGACGTTGCCGGTCGTGCCGGAGCCCGATCCGTTCTGGCCGCCGAACTGGCCACCTTCGGAGTTGCCGCTCGACGATCCGCCGTTGCGGCCCCCGAACGGGTTGCTCGGGGCGACGAAGCTCGACGTGCTCGGCGAGGTGGAGGCGCTGTCCGAGACCGCGACGCCGACTGCGGCACCCGCGGCACCGGCGACCAGCGCGACGACGCCGACCATTGCGATCAGCGCGGCGGGCTTGCGTGACTTGGCGGCCGGCGCGGGATGCGTGGGCGCGGCCTGCTGGGTGGGCCAGGGGGGAGGCGCGGCCTGGGTGGTCGGCCCGGTCATCGTGGGCTGGGACTGGGAGTAGTCCGCCTGCGCGTACCCGGGCGCGGCCTGCTCCGGCGGAATGGGCGCGGTGGGCGCGGTGTCCGCGGGAACGGTCTCGGCGGTGACGGGCTCGGGCTGGACCGGCTCGCCGGGCCGGGCAGTCGGCCAGGGCGGCGGCACGGGGGGCTGCTGCGGGTTGGTCGGGTCGGACTCGGACTCGGTCATTCGTCTCTCCGGTGATCAGGTCGCAGGGTGGGCCCGAGGGGGACGGGACCGGTGCCGGTTCGGTGGCGGTCTGCGACTTCGACGCGACCAGATTCCACCGCCAGTCTGAGCGCGAGGTGTGAGCGGACGGTGAGCACCGTGAAATTGTGCGCTTTCTCGTGCCAAGATTGGGAAAGCAACCCCCCGGGCCCAGGTGAGGCTCGGGGGCTCGCGCGCGTCCATGACCCAGATCACTCCTGAAGTCGCGGCCGAACAGGCCTATCTCGACCACGCGCACGCCTGCCTGAAGGCGATGCGCGCCCGAGCCGCGCGCAACGTCGAGCTCGGGGCGATCCGGGCCCGGGAGGAGCCCAGCGCAGACACGTCCCTGCTGCTCCAGGAGCTGGAGCGCCGCCTGGCCGCGCTGGCGGACTCCCCGATCGCGCTCGCCTTCGGCCGCCTGGACGAGGAGCGCGGCGATCGCTTCTACGTCGGGCGCCGGCACGTGGAGGACGCCCGGGGCGACGCCGTCGTCGTGGATTGGCGCGCCGACGTCTCCGTGCCGTTCTACCGGGCGACCTGGGCCGACCCGATGGGGGTCGACCAGCGGCGCCGGTTCGCGCTCGACGGCCGCGAGATCGTCGGGCTCTTCGACGAGGACTTCGCCGACCCGGACTCCCAGGGTGCCGGCGGTGGCGGCGGCGTTCCCGACCCGTTGCTCGCGGAGCTCGAGCGCGGCCGCACCGGCGAGATGCGCGACATCGTCGCGACGATCCAGGCGGAGCAGGACGAGGTCATCCGCGCGCCGCTGGAGGAGTGCCTCGTCGTGCAGGGCGGTCCCGGCACGGGCAAGACCGCGGTGGGTCTGCACCGCGCCGCGTTCCTCCTGTTCGAGCACCGCGACCGGCTCGAGCGCGAGCGACTCCTCGTCGTAGGCCCGAACCCGTTGTTCCTGCGCTACATCTCGGCGGTGCTCCCGTCGCTGGGCGAGACCGCGGTGACGCAGACGACCGTTCCGGGCCTGCTCGAGTCGCGGTTCCGCGTGCGGGCGACCGAGCCCGACGCGGTGGCGACGCTCAAGGGCGACGCGCGGATGGCGGTAGTGGTCGATCAGGCCGCGCGCTCGGGGCTTGCGGTTCGTGTTCCGGACGCGATCGAGCTGCGCGTCCTCGGGATGACGCTGCGCCTTCCCGTCGCCGACGTGCAGAGCGTGCTCGACGGGGTGCACGCGCGCGGGCTCCCGTTGCGGCCGGGCCGCGAGCAGCTCCAGCGCCGGCTCGCGGTGCTGGCGCTCGACCGGTTCACCGAGCTGCGGCCGTCGGCCGACGAGTCCGACCTGACCGCGGCGCTGCGGAGCGGGAAGGAGCTCGGGGCGGCGGTCAACCAGCTCTGGCCGGTGCCGAGCCCGCCGGTGCTGGTGCGGCGCCTGCTCGGCAACCGGCGCTTCCTCGCCGCCGCCGCAGAGGGCATCCTGACGCCCGACGAGCAGGAGCTGCTGTTCCGGCGGGGCGTGGGGAAGCTCTCGGAGGAGCAGTGGACCCGCGCCGATCTCGGGCTGCTCGACGAAGCCGAGTTCGTCGTCGGCGGTGCACCCCGCACGTTCGGTCACGTGGTGGTGGACGAGGCGCAGGACCACTCGGCCATGGAGCTGCGCCTGCTCGGCCGCCGGAGCCCCGGCCGCTCGATGACGATCCTCGGCGACCTCGCGCAGGCGACGGCGACCGGCGCGCAGACGCGGTGGTCCGACGCGCTCGGCACCCTTGACGCTCCACACGGCCGGGTCGCCGAGCTCGAGCTCGGGTACCGCGTCCCCGCGCCGGTGCTCGAGCTCGCGAACCGGCTGCTGCCGTTCGCGGCGCCCGACGTGCTCCCGAGCCGGTCCGTGCGCGCGACGGGCGCGTCACCCGCGATCGTGGCCTGCGCGGACTCCGGTGCGATCCCGGACGCGGTCGTGGCGGCCGTCGCGGAGCCGCGTGCGGACGAGCGCTCGGTCGGGATCGTCGCGCCCGAGTCGCTCCTCGATCCGATCGCCGACGGGTTGCGCGGCGCGGGCATCCGCTTCGCCGACGGCCGTTCGGTGGCCGGGCTCAGTGACGCGGTCACGTTGATCCCGCCGGAGTCCGCCAAGGGCCTGGAGTTCGACGCGGTGATCGTCGTCGAGCCGAGCGCGATCGCCGAGGTCGGCGAGCACGGCCTCCGCCTCCTCTACATCGCCCTCACCCGCGCGGTCCGAACCGTGACCCTCGTCCATGCCCGACCCCTCCCCGCACCCCTCCGCTGACCCAGCCCTCGCCGTTGGTGCCGAACGGTTCCCCAGAGGAACCGAATCGGACAAACGAGAGGCGATCTAGCGATGCGCGGGGATGTCGAAGGGGGGAGGAGAGATGCCGATGGCGCGGACGAGGACGTCGTCGACGCTCACGGGCTGCGCGGTGAACGCGGCGAGGAGCCGGTCGGCGAGCGCGTCGACCTCGGCCGGCTGGGCCTCGGCCGCGTTGGCCTGCGGTTGCCCGAGCCAGCGCAGGTGCATCGCCTCGGTGCGCTCGATGCGCTTCGCCGCGACCAGCGCGAGCGCGACGACGTGCTTGCAGGTGCCCCGGCGGTGCTCCGCGGCGTAGGGACAGTCACAGCTCCACCGGATCTTGGTGATCTGCGCGGGCGCCGGACGCTGTGGCACGGCCAGCTCGACCCGGTACCGCTGGTCGCCCGAGCCGCGCACCCGGCCGCGGATCCGGCCCGCGCTCACCCGGAGCTCGGAGACCCGGTTGCGCTTGGCGTACCCCGTGCCGCGCCCGAGGACCGCGGCCGAGGTGTGCCGCAGCACCGCTTCCTGCAGCGAGTCGGCCAGCCGCTTCGCCCCTTCGCTCGCCGGCTCGGCGTCGTCGACGACCTTGAGCTCGGTTGCCCCGTCCGCCGGACGGGACTTCTTCGCGCCCGAACGCGAGCGGCGGCGGGAACGGCGGCGCCGGGGCGTGCCCTCGCTCGGCGGGTTCGGGTCGATCAGGTTTGGATCGCGGATCAGGTTCGGATCGTGGTCCTCGATGAGGTTCGGATCCGACGGCGGCCGCGCGTTCGGGTCCGAGTGCGAGAGCGGCTCGTTCACACCAGACCTCCCGCGCGGTCGGCATCGAGCTCGACCAGGGCGGCGAGGGCCGCGTCGTCGAGCTCGCTGATGAGCTGCTCGGGCGACGAGGCGACGACGGCCTGGGCCAGGCTGCGCTTCTGATCCAGCAGGTCGGCGATGCGCTCCTCGAGCGTGCCCGGGCACACGAGCGTGTGCACGACGACGCCGCGGGTCTGGCCGATCCGCCACACGCGGTCCGATGCCTGGTCCTCGACGGCGGGGTTCCACCAGCGGTCGAAGTGGATGACGTGGTTGGCGCGCACCAGGTTCAGGCCCGTGCCGCCGGCCTTGAGCGACACGCACAGGATCGGGGGGCCGCCGGCCTCGCTGAACCGGGCGACGGCCTTGTCGCGTGCGGGCCGGGCCATCTTGCCGTCGAGGTTCTCGACCCCGATCTCGAGCTCGGTGCGCAGGTGGTCGGCGACGCGGCGCAGGAACGTCGCGTACTGGCTGAAGACGACGACCGCCTCGCCCTCGTCGATGATCTCCTGGGCCAGCTCGACCAGCCGGTCGAGCTTGCCGGAACGACCGGCGAGCATGGCCGACCCGTCCTCGTCGGTGATCGTCGCGGGGTGGTTGCAGATCTGCTTGAGCTTCGTGATCCCGGCGAGCACCTTTCCCCGGCGCTGCATGCCGGTCGCGTCCGCGACCTCGGACCGCATGTCGTCCACGACGGCCTGGTACAGCGCGGCCTGCTCGCGGGTGAGCGTGCAGTCGTCGCGGACGAGGATGCGCTCGGGGAGCTCGTCGGCGATGCCCGGGTCGGTCTTGTGGCGCCGCAGGACGAACGGCGCGATCCGTTTGCGCAGCGCGGCGAGCGCATCGGGGCCGGCCGCGGTGCCGACGTAGTCGGCGTACCGGTTCTTGAATGCGGCCTGCGTGCCGAGGAGGCCCGGGTTGGCCCAGGACATCAGGCTCCACAGCTCGCCGAGGTGGTTCTCGACCGGGGTGCCGGTGACGACGAGCCGGTGCGTGCCCTTGAGCTTGCGGGCGGCCTTCGTCGTGGCGGTGGTCGGGTTCTTGATCGCCTGCGCTTCGTCGAGCACGACGCGGTGCCACTCGATCTCCCGCAGTGGCTCGTCGCGCCGCATCACGCCGTAGCTCGTGACGACGACGTCCGCCGTGCCGATGTACGCCGAGGGGTCCTGGCGCGGCGGACCCGTGGTGGAGCACCACGCGCAGCTTCGGCGCGAACCGCTCGGCTTCCCGTTGCCAGTTCGACACCACGGAGGTCGGTGCGACGACGAGCGTCGGCGCCTTCGGCTTCTTCCGGCCCGCGAGGTCGTGGGCGATGATCGCCAGCGCCTGCCGCGGTCTTCCCGAGCCCCATGTCGTCGGCGAGGATGCCGCCGAGGCTGTTGGCCTCGAGCCACGCCAGCCAGGCCAGCCCGTCCTCCTGGTAGTGCCGCAGCGTCGCGGTGATGGCCTTCGGCGTCTTGATCTTCTCGGCCGGCGTCGGCTTGAACTCGCCGGCGAGGGCGCGCCCGACCCAGCCCGACACCGCTTCGACGTCGACCTCGTCCGCGGTCGCGGCGAGCTCGAGCACATCGGCGGTGGATTGGTTCCCCTCGGCCACGCGCTTGGTGAACGCGAGCGTCGCGGCGCGCGTCTCCTCGTCGATGCGCAGCCACCGGCCGCGCACCGCCACGAGCTCGCCGCGCGCCCGGGCGAGGACCTCGAGCTCCTCCGCGGTGAGCGGGTCACCGTCGACGAGCACCTCACCCGTGAGCGCAAGGGTCTTGGAGTCGAGCCCCGACGACGCGCCGGTGATGGTCACGCGCCGCACGAGGGACGAGTCGGGCAGCAGCGCCGACGGGAGGTGGACGGTGATGCCGGAGGCGTCGAGCGCACCGATGCCGTCCTCGAGCAGCGCAGCGACCGCGGCGGGGGAGATGACGAGCTGGTCGGCCGGGTTCTCCGGCAGCTCGGACCAGGCGCGGCGGGCGATGTCCCACTCGCAGGCGAGCAGCGTGACCGCGTCGTGCGGTGACGTGCCGAGCAGGTCGGCCGTGTCCGGGCCGAGCGGCGGCAGGACGACGGACGGGTCGGTGAGCGACTCGAAGCGGGGGAGCAGCAGGAAGTGACCGTCGAGGTCATCCGGCGCGCTGATGTGGAACCGCAGGCGTGCGCCGGCGCTGGCGCGGGCGGTGACCTGGTCGGCCCAGCGGTGCACCTTCGGCTCCTGGGCCGCGCTGTTGAGCGGCGGCGGACCGAGCCGTGCGTTCGCGAGCTCCGCGACCGCGGTGGCGAACCAACCGTGGAGGACTTCGTCCGGGTCGCCGTCGGCAACCGCTTCGGACGCGGGGAACCAGACCTTGCCGATCCGTCCCGCCGACTCGATGCCGGGCGCGGGCCGCCACGACCAGGTGCGCTCCGCGGTGTCGGTCGCGAGGTCGGGCACGAGCTCACCGAGGGTCGTGAGCTCGACCGCCTCGACGATGAGCGCGGCCACGGCGGTGACGGTCACGTCGACGGTCGGGCGGCTGCGCACGAGCCAGTCGACGAACCGCAGCGACCCGACGACGGGTGCGCCCGACCAGTGGCCGGTGCTGCCGTCGTCGAGGAGGACGGGCACGAGGCGCGTCGCGTTGATGTCGATGCCGGCGTCGTCCGCGGGGCCCGCGAGCAGCTCCTCGGTCGGCGCGCAGAGGAAGAGCCGCCCCTCGACGATGCGCACCGTGAGGGGTGCCGCCGCTCCCGCGGAGCGGCCGGATTGGGTTCTCGATGCCGTGCCAGTGGTGACGGCCATACGTCCTGTCTCGTAGGTCCGGGCCAGTGGGGGCGTGCCCCCAGAGGGTCTGCGCGACGAACGTCGCACTGTGCACCGCGGTCTCCGGGAGGACTCACCGGGGTGCTGGCCCGACCAGGACCATGTGGTGATCAGTCGGTGGTTGGCGTCGGTGCGGGGTGCCTACAAACCCCGGGTGACGTGAACTCAAGGTTATCACCCGGCCGGGGAGACCCGGAGCGACCCGGGGTCGGACAGACTGCGCCGATGGCCGACCAGGGATTTCCGCCCGGCTTCTTCGACCGGTCCGATCCGGCGACCGACGTCCAGTTCTACGCCCCGACCCGGCTCGTGACCCACATCGACGACGCCGCGATCGAGGCCGTCGGCGAGCTCTACGAGGAGCTCGGGATCGGCGGAGAGGTGCTCGACCTCATGGGATCCTGGGTCTCGCACTTCCGGCGCGCGCCGGCCCGGCTCACCGTCCTGGGCATGAACGCCGAGGAGCTGGCCGCGAACCCCGCGGCCGCGGCGACGGTCGTGCACGACCTCAACGCCGAGCCCCGCCTCCCCTTCGGCGACGACGCCTTCGATGCGGTCGTCTGCTGCGTCTCGGTCGACTACCTCGTGCGCCCGGTCGAGGTGTTCGCCGACGTCGCTCGCGTCGTCCGGCCGGGTGGGCCCTTCGTGTGCACGTTCTCGAACCGGTGCTTCCCCACGAAGGCGATCCGCGGCTGGCTCTCCTCCACCGACGCGCAGCACGGCGAGATCGTCGCCGAGTACTTCCGGCGGGCGGGCGGCTGGGACGACGCGGTCGTGCAGCGGCGCACGCCGCCCACCCACCGCGGGGACCCGTTGTACGCGGTCTGGGCGCACCGGGCGCGGTAGGAGCCGGCGCGCGAGACTGCCGACCATGGATCCGGAGATGCAGGGCAAGGTCGACGCGGCCACCGCCGCCCTCGAGCGCGACGTGGAGCTGCTCGAGCACGAAGCGGCCAAGGCGGGAAAGTCGCTCGCGAAGAAGCTCGGGCCACCGGTGGCCGTGCTCCTGGTCCTGATCGTCGTCGCGTGGATCCTCGGTCGCCGCTCCCGCAAGGCCTGACCCGACTCAGCTCGTCGGTGGGTCGTCCGTCGGGTGCCGGGAGGTGCGCAGCGCGCGGTAGACCGCGTCCGGTGTGAGCGCACCGCGGTAGCGCGGGCCGTCGAAGACGGCGACGAACCCGTCGTCGGACAGCAGGATCGCGGCGAGCGCGTCCTCGAGCGAACGGTGCGCGTCGATGACGACAACGGGCTGCGCGCGATCCGCGACCACGCCGTCGCCCGACGCGAACCGCTGGCGGATCTCGCGGCAGGTGCCGTCGGAGCCGGGGATCAACGCGTAGGTCGCGCCGACCCGATCCATCGCGGCGCGGGCCTCGGCGAGCGTGGCGGCCGCGTCGACGACGGGGGGCTGGTCGAGCTCGTCGTCGGTGATCGGCATCACCTTCAGGCGCTTCAGGCCCCGGTCCGCGCCCACGAAGTCCGCGACGAAGTCGTTGGCCGGGTTGCCGAGCACCTCGGCGGGCACGTCGTACTGCGCGAGCAGGCCACCGAGCTCCAGGATCGCGATGCGGTCGCCCATCTTCACGGCCTCGTCGATGTCGTGGGTCACGAACACGATCGTCTTGGCGATCTCCTTCTGGATGCGGAGGAACTCGTCCTGCAGCCGGGTCCGGGTGATCGGGTCGATCGCCCCGAACGGCTCGTCCATGAGCAGCACGGGCGGGTCGGCGGCGAGCGCGCGGGCGACCCCCACCCGCTGGCGCTGGCCGCCCGAGAGCTGGGCCGGGTAGCGGTCCCGGTAGGTCCCCGGGTCGAGGCCGACCAGCTCGAGGAGCTCGTCGGTGCGCGCCTTGGTGCGGTCACGGCCCCACCCGAGCAGGTGCGGCACGGTCGCGACGTTGGTCCCGATCGTCTGGTGCGGGAAGAGACCGACCTGTTGGATCACGTACCCCATGCGGCGCCGCAGCGCGACCGGGTTCGCGTGCGTCACGTCCTCGTCGCCGAGGAAGATGCGGCCACTCGTCGGCTCGATCAGGCGGTTGATCATGCGCAACGTCGTGGTCTTGCCGCATCCCGACGGTCCGACGAGCACGCACACCTCGCCGTCCGGGACGTCGAGGGTCAGCTCGTGGACGGCGACGTTCCCGTTCGGAAATCGCTTCGTGACTGACTCGAGACGGATCAATGCAGGGTCCGGTTCGGCGACGACGGCCCGGGTACGGTAACCGCCGACTGGGTACGGTGACGCAGTGGTGCTCGGGGCGTACAACGGCGACACGCTGATCGACTGGTCGTGGGTCAACGATCACACGGCGGAGATCCGCCAGCGCGTGATCGAGCACCTCACGCTCGTCGGCTGGTCGCTGTTGTGGGGGCTCGTGCTCGCGCTGCCGCTCGCGCTCCTCGCGCACCGGTACCACTGGCTGCGCGGTCCGGCGCTGAGCGTGACCGGCATCCTCTACACGATCCCGTCGATCGCCGCGTTCAGCCTCCTGCTGCCGTACACCGGCCTCGCGCAGACGACGGTGATCATCCCGTTGACCGCGTACTCGTTGTTGATCCTGGTGCGGAACGTCCTCGCCGGACTCGACGCCGTCCCGGGCGACGTGCTCGAAGCTGCCGAGGGCATGGGGTACTCGGACCGCCGCCGCCTCTTCGCGGTCGAGCTCCCGTTGGCCGTCCCGTCGATCATGGCCGGGCTCCGCATCGCCGCGGTCACGCTGATCGGTCTCGTCCCCATCGCCGCGCTCGTGGGGCAGGGTGGCCTCGGCACGTTCATGCTCGACGGCTTCGACCGGGACTTCCAGACGCCGCTCACGGTCGGGACGGTGCTCGTCGTGATCATCGCGGTCGCGGTGGACGCGCTGCTGCTCCTCGTCCAGCGGCTGGTCACACCGTGGAACCGTCGCGTGGCGAGGGCCTGACGTGTTCATCGAGAAGATGCTCGACTGGTTCGACAACGGCGATCACTGGACGGGCGCCGAGGGGATCCCGCACCTCCTGTGGCAGCACATCCAGATCTCGTTCATCGCCGTGATCGCCGCCGTCATCATCGCGCTGCCGATCGGCTTGTTCTTCGGGCACCACCGGCGGGGCAGCTTCGTGGCGATCAACGTCACCAACATCGGTCGGGCGATTCCCGCACTCGCGCTCCTGCTCTTCGCCGTGCGCTGGTTCGGCATCGGCGACCCACCGGCCTGGATGCAGACGATCGGCATCGGGTCCATCCCGACGTTCCTCGTGCTGGTCGCCCTGGCCATCCCGCCGATCGTCACCAACACGTACGCCGGAGTGAGCGGGGCCGACCCGGAGACGATCGACGCGGCGCGCGGCATGGGCATGAGCGGTGGCCAGGTCCTGCGGCGGGTCGAGATGCCGATCGCCTCGCCGCTCATCATGGCGGGCATCCGCACGTCGGCGGTCGCCGTCGTCGCGACCGCGACGCTCGCGGCGATCGTCGGATGGGGTGGCCTCGGCCGCCTGATCATCGACGGCTCGCGCGTGCAGGACTTCGAGCGGCTGTTCGCCGGCGCATTCCTCGTCGCCCTGCTGGCGATCGCCGTCGAGCTCACGCTCGCCGTCGTCCAGCACTTCGTCGTCCCCAAGGGTCTGCGGGTCGCCGCGCGCTCCGGTGACGACGATGGCTCGCAGCCGACCGTGGTCAACCCGGGCATCGCGCCCGGCGCGGCGGTCGAGCGGGAAGTCGTAGCTCCGACGTAACGTCATCCGGCCGTCGCGTCGACGGCCCTTCTCCGGAAAGGACCGGATCCATGCGAAAGGGAAGAATGCGGTTCAGTGGCCGCGCGCTCGGGGCGATGCTCGTCGGCTTCGTCCTCGTGCTCGCAGCCTGCTCGTCATCGGGGAGCAGCAGCAGTGGCGGGACGGCGACCAAGGAGTCGCTGATCGTCGGATCGAAGGACTTCCCCGGGGCCCAGATCATCAGCCAGGCGTACGGCCAGACCCTGGCGTCCAAGGGCTTCAAGATCACCTACAAGGACAACATCGGTCCGACCGAGACCGTGTACCCGCTCCTGAAGAACGGTGACATCGACCTGTACGGGGAGTTCAGCGGCACGTTCCTCACCTACCTGAAGGGACAGCCGTCCTCGGACCGGGCGCAGACGTTCGCCGCGGTCACGAAGAAGCTCGCGGGCACGGACATCGTCGCGGTGGGGCCCGCCAGCGCGGTCGACGTGAACGGCTTCTACGTGCTCAAGAAGACGGCGAACAAGTACCACCTGACGACGATGTCGGATCTCAAGTCCGTCGCGCCGAAGCTCGTGTTCGGGGGCACTCCCGAGTGCCAGGACCGCGACCTGTGCCTGGGACCGAAGGAGCAGCAGCTCTACGGGCTGAATTTCAAGGAGATCAAGAAGCTCGACGAAGGCGGTCCGATCACCAACAAGGCGCTCGACGACGGCACCATCGACGTCGGCCTGCTCTTCACCGGCAGCAGCGTCATCAAGCCCGACTACATCCTGTTGAAGGACAACAAGGGCCTGCAGCCGGCTGACAACCCGATCGCGCTGATCCGCAAGCCGAAGGCGACGACCGAGGTGAGGGCGATCGTCAAGACCGTCAACACGAAGCTCGACTCCGCGGCGTACAACGAGATGGCGCTGAAGGTCTTCAACGACAAGGAAGACCCGTCGACCGTCGTGACCGCGTGGCTCAAGGAAGTGGGCCTGACCAAGTAGCGATGCGACCGGGTGTGGGAGGGGCTCCGGCTCCTCCCACACCGTGGTCGCCGGTCGCTAGCCCGGCGCTTCGGCGTACGCGAACGGCGGCCAGTCCGGCCCGAAGTCCTTCCACGCCGCGTGGTCGTCGTGCGGCACGCGGATGACGCCGATGACCCCGGTCGGCTCGTGCGACCAGACGACTGCGGTCGAGCTCCCGAGGTCGAGGCACGCCACGCGACCGGCGCCCGACGGTCCGTCGGTCGGCCCCGTCGGCGTGGTCGGGGGCGGGAGCGGGCCCACCACCCCGGTGCGCTTCGAGCAGTCGGGGAGGCCCGGCACCTTGGTCAGCGTGGTTCGGCTCTTCGCGAGGATGCGGTCGAGCAGGGCCTCGCCGCCCTGTGGTGGCGCAGCCTGCAGGAAGACCACGGAGCCGCACCGGGTCGCGAACGCGACGCCCGCGCCGACTCCCGCCTGCTTCGGGTCGAGGAGCTCGCAGCGCGTCGCGACGCGCTGGGCGCCCAGGACCGCGTCCCACTCGTCGGCGATCCCGCCGGTGAGTCGTTGCTTCGAGCCGAACGCCCGCACCGAGAGCGCGTTGACCTGGATCGCGGCCTTGGGCTTGTAGAACGTCTCGAGGAAGACCCCGGCCTTGGCCCCGGTGACCGCGGAGTCGCGCACCGACGCGATCTGGTGGTTGCTCTCGAACAGGGTCAACGTCGACCCGACGCACACCGCCCGCACGGTGAAGAGACCGGGTGACTTCCGGATGAGCGGGCTGGGGATCCACTTCCCGTTCCCCGTGAGGACGGTGGTCGTGCCGCCCTTCACCCGCTGGATCGCGTACTCGCCGTCGTTGCCCACGCCGAGCCGGTAGTAGTCGTCGTCATCCTGCATGCGACAGACGACGCCGACGCCCGCGTCGCTCGGGCTCCCCGTCGTGTCGAAGGTGGCGGTCACAACCTGGTCGGGAGGGAAGCTCGTGGGGAGCACCGCGGTCGCGACGCTCTCCGCGTTGCGCACTGCGATCTGGTAGTTGCCGGGCGGTACCGCCCCTCCGTACCCGTTGCCGTCGTCGAAGCGCGGGAGGTCGGCCGGACTCGTGACCGCGGCGTCGAGGTTCACGCCCACCGTCGGCGCGTGCGGGTCCGGCAACGCCGACGCGTCGGCGGAGCTGGACGAGCTGCAGGCCGTCGTGAGCAGCGCGAGCGCACCCAACGTCGCGACGGTCGTGGCGGCTCGACGGGACCAGCCGCGCCCGCGCCGGCGTGCGGCTCCACCGATCCCGCGCTCATACCCCGTCTGCACCATCGCCGCCCTCTCGTGCGCTCACGAGCATCGCATACGCCCCCGCGCAGAACGCGGCTCCCCGAGGGGTGGTACAAGTGCGGCGTGGGTGATCTCGAGACCGACCTGCTGCAAGAGGTCGAGACGCAGCTGGCCCAGTGGCGGACCGAGTACGCCGACGACCCGGACGAGGAGCGCGAGCTGCTCTGGCTGCTCGCCCTCGAGCGCGAGCAGATCGTCGCGGTCGCGTACCGGGAGGAGGCGGTGGCCGCACGGGTCGACGCGCTCGACCTCGATCCCGAGATCCGGGCACTCATCCGCCAGACCTTGGTGTGGATCTGGAAGGACGAGGAGCTGCACGCGGCCTACATCCGCGGCGCGCTGCTGGCCGGCGGGGAACGGCTCGCGTCGCTCGTCATCTACGGACGCCAGATCCAGGGCGTGCTCTCGGGCTGGGTCACCTCGACCCGCAACCTCCTGGACGCGCGCCGCGCGCCGCTGCGGACCGGCGCGGCCGGACTCCTCGTGCTGGCGGCTGGTGCGATGGGGCGCATGCCGCCCGCGCTGCAGGCCGAGCTCCGGTACCAGACCTTCAAGCGCTACTGCGACCTCAACGTCGTGCTCGAGACGACCGCGGAGCTGGCGTACCGGCGGCTGGTCGAGCTCGCGGCCGGCGCCGAGGAGCTCGCGGTGTTCCCGCGCATCCTCCAGGACGAGCGCGACCACATGGCGGCCTTCCGGGTGATCTTCGCCGCGCTCACCGAGGACGACCGGCTCGCGCCCGGGTGGTCGCTCGAGCGGCTGCTCGCCGAGCTGTCGGCGATCAGCGAGTGGTTCGTCCCGGCGTCGCTGCGCGTCGAGGCCGCGCCGACGGAACGACCGCGCGCGTTCGGTTCGGGCGCACCGGTCGCCGTGCGCGGCGGGAGCAGCGACTCCGACAAGGTCGCGGTCCTCGACGCCTGCCTCGACCGGGCCGGGCTCGCCGAGGTCGCGGCTCGATCCGAATCCGCCGTGATCCGCGTGTCGTTCATGCTCGGCTACGACCGCGCGGACCGGTCGAACGTCAACGACCCGGAGCTCGTCGACGGGCTCGCGCGGTATCTCCGCCGGCACGGAGTGCGACGACGTCGCGGTGCTCGAGGCGCCGACGGTCTACGACACCTGCTTCGAGCATCGGACCGTCGCCGAGGTGGCCGGGTACTTCGGCTTCACATCGGACGCGTACCGGATCGTGGACATCGGCGAGGACCTGCGGCCGTTCACCTTCGGCCGGGGGTTCGTGCAGCAGGCGATCAGCGGCTCCTGGCTCGATGCCGACCTGCGCATCGTGATGCCGAAGCTGCGCACCGACCCCACCGAGTTCGCGCACCTCAGCCTCTCCACGCTCGAAGGCAGCACCGGCGCGATCGACGAGACGTTCTACGCGTCGCGCCGGGTCGACTTCCGCTCGGCCACGATGATGCTGCTCGACGTCGCGCCGCCGGACTTCGCGGTCGTGGACGCGTGGGCGCCGGTCGCGGACGGGCCCTTCGGGGTGATGGGATGCCACCGCCCGGCGCAGGTGCGCTACCTCTACGCGGGCGCCGACGCGCTCGCGGTCGACGAGGTGGTCCTCGGCGATCTCGGAGTGCCGGACCCGCGGCTCGCACCCATCGTGCGCAAGGTGCATCACTGGTTCGGGTTGTCGCCCCGGGCCGCGGCGGTCGACGGGTTCCGGCCCGATCTGCACGACGAGCTGCGGGGGGCGCACTCGTCGATGCCGTTGCGGATGCTCGGCACGCTCTCGTACCCGATCTACATGTACCTGAGCGACGAGGGCCAGCTGTTCGTCCCCGAGTTCGACACCGTGGCGTTCCCGCCGTCGGAACCCGTCGGTGCCGCGACGCGGGCGGTGCGGTGGGCCGCGCAGCGCGCGTTCGGGCTGCGGCCGCCGGTTCCCCACTGATGGCCGGGCTCCCGGACCGGGCCCGCGGCGTCATCGATGTGCTCCGGTCCGGCCACGCAGCCGCGCGGGCGCTCTCGATCGCCGACAGCCGGTCGTTCGTGCGCTCGCAGTTCCTCGCCGCGGCCGTGCGCGTCGATCTCCTGCCGTACCTCGCGGCACCCCGGACGGTCGACGAGATCGCCGCCCACCTCGGATCGCGTCGACCGGACCGCTTGGACGGCTTCCTCGCCGTCGGGGTCGAGCTCGGTGAGCTGCGGCGTTCCGACGGTCGCTACCGGGCGCGCGGGACGCGAGCGCGGGCGATCGCGGCGGGCGACGAGCTGCTCACCGCCCACTACCGGTCGATGCTCGACTACCAGACGAGCCCTTACGCCGACCTCGCGGGCCTGTTGGACGCGGCGCCGGGGGAGGGCCTGTCCGACCTGAGTGATCACGCCACGGTGATCGCGGACGTGTCGCTCGCGGCGGCACCGTTCGTGACGCCGTTCCTCCAACGGCTGGTCGGCGAGCGCACACCCCGCCGGGTGCTCGACGTGGGTTGTGGCACCGGGGTGTACACGCAGGTGCTGCTCGAGTCGGACCCACGGGTGCAGGTCGACGGCATCGATCTGGCCGCGGACGTGATCGAGGCGTGCCGGGCACGCGTGCGCGCGACGCCCGGCGCCGCACGGGCGGAGCTGCAGGTCGGCGACGTGCGGACGTGGGAGCCCGAGGGCGACCGTCGCTACGACCTCATCACCCTCAACAACAACGTCTACTACTTCGATCCGGGCGAGCGGGTCGCGCTGTACGAACGGCTCGGCCGGTTGCTGGCCGAGGGCGGCGAGCTCGTCATCGTGACGATGCTGTGGCCGGGTTCGATCGCGAGTGCGCACCTGCACTTCATGCTGATCGCGCAAGCGGGCGCTGCCGCGCTCCCCGCGTCGACCGATCTGCAGCGCGACCTGGCGCGCGCCGGGTTCGCGACCGTCGAGGTCGACGAGCTGGTGCCGACCGAGCCCTTCGTCGGCCTCCGCGCCCGCCGCACCCCCTAGCTGTTTGGTGCATTCGGTTCCCTCAGGGAACCGTTTGGGGCAAACGGAGGTGGGTCCGGGGTCAGGGGGACGGGGTGCGCTTGGCCGCGGCGCGGAGCTGGATCTCGGGCTCCTTGCGGTCCAGGTAGTCGGTCCACTTCGTGACGAGCCCGGCCGGGTCGACCTCGATGATGGTCGCACCGTGCATCTCCACGGGGGTTCCGGCGAGCGGGTCGTCGGCCCCGTGGCCCGCGTACGTTGCGCGGCCGATCCACTCGAACACTGCCCAGTCGTGGCCGCCGCGGATCGTCGTGATCTCCTGGTTCCAGTCGGGGAAGACGTCGGCCGTCCCGCGCTGGACCGCGCGGAGGTCCTGCGTGCTCGGTGTGTTCGGGTCGCCGAAGGTCGCGTCGGGCGCGAAGAGGTCGCGCCAGCGGCCCGCGGACTGGAAGTCGAGCGCGGACTCGGCCCGCCGGGCCCATGCGTCCCAATCCATCAGACGACCTCGACGGTGCGGCCACCTCGCCACGCGCGCAGGACGAGGTAGTCGCCCTTGAGCGCGCCGTGGTCCCACTGCCCGAAGCCCATGGTCGTGCCGGCCTTGCCCGTTGCCGCCGGGAGCCGCTTCACCCGTTCGAGTCCCTCGCGCACCCCGGCCGGCGTGCGGTCGTCGGCGAGCACGAGCCCTTCGCCGAGGATCCGCCCGATGTCGTAAGCCGCGACGCCGATCGGGCTCGCCGCGTGCCGTCGCGACTGCTCGCGCAACGTCTCGCGGACCGGGTTCGCGTCGCTGATGGTGTCGATGTACACCCAGTCCTCGAACCCGGTGCGCCAGTCCGGTCGCGCGTACCCGAACATCAGTGCGGAGTTCGTGACGACGGGACCCTTCCACCCGACGGCCTCCACACCGAGCGAGACGGCACGCGCCGCGACACCGAGGCCCAGGTACAGCAGCGCGTCGGGCTCGACCGCGAGGGCGGCCTCCACGTCGGCGCGCAGGTCTTCGGCCAGCGGCGAGACCGAGCTGCGGAACGCGAGCTCCGGGTCGCCGGTGCGCTCGACCGTCCGCCGGAGCCACAGGTCGTAGCTCGTGCCGACCGGCGTGTCGTCGAACAGGACCGCGATGCGGTGGTGACCCTGCGCGAGGAGGTACTCGGCGAGCAGGACCGGCTCCTCTTCGAGCGAGCCGACCTGGTAGTGGAACATGTGCTCGCCGCGCGTGAACGCGCCACCGGTGTAGTTGATGCACGCGATCCCGGCTTCGTCCGCGAGGTCACGCACGATCAGGCCGTTGTCGCTGATGGACGGGCCCACGATCGCGACCACGCCGGTCGCGACGAGTGCGCCGAACGCCTCGACGACGGACTCGGCCGAGCCGGCCGGGAGTCCTTCGGCCACCCCGGCGGTGAGGGTGATCTCCTCGCCGAGCCGCTCCTCGGCGCGCGCCTCGTCGAAGCCGATGCGCAGTCCGTCCTCGAAGTACCGGCCGCCGTCACCTTGGGGGAAGTCGTAGAACACACCGACAGGAACCGTCACTTGCTCTCCATTGGTCGTGGACCTCGTCCGTGGGATGACCGAGCGTGGGAGCACGGGCACCGGACCCCCATCGCTCGGGAAACTAGCCTCACCCGGGCCGGTCACGAGTGGGGGAGCCGTCATGGACATCGACGACATGATCCTGGTCAGCGTCGACGATCACGTCGTCGAACCGCCGGACATGTTCGTACGTCATCTCCCGGCGCGCTGGCACGACGTCGCGCCCCGCGTGGAGCGCCGCGCCGACGGCAGCGACGTCTGGATCTACGACGGCAACGAGATCCCGAACATCGGTCTGAACGCGGTCGCCGGCCGCCCGCCCGAGGAGTACGGGATGGAGCCGACGTCGTTCGACGAGATCCGGTCCGGGTGCTTCGACCTCGGCGATCGCGTCCGCGACATGGACGTGAACGGCGTCCTCGGCTCGATGTGCTTCCCGTCGTTCCCGAACCTGTGCGGCCAGCTGTTCAGCCGCTCCTCGGACCTCGACGCCGGGCTCGCAGTCCTGCAGGCCTACAACGACTGGCACATCGACGAGTGGTGCGCGAGCGCGCCGGGCCGGTTCATCCCGCTCATGCTCCCGCCGATCTGGGACCCCGACGCGATGGCGGCGGAGGTCCGGCGCAACGCGGCCAAGGGCTGCCACGCGGTCTCGTTCTCGGAGAACCCGTCCCATCTGAAGCTGCCGAGCTTCCACGACGCGCACTGGGATCCGTTCTGGCAGGCGTGCGTCGACGAGGGAACGATCGTGTGCCTGCACATCGGCTCGTCCTCGCGTCTCGTCATGACCGCGCGCGACGCGCCGATCGACGTCCTCATCACGCTGCAGCCGATCAACATCGTCCAGGCCGCGGCCGACCTGCTCTGGTCGCCGGTGCTGCGCAAGTTCCCGCAGCTCCAGGTCGCCCTGTCCGAAGGTGGCATCGGCTGGATCCCGTACTTCTGCGACCGGGTCGACTGGATCTACACCCGCCATCACCAGTGGACCGGGCAGGACTTCGGCGGCCGGCTCCCGAGCGAGGTCTTCCTCGAGCGCGTGGTGCTGTGCTTCATCGACGATCCGGCCGGGGTCGCCAACCTGGACCGCATGGACGTGGACCGTGTCTGCTGGGAGAGCGACTACCCGCACTCGGACTCCACCTGGCCCATCTCTCCGGAGACGCTGTGGCCGGCGGTCGAGAACCTTCCCGACGCGGTGATCAACAAGATCACGCACGAGAACGCGATGCGGCACTTCCGCTACGACCCGTTCGCCGCACGCGCCCGCGAGACCTGCACCGTCGGCGCGCTGCGGGCGCAGGCAACCGACGTCGACATCACCCCCCGCTCGGTCGCGCCCCGTCTCGAGCGCAAGACCGGTGCGGCCGACCTCATCGGCACGGCAGACCGGGGGAAGCGTTGAGCCCAGACCCGGGGAGACGGGCGGTCATCATCGGGGCAGCAACGTCGGACTACCCGGTGCTACCCGACCGGACCGAGGCCGAGGTGCACGTCCAGGCGGCCGACCGCGCGCTGGCCGACGCGGGGCTGTCCTACGACGACGTCGACGGGTATGCGACCGTCGGCATGTACCCGATGTACTGCGTCGGGATGTGTGAGTACCTCGGGATCCATCCGACGTGGGTCGACGAGACGAACATCGGCGGCGCGTCGTTCGAGGTGCTGGTCGAGCACGCGTCCCGTGCGGTCGAAGCCGGCGCGTGCGAGGTGGTGCTCATCACCTACGGCAGCGTCCAGCTCTCGGCGATGGGCCGGCGCATCGGCGGCCGCGGCGGGACCGTCAGCGCGACGCAGGCTTGGGACGCGATGTGGGGCAACACGCTGGTGGGGGCGTACGCGCTCGCGGCCACGCGGCACATGAGCGAGTACGGGACGACGTCCGAGCAGCTGGCGGAGATCGCGGTGACGTTCCGGCGCCACGCGGGCTTCAACCCGTCCGCGCAGTACCGCGACCCGATCACGGTCGACGACGTGGTCGGGTCGCGCATGGTGGCGGACCCGCTCCACATGCTCGACTGCTGCGTCGTGTCCGACGGCGGCGGTGCCGTCGTGGTGACGACCGAGGCTCGGGCGCGCGACCTGCCGAAGCGCCCGGTGTACGTCCTCGGTGGCGCGCACACCTTGACGCACGCGTTGAACGTGTCGCAGTCGGCCGACCTCACGGTCACCTCCGCGGCCCGCTCGGGTCCACTCGCACTGCAACGGGCCGGAGTCGCGCTCGAGGACGTCGACGTGCTGCAGCTGTACGACTCGTTCACGATCACCGTCCTCCTCACGCTCGAGGACCTCGGCTTCTGCGCGAAGGGTGAGGGTGGCGCGTTCGTCGAGAACGGCCGCCTCGCCTTCGACGGCCCGCTGCCGACCAACACGGATGGAGGCGGCCTGTCCGCGTGCCATCCGGGGATGCGCGGCATGTTCCTGATCGTCGAGGCGGTGCGCCAGCTGCGCGGGGAAGCGGGTGCGACCCAGGTGCCCGACGCCAAGATCGCGCTCGCGCACGGCACCGGCGGGATGCTCTCGACCGGTGCGACGCTGCTGCTCGGAACGGAGGTGCCGTGACTGACCGCGCTCGGCCGCCGGAGCCTTCTGACGGGTCGTATTCGGCCGAGAGAGATCTTCGGAACGGCGTTCAGCCCCGCCCGGTCCACGAGCCGGGACCGTTGCCCGAGAAGGCGAAGCCCCGCGAGGGCCCGCCCGAGGATCTGGAGATGGCCCCGTACTGGGCGGCCACGCTCGAGGGCCGGCTCACGATCCAACGTTGCGTTCCGCACGGCCACGCCCAGCTCTACGCGCGGCCGCACTGCGTCACGTGCCGGGGCGAGGTCCGTTGGGAAGACGCCTCCGGCCTCGGCACCGTCTACTCGTTCACCGTGCTGCGCCAGCACTACTCGCGCTCGTTGCGCCACCTGTTGCCGATGGTCGTCGCGCTCGTCGACCTCGCCGAGGGACCTCGCATCATGACGAACATCGTGAACGTGGACCCCGCGGACGTGCGGGTCGGGATGCCGGTCGAGGTGTACTTCGAGCGCGTCTCGGACCACGCCGCGCTGCCGTTCTTCACGCCGGTCCGGCAGTAGCCGGGGGTCAGGGCAGGACGGGCAGCCCGCGGTCGTCCAGTGGCCAACCGGGGTTGTGGGCGACTTCCCATGCGTGCCCGTCGGGGTCGGCGAAGTAGCCCGAGTACCCGCCCCAGTCGGTGGCCTCCGCCGGCTTGATGATCGTGGCGCCCGCCGCGGCCGCGCCGCGGAATGCTTCGTCGACCTCCTCGCGGCTCGCGCAGTTGATCGCGAGGCTCACGCCGCGGAACCCGCTGGCGACGACGTCGTGCTGGTTGGCGTCGGCGGCCAGATCGGTGAGCCCGAACAAGCCAAGGAGCCCGCCGGCGGTCTTGAAGAAGCTGACCTCATCCGGCACCGACGAGGAGGAGAGCTCCCATCCGAGGTTCTCGTAGAACGCGGTGCTCCGGCCGACGTCCGAGACACCGAGGGTGACCAGTGTGATGCGCGCGGGAATCGTCATGCACGCATCCTCGCAGGATCTCAGGTGGTCATTCTCGCGATCGTGGCCTTGTCGAGCTTGCCGGCCGCGTTGCGGGGGAGCGGCTCGGTGGTCAGCACCAGCACGCGGGGAGCTTGTAGTCCGCGAGCCGGTCAGCGAGCTGCGCGCGCAGCGCATCGAGCTCCAGCGGCGGCGCCCCGTCGCGGGTGCGCACGACGGCCGCGACGTCCTGACCGAGGATGGGGTGCGCCACGCCCACGACCGCGCACTCGGCGACATCGGGGTGCTCGTAGATCGCACCTTCCACCTCGGCCGACGCGACGTTGTACCCCCCGCGGATGATGACGTCCTTGGCCCGGTCGACCACGTAGAGGAACCCGTCCGCGTCGAGGCGCCCGAGATCGCCCGTGTGCACCCAGCCCCGGCGCCACGTGCGCGCGGTGGCCTCGTCGTCGTTCCAGTAGCGGCGCTCGCCCGAGGGGATCCGCAGCGCGATCTCCCCGACCGCGTCGGTGACGACCGGCTCGCCGTCGTCGTCGACGATGCGGACCTCGACGCCGCGCATGGGCTTGCCCACGGACCCGGGACGGCGTGCCGCCTCGCCCGGCGGGAGCACGCAGATGCTCCCACCGCCCTCGGTCAGGCCGTAGCCGTTCATGAGCATGGCGTTCGGGAGGAGCTCGCCCAGCCGGAGCACCGCCGCGGCCGGCGTCGCGGCACCGCCGAACATCGCGATCGCGACCGACGACGTGTCCGTGGTCTCGAGCACGCCGGACTCGAGGAGCAACAGGATGTGCGCGGGCACCATGAGGAGCCAGAGCGGGTGCTCCGCCGCGATCAGCGCCGCGAAGCGTGTGGTGTCGAACCGGGGCAGGACGAGCGCGGTGATCGCGAGCCGCAAGGGGGTGAGCACGCCGCCCTGCACGCCCGTGAACGTCGCGAGCGGGATGGAGTGGAGCAGCGTGCCACCACCTTCGAGCGGCGCCAAGCCGTGCGCCGCGCTCGTTGGCGTGGGTCGATGCGACGCCGCGGGGAGCCCGGTCGTCCCCGACGTGTAGAAGATCTCCGAGAGGTCGTCTCCCGCGAGCTCGACCGAGAACGGCGACGCATCGCCGGCGGCGAGCTCCGAGCACGACTGCACGAGGGCGCCGCTCACTCTCGAGGCCTCGGTCCCTGCGACGACGAGCCGTGCACCGGAGTCCAGGATGATGTGCTCGAGCTCGCGCACCGCGTACCGCGGGTTCACCGGGACTGCGGCGGCGCCGGCCCGATGGCACGCGGCGAACGCGACCGCGAAGTCGCAGGCCTCGGCGTTCGTCAGGAGCAGCACGACGCGGTCGCCGCGCTCGACGCCCGCCGCGGCCATGCCCCGGGCCACGGCGTTCGCGGCCCGGTCCCAGTCGGCGTACGTGAGGGTCGGGCCGCCGTCGACGCGCACGGCGGCCCGATCGCCGAAGCGCGCGGCCTGGGCGGCGAGCTCCTCCGGTACGGGCATCGGGCCAGGCAAGCACATCCGTCGGTAGGGAGGAGGCCTCCGACTCGCTAAACTTCTCCAACTCGACAGACGGTGCGTTCTCCACCGAAGGGCAGCAGGTCCGCATGACAGGGCGAGTTCGGGGTCCCCGGCGGTGGCGTGGCGAGCGACGTCCGGACGCGCGCCGATGAACGTCTCGACCTGTCCGATCTCGGGTGGCATCAAGCTCCAGGGCCCGCGGCCGCTCGCCCTGAGTGGCATGAACCTCCGGGCCGAGCCCGGGGTCTACGTGGTCTCGTCCGGCGACTGCATCTCGTACGTCGGCTCCTCGGGCCGCCTCGCCGACCGCGTGCGCACGCTGGCGCACCTCGGTACCCATCGCGGCAGCGCGCGCGTGCTCTGCGCCGCGCACTGCACGGGCGAAGCACCGCAGGTGTGGTGGGCGTACACGAAGTCGGTCGCCCGGGCTCGTGGCATCGAGGCCGATCTGAAGCTCGATCGCGAGACACGCTTCTTCGGCGCCTACGTGCAGTGCGAGGACGGCGACGCGATCCGCAACGCGCTGGTGACGGCCGCCGGTGCGGACACCTGGGCCGCCGGATTCGTCGAAGCGGTGTTCTCGATCGGTGAGCACCTCGCGTTCCTGAACCGCCGTGAGCTCGCGCCCGCGTGGAAGGCCGTCGGGGTCCCACCGGGTCCCTGGGCCGAGCGTCTCAACAACCTCAACCCGTAGCGCCGACCGATCGCGCCCGCGCTCGGCCGGGCCGTGCCGGCGGGGTTGCCCCCACCGGCACGACGTCGACCGGATGGCAATGCATGTCGTGCGTTGGTGCGTTTTGCGTGATCGGCCCGCGGAGCCGGCGGACCGATCGGTCACTCAGCCGATGAGACCCCCGACGAGGCCCTGCGCCTGACCGAGCACCTGGCTGGTGCCGGCCTGGTTCGTGGCGCTCGACGTCGCGGTCGAGTTGTTCGACTGCGTCGTCTGACCGCCGTTGGAACCGAGGCTCAGGATCTGGACGGGCACGTTCGCGTTCACCGGAGCGATCTGCTTCGACGTCGCGGACGACTGGGCGTTCTGGTCGGTCGAGGCCGATTGGCTCGCCCCCTGGAACGCCGGTGCCGGCCCGGCCTGCTGGTGCTGACCTGCGGACTGGTCGGTCCACGCCTCGTTGGCCGCGCCGGACTTCGCCGTCGAGTTGTTCGACTGCGTCGTCTGACCGCCGTTGGAGCCGAGGCTCAGGATCTGCACCGGCACGTTCGCGTTGATCGGCAGGAACTGCTCCGACTTCGCGGACGATTCGGCGTTCTGGTCGGTCGAGGCCGATTGCCTCGCCCCCTGGAACGCCGGTGCCGGACCCTTCGGACCCTCGGGCTTCCAACCGCCGTCGTGCGGCTTCGAGCCTTCGGGCTGCTGCGCCCAGGTCGACTGGTGCTGACCTGCGGACTGGTCGGTCCACGCCTCGTTGGCCGCGCCGGACTTCGCCGTCGAGTTGTTCGACTGCGTCGTCTCACCGCCGTTGGAGCCGAGGCTCAGGATCTGCACCGGCACGTTCGCGTTGATCGGCAGGAACTGCTCCGACTTCGCGGACGATTCGGCGTTCTGGTCGGTGCGGGCCTGCTGGCTCGCCCCCTGGAACGCCGGTGCCTGACCTTCGGGTGCCTTCCGGTCATGACCGTCCGGACCCTTGGGCTTGCGACCCTCGGGGCCTTCGGGCTTGTGGCACTTGTGGCCACGTCCCTTCGGACCCTCGGGCTTGTGACCCTCATGCTTGTGACCCTTGTGGCCCTCGGGCTTCGAGCCTTCGGGCTTCGGGGTCGACTGGCTCTGGTGGATGGACTGGCTGGTCCCGGCCTGGTTCTGCGCGGTCGACGTGGCGGTCGAGTTGTTCGACTGCGTCGTCTTCCCGCCGTTGGAGCCCAGGCTCAGGATCTGCACCGGCACGTTCGCGTTGATCGGCAGGAACTGCTCCGACGTCGCGGACGAGTGGGCGTTCTGGTCGGTGTGGGCCGACTGATCGGCGACCTGCACCGGACCGGACTCGGGGCGCACGTGGCGCTCCGAGCTCGAGGCGCTGGCCGGCCCGACGTTCATCGAGAGGGCGACCAGGACCCCGGCGGAGGCGGCAGTGAGCCGCCACAGGATTGGTTTCAAGGTTCTTCAACTCCTTCGAGTGTTCGACTGACGGTCACCGGAGGTCTCCGGGACCGGAGCGGGTTGCGCCCGCTCGCTAGCCGGGCGACTCGAGGAGGAGATCGATCCAGGTCGACGGCCTGCTGGCTCCGAGCAGGCCGAGTCGCCGTCCCTGCAACGCAGGGGGCGAGATCTGATCCGGGAGCGCGCCGAGGAGCGGTCCCGGTCCGTCAGCGTGGTGTCCGGTGCTGTCGCCGCTGGACGGGGAGAAGGGTGACGTCGGCCCGGCCGGGACCTCGGGGGCGCCGGGGCTCGCCGGAACCGGCGCGCCGGCATCGAAGCCCGAGTGGGCGCGGCGCGCGGTGGTCGCGGACGGGCCCGCGAGCCGGTCGGCGGGGGCCGGGGTCGAGGCCTCGGCCCCGATCGCGTGAGGCGCGATCGGGACCGGGATCACGGTGGCGGCCCGTGACGAGCCACCGGAAGCATCGGGCGCGGGCGGGATCACCGGACCACCCTCAGGCGGCGGAGCGCCGTCCGCAGCCGTCACCGTCGACGGAGGCGCTGCGGTCGTGAGCGGCGCGACAGCTCCGGTGAGGACCGGAGCGACGGGCGCGGCAACCGCCGCGACGACCGGAGCCAGGGGCGCAGCGACTGCCGAGACGATCGGCGCGACCGGTGCGGCTACCGCGGCCAGGACCGGTGCGAGGGGTCCGGTGACGGTGGTGAGGACGGGTGCGAGGGGTGCCGTGACCGCCGAGAGGATCGGCGCGACCGGCGTGGTCACCGCGCTCACGACGGGTGCGAGGGGTGCGGTGACGGTGCCGAGGACCGGCGCGAGGGGAGCGGCCGCCGCCGTCACGAGTGGAGTCACCGGAGCGGTCACGGCCGCGACGACCGGTGCGACAGGTGCCGCGACCGCGGCGACGACGGGTGCGACGGGTGCCGCGACGGCGGCGACGACGGGTGCGACCGGTGTGGTGACCGCGGCCGGCGCGCCCGAGGCCGGTGCGGTGGTGTTGTCCACAGGCGCGGGTGCCGACGCGGTGGGGGCATCCACAGGCGAGGTCGGCGCAGGGGTCGTCACGGGCGCGACCGTCTGGGTCACCGGCGCAGTCACGGCGCCCACGGTGTTCGTCACCGGGGCGACGATCGGGGCCACCGGGCCGAGATCGAGCGAGTGGGCGGCCGGAGCGCTCAGGCTGATGCCCAGCCACGCGCCGAGGACCATGACGCCGAACACGAGGAGCACGCCGAGGAGACGGAGGCGGCGCGCGTCCCCCTCGGGCCGCGCCACGGCATCACCCACGAGCTCCCAGCGGTTCCCAGCCACTGCTCGTGAGGTACCCGAGCGCCGGCGTACGGAAACGGACAATCCCCACCTGAGCCGAAGTGTGCCGACGCGCACGTTCACGGCGTCACCTCCGGAACGGTCCGCGATCCCCATCGGATTCATGCTGCGAGTGCGGCCTCAGAGTGAACAAGGAGGAACCGAGATGCATGTGCTCAGGTACAGCGAGGCAATCGCCAAGATCGCCCCGACGGCGTCGGGTTCCGACGGGGCCAAGGCGGTCCGTCGGCGGCGTCAGCTGGGCGAGCTCAAGCTGTTCGCAGGGTGCTCAGCGCGCGACCTGGCGACGATCGACGCGCTGTCCACCGGCGTCAGCGTCCGGGCCGGGCGGGTGTTGTGCCAGGAGGGCGCGATCGGTCGCGAGTTCTTCGTGATCGTCGACGGGAGCGTCACGGTGCAGGCGTCGAACCAGCCCGCGCGCCGGCTCGGCGTGGGCGAGGGGTTCGGCGAGATGGCGATGATGGAGCGGGGCCGCCGGGTGGCCACGGTCACGGCGAACGAGCCCACCGAGCTGCTCGTCTTCAGCGTGGCGGAGTTCGACGCCCTGCTCGTGCAGGTGCCGGACGTGGCGAGCGAGCTGGTGCGGACCGCCGCCGCACGCCGGCAGATGCTCGAGGCCTACGCCTCGGAGGATGCGACGGCGGAGGGCTGAACCTCGTCGGAGCTCCGACCCGGGCTGACTTGGACAGGGAGTCAGCGCGGGTCGGGGGCCCCGGCGAAGATCGACGGGTCGACCGTGATGTAGGTGGCCCGGCACGTCGCGACGACCGCACCCTCGGCGGTCGCCTCGGCGGTGATGAAGAGCTTGCGCCGCTCCCGGCGCTCGAGCCGGGTCCGGATCGTGAGCGGCTCCTCGACGGGCACCGGGGCGACGAACCGCACGGTCAGCTCGCCGGTGAACGCCGGCTCCCCGATCCGGCCGATGACGAAGCCGGTGATGTCGTCGAAGACCGCGGACACGATCCCGCCGTGGGCCCGTCCGGGCGCGCCTTCGAACGCGCGGTGCAGCACGACGGTGGCGACGATGTCGTCGTCCTCCCACTCGACGTCCAGGTCGACGCTGGTCGGGTTGCAGCGGCCCGCGACCGCGCGGTCCTCGAACCCGGAGGCCGGGCCGCCGGCGACGAAGGTGTTGGTTCCCGGCTCGGCGGCGGCACGGGCAGCCCGCATGAGGGCCAGGCGATCGCGGCGAGCGCCCTGGCGCATCGTCTCGGCCTCCCGCGCCGCGGTGGCCTGGAGCTCGCGCAGACCGGCCGGATCCCGGTCGTGGGCGACGAACGCGTGGTTCAGGTCACGGAGGGCCGCGGCGGCATCGAGTCGCGCATCGAGATCTGGGGTCATCGCTGCACACTACGAGCCGGGCTCGGGCCGCTTCCCCTTCGCGGGCTCCCGCGCCCCGACCGGGTGGGCGCTACTCGTCGCGGAGGACGTCGGCCGGGTGGGTGCGGCTCGCGAGAAGGGCCGGGACCACCGCCACGACCACCGCGATCGCCAGCGCGGCGGGCACGAGCACGAGCAGGCCGGTCCAGGGGAGGGCCGAGCCCGCGGTCAGCCCGAGGTTGTCGGCGAACAGGGCCCACGCCCAGCGTCCGCCGATGAGGCCCAGGACGACCCCGATGGCGAGGGCCACGACGACGAGCGTGAGGGCCTGCACCACGACGACGCCCGCGACCTGGCGGCGGGCGAAGCCCATCGTCCGGAGCAACGCGAGGCTCTTGCGCCGGCGGCGCACCGACGTGATGAGCGTGTGCGCCAGGGTGGCGGCCGCGAGCGCGCCGAGGATCGCCACCAGGGCGACCTGCAGGCCGCCGATCGAGTCCAGGTTGTCGAGGTCGCTGGGCCGCTGGGCCAGCCGGGTCGGGAGGGGCTCGAGCGCATCGCGCATGTGGCTGTACTCGCGGGTGAGCGAGGTGTCGGGCGCCAGCTTGAGCAGGAAGACGTTCTTCTTCGCCGCGGGCACGAGGTGTTGGAGCTGCGGGTAGGTCATGAGCAGGCCGGAGCCGAACTGACCGACGTCCCCGAACGGCGGGAACACGGCGGTGCCCACGATCCGGGCCCGGATCGAACGGCTGCCGACGCTGGCCGTCACCGTGTCCCCGACCCGCTTGCCGATCTGGTCGAGCGTGCGGCTCCCGACGAGCAGCTCCCCGAGACCCCGCGGTGCGCGCCCGTCGGTCACGGCGGGCTCCAGGTGGCCCTTGACCCCGGTGATCGCCAGCGCATCCGCGCGGTGGCCCTGGAGGTCGACCTGGATGATCGTGCCCGCGACCGCGCTGTCGACGTCCACGTCGGCCCGCAGCGCGGGAACGACGAAGTCCGCGATCTCGGGCAACGCCGGCGCGCCGGTCTTGATGTCCCAGGTCCATCCGTAGAGGCTCGGCGTGTCGAGCACCCGCTGGAGGCTGGTCCCGAACCCGAGCGTCGCGACGAGCAGTCCGACGCCGAGCGTGAACCCGACGATCGCGCTCTGCACCGGAACCGCGGTCGCGCCGCGCCCGGCGGACAGGCCGAACCCGACCCCGACGGACGTGGCCGGTGACGCGCCCATGCGGCCCAGCTCCGCCGCGGTGCGCGAGGGCCGGGGCGGGCGTTCGGTGCGGCGGGTGGCGCGGGCGGCCCGGGTCCGGCGCAGCGCGGGACCGAGGGTGAGCAGCGGGATCCCGACGAGCACGGCGGCGATGCCGATCGCGAACACCGTGCCCTCGATCGCGAATCCGGGGTTCGGGTTCGCCGTGCGGGCGAGACCGACCACGCCGAACGGTGAGAGGACGACCGCGATCCCGGCGGCGAGGATCGCGGCGGGGACTGCGGCGACGGCGGCCCAGATCAGTGGCAGCACGACGAGCTGACGGCTCGACATGCCGAGGGTGCGCAGCGCGGAGTCGTCGCGTGACTCGACGCGGACCTGGCGGGAGATGGTCTGCAGGATGAGCACGACGAAGGCCAGCAGCACGATGATCCCGAAGATCCGCAGGGCCGTGGCCTGCACGCGGATCGCCCGCTGGACCCGGATGGACTGGTTGGCCCGCGTGGTCACGAACGCGACCGGTTCGTCGCCCCCGAGCCGCTCGACCTTGCGCTCGAAGGAGGGCAGGTCCGCAATTCCCCGCTGGAGCCGGGTGTAGAGCAGCGGGCTCTGGACCACCTTGTCGTTCCAACGCTCGTAGAACGCGCGGGTCAGGTGGATCACTGGGGAGATGTCCGCGGGCAGCGGCGGGAACTCGCCCGGCGAGGCCTCGATCCCGACGATCTTGAACGCGATGTCCGGGCCGTCGGCGAAGCGGGCGTAGTCCGCCACCGACTCCTGGTTGCGGGAGTTGAGCCGCTCGTTGAACTGCGTGATCAGCGCCGCCGCGGTCTTCAGGTAGTTCTCCGACGTGAAGAAGTGGATCTTCACCGTGTCGCCGACGTGCAGGTTCAGCTTCTCCGCAGCCAGGAAGCTCGCGGTGGCCTCGCGGATCTCCCACGGGTGCGCAGCCCGCCCGTCGAGGATGGTCCAGCGCTCGAACGTCGTGCCGAGCGCGTTGCCGGCCGCGGCGACGGGAAAGACGTCACCGGGACCGATCAGCCGCCCGTCCGGCGTGCGTCCGGCGAAGAGGAGGCTCGCGCTCGCGTCGGCGGTCTCGGCGACCTCCGGCAGGCGCGCGACGTCATCGAGGCTGACCGCGCCCACGAGGTTGGAGAGCGGGCTCCGGCCCGGAACGAGCACGTCCATCGGCTGACCGGCGGCGACGAAGTCCGGGTAGGTGTGCTCGACGCGCTGGGCCGCGGCGAACGCGCCGATCGCGATGCCGCCACCGATGCCCGCGAGCAGCGCGACGGCGAGCCACGCCTTCCACCGATTCCGCAGCTCGACGCGGCTGCGCAGCCACACTGCCCCCATGGGGCGAGGACGGTAGCGGGCGCGACCCTGTGAGAACATCGCCCATCTACGAATGGCTGTTCCGCAACCGCACGACCGGTGAGATCACGATCGGTCAGACCCCGAACGCGCCCATCCTCGTGTTCGTCGTGGCGTGGGGACTGGCGCTCATCTGGAACCCGGGCGGCACCATCGGGACCGGCCTCGACGTCGTCGGCGGCGTCGCGCTCCTGATCTGGGCGGCCGACGAGATCCTCCGCGGCGTCAATCCGTTCCGGCGGCTGCTGGGCGCGGTCGTGCTCGGCGGGCTGCTGGCCCGGTTCCTCTGAACCGAGCCGCCTCGCCGTGCGCGACGATGCGCACATGGCGTGGGAAGGCGAGAGCTACCAGGAGCGCTTCGACGCGCTCGCCTCGCAGGGCACGGACGTGCACGGGGAAGCCGGGTTCGTCAGCAAGCTGTCACCGAGCTCGGTGCTCGACGCGGGGTGTGGCACCGGTCGGGTCGCGATCGAGCTGGCGCGGCGCGGCGTGCCCGTCGTCGGCGTCGACAGCGACGCGTCGATGCTCGCCACGGCCCGCAGCCGCGGTCCCGGCGTCACGTGGATCCAGGCGGACGTGACGACCCTCGACCTCGGGCAGGTCTTCGACGTCGTCGTGATGGCGGGCAACGTCCCGTTGTTCACGCCGCCGGGCACGCAAGCCGCGCTCGTGGCGGGCGGCGCGCGTCATGTGGCGCCGGGCGGCGCGCTCGTGGTCGGGTTCCAGCTCGGCCGCGGCTACGAGCTCGATGAGTACGACCGGCACTGCGCGGATGCGGGGCTCGCGCTCGAGGACCGGTGGGGGACCTGGGCCCGGGAGCCGTTTCCGGGTGACGGGTCGTACGCGGTCTCGCTGCACCGCCGGGCGCCGAGCCCGTAGCCGGGGGGCGCTACGCGGAGGTGCAGGCGCGGGCGGCGGCGCGCGCCGCCGCGGTGGCGGCGATCTTCGAGCCCCGTTGCAACCGGGCCAGCGACGGGATGCGCCACGGCTTGGTGAGCAGGAACTTCGCCACGGCAGGCCCGTTCGCCGAGCCGTCCGGGTTCGCGAGGCCGAGCACCGCGTCGTCGGGGTGGTCGGTCGCCATGTCGCTGATGGCCCGGATCACCGACCAGTCAACCCCGCGCGCTTCACAGACGGCCGCGACCGCCGCGGTCTCCATGTCGAGGGCGATCACGTCATCGGCGATGAGCTCGTCGAGGGTGGACCGGTCGACGAGGAAGTCGTCGGACGTGACGATCTTGCCGCGGGCTTCGGGGCTGCCGAGGTGCGACGGGTGGTACTCGGTCCCGGTCGACCGGTCGACCACGACGCTCGGGAAGATGAGGTCGCCGATCGTGACGGTGGGGCCGACACCACCCGCGATGCCGACCACCATCACGTGATCAGCCGGCTTCGCGTCGAGGAGCCGCTCGGTCGCCCGGCGCGCGCCGGCGGTCCCGATGCCGGTCGTCGTGGCGACGATGTCGGTCTCCCCGATGGCGCCTTCGAGCAGCTTCATCTCACCGTTCGCAGTGCGCTGCAACGAGAAGGCTTCGACGACGGGTGCGAGCTCCTGGCGCATCGGAGCCAAGATTGCGATCCTCATGCCCGAAGCCTGCCCGATCCGGGCGCACGGCGCACGCACACGAGACGGAGGACTCCATGCCCGGCCCCGCGACCGCGGAATGGCTCCAGGCGCTGCCCAAGGCGGAGCTGCACCTGCACATCGAAGGCACGCTCGAGCCGGAGCTCATGTTCGAGCTCGCCGGCCGCAACGGCGTCACCCTGCCGTACGCGGACGTCGACGCGGCGCGGGCGGCCTACGTGTTCGACGACCTCCAGTCGTTCCTCGACCTCTACTACGCGGGGTGCTCGGTCCTCCTGACCGAGCCGGACTTCTACGACCTGACGATGGCGTACCTCCGGCGCGCGGTCGGGGACGGGGTGCGCCACACGGAGATCTTCTTCGACCCCCAGACCCACACCGATCGCGGGGTCCCGTTCGCCACGGTGGTCGACGGGATCGCGCGGGCGTTGGCGGAAGGCCGCGATGCCCTCGGCATCACGTCGCGGCTGATCGTCTGCTTCCTGCGTCACCTGAGCGCCGACGCGGCGATGGCGACGCTGGACGCCGCGTTGCCCTACCGCGACGTGATCGTCGGCGTCGGTCTCGACTCGTCCGAGGCCGGGAACCCGCCGTCGAGGTTCGCGGCCGTCTACGACCGCGCCCGCGCCGAAGGCCTGCTCCCGGTCGCCCACGCGGGGGAGGAGGGGCCGCCGGAGTACATCCGGGAGGCGCTCGACCTGCTCCACGTGCGGCGGATCGACCACGGCGTCCGGTGCATGGAGGACGACGGGCTGGTCGAGCGACTCGTGGCCGACCAGGTGCCGCTCACGGTCTGCCCGCTCTCGAACGTGAAGCTGCGGGTGGTGGACGACCTGGCCGACCACCCGATCCGCCGGATGCTCGAGCGGGGGCTCAACGTCAGCATCAACTCGGACGACCCCGCGTACTTCGGTGGCTACATCGCCCGGAACTATGCCGCGACGGCGGCCGCGCTCGGGATGGACCACGACCAGATGCGCGGGATCGCCCGCAACTCGTTCCTCGCGTCGTTCCTCGACGACCCGCAACGCCAACCCCACCTCGCCGCCCTCGACCGCTACCCCGACCCCATCTGACCCCGGCTGCGCGACCGCACCTTTCGGGGTGCGCTACCCGCGCCAGGACGCGGGTGGGTCACCCCGAAACGAGTGGGTCGGGCTTCTCCCAGACCGAGACGTGCGAGGGGCTCTCCCCGGTGAAGGGCGAGCGGTTCCAGTCCGCCCATCGGTCACGCAGCGAGAGGCCGGCGAGCCGGGCCATGAGGTCGAGCTCGGACGGCCACACGTACCGGAACGGCGTCGTGAGCTCCCGCCCGCCCGACCCGTCGGCGACGAAGTGGTGCGACGTCGCCTGCTGGGCCACGAGGTCGGTGTAGCGGTCGTAGCCGACGTAGCCCGGGGCGTGGGAGAACACGCGGGCATCCTCGCCGGGTGGGAGGCGGCGCAGGTCGGGGACCCCGACCTCGATGACGAAGCGGCCGCCGGGCTCGAGGTGGGCGGCCGCGTTCGCGAAGCACGCCGACCTGCTGCTCCTGCGTGGTCAGGTTCCCGATCGTGTTGAACACGAGGTAGACGAGCCGGAAGCGGCCGTCGACGCGGGTCGTCGCCATGTCCCCGATCGTCACCTGGACGCGCTGCTCGTCGTCCTTGGCGCGGAGCCGCCCGGCCATGGCCGTGGAGAGCTCGATCCCGGACACCGGCACGCCGCGAGCGGCAAGCGGCAACGCGACCCGTCCGGTGCCGACGGCGAGCTCGAGCACCGCGCCGTCGCCGGCCAGCTCGGCGAGCAGGTCGACGGTCGGACCGAGCACGCCGGGGTCGAACATCGGACCCGAGCTCTCGTCGTAGCGGGCGGCGACGTCCTCGCCGAAGTGGTCCTCGAGCACGGGACACCCTGGCATCGCGCCACCTCCGAAGCCAACGATTTTCCGCGCCGCGCCCCCGCGCCCCGCCCCGCGCCGCGCCGACGGGTCGCCGGGGCCGGCGAGTCAGGCTGCGAGCTGCTGCGCGTAGTGACCAATCGCGGTCACGACGGAGTCGGCTTGCGTCCGGTCGCTCAACCAGGTGACGGGTGCCTTGTCGACCGCCAGCGCGACGACGGGTCGGTGCGTCGCGCGGCGGATCCACATCCCCCACGCTCCGGCCGAGCAGCCCCGGTACTCGCTCCACGGGATCCGGGTCGTACGGAAGTTCCGCACCGCGAGGCCGTCCGGCCCGACCGAGAGGCGCAACCGAAACGCGTAGACGAAGTTCACGATCGCGATGGCCGCGAAGAGCGTCGCGACCAGGAACGCGCCCGAGAGATCCGCGCCGGTCCCTGCGGTCGCGACGCCGAGGCCGAGCGTGATGACGAGCACTCCGCACACCAGGCCCGCGAAGGCGCTCACGATCCGGCTCGCGGTCGACGGCCTCCACTCCTCGCACGCGGGTTCGAGACTCATGCGGATCACATCGGCGAGTGATCGCGATCGATTGAGGATTCGCGCCTACGAGCCCCAAAGACGGGCGTCCGGCAACCGGCGGTGACAGGCTCTTGGGATGTTGCGTGAATGTGACCTGGTGGCGTTCCTGGCGACGACGGACATCGTGCGGGCGCGCACCTTCTTCTCCGATGCCCTCGGGCTGACCCTCCTCGAGGACACGCCGTTCGCGTGCGTGTTCGACGCGCACGGCACGACGTTGCGCGTGACGCCGGTCGAGTCGAAGGCTTCCGCGCCCTACACCGTGCTCGGCTGGGAGGTGCCGGACATGGCTGTGGCGGTCCGCGACCTCGTCGGGCGCGGCGTCGAGATGATGCGGGTCGACGGCATCGAGCAGGACGAGCTCGGGATCTGGACCACGCCCGGCGGCGACCAGGTCGCGTGGTTCAAGGATCCGGACGACAACACGCTCTCGCTCTCGCACCACGCCTGAGCGTCAGGCGCGGGGCGTCAGCTTGGGAGGCGCGCGCCGATCTCCCAGTGGTGACCGCTCGGGTCGGCGACCCGGCCGATGTTCCAACCGTGGCCCTCCGAGACCGGGTTGATCTCGAACGCGCCCGCCGAGATGGCCCGGGCGAAGCGCACCTCGGGGTCGTCGACCTCGAGGATCATGCGCACCGACATCCCGTTGACCGCGCTCGGGCTCGAGTCGGGGTCGGCCTGGATCCAGAAGCCGGCGCCGTCGATCGAGAGCTGCGCGACGATCACGCTCCCGTCCGGCAGCTCGGTGCGTTCGAGCTCGACCGCACCGAACGCAGCCGCGTAGAACGCGAGCGCCTCGGTCACGCTCGGCACCGACAACCACGGCGCGATCGTGGTCACCCTGCGTCTCCCTCAGTCGAGTCGACGCTCCAGTTCGGCTCCCGGCGCTCGGCGAACGCGAGCGGGCCCTCCGCCTGGTCGGGGTGGCCCCACATCGAGACCAGCTCGCCCGCGCCGGCGCGGCACGCGTCGGTGAGCCCGAGCTCGAGCGCGCCCCACAGCGCCTTCTTGGTCGCGCGCATCGCGGCGGGAGAGTTCTGCGCGATCTTCTCGGCGAGCGCCTGGGCCTCGGCTCGCAGCCGGTCGGGTGGGTCGACGACCTGGCTGATCATCCCGAGCTCGTAGACCCGTTGCGCGGAGAGCCGCTCGTACTTCCCGACGAACGCCATGCGCATCACAGCCTCGACGGGCATCTTGCGCAGCAGCCCGATCGCCTCGATGGCGACGACCTGGCCGACCGAGACGTGCGGGTCGAAGAACTGGGCGTCCGACGCCGCGATCACGATGTCCGCGTCGGCCACCCAGTGGAACGCACCACCCGCACAGATCCCGTTCACCGCCGTGATCACCGGCTTCCACACCTCCTGGTGCCACGCGGTGAAGTGGAGGTCCCATTCTTCGACCGACTGCCGGTAGCGCTGCATGCCCTGGCCGTCGGTCGCGATCTCGGTCACGTCGACGCCGGTCTGGAACGCCCGCCCCTCACCGGTGTGCACGATCACCCGCACCTCGGGGTCGGCGTCGAGCTCCTTCCATGCGACCGCGAACTCGTCGCGCATCTGCGCCGACATCGCGTTCAGCTGGTCGGGCCGGTTGTTGATCAGCCAGCCGACGGGCCCGCGGCGTTCCACGATCAGGCAGTCGAACGACGAGTACTGCACGGCACTCAGCCTTCCTGGTTCTCGGGGGCATCGAGCGGGAGCCAGCGCGCGTCGCGCCGCTCCACGAACGCGAGCGGGCCCTCGGTCTGATCGGGGTGGCCCCACATGGCGATGAGCTCCTGTCCGCCCGCGCGGCACGCGTCGGTGAGCCCGAGCTCGAGCGCGCCCCACAGCGCCTTCTTCGTGGCGCGCATCGCGGCGGGGGAGTTCTTGGCGATCTGCCCGGCCAACGCCGTCGCCGCCCCGGCGAGCTCCGACGGGGGATCGACCACCTGGCTCAGGATCCCGAGCTCGTACGCCCGCGCGGCCGACAGGCGCTCGTACCGCCCGGTCAGCGCCATCCGCATGATCGGCTCCATCGGCGACTTCCGGACGAGCGCGATCGCCTCGGACGCGGTGACCTGGCCGATCGACACGTGCGGGTCGAGGAACGTCGCGTCGCTCGACGCGATGACGATGTCCGCGTCGGCGACGAAGTGCAGGCCGCCGCCCGCGCACACGCCGTTCACCGCCGCGATCACCGGCTTCCACACCGAGTTGTGCCAGGCGCTGAGCCGCAGCTCGGAGCGCTTGGTCCGGCGGGACTGCTCCCGCAGGGCATCGGGGTTCGTGCTCAGCTCGACGACGTCGAGCCCGGTCTGGAACGCCTTCCCGGCGCCGGTGTTCACGATGACGCGGACGTCCGGGTCGGCGTCCAGCTCCTGCCAGGCGCGTTCGAGCTCGCCGAGCATGGTCGCGTTCATCGCGTTGCCGACGTCCGGCCGGTTGAACTCCAACCATCCGACCGCGCCCCGGCGCTCGACGATCAGCGTCTCGTACGCGCTGAAGGTCACGACGACGCCTCGAGCTGCGCGTGCAGGGCGACGAGGTCGTTGCGGAGGAGCTTGCCGACCTCGTTCCGGGGGAGCGCGTCGACGCGGTGGAACGCGACGGGCACCTTGTACGGCGCGAGGTGCTCACGGCAGACCGCGCGCAGCTCGTCGTCCGTCACCGTCGGGCCGCCGACGACGAACGCGACCGGGACCGCGCCGAGCCGATCATCGGGCACCCCGACCACGCCGGCGTCCGCGACGTCGGGCAGCAGGCGGAGCACCTCGGCGACGTGATCGGGGAACACCTTGTTGCCGCCCCGGTTGATGACGTCGCCGGACCGGCCCTCGATCCAGACGAAGCCGTCCGGATCGACGCGGGCCAGGTCGCCGGTGTCGACGAACCCGTCGGCGTCGATGCGATCCGCGAGCTCGTCGCCGTTGGCGTACCCGGCGGCCATCGACGGGGGCCGCACGAGGAGCCGGCCGACCGCGTCGGGCCCGGCGACCGCACCGGCGTCGTCGAGCACCTTGATCGCGACGCCCGGATGCGGCCGGCCGATCGCGCCGATCTTCTCCGGGTGCTGCTTCGCGTCGGCGGCCGTCCAGCCGATCACCTCACCGATCTCGGCCTGCCCGTACCCGTTGAGGACGGTCACGCCGAACTTGTCGGTGAAGCGCCGGGCCTGGATCGGTGACAGCGGCGCGGTGATGCTGCGCACGTAGCGCAACGGCGCGAGGTCGGTCACCGCCGGGTCGTCGGCGAGCATCGTCATCGCGGCGGGCGGGAGCACGGTGGACCGGATCGTGAACCGGCGGACCAGCGCCGCGAAGCCGGCCGGCGTGAAGCCGTCCATCACCACGACCGGCGCGCCGGCCCGCAGGCCGAACAGGACGTTGTAGATCCCCGCGTTGAGCGACAGCGAGACCGCGATGAGGTTCGGTGACGGCGGCCGCGCCGGGTCGCGTGGCTTGGCCCGCAGGGGACCGAGCACGCGGTCGAGCAGCTCGAAGTACGCGGAGTGGGTGTGGAGGATCGGCTTCGGCTCGCCGGTCGTCCCCGAGGTCCACATGACGAACGCCGAGTCCGGCCCGTACGTCCGCGCCCCGTCGCGGACCACGGCCTCACCGTCCGGGGTGATGAGCACCGCGGGCGCCGTCGCCCCGAGCACCTTGCCGACCTCGGGCGCCGGGACGCGCGGGTTCACCGGCACGAACACTGCGCCCGAGAGCCAGATGCCGAACATCGTCGTGATGGTCGTGGGGAGGTCGCCCATCTGCACCGCGACCGCGTGGCCGGGTTGCACGCCGAGGTCGCGCAGCCGCGCCGCCAGCTCGGCCGCGGCGTCTCGCGCCTCGCCCGCGGTCAGTGCGGAGTCCATCCCGTAGAGCAGCGGCTCGTCGGCCGTGAACGGGTGATCGATCAGCAGTGACGCGAGCGACGGCGGCGCGACCGTCACGATCGCGGCACCTCGGCCCACGGCGAGTCCGAGTACGGGTCAGGTTCGCGGGGGAGGCCGAGCACCCGCTCGCCGAGCGATGTTCTTGTTGACCTCGGTCGTGCCGCCTTCGATCGTGTTGGCCCGGCTGCGCAACATCGCCCGGCATCTCGAACGGCATCGCCGCGGCCCATGCCTCGAGGTCACGGTTCGGTCCGTCCCACGCCATCGCGTCCGGCCCGAGCAGGTCGGCGGCGAGCCGTTGGAGCCGCTGGTTCAGGCCGCCCTGGTGCACCTTGCCGATCGAGCCGGCGGGACCCGGGGTGCCGCCCGCCCGCACCGACGCGCGCACGCGTTGGTTCGTCCAGTCCCGGATCCGTTCCTCGCTGTACAGCTGCATGAGCTGTTGGCGGACGACCGCGTCGACCCGTCCGGCCCAGCTCGACCGCCCGTTGGATGATGCGGTCGACGCCGGAGCCCCCGATGCGGTCGACGCCACCGGACCCCGAGCCCGACACCATCTGACGTTCGCCCGCGAGCGTCGATGCCGGCCACGCGCCAGCCGTCGCCCGTCGCCCCGACCCGGTACTCGTCGGGGACGCGCACGTCGTCGAGGAACACCTCGTTGAAGTCGACCTCGCCGCCGATGTGGCGCAGCGGCCCGCACCTCCACTCCCGGCGCGTGCAGGTCGACGACGAAGTAGGTGAGCCCGCGTCGCTTCGGGACGCTCGGATCGGTGCGGGCGAGACAGATCGCGAAGTCGGAGAGGTGCGCCCACGTCGTCCAGACCTTCTGCCCGTTGAGCACCCACTCCTCGCCGTCGAGCTCGGCCCGGGTGGCCAGCGACGCGAGGTCCGAGCCCGCGCCCGGCTCGCTCAGCAGCTGGCACCACTTCTCCTCGTTGCGCACGAGTCGGTGGGAGGAACCGCAGCCGCTGCTCCTCGGTCCCGTGCGCGAACAGGGCCGGCGCCGCGCTGTTCAGGCCGAGCGGGTTGAGCCGCCCGAGGTTGTACGGCGCCAGCACCGCCTCGGCGACGCGAGCCTGGGCCGGGCGTGAGATCGAGGCCGCCGTACGGCACCGGCCAGGTCGCGACCGCGAGCCCGCTCGCCGCGAAGCCGGGGTACCACGTCCTCGTACGCGGCGCGCGGCCGCACCTTCCGGATCGCCGCCCGTCCGCCCGCGGCGGCCGCGTCCCGCCAGGGTGCGGGGACGTTCGCCGCCACCCAGGCCTCGACGGTCGCGCGCACCTCGGCCTCGGATGACGACCGGTCGAGCGGCAGGCGTGGGTCCACATCCATCGGAGCCGTACCGTAGGTGATCCCGTGCGGGGCCTTCCCAGCGGTCCGCGTAGTGTCGGGCGACGCGCGTGACGGAGGCGGGATGGCAGACGGCGAGGGGATCACGGACGAGGGGGTGGAGCGCCTGCGCGCCCGCATCGGCATCGCGCAGCCGCACACCCAGCCTCCGCACTACCGGTACCCGAACGAGGACACGTTCCGGCACGTCGCCGAGGCCTACGGCGACGACAACCCGCTCTGGTGCGAGCCGGAGTACGCCCGCACCACCCGCTGGGGCGGTCCGATCGCGCCGCCGCACCTGGTCGGCGGCGACACGCTCGTCGGCGAGAACGAGGTCACGGAGCTCGCCGGACGACGTCGCGGCGATGCTCCGGGGCGATCCCGATCCGCGGTGCGCACGCCTTCTACTCCGGCAGCTCCCGCGAGTGGTGGGCACCGCTGCGGCCCGGCACGGCGGATGGTGCGCCGCAACGCGCTCGTCGGCGTGCACGACAAGGGCAGCGACTTCGCCGAGCGCGCGGTCCACGAGTGGACCGCGGAGGTGTTCGCGGCCGCGCGATCCCGACGAGGTGCTTGCCGCGCAGTACCGGCTGATGATCCGCACCGATCGCACCAAGGCCGACGAAGCGGGGCAAGAACGACGCGATCGTCATCGAGCCGTACACCGACGAGCAGATCGCCGAGATCGACGCCGTGTCCGCGGCCGAGCGGTCGATCCGGCGCGGGCACGAGCCGCGCTGGTGGGAGGACGTCGAGGAGGGCGACGAGGTCGGCCCGCTCGTGAAGGGACCGTTGCGCGTCACCGACATGGTGTGCTGGCACGTCGGCATGGGCATGGGGCTGTACGGCGTGAAGGCGCTGCGGCTCGGCTACGACCAGCGCCGGCGGGTGCCGCGGTTCTTCCGGCCCGACGACCTCAACATCCCCGACGTGCAGCAGCGCGTGCACTGGGACCCGGAGTGGGCCCACCGCGCCGGCAACCCGGCGAGCTACGACTACGGCCGCATGCGCGAGACCTGGTTCGATCCACCTCTGCACCGACTGGATGGGCGACGACGCGTGGCTCTGGAAGCTCGACTGCCAGTTCCGGAAGTTCAACTACGTCGGCGACACCCACTGGATGCGCGGGCCGGGTGACCCGCAAGCTCCTGGCGGACGGTGACCGGCCCGCGGTGGAGCTCGACATCTGGGGCGAGAACCAGCGGGGCGAGACGACCACGCCGGGTCACGCGACGATCCTGCTGCCGAGCCGCGAGCACGGTGACGTCCAGCTGCCGGATCCTCCCGGCGGGGCCACCAGCTGTGAGGACGCGCTGGTCGCACTCGTCGAGCGGTTCGCGACGGAAGAGAGCGTGCGTTGAAGCCCTATCCCACCCCGCCCGACGGCCTGGTCGTCGAAGCCGACGGACCGGTGCTGCGGCTCCGGCTCGACCGACCCGACCGCCGCAACGCGGTCACCGACGACATGGTGCTCGCGCTCATCGAGACGATCGAGGCCGCCGGCAGCGACGAGCGCGTGCGGGTCATCGCGCTGTCGGGGACCGGGGAGCACTTCTGCTCCGGGTTCGATCTCGGTCAGCGGGGTGGTGGCGACGCGAAGCCCCGCGCCGGCGCGACCCAACGGCAGATGCGCTTCCACGTCAACCGCCTGATCCCGACGATGCTCGAGACGCAGACACCCATCGTCACCGCCGCGACCGGCTACATCATCGGGCTCGGGTTGAACCTGGTGCTCGCGTCGGACTTCGCAGTGGTGGCCGACGACGCGCGCCTCCGCGCCCCGTTCACGGGCATGGGGTTCACGCCCGACTCCGGGGCATCGTGGCTGATCCCGCGGCTCGTGGGTGTGGCCCGGGCCAAGGAGATGCTCCTGCTCAGCCGGGAGATCACCGGGCTCGAAGCGGCCGACTGGGGGCTCGTGCACCGGGCCGCGCCGGAGAAGTCCGTCGGCGCAGTGGCGGGCGAGCTGGTCCGCGAGCTCGCGGGCGCGGCAACGGTCGCGGTGGGGCTCACGAAGCTGCTCGTGCAGCGCAGCCTCACCGTGGACCTCGAGCGCCACCTCGCGGACGAAGCCCTCGCGCTCGAGCTCACCAGCCGATCGGGTGACTTCCAGGAGTACGCCCGCGCCCGGAAGGACCGGCGCGACCCGAACTTCGAAGGCCGTTGAATGCCGGAGCAGCGCAACGAGATGGAGCGAGCGTGACCGAGCAGGACCTGCCGCAGACGATTCCGGCCGTGCTCGCGCGCGCCGCGGCGCGGTTCGGCGATCGCGAGGCGCTCGTGGACGAGCGCGCGCGGATGACCTACGCCGAGCTCGCCGAGGCGGCATCGCGCGCGGCTCGGGCGTTGATCGCCTCCGGCATCGAGCCCGGGGACCGGGTGTCGATCTGGGCCCCGAACGCGACGGAGTGGGCCATCGCCGCGTTGGGTGTCCACACCGCCGGCGCGGTGCTCGTGCCGTTGAACACCCGGTTCAAGGCGGCGGAAGCCGCGTACATCCTGGACCGGGCCAACGTCCGCATCCTCTTCACCGTCACCGACTTCCTGTCCACCAATTACGTCGAGCTGCTGCGCGCGGTCGGCGCGGCCGTCGTCACTGCAGGAGATCGTGGTGCTGCGTGGTGCCCCCGCCGACGGCACCGTCACCTGGGACGACTTCCTGGCCCGAGCCGACCAGGTCCCGGCCGACGCCGTGGCCGCCCGCGGCGACGCGTTGCGCGGCGACGACCTGTCGGACGTCCTGTTCACGTCGGGGACCACCGGGAAGCCGAAGGGCGCGATGCTCACGCACTCCGCGAGCATCCGGGCGTACGCGTCCTGGGCGGACGTCGTAGGTCTGCGGGAGGGCGACCGGTATCTCATCGTCAACCCGTTCTTCCACTCGTTCGGGCTCAAGGCCGGCATCCTCGCCAGCATCATCACCGGCGCGCACGATGGTCCCGCACGCCGTCTTCGACGTCGACACGGTGATGCAGCGGGTCGCCGAGGAGCGCATCTCGATGCTGCCCGGACCGCCGACCGTCTACCAGTCGATCCTCGACCACCCGCGCGTCGGCGACTTCGACATGTCGTCGCTGCGGCTGGCGGTCACCGGCGCGGCGGCGGTGCCGGTCGAGATGATCAACCGGATGCGGGCCGAGCTCGGCTTCGAGACGATCGTCACCGGCTACGGGCTCACCGGAGTCCACCGGCATCGCGACGATGTGCCGCCACGACGACGACCCCGAGACGATCTCGACGACGTCCGGGCGCGCGATCCCCGGCATCGAGGTCATCGTCGTCGACGAGAACGGGCGACGCCGGTGCCGACCGGCGAATCGGGCGAGGTCGTCGTCCGCGGGCTACAACGTGATGAAGGGCTTCATCCACGATCCGGAGGCGACGGCCGAGGCGATCGACGCCGACGGTTGGCTGCACACCGGCGACATCGGCGTGATGGACGACGCGCGGCAACATCACGATCACCGACCGCATGAAGGACATGTTCATCGTCGGTGGGTTCAACGCGTACCCGGCGGAGATCGAGGGCATGATGCTCGAGCACCCGGCGCATCGCCCAGGTCGCGATCGTCGGCGTGCCCGACGCACCGCATGGGCGAGGTCGGTGTACGCGTTCGTCGTCGCCCGCCCGGGCGCCGCGATCGACGCCGACGAGCTGATCGCGTGGTGCCGGGAGCGGATGGCCAACTACAAGGTGCCCCGCCGGGTCGTCGTCGTCGACGCGCTGCCGCTCAACGCGAGCGGCAAGGTGCTCAAGTTCGAGCTGCGCGCACGGGCCGCCGGGGACTGAACTCGACCGTCGCCCCCGTGCTGATCTTCGCGAGCCCGATCTCCGCCGCCTCGCGGGCGGGGGTCGCCGTCGGGGTCGATCACCGCGTCGTAGGCGAACCGCTCGCCCGCCGCGGGGTCGTGGCCGTGACGCTCGCCCGCGGGTTGACCGCCTGCACGATCGCGTCGAGCGCGCGGTCGCCGGCTCCGCCGAGCTGCGTGAACCAGTGGTACTCGTCGGCCTCGGCGAAGACGGGCGAGTCGCGGATCGCGAAGCGCACCCGGTCCGCGGTCTCGACGTCCACCGCGATGTCGACGTAGGTGCGCGGGAAGAAGACCGGGTGGACCTGGAGGACCTTCGCGATCGCCTCGGCGTCGTCGCCGTCGATCCGCATCGCGGTCGCGCAGGCGCTCGCGCGGTCAGCCCGGCCAGGCCGGTGAACACCTGCGGGTTCGATGCGCGCCGCCTCGCGCCTCGCCGAACCGCTGCGCGACCGCAGGAGGAACGACCGGAACAGCAGGTGGCTCTGCACCGCGACCTCCTGCAGCGCGACGACGAGCGTGCGGTGCGAGAGGTCCTCGAGCTGGAAGTCGGGGTCGAAGTCGCCGGTAGTAGTCGTCCCAGCCGCCGGGCTCGGCGGTCGTCGCTCCGGGATCGTCGATCGTGATCCCGGCGATCAGCGACGCCTCGACGATCGCCACGGTTGGGGTGCGGCGAGACCGGATGCGAACGATCGGGTCGATCTCGACCGTCCAGTGGCAGTGCGGCGTCTCGGTCGGCCGGGACGCGGGGCGGGCGGTGGATCGGCCGCACCTGGGCCCGTGGGTTCGTCGCGCCCGCCGTCGCGTCGAAGGTCGGGTCTTCGATCGTCGTGGCACATCCCCTGCACGTACTCCTCGCCCATCGGCTCGACGTCCATGAGCGCGCCGCAGTGGGCGAGCCAGAACTCGCCGTGGTTCGCGTCGTCGCACCTGGCACCGGAAGTCCATGAACTGGTGCGGTGCGCCGATGTCGAGCTGGAGGTTCTTCATGATCGTCGGGACGTCGCCGTCGCGCGAAGTTGAACGCCTGCTGGCTGCGGATCGAGTACACGGGGCTCGCGCCCATCCACTCGACGATCGCGACGTCCTCCATCGCCTCACGGGGCCGACCCTCGTGGACGAGCGGCATGCCGACGCGGTCCTGGAGGTGACCGTGGAGCAGCCATTCGCGCCCGAGGACCGAGAGCGCGCGCCGCGAGAACCGCGGGAGATCGAAGTCGGGATCGAAGGCACCGGAGTAGTCGTCCATGGGGCGACGGTATCCCCGTTCGGGACCGCGGCGTCGCGGAGCCGGCGACCGGCCTACGCTCCCGTCGTGCTCGACGACGTGATGCCGGCGACGGTCTACGAAGGCCCGGGCGCCATGGTGGTGCAGCAGGTGCCGGTGCCGGCGATCGGTCCCGAGCAGGTGCTGATCGAGGTCTCGCACTGCGGGATCTGCGGCACCGATCTGCACCTGGTGCTCGAGGGGTACGCGCGGCCCGGTTCGGTCCTGGGCCACGAGTGGGCGGGCGACGATCGCCGCCGTCGGCGACGCGGTGCAGGGCTGGGAGATCGGGGCCCGGGTCGTGCTCGAACCCGACGCCGGGATGCGGTGAGTGCCGGGCGTGCCGCGCGGGCCGACCGTCGGTGTGCCTGCGCCGGGAGCCGATCGACCTGCTCGAGTTTCACGGCGCGTTCTGCCGCTACAAGGTGGCCGACGCCTCCCGGCTGATCCGGGTCCCGGAGACGCTGTCGACCCGGGCGGCCGCGCTGACCGAGCCCACCGCGATCGCGATCCACACGGTGAACCTGTCCGGGGTCACGCCCGAGGACCGCGTGCTCGTGACCGGCGCCGGCGCGGTCGGGCTCCTGACGATCGCGGTCCTCCGGGCGCGTGGGATCACCGACATCACGGTCTCCGAACCGAGCGCGGGCCGTCGCGAGCGCGCGCTCGCGGTCGGCGCGACGCGCGTGATCACACCGGAGGAGCTCGGCCGGGCGCCGATGGGACGACCGGTCGACGCCCCGTACACGCTGGCGTTCGAGTGCTCGGGCCACGCGGCCGCGGCCCGGGCGGCGCTGGACCAGCTCGACTACGCAGGGACGTTCGTGTTCGTCGGGACCGGGCGCGAAGAGCCGCGGGTCAACCACAACCGCATGATCGTCCTCGAGCTCACCGTGATCGGCGCGTACAACTACGACGATGACGGCTTCGCCGCGGCGCTCGACCTCCTCGCGTCCGGCGCACTGCCCCTCGACCTGCTGATCGAGCCCCGGCGACGTCCTGCTCGACGAGGTGCTCGACACGATGGAACGGCTCGCCGACGGGCGAGCCGCCCGGCAAGGTGATGGTTCGACCGGAGGTGTCTCGATGAACGGTCCCACGTTTCGTCCGAAGCTGAACCACGTCGCGATCTCGATGGCGCCGTCGGTCCTCGACGAGCGCGGTCGGGCGGAGATCCTCGACTTCTACGGCGACGTGTTCGGCTGGACCGAAGGTGACAACACGGGCGAGCGGGGCAACCCGCTCATCCTCTACACCGGGGAGTTCGGCCAGTTCGTCTACCTGCTGCCGGGCGAGCCCGCGCTCACCGCGCCGGCGCTCGACCACTTCGGCGTGCAGGTGTCCACGATCCCCGAGCTCGAGACGATCGTCGACGCGGGCCAAGGCGATCGCCGCCGGTGACGAGCGGGTGCGGGTGATCGACATCGAGGCCCGCACGACCCAGGGGCCGACGTACGGCTACACGCTCACCAGCGCCTACGTCGGGTTCCTGCTGCCGCTGATGGTCGAGATCCAGCACCTGGTGCGCGACCGGTAGCACCCGCTGCCGGCCCCGAGTGGGGTGCCCGGTCCCTGAGATGGGACCGGGGACAGGGTCGGCCGCCTGGGGGGGTCGGCCTGGTGACCCTGTCCCGCATGTCCCGTTTGCCGGATCGGCGCCGAAGCCGCGTGCCGGAGGATTCCGAGCCCGCGCCCTGCCGGGTTCCGTACCGCCGTGATGCGCTGGGGGAGGATGGCAATCCTCCTGCACCCCGGTGGTAGGACCCACGATACGAGCCGGATCCGGCTAATGCAAGCACTGCATTTCGACTCGGGGGCGTGTCGGATGAGAAGGTGGGACCATGGCCCAGGGAGACGCCAAAGCACGGTTGTACGACGCCGCCCTCGACCTCATGGGCCGCAACGGCATCCAGGCCACGTCGACGCGCGAGATCCTCACGGCGGTCGGGATCAAGAACCCGTCGGCGATCTCGTACCACTTCGGTTCGAAGGCGGGCCTGGTCGACGAGATGGCCGACGAGCTCGCCGGGGGGCAGTACCCGATCCTGGCCCGGCAGACCGCGCTCGCGGCCGGGGACCCGCTGCCGACCCCGCACGAGTGGGTCGCGCCGGTGATCGACACGTCGATCGATCTCCTGGGCACCGAGCGCGGGTGCCTCCTCGCCCGCCTGTGGTGGGAGTTCGACGGCTACCTCAGGCCGCAGTCGCTCGAACGCTTCGTCGGCGGCGACAGCGACGTCGCGACGGCCTGGCGGGGCGCGATCGAGAAGGTGTTCCCGCAGTTCCCACCGCAGATCGGGTTGGCGCGCAACATCACGATGCTGCGGACCGTCGGTTGGATGCTCTCCCGCATGGCGCAGCTCAACCTGGCGTCGCAGCCGTTCGTGGTGCGCGGGCACCCGCGCTTCCGCCTGTGGCTCGAAGAGATCTCGGTGACCCTGCTCAGCACCCCGACCAACCTCGCGGACTGGGATCTGCGCGGCTTCGACACCCGCTAGTCCTCGACGACCCAGTCCTCGTGGTTCGTCGTGACGGCGTCGACGAGACGGGTGCTCGGGACGTGCGCGACCTGACCGGTGGCGCGGATCTCCTCGACCGCGGCCACGGGGTTGCGATCGCCGAAGAGCCGCCCGTCCTCGAGCGAGACCTCGGCCCATCCGGTCGGATCGACGACCCAGTAGCTCGCTTCGAGCGCGATGCCGTTGGGATCGTTGAAGTAGATCGAGCGGATGAACCCGTGATCGACGACGTCGGTCACCTCGCAGTTCGCGGCCTTGAGCCGGGACCGCATGTCGACGAGCGCCTCTTCGTCCACGAGCGCGAACGAGAGGTGGTCGAACTGGGTGGCTCGGGGGTCCGGGACCCCGGCCGGCTTGGCGAAGTGCTCGAGCGGAAGGTCGGTGTACTCGAAGAACGCGAGCGTGTTGCCGACGCCGATCTCGAAGAAGTAGTGGCGGAACGCGTCGGTCCCGATGGTCGCGACGAGCCGGGCGCCGAGGACGCCGACGTAGAACCGGACGGTCTCGTCCATGTCCGAGCACACGAGCGCGAGGTGGTTGATGCCACGCCAGCGGGGGTTCGGCTGCTGCGCTGTCATATCCCGTCTCCTCCTCGTCCGAAGATCCCCGCGGCCGAACGAAGCCGGGCGGTGAGCCCGGGCGGCCGCGGGCGGTCGTTTGCCCTGATGGTACGGGATCAGTCGGTCCCGCCGGCCTCGACGGCCTGCCACAGCGGCATCGCCATCGGGCTGCGCATCTCCTCGGCCAGGTGACCGAGCAGCCCCGCGGTGCGCGCGAGGAGGGCGAACCCGCGGATGATCCGCCAGTCGAATCCGAGATCGGCGAGCGCGGCGCCCGCGACGCCGGCCCCGTTGATCGGGAGCCGCCGCCCGTTCACCTGCGCCGACACCTCGGCGACGATCTCGAGGAGCCGGAGGTGGGGTCCGAGCAGCTGGAGCTGTTCGGCGAGCTCGTACATCCGCGGCACGCGGGGATCGGTCTCCTTGTGGACCGGGTGCCCGAGGCCGGGCGTGCGCCGGCCCCGGTCCCGCAGTCCGGTCACGGCGTCCGCGGCGGCGCGGTGCAGCTCGGCGTCATCCGGCACCGGGAGCAGGCCGGCCAGGATCTCGTCGAGGAAGCGCGCCGCGTCCTCCGCGACCCCGAGGAACACGCTGCCGCCACCGAGCACGCCGGCCGCGATCGCTCCCTGCAGCGCCTCGGGCGCGCCGAGATAGGTGAGCCGCGCCGCGAGCACGGTCGGCGTGATCCCGTGATCGGCGAGCGAGACGAGCACCGCGTTGAACAGCACCGACTCGCGCTCGTCGGGCAACCGGCCCGCGACCATCCGGAACGCGAGGTCTGCGAACGAGATCTTGCCCATGATGTCGTCCGCGAGGTCCATGCCGCAGACGGTGATGGTGGTCGGGGTGGTGGACCCCATGTCGGTGTGCATCCAGGAGCTGTCGCTCATCTCGGGTGATCCTCTCCGTCAGGGCGCGGGCTCGAAGTCGGTCTCGGTCGTCGTGCGCTCGACCGGGAGGCGGTGCTTCGCCACCCGGCCGGTCGGGGTGCGGGGGAGCTCGTCGACGACCTCGATGAAGCGCGGGATCTTGAAGCGGCTCAGGCGCGTCGCCAGCGCCGCGTGCAGCGTGTCGAGGTCCAGCTCCGAGTTGCGGTCCACGATCACGAAGGCCTTCACCTCGTCCTCGCCGAGATCCGCCGGCACCGCGATGACCGCGGCTTCGAGGATGTCGGGGTACGCGACCAGCGCCTCCTCGACCTCGCTCGGCGCCAGGTTCTCGCCCCGGCGCCGGATCACTTCCTTCCGGCGCGACGACGAACGTGAACGTGTCGTCCGCGTTGCGGCGCACGAGGTCACCGGTGCGGAGCCAGCCGTCGACGAGCACTGCAGCCGTCTCCTCGGGCATCCCGTAGTAGCCGAGCATCGTCGCCGGGTTGCGCAGCTCGAGCTCACCGACCTCGCCGTACGCGACCTCGGCGCCGTCGTCCATGACGCGCGCGTCGTTGATGTGGCCGCGCTGGGGGTGCTGGCGGGCCGCGCCGATCGTCTCGTAGGGCCGTTCGCCGCGGGGCCAGAACGTGCCGTACGTGCTCTCCGAGAGGCCGTAGCCGCACACGATCTGAAGGCCGAACCGGCGCTCGGTCTCCAGCTGACGTTCGCGCGGTGGCGTCGGTCCCGTGTAGCAGAGGCGGAGCGGGTTGTCGGCGTCGTCGGGGCGCTCGGGTTGACGCATGAGCATCTCGAGCATGGCGCCGATCATGTTGCACTCGGTCGCGCCGTGCTCGCGCGCCGCGTCGAGGAAGCGACCCGGTGAGTAGCGCTCGAGCAGCACGACGCTCGCACCGATCGCCATCGAGCCGAGCAGCGAGTACGCCGGCGCGTTGATGTGGAAGATGGGAAGTGCGGTGATGAGCCGGTCCTCGGGGGTGAGCCCGACCCAGGCGGGGAAGCCCTCGGCCGCGAGCGTGTAGCCCTGATGCGTCTGCGTGACGAGCTTCGACCGGCCGGTCGTGCCCGACGTCGGGATGAGCACGACGGGATCGCGTGGATCGATCGTCGGATGGGGCGCGTCGTCGGGTGATGCGGCGAGCGGGTCGTGGACGTCGATCACGGTGGCCGGTGTGCTCGCGCGCGAGACGGCCTCGTCGACGATCAGGTCCCGATCGCGATCGCACGCGACGACGGCCGGGTGCACCTGCTCCAGGAAGCCGGTCAGCTCGTCGCTCGTCGAGCTGGGGTTCACGGGGAGCATCACCGCGCCGAGTCGCGCGAGCCCGAGCCACGTGAAGACCTGGGCGGGGAAGTTGCGGGCGACGACGAGCACGATGTCGCCCTGGCCCACCCCGCGCGCGGCGAGCCCGGCCGCCGCGGCAGCCGCGAGCCGCTCGGTCTGGGCGAACGTGAAGGTGATGTCACCGCTGATGAGCCACGTCCGGTCCGGGCCGGCGGCGGCCGCGTCGGCCAGGAGCTCGGGGATGGTGCGCATCAGTCGATGTTGATCGCGGCGATTGCCTGCGCGATCGCGTCGGCGTCCCCGGTCGTGGTCACCGCGGTGACGGGGAGCCGCTTCCACAGGACGAGGAGGAGGTCGCCCGCGGTGCCCTGCAGCGAACCGACGACGGGGAGGTCCGGCCGTGCGCTGATGGTGGTGCTGAACGGCGTGTCGGTCGTGATCACCTCGAACGCGGCTTGCGCGCCGGGCGCGGCCGCGGGGAGCAACGCGTTGTCGAGCTCGATCGCGTCTGCGGCACCGTCGGCGGCGATCGGGCCCGCGGTCCCGACGGCGGACTCGGCGTCCCAGCGGTGCAGCGCGGCCTCCTGCACCTGGAACCGCTGCACGAAGCCCGCGTTCTGCTCGGGGCCCCAGGTCCAGCACGGCGCTTCGGGATCGGTGGCGCCGAGCACCTCGGCGAAGTGCTCGGCGTGCGCGCGGAACGCCTCGACCAGCTCGTCGTCGGGTGGGAAGGAGTGCTCGGGCCAGTCAGGCTCGGCGAGTCCCTCGGCGACGATCCGGCACCAGGATTCGTGCACCGCGAAGATGTGCCGCACGAGGTCGGCCATCACCCAGTCCGGACAGGACGGGATCGGCGCGGTGAGATCCCGCGCCGCGGCGTCGGCGAGCGCGTTGCTGTCGGTCGTGATCAGCTCGACCCGCCGGGCAAGGTGCATCGCACTGATGTACCACGTCCGGCCCGGCTGCGAACCGGGACGAATACGATCGCCGGCGTGGAGTCCTTGGCGTCGGATGGTCCGGTGGGGGAGCTCGTCTACCTCTATGTGGGCACGGACGACGTCGAGCGTGACCGCACCTTCTACATCGAAGCGCTCGGGGCGGAGCCGGTCTGGCGGTTCCGCGCGTTCGCGACCGAGGTTGCCGCGGTGCGGCTTGCGCCTGGCGCGCCGTTGGTGCTGCTCGCCGAGCACCGTCCGGCACCGAGCTGCCTGCCGATCTGGTCCGTGACCGACCTGGACGCCGCGGTCGCCCGCCTCGCCGCGTCGGGCTTCGAGGTCCACGGCGAGACCGCGGGCACTCCCGACGGCCCGGTGCACGTGTTGCGGGACCCGAGCGGCAACGAGATCGGGTTGCTGCGCCAGGACCGTCCGAACGCGCTCGACGCCGCCTTCGCCGATCCCGACCACGAGAACGCGGTGCGCTGACGATGCTCCTCGGGATGGCCCACTCCGCGGTGTGCGTGCCGGACGTCGACGCGGCCGCGCGCTGGTACGCCGACACGCTCGGCTTCTCGATCCTCTCGCCGCCGTACCTGATGGAAGGTGAGGCGATCGAGCGCGACATGGGTGAGCTCATCCCGATCCCGCGCCTGAAGGCCGCGATCGTCGGGCTGCCCGGCGACGGCGATCGGGTCCTGGAGCTCATCGAGTATCCCGGAGCCAACGGACGAGCACCCGCGCCCGACGCGTCGATCGTGGACCAGGGGCTCACGCACGTCGGCCTCGTCTGCGACGACATCGCGGCGACCCGCGCGGATCTCGAGTCGCGGTGGGTCGAGTTCCTCACGCGCGGCACGGCGAAGATTGCCGGGTTGCAGACGACCTGGTTCGCCGATCCCTACGGCACGGTCTTCATCCTGATGGAGAAGCGCCATCCCGACCGCCCGTACTTCGCCCAGTACTGAGACCGGTTCCGGCACGGGAAACCCCTAGCGCACGCTGGTCCGTGGCGCGACACTGAGTGCGGCGCCGCGGCAGCGGTGCCGGGCAGGGAGGGCAGAGCGCGGGTGCACGGAGTCGTGCGTGCGCGGGCGAGAAGGAGGAAGCGATGCTCATCGCGATCTTGAACCAATCCAAGCTGGTGACCGACGCCGAGGCCGAGACGATCACGCACGCGGTCGCGCAGCAGGTGCGACTGGACGCGGCGCCGTTGTGGGACCGTGCTCCGCGGCGGTCGTCTTCTACAAGGACACCGCGTCGGTGCCACCGGCCGCGCACGGGATCGCGATCGTGGACACGATCAAGGACGAGCCCGAAGGCGTGCTCGGGTTCCACACCGAAGATCGGGGCGGCAAGCTCTGGGGCACCGTCGCGGCGAAGCCGGAGCTCGACAACGGTGGCACCGTGACCAAGGGCGACTGGAGCGTTTCGAGCGTCGTCTCCCACGAGGTGCTCGAGATGTTCATCGACCCGAACTGCAACCTGTGGGCGAACGACGGCAAGGGCGCGTCGTACAGCTTCGAGGTGTGCGATCCGGTGGAGGCGCCCACGTACGACGTCAGTGGGGTCTCCGTCTCCAACTTCGTGACTCCGGCGTGGTTCGACCCGATGACGGCGAAGTCGGCGCAGCTCGACAAGCTCGGGCTCCTCAAGAAGCCGTTCACCCTCTTGAAGGGCGGCTACCTCGTCTACGCATCCGCGGGTGCCGAGCACCAGAAGTCAGGTGCGGAGTTCCCCGCGTGGCGCCGGGAGATGAAGGCGGGCCGGTTCGCGCGCACCCGCCGGCGTGAACAGCAGGCGGAGTCCTGACCGGGGACCGGCGCCGTCAGCTGAACGCCTGGTGGGTCACGCCCATGCCGGCGATCGCGGTGGCCCAGAAGTCGTAGGTGCCGTGTTCGAGCAGCTCGCGGCCGGCCTCGACGAGTGCGCCGTTCGCGACGGCGCTGAAGCCACTGCCCACCGAGATCCGCTTGACGCCGATCGCGGCGAGCTCGGCCACCGGCGCGGTGCCGGGAGCGCGAGGACGTTCACCGGGAGGTCGACCGCGGCGACGAGCCGGCGGAGATCCGCGACGTCCTGCATGCCCGGCGCGTAGAGCACGTCGGCGCCGGCCGCCTGGTACGAGAGCAGCCGCGCGAGCGTGTCGTCGAAGTCGGCCCGACCGTGCAGGTAGTTCTCGCACCGCGCGGTGAGCACGAACCGCACGGGGCCCCGGTGCGCGGCTTCGGCCGCGGCGCGGACGCGCTCGGCGGCCAGGCTCGCGTCGTAGATCTCGTCGTTGCGGCCGGCGAAGTCCTCGCACGAGCCTCCGACCAGTCCCGCGTCGATCGCGAGGCTGATGGTCTCCGCGACCCCGGCCGGCTCGTCGGCGAAGCAGTTCTCGAGATCCGCGCTCACGGGGAGATCGACCGCGGCGCAGATCGCCCGGGCGTGGCCCAGCACCTCGTCGCGGGTGACTCCGCCGTCGAGGCGGCCGAGCGTCCCCGCGAACCCCGCACTCGTGGTGGCGAGGGCCGAGAACCCGATCGTCGCGAGGATCTTCGCGGAGCCGACGTCCCACGGGTTGGGGAGCACGAGGGGTGCGTCGCCGCGATGGAGCGCGAGGAACGCGTCGGCCTTCTCGGACTGCGTGCTCATGGGATCAGGACCACGCGACCGACCGCTTGACGGCTCTCGAGGTACGCGTGCGCCTCGGCCGCGTCCGAGAGGGGGTACGTCCGATCGACGAACACCTGCAGCCGGCCGGCACCGACGTCGTCGATGAGCCCCGCGATCATCTGCTGCGCGCGCTCGGTCCCGATCTCGGCGCCGAGGAACACGCCGGTGAGCGACTGGTTCGACATGCCGAGCACGGACACGTCGAACGGTTGCGGATCGCGGCCCGCGCTGCCGACGCTGATGGCGCGGCCGCGGTACGCAAGGCACGCGACGCTGCCCTGGAGCACCTTGCCGCCGACCGAGTCGACCACGAGGTCGACGCCCCGGTCCTCGGTGATCGCCCGCACCTGCGCGACCCAGTCGGGGTCCGAGTAGTTGATGCCGTGGTCGAGCCCGAGCGGCAAGAGGCGCGCGAGCCGGTCGTCGCTCGACGCCGTGGCGAGCACCGTCGCCCCCGCACGCTTCGCGAGCTGGATCGCGGCGACCCCGACGCCGCCGGCGCCCGCCTGGATCAGCACGGTCTCGCCCGCCTGCAGGTGGCCGAACTCGAAGAGGCAGTCGTCCGCGGTGCCGAACGCGACCGGCACGCACGCCGCCGCGACGAGGTCGGCGCCGTCCGCGATCGGCCACGTCACGACCGCGGGGGTGACCGCGAGCGCCGCGTGCGAGCCCCACAGCATCGTGGCGACCACGCGCTGACCGACGAACCGGTCGACGACACCTTCGCCGACCTCCCGGATCGTCCCCGCGCACTGGTAGCCGACGACGTGGGGAACGGTGGCCATGTCGCCGCCGGCCCGGTTGAGCGTGTCGCCGCCCTCGATGCTGATGGCCTCGACCTCGATCAGGACGCCGCCGGGGTACACCTCGGGGTCGGGGACGTCCTCGTACCGGAACACCTCGGGACCGCCGGTCTCGTAATAGACAGCTGCCTTCACGCGGCGCCTTTCTGGAGGGGTCGCGTCGAGTCTCCACCTCGGGCCCGCGGGCGTCCAAGGCAGTGTTTGCGGGGCCCCGAATCACATCCGTGTAATTGTCCCAGCCCTTGGCCATGCTGGTGGCGCCAGCTTCCCCCGCACCGGAGCCGTCCGGTGCCGACCACTTCCCCGAGCCCTGCGGAGCATCCGATGGTCGCCGCTTCTCCCATGCACCCCGAGACCCTCGAAGACGTCGAGCTGCGCCGCGACTCGCTCGTCGTGCACGAGCTGGTCGAAACCGACCCGGAAGTGCTGCGGGTGGTGCGGGAGGCGATGGGGATGGACTGCGATGCGGCGGACGCCACCCGCCAGTGCCTCCGCGTCGGGGCCCGGGCGGTGCTCGCGGCGCACGTCAGCGTCGAGACGCACATCGTCGAGAAGCGGTTCGACGCGATGACGGACCGGTTCGACGAGCAGGTCGAGGCCGCGGTCACGCGCATCTCGGACGCCGCGGAGTCCCTCCTCGACGAGCAGGACGGTGCGCTCCCGCACGCGCTCGCGGCCCATCGCAGCGAGCTCGACCAGCTGCTCGGCGACACGTTCGACCCCGACTCCAAGCGCAGCGTCATCTCGCTGTTCGAAGCGGTGCTCGTCGACGCGCACCAGCAGCAGGCCTACGCGATGCAGCAGCTCATCGCGACCGACGGCGAGGACAGCCCGCTCGCCCGACTGAAGCGCGAGCTCGTGCGCGACCTCTACGAGCGCGTCCTCGAGGTGCGCCGGGACGTGGCGGAGCTGTCGGAGAAGATCGCGGTCACCGAGGCGGTTGCACCGGTGCTCGAGCTCACGACGGGCAAGGGCTTCCGGTTCGAGGACGTGCTCGACGCGTGCGTCAGCCGGATCGCGGCGCAGCACGGCGACGTCGCGGAGCACGTCGGCACCGAGTCCGGGCTTGCCGGGACCCAGAAGGGTGACGAGATCGTCACGCTGAACCCGGACGACTCGAGTGGCTACGAGGCCCGCTTCGCGCTCGAGGCGAAGTCCCGCAAGCTGACGATGCGCAACACGCTGAAGGAGCTCGACGACGCGCTCGAGAACCGCGACGCGCTCGCGGCGATCGCGGTCTTCACCACCCAGGAGCAGGCCCCCACGTCCGTGCCGTTCCACTACGCGGGGAACAAGGCGATCGTCGTGCTCGACAAGGAGGGCGTCGACGACGCCGCGCTGCGGCTCGCGTACATGTGGGCCCGGTGGGTGGTGCGTCGCGACCTGTGCGTCGAGCCGACCGACGACCTCGACCTCGCCCGGGTCGGCACGCTCATCGACGACGCGGCGCGGGCGATCGAGCGCTGCACGACGATCCGGAAGTACCACACCCAGGCCCGCAAGGGGATCGAGCACGCCGGCGTCGAGCTCGACGCGCTGGTCGAAGAGGTCCGGGAGTCGCTCGACGCGATCGGCGAGGAGCTCGCGCCCGTGGACGACGAATAGGGGCGTACCGTTGACGGCATGGATGACGTCGATCCGGATGACGGAGACCCGTACGCCGAGTCCGACGCGCTGATCGACGAGTCCCTGGCGGCGGGCGAGGACGAAGCCGCGCCGCCGCGGCCCGTCGACAAGTTCCGGCGCACCGCCCTGGGCTCGGTGGCCGCGGCGGGGCTGCTCGGGCTCCGGGACGCGCTCGAAGGCCGGCCCGAGAAGGAAGAGAGCGCGGTCGTGGTCGACGCGCCGACGCCGAAGGAACGGGGGCCGGTCGAGGTCACGTTGGACTTCGACCACCCCGAGCGCTCCCGCGTGGTGATCCGCCGCCCACCCGCCGACCCCACCCCGACTGACTGACTCGTTTCGGGGCGTCTCATCGTCGCCATAGCGACCTTCAAACGCCCCGAAACGAGCAACCGGCGGCTCAGTCAGGACTCGCGGGTGACCGCGCGGGCGGGCTTGTCGTCGCGGAGGCCGAGGAACGCGGGATGGCGGATGCGACCGTGCTCGGTCCACTCGGTGAAGCGGACCTCGGCGACGAGCTCGGGCTCGACGAAATGCGCCTCGTGCTCGGCCGCCCGGCTCTCGAGCGGGTCGGCGAACGGTGTCGTGTCCCGTGCGATCGACGCCAGCGCGGATCGGAGGTCGTCGAGGGTCGCTTCGGTGAAGCCGGTGCCGACGCGCCCCGCGTACCGCAACGCGCCGGAATCGTCGTAGTAGCCGAGCAGCAGCGCGCCGAACGTCGACGAGCGCGCCCCCTGGCCGGGGATCCATCCCCCGACGACGAGCTCCTGGCGCATCAGGTGCTTCACCTTGACCCAGGCGCCGGTGCGCCGGCCGGGCTCGTAGGTGCTGTCGACCCGCTTCGCGACGACGCCTTCGAGCGAGAACTCGTGACTCACCTCAATCGTCGCGTGCCCGTCGCCGAGCTCGTGTGCGGGGACCCGCCAGGTCGCGCCCTCCTGAACCAACGTCGTGAGGAGACGCCGTCGATCTTCGTAGGGGAGCGCGGTCGTCAGGTGACCGTCGAGCCAGAGCAGGTCGAACACGACGTAGACGACCGGCACCTCGACCGCGAGCCGCGCGATCTCGTGCGCGGCCTGCACGTGCATCCGCCGCTGCAGGCGTCCGAAGCTCGGTCGGCCCTGGTCGTCGAACGTGACGATCTCCCCGTCGAGGAAGGCGTCGTGACCGTCGAGCGCACCACCCAACGGCGCCAGCTCGGGGTAGCGCGGCGTCACCTCGTTCGCGTTGCGGGTCCAGAGGCGCAGCTCGCCGTCCCGGACGAGCCCGAGCGCGCGGATGCCGTCCCACTTCAGCTCCCATGCCCACCCCGGGCCTTCGGGCGGCTCCGCAGAGGGCGTCGCGAGCATCGGCCGGGCGTCGAGCGGCGGCGGCACGAGCGCATCAGGCACCGGGCGAACGTACCCGGGCGACGTGCTGCGTACGGTCAGGCGTCGTGTGCGGCGTCGATGTCCCGGGCATCCGAGCTGTCGAGCTGGTTGGCCTCGGTGTGCGTGGACCGGCCGTCGGGGAGCACCGCGAGCAGGTGCGCGACGTGGTCGCCGCAGTCGAAGCGCTGTTGGATACGACCCGCGAACCAGTCGACGCCCGCGAGCACCGGCACTCGCCCGGGACCGGGGGACCACTCGACCGTCGCGAACTTGTCGACCCGGTCGCCCGTCTCCTCCCCGAAGTGGCGGGCGAGCTCCTTGTCGCGGTCGCGCAGCACATGGACGACGAGGAGGTCGGCGCGCTTTGCGACGGCGTAGGTGTGGTTCTGCTTGGACAGGCACACGAGATAGTGCGCGGGGTCGATGCTGCACTGGGTCGCGAACCCGACCAGGCATCCCGAGCTCTCACCCGTCGCGCCGCGGGTGGTCACGACGAGCATCGGTGAGTCGATCGAGCTGACGAGGGTCTCGAACGCGCTCATCGGCCCGTCCTACCCGAGACGTCGGGCGCTCACACGTGGACGCGGAACTCGCCGCGCGCGGCGCCCGCGCTCTGGGATGATGCGTCGATGAGCGAGACCTACACGCACGGGCACCACGAGTCGGTGCTGCGCAGCCACGAGTGGCGGACGGCGGAGAACTCGGCCGGGTACCTCCTGGACCGGCTCGAACGCGGGATGGACCTGCTCGACGTGGGCTGTGGCCCGGGGACGATCACCATCGATCTCGCGACGCGCGTCGCACCCGGCGCGGTGCTCGGCATCGACCGCGCGGACGAGGTCATCGCGCAGGCGAACGCGCTCCTCGCCGAGCGGGGGACCCCGAACGTCCGCTTCGCCACCGGAGACGTGTACGCGCTCGAGCTCGACGACGGCTCGTTCGACGTCGTGCACGCGCACCAGGTGCTCCAGCACCTGCAGGAGCCGGTCGCCGCGCTGCGCGAGCTGCGCCGGGTGCTCCGGCCGGGCGGGACCCTCGCGGTGCGCGACAGCGACTACGCCGCGTTCGTCTGGGCGCCACGCGACCCGATGCTCGACCGCTGGAACGAGCTGTACCACGCCGTCACCCTGCACAACGGGGCCGAGGCGGACGCGGGACGGTTCCTGTTGGGCTGGGTGCAGCAGGCCGGGTTCACCGAGATCGAAGCCGGCAGCTCGACGTGGACGTTCGCGGAGCCCGAGCGCCGCGCGTGGTGGGGGAGCCTGTGGGCGGACCGGGTCGAGCAGTCCGGGTTCGCGGAGCAGGCGCTGGCGTACGGGTTGAGCGACGCGGCCGAGCTGGCCGCGATCGCCGCGGCGTGGCGGCGCTGGGCCGGCCAACCCGACGGCTACTTCGCGGTGCTCCACGCCGAGGTCCTCGCCCGCCACTGATCCGGATCAGGGTGCAGAGCGAAGACCCGGTGAGGCCCGCGTCGCGGGTCGGAAAGCTCGGTACCAGGAGGCAGTGGTGGACAGCTTGATGCTCTTGCAGCGCGTGGTGGACGAGACGACCGTGGTCGTGAACGACGTCTCGGACGACCAGCTCGGGAACCCGTCACCGTGCGAGGGCTGGACGGTCCGGGACGTGATCAACCACATCACCGGCGGCGCGACCATGTTCGCGATCTCGGCCGAGCAGGGCTCGGTGTCCGACGAGGACCTGGGCCGCTTGATGGGCGGTGGCGACAACCTCGGCGACGACCCGCAGGCCGCGTGGGCGACCGCCGCGCACCGGGCGATGGCCGCGTTCGAGCAGCCCGGCGTGCTGGAGAAGGTCGTGACGCTGCCGTACGGCGACATGCCCGGGAGCGTCGCGCTCAACATCGCGGTGTTCGACGTGCTCACGCATGCGGTCGACATCGCGCGGGCCAGTGGCCAGACGGTGCAGGACACCGAGCTCCTCGAGACCGCGCTCGGCGTCGGCCGGGAGATGATCGGTCCCGAGCTGCGGGTTCCCGGTCTGTTCGGCCCGGAGCAGCCGGTGGGCGGCACCGCGCCGCCGGAGGACCGCCTGCTCGCGTTCGCCGGCCGGAAGGTCTAGCCCCGGCGGGCTGACCGGCCCGCGGCGCCGTCAGTGCGACTTCGCCCAGGCGGCCACCTGGTGGCCGACGAGCGCGACGAGATCGCCCTGGTCGATGTTGACGTCGACGAGGTGCAGTCCCCACGTCGGGCCGAGGCTGTCGACGAGCGCGGGGCGGACGTCACCATGCCGGCGCTGGTCGTTGATCTGGAGCCAGCTCGCGCCGTTCTCGTCGTGGCACTCCGCGGTGTACAGGCCGGGGTAGCCGGCCCACGCGGTCGGCACGCCGGTGAGCGAGCCGGGGGAAAGGCCCCGCCCAGCACGCCGAGGGCGAGGTGCGCGGGGAAGTAGGGGTGCACCGTCGCGGCCCCGCCGCGCAGCGCGGCGGGGTTGGTGCAGAGGACCTGCGGGTCCTTGACCGTCGAGCCGCCGCGCGCCCGGTTGAACCCCGCGCTCGCGCGGCCGAAGATCGCGTCGGCCGGCGGGGTGTGGTCGAAGGACGAGTACGCCACGACGCAGCCGGTCTGCTTCGTCGACCGGCACGCGGGGATGTGCGCGAAGTCGCCGCCGACGTCGTGACCGCGAGGAACGACCACGTTCCCCCCGAGCAGGAGGGCGGACGTGAGCTTGCTGCGCACCTTGGGCTTGGCGTCGATCTCCTGCTTGATGAGCTGGATCAGCATCCCGGCGCCCTGCGAGTGACCGATCAGCACGACCCCCCGTCCGTGGTTGTCGTGCGCCAGGTAGTCCCGCCACGCGTCGCGCACGTCTCCGTAGGCCAACGCCACCGCCGCCGAGGTCGCGCCGCCGCCGATGGCCTGCAGCGTCAGCTGGCGGTACATCGGCGCGTACACGCGGCACACCTGGGAGAAGCGTGACGCCTGCGCGGTCGCGACACTTCGCTCGATCGGGTCGATGGTGAGGTTCGCGTTGATCGTCGGCTGGGGGCTGACGGTCGGGTAGACGTAGAAGCAGTCGACCGGTCGCGACTTCGCGGTCGGCGCGTGCTGGGTGTGCGTGGACCCGTTCGCGGCAACGAGGGTCGTGGTGCGGTCCGCGGTGCACGGGTCGTGCGCGAGCCCGGGCCGGCAGAGCCACACGGTGCGCGGGGCAGTGGTGGTCGCCGCGCCTGCCGCGGGTGTGACGACGCCGGCTACTCCGCTGATCGCGAGCGCCAGCACGAGCCCGATCGAGCCGACCGTCCCGAGCCGCAACCATCGGCTCCGACCCGTCACGTGATGCGGCAACGTTCCCCCCGGATCCAATGGTCCGCCGCCGGCTCGGCGACGCCGGCCCGACGGTAGTGCGCGGGTGCACGGCGGGACGGGCGGCACCGGCCGGGTTGCCGCAGGTCAGGGCGGTGCCGGCCACGACGGGCCCGAGGGTGCTCGCGGTCCGGGGGTCGGACGCGACAGACTCGCGGGTGATGCGGGGGGTCCGGTGGGTTCGGGGGAAGCGTGGGTTCGGGCTCGCCGCGTTGCTCGCCGCCATCGCCGTCGGTGGTGCCGCGTGCGGGAGCTGGGAGGTCAGTCCCACCCCGACGCCGGTCGCCGCGATCCACGTCGCGCTGATGCATACGGGCAAGGTGCTCCTCGTCGCCGGCTCGGGCAACAACCAGTCGGACTTCGCGGCCGGCACGTTCCGCACCAGCATCTGGGACCCCAAGACCAACACGTTCCAATCGGTCTCCACGCCGTGGGACGCGTTCTGCTCCGGCCACGCGTTCCTGCCCGACGGGCGGTTGCTCGTCACCGGCGGAACCACCGGCTACCCCTCCGCCGAGAACGCGAACTTCGCGGGGTCGAAGCAGACCTTCATCTTCGACCCGGTCAAGGGCAAGTACACGGCCGCGCCCAGCACCTCGATCGCACGCTGGTACCCGTCGGTGGTAGAGCTCGGCAGCGGCAAGCTGCTCACCGTCGGCGGCTTCGACGAGAACAAGAAGCGCACCGCCAAGCAGGAGATCTTCGACGGGACGAGCTGGTCCGCCGCGCAACCGCCGCCGTCGGCGCTGAGCTACATGCCGACGTACCCCGCGTTGCACCTTCTCGACGACGGGCGGCTCTTCTACTCCGGGGCCAACGTGCTCGGGACGTCGACGGCCGTGCCCGGGATCTGGGACCTCACGAACAACACGTACCAGAAGGTGCCCGGGCTCCAGAACCGGGCCTTGCGCGACGAGGGCATGAGCGTGCTGCTCCCGCCCGCGCAGGACCAGCGCGTGCTCATCGTCGGGGGCGGCAAGACGAACGGCACCGCCGCGCCGACCGACACCGCGTCCGTGGTGGACCTCAAGGACCCGGACCCCAAGTACGAGGACACCGCGCCGATCGACGTGCCGAAGCTGTACGTGAGCGCGGTCATCCTCCCCGACTCGACCGTGCTCGAGACCGGGGGCGCGTCGACGTCGGTCAAGGTCGGCAACAACCCGGTGTACAGCGCGCAGATCTTCGATCCCAAGACCGACACCTGGTCCAAGGCCGCGACCCCCACCGTCCCGCGCGTGTACCACTCGTCCGCGATCCTGCTGCCGGACGGTCGCGTCGCGACCTTCGGCGGGAACCCGGTCGGCAGCTTCGAGTACCGCATCGAGATCTACTCACCCAAGTACCTCTCGACCGGCACCGCGCGGCCGACGATCACCAGCGCGCCGACGGAGATGACGTACGGCGGGAGCTACGGAGTCACGACCACGGAGGCCTCCGCGTTGAAGACCGCCGTCCTCGTGCGGCCGGCCGCGGTCACGCACTCGAATGACAGCAACCAGCGCCTCATCAAGCTCGGGATGACGACGACCGCGAACGGTGTCAACGTCTCCGTGCCGTCGAGCCCGAACCTGACGCCGCCCGGCTGGTACATGCTGTTCGTCCTCGACAGCACCGGGGTCCCGTCGGTCGCCAGCTGGGTCCACGTGAGCTGAACCGCTCTCGGCCGCCCGGCGACCGTGGTCGGGCCGGACGGCCGAGAGAGATCTTCCACGCGCGAGATCTTGACGTGCAGGTCAGTAGCCGGAGCCGGAGCTGGAGGTGGTCGTCGTCGACGCGGCGGGAGCGGCGGCCTTGCCGACCGTCACGACGTGCCAGGTGCCGCCGAAGCTCGAGAGCCCGTCGCCCGCGGCGTCACCCGCGGCCGCGTCGCCGGAGAACGTGTAGAGCGGCAGGCCCTTGTCGGCGACCTGCTGGCCTCCGGTGGCCGAGACGACGGTGAGCCCGGACACGCCGGCGCCCCCGGTCGCGGTGCTGGAGCCCGCGGGGAGCATCACGGGCGGCCACACGCTGAGGCAGCTGCCGGTGCACGCGACTGCGGCACCGTTCTTGGTCAACGTGTAGACGGTCTTGCCGCTCGCGCCGTCGACGAGGATCGTGCCGAGGTTCGGATTCTTCGTGGTCTTGATGACCGCGGCGGTCGTGGCCGCGGGCTTCGCGGCCTTCGTCGTCGTCGTGCTGGACGAGCTGCTGCTGCTCGACCCGCACGCCGCGAGCCCGAGCCCGGCGACGAGCATGGCGGTCGTGGGGAGCAGGGTGCGGAGGGAGATGTTCATGGGTTCGTCCTCAGTGCTGGGGGTGGTGGATGTTCAACCGAGGTACGGATGACGCGACCGTCGGGATTGCCCGCGTCCCGGCGCCGACCTCTGTCCGTGCTACCGTTTCCACCGTTCGCAACTGCGAACCTTCGCTCTTCAGGACTTCAGCTCCCGTGTTCGTGGGAGCTCAGGGTCCGTCTCGATCCTCGTTGCCTGTGTGCCGCGCTGCTCGAGTAAGTGCGCCGGCCCGTAACGAGCCCCCATCCGGGGGGCCATGTCCCCCCACGCGGGGGTAGGAGTTTCATCGTGTCCAGCTTCACCGACCTCGGCGTTCCCGAGGATCTCGTCGCCGTCCTGTCCAAGGGTGGCATCACCGCCCCGTTCCCGGTCCAGGAGCTCACGATCCCCGACCTGCTCGCGGGTCGGGACGTGTGTGGCAGCGCCCCCACCGGGTCCGGCAAGACCATCGCCTTCGGCGTGCCGCTCGTCGACCGGGTCGGCCGCGCGAAGGCCAAGAAGCCGCGGGCGCTCGTGCTCGCGCCGACCCGCGAGCTCGCCGCGCAGATCCAGCGCGAGCTCGCGCCGCTCGCCGACGTGCGGGACCGCACCGTGTTCACCATCTACGGGGGCGTCGGCTACGAACCGCAGCGCCGGGCGATGCGCCGCGGTGTCGACATCCTCGTCGCGTGCCCCGGCCGGCTCGAAGACCTGATCGCGCAGCGGGTCGTCGACCTCAGCATGGTCGAGATCGTGGTCATCGACGAAGCCGACCGCATGGCCGACATGGGCTTTCTCCCCGCAGTGCGGCGCATCCTCGACGCCACCGCGAAGGAGCGCCAGACCATCCTCTTCTCCGCCACGCTCGACGGCGACGTCGGCGTGATCACGCGCAGCTACCAGCGCGACGCGGTGCGCCACGAGGTGCCGGGCCAGGAGTCCGACGCCTTGGACGCGGAGCACCGGTTCGAGACGGTGCACACGAGCGACCGGCTTGCACGCGCCGCCGAGGTGATCCACGCCGAGGGTCCGACGATCGTGTTCTGCCGCACCCGTCATGGTGCCGACAAGATCGCCAAGAAGCTCGGTGCCGCCGGCGTCGAGGCCGCGCCGATCCACGGTGGCCTCTCGCAGGGCCAGCGTGACCGTGCGCTCCAGGCGTTCACCCGCGGCAAGGTGCACGCGCTCGTCGCGACGGACGTCGCGGCACGCGGCATCCACGTCGACGACGTGGCGTGCGTCCTGCACTTCGACCCGCCGACCGACGCCAAGACCTACGTGCACCGCTCCGGCCGCACCGCCCGCAAGGGCGCGACCGGCGTCGTGGTGTCGTTCGTCGCCGCCGACCAGGTGCGGGCGAGCCGCCAGCTGCAGCGTGAGCTCGGCATCGGCGACCACCTGGGCCAGGAGCCCCGGGGCCCCGAGCGCAAGAGCAACAGCTCGAACCGCTCCGGCCGTCCGCCCCGCCGTTCGCACTCGCAGGGCCAGTCCCGCCGCTCCTCCTCCCGCACCAGGTAGGGGAGGGACCTAGTGTCCCGGGACATGGCAGAAGAAGTGAGCGTGGATCGGGTCATCAACGCGTCGCCCGACGATCTCTGGAACCGGGTCGCGAACATCGATCGGATGGGCGACATCTCTCCCGAGAGCGTCGGCGGCACATGGTTGAAGGGTGCAACGGGACCCGCGGTCGGCGCACAGTTCAAAGGTGACAACAAGAACGGCAAGAAGACGTGGTCGACGAACGGCAAGGTCGTGGAGTGCGAGCCCGGCCGCGCGTTCGCGTTCGAGGTCACCGCGGGACCGTTCAAGGTGTCCCGCTGGGCCTACCGCTTCGAGCCCACCGCGACGGGGTGTCACGTCACCGAGACCTGGACCGACGACCGCGGCAAGTTCGTCGTGTTCATGGGCAAGATCGTGAGCGGAGTCGCGGACCGGGCGGCGCACAACCGCGCCACGATGGAGGCGACGCTCGACCGCCTCGCGGCGGTGTCGGAGTCCGCGCCGTAGTTCGAGCCGTAGTTCGGACCTAGCCTGCCGCGATGGACGTTGCCCTGGTCTACGGCGAGACGCGCGCCCACTTGCTCGAGCTCGCCCGGACGATGGACGACGCCCACGCCCGCCGTCCCGTGCCCGCGCTGCCCGGTTGGACGGTCAAGGACGCGTACGCGCACCTGACCGGCCTGTGCGCCGACCTGCTCGACGAGAACATGGCCGACGCGGGATCACCCGGCTGGACGGCCCGACAGGTCACGGAGCGCTCGGACCGCACGCTCGCGGAGATCTGCGCCGAGTGGGCCGAGCGCGGTCCGGAGCTCGACGCGTGGCTGGACGAGCAGGAGGAGCCGCCGGCGTTCGTCGCCTACGACGTCTGGTCCCACGAGCAGGACATCCTCGGCGCACTCGGCCAGCGGGGCGAGCGCGACGACGAGCGGGTCCAGGATCTCGCGGCGTCCGCGTTGGCTGCGTTCTCCGATCGCTTCATCGCCGAGAGCGCGCCCCCGTTGAAGGTGGTGGGGGACGGGGTCGAGTGCGTGCTCGGCGAGGGCGAGCCCGCGGCCACGCTCCACATCGACGACTACGAGCTGATGCGCATCCTCTTCGGCCGCCGGAGCCGCCAGCAGATCGAGGCCGCGGACTGGGACGGCGACGACGCGCGCTACATCGACCACCTTCACCTCTTCCCGCTGCCCGCCCACGATCTGAACGACTAGCCCGGGTCGCGCACCTCGACGATCCCGTCCCGCACGCGGACGGCGACGACGGGTTCGGGTGCGAACGCCGGGCCGGCCGCGACCGAGCCGTCGCGCAGTCGGAAGCGACTGCCGTGCCAGGGGCACTCGATGCACCCCGCCTCGACCGTGCCTTCGTCGAGCGGTCCGCCCGCGTGGGTGCACCGGGCCTCGAGCGCGGACCAGGTCTCGCCGTCGCGCACCACGACGACCGCCACCCCGCCGACGGTGACGCGCCGCGGGGCGTTGTCGGTCCACTCGCTCGCGGCGTCGGTCGGGGTCCACTCGCCGGGGAGCTCGTCGAACGCGGTGTGGTCGACCGCCAGGCCGAACCGTTGGACCATGTGGCCGCCGAGGAAGCCGCCGCCCGTCGCGGCCGCGCTGCCGACGAGCCCGTAGAACACCCCGCGACCGTGCCGGCCGCGTCGCCAGCGCGAGCCACGAGGCGGTGAAGCACGCGAGCGCGGTGGAGTTGAGCGCGGCGTGCACGATCCCGACCCGCCGCTCCTTCGCGGTGGTGTCGGACCAGTCCGCGGCTCCGCTCGCCGCGGTGGGCAGCGCGCTCAGCACGCCGAGCCCTACCAGCAGCTGCGCGGCGGGGCGGCTGCGCCGGCCGCCGATCAGGTCCAGCGTGAAGGCGCTGGTCCAGAACCCGATGGGGAGGTCCGTGAGCACGGGATGCACCGAGTGACCGAGCCACCGGCCCGTCGAGCGCGTCGCGCAGGACGCCACTTCCGAGCACGCCGTGCACGCGGCCCTGGAGCTGCTTCGCCACGTCGTCCACCGCGTCGAGATCCTCGACGCCGTGGGCCAGCGATTCGAGCACCGCGGTGATCGCATCGACGGGGGTCGGGTCGCCCGGACGGGGTGGATTGCTCATGAGGTTCCCTTCGTGGCGGGGCCGCGCGGTTCCTGGTGCGGTGATGCTCTCACCGCTACGGTCCTGCGGCGTGAGCGGCTTGCGATTGCGGGGACGACGGATCGTGGTGGTCGGCGCCGGGACCCAGCGCTCCGACGACCCCGAGGCACCGGTGGGCAACGGACGGGCCATCGCCGTGGACGCGGCGAGGGAAGGCGCGTCCGTGGTCTGCGTCGACCGGGACCGTGACGCCGCGGCAGAGACCGCGGCCTGGATCGAGCGGGACGGTGGCCAGGCCTCGGTCGTCGTCGGGGATGTCGCGACCGAGGACGGTTGCGTCGCGCTCGTCGCGGAGGCCGCCGAGGGTGGTCTCGACGGCGTCGTGCTCAACGTCGGGATCGGCCGTGGGGTCGGCCTGGCGTCGCGGGTCGAAGACTGGGACGCGACCTTCGCGGTGAACCTGCGGGCGCACTTCCTCATTGCCCGGGAGGTGCTCCCGAGGCTCGAGCCGGAGTCCGCGATCGTGTTCGTCGGATCGGTGGCCGGGTTGCGGCCCGGGAGCCGGCTGCCCGCGTACGACGCCTCGAAGGCGGGGCTCATCGGGCTGTGCCGTCACGTCGCGCTCGAAGGCGCCCGCCAGGGGGTGCGGGCGAACGTGCTCGCCCCGGGTCTGATCGACACGCCGCTGGGCCGGCTGGCGTCGCGGGGCCGTCCGTCGCGCGAGACGACGCCGGTCCCGCTGCGCCGGCAGGGGACGGCCTGGGAGGTCGCCAGCGCCGCGGTGTTCCTGCTCTCGCACGACGCGAGCTACATCACCGGCCAGGTGCTGGCCGTGGACGGTGGCCTCACCCTGACCTGACCGGTCAGCCGGCCAGGAACCGGGTCGCGAACTCCTCCACCCGGGTGCGGCCTTGCGCGGGCCAGCCGCAGACGAGGTACTCGAAGCCGGCGTCGTCCCACCGCTCGATGGTCGCGCGCGACGTCGTCGAGATCCTCTTCGATCGACAGCGACGACGCACGCGAGATCTCGCTCGGATCGCGACCTGCCGCGACCGTCATGTCGCTCAGCCGCTGCGACTTCGCGCCGAGCACCTCGACCGGTCCGAAGCAGTGCCAGACGTCGGCGTAGCGGGCGGCGATGGGCATCATGCGCCGCTCGCCGGACGCGCCGATCCAAATCGGCGGGTGCGGGTGCTGCACCGGCCGGGGGAGCAGCGTCGCGTCCCGGACCTGGAAGTGCTCGCCCTCGAACGTGAAGTGGTCGGTCGTGAGCAGCCCCCGAACGATCTGCACGGCCTCCTCGAACGCGTCGACCCGAGCTTTGAGCGCCGGGAACGGGATCCCGAGCTGCTCGTGCTCCGGGTCGAACCACGCGGCGCCGTACGAGAGCTCGAGCCGGCCGTTCGATGCATGGTCGATGGTGATCGCCTCGGCCGCGAAGACCGACGGGTGGCGGTAGGTCATGCCGGTGACGAGGAGGCCGAGCCGGACCCGCTCCGTGATCCCGCTCCACGCCGCGAGCGTCGTGTTGCCCTCGAAGCACTCGCCCGGACCCTCGCCGTACATCGGTTGGAAGTGATCGAAGCCCCAGATGCCGTCGAAGCCGAGCTCGTCGGCGAACCGGACGCGTGACGCGAGCTCCGGCCACGGCATTCGTTGCTGGGCGATGTCGAGTCCGAAGCGCATCACCGCGTTGTACTACCGCCGGGCGCCGACCGCCATCGGGCGTCACTCGGTGAACGTGACGTCCTCGTCGGTCAACGTGGTGGGCTGCGTGAGGATGCCGATCGCCACCTCGAGCAGCAGCTTGCGGAGCGCGACCGGGGTCTCGACGGCCAGCGCGGGCGACGGTGACCCCGTGAGGATCCGGCCCGCGCGGCGGGCGATCATCCACTCGAGCGTCCGGAGCATCGTGACGTTCCGGACGACGGCGATGTACCGGGGCAGCTCGGGGAGGATCGAAGCCGCGGCGTCGATCCAGCGGGTTGCGATCTGGCTGTCGCTCCCGAGGAACTCTTCGAGGACCGCGGGCCGGAGGTGACCGTCGTACTCCCACCAGAGCCGCGCGAGCAGGCAGCCGCGCTCCGTCGAGACGAGGTCGACCGCCGAGTCGACCGCGACCGCCGCCCACGCCTCGATGCTCGGCAGCTCGTCGCCGCGGGCGAGCTCGATCTGGCGCTGCAGCACCGGCGCGGTGCCACCGATCAGCTCGCCCACCAGCTCGTCGACGAGCTCCGCCTTCGAGCCGAAGTGGTACGAGATCGCGGACGGGTTCCGGAGGCCGGCCGCCGCGAGGATCTGGCGGGTCGAGGTCTCGTTCACGCCGTTGCGCCCGAACAGGTCCAGGGCGGCGTCGGCCAGGCGGGTCCGGGCATCGCGGGTGTCGGGGGGATCGCGGTCGGCCATGTCCGCCCCTCTCGGTGCTGATGCGCGCGGAAAGTAATGCGCCCTTTGCATTATGACCGCGGGGGCCGCTAGCGTCTGGTCGGCTGCGGCGGGGAGGGCAGGGGGACGTGAGCAGGGCGTCCACCCGCCGCAGCTACTTGTTTCAGGATCTCCGGAGGGCGATCGCCCGGGCTCGGTGTTGCTCGGTGCCCTCCGGCGGCTTGTTCAGGATCTCCGGAGGGCGACCTCCGGACCGGTCAGCCCGGTGCCCTCCGGCGATTCCAAACCTACGTGCGCTCAGGTCACCGCGGGGATCGGCGGCGCTGTGACGGGTCGGCCACTCCGGGCGGGGTGTACCCGGCGTCGGCCCAGGTGAAGTTGGTGCCCGGGGGGACGATCTCGTCGATCGCGTCGAGGGTGGCCGCGTCGAGGGTGACGTCCACCGCGTCGAGCTGCGTCGTCAGCTGCTCCATCGTCCGCGGCCCGATGATCGCGGCCGTGACGACCGGGTGGTTGATGACCCACGCCACCGCGAGGTGCACGAGCGAGACGCCCGCCTTGTCCGCGAGGTTGGCGAGTGCCTCCGCGGCGTCGAGCTTGCGCTGGTTCTCGGGCAGCGAGAGGTCGTAGCGGCCCGGAATGCGCGACGCGCGCCGGCTCGTGGGATCGGCGCCCTTCCGCCACTTGCCCGACAGCCATCCACCCGCGAGCGGGCTCCACGGGATCACGCCCATGCCGTACCGGTCGCAGGTCGGCAGCACGTCGGCCTCGATGCCGCGCACGAGGATCGAGTACGGCGGCTGCTCGCACACGAACCGCTCCCGGCCCCGCCGCTCGGCCGTCCACTGCGCCTCCACGATCTCGGAGGCGGGGAAGGTCGAGCTGCCGACGTACCGAACCTTGCCGGAGTGGACGAGGTCGGACAGCGCGCCGAGCGTCTCGTCGATGTCACAGTCCGGCTCCGGGCGGTGGATCTGGTAGAGGTCGATGTAGTCGGTGCCGAGCCGACGCAGGCTCGCCTCGCACTCCCGCACGATCCAGCGGCGCGAGTTCCCCGTCATGTTCGGGTCCTGGCCCATGACGCCGTGCACCTTCGTCGCGAGGACGATGTCGTCGCGCCGACCCGCCAGCGCCTTGCCGACGATCTCCTCGGACTCGCCCGCGGAGTACACGTCCGCCGTGTCGACGAAGTTGATGCCGGCATCGAGCGCAGCGTGGATGATCTTCACGGACTCGTCGTGGTCGGGGTTGCCCCACGCGCCGAACATCATGGCGCCGAGGCACAGGGGGCTGACCTTGACCCCGGTGCGGCCGAGTGTGCGGTAGTTCATCGGTACCTCCTAGGAGAACTTGGTCTTGGGGCGGTCGAGCAGCTCGCCGTCGACGTAGTGGTCGACCTTCTCGTTGTAGAACGCGACGAGCCCCGCCACCTTCTGGCTCTCGGGCAGCGGCGTCGGGTACGACCAGGCGATGTCGGGGACGAGGTTGTCACCCGCGCGCACGGACCAGTAGCGCGCGGTTCCCTTGTACGGGCAGTGCGACTCGGAGTCGGTGGCGACGAGCAGGTCCATGTGGACGTCGACCTTGGGCAGGTAGAAGCGGGTCGGGAGGTCGGTCTCGAACAGCAGCTTCGGGTCGGTGGTCTCGGCCACGGTCACGCCCTCGACCACGACGCGGACGTGCCGGGAGCTGTCCAGGATGTCGACGCGCGTGTACGGGCTGCGGGGGTGCGTGAAGACCTCTTCGTCCTCCTCGAACCACGCGTCCAGCGCATCCCACTCGAACCGCACGAAGCCGCGCAGCGCCTCGATGCGTGACTCGGGGTACTGCCACGCGGCGTCGACCGCGGTCCCGTCCTTCGTCTTCACGGTGAAGTGCGTCGCGTCGCCGCGGCTGGGTGAGTGCGTGCGGGTCGCGGTGGGGACGAGCTCCGCGCGGACGTCGGCGACGGGGAAGTAGTACTGCGGGAAGTAGGGGATCTCCCAGACGAGGAGCGCGTCGCGCGTGTCGGCGACCAGCTCGCCGCCCAGGTACGCCCGGATCCGCTTCGGCGACGGTTCCGGGTCTCGCAGCTTGCTCATGGGGTTGCGCTCCACCAGGTCAGGTGCTCGATCGCGATCGAATACGTGGGTCCCACCGGCGGGGACTGCCGGTACTGCGGATACTTCTCGGTCAGCCGGCTCCGCGCGGTCGCGGCACGAGGGTCGTCGGTCGCGTGCACGAGTGCCGGGCCCGAGATCCGCACCCACCAGAGTGCGGACCAATCGGTGTCGTCGTAGTGATCGACGAGCAGGGTGGCCCGGCCGGTGCGCTCGATGTCGGCCAGTCGGGCGAGCGCGGTCGTGGTCTTCGGCTTGTGGTCCACCGCCGCGACGATCTCCTCGCCGTCCAACGCGAAGCAGATGGGGACGAGGCGAACCTCACCGCTCGCGCCCACGGTCCCGAGTCGGGCGATGCGGGCGCCGGTGAGCCGCTCGATCGCCGTGGCCCGTCCGTCGGCTATTTCGCTTCCCAGCCCTTGCGGCTCTGTTTGTTCTCGGCCTGCTTCTGGTGCTTCGCCGCTCGTTTCTCCTTGAGCGACCGGCCGGGCTTCTTGGACTCGCCTGCGGGCTTCGACTTCGATGCCATGCGGCCAGCGTACGGGGTTTCGCCGCCCCGCGGTTCCCCCCGCGGTTCCGGAGCGCCGTGCAATCATGGCGCCACCGCTATGAGCGCCGAGCGCAGGACCTCCGAGCCGGATCGAGCCACCCGCGATCGTCACCACCCCGGGGTGCTAGCCCCCTGGGGGTCGTCGGGGAGGCGCCCTTGCCGTGGCGGCCGGACTGTGGCCTGATCGACTCGTGGCAATCGGGCGCATCACCGTCTTCCTGGCCGACGACAACGTCCTCGTGCGTGAGGGCGTGCGCGCGCTCCTGAACCTGGAGGACGACCTCGAGATCGTCGGCGTGGGTGCGGACTACGACGAGCTGGTCCAGGGCGCCGTCGAGACGAAGCCCCAGGTCGTGGTCACGGACATCCGGATGCCGCCGAGCTTCCAGGACGAGGGGATCGAGGCGGCCAAGGAGGTCCGCAAGCACAACCCCGGCACCGGCGTCGTGATCCTGTCCCAGTACGACGACCCGGAGTACGCGATCTCGCTGCTGAGCGACGGCGCCGCGGGCTACGCCTACCTCCTGAAGGACCGGGTCAGCGACGGCAACGCGCTGGCCCGGGCGATCCGCGAGGTCGCGACCGGGGGTTCGATGCTCGATCCCGAGATCGTCCAGGCGCTCGTCGCGCCGGTGCGCGGCGAGGGCGAGCTGACCCCGGACCAGGACGAGCTGCTCCGCCAGGTGGCGGAGGGCCGGCCGGTGAAGGCCATCGCGGCGAGCCGAGGCACCACGCCGGAGGCAGTGAACGACGCGATCGAAGCGGTGTTCCTCGATCTGGCCCACGGTGCGAGCGCGGGCCGCGAAGGCGCGCTGCGCCGCCTGCGGCTGTTGCAGCGGGCGATCGTCGAGCGCGAGGAGCAGGGCGAGACGCTGAGCCGTCTCCTCCCGGGCGGGGTCGCCGAGCGGTTGCGCGACGACCCGGATGCGATCGGCCGCACCGAACGGCTGGTGGTCACCGTCCTGATGTCGGACGTGCGCGGGTACTCGGGCATCGCCGAGCGGGCCGACCCGACCGTGCTCGCGGGGCAGCTGAACGGTCACCGCGGTGAGATGAACTCCGCCATCCTCGAGCAGGGCGGCACCGTCATGCAGTACGTGGGCGATGCCGTGATGGCGGTCTTCGGCGCACCGTTCCCGCAGGAGGACCACGCCGAGCGCGCCGCGGCGGCGGCGGTCGCGATGCACGGCCGCCAGGCGGCGCTCAACGCGAAGTGGGAGGCCGAGGGGCTCGACCCGTTCGGCCTCGGCATCGGCCTCTCGACCGGCGAGGTGGCCGCGGCGCTGCTCGGGAGCCCGGAGCGGCTGGAGTACACGGTGGTGGGCGACACCGTGAACATGGCGCAGCGGCTCCAGGAGCTGGCGCGCCCGGCGGGGACGACGGTCGTGAGCGAGCAGACCGCGGAGGCGTTGGCCGACCGCGCGTCGATGCGGCCGCTCGAAGCACAGCTGGTGAAGGGGCGGGAGTCTCTCGTCATGGCGTATGCGATTGACCCGATCAGTGGAGGGAACTGATGGATCCGGAATCGTCGAACCCGGTGTTGACCGTGCGCGGCGCACGCAAGACCTTCGAGGCCGAGCTCGCGCCGGTGCGCGCGCTGCGGGGCGTGGACCTGACCCTCGACGAGGGTGAGTTCGTCGCGATCATGGGCCCGTCGGGTTGTGGCAAGTCCACGTTGCTGAACCTGGTCGCGGGGCTCGACACCGCGGACGACGGCGAGATCGTGCTCGCCGGGGAGCAGATCACCGGCAAGAGCGAGGACGAGCTCGCCCGGATGCGCCGGCGGCACATCGGCATCGTCTTCCAGTTCTTCAACCTGCTCGAGGGCATGACCGTGCTCGAGAACGTCGTGCTCCCGGCGATGATCGCCGGCACCAAGCGGAAGCCGGCCGAGACGCGCGCCCGTGACCTGCTCGACCTCCTCGGGCTCGGCGACAAGGCCGGCGAGGTGCCCGCGGTGCTCTCCGGCGGGCAGCGCCAGCGCCTCGCGATCGCCCGGGCCCTGGCGAACGAGCCGACGCTGCTGCTGGCCGACGAGCCGACCGGCGCGCTCGACACCGATGGTGGCCGCGAGGTCCTCGAGCTGTTCAAGCGGCTGCACGCCGACGGGCAGACGATCCTGCTCGTCACCCACAACGACGAGGTCGCGGTCCGGCGCGGACCGCATCGTGCGCATGCGCGACGGGCGGGTCGAAGGTGAAGGGCTCGTCGAGCCGATCGGCGCCACGTCGGGTTCCTCGACCTAGGGATCCGGGCGCCCGCGTTCCGGAGTGAGCATGTCGACCACAGTGGATGCCATCGAGCACGTTGACCATCCGGCGGGAGCACCGTCGTCCGCGCGCGCGTCCGGTCCACTGCTCCCGTTCGCGGCGCCCGCGTTCGTCGTCGGGGTTGCGGCCGCGGGGGCCGCGGTCGTCTCGCTGGCCGGGGTCTCCGCGCCGAGCGAGGTCCGCTGGACCGGCACTGCGGTGGCGGTGGTCTGGGCCCTGGCCGGCCTCCTCATCGGGCTCCGGCGCCGGGCCGAGCCGCTCGGTCTGCTCGTGGCCGTGGTCGGGGCGTGCCTCGCGGCCGTGCTCGTCGGCTCGGCATCCACTGACGCGTCGGGCGGGCGGCTCCGCGACGTCGCGACGGCCGCCCTGGTCGCGGTGCTCTTCCACCTCGTGGTCGGCCTGCCCGAGGGTCGGCTGGTCGCGCGCTGGCGCCGGGTCGTCGTCGTGCTGGGCTACGTGGCCGCGATCGCGGTGGGGTTCAGCGAAGACGCGAACGACGCGAAGATCGGCGTCCCGACCATGGTGCTCGGCGGGGTGCTCCTCGCGGTCGCGCTCGCTGCGTACGCGAACCGGTGCCGGACTGCCGGCGCGGTCGAGCGGGCCCGGCTGCAGTGGGCCGGCTGGGGCTTCGTGGTCGCGGCACTCGTCGTGCTGGTCAGCGAGATCGTGCACCTGCTCCTCGACTGGCCGCCCTCGCCCGGGGCCGTCGCCCTCGCGACGACGGCGCTCATCCCGATCTCCCTGACCCTGTCCGCCTGGGATCGGTTGGCGGTGCGGGTCGACCGGCTCCTCGTGAACACGATCGTCGTCGGTGGCCTCGTCGCGGTCGTCGCGGTGGTCTACCTGCTCGTCGTGCTCGGGCTCGGCGACGCGCCCGACGACGCGGCGCGGGACCTGCTCGGCCTGTCGATGGTCGCGGCGGTGATCGCCGCCGTGGTCGCGCTCCCGGCCCGTCGCAGCCTCGAGGAGTTCGCCCGCCGGCGGGTCTACGGCGAACGTCGGTCCCCGGACGAGGCGATCCAGACGTTCGGGAGCCGCATGTCGCGTGCGGTGCCGATGGACGAGCTGTTGCTGCAGCTGGCGGAGTCGCTCAAGCTCAGCATGCAGCTCGTCGCGGCCGAGGTCTGGACCGGCAGCGACGGCGTGCTCGAACGGGTGGTGTCGGTGCCGGACCGGGGCCCGAGCCGCCTGGTGCTCTCCAAGGAGGAGCTGCCGGTCGTGGCCCGGGCGCGCGTGTCGGGGAACGCGTGGCTGCAGGTGTGGGTGCCGAGCCTGGTCCAGGACCGGGGCGAGTGCGTGGTGCGCGTCGCACCGGTCGTGCACTCGGGGATCCTGCTCGGCCTCATCGTCGCGGAGCGCGTGCCGAGACGCGATCCCGTTCACGGACGAGTCCGAGCGGGTGCTGACCGAGCTGGCCCGCCAGGTCGGGCTCGCGTTGCACAACGTGCGGCTGGACTCGGCGCTCCAGGCGAGCCTCGAGGCGCTGCAGGAGCGCAACGAGGAGCTGCAGGCCTCCCGGCTGCGGATCGTGACCGCGTCGGACGAGTCCCGCCGCAGCATCGAGCGCAACCTCCACGACGGCGCGGAGCAGCACCTGGTGGCCCTCGCGGTCAAGGTCGGTCTGGCCCGCCAGCTGATGGACGTGGACCCCGAGATGGTCAAGACGATGCTCGAGGAGCTGCGCGGCGACGTCCAGGCGACGCTCGGCGAGCTGCGCGAGCTCGCCCACGGCATCTACCCGCCCCTCCTGCGTGACCGGGGGTTGGCGGAGGCGTTGCGCACCGCCGCGAACCGGGCCGTGCTCCCGACCGAGGTCATCGCCGAGGGCATCGAGCGGTATCCCAGCGAGACCGAGGCCGCGGTGTACTTCTGCTGCCTCGAAGCGATGCAGAATGCGGGGAAGCACGCAGGCGAGGGAGCATCGATGACGGTCACGATCACGGGCGACGGCGAGCACCTCGACTTCTGCGTCGCCGACACCGGTGCGGGGTTCGATCCCGAGATCGCCGATGCGGGCCACGGGTTCGTCAACATGCGCGACCGCCTCGGTGCGGTGGGCGGGACGCTGATCGTCGAGAGCGCGCCCGGTGCCGGCACCAGCATCGGCGGGCACATCCCGCTGGACGCCCACCATTGAGCGGAGCATGCGGGTGACCGGCTCGGCGGAGTACGACGCGGTCGTCGTCGGCGCGGGCCCGAACGGGCTCGTCGCCGCAGTCACGCTCGCACGAGCGGGCTGGCGGGTGCTCGTGGTCGAGGCGCAGTCGGAACCGGGTGGCGGCATGCGCTCGGAGGCCCTCACGCTGCCGGGGTTCGTGCACGACGTGTGCTCGGCGATCCACCCCTTGGCGCTCGCGTCCCGGGCGTTCCGGGATCTTCCGCTCGCGGAGCACGGTCTCGAATGGGTGCACCCGGAGATCCCGTTCGCGGCATCCGCTCGACGGCGGCCGGGCCGCGCGTCGACGTACCGCTCGCTCGACGAGACCGCGGGTGGGCTCGGGGTGGACGCGGCGGCCTATCGGCGCCTGGTCCAGCCGCTCGTGCGCCAGGACCTGATCGACGGCCTGCTCGAGCCGTTGAGCGTCCCCCGGGCGCCGATCACCCTCGCCCGCTTCGGGCTCCCCGGGATCCGTTCCGCGACCGGGCTTGCGGGTAGCCGGTTCGAGACGGACGAGGCGCAGGCGATGTTCGCCGGCATCGCCGCGGACGCGATGCTGTCGTTGCGGTCGTCACCGACCGCGGGCTACGGCCTGATGATGGCGGTGCTCGGCCACCTCGTCGGATGGCCGATGGCGCGGGTGGGTCCGGGTCGATCACGGGGGCGCTCGTCGGATTGCTCGAGGCGCACGGGGGGACGGTCGAGTGCGATCGCCCGATCCGGTCGCTCGATGAGCTCCCGAGCGCGCGGGCGGTGCTGCTCGACGTCACACCGAAGCAGGTGATCGCGATCGCAGGCGACCGCCTTCCGGCGCGCGACCGGCGCGCGCTCGAGCGGTTCCGCTACGGACCGGGGGTGTGGAAGGTCGACTGGGCGCTCGACGGTCCGGCCCCATGGACGAACCCGGAGGTCGGGCGCGCGGCCACGGTGCACCTCGGCGGGACGATGGCCGAGATCGTCGACGCGGAGGACGCGGTGCAGCAGGGGCGCCATCCCGAGCGCCCGTACGTCCTCTTCGTCCAGCAGACCCCGTTCGACCCGTCGCGCGCGCCGGAAGGGATGCAGACGGCATGGGCCTACTGTCACGTGCCCAACGGCTCCGAGCTCGACATGACCGACCGCATCGAGGCGCAGGTGGAGCGGTTCGCGCCCGGGTTTCGTGCGCGCATCGTCGGTCGCCACGTCATGGGGCCCAAGAGCATGCAGGGCCACGACGCCAACTACATCGGTGGTGACATCAACGGTGGTGTCGCCGACCTGCGCCAGTTCGTCGCCCGCCCGGTCGCGTCGCTGGTGCCGTGGGCGACGCCCGTCGACCACCTCTACCTGTGCTCGTCGTCCACGCCACCGGGCGGGGGAGTGCACGGCATCTGCGGGCTCCGGGCCGCGCAGACCGTCCTGCGCCGCGAGCGCTAGCTCGCGGCAGCTCCGTCGGGGCCGCACTCGTCCCAGGTCTCGCGCAGCACCGCGGGGCTGAAGTCCTCCTTGTGCACGTACTTCGCCGCGCCGCAGGTGCGCGCGTCGGCGGGCAGGTCGTCGCGCGTGTACGTGGAGAGCAGGATCACGATCGTCCCGGGTCGCCCGTCGACGATCTGGCGGGTGGCCTCGAGACCGTTGATGCCGGGGAGGTTGATGTCCATCAGCACGAGCTGGGGCTCGTGCTCGAGCGCGGCGGTGACCGCGTCCTCACCGGAGGCGGCCTCGGCCACGACTTCGAAGCCGGGGGAGAGCATGACGACGGTGCGCGCGACGTCGCGAAACGGCGCCTGGTCGTCCACGATCAACACTCCGACGGTCGCCGTGTCTTCGATCACAACCTCCTCGGTCTGCACTCACTCATGCTGCCAGCGGGACCCGGGGCTGCCCAGCGTGCGCCCACCCGCGCGAGGAGGGGGCTAGCCCCCCTGGACGCCGTCCTCGGCCAGGTAGAGCAGGACCGCCTTCACCCGGCGGTGGGCCTGCGGCTCCTCCGAGAGCCCGAGCTTCGCGAAGAGGGAGCTGATGTGCTTCTCGACCGCCCGTTCCGACAGGCCGAGCGCCTCGCCCACCGCCGCGTTGTTCTTGCCCTGGGCGATCTCGGCGAGGACCTCGCGCTCGCGTGGGGTCAGGTGGGTGAGCGGTGAGGTGCGGGCCCGGCTGCGGGCGCTGACCAGGACCTCGACGACCTTCGGATCGATCACCGAGCCGCCCCGGTCGACCTCGCGGATCGCGGCGGCGAGCTGGTCCGGGTCCGAGATGCGCTCCTTGAGCAGGTAGGCCCGGCGCTCGGACCCGCCGTCCAGCAGCGCGAGCGCGTAGGCGGGCTCGGCGTACTGCGAGAGGACGACCACCCCGAGCCCGGGGTTCGTGTCCCGCAGCGTGGTGGCGGCCTGGACGCCCTCGTCCGTGCCGGTGGGGGGCATGCGGATGTCGGTGACGACGACGTCGGGCGCATCCGCGGCGACCGCAGCGAGGAGGGCGGGCAGGTCCTCGACCAGCGCCGCGACCTCGATGTCGGCCTGGGCGTCCAGGAGCTTCGCGATCCCTTCGCGCACGAGGAGCGAGTCCTCCGCCACCACCACCCGAATTGTCATCACCTGCAGGCTACGGCGGGGGCTCCGACTTGCGTTACGAGCGATCGCGATATATCGTGATAGTCAGAACGATCCCCAAGACGAAACCCCGGACGAAACGAGAGCGAATTGCGAGAGCACCGAGAAGGCACCGAACCAGGAAGCGAACGCACACGAGCCGGACGAGCCGGCCGGCGAGGGAGGTACGCGATGGACGACCGAGGACCGGGAGACGGAGGGCGCAGCGGGCGCGGCGGCCGTGGTGGTCACCGGGGCCGGCACGGTGGCCCGCCGTGGGAGGGTCGCCGGCGCATGCGCCGGGGCGACATCCGGACCGCGCTGCTGGCCGCGCTCGCCGAGGGCCCCGGCCACGGCTACGACGTCATGCAGACGCTCGAGGACAAGACCGGCGGCGCCTGGCGTCCGAGCCCCGGCTCCGTGTACCCGACGCTCCAGCTGCTCGAGGACGAGGGGCTCGTCCAGTCGGCGGAGCGGGAGGGCAAGCGGGTCTTCGAGATCAACGACGCCGGTCGGGCCGAGCTGGCCCGGCGCATCGAGGAGGCCGGTGGCACGCCGTGGGACCTCGCGGGGAAGAACCCCGAGCGGGGACACGACCTGCGCGCGGCCATGCAGCAGATGCACCTCGCCGCGAAGCAGATCTCGATCGCCGCGGACCCCGCGCAGGTCGAGCGGGCCGTCGCGATCGTGACGGACGCGCGCAAGAAGCTCTACCAGCTCCTCGCTGAGGACTGAGCGCGTGACCCCGGTCGCAGCGTCGAGGTCCGGCGCTGGGTAGATTTCTGGCGTGCCGTTCGACATCGCGGACTACAAGCGGCGCACGGGCCCGATCGTCTTCGACGACCTGGACCTGACGCACTTCGAGCACCGACCGCTCGCGGCTCCGGTGCTCCGCTGCATCGCGGCCATGCACGACGTCGAGTTCCACACCGTCTGCTACCTGCGGGACCTGCTGGTGACGCCGGCGCACGCCGATCCCGAGATCACGGCATTCCTCACCTTCTGGAACCACGAGGAGCTCTGGCACGGCGAAGCGCTCGCCGCAGTGCTGCGCGCGCACGGCCGGACCGCGGGCGACGCGCGCATCGGCTCGCTCCGGCGCGGGCTCGGCGTGCGCGACCGGGTGCGCCCCCTGGTCTCCCTGATCGGGTCGACGCTGGCCGGTGAGGACTTCGTGGCGCTGCACATGACGTGGGGCGCGCTCAACGAGTCGTGCGCGGCAGGCGAGCTACGGGCAGCTCGCGCGCCGCGTGCCGAGGACCCGGTGCTCACCGAGCTGCTGCAGCGGATCATGCGCCAGGAGGGCCGGCACCTGGACTTCTACGCGTCCGAAGCCCTCAAGCGGCTCGAGACGAGCGCGCGAGCCCGCCGCCTGACCCGGCTCGCGCTGCGCGCGTTCTGGGCCCCCGTCGGCTCGGGCGTGATCCCGCCCGACGAGATGCGCTTCCTCTCGACCTACCTCTTCGGCGACGAAGCCGGGCAGACTGCGACCCGGCGCATCGACCGCCGCGTGCAACGGCTCCCCGGGCTCGAGCACCTGCAGCTCGTGGAGCAGGCCGTCACGGCCCTCGCCGCCTGACCCGGGGTCAGTGGTCGCGTTCGACGGTGTCGAGGACGCTCGACGGGTCGGGGGCAAGGTCCGCGTCGAGGAAGTCGGCCGTCTCGGGCAGCGCGACGATCAGCTGCTCGAGCCGTTGCACGCCGACGGTCAGCGTGCCGCTGGTGCACGCGAGCAGGTGCCCGCCCCGGCGGCGATCGTCGTCGACCACGTGGAAGTGGTACCCGGGCACGTCGAAGTGCGCGGCGTAGCCGGGCGACCAGAACGCCACCAATGTGGCGCGCACGTCGCGGAGGTTCCATTCGCTCTGCTGCTCGGCGGCTTCCACGAGCGGGGTGCCTTCCGGGACCTTGCACGCGGCGCGGACGTGCATCTCGGGGAACGTGCCGGAGATGCGGAACGCGAAGAAGTGGTTCTCGGAGTCGCGCAGGCCGTCGAGCGCGGTGGTGAGGGCGTCGAGGCTCGAGCCGCCCGGCACGGACACGGTGCGGTCCGGCGTGAAGTGCGTGATCATCGCGTACGGGCTGAGCACGTCGTCGTCCACTGGATGGAGCTCGCCGTCGGTGCGGACCCGGTAGAAGTCGCCGTCGAGCGCGACCAGCTCGCCGTCCAGGCCCTCGAACGTGCCGAGGCCGAAGTCCCCGTGCTCGCGCAGGGTCCCGACCCGCACCGCGCCCTCGTAGACACCCTCGACGAGCGCGCCGACCGTGGACACCTGGAAGATCGTCTGGTGGTCCACGTCGAGCAGCTCCGCCAGCGCGGTCGCGACGAGGTGGCGCACCGGCTCACCCGTCTGCGCGCTCCGCTGCTCGAGCGCCCGCCACAAGCCCTCGGGGATGTGGCAGCGCAGCTCGTGGGACGCCATGGCGCGGCCGGTCAGCTGCTGCGGTCGGGGATCCGCACCTCGGCCGTGAGCACGCCGGCCTCGGGGCGCAGCTCGAGGGTGCCGTCCAGCGCGGCGACCGAGCGTTCCAGCGTCGTCTGGTTTGGTGACGCGCCCTCGGACCAGCCCGCCGCCTGCACCGTCACCCGCGCCGCGTCACCGTCGCGGTCGATGCTGATCTTCAGCTCGTCGGAGCGCTTCGCGAGCGCGGCCGCCATCTCCTGGACGATCCGCAGCACCGCCAGTGCCTCGCGGGCGCTGACCGGGTTCCCGAGATCGAGCTCGATCACCTCGGCGTAGGTGCCGACCTCCTCGCGCATCAGCTCGAGCTCCAGCGCGATCGCGTCGCCGAGGTCGGCCGCGAGGTTCATGCCGGGCCCGTTGGCCGCGGCGTGCAGCGTGCGCACGCCCGCGAGCCGGTTCTGGCGCAGCCGCTCGAGCTGCCACAGGCCCGTCGCGGGGGTGTCGCCGGCGGCCCGCAGCTTGGCGTTGAGCTCCGCATTCTCCCGGTGCTGCTCGGAGAGCTCCTGGCGCAGCGTCGAGACGCGGGTCTCGAGGTGCTGGGTCGTTCGACGGGAGTCCTCGAGCTCGGCGCGCTCCGAGACGAGCTCCGTGCGCAGCCGCCGCTGCAGGACGAGGGCGACCACTACGACGACCACGATCACCGCAACCGCGGCGATGGCAACGATCCAAGCCACGAGTCAGCTGACCAGCACGTCGATGAGGTAGCCGACGACGAGCAGCAGGCCGGTGAACAGGTGCAGCGCGATGTTGGTCTGCATGACCGGCATCAGGCCGTAGGGACTGCCGTACGCCGCCCGCATGCCGCGCACCACCTTGAGCGCCAACGGCACGGTGAGCAGCCCGATCAGCGTCCACCAGGGCGTGATGCCGAGCGGCGGGCCGAGCGCGATGAGCACGAACGCGGCTCCGGCCATGAGCTCGTACGCCGTGATGACCCGTGACTCGGGCCACCGCACGATCAGCGTGCGCTTCCCGACGGCCTCGTCGCCGGCCCGGTCCGGGATCTGGTTGACGTAGAGCACCAGCGCGATGAGCAGCGCTACCGGCAGCGAGATGTAGATCGCTTCCCAGCTCCACTGCTGCGCGCAGACGAAGTACGCACCGATCGTCATGACGGGCCCGAACCCGAGCGCGGTCACCGGCTCGCCGAGGCCGTGGTGCACGAGCCGGAACGGCGGCGCGGTGTACACGAGGCTCAGCGCCACGCCGACCGCGCCGATCGCGAGCAGCCACCAGCCGCGCTCGGCGGCGAGGAAGAGGCCGATCGCGACGGCCACGGCGTAGAAGCCCACGCACGCGGCGACCATGCCCCTTCGACTCACGAGCCCGTACTGCAGGACCCGCGATCCTCCGCTGAACGGCGTCGGCGTCACGTTGGCCGCGTCGGCGCCGCTGGCGTCGTCGAAGAGGTCGTTCGCCATGTTGAGGCCGAGGTGCACGGCACATCCGGCGACCAGCGCGAGCAGCCACCACCCGAGTGCGAACGTGTCGTGCTCGGCCGCGACGGCGCCACCGAGCGCGATCGGCACGATCGTCGCGGTGAGGAAGGGGAGCCGGGTGGCCAGGAAGAACGTCCACCACTTGGACAGGTGCGGCCGCTGGTCGCCGACCTCCTCCATGTACTCGTGCGCGACGGGGACGCTGCGCTCGGCGTACTCGAAGAAGGGGATGTCGGCTTCGTCCCAGCCGGTGGCGCGGACCGACCGTGACCCGCAGCCGGTCACCCTCGGGCGCCGCCGCGCCCCAGAGGTTGATGTACCGGCGCTCGTCGTAGCCGACGCCGGTCTGGGGGCGGATGTGACTGAACGTGACGCACACCTCGGCTCCCGCGGCGGGCAGGACCTCGGCTGCAAGCGGGCCGACGTCGAGCGTGGCAGTCGCGCGGATCGGTCAGGAACTCGCCCGCGACGGTCATGGGGTAGCCGTCGGCGTCGACGAAGGAGACGACCGCGTGCGAATAGGTGCGGGCCCGGGTGACCGCGTCGGCGAGATCGAGCTTCGACATCAGCCCAGCTCCGCCAGCTCGAAGACCTGCGGCGCGACCGCGGTGTCGCCGCCTTCCCAGAGCTGCACCCGGCGCGGGGTGATCTGGATGATGGAGCGCTCGAAGAACAGCGGGATCCCGAAGCGCTTCTTGACGAAGCTGTCGATCACCGGCTCCTTCGCCCGCCAGAGCGGCATCAAGGTCTCCCACCCCGAGTGCATGTCGTCCTCGACGACGATCGCGTCACCCTGGATGGTCGCCCGCGCGAACGGCTCGGCGGGGACGCCGACCGGGTCGGTGAGCGCGACCGAGACCTTCGGGTTCGCCTTGATGTGGCGGAGCTTGCGCGAGAACAGGACCGCGGAGGTCATGAAGATGTGGCGGCCGTCGTAGAGCGGGATCAGCGGGTAGGTCACCGGCCGGCCGTTCTCGTCGACGACGGTCAGCTCCGCGACGAGCGCGACGTCGAGCAGTGCCTCGACCGGCGCGGGCAGGACACCCCGAGACTCGGAATCATTCATCTCCGGACCGTACCTCCGACCTCGTCGGGCGCGGGGAACCGGGTCTGCGCATGCGGGCGACGGCCTGCGAGCAATCGGTCCACATCGTCCGGGCTGGTGTAGCACGACACTGCCCGCCCGGATCGCGCCGCCGTCGCTCGGCCAGGCCGAGGGCGGCCATCACCTCGACCGCGTAGTAGTTGCCGCTCCAGACCGCGATCTGCTCGTCGGCGAGCGCGGCCGCGACGTCGTCGGCAGTGTGACCGTCGACCGAGAAGCAGACCGTGGGGGTCCGGTCCTCGAGGTCGCGCGGTCCGTGGACCGTGCACGTGGGGCAGGGCGAGCAGGCCGTCGAGCAGGGGCGCGAACACCTCGCCCTCCGCCTTCGCCATCGTCGCCATGCCCTGATCGAGCAGGAACTCGGCCGCGGCGGCACGGATCCCGGCGATCGCCTCGTACGCCGGGGTGCCCGTCTCCCAGCGCTCCGGCGCGGTGTCCGGCGCGGGCCGCACCTTGTAGGGCGGTGAGCCGAGTCGCGGAGCTCGGGCGAGAGCCAGAGGACCCCGGCGTGCGGGCCGTACCACTTGTACGGGCGAGGTGACGAGCGCATCGCAGCCGAGGGCGCCGATGTCGATCGCGATTCGTGGGGGGCGAGGTGCACCGCGTCGACGAACACCCGGGCGCCCGGCCGCATGGGCGGCCTCGACGATCGCGGGCAGGTCCGGCATCGTGCCGAGCGCGTTCGACGCGCCGGTGATCGTCGACCCAGCGGGTGCGTCGGTCCGATCAGGGCGACCGACCGCGTCGGGATCGGGAGTCGACCCGTCTCGAGTGTCGAACGGGGCGAGGACGCACGACCGCGCCGGCATCCTCCGCCGCGAGCCGCCACGGTGTGACGTTGGAGTCGTGGTCGAGCCGGGTGCCGACGACCTCGTCGCCCGGTGCGAGCAGTCGCGTCCGACCGCGCGGGTGAAGCGCGAGGACCAGCGTCGTGGTGTTCGGCCCGAACACGATGCCGTCCGGGTCCGCGCCGAGGAGCGACGCGACGGTCTCGCGGGCGGCGCGCGACCATCGTGCCGGTCGTGACGCTCGCGGCGAACCGGCCTCCGCTGTTCGCGTTGGCGCCGCTGCGGAGGTAGGCGCCCATCGCGTCGATCGCGGAGTCGACCATCTGCGTGCCGGCGGGCCCGTCGAACCGGGCCCAGTCGTCACGTACTCCAGGGAAGCGATCGCGCACGCCCGGACACTACCGACCCGGGCTGCGTGGACGTCAGCGCCGCGATCCCACCGGGGCGTTTCCGGCACCCCGAACCCCGGCGGCGACGCCACGAAGAAATTTCGGCGCGGCGACTCCAGAAATTGCGGCCGGAATGCCGATGCAACCCACATCTGACGTACGACGACGCGAGGTCAGGCCGCGGGTCGCATCGAGACCTGGCCTTCGCGTCCCCAGTCGTCCCGACGCGCCACCTCGACCGGAATCCTGATTGGACCTGATGCAGCGTTCGCTCATCTGCTCCGTGCGAGCTCTCGTGCCCGTAATCCCACCGCCCGCGCATTTCCCGAACGTCGGAGCCGCTTGATGAGTTCGCCTTCGCGCGAAGACGCCCGTGATCGCGTCGACCTCCGAACCGGCACCGGAGCCGGCGACCTCCATGGTCATCACCGGCTCCGAACCCTGGCCGAGAAGCTGGCGGTCGGAACCGCCACCGTCGGAGTGTTCGGCTTGGACCCGATCGGCCTTGAGTTCCTTGTCGCCGCCGGGGGTGACGGCGCCCGCGTCGTCGCGGTCGACCTCGATCCCGAGCTGGATCCGGCCGGGCTCCCGATGGAGTCGCGCCAGGTGCTCGCCGCCCTGCCCGAGGTCCGGATCGGGCATCAACCGACGGCGCTGCTCGCAGCCGACGTGGTGATCGTCTCCATGCTCGGCGCCCCGGACCCGGCGGCGGCGGCCTCCGGGCTGCGCGCCGGCCAGCTCCTGCTGATGGCGTCGAGCGAACCGGCGGGCGACGGTGCCGATGCCTGGCTCGACACCGTGCTCGAGGAGGCGCGGATCGTGCGCGAGGTCGATGTCGCGGTGGCGTGGATCACCCTCGGGCCGGATCCGGGAATCGCGGGGACCGATGCGCTCGCGACAGAGCTCGCCCGGCAGTTCCTGTCGTTGCTCCCGACGCCGGAGGTCTCCGTCGTCGTGAACCTGCCCCGGGACGACGCCGCCCCGGGAGCTGCGGCCCCTGACGGCGCGGACGAGCCTGGGAGCGGGAGCGGTCGGTCCGCGACTCGGCGCGTCGAGCGTCGGTCGACCACGCGGCCCAGGGGAGCGTGCGGGTCAGCGTGCTGCTCCCGTGCCACAACGAGGCCCTGACGATCGGGAACGTCGTCCGCGGGTTCCGCACCGCGCTCCCGGCTGCCGACGTCTACGTGTACGACAACGCGTCGACGGATGGCACGTCGGTGATCGCACGCGAGGCAGGCGCGATCGTCCGCCACTCGCCCGCGCTCGGCAAGGGCAACGTCGTCCGGCGGATGTTCGCCGAGATCGATGCCGACGTCTACGTGCTGGCCGACGGCGACGAGACGTACGAGGTCGGCGCCGCACCCGAGCTCATCCGGCAGCTGCGCACCCAGTTCCTCGACATGGTCGTCGGCCGCCGGGTCGAGACCGCCGACTCCGAGCACGTCTACCCACCGGGGCACCGGTTCGGGAACCGCATGCTGACCGGGATCGTGCAGCGGCTCTTCGGCGCGACCTGCGAAGACATGCTCTCGGGCTACCGCGTGTTCTCGCGGCGCTACGTGAAGTCGTTCCCGGCCTTCTCCCGGGGCTTCGAGACCGAGACCGAGATGACGGTGCACGCCCTCGACCTGGCGATGCCGTTCGCGGAGGTCCCGACCGAGTACCGGGTCCGGCCGGGGGAGTCGACCAGCAAGCTCCGCACCATTCCCGACGGGCTCCGCATCGCCCGGTTCATCCTTCGCCTCTGGAAGGAGTACGAGCCGCTGCGCTTCTTCGGGACCCTCGCCCTGATGAGCGGGTTCCTGGCCGCGATCACCGCGCTGTTCGGTCCACAGCTCGTGAGCAGGACCCTCTCCGGTCAGATGGCCATCGCCCTCTCGGGCCTCGGCATCGTGCTCGCCACCGCCGGCGTGATCCTCGACACCGTCAGTCGGAGCCGTCGGGAGATCAAGCGCATCATGTACCTTGCCCAACCGTACGGTCTCCCGCGATCGCGCTCGTCGAACGGGTCCGCACCCGTCGAGGAGGAAGACGCGCTTCCGGGCCCCGTCGACGTGATCGCATGAGCGCGCCGGTCGCGGTGAGCGCGGCGGGTACGACGAGTGCCGCGAACCCAGGAGGCGGACGCGCAAGGGCCATCGGGCAGCAGTCCATCGGGCAGCCGAGCAACCGGGCGCAGTGCCCCGCGTCGCCCCGGGCGACGGCGGTCGAAGCGACGGCCGTACCTGATCTGGGCGTTGCTCGTGATCCTCGTGCTGGTGCCGTTCCTCGTCATCGAGGGTCCCGGCGCCGGTTGGCTGCGCGACCTCGGGGTGCTCGATCGCGACGAGCAGTTCACCGAGCTCTTCTTCCCGGACCGGCGCGCGCTGCCGACGGAGGTCGCGGTCGGGGCCCCGGTCGCGTTCGACATCTCGGTGCACAACCTCGAGGGGAAGGCCACGAGCTACCGCTGGCGGGCCGTGGTCTCCGCCGGGGGCCGCGACGTGGACCTCGCGCAGGGCTCGCTCCGGCTGGAGAACGGTGAGGCTCGCCGGATTCATGTCGTCGGTGCCGCTCCTGCGCCGGCCGGCCCCGCCGTCGTCCGGGTCGAGCTCGTCGCGCGCAAGGAAGCCATCGACTTCCCGATCACGATCGTCGCGGTGGCAGGCCCCGCGCCGGCACCGGGGTAGCTCCGGGCACGACCGCGCGATCGTCGCCATCGTCTCCGACGCGATCTACCCGTACCACAAGGGCGGCAAGGAGGTCCGGTACCACCACATCTGCCCGCGGCTCGCGCGCAGCGGGTTCGACGTGCACGTCTTCACGATGCAGTGGTGGGAGGGCTCGCGGCGGCGCGAGGAGCGCGGCGTGCGCTACTCCGCCGTGTCCCGGCTCGTGCCGCTGTACGTCGGTGAGCGCCGTTCGATCGCCCAGGCCGTGCGCTTCTCGTTCGGCTGCCTGCGCCTGCTCGGCCACCGCTTCGACGCGATCGAAGCCGACCAGATGCCGTACCTCCCGCTCTTCCCGCTCCGGGTCGTCGCGTCGATCAAGCGGGTCCCGCTGATCGTCACGTGGCACGAGGTGTGGGGTGCGGCGTACTGGCGCGAGTACCTGGGTCCCGCCGGTCTCGTCGGCGCCCTCCTCGAGCGCGTGGCGATGCGGACGCCGGATCTCATCGTCGCGGAGAACGCGGAGACCCACCGTCGCCTGCTGGACGCCGGACTGCCCGCGGCGCGAGTGACGGTGGTGCCCAACGGCGTGGACATGAGGGTGATCGCCGCCGCGCCGCCCTCGGTCCTGACGTTCGACCTGATCTACGTCGGGCGGCTGCTCGGTCACAAGCGGGTCGACGACCTGCTCGACGCGGTCGCGCACCTGCAGCGCGACGGCGTGACGCTGACCTGCGCGATCGTCGGCGTCGGCCCCGAGCGGGCACGGCTCGAGGAGCTCGCGGCCGAGCTGCAGATCGTCGACCAGGTGCGGTTCTACGGAGCGCTCGAGCAGCACGCGGACGTCTACGGGCTGATCAAGTCGTCCGGCGTGTTCGTGCTCCCGTCCGTGCGCGAGGGGTTCGGCATCGTCGTCGTGGAGGCGCTCGCCTGCGGCGTGCCGGTCATCACCACGGATCACCCCGACAACCAGGCCCGCCTGCTCATCGAACACGGGGTCACGGGCTGGCTGTGCCCGCCGACGGGCCCGGGCCTCGCGGAGGCGATTCGCCAGTCGCGCCGTGACCGGGCCGACCTGACCCGCGCGGACGAGACGCTGGACCACTGCGACTGGGATCGCATCGTCGGCCGGCTCGCCGGTCTCTACGAGTCGGGGAACCGGGCCGACGCGGCCGAGGCCCCGGTGTTCGCGGCCACGGCGGTCGGGTCGACGTGACGGTCCTGGGCACCCGCGCCGACGTCGACGCGCCCGCAGTCGGCGCGCGCGACGTCCGCGCGCCCGAGATCAGCGTCGTCGTCTGCACCTACCGGCGGGCGGAGAAGCTCCGGGCCTGCCTCGACGCGCTCGCGCGCCAGACGATCCGCCACCGGGCCGAGGTGATCGTCGTCGACGACGGCCCCGACGACCCGACGGCTGCGGTCGCGGCGCGCTACGACGTCCGGCTCATCCGGCACGCGCAGAACCGCGGGCTCGCCGCCGCGCGCAACACCGGGATCGAGGCCGCGACCGCGCCGATCGTGGCCTTCACCGACGACGACTGCATCCCGGCCGAGCGCTGGCTCGAGGAGCTCCTCGACCCGTACGCGGGGACCGGCGTGGTGGGCGTCGGCGGCCGGGTCGAGGCCCTGCGCGACGAGACGCTCGTGCACCGGTACCTCGCCGAGACCAACCGGTTGGCCCCGCTGGAGATCGAGCTCAGCGTGAGCAGCTCGCTGCGCTACCGGGCGAAGCTGTACCTGCGGCGGAACCGGCGGGACGACAGCACGCTTCCCGGCATCCGGCCGGTGTACTCGCTCGTCGGCGCCAACATGTCGTTCCGGCGCGACGCGCTGGTCGAGGTCGGGATGTTCGACGCGCGCATCGGCTTCGGCGGTGAGGACGAAGACATCTGCCGCCGCCTCCGCGAGCGCGCGTCGCCCGAGCGCTTCGTCTTCACGTCGCGCGCGGTCATCGCGCACGATTTCGACGGCGAGCTGCGCGACACCGTGCGCCGGAGCTACCAGTACGGCGCGGGAAGCGCGCGGGCCTATCTGAAGAACGCGGACCAGGGACCGACGGTGTTCCCCATCCCGGTGCTCGTCGCCGCGCTCGCGCTCCTCGGCACCCGCCGCCACTGGGCCCTCGCCGCGGCCGTCGCGGTCCCGCTGCTCGTGTTCTCCCGCTGGCCGCTCGAGGCGGCCCGGCGCCGGCGCCCGGAGCTGTTGGCATTCCCCGCGGTGCAGCTCTGCGAGGAGACCGCGCACGACCTCGGGTTCGCGAAGGGCTGGATCCGGCTCCGCCGTGAGTACCGGCGACGACCCGGTGGCGAGGAACCCGCACGGTGAGCGCGACGACCCTCGGACCGCCCACCCTCGCGTTCGTCGACGGCGCCGCCCTCGACGTCGAGCTGTCACGCGGCTTCGAGCTGCGCACCCGCCGCCAGCGGCGACGCGCCGCGCAGCGGGAGTACGTCGAGAACCTGATCCCGACGTTCGCGCTGCTGGTCGCGTTCGACGTGGCGGTGGTGCTGAACCGCTTCCTCGCGGCGCGGGTGTTCGCGCTGGCCTTCCTGCTGCTGGTCCCCGGGACGCTGCTCGTCGCGACCTGCCGGGCGCGGCCCGCGAACGGCGGCGTGCGCCTGGCGCTCGTCGTGGCGGCCAGCGTGACCTTCCTCATGGTGGCCGCGGTGGCCGGCAGCTTCGTGCTCCCGAGCTTCGGCGTGGCCCAACCCCTGGCGCGAGGGCCGATGGTCGTGCTCGTCAACGAGGTCCTCGGACTGCTCGCGCTGCTCGTCGCCCGGGCCCGGGAGCCGATCGCGTCCGTGCTCGACCACCGGGTGCCCCGCCTCGGCCAGGTCGTCACGGCACTCGCGATCGGTGCGCTGCCGTTCGCGGCGGCGGGCGCCGCGGAGGCCGTGAACCACGGGCTCGGACCGGCGCCGGCGATCGCCGTGCTCGTCGCGAGCGGGCTGCTCCTCGTCGGGTTGCTGTTCGCGGCGGAGCGGGTGCCGGAGTGGGTGCTGCTCGCCGGTCTCTACGCGGTGGCCGTCACCGTCATCTACTCGTACTCGCTCGCGGGTGACCGGCTCTTCGGTTGGGACATCCAGGAGGAGTTCCGCGCCTTCTCCCTCACGATGCAGGCGGGTTCGTGGACCGCGGCCGTCCACGGTGACCCGTACCGGGCGATGCTGAGCATCACCGCGCTCCCGACCGTGCTGGCCCGGGTGACGGGCATCTCCGGGGTCAACCTGCTCCGGGCCGTCGACCCGCTGCTCTTCGCGTTCTTCCCGCTGATGGTGTACGCGGTCGCGGCGCGCTGGGTGTCGCGGACCGCCGCGTTCGCGGCCGCGGCGTTCGTGGTCGTGCAGCTGGCGTTCGCGCAGCAGATGCCGGCCATCACCCGCCAGGAGGTGGCGCTGCTCTTCTTCGGAGTGCTCGTCGCGGTCGCCTTCGACGACGACCTGCCGGTGAGCTACCGCCGGTGCGTCGTGCTCCTGGCCGGATGCGCGCTGGCCGTGACGCACTACTCGACCGCGTACGTGACCTCGCTCGCGCTGGTCGCGGCCTGGCTCCTGTACGCGTTCATCCGGCTCCTGCGGCGGCCGGGCGCGCGACCGCACGGTCCGCCATCGCCGGGTCCTGGCGTCCTGGGTGGTGCTCGGGATCCTCGGCTTCACGATCTTCTGGAACTTCGGCCTGACCCACTCGACCGGCAACGTCCTGCAGTTCGCGAAGCAGGCCGCGGAGCGCGGTCCCGAGTTCCTTCCGAGCAGCCAGGGGCGGTCGTTGCTGCTCCGATGGCTGCAGGGCAACGCGCCGCAGGAGATCACGGGCAAGAAGTTCGCGCGAACGGGAAGCGCTGATCTACCGCGCCGGCGCGCCGTGGTTGAACGCGTACCCCGAGCGCCTCACCAACGCGTATCCGGTGCAGAACGCGAAGGTGCCGCCGCTGGTCGGCTTCTCGCCCGCGGCGGGCGCGCTGGACGCGAAGCTGCTGATCGTGGTCTCGCAGGGCGTCGTCGCCCTGACCGCGCTCGGGATGGTCGTCTTCGCCTGGAAGCGCCGCGGCGATCCGGGAACGAGTGGGCGCGAGCTCGCGTGCCTGGGCTTCGTGATCCTGGTGTTCGTCGCCGTCATGCGGGTGAGCGGGGTCGCGGCCGAGGCCTACAACCAGGAGCGCGGCGCAGATCCATGCCGCGGTCGTGCTCTCGGTCGGGTTCGCGACCATCGTCGCCTGGGGCCTGGCGCGGTGGCGGTCACTGACCCTGCTCGCGGTCGCGGGTGGGCTCATGGTCGTGTTCCTCTCCTCCTCGGGCCTGGCCGTGGTCCTCGGCGGGGGAGACGCACCGTCGAACATCATGAACCGCGGCGACTCCGAGGAGCGGTTCGCGATCACCGACGCCGAGGTGGCGACCGCCCAGTGGCTCGCGGCGCACCGCGAGCCCGACTCGATCATCTACACGGACCGGTACGGGAAGCTGCGCATCTGGGCGAGCACCTCGATCGGCGGCAACTCGATCATCGACGTCCTCACGCCCAAGACCCTCGATCAGAACGTGTACGTCTACGCCTCCGAGGCGAACGTGCGCGACGGCCGGGCGCGCGGCGCGATCGGCCCCGACTACGCGGTCTACGCCTTCCCCGGCGCGTTCCTCGACGCGACGAAGGCCACCGTCTTCTCGACCGGCTCGACCCGGATCTATCGGTAAGGAGCACCATGAAGGTCTCGATCGTCGTCATCAGCAAGAACGAACCGGCCCTGGCCGAGACGCTGGATGCGTTCGTCCCGCTCTTCGACGGGTTGCTCGACGAGGTCGTGGTCGTCGACGCATCGGGCGGCCGTCTGGACTTCGTCCGTCACGGTCACGAGTGGGTGAAGTGGGTGCCGTTCACCCCGCGCCCCGACGCGGGGGTCACGATCCCCGAGCAGCGCAACCTCGGGGTCGCGGAGGCGGTCGGCGACGTGATCGTCTTCACGGACTGCGGGTGCGTGCCCGAGTCGGACTGGCTCGAGCGGCTGCTCGCTCCGATCGTCGACGGGCGGGAGCAGGTCACCTGCGGGCGCACCGGCTCGCGCGTTCGCAGCGTCTACGAGGGGACGCCGGACGGCGTGGCCTACGGCGCCCACGGACGCGCACTGCCCGAGCACGTCGAGGAGTGCCCGACGATCAACATGGCGTTCCGGCGCGAGGTGTTCGATCTGGTCGGCGGGTTCGACGAGTCGTTCGAGTACGGCTCGGACATCGACTTCAGCTGGCGGGTCGCGGGAGCCGGGGTGCCGATCCGCTACGTGCCCGACGCGGTCGTCATCCACGACTGGGGCGATCGGCGGCGCCAGACGCACCGGGCGATCGTGTACGGGAAGGCCCGGGCGCAGCTGTACCGGAAGCATCCTGAGCGGCTCGGCAAGATGCTGCGTGAGGACCCCATCGTCGCCGCGTACCCGCTGTTCCTCCTCGGGCTCCCGCTCACGCTGAAGTGGCGGGCCTACCCGTTGCTGCTCGCGGTGCCGCTCTGGCGCAACCGGGGGAAGCAGCCGGTGCGGGTGGTCGTGGACCACCTCTGGTTCGGGGTCGGCGTGCTGCGCGAGCTGGGGCACGCCGCCCGGGACGCCGCCGTGTGAAGGTGCTCGTGCTGCCGCGCGACGAGAACCCGTACCAGGGGTTGCTCTACGGCGCGATGGATCCACGCGAGGTCGAGGTGCAGTACCTCGACGGTCCCACGTCCTCACAGACGGCGAACCTGCTCGCGCTCCCGTTCCTGCTGGTGTGGCACCGGGCGCGCGGCTACCGGCTGCTCCACGTCCACTGGGTCCACCCGTTCCTGCTCGCGTGGCGTGCGTGGCGATCGGGCCCGCGGGGCGGTGCAGCGCGGCTTCGAGCTCTTCCTCGCGCTGGCCGAGCTCCTCGGCTACCGGATCGTGTGGACCGCGCACAACCTGCTGCCGCACGTCCCCGTGTTCCGCGACGACGTCGCGGCGCGGCAGGTCCTCATTGAGCACAGCGACGCGGTGATCGCGCACTCGCGTCACACCGCGGACGAGCTCGAGGCGCGCGGTGCCGCGCGGGTCGTCGTGGTGCCTCAGGGCATCGAGCGCGGCGACGAGCACGATCGCGCGGGCGCAGGCCCGCCGGGATCTCGGTCTCGACCCGGGCCGTCCGGTCGTCGTGTTCTTCGGCAAGGTGCTCGAGTACAAGGGCATCGACCTCCTGCTCGATGCGATCCGGGCGCTGCCCCCGTCGGTCGCGGTCGAGGTGCTCGTCGTCGGTGAGTGCCGCGACGACGACCTGCGGCGGGATCTCGAGTCGCGCGCCGCGATCGCCGGGCCGCGTGTCCGCACCGACTTCGCGTTCGTCCCCGATGCCCAGCTGGGCGGATACCTGCAGGCGGCGGACTTCGCCGTTTTCCCGTTCCGATCGGTGACCAACAGCAGCTCGGTCGCGACCGCCCTGGGCGTGGGACTGCCGGTGATCGTGCCGCGCCTCGCGACGCTCGACGACCTCCCGGACGACGTGACCGTGCGCTACGAGCCGGGCGTCGCGGGACTGATCGACGCGCTGACCCGGGCCGCGGCGCTCGACGAGCCGGCGCGAGCCGGTCGGCGGCGGGCGGCCGAGCGGTTCGCCGCGACCCGCACGTGGGCCGGCGCGGCCGCGGCGACCCGGCAGGTCTACGCCGAGGTGCTGGGGTGCGCCGCGCCCGATGCCGGCCGGGCTCCCCGGATCCGCGAGACGACTGCGGCGGCGCGATGAAGACGCTCTTCGTCACGCCCTACCCGCCGAAGCCGGACGGCATCGGCCAGCACACGAGCGAGCTCGTGCAGGCGCTCGGACGGATCGACGGCATGGACGTCGAGGTCCTGACCGGGCGCCGGCCGTCCCCTGCCGCGCCGACGCCCGGGGTGCACCGGGTGCTCTCGGCCGACCCCCGGTCCGGCCGTCACGCGTCGCGCCTGATCGGGCAGCTCCGTCCCGACGTCCTCCACTACCAGTTCGCGATCCCGGCGTTCGGCCTCGCCGCGCTGGTCGGCGTTCGCGGCCGGAGCCCGTGCCCGTCGCGTCGATCCCGAGGTGCGGATCGTCGTCACCCTGCACGAGGTGCGGCGTGAGCTCGACCTCCTCGGTCCGGTCGGCCCGCGGATCTACCGCTCGCTCGTCGCCCTCGCGGACGGCCTCATCGTCCACTCGGACGAGGCGCGCGAGCTCGTCGTACGGGAGTGCGGAGCCGATCACCGGCGGGTGTGGGAGACGCCCCTGGGCGCCGCGCCGCCACCGCCCGGCAGCCTCGCGCCCGAACGGGTGACCGCGGTGCAGGACCGGTTCGGGCTCACGGGCCACGAGCCGGGCGGCCGGCCGCTGATCCTCTGCTTCGGGTACCTGCACTGCGACAAGGGCATCGAAGACGTGATCGAGGCGGTGGCCCGGCTCCGCCGGCGCGGCGAGCTCCCGCCCGGAGGGCTCGACGTCCTCGTCGCCGGCACCGTGCGCCCGCGCACCGGCGCGTTCCGCTGGTTCGAGCGGCACGACCGCGACTACGAGCTCGCGCTGCGCCGGGCCGTCGAGGTCGGCGACCTCGGTGACCAGGTGCGCTTCACCGGGTTCGTCGCTTTGGCCGACGTGCCGGCCCTGTTCGCCGCGGCCGCGCGGTCGTCGTGCCGTACACGAAGGTCACGCAGAGCAGCGTCCTGGGGACGGCGACCGTGGCCGGCGCGCCGGTGGTGGCGACCGACCTGCCGGGGCTCCGGGACGCGGTGGGTGACGGCGGGCTGCTGGTCCCGCCCGGGGACCCGGACGCCCTGGGTGACGCGCTGTGCCGGATCGTCACGGACGATGCGCTCGCGGCGCAGCTGCGCGAGAGCCAGAAGCGCCGCGGCGCGGAGACCGAGATCGACGTCGTGGCCGCGCAGCTCATCGGCATCTACCACGAGGTCCTCGTCGCACCGGCGCGCGCGGATGATCGGAGGCCCGTCGGTGTCCGCTGACACGATCCGTCGCGCGCCGTCGCCGAACCGCCGTCGGGTGCCGCGCCCGCCCACGGTGCGCCGGATGGTGGCGCACGCCGTGAACGACAGCCTCTATCGCAACTCGTCGTTCCTCATCCTGAACACCGCGGTGACCGCCGCACTGGGCTTCGTGTTCTGGGCCCTCGCGTCGCGCTTCTTCCCGGCGAGCACGGTCGGGACCACGTCGACGGTCGTGAGTGCGCTGACGTTCGTGGTGATGGCCGGGACGCTCGGGCTGCCCAACGCCGTCATCCGCTTCCTCGCTGCCGACCGCGACCGGATCCGGTTCGTCGCGACCACCTCGGTGGTCGCGGCCGGCGGCGGTGCGGTGCTGGCGCTGGTCTGGTGCGCGGTGCCGAACCACTTCGGGGTGCCACTCGATCGGGTCACCACCACCGCGACGCTGGTGCCGCTGATCGTCCTGGTCACCGCGCTGGGATCGGTCGGTGTGGTGGCGCAGTCGGCGATCATCGCCCTGCGCAAGAGCAAGTGGGTCGTGGTCGAGAACACGGCGGGCAGTCTGGTCAAGCTCTTCCTGCTGCCGGTGGCCGTCGGCCTCGGCGCGGCCGGCCTCTTCGGCCTCTACGTCGCGGCCGTCGCCGTCGCGACGGTCGCGAGCCTCGTCATCCTGCGCCACGAGATCGGCGGCTCGATCGCCGGGTGGGCTCGCAGCATCGACCACCGCGCCCTGGCCCACTGCCGCTCGTTCGCGGCCGGGAACCAGGTGGCCGGACTCGTCGCGCTGCTGCCGACCACCGTGCTCCCGATCATCGTGTTGGACCAGCTCGGCGCACGCCAGGCCGCGTTCTTCGCGATGCCGCTGATGATCGTCGCCCTGCTCAACGTCGTGCCGTCGATGGCGTCGCAATCGCTGTTCGCGGAGGCGTCGGCCGACGAGGCGTCGCTGGTGGCGCAGACCCGGCGCACCCTGGTCGGCGTCTACGCCGTGCTCGTGCCGGGAGTGATCGCGCTGTGCGTGCTCGCCGCGCCGGTGCTCTCGATCTTTGGTGCCGACTACGCCCGCAACGGGACCCGGTGCCTCCAGCTGCTCGCGCTCGCCGGTGTCTTCGCCGGCTTCAACTACGTCGCCGACACGGTCCTCAACAGCCGCAAGCAGGTGAAGCGCTACGTGTTCCTCAACACGGCCGGGACGATCTGCGCGATCGGCTTCCCGGTGGCGTTCATCGGCTACGGGCTGACCGGCGTCGGCTTCGGATGGCTCGTCGGCCAGATCGGCTACAGCCTCCTCGCGGTCGCGACCCTGACCCACGGTCGCACGACCACGACCCCAACGACCACCGCTCCACCCGTCCCCCCAGAAAGGTCCGCACCATGATCACGAAGCTCCAGGACCCCACGCGGCGCCCGCTCGCGACGTTGCTGCGCAATCCGGCGCTCTACCAACGCTGGCTCGAGCGCCAGTTCCCGAACTCGACCGCGCACCCGACGCTCCCGCCGGGGTTTCCCGCCGAGAACGGCGTGCTCCTCAGCCAGGCCGAGGTCGACCACTGGGTCGCGGTGGTCCGCCGGTGCGGCCTGCCCGAGTACATCGTCCCGGCAAAGAACTGGGACTCGCTCGCCGCGCTCGGTGCGATCCTGGCCCGCACCGGTGCCTCCGGGCGGGTCCTCGACGCCGGCGGGATCGTGCAGTCGGTCATCTCGTCGTGGCTGTGGCTCTACGGGTTCCGGGACCTCTGGTGCATCAACCCGGTGTTCGCGGCGCCGTTCCGCCACGGTGACATCCACTACGAGCCCGGTGATGCGACCGACACCCGCTTCACGACCGCGTCGTTCGACATCGTCACGTGCCTCAGCGTCGTGGAGCACGGCGTCGACCTCGACGGCTACTTCCGCGAAGCCGCGCGCATCCTGAAGCCGGGTGGCGCGCTCGTCACCTCGACGGACTACTACCCGGATCCGATCGACACCGCCGGCAAGCGCGCGTACGGCGTGCCGGTCAAGATCTTCGACCGGGCCGAGATCGAGCACGCGCTCGAGCTCGCCGCGGGTCACGGGCTCCGCCCGAGCGCGCCGGTGCCGCTGGACGCAGGTGACAAGCCGGTGCACTGGGAGCTCACCGACCTCGACTACACGTTCCTCGTCTTCACCCTCGTGAAGGACGGCTCGCGGCATGACCGGACCCTCGGTCGGTCGAGGTCGGCTAGCCGTCCCCGAACTGGCGGCGGTAGGCGGCCAGGGACCGCGGGGCATCCGTGAGCAGCATGCCGACGTCGGTGGTCGACTCGAAGTAGGACTGGTAGGCGGTCACGTTGTCGCGCACGACGCCGGCGATCGCGTTGACGAAGTACGGGTTGTCGCCGGCTCCGCCCTTGTGGCCGACCGCCGAGAGGCCCCACTCGGGGATGCTGAGCGGCTTGCCGTTGCGCCGGCCGAGCTTGATCAGGTCGCCGAGCCCGCCGTCCTCGTGGTACTGCGCCGACCAGCGGAGGCTCGGGCTCGCCGGCGCCGCGGCCGGACCGGCCCAGAAGTCGTAGACGTCCGCGCCGACGATGTCGACGACGTCGTTGCCCGGGTAGTACTGGTTGAACGGGATCGGCCGGTAGTTCGCGTTGATCGTCCAGTCGAAGCGGAAGCTCGCGCCGGGTACGGAGCGCATGACGCGCACGGTCCGGGCCCAGAACTCCTTCCACAGGGGGTACTGCGAGGGGTCGTTGCCGAGCCCGTCGACCGTCCAGGTGCCGTTCGCCTCGGGCGAGAGGCGGATGACCGAGTCGCCGAGGCCGGCGTTCACCAGGTTCGTCGCCAGGGCGCGGGCGTGGTCGTCGAACTCGCCCGCCGCGCCACGCGCCCGCCAGTCGGGCGCGAGCCCGGAGGGGATGAGGGCCTGCGTGATGATCAGGCGCCGTCCGGGAACCGCGACCTTCCACTTGGCCCAGTTGAAGTTGGGGTCACCGTGGATGACGAACCACGGCATCTCCCAGTTCTTCCAGTCGGGCGACGCGTTGTTGTAGACGAGCGCGCAGTTGAAGTCGTGCCCGACCGCGGCACCGAACGCCACGAGCTGGTCGACCCGGTGGTACGAGTACACGCACTTCTGCTTGGTGGTGTCGACGGCGGGGACGTCGGTCCGGGGGTCGTGCGTGGTCGGGGGTGCCGGCGGCGTCGGCACGAACGGGACCGGCGAGTGCAGGCCGGGCACCGCGCAGGCGCTGAGCGTGGCGGCGAAGACTCCGGCGACCACCGCGTGGCGCACGTACCTGCGTCGCACTGTGGTCACGGCTGGAGGTCCCTTCGGGTCGGCGTCGCATCCTGCGAACCCCTATGCGATCGGCACGAGATCCTGCCCACTAAATGCAGATTTATCCCGAAAAAGGATGATTTCAGGATGACGCCCGTCACTCCCAGGAACTGGAGGACCATCTGATGGCCACCCGCACCGAGATCGCGCTCACCGTCGCCAACCGCCTGGACCGCTCGGTCTCCCGGGCCCTGCCCGCCGCGCTCGTGCGCCACCCGCACCGCTGCCCGGCGTGCGGGTACTCGGGCCGGTTCTCGACGGCCTGGGCGATGACCGGCCGCCGGGCCGAGGCGTACTGCCCGGCCTGTCACGCGGCCGAACGGCACCGGCTGCAGGCCCTCGTCGTCGACCGGCTCGCGGAACAGCACGACCTCGCGGCGATGTCGATGCTGCACATCGCGCCGGAGCAGATCCTGCAGGGTCGCTTCCGCGACGAGCTGGGCGAGTACACGACGGCGGACCTGGTGCGTGAGGACGTCGACCTGAACTTCGACCTCACCGACGCGCCGCTCGAGTCCGGGTCCTACGACATCGTCTACGCATCCCACGTCCTCGAGCACATCCCCGACGACCGCGCCGCGATCGCCGAGATCCATCGGATCCTGCGGCCCGGTGGCTTCGCGGTGCTCCCGGTGCCGATCGTGTGCGAGCACACCGTCGAGTACCCGCGCCCGGTGGCGTCGGAGGCCGGTCACGTGCGGGCTCCGGGCCCCGACTACTTCGAGCGCTTCGCCGCGTTCGACGCGGTCGAGGTGTTCCGGTCGCGGGACTTCGGCGACGAGCCGCAGGTCTACATCGTCGAAGACCGCACCCGGTACCCGAACCGCTACGCCCCGTTCCGCACCCCGACTCCGGGGTCCCGCCACGAGGACCTGGTCCCGGTGTGCCGGAAGCAGGCCGCGACGCCTGCGGTGAGCTCAGCCCGCGGCCGGCGGCGCGGTCGGGTCCGCCCGCCGGCGCTGCCAGGGCGCGATGCCGAGTCGCTGGGCGTGGCGGGCGTTGCGCACGAGCGCGGCGAGCCGGCGGGGCGCCCGGGCGAGGTGGCGGGCCCGGTCGAGGCCGTCGACGGGGTGGGTCTGGGAAGCCCACTCGCTCGTCACGTCGAACGGGGACCGGCGCCGGAACGCCGACCAGAAGCCCGCGTCGACCAGCAGGTCCCAGTGCTCGTCCCGGCGCAGGAAGCGGTGGAGGGAGGCGGGGCCGGGCAGCTGGATGTCGTCGACGATCACGATCCCGCCGGCGCGGACCCGCGGTGCCGCGAGGTACCAGTCGAGCTGCGGAAACGGGTGCGCGTGGCAACCGTCGATGAAGAGGACGTCGATCGGGTCGTCGGGGAGCTTGGCGAGCTCTTCGGGCGAGGACCCGGCGACGAAGCTCGTCGTCGTGGTGTCCACGCCGTGCTCCCGGCACCAGCGGGCGACCGCCTCGCCTTCGTCCGGGCCCAGGAACACTGCGGTGTGCTCGGCCGAGACCGCCGCGAAGATGATCGTCGAGGCGCCGCATCCGGTCTCGAGGGTGACCCGGCCGGCGGCGTGCGCGTGGATGAACTCGAGGCAGTCGAGGGTCGCCGACCAGACGCCGGCGGGGGCGGACGGGTGCGCGTTCGGGGGATCGCGCCGGATCTCGGCGAGGAGCGAGTCGACCTGGTGCGCGCGCTGACGAGACACCGACAGAGCTCACCCCGTCGGTATCGGCAATCGGGCCCGCGATTCTTGAACCCATCTCGACCGAATTCGGAGTCCTCGTCGGGTTCCGTCGGTCCGGGGCGCGGCGGGACCGGCTCCAGGGCATGTGTGAAGATCTGCGACTTCGATGTCGATCACCAGCACTGTGGATCGCCGCGCGCGCATCGCCGTCGTCGGGTCGTTGGTCGTCGTAGCTGTGTCCGTCATGTCGGGCGTGCCTGCGGGAGCCACGTCCGGGGCGCGTCCGGAGGCGCCTTCAGCCGCCGCGCCGGCGCGCGTGGTCACGGATCCCGCGGCCCGCGTCGCGTCGCTCGGCGCGCTGGTCGACCGGCGGACGCAGGCGGTCGCGGCGGCCTCGGCGCGCCGCGACAGCGTGCAGTCCCGGCTCGTCGAGGCCGACCAGCAGGCGGAGGCCGCGCGGGCTCGGACCGACCACCTCTCCCAGGTCGAGGCGGACGCGGCGGCCCGCTACCAGAAGTCGCGCGCCCGCCTGGCCCGGTTCGCGGCGGCGGCGTACCGCGATGGACCCACGGTGACCCCGCTGTCCCAGCTCCTCGCGTCGCAGACGGCCGCGGACTACGCGTACGGGCACGAGATCGTCCGCCGGATCGGGGTGCAGCAGCACGACCTGGTCACCGACGCCAAGCGCGACCGCGCCGCGGCCGCGTCGGCCGCCGACGCGGCACGCAGCGAGCGCGACCGGCTGATCACGCTGGCCGCCTCGCTCCAGCGGGAGCTGCCGGCGCGCCAGAGCGCCGTCACCGCGGCGGTCACCGCGCGCGACAACGCGCAGTTCTGGCTCGCGCGCTGGCAGTCGATCATCGCCGGGCCCGCGACCACGATCATGGGCCCCACCCTCCTGAGCGCGGACGAGCTCGCGGCGTGGTTCAACGGCACCCATCACCACGCGCACACCACCGTGCCGATCGAAGAGCTGACGCAGTACTACGTCCAGGAGGGTGCGGCAGTCGACGTGCGTGCGGACATCGCCTTCGCCCAGTCCATGCTCGAGACGGGCGGGTTCTCGTTCCCCGCCGGTGGGCAGGTGCTGGGCACGGACAACAACTTCGCGGGCATGGGTGCATGCGACAGCTGTGCGACCGGCAACCGCTTCGTCGACGCCCGGACCGGGGTGCGGGCCCAGCTCCAGCAGCTCCGGGTCTACGCCGACCCGCACCTCACGAACGCCGAGCTCAACCCGCCGCCGGTCAACCCGAAGCTCGACTCGCACTTCCTGAAGGGCCTCGTCACGACGTGGGCCGGGCTCACCCACACCTGGGCGACCGCGGACACCTACGGCGACCGGATCCTCGGCATCTACGAGCAGATGCTCGCCTGGCTCACCGACCGCGCCCACGTCTGAGCCGAATCCAGTTCCGGCTACCGTCGGGGCATGGCCTCAAGCAACGTTGACTTCCAGCTCTTCGACGCCGACAACCACTACTACGAGGCAACCGACGCCTTCACCCGTCACCTCGATCCGAAGCTCGCGAAGCGCACCATGCAGTGGGCCGAGATCAACGGGAAGCAGCGGCTGCTCGTCGGGGGTCGGCTGAACCGCTTCATCCCGAACCCGACGTTCGATCCCGTCGCCCGCCCGGGCGCGCTCGACGACTACTTCCGGGGGCAGAAGGCGGGCGACGACATCCGCGCCGCGTTCGGCGACCTCGAGCCGATCAGCCCGGCGTACCGGGAGCCGGCCGCGCGCGTCGCGGTCATGGACGAGCAGGGGGTCGAGGGCTGCTTCCTGTTCCCGACGCTCGGGGTCGGCATGGAGCAACCGCTCGTGGACGACCCGGAGGCCGCGCACGCCGCGTTCCACGCGTTCAACGAGTGGCTCCTCGACGACTGGACGTTCGACTACCAGGGCCGGATCTTCGGCGCGCCGTACTTCACGCTGCTCGACCCCGATGCCGCGGTGCGCGAGCTGGACTGGGCGCTCGCGCAGGGCGCGAAGGTGATCGTCATGCGCGCGGGACCGATCCAGGCGCCGACCGGGTTCCGCTCACCGGGCGATCGCGTCTACGACCCGTTCTGGGCGCGGGTCGCCGAGGCCGGGATCCTCGTCGCCTACCACTCGGGGGAGAGCGGCTACGACCGCTACGCCGCGGAGTGGGGCGAGTCGAGCGAGATGGAAGCGTTCCGCCACAACCCGTTCAAGATCATCACGTCGGCCGACCGGCCGATCTACGACACGATGGCGGCCCTCGTGTGCCACGGCGTGTTCGCGCGCCACCCGAACGTCCGCGTCGCGACGATCGAAAGTGGCAGCGAGTGGGCACCGCAGCTCGTGAAGAAGATGAAGAAGTCCTACGCCCAGGCCCCGAACGCGTTCCCGGGGGGCGACCCCGTCCAGGACCTGCGCGAGCACGTCTGGGTCTCTCCGTACTACGAGGACGACCTGATCGGGCTGCGCACGGCGATCGGCGCCGAGCGGATCCTGTTCGGCTCGGACTTCCCGCACGCGGAGGGGTTGGCGGACCCCGCGAGCTTCGTGAAGGACCTCGACGGCTTCTCCCCGGACGAGGTCCGCCTCATCATGCGGGAGAACGCGCTGGAGCTCTCTCGCCCCCGTCCGCGCTGAGGTCCGGGCCGGCGCCGCCGGGTCCACGGGTTCCGTCTCGGGCGGCACCAGCTCCCGGCACGCGAGGACCACCAGGGTCGGGACGAGCACCGCGAGCATCATCCCCATCACCTGGATGCCCGAGTCGTTGAGCACCGTCGCGAGCACCGACAGCACCGCGAACGAGATCAGCATCGGCTGGAGGACGGGCACCGCGCGCCCGAGCGCGCGCAGCCGGTCGGTCCGCCACGCGAGGTAGAGGAGCGAGCCGAGCACTCCCGCGACGAGCAGGACCCAGCTCGTGTTGCTGAAGGTCTGCAGCATGAGCGAGAGCTTGCGGCCGACGACGGTGGTGAACCCGGACACCCCTTGGTCGCCGACCTTCTGGAAGAACCGGCCGACGTGCGTCTGCTTGTCCGTGGGGCGGGTGAGATCGACGAACCCCGCGAGCAGTCCGGCGCCGACGAGGACCACGGCGAGCAGCGTGACGGCCTTGACGGTGATCCGCTTGCCGTACAGGAGCAGGGCGAGCAGGAGGTACGCCGGGGCGGCCGAGATGGCGCCCCCGAAGTCCTGGCCGAAGAACGGCGCCCCGACGACGACCACCGTGACCGCGAGGACCGCGACGGCGAGGCGGCGGCCCAGGGGCGGGCCGACGCGCCACGCGAGCAGCGCCGAGAACAGCAACGCCGCCGCGCAGAGCTGGGCCGACCCGGGGTTCCCGAGCCCGGCCAGGCGGATGCCGATCGTCGGCGTGTACCCGAACACGGTGTTGAACTCGAGTCGGGCACCGCTCAGCGCGTCGAGCAGGTGCATCAGCGTCATCCCACCGAGGGCAAGCAGGAGCGAGTCGGCGGGGTGGCGACCGCCGAGCGCGCGGCAGATCAACGCGTAGACGATCGCGAACAGGATGAGGAAGGCCCAGTACGCGTTGCTCCCGAGCGTGTACCACGGCAGCACGCCGGACACGAAGGTGCCGACGAGGAACCCGATGGCCGCGAGCGCCGCGACCTCGAGCAGCTGCGTCAAGCCGACGAGGCGGCGGCGGAAGATCAGCAGCGCCGCGCCGGCGAGCACCAACGTGATGATCACGAGCGCCGCGGTCGCCTTGCCGATCGTCGCGTCGCGGAAGAGCGCGGCCCGGTTCGCCTTGACGAGCATCTTCACCCGGGCGGCGTAGGGCGCCGAGCTCGGGTCGATGTCGAAGGGACGCCCTTCCATCTCCTCGGGCCGCTTGATGCCGACGAGCTTGAGCACCGTCGGCGCGACGTCCACGATCTGGACGAAGCCCAGGCGACGCGTCGTGCCCGTCTCGAGATATCCGACCTTGACGCCCGGTGCGCGCAGCGTGGCGACGGTGACCTCCCGCCGCAGGGAGCTGTGGTACGGCCCGACGACGAGGACCGCGTCGTGGCTCGGGTCGACGTGGCGGAGGAGTCGCCCGACCAGCTGGTCGGTCGCGTGCAGCGCGGCGAGGCGCATCGCCGCGCGCTGGCTGGGGCTGGCGAGACTGCGGTAGGCATCGGCGCGCGCGAGGTCGGAAGCCTCGACGAGCACGACGTTGCGCTTGCGCGCGTCCCATGCCTTGGTGAACGCGCGCATGACGGCGTTGCGGTCGAGGCGCACGCCGAACGGGGCCGCGGGATCCCGTTGGAGCAGGGAGTCGTCGACCTGGCCGGCGGGAACCCGGCCGATCGGGTCCATCATCGCGAGGGCGGCCTCCCGGTGGAACTGGTCCGCGGGGAGCTCCAGCTCGCCCTCGTCCGCGTTCGCGACGACCGCGCGGCCGAAGCCGGACTCGGTCAGCGTCTTGCCGAGCGTCCCCGCCACCGCGTCGTAGGGGAGCGCGTGGTTCGAGTCGGTGATGTCCGGGATCGAGAGCACACCGATGTTGTTGCGCAGCGGGATCCCCGTCCGGCGTTGGAAGACCTCCGCCGCGGTGCTGTTGCCGTAGCGCTCGTCGGGCTCGAGGTTCTCGCCGGGGGCGGTACCGCCGACCGCGCGGGTGCCCGCGCCGAGCGCGGCGTAGCCGTCACCGGGATTGGTGCGCTGGTGCACGGACCGGGTCGCGAGGTCGCCGATGGCCGAGGCGGCGAACAGCCGGTCGAGGTTGGGGAGGCGGGCCGCGGAGATGTCGGCCCAGGAGACCGCCGGGAGCGAGATCTCCAACACCCGGCAGACGGGTTGGCAGCCGGCCGGCGGGGAGCTCGCGGCCGTGGCGCTCTCGACCGATCCGGTGCCGACGGTCGTCACCAGGAGTGCCAGCGCGACCACCAGGATGCCGGCTCGGGCGAAGCTCCTCATCTGGTCGGGGATCATGCCACCCGCCGCGGCGGGCGCCCGGGCACCCGGGCGCCCGGGCACCCGGGGGGCCGGGCGCCCCGATCGGCGGGGTCTGCAGCTGCCGACGGGCGCGGGAACCGACCTTGGCGATGCTGCGTTGTCGCGGGTGTCCGGGGCAGAATGGGACTCCGTCTTCTGAAGGCTCGCCGGTGGCCATCGATCTCGCGTTCGACGAAGGAGGCGCCGGCGCAGCTGCGCCGGTCGGCCCGTCCGCGGCCGAACGCGCTCCGTCCGGCTCCCGCTTCGGCTCCGCGAAGACCTGGCGCATGTTCGCCGTGCTCCTGCTGCTCACGGTCGGGCTGCGGCTCCCCGCGTTCTTCGTCCAGGTCTTCAACTCCGACGAGACCTTCCTCGCGACCCAGGCGGAGGTGATCAACGAGGGCGGGCGGCTCTACCAGGACGCGGCCGACCGCAAGCCGCCGCTCGTCCCGTACCTCTACGCCGCGACGTTCAGCATCTTCGCCACGAGCGCGCTGTGGTCGGTGCGGGTGATCGCGATGCTCGCGGTGGCGCTGACCGCGCTGCTCCTCGCGCTCGAGGCCAGACGCCGGTACGGAGATCGCGCGGGCTGGCTCGCGGGGATCTTGTTCATCCTCGCGTCCGTCTCGTTCGCGCCGCAGGACGGGCAAGCCGCCAATTTCGAGGTCTTCATGCTGCCCGCGATGACCGCGGCGGTGCTGTTGGGCGCGCGCGGTCGCACCCGCTCGTCCGGGGTCGCCGTCGCGTTCGCGACGCTCGCGAAGCAGACGGGCGCGGCGACGCTGCTGCCGGTCCTCTACCTCGTCTGGCGCGCCCGGGGGAAGCGCGGCATCGGCGATGCCGCGCTCGGGTTCACGATCCCCGTCGTGATCGTGGCGCTCCTCGTCGGCCCCGGTGAGCTCATGTTCTGGGCGGTGCTCGGCAACGGCTCCTACTTCGGCCTGGGCTCGGCCACCGCGTACGTGGCGGGGCTCTTCGCCGTGATGACGCTCGCGTTCGTCGGCAGCAACCTCGCGATCATCTGGTCATTGCCGCGCGCGTGGCGCGACCGCAAGAAGGTCTCGCTCGTGCGCGCGGACGGCGCGCTCCCGTCCGACGGCTTCGCGGGCGCGGACACCGACCTCTGGATCTGGCTCGTGTCCGCGGCGTTGTCGGTCGCGGTCGGGTTTCGCTTCTTCGGCCACTACTACCTGCAGCTGCTGCCCCCGCTCTGCCTCCTGACCGCGGGCGTGCTCGTGACCCGCGGCCGCAAGCTCGTCCGGGCCACGTTGATCTTCGCCTCCGTCGCGGCCGCGACCTTCTCGTTGATGGGCTTCTGGGTGAAGCCGTGGGGCGACCACCCCAAGTACCAGATGGTCAGCCAGTACCTCGACACCCACACGACGATCGCGGACCACATCTTCGTGTGGGGCCACATGCCGGAGATCTACTGGGCCTCGGACCGCCGGCCGGCCAGCCGGTTCATCACGAGCGGCTTCCCGGTCGGGGACTGGGGCAGCCGCCCACCGGGCGACACCTCGACGAACGTCCCGACCCCGGGCGCGTTCGGGCAGATGATGGACGATCTGCGGGCGCACCCGCCGCGCTACGTCCTCGACACGACGCCCGCGGCGTTCCGGGGATCGCAGTACTCACCGATGTCGAAGTTCCCCGAGCTCCAGAACTACGTCGATGCCCGGTACGAGTACATCGAGACGATCGACGGGATCTCGATCTACAAGGCCCGGACCACGGAGCAGGCGACCGACCGGCACTGACGCGCGCGCGTCCTCCCCCGGTCAGGGGAGCACGTCGGCGAGGAGCGCGTCGCTCACGTCCCAGAGCCGCCGCGCCGCGACGTCGTCGCGGGCACGTTTCGACATCGAGATCGGCTTGCACTTCGCGTAGTAGCCACCCGTCGCGCCCGCGACGTCGGGTGAGGACGCGAGGTACACCGAGGTCCGCGCGCCTTCCTCGGGTGTGACGGCCAGCAGCTTTGCCCCGAGCTTGAGGATCGGCTCGAAGCGCATGTCGCCGTCGCGCCCGAAGCGGCTGGCCACGTAGCCGGGGTGCGCCGCGTTCGCGGTCACCCCCGTGCCCGCCAGGTGCCGGGCCAGCTCCCGCGTGAAGTAGAGGTTGGCCAGCTTCGACTTGCTGTACGCGTCGAAGCCCCGGTAGTGGCGCAGGCCCTGGAGGTCGTCGAAGTCGAGGCCGCCCCGGACCATCTTGTGGGCCTGGGACGCCACGACCACGACCCGGGCCGGCGCACTGGCCCGCAGCCGGTCGAGCAGCAGGTTGGTCAGGTAGAAGTGCCCGAGGTGGTTGACGCCGAAGGTCGTCTCGAACCCCTCGTGGGTGACCGTCCGGTCGGCCATCACCAGGCCCGCGTTGTCGACGAGCACGTCGAGCCGCTCGTGACGGTCGAGGACCTCGGTGGCGCAGGCCCGCACCGAGGCGAGCTCCGCGAGGTCCAGCGGGAGCAGCTCGACGTCGGTGCTGCCACTGCGGTGGCGCACGTCGGCAAGCGCCTCGGCGCCGCGACCAGCGTCGCGCGAGGTCATGACGACGGTCGCGCCCATCCGGGCCAGTCCGACCGCGGTCTCCTTGCCGATCCCCGCGTTGGCGCCGGTGATCAGCACGACCTTGCCCGTCATCACCGCGCCGGCCACGAGCCGGACACTACGCGCCGGCTGCCCACGGACGCGACGATGCCCGGGCGTACGCACGCCCGGGCATCGTGGCGGTCGTTGCGGTGCGGGCCTCTAGGAAGAGGCGCCACCCTTGTGCGGGGTCGCGTTCACCAGCGTCGCGATCCGCTTGTCCAGCCGGTCCTTCAGCGTCGTGGCGCGGGCGGGGTCGATCTTGCCGTTGGTCACGGCCGTGTCGACCTTCTTGTTCGCCGCGGCGGTGACCGCGTCGATGACCTTCTGCGGGTCGACGCTGTGGCTGCGGGCGACGTCCGCGACGGTCTGACCGCCCTTGACCGCGTCCACCAGTGCCTTCGGCTGGATGCCGATGACCCCGGCCGCGATCGTGACGCCCGAGCGGCGCGCGTGCCGGCGGAGCTTGGCCCGGGCCACGAGGCCCTTGACCTTGCCCTTCAGCTCGGTGTTCACCAGCTTGGTGACCCGGGCGGGCACCTTCGCCTTGATGGCCGCCGCGCGAGCGGTGTCGATCTTGCCGGCCGCCAGGGCCTCGTCGACCTTCTTGTCGGCCGCGGTGTCGATCGCGTCGATGACCTTCTGCGGGTCGACGTTGTGGCTGCGGGCGACGTCGGCGACGGACTTCCCGTCCTTGATCTCCTGGCCGAGCGCCTTCGGCTGGATGCCGATCGTGGTCGCCGCGATCTTGACTGCGGCGACGAGTCGGCCTTTGCCGAGCCGGGCGTGAGCCGGAGCGCTTGCGGGCGCCGGGGCCGAGGGGGAGTCCGCGGCACTCGCGACGCCCGCGGTGCCGACGATGAGCAACCCTGCGGTCGTCACTGCGGCGATGAGCTTCTTCATGATCGATCCTCTCGCTGTGTCTGCCGCCGCTGGCCCGTCGGGGGGACGCACCGTCCGGCGATGTCACTCATAGAACCGCAGCGATGTGAGGCTTCGATGAGGCTTCCACGAGAGGATCAACAGGTGTTCGACGGGGCGGCTAGTGGCCCCGGGCGATCCAGGCGTCGAGGTCGGGGGCCTCGGCGCCGATCGTCGTGGTGTCGCCGTGACCGGTGTAGACGACCGTGTCGGCCGGCAGGGTCAGGAGCTTCGTCCGGATCGACTCGATGATCGTGGGGAAGTCCGAGAACGACCGACCGGTCGCGCCCGGACCGCCGTTGAAGAGCGTGTCGCCGCCGTAGACCGCGTGGCCCGCGGCGTCGTAGAGGCTGACCCCGCCGGGGGAGTGGCCCGGCGTGTGCAGCGCGATCAGCGTCCTTCCGGCGACGTCGAAGCGCGCGCCGTCGTCGATCAGCAGGTCGGGCGGCCGGCCCGGGTGCACGTTCTCCCAGAGCATCAGGTCGTCGGGGTGCAGCGCGATCGGCGCGCCCACCGCCTCGGCGACGTCGACCGCGGCGTTGATGTGGTCGTTGTGCCCGTGGGTGCAGACGATCGCCACGACGCGGCGATCACCGACCGCGTCCACGATCGGCCCGGCTTCGTGCGCGGCGTCGATCACGAGGCACTCCTCGTCGTTGCCGACGATCCAGATGTTGTTGTCGACGCCGAAGTCCTCACCGTCGATCGTGAAGGTCCCGGACGTGACGACGAGCTGGGGCGACGCCGCGGCTGCACTCATGCGCCCAACGTAGTCAGGCTCACAGCGCGGCGGTGAGGGCCAGCGCGATCCCGGCAGCCGCGAGGCCGACCACGACGCTGCCCAGCGCGTTGCCGATCGCGGGGCCGACCGACCCGGTCTCCGCGAGCTGGATCGTCTCGTACGAGAACGTGGAGAAGGTCGTGTACGCGCCGCAGAACCCGACGCCGATCGCGGTCTTCGGGAGCAGCCCGAGCCCGTGATAGAGCGCCAGGCCCGTGACGACCCCGAGGATGAACGAGCCGGTCACGTTGATGACGAGGGTCCCCCAGGGGAACGGACCCGGGAACCGGCTCTTCACGAGATCGTCGACCACGTACCGGCTCACTGCGCCGATCGCGCCCGCGATGATCATCGTCGCGATCAGCATCAGGCACCTCGTCCGCGCAGCAGCGGGAGCCGGGCGAGCGCGATCCCCGCGTAGACCGCGACGAGGCCGCCGACGACGCTCGCGACGACGTACGCGAGCGCGATGTCCGCGTGGTGATCCTTCGTCAGCGTGGCGGCTTCGACGGTGTAGGTGGAGAACGTGGTGTAGGCGCCGAGGAAGCCGATGACGGCGAACGCGCGCACGTAGCGGCTCGGTGGCCAGCGCTCGAGGATCAACGTCAGGAGCACGCCGAGGACGAAGCAGCCGGTGACGTTCACGGTGAACGTCGACCAGGGGAAGGTCCCGGGCGCGACGTGGATGATGCGCTCGACGGCGTACCGGCACGGCGTCCCGACCATGCCCCCGGCCGCGATCGCCGCCAGGATGCTCGGGCGCAGCCGGGCCCGCCGCCCTCCGGGACCGGCCTGGAGTCGATCCGGGTCGATCGGTCCCTCGGTCCAGTGGGGAGCGCTCAGAGCACGACCACGGACCGCAGGACCTCGCCGCGCTCCATCTTGGCGAACGCCTCCTCGACCGCGTCGAGCGCGATCGTCTCGGAGACGAAGTCGTCGAGCGGCAGCCGGCCCTGACGGTAGAGGTCGATCAGCATCGGGAAGTCACGGCTCGGCAGGCAGTCGCCGTACCAGCTCGGCTTCAACGCGCCACCGCGGCCGAAGAACTCGATCATCGGCAGCTCGATCTTCATGGTCGGGTCCGGGACGCCGACCTGCACGAGCGTTCCCGCGAGATCCACGCGCGAAGAACGCCTGCTGCATCACCTCCGGGTCGCCGACCGCCTCGATGCACACGTCGGCGCCGTTGCCGTCGGTCAGCGCGCGGATGGCCTCGACCGGGTCGCCGTCCGACGCGTTCACCGTGTGCGTCGCGCCGAACCGCTTCGCGCATCTCGAGCTTGCGCGGGTCGAGGTCCACCGCGATCACCTTCGCCGCGCCGGCGAGGACCGCGCCGACGATCGCGGCGTCGCCCACCCCGCCGCAACCGAACACCGCGACCGAATCGCCGCGCTGGACGTTCCCCGTGAGCATCGCCGCGCCGAGCCCGGCCATCACGCCGCAGCCGAGCAGCCCCGCCGCGGTCGGTGACGCCTGCGGGTCCACCTTGGTGGCCTGCCCGGCCGCGACGAGCGTCTTCTCCGCGAACGCGCCGATCCCGAACGCGGGGGAGAGCTCGGTGCCGTCGGCGAGCGTCATCTTCTGGGTCGCGTTGTGCGTGTTGAAGCAGTACCAGGGCTTGCCGCGCTTGCAGGACCGGCACTCGCCGCAGACCGCGCGCCAGTTGAGGATGACGAAGTCACCCGGCGCGACGTCCGTCACGTCCGTCGCCGACGGCTTCGACGATCCCCGCGGCCTCGTGGCCGAGCAGGAACGGGAAGTCGTCGTTGATCGCACCCTCGCGGTAGTGCAGGTCGGTGTGGCAGACCCCGCACGCCTGGACCTGGACCAGCGCCTCACCGGGTCCGGGGTCCGGCACCAGGATCGTCTCGACTCGTACCGGCTCGCCCTTGCCCCGGGCCACGACACCTCGTACTTCGTGCACCTGCAACCCCCTGTTGCTCGACGCTGCTGTCTACCGCAGACGCGGCTCGTCGTCCTCACGCATCGCGCGCGACCACCTCGAGCCGGGCCCAGATGGGCCGGTGGTCGGACTCCGTCGCGCCCGCGACCCCGCGCTCGAGGACCGCGAAGCTGTCGTCGATCCAGATGTGGTCGATCTGGCTGTGCGGATGCTGCGCGGGCCAGGTGCGGCCGCGCACCGCGCGCGTGCGGTTCGGAACCACGAGGCCGACGACCGGGCCCCACATGTTCAGGTCGCCGGCGATCACGCTCGGGTTCCCGGTCTCGACCAACGCCCGATCGACCCGCCGGACCTGAGGCAGCGATCCCCACAGGCGGTGTGACGCGTGCATCCCGCCGACGGTCACGATCCGGTCGCCCACCGCGACCGTCACGAGGAGGCTGCGGCGCTGCTTGACCACGTCACCCTGGGCGTGGGGGAGCTCGATCTCCTGCACGTGGCGGACCGGCAGCCGGCTGATCACCGAGATCCCGCAGGTGCCGGGCGGCCCCGGCGGCGGCCGGAGCTGGCGGGGCCGGGCCGGGTTGTGGTCCGACATGAAGACCGCCTCGTGCACGGACCCGCCCATGCCCTCCGCGATCGCGTCGACGAAGCACGGTCCGCCGTTGGGGCGCCACACCTCCTGGAGGACGAGCACGTCCGCGCCGAGCGCCAGAGCCGGGCGCACCACGTCGAAGGCGCGCCCCGAGCGGTGGACACCCCAATGCGTGTTGAAGGTGGCGACGGTCAGCTGGCCCATGGGAGGAACGTGCAGGCTACCGGCCGGTCTGCGTCCCGTCGGGTCTGGCACCTAGTGTCCGCAGCGCACCACTCCGGCGCACTCACGCAGCAGATCTCGGGAGCAACGAACAATGACGAACGCAGTCGCGGGTTACGACCTCACCGGCCAGGTGGCCGTGCTGACCGGTGCCGGCAGCGGCATCGGCAAGGCCACCGCGCTCACCCTGGCCCGGGCCGGCGCCACGATCGTCGGCGGCGACATCGACGAGGCCGCGGTCCAGGCCACCAAAGAGGAGATCACCGCGGCCGGTGGCACCGCCCGCGCGGTCCGGACCGACGTCACCTCGCGCGCCCAGGTCGACGCACTCGTCGACGGGGCCCAGGCCGAGTTCGGCCGGGTCGACGTCATGGGCAACATCGCGGGGATCCCGCACAACAAGACCGTCATGGAGGTCACCGACGACGAGTTCGAGCGGATCCTGTCGATCAACCTGAAGAGCTGCTTCTACGGCTGCCAGGCCGCGATGCGGGTCATGGCGCCGCGCCAGTCCGGCAACATCATCAACATCTCGTCGGGCGCGATCGACACGCCCGCGCCGACCCTGGCCTGCTACGGCATGACCAAGGCCGCGGTGGCGATGCTCACCAAGACGCTCGCGTGCGAGGCCGGACCGCTCGGGATCCGGGTCAACGCCCTGGCCCCCGGCGTGATCCACACCAACTTCTCCCGCCACAACTTCGTGGACGCCGACGGCAACGTCATCCCGGAGAAGGTGGAGAGCTACAAGAAGCGCTTCGGTGCCATGGCGCCGCTCCAGCGGGTCGGCGAGGCCCAGGACGTCGCGGACAGCATCCTGTTCCTGGTCTCGGAGGCCGCGTCGTTCATGACCGGTCAGATCCTGCGCCCCAACGGCGGCGTCGCGATGCCCTGGTAGGCGCATTTGGGCAGGTCCTGGCGTTCCCCCGGCTTCCGGGGAGATAGCCTGGTGAGCGCGAGCCAGTTTTCGCTCGCGGGTCAACCTCACGCAGTTCGTACCGATCGTGCCCAACGTGGCGATCGCGGTCGTCGCGTCGCAGGAGGGAGACCCTCCTGATCCTCCCGACGCATGACCGAAAGCGAGCCCCCTGATGACCACGACCTTTGACGCGCTGGGCGTGTCGACCGAGCTCGTCGACGCCCTGGCCACCCAGGGTCTGAACGAGCCGTTCGCCATCCAGAGCCTCACGATCGCCGACGCCCTCGCCGGGCGCGACGTGCTCGGCAAGGCGAAGACCGGGTCCGGCAAGACCCTGGCCTTCGGGTTGCCGCTGCTCGACCGCATCACCAAGGCCGAGCCCCGCCGACCGCACGGTCTCGTGCTGGTGCCGACCCGCGAGCTCGCGAACCAGGTGCGCGGCGTCCTCGCCCCGCTCGGCCGGGTGAAGAACCTCAAGGTGAAGGCGTTCTACGGCGGCGTCGGGATGGAGCCGCAGATCGAGGCGCTCGTGAAGGGCGTCGACGTGGTGATCGGCACCCCGGGCCGGCTCATCGACCTCATGGAGCGCCGCGAGCTCTCCGTCGCCGACGTGCAGGTCCTCGTGCTCGACGAGGCGGACCGCATGGCCGACATGGGCTTCATGCCCCAGGTGCAGAAGATCCTCCACCGGGTCGAGGGCGAGCACCAGACGATGCTCTTCTCGGCCACGCTGGACCGCGGCGTCGACCGGCTCGTCGCGCGGTACCTGCACGACCCCGTGTCGCACGAGGTCGAGTCCGACGACGACACCGTCGACGAGATGCGCCACCACTTCCTGATGGTCCACCAGATGGACAAGGTCAAGGTCGTCGCCTCGATCGCGAGCGGTGTTGACCGCACGCTGGTGTTCTGCCGCACGAAGCGCGGTGCGGACCGTCTGGTCGAGCAGCTCCAGCGCGAAGGGGTGAAGGCCGGGGCGATCCACGGTGACCTCCGTCAGGCGGCGCGCGAGCGCGCGTTGGCCGACTTCACGAGCGGCAAGCTCCCGGTCCTGGTCGCGACGGATGTCGCGGCGCGCGGGATCCACGTCGACGCGGTGGACGTCGTGGTGCACTACGACCCACCCGAGGACCACAAGGCCTACCTGCACCGTTCCGGGCGCACGGCGCGCGCCGGCGCGCTCGGCGTTGCCGTGATGCTGACGCTGTGGAACCAGGAGAACGACGTCCGGGTCATCCAGCGCCGGCTCGACCTCGACGGCCCGATCGTCGAGGTCTTCTCGAACGACCCCCGCCTCCGCGACCTCGCGGCCTGGGACCCCAACGCCGAAGAGGCCGTCGCGTAGCTCCCGCTCATCGGCCTCCGGCCGGGGCGCTCGGCCCACACTCCGCTTGGCCATCGGCTCGAGCCGCGGGTGGTCCCCGCTTCGTTCTCGCTCCCGCTCATCGGCAACCGACCGAGGGTCAGCGGCGGGTCGGGACGACCTTGACGTGACTGACCTCGTCCGCCTCCACGGTGGCGGGGTCGACGACGTCGATCATGCGGCGCCGGCGGATCTCGGCCATCTGCTTCTGCCGCGCGATGCGGCGCGCCCGCTGGCGTCGCACCGCGCGCCGTCGGAGCAGGAACAGCGTGAGCAGCACCAGGAACACGACGATGACGAACGCCTTGAGGTTGAAGATCGACCCCAGCACGCCTGAGCCCCCGGAGCTCGTGGTCGCGCTCGCGGTCTGCGCGCCGCTGAGGCTCTCGACCTCGGCCTTCGACGTGGTGGTGGTCTGCTTCTTCGTCCCACCGGCAGCCGCGTGCGCCTTGGTCGTGCTCGGCGTGCTTCCCACCGTGGTCGCGCCCGCGACCGTGGCGGCCGCGCCGCCGTCGAGTGCGGGCGTCCCCAGCGCGGGCGGGAGCCCTTCGAACACCTCACGGCGCGTGTCCGCGGTGACCGCGCGCACCGGCGGGAGCTTCGTGCCCGCGCACGGCGCGCCGGCGGCGCTCGCGAAGCCCTGGTCGAGCAGCCAGCCCGCCCAGCCGGTGTCGTCCCAGGTGCCCATGACGACGGCGATCATCGTGCGACCGTTGCGGGTCGCCGCGGTCACGAGCGTCCGGCTCGCAGCCTTGGTGTAACCGGTCTTCATCCCGATGGCACCCGGGTAGGTGGTGAGGAAGCCCTTGTTGTGGTTCGTGAGGTTGCGCACGGTGCCGGTCGGGTCGGTGAAGCTGTAGTTGAGCAGCTTGACCGTGTTCGCGATCTCGGGGATCGCCAGCGCGTTGCGGGCGACCACCGCGAGGTCGTACGCGCTCATGTGCGTGCCCCCGGCGAACGACGTGCGGTCGTCGAGTCCCGCCGGGTCGCCGAAGGCGGTGTTCTGCGCGCCGAGCTGCTTGGCCGTCGCGTCGGCATCCTTCGCGAACTGCGCCACGCTCCCGCCCGCGCGCTCGGCGACCGCGAACGCGGCGTCGTTGGCCGACACGATGAGCATGGAGTGGAGTGCGTCGTCGAGCTTCCAGACCTGCCCTTGCTTCATGTTGATCTTGGATTCCTCCTGGCCCGCCGCGAGCGCGCTGACCGGAACCATGCTGTCGAGCGGGAGCCGTTCCAGCGCGGTGACGGCGGTGAGGAGCTTCGCGGTGCTGGCGGTGCTGAACGCCTGGTGCTCGCTCTTGCCGGCGAGCTGGCAGCCGCTGTCCGCGTCGACGAGGACGTAGCCCTGCGGGGGCTGGGTCGAGGGCGCGGCACCGGCGATGCCGGGGCGCGCCGCGACCACGGAGACGAGCGCACTCAGCACGAGCGCCAGCGGGAGGAGCCGCCGCCCCAAGCGGCCGAGCAAACCCATGCGCGAGCCAGGGTAGGGGAGGTGGCTGCCCCACAGGGAGTCGCGTGTCCGGTTCGCCACCGCAGGTGGGGTTCCTTATCGAGCCGGGTTCGCCGGGAGCGGCGTGCCACCATGGCGCCGTGACCTCTGAACCCCGTGTCTCCCGCCGCATCGCGGCCATCGCCGAGTCCGCCACGCTGGCCGTGGACGCCAAGGCCAAGGCGCTCAAGGCCGCCGGCGAGCCCGTCATCGGCTTCGGCGCCGGCGAGCCCGACTTCCCGACGCCCGAGCACATCGTGGAGGCCGCGGTGGCCGCGTGCCGGAACCCGGCGAACCACCGGTACTCGCCGACGGCCGGCCTGCCCGAGCTCCGCTCCGCAATTGCCGCGAAGACCGCGCGTGACTCGAAGTATGCGTGTGAAGCGGCCCAGGTCCTCGTCACCAACGGCGGCAAGCACGCGGTCTACAACGCGTTCCAGACCCTGCTGGACCCCGGTGACGAGGTCCTGATGCCCGCGCCGTACTGGACGACCTACCCCGAGGCGATCGCGCTCGCCGGCGGCCAGCCCGTCGCGCTGCCCACCACCGAGGCCACCGGGTTCCGGGTCACGGTCGACCAGCTCGAGGCGGCGCGGGGCACCAACACCAAGGCGCTGCTCTTCGTCTCGCCGTCGAACCCGACCGGCGCGGTCTACCCGCCGGCGGAGGTCGAGGCGATCGGACGGTGGGCGCTGGAGCACGGCATCTGGGTCGTGACCGACGAGATCTACGAGCACCTGACCTTCGGTGACCACGTCTTCACGTCGATGCCGACGCTCGTGCCCGAGCTCGCGGACACCTGCGTCGTGCTCAACGGCGTGGCCAAGACCTACGCGATGACCGGCTGGCGGGTCGGCTGGATGATCGGCCCGCGCGACGTGATCGGCGCGGCCACCAACCTGCAGTCGCAGTCGACGTCGAACGTCGGCAACGTGAACCAGCGCGCCGCGCTCGCGGCCGTGAGCGGTGACCTCACCGCGGTCGCCGAGATGCGCGGCGCCTTCGACCGGCGCGGCAAGGCGATGCAGTCGGTGCTCGCGTCCATCCCCGGCGTCGAGTGCCTCGAGCCGCAGGGCGCGTTCTACTGCTTCCCGAACTTCGACGCGGTCCTCGACCGCGAGTACGCGGGCCGCAAGGTGACGTCGACGGCCGAGCTGGCCGAGGTGATGCTGGACGAGATCAAGGTCGCGATCGTTCCCGGTGAGGCGTTCGGCGCTCCGGGCTACGCGCGGTTGTCGTTCGCGCTCGGCGACGACGACCTCGGTGACGGCGTCCGCCGCATCGCCGACTTCCTCACCTGATGGTCGCTCCGGCGTTCGCTACTCCGGGTCGTTCCGGCATCGCACTTCGTGCCCGCTCCTGCCTGCACTCCGCCTGCGTGCTCGCTCCCGCCTCCGCTCCGGCTCCAGGAGTGCGACCGCATAACCTCACGCCGTGACGAAACGGGTCCTGGTCTCAGAAGAGCTGGCCGAGAGCGGGCTCGAATCGATGCGGGCCGCGGGCCTCGACGTCGACGTGCAGGTCGGCCTCACCCCCGAGCAGCTCGTCGCGACCATCCCGGGCGCGGCGGCGCTGGTGATCCGCAGCGCCACGCAGGTCACCGCCGAGGTGCTGGCGGCCGGCACCGACCTCGTGGTGGTCGGGCGCGCGGGCATCGGGCTCGACAACGTGGACGTGGCCGCCGCGACGAAGCAGGGCGTGATGGTCGTGAATGCGCCGCAGTCGAACGTCCTGTCGGCGGCCGAGCAGACGATCGCGCTCATGCTCGCCCAGGCGCGCAACATCCCGCAGGCGGACGCCGACCTCAAGGCCGGGCAGTGGAACCGGTCGCGCTGGGCGGGTGTGGAGCTCTACGGCAAGACCCTGGGGATCGTCGGGCTCGGCCGGGTCGGCGTGCTCGTCGCGCAGCGCGCCAACGCGTTCGGCATGCGACTCGTCGCGTTCGATCCGTACGTGAGCGCCGATCGGGCCCACCAGCTCGGCGTCGAGCTCGCGCCGACGCTCGAGGAGCTGTTCGCGACCTCGGACTTCCTGACGATCCACCTGCCGAAGACCAAGGAGACGATGGGGCTGATCGACGCGGCGCTGCTCGCGAAGTCGAAGCCCGGCCTGCGGCTCGTCAACACCGCGCGCGGCGGGATCGTCGAGGAGGCGGTGCTCGCGGCCGCCATCGAGCAGGGCCAGATCGCCGGTGCCGCGATCGACGTGTTCGCCACCGAGCCGACGACCGAGTCGCCGCTCTTCGGGCTGTCGAGCGTCGTGGTCACCCCGCACCTCGGCGCCTCGACCGTCGAGGCCCAGGACAAGGCCGGCCAGACCATCGCCGAGCAGGTCGTCCTCGCGTTGCGTGGCGAGTTCGTGCCGTTCGCGGTCAACCTCGCCGCGACCGAGGCGAACGCCACGGTGCAGCCGTTCCTCCCGCTCGTCGAGCGACTCGGGCGCCTGTTCACCGGGTTGGCGGGCGGCATCGTCGACACGCTCGAGATCGGGTACGAGGGCCAGATCGCGGACTACGACTGCCGGGTGCTGACGCTCGGAGTCCTGAAGGGCGTGCTCGGGCCCGTGGTCGACGAGCCGGTCAGCTTCGTGAACGCACCCCAGCTCGCCGAGTCACGCGGCCTCACCGTGCGCGAGACGAAGATCTCGTCGGTGCGCGACTACGTGAACCTGGTCGAGCTGCGCGGCGTCTGCGCGGGTCGTCCGACCCACGTCGCGGGAACCCTCTACGGCAAGCAGGCCGCACCCCGCATCGTCGGGATCGACGAGCACATCGTCGACGTCCCGCCGTCGAGCCACATGTTGGTGGTCCGCAACGCGGACGTCCCCGGCATGATCGGCCGGGTCGGCACGATCCTGGGCGACGCGGGTGTCAACGTCGACGACATGGACGTGGGCAAGACGGCGGAGGGTGAGGCCGCGCTCATGGCGATCTCCACCACGGTGCCGGTCGCGGGTGAGGTCATCGACGCGCTCCGCGCCCAGGACGGCGTCGTCGACGCCCGCGCCATCGAGCTCGACTAGCCCGTCCCACTCGTTTCGGGGCGTCTCATCGTCGCTCTGGCGACCTTGCGGCTCCCCGAAACGAGCCTGCGAGCCGAGCCGGGGAGTGGTGGCTAGCGCTTGGGGCGCGGAGGCCGTCGGCGATCGCGGCGTCGGGATCCACGTAGCAGCGTTCGGCGCGGATGCGGTCGTAGTTGCCGCCGCCGGGCTCGTGGAAGATGCCGCTCGACAGCTTCGCCTTGATCGGGTGGGTCAGCGGGCAGCTGCCTTCGTCCGGCTCCACCCAGGAACCGTTCGCGGTGCTGCCGTTGTGCTCGGCCGACCCGTTGCTCTCCGCCGACCCGTTCCTCTCCGCGGGCGGCGTCGCGGCCCGCGGTTCGGATGCGGTCGCGGTCGCCGGGGTGGTGGGCTTCGGGACCGGGCGGGGCAGGTTGGGGAAGGAGCCGGTCTGGAACGTGACCCCGCCGGTGTCGGGGGAGCGCGCCGGCGAGGTAGCGCCAGGCGGCATACGCGCCGCCGGCGAGCATCCCCGCGATGGCACCTCGTCGCAACAGCTTCAGCACGCAGTCATGTTCGCGCACGGTCGGGGAAGATTGACGGACATGCAGAAGCGTGGAAGACTGTCAAGTCCTATGACGTTGGTATCGCACTTCAACGGACTGCTCCTTACGTAGGGGCGAGCGCCTCCAGGTGCTCGCCGAAACCTCTCGTGCCTTCGGGCCCGAGGGGTTTTTTGTTTGTCGCGTTTTTTGTTTGTCGAATTCCGAAACGCCCCGCCAACACTGACCAGAAGGAACTCCGATGGACCAGGTCCTGATCTTCGACACGACCCTCCGGGACGGCGAGCAGTCGCCCGGCATCTCGCTGGACGTCGGCGAGAAGCTCGAGATCGCCGACCAGCTCGCGCGCCTCGGGGTGGACGTCATCGAGGCCGGCTTCCCGATCGCCAGCGACGGTGACTTCGAAGCCGTGGAAGCGATCGCCAAGACCGTGCGCGGCCCGATCATCGCGGGGCTCTCCCGGACCGCGTTCAAGGACGTGGACCGGGCGTGGGAAGCGGTGCGCCACGCGGAGCGCAACCGGATCCACATCTTCCTGGCGACGTCCGAGCTCCACATGAAGAAGAAGCTCCGGATGACCCACGACCAGGTCAAGGAGGAGGTCGCGGCGAGCGTGGCCCGGGCCAAGGGCTACACCGCGGACGTCGAGTACTCCCCGGAGGACGGCTTCCGCTCGGACCCCGACTTCATGTGCGACGTGTGCCAGATCGCAGTGGACAACGGCGCGACCACGATCAACATCCCCGACACCGTCGGCTACGGGCTGCCCGAGGACTTCGGCAAGCTCATCGGGTACGTGATCGACCGCGTGCGGGGCGACTTCATCGTCTCGACCCACTGTCACAACGACCTCGGCCTGGCGGTCGCGAACTCGCTGGCCGGCGTCGCGAACGGCGCGCGCCAGGTCGAGTGCGCGATCAACGGGCTCGGCGAGCGCGCCGGCAACGCCGCCCTCGAAGAGGTCGTGATGGCGATCCGCACCCGGGCCGACTACTTCGACGGGATCACGACCGGGGTGCGCACCGAGGAGCTCGCCCGCGCCTCGCGCATGGTGTCGCGCCTGACCGGCTACCCCGTCCAGTACAACAAGGCGGTCGTCGGCCGGAACGCGTTCGCGCACGAGGCCGGCATCCACCAGCACGGCGTGCTGGAGGACCCGGCGACCTACGAGATCATGGACGCGGGCGCGGTCGGCCAGGAAGCCGCGCAGATCGTGCTCGGCAAGCACTCCGGCCGCCACGCGTTCGCCGACTCCCTGGAGAAGATGGGCCTGCACCTGCAGGGCGACGCGTTGAACCAGGCGTTCGTCCGGTTCAAGGAGCTCGCCGACCGCAAGGTCCAGATCACCGAGGCCGACCTCGAGGCGATCGTCGCCGAGGAGCTGGGCATCGGCGTCGTGCAGAAGTACAGCGTCGTGAGCCTCGAGGTGCGCGGTGGGACGGTCTCGACCCCGGAGGCGACCGTCGTGCTGAGCGACGGTGACACCAAGGTGGACGGCACCGCCGAGGGCAACGGCATGGTCGACGCGGCCATCGCCGCGATCGCGGTCGCGACCGGCGTGTCCGGCACGCTCACCGACTTCAACGTCTCGTCGGTCACCGGTGGACGGCGACGCGTTAGGTGACGTGGTCGTGCAGCTCGAGGTCGACGGGCTCAAGGCCACGGGCCGCGGGGTCGCGACCGACGTGGTCGAGGCATCGGCTCGCGCGTACCTCGCCGCGGTGAACCGGATCGTCCGGATGCGCGAGAACCCCCAGGCGCGTGACGTGATCGTCGGGCCATGACCGTCAACCTGTGGCGGGATGCGGAGCACGCGGAGTCGTACCTCGCCCACCGGAAGCTGATCCCCAAGCGCGAGCTCGGGTACGAGGCGCTGCTGGACCACGTCCCGCCGCAGGTGAGTCGCGTGCTCGACCTCGGTTGTGGCGACGGTGAGGTCGCGGCTCGCGTCCTCGCCGCGCGTCCGGACGCCGAAGCGGTCGCGGTGGACTTCTCGCCCGAGATGCTCCGCCGGGTGCGGGAGCGCTTCGACGGCCAACCCCGCGTGACGATCGTCGAGCACAACTTCGACCAGGCGCTTCCCGCCGATTGGGGCACCTTCGATCTCGTCGTGTCGGCGTTCGCGATCCATCACGTCGTCGACGCGCGCAAGCAGGCGCTCTACGCCGAGGTCCACGAGCGGCTGCGGCCGGGTGGCGCCTTCCTCAACCTGGAGCACGTCGACTCTCCGACCCCGGAGCTCCACGCGGCGTTCCTGGCGGAGATCGGCGTCGAGCCGGAGGACGACGATCCCTCGAACCAGCTCGCGCCCGTCGACGCGCAGCTCGGCTGGCTGCGGGCCATCGGCTTCGAGCAGGTCGATTGCCACTGGAAGTGGCGGGAGCTCGCCCTGCTCGGGGCAATTCGGGGCGTCTGACCACGCGGCGCGGCGCCGGAACGGTCCGCTTTAGTTCTTCCGGCCCATTGCCGAAATGACTCCTGCAAGGGCAATGGGACTGGCTCAACTGGAGGCAACACGTGACGTACCCCGAGTTCCTGACGTACCTGTTCGACCGGGAGCAGACCAAAGAGCTCGCCGTCGAGCTCGCGTTCGTGATCGACGAGCAGCTCCTGTTCGAGCAGCGCCGCGCCATGGCACCCGCATAGCCGCTCCCCGTCGCGCCAGCTCCGGTGAGACGATCTGGCCGTGAGTGAGCAGGTGACCGCGACCGGCACGCCACCGGGCTGGTACTCGGATCCATGGCGCCAGGCCCCCTGGCGGTGGTGGGACGGGATCGGCTGGACCGCCTACACCGGCCCCCAAGCGGTCGCCGGTGGTTCGGCGTCGACCGACGGGCCGCTGCAGGCCGGCGGGATCGCGATCCTCGGCTTCATCGTCGGGCTCGCGCTGTCGACGGTCATCGGCCTGATCCTCTACATCGCGGGATACAGCCTCACCGATCCCGCGGTCCTGCTCGGGGGTCGAGCTCGGGCTCTGGTTCGGCCTCGGCGGATCGTGCCTGGTCGCGGTGAAGGTCAAGGGCACCGGATCGCTGCGGGACCTCGGGCTCGTCCCGCCCCGCTGGGTGGACGCGGCGATGGGCGCGGGATTCGCCGTCGTCGGCGTCATCACGGTGTCGATCGCGGCGGTGGTCCTGCAGGCGATCGACAAGAGCCTGCTCCCAGGTGGGCGGACCGATCTCACGGATCCGGTGAGCGGTGGACGGGTCCTCGGGATCGCGGTCGTCTACCTCATCGCCTGCGTCGGCGCGCCGTTCTTCGAGGAGCTCTACTTCCGCGGCCTGGTGCAGGGCACGCTGACGGCCCGGTGGGGCGTCGGGATCGGGATCGTCGTGCAGGCGTTGCTCTTCGGCCTGGTGCACCTCGATCCGGGCAACGGTCTGGGCAACGTCGGCACGTTCGTGATCATCACGATCGTGGGATCCGGGCTCGGAACCATCCGGTACTTCACCAAACGGCTCCCGCCCGGGATGTTCACCCACGCGACCTACAACGCGATCATCGTCACCATCGCGGTGCTGGCCAGGTAGCGGTTCAGCTACGCGGCGGGTGCGCTCGGCTTGAACGACGGGCGCGTCTTCTCGTACGCGGTGATCTCGTCACCGCGCTGCTCGGTGAGCCCGATGTCGTCGAGCCCGTTCAGCAGGCGGTGATGGGTGTGGTCGTCGAGCTCGAACGGCTCGTCGAGGTCGAGCGCGGGGACCGCGACGCGCCGGTCCACGACGTCGACGACGATCTCGAGTGACGCGTCGTCCTCGACCGCCCGCATGATCCGCGTGACGACGGCCTGCGGCAACGTGACCGGGACCAGGCCGATCTTCAGGCAGTTGTTGCGGAAGATGTCGGCGAAGCGGGGCGAGATGATCGCCTGGAACCCGTAGTCCTGCAGCGCCCACGGCGCGTGCTCGCGCGACGAGCCGGTCCCGAAGTTGTTGCCGGCGACGAGGATGCGCGCCCCGTCGTAGCGGGACTGGTTGAGGACGAAGTCCGAGCGCTCGCGCCACTCGGAGAACAGCCCCGCGCCGAACCCCGTGCGCTCGACCCGCTTGAGCCAGTCGGACGGGATGATCTGGTCGGTGTCGACGTCGGACCGGTCGAGCGGCACGGCCCGGGAGATGATCTCGCGCACTGCTTCCATCGGATGCTCCTACTTTCCCGCTCGTGGCGACTTCGTCGCCGGGCCGCTTGGGCCACGCCTCGGGTCATCTTGGCGGCTGACGTGGTTGCTCATCCCTCGGCTCCTCAGTCCAGGTCGGTCGGGGCGGCGAAGTGGCCGGCGATCGCGGTAGCGGCTGCGACGGCAGGGGAGACGAGGTGGGTGCGCCCACCCTTGCCCTGGCGGCCCTCGAAGTTGCGGTTGCTCGTGCTCGCGGCGCGCTCGCCCGGCGCGAGCTTGTCCGGGTTCATCGCGAGGCACATCGAGCAGCCCGGCTCGCGCCACTCGAACCCCGCGGCGGTGAAGATCGCGTCGAGGCCCTCGGCCTCGGCCTCCTGCTTCACCGCGAACGAGCCCGGGACGACCATCGCCCGCATCCCCGGCTTCACCGATCGGCCCCGCACCACGTCGGCCGCGGCGCGCAGGTCCTCGACCCGCGAGTTGGTGCACGAACCGATGAACACCGTGTCGACGTTGATGTCACGGATCGGTGTGCCGGCGGTGAGGCCCATGTACTGGAGCGCGCGGGTGGCCGATTCGGCCTGACCTTCGCCGGTGAACGACGCGGGGTCAGGGACGACCGCGTCGATCGTCGTGGTCTGGGCCGGGTTCGTTCCCCACGAGACGCTCGGCGCGAGCTTCGACGCGTCGATGATCACTTCCGTGTCGAAGGCCGCGCCCGCGTCGGTGGGCAGCGCCCGCCACGCGTCGAGGGCCTGCTCCCACGCGGCCCCCGTCGGCGCGAACGGCCGGCCTTCGAGGTACGCGAACGTCGTGTCGTCCGGCGCGATCAGCCCGGCGCGCGCGCCCGCCTCGATCGACATGTTGCAGATGGTCATGCGGCCCTCCATCGAGAGCGCCTCGATCGCCGAGCCGCGGTACTCGATGACCGAGCCGATCCCGCCGCCGGTGCCGATCTGGGCGATGATCGTGAGGACGACGTCCTTCGCCGTGACGCCGGCCGGGAGGTCGCCCTCCACGGTGACGGCCATCGTTCCCGGGCGCTGCTGGGGGAGGGTCTGGGTGGCCAGCACGTGCTCGACCTCGCTCGTCCCGATGCCGAACGCGAGCGCGCCGAACGCGCCGTGCGTCGACGTGTGGCTGTCACCGCAGACGATCGTCATGCCGGGCTGGGTGAGCCCCTGCTCCGGCCCGATCACGTGCACGATGCCCTGACCGGGATCGCCCATCCCGTAGAGCCGGATGCCGAACTCGGCGCAGTTCGCCGCGAGGGTCTCGATCTGCTTGCGCGAGATCGGGTCGGTGATCCCGAGCTCCAAGCCGATGGTCGGCACGTTGTGGTCCATCGTCGCGACGGTGAGCTCCGGCCGACGCACCCCGCGCCCGTTCATCCGCAGCCCGTCGAAGGCCTGCGGCGAGGTGACCTCGTGGACCAGGTGCAGGTCGATGTAGAGGAGGTCGGGCTCCCCGTCGGCGTGATGCACGACGTGTTGCTCCCACACCTTCTCGCTCAGCGTCTTGGGCATTGCTCACTCCCTCGGGCGTCACCGGGACTTGTGCTTCCGGTATCTCAACATATGAGATAAGGTTCCTGGTATATGGACAGCCTAAGTGGTGTGGGAGTCATCGACAAGTCGGCGGCGATCCTCGAGGCGCTCGCGGAACGGGGCCCGGCGACCCTGGCCGACCTCGTCGACGCCACGGGGATCTCACGGCCGACCGCGCACCGGCTCGCGGTCGCGCTGGAGGCGCACGGGCTGGTCGGACGGGACGAGCGGGGGCGGTTCCGGCTGGGGGTGCGGCTCGCCGCGTGGGGCCGCAGCGCGGTGTCCCTGTCGGCGACGATGCTCGAGCAGTCGGCCGCCGTCCTCACCGAGCTGCGCGACGAGACGGGGGAGAGCGCGCAGCTCTACGTGCGTGACGGCGACCACCGGGTGTGCGTCGCCGCGGCGGAGCGACCGGCCGGCCTGCGCGACACCGTCCCGATCGGCGCGCGCCTGCCGCTCACCGCCGGATCGGGTGGGAAGGTCCTGCTCGCGTGGGCCGATCCGGCCGACTGGCCGGCCGGGACCGACGGAGCCGCGCTGCGCAGCGTGCGGCAGCGGGGCTGGGCCGCGTCGGTCGCCGAGCGGGAGACGGGGGTCGCCAGCGTGAGCGCGCCGGTGCTCGGGGCCGACGGGACCGTGATCGCGGCGCTCTCGGTCAGCGGACCGATCGACCGGCTCGGGCGCCGGCCGGGGCCGCGGTTCGGTCCCGCCCTGGTACGGGCCGCGACCCGGCTCAGCCGGAACCCCACTGCCCGCCCGGGGTGAAACCGCGGGCAGCAGTGGTTCACCAGGGCGAAACAAACCCGAAACCTTTCCCGCCTACCGTGCCCCCGATGGACGTCGTGCTGGTCCGCTGGCCGGAAGAGAACCTCCACCTGGGGGAGCTCAGGGGTGCCGGGACCCCGCGCCTGCTGCTCGTCGGCCCGGATGCCTCACCGCCCGACTCCGTCGACCCGCTCGAGGACTGGATCCGGCTCCCGGCCGAGGATCGGGACGTGCGGGCCCGGGTCGCGACCCTCGAGGCGCGCGCGTCGAACGGTCTCGCGGTCCCGGAGATCGACGACGACGGGTTGCTGCGGTTCCGGGACCGGTGGGTCTCGCTGTCGCCTGTCGAGCGCGAGCTGGCCGGCGCGCTGGTCGAGCGCTTCGGCGCAGTCGTCGGTCGGGAGCTGATGGCCCGCCGCGCGTGGCCGTCCGGCGCGCCGACGCGCAACGTGCTCGACGTGCACATCCTCCGGCTGCGCCGGCGCATCGCGCCGCTGGGCTTGGAGGTCCGCACCGTGCGCTCGCGGGGCTACCTCCTGCAGATCACCACCTCGTAGACCCGGCGCCGCGGGCGCATCTGCCACGCTGGCCCGATGCGCATCGGCGTCGACACCGGGGGCACGTTCACCGACGTGATGGCCGACGACGGCCGCATCGTCAAGACCCCGTCGACGCCCGACGACCCGGGAGCCGCGGTGCGCACCGGGATCCGAGAGCTGGGTGCCGGCCGGCCCGAGCTGCTCGCGCACGGTTCCACCGTCGCGACGAACGCGCTGCTGGAGCGCAAGGGCGGGCGCGTGGCGTTGGTGACGACCCGCGGCTTCGCGGACGTCATCGAGATCGCGCGCCAGGCGCGCCCGTCGCTCTACGACCCGTTCGCGGATCGACCGGTCCCGCTGGTGCCGCGCGAGCTGCGGTTGGAGGTGGGAGGCCGGCTCGACGCACACGGCCGGGAGATCGAACCACTCGAGCTCGCCGACGTGCCCACCATCCCGGACGGCGTCGACGCGGTTGCGGTGTGCCTGTTGCACGCGGACCTGAGCCCGGCCCACGAGCGTGCGGTCGGTCAGGCGCTGGCGGCCCGGGGCTACGACGTGACGTGCTCGTACGAGGTGTCGCCGGAGTTCCGGGAGTACGAGCGCATCGTGACGACCGCCGCCAACGCGTCCCTACGGCCGAAGTGCCGCCCGTACCTGCTCGGGCTCGAATCACTGGGTGATCGTGTGCTCGTCATGACGTCGGCCGGCGGGCTGGTGCCGATCTCCGTCGCCGCCGAGCTCCCGGTCGCGCTGCTGCTCAGCGGACCGGCGGGAGGCGTGCGCGCCGCCGCGGCAGCAGCACGTGCGTGCGGCACCGCCCACGCGGTGTCCTTCGACATGGGCGGCACGAGCACGGACGTGTGCCTCATCCGTGACGGTGTCCCGGCGCCCGCGTCGACCCGAGAGGTGGCGGGGCTGCCGATCCGCTTCCCGTCGCTCGACATCCTGACGATCGGGGCCGGCGGCGGTTCGATCGCCCGGCTCGACTCCGGCGGTGCCCTCGTCGTCGGTCCGCAGAGCGCGGGCGCCGATCCCGGACCCGCCTGCTACGGCCGGGGCGGCACGGAGCCGACCGTCACCGACGCGGACCTGGTGCTCGGGCGCATTCCCGAGGGCACCGAGCTGCCGGGACTCGGCCGTCTGGACATCGACGCCGCGTGCGCCGCGATCGAGCGGGCCGGGCTCACCGCGGAAGGGATCGTCCGGGTCGTCGACGCGAACATGGAGCGCGTGGTCCGCGTGGTCACCGTGGAGCGCGGGGTCGACGCGCGCGAGCTCGCCCTGGTGGCGTTCGGCGGCGCGGGACCGCTGCACGCATGCGCGGTGGCGGAGGCGCTCGAGATGCCCGCCGTGCTGGTCCCGCCGCGCGCGGGCGTGCTCTCGGCGGTAGGACTGGTCTCGGCGCCGCCGCAGCGCGAGCTCGTCCGATCCTGGCCCGAACCGGCCGAGCACGCGGGCATCCCCGCGGCGCGCGCCGAGCTCGGACGCGAGGTCGCCGCGTCGAGGGCCTCGCCGGGACCGCAGCCGAGGTCGAGACGTTCCTCGACTGTCGCTACGCGGGCCAGAGCCACGAGCTGACGGTCACCGAGATCGACGACTTCCCGGCCGAGCACGCGCGGCGCAACGGCTACGCGTGTCCGGGCATCCCCATCGAGGTCGTCGCCCTCCGCGCCCGGGCCCGTGGATCGGCCGCGCTGGACCTCACCGACCTCCCGCCGTGGCCGCGCGAGGCGGTCGTCGGACCCGCAGTCGCCGCGGAGCCGGACTGCACGGTCTGGGTCCCCACGGGCTGGACCGCCACGGTTGCCCCAGATGGCACCTGGGTCATCACGCGTGGGGCGGTTCCTAGTGGATCCGGCTTCGTTGCAGGTGTTGATCTCGCGGTTGACGGGCGTCGCGGAGGAGATGGGCGCGGTGCTGCAGCGCGCCGCGTTCAGTCCGAACATCAAGGAGCGCGCCGACTGCTCGGCCGCGCTGTTCACCGCGGCCGGCGAGCTCCTCGTGCAGGCCGAGCACATCCCGGTGCACCTCGGGTCGATGCCCGCGGCCGTGCGCGCCGCGATCGACGCCGGCGGCGAGGCGGTGCGACCCGGCGAGCAGATCGTGCTCAACGATCCCTACGCCGGTGGCACGCACCTGAACGACGTCACGCTCGTCGCGCCCTGCTTCGTCGACGGCCGAATCGCCGGGTGGGCCGCGAACCGGGCCCATCACGCGGACCTCGGGGGCATGGCGCCGGGCTCGATGCCGCCCGACGCGGTCCACATCGCCCAGGAGGGCCTGCGGATCCCGCCGGTCGTGCTCTCCGACGCCGTGGCCGCGGTGGTCATCGCGGCGTCGCGCACCCCCGAGGAGCGCCGGGGCGACCTCGACGCGCAGATCGGTGCGAACCGGCTGGGCGTCACACGGCTCGAGGAGCTGGTGGGCGCACCCTTCGACGAGATCGTGGACTACGGCGAGCGCCGCATGCGGGCCGCGCTGCGCGCGCTTCCCGACGGTCGCTGGCGGGCGGAGGACGTCCTGGACTCCACCGGTCCGCGTCCCGACCAGCAGGTCCCGGCGCGGGTCGCGGTCGAGATCGTCATCGACGGCGACGAGGTGTCGTTCGACTTCGCCGGCACCGACGACCAGCGCCCGGGCACGGTGAACGTGGTGGAGGCGGTGACGGTGAGCGCCGTGGCGTTCGCACTGCGCACCGCGACCGACCCGTCGATCCCGGCGAACGGCGGCGCGCTGCGACCGGTCCACGTGCTCGCGCCGCCGGGGTCGATCGTCGCCGCGCGGTTCCCGGCCGCGGTCGGTGCGGGCAACGTCGAAGTCAGTCAGCGGGTTGCGGACGTCTGCCTGCGCGCGCTCGCCGAGATCGCGCCCGACCGCGTCGGCGCCGCGAGCCAGGGCACGATGAACAACGTGCTCGTCGGCGGGGACGGCTGGGTGTTCTACGAGACGCTCGGTGGCGGGCAGGGTGGTCGGCCCGGGCGCGCGGGGATGAGCGGCGTGCACACGAACATGACGAACACGCGCGACACGCCGGTCGAAGCGTTCGAGCGCGCGTATCCGATGCGGGTCCGGCGCTACACGCTGCGCAGAGGGAGCGGCGGTGCCGGGCGCTACCGCGGTGGCGACGGGATCGAGCGCGAGCTCGAGGCGCTCGAGCCGGTCACCGTCTCGTTGATCACCGAGCGCCGCGTCAGCGCGCCGTGGGGTCTCGCGGGTGGTGCGCCCGGCGCGGTGGGGGAGAACTGGCTGCTGCCCGGCCGGCGACGAGGATCGGGCCGAGCGCCTGGCCGACAAGGTCACGATCGAGCTGCGCACCGGCGACGTCCTCCGCCTCCGCACCCCCGGCGGCGGCGCCTGGGGCGGGTAGCCGCCAAGCCGCCGGCGCTCCCCATTCGACCGCGTTCACGGCGATCGAGCGCCGGAGACCTCTGGAAGCGGAGGTCTAGTCCGCGGGGCGGATGCCCTTGATCGTGACCTCGATCGTGGCGCCCTTGGGCGTCTCGTAGCTGGCCTTCTCGTCGACCCGCTTGCCGAGCAGCTCCTGGCCGAGCGGCGACGAGGTGGACAGCACCTCGAACGCGTCGCTGCGCTCCTCGATGGAGCCGATGAGGTACTCCTGGGGCTCGTCGTCACCCGTGAAGAGGAGCGTGGCGATCGTGCCCGGGCCGACCACGTCCGCATCGGAGGACTCGACGATCACCACGTCGCGCAGCATCTGCTCGAGCTGGCGGACGCGCGCCTCGTTCAGGCCCTGCTCGTTCTTGGCCGCGTCGTAGTCCGCGTTCTCCTTGATGTCGCCCATCTCGCGGGCGTGCTCGATGCGTTCCGAGATCTCGACCCGGAGTGGGCCGGAGCGGTGCTTGAGCTCGTCCTGGAGACGATCATGCGCCGGTCGCGAGAAGTGAGACTGCTCCATAAGTGCCCGAGGGTACTCCGGGCGCCGGTCTCAACCGTTGGCGAAGAACAGCTGCAGCTCGATCTTGCCGGTGCCTCCGACCGCCACGAACCCGCCGATGTTGGGTGGTGTGATGCCGTAGTCGACGAACCGGATCGGCAGCGTGCCGACGACCTGCACCGTGGTGCCGTCCCACCGTCCCTGCAGCGGCACGGTCACGGTCTTGGTGATGCCGTGCAGCGTGAGCCGGCCGGTCGCGGTCGTCGTGATCTTCTCGCCCTTTTGCGGTGCTTGGGCCAGGGTGATCGGTTGCGTCGACACGAACGTCGCGGTCGGGAACTGGTTCGACTGGAGCCCGTTGTCACGGATGTAGCGGTCCCGACGATCCTTGTCGGAGGTCAGGGTGACGAGGTTCGCGGTCACGGTCACGCCGGAGACCCTCGTGCCGTTGATCGTCATCGACGCGGTGACGTCGTTCGTCTTCCCGGTCGCGTCGGTCTGGATGACCGCGCCGGCGAACTGCTCCTTGACCCGGTACTGGACGAACGACGGGCCGCCGGGGGTGACCTTCCAGGTGCCGTCGAGGGTGCCGCCCGCGGCGAGGTTCGTGTCCTCGATCTTCGGGGGCGGCGCCGCGTCCGAGCGCACGAAGAACCACCAGAACGCGCCGACGCCCGCGACGACGAGGACGACCGCCAGCATGAGGAACGTGACGATCCCGCCCCGCTGGCTCCCGAGTCCCCTGCGCATCGCGGGCCAGCCTCGCATGGCCCCGCGCCCCGAGGGCGTCAATCGTCGTGCACACCTCCTCGGGTGGAGGTATCCTTCCGACACCATGCACCAGCACTCCATCGTCGTCATTTCCTAAGCGGGCGCCGCACCGGCGTTCGCTCTCGACCGTCCACCTCGGTGGGCGGTTTTTCATTGCCGGAACAGTTGTTCGAGGAGCCGAGACAGGTGAGCCACCAGATCGGGATCATTGCGGGCGACGGCATCGGCCCGGAGGTCGTGGCCGAAGCGCTCAAGGTGGTCAACGCGACCGGCGTCAGCTACGACGCGGTGCACTACGACCTCGGTGGCGTCCGCTACCTCGCGCACCGGCGAAGTGCTGCCCGACGCCGTGCTCGAGGAGCTGCGCGGCTACGACGCGATCCTGCTCGGCGCGGTCGGCACGCCGGACGTCCCGCCCGGGGTGCTCGAGCGCGGCCTGCTCCTCAAGCTGCGCTTCGCGCTCGACCTGTTCATCAACCTGCGTCCGTTCTCGGCCCCGTCGAGCGAGCTGAACGACGGCGTCGACATGGTCGTCATCCGTGAGAACACCGAGGGCACATACGCGGGTGAGGGCGGGTTCCTCCGGCACGGCACCCCGCTCGAGGTCGCGACGCAGGGGTCCGTCAACACCCGGTTCGGCGTCGAGCGGTGCATCCGCTTCGCCTTCGACCTCGCCCAGTCGCGGCCGGGCCGGCACCTGACGCTCGTGCACAAGACGAACGTCCTGACGTTCGCCGGCGACCTGTGGCAGCGCACCTTCAACGAGGTCGCAGCCGAGTACCCGGACGTGACGACGGGCTACGACCACATCGACGCCGCGTGCATCCACTTCGTCCAGCGCCCGGAGCGCTACGACGTGATCGTGACCGACAACCTCTTCGGCGACATCCTCACGGACCTCGGTGGCGCGATCGGCGGCGGCATCGGTCGCGCCGCGTCGGCGAACCTCAACCCGGCCCGCACGGGGCCCTCGCTGTTCGAGCCGGTGCACGGCTCGGCGCCCGACATCGCGGGCAAGGGCCTCGCCGACCCCCGGGCCGCGATCATCTGCGCCGGGATGATGCTCGACTTCCTCGGCGAGCACGAAGCGGCGGCGCGGGTCAAGAAGGCAGTCGACGGTTCCGACGATGCATCGGGATCCACATCGGACATCGGCACACGGATCGCGGAAAGGGTCTAGGCATGCCCATCGAAAAGACCGACAAGATCTGGATGAACGGCGAGCTCGTGCCGTGGGACCAGGCGCAGATCCACGTCCTCACGCACTCGCTGCACTACGGCATGGGCGTCTTCGAGGGCATCCGGGCCTACGAGACCAGCAAGGGCCCGGCGATCTTCCGGCTCACCGACCACATCGAGCGCCTCTTCGACTCCGCCAAGATCATGATGATGGAGATCCCGTTCACGGTGGACGAGATCATCCAGGCGAGCAAGGACACGGTGCGCGCCAGCGGGTTGCCGTCCTGCTACGTCCGCCCGATCGCCTTCTTCGGCTACGGCGAGATGGGGCTCAACACCCTTCCGTGCTCGGTGACGGTCGCGATCGCCTGCTGGCCGTGGGGTGCGTACCTCGGAGCCGACGCGGTCACCAAGGGCGTGCGCATGAAGGTGAGCTCGTGGACGCGCCACGACCACAACACGATGCCGCCGTCGGCCAAGACGACGGGCAACTACGTGAACTCGTCGCTCGCGAAGGTCGAGGCGCTCAAGGCCGGCTACGACGAGGCGGTCATGCTCAACCCGCGGGGTTCGTGAGCGAGTGCACCGGCGAGAACATCTTCGTCGTCCCGCAACGGCATGCTCGTCACGCCGCCGATGGCGGCCGGTGCGCTGGAGGGCATCACCCAGGACTCCGTGATGACGATCGCCCGCGACCTCGGTTACGACACCCGGATCGACTACCTCGCCCGGAGCGACCTCTACATCGCGACGAGATGTTCGTGTGCGGGACCGCGGCCGAGGTCAGCGCGGTCAACTCGGTGGACGACCGCGACGATCCCGTGCCCGGGCGCGAAGCACGTCGATCATCGCGGCCGAGTACGCCAAGGCCGTGCGGGGCCAGACCGACCGGTACAAGAACTGGTGTGAGCATGTCGACGACTGACGCGCCCGCTCCCGGCGCGGGTCGAGATCTACGACACGACCCTGCGCGACGGCGTCGCAGCTCGAGGGCATCTCGCTGACCGTCGACGACAAGCTCCGGATCGCGGAGCAGCTCGACTGGCTCGGCGTCGACTACATCGAAGCCGGCTGGCCGGGATCCAACCCGAAGGACGACGAGCTCTTCCGGCGGCTGCCGAACGAGCTGCAGTTCGAGACCAGCAAGCTCGTCGCGTTCGGCATGACCCGCCGGGTCAAGGGCAAGGTCGACTCCGACGACACCCTGCGCCACCTGGTCGAGGCCAACACCGAGCACGGTCTGCATCGTCGGGAAGTGCTGGGACTACCACGTGCTCGAGGCGCTGGGCACCACGCTCGACGAGGGCGTCGCGATGGTCGACCGACTCGATCGAGTACCTGAAGGGCCGCGGCCTCGAGGTCCTCTTCGATGCCGAGCACTTCTTCGACGGCTACAAGCGCAACCCCGAGTTCAGCCTGCGGGTGCTCGAGGGGGCGGCCCAGGTCGGCGCGCGACCGGCTCGTGCTCTGCGACACCAACGGCGGCGGCGCTGCCCGCACGAGGTCGAGGACATCGTCGGCGAGGTCGTGCGACTACCTGGGCCCCGACGTCGCCGATCGGCGTGCACCTGCACGACGACACCGGCTGCGGGGTGGCCAACGCGCTGGCCGGCGTGCGCGGGCGGTGCGACGCAGGTGCAGGGCACGATCAACGGCTACGGCGAGCGCACCGGGAACTGCAACCTCACCACGATCATCCCGAACCTCACGGTGAAGATGGGCGTCGAGACGCTGCCACCCGATCGGCTCGAGCGGCTGACGCCGGTCGCGCACCACGTCGCCGAGCTCGTGAACATGGCGTTGAACCCGCAGGCTCCGTACGTCGGCACCTCGGCGTTCGCGCACAAGGCCGGCCTGCACGTCGAGCGCGATCATCAAGCGCCCCGACGCGTACGAGCACATCGTGCCGGACTCCGTCGGCAACGGCACCCGCTTCGTGATGTCGGAGCTCGCCGGGCGGTCGACGATCGTCCTGAAGGCGAAGGAGCTCGGGATCGAGCTCGACGGCCCGACGATCAACGAGGTGGTCGACACGCTCAAGCACCTCGAGCACGAGGGCTACCACTTCGAGGTGGCCGACGCCTCGCTCGAGCTGCTGATGCGACGCGCGATCGGGTTGGCAGCCAGGACTGGTTCCAGGTCGAGAGCTTCCGGGTCATCACCGACGACGCTCGCCCGCGACCGAGGACGACGCGCCCGATGGCGTCTCACCGAGGCGACGATCAAGGTCTGTACGTCGGCGAGGAGCGTTCGATCGCCACGGCCGAGGGCAACGGTCCGGTCAACGCGCTCGACCGGGCGCTGCGCGCGCGCTGCGGCGGTCGGTACCCTGCGCTCGATCGGATCCACCTGACCGACTACAAGGTGCGGGTCCTCGACACCCAGCACGGGCACCGGCGCGGTCACCCGGGTGCTGCTCGACACGCACGGACGGCGAGCAGAGTCATGGACCACCATCGGCGTCAGCGAGAACATCATCGAGGCGAGCTGGCAGGCCCTGTTCGATTCTCGATCGTACGGCTTGCTCCGAGCCTCGACCCGGGGGTAGCAACCACCCGTGCCCACTGACCCGTTCGTTCCCGCATCCTCGACGAGGAACCTCGTCAGGAGCCGAACCTCGCGCCCGGCAGTCACATGCCCCCCTCGGGGTCCTGGCGTCGCGGACCGGCCCGGCGACCTCGGTGCGATCCAGCCGAAGGGCGCGCTGCTCGGCTCACCCGGGCCGAACGTCGGCTACGCGCTGACGCTCGCGAACCGGGCCAAGGACCGTCTGCGCCTGGAGCCGCACGAGTCGGCGGACGACGCGACGGCGGTGATCGCCGCGCTCGCCATGAAGCGGGCAGCCACCTTCGGACGGCGCCCCGACCGTGAACGACGTCGACTTCGCGATGGAGCTCCTCGGGTACGCTCGGGGACGCGCCCGGTCGATGTCCGTGAGTGGCGCCCGGACGTCGTCCGGGCCGCGGGTCACGACTACGTCGTGCGCCGCGCCGTCGTCGACACCGTGGGCTCGGGCCTGTTGCGGCTCCCGATCTCGGAGCTGCCCGAGAACCTCGAGCTCGTGCGCGAGGCGATGGCCCGTGCGGCCGAGGAAGCCGCCGCGGCGGACGAGGGCTCGAGCGTCGACCTCGGTGAGCCCGAAGGTGACGTCAACGCGCAGGACGACTGGGACGTCGCCGACGGGCAGGATCCCGACGGTCCGGCGCCCGACGGATCCACGGCAGACGACCCAACCGCCGACGACGCGTGAGCGGCGCGGCGCCGGTGCGCGTCAGGTTCGCGCCCGCGCCGAACGGGCTCACTGCACGTCGGAGGAGTGCGCACCGCGCTCTTCAACTGGCTGTACGCCCGCCACCACGGCGGCACGTTCGTGCTCCGCATCGAGGACACCGACGCGGCCGCGGTCGCGCGGGGAGTGGATCCTCGGCATCCAGGACACGATGCGCTGGCTCGGCCTGGACTGGGACGAGGGCCCCTACCTCCAGAGCGATCGCCTCGACCAGTACGCGGCGGCAGCCGGCCGGCTGCTCGCGTCCGGTCAGGCGTACGAGTGCTACTGCACGCCCGAGGAGATCAAGGCGAGAAGCGACGCCGCGATGAAGGCCGGGCGCCCGCCGGGCTACGACGGCCGGTGCCGCAACCTCACCGAGACCGAGCGGGCGGCGATGGCGGCCGAGGGGCGGCCCCGCTCCCTCCGGTTCCGGACCCCGGACACCGGGGTCAGCAGCTTCTCGGACCTGGTGCGTGGTGAGGTCAGCGTCGAGTGGTCGACGATCTCGGACTTCGTGATCGTCCGTTCCGACAACAGCCCGGTGTTCTTCCTCGCCAACGCGGTGGACGATGCCGACATGGAGATCACCCACGTCATCCGGGGTGAGGACCTGCTCGACTCCACGCACCGGGTGCTCGCGCTGCGCGCAGCGCTGGGCTACACGTCGCCACTCCAGTTCGGTCACCTCCCGCTGATCGTCGGGGCCGATCGGGCCAAGCTCTCGAAGCGCCACGGTGCCGTGGCGATCGAGGACTTCCGCGACCGCGGCTACCTGGCCGATGCGCTGGTCAACTACCTCGCGCTGCTGGGCTGGGCGCCCGCGGACGGCCGTGAGGTGCTCACACCGGCCGAGCTCGTGGCCGAGTTCGACCTCGACCGCGTCACCCACTCCGCCGCGTTCTTCGACTACAAGAAGCTCGACTGGTTGAACGGCGAGTACATCCGGGCACTGTCGCTCGATGACCTCGCGGCGCAGATCTTCGAACGGGCCGCGGCGCAGTGGGGTGATCGGGTTGACGCGGCCACTGCTCGCGAGGTCGCCCGAATCGGACAGGAACGGGCGTCGACGATCGTGGGCCTCGTCGATCAGGCCGCGTTCCTCTTCACTCCGGACGAGGAGTTCGTCGTCGACCCGCAGGACTGGGAGGACGCACTCGCGAAGACCGAGCGTCCCGCGGCGGTGCTCGACGCGGTCATCGCGCACCTCGAGACGTGCGAGTGGACGGTCGAGCTGACGGACGTCCGCCCGCCGATCGAGGCACTCGGCATCAAGCCGCGCAAGGTGATGCCGCTGCTCTACACCGCGGTCGAAGGTCACCGGGCCGGGCTGCCGCTGTTCGACGCGATCCACCTTCTCGGCCGGGAGCGGACGTTGGCCCGGCTCCGGGCTGCCCGCGCCCGCATCGGATCGGATCCCGAAGTCAGCACCCGCTAAGATCGGCTCTCCCATTCGGGGGTGGTGTAATCGGTAACACAACGGGTTCTGGTCCCGTTATTGGGGGTTCGAGTCCTCCCCCCCGAGCGAGCCGAAGGACGTCGATCCCCAGCCGGGGACCGGTGCTCCGGAGGACAGTGAGGCCCCGTCGTCTAGTGGCCTAGGACGCCGCCCTCTCAAGGCGGTAACGGCAGTTCGAATCTGCTCGGGGCTACCAAGGAGCGCCGCCGACCCTCACCTGGGCTCGGCGGCGATTCGCGCTCAGTCGAAGTCGAGGCGGGGCTCACCGGCGTCGACGATGAGCGTGCACGGCAGGCCGACGAGCGCCATCGGATCGGCACTCGATCGGGCGAGCACGGTGATCAGCTCACCTTTTTGCGCGCCCGTGGTGAACGTGAGCTCGAACGCGACGCGACCGTCATCACGCGTGTCGGCCCACACGACGAACGCGTCGTAGCGACCATCGGAGAGCACCGCGTCGTCCATCGAAGACCTCTCTGCACGTGTTCCGCGTGCTGCGCACGGGCGCGTCGTTGCGGTTGCATCAATGCGCGTATCGCAAGTATCCGCCATACGAACACCAAGTTGTGTCACGCTTTCTGTACGCACAACTGCGTGTACGTGACACGACAGCGAGTTGGGACACACTGTGGGTGGAGTTGAGATGCACGCCACGCGTGCAGGGCGGCAGCAGCGCAATGTGCGCGCGCGGCGCGCTTTGCAGCACGCGAACGTGCGCGCGACTGCACGCACAACACGTAGCGCGCGCAGGAAATGCTTGACGTTCGCGCGTGAATGCGTTGCAATGCACGTAATGCACAACAGCAATGCGGCAGTCGCGCGGGGCGAGAAGGGTTCGTCTCAAGGTTTCGGTCTCTGCAACCGAAATGAGCGCATGACCTTCACCGGTCGCAACATGCAGACCGCTGAGGTCGACAAGATCGCGGCATCCAAGGCCACGAAGCTCACGGCATGTATGCCGGCTTCGTGTCTGCCGTGAGCTGAGGAACCCGACGCTTCATCGCGTCGGGTGTCCTCCTATCGAAAGACAAACCAGGAAAGGTGGTAACCGTGCCTCCGGCAAAGAAGAGCACGCGCAAGGCAGCCGCCAAGCGCAAGGCTCCGGCCAAGCGCAAGGCGGCCAAGAAGACGACGGCGAAGCGCAAGGCTCCGGCCAAGCGCAAAGCCACCAGGAAAGCAGCGAAGCGGAAGGCTCCGGCCAAGCGCAAGGCCGCCAAGAAGGCCACCAAGCGCAAGGCTCCGGCCAAGCGCAAGGCGACCAAGCGGGCGACCAAGCGCAAGGCTCCGGCGAAGCGCAAGGCCGCGAAGCGCAAGGCTCCGGCCAAGCGCAGGGCTCCGGCCAAGCGCAAGGCGGCGAAGCGCAAGGCTCCGGCCAAGCGCAAGGCGGCCAAGCGTCGCTGACGAGCCGTTCCGGCTCGCACCAACTGGATTCGGGGAGGCCTGCGGGCCTCCCCGAATCGCGTCCCGGCTCCGAGCTACACGTCGGTCATCAGGTGGAACGCCTCACCGAAGCCACCGACATCGAGCTTGCCGTCCTCGAGCGCCTGGTGCTCGATCCGGGCGGTGAACGCGGCTCGACCTTCCGCCTCGTGCGCGGTGCCTGCTTCGATGTTCATCGTCGAGCGCCATTGGCTCCGGTGCGCGAGCAACGCGTCGATCTTCATCGGGATGAACTCGTCCACTGATTCGACGTGATCGGGCTCGTCGGCCTCGAAGAGCAGCGATCGCGTCGGGGCGATGGTGCGGACCGCCGAGCCCGGGGAAGAACTGCGGGTCGCGCGCCGCGACGACGCCGTCGACGGTCAACCAGCCGGCGTGGCGATGATCGGGATGGAGGCGGTAGCGCTTCCACGGGTCGTGCCCGAGCACGAGGTCCGGCCGGACCCGGCGGATGACCTCGCACACCATTGCCCGTTCGCGCGCGCCGCTCTCGAGCTCGCCGTCGACGAGCCCGAGGAAGTGCACGGAGTCCGAACCCAGCTCGTGGGCGGCTGCGCGCGCTTCGTGTTGGCGGCGGATGATCAGCGCGTCGAGGTCGTCGGACGCGTTCCACGTGCCCTTCGAGCCGTCCGTGAGGATCAGCAGGTGCACCTCGCTCCCGCTCGCCGACCACTTCGCGAGCGTGGCGCCGCAGCCGAACTCGATGTCGTCCGGATGCGCGCCGATGCGCCAGCGCGACCTTCGGCACCGCGAGCGGAGCGCTCATGGACAGCCCGACGGTCGCGGTCGAGCGCCGCGAGGTCGGCGGGGACGATCCACGTCGAATCCGAGCAACGGGTCGCGCACGACGCGCACCGCGAGCCCGGCGGCGTGCGCCGCGGCCACGTGGCGACGGAACGACCCGGGCCCGTACGCGAGGGAGAACGAGGAGCCGACCGGGATCGCGATCACCGGGGTGCCGTCGTCCCGGTGGCAGGGCACGAGAGCCACGATCGGGCGGTCGTCGTCCGCCGCGAACCGCACCAGCCCGCCGCCGGGGGCGCGGGGGAGATCCGCGTGGGCCACGACGGCCCGGACCAGGCCGCGACCGGCACACCAGGCGACGCCGGCCTCGGCGGCCCGATTCAGGTCACCCGGGTCGTCGAGCACCGTGAGCCCGTGGCGCGCGGCCCAGGCGCGGACGTCGTCGGCCGACGAGACGATGACCGTGGGAAGCGCACCCGCGGCGGCGACCACCTGGTCGGCCATCCACTCGGCCAGCTCCGCGCGGGGTGCGTCCTCGAGGGTCGTCGCGAGCCGGGCTTTGCCCACGGAGAACGCTCGGATCGGGATCACGACACCCGCGTGCGAGTCGGGACGGGTCGGGAACCATGACTCTGCGTATGCTACCGGCGTGGACGCGACGTACGTCCTCGCTCGCTCGGCGCTGTATCCGCCTCTTCGGCTGGGTATCCGGTGGACGATCGAGGGAGCGCAGATGATCCCGGTGCTCGGCCCGGCGATCCTGGCGAGCAACCACGTCTCGTACCTCGATCCGCTGGTGCTCGCCTACCTGGCCGACCGTCGCCATCGCAAGGTGCGGTTCCTCGCGAAGGCCGAGCTGTTCGACAAGCCCGTGCTCGGTCCCATGCTGAAGTCCGCGGGTCAGATCCCGGTGCGCCGGGGGAGCGCCGACGCGGCGTCGTCGCTCGATGCGGCCGTCGACGCGCTTCGCCGCGGTGAGTGCGTGACGGTCTTTCCGGAAGGCACGATCTCGCTGGACCTGGAGCCGATGGTGGGGAAGTCGGGCACCGCGCGACTCGCGCAGGAGAGTGGAGTGCCGGTCACCCCGATCGGGCTCTGGGGCATGCAGCGGGTGATGTTCAAGGGCCGCAAGCCCGTGTGGCGGGCGGGGGTCGCGGAGACCGTGGTCGTCGGCCCGCCGATGCACGTCGCGGCCGACGAGGACGTGCACGCGGCCACCGATCGGATCATGGCGGCCATCTGCACCCAGGTGGCGCGCGCCCGGGAGATCTACCCGCAGTCACCGGGCGCGGAGGACGACGGCTGGTGGGTGCGCGAGCCCGGGACGGCCCGACTGCGCAGCTGCATGGTCGAAGGGGATGCCTCGTGAGGGTCGCGGTGATCGGCGCCGGGTCGTGGGGCACGACGGTGGCCGCGCTCACGAGCACCAACGCGTCCACGGTGCTGTGGGCCCGCGACCCTGGCTTGGCCGAGCGCCTGAATCGTGACCATTGCAACGCCGACTACCTCCCGGACATCCAGCTGCCCGACGCGCTCGAGGCCACCGAATCGCTCGACGCCGCTTGCGCGGGCGCGGACGTCGTGGTCATGGGGGTCCCGTCCCACGGGTTCCGCACGGTGCTCGTCGACGCCCGTTCGTCGATTGCGAACGATGCCGCGGTCATCAGCCTGTCGAAGGGGCTCGAGCAGGGCACGGTGCTCCGCATGACCCAGGTGATCGCCGAGGTGCTCCCGGACCATCGCCCGGACCGGATCGGCGTGCTGAGCGGCCCGAACCTCGCGCGCGAGGTCGCGTTGGGCCAGCCGACCGCAACGGTCGTCGCGCTCGGCGACGCCGAGCTCGCCCAAGCGCTCCAGGCGCTCTTCATGACCGGGACCTTCCGCGTCTACACGAACCCCGACGTCGTCGGTTGCGAGATCGCGGGCGCGCTCAAGAACGTGATCGCGATCGCCGCGGGCATCGCGCACGGCCTCGGGTACGGCGACAACACGAAGGCCGCGCTCATCACCCGGGGGTTGGCCGAGCTGGCCCGGCTCGGCATGGCGCTCGGCGGCGACCCGTTGACGTTCTCCGGGCTCGCGGGGATGGGCGACCTGGTGGCCACGTGCACGAGCGAGAAGAGCCGGAACCGGACCGTCGGCGTCGCGCTCGGCCAGGGACGCGCGCTCGATGACATCGTCGCCGAGATGAAGATGGTCGCCGAGGGCGTCAAGAGCACCGAAGCGGTGTTGGAGCTGGGCCGGCGGGCCGGCCTCGAGCTGCCGATCGCGGAGCAGGTCGGCGCGGTGCTCTACGAGGGGCGGACGCCGGCCGACATCGTTCCCGCGCTCATGCTGCGCCAGGCGAAGCCCGAGCTGGGCGGGATGCGCGCCCCGTGACCCTGGTCGGGGCGCTGGCCGGGCGCGGGCGGGCCCGGGTCGACGAGCGCGGCGCGATCCAGGTGGTCGGAGCGAGCTGGTTCGTCGACTGGTGGATCGGCGCGGACGATCGGTGGCGGGTGCCGGCGCAGGAGCCGGCCGTGCGCCAGCGCACGATCGAGGGCGCGCCGGTCGTCGAGACCGCGCTGCGCGTGCCCGGCGGCGACGCGATCCAGCGGGTGTACGGCGTCGGTGGCCCGGGCGGGATCGTGATCATCGAGATCGAGAACGACTCGCCTGCCGCGTTCGTCGTCGCGTTCACGATCGCCGACGCCCGCTCGGTCGGTGCGTCGGGCTCGGTGCTCGAGGTCGACGGCGGGCCCGCGCTGATCGTCCCTGCGCTCCCGACGCGTTGGACCGTCGGGCCGGAGCGCCTGGACAGCGAGACGATCGGGGCGGACACGGGACCGTTCCCGACGCGCGCCGGTTCCCGCAAGCTGCCGCTCCAGGTCGCCGCGCTCTACCCGCTGAGCCACCGGAACCGGCTGCGGGTCGCGCTGGTGACGAGCGACGACGATCCCGGCCCGGTGGACCTCGGCATCGCCGCGAGCGCGCAGGACGCCGCGAACGGCTGGCATGCGCTGCTCGATCACGGCATGCGCGTCGCGCTGCCGGACCCGAAGCTGCAGGGCGAGGTCGAGCTCGCCCGTTCGCAGATCCTCCTCGACCCGGATCCCGACGCGGTGACCACTGCCGCGCTCGAGGACTGGGGGCACGACACCGAGGCCGCATGGGCCTGGCGCGGGTTGTCGCTCGGGGCGCGGCGCGCCGCCCGGCGCCGCGCCGGTCCGTTCGACGAGACCACGCCGGGTGGGTTGCTGGTCTCGATCCGCGCCGCGCTCGTCCGCGACGAGCGCGGCATCGAGCTCGCGCCGGATCTTCCCGAGTCGTGGCGGGGTCAGGACTTCGAGGTGTTCGACGTGCCGACCCGGTCCGGGAAGCTCTCGTACGCGGTCCGCTGGCACGGAGCCCGTGCCGCGGTCCTCTGGGAGGTCACGGACCCGGCGCCGGACCTCGTGCTGCGCGCGCCGCAGCTCGACCCGACCTGGTCCACCCGGGAGCCCGCCGGCGACGCCCTCCTCACCCCCGAGCGCCCGGCCCCCGCGCCCGCGTCCACCCCGCACTCCCACTAGGGGGTGGGGTGGGTCAGTCGAGGCGGAGGGTGGCGATGCGGTGGGCGGCGAGCTCGAGCTCGCCCTGGAACTGGACCTGGGGCCGGCCGAGCAGGTCGGTGACCCACCCGGTCGCGGGCGCGCCGTCGTGCTCGATGACCGCGACGGTCGGGTGCGGGCGGGGGTTGTAGATGCGTACGACGAGCCCACCCGGCTCGCGCAGCACGGCCGAGATCACCGCGCCGTCTACCTTCAGTGGCCGGCCGGTGAGCGGTCGCCGGGCGCCGTGCACCCCACCGCCTCGCACCCGCTCGAGCGGCACGAGCACCTCGTCGGCGAGCGCGTGGAGGTTGGCGTCCTCCCAGGTCCCGTGGTGGGGCAGCAGCGCGTACTCGACCACGAGGTGGCGCTGCAGCTGCGGGCCCTCGAGCGGGTCGAGCGGTCCCGCGGGGTTGGGGCGGAGCTGGAGGTCGGCGCGCGAGAGGTAGCCCGTCGCGCGCAGCAGGGTGAGCGCGAGCTCCCGGCCCTCGTCGACGATCTCGTACTCGAGCAGGCCGTCGTGCAGCACCGCGAGCCCGACGCCGCCAGCGTCACGTGCCCCACTCGACGCGTCGACGAACCGGCGCGAGACGAACGTCGGGAGCGGCATCTCGTGCGGGCCGCCCTCGGCCGTGAGGCCCCGCGTCACGACGGCGAACGCGCATTCGGCGTCGGAGTGGTCGACGCGCGCCGGCAACGGGAAGTGCGCGCGGAGCCGATGGTCGCGGCAGCGGTTGTCGAGCTCGGTGCGGACCCGCAGGAACGACTCACCGGTGCGGAGCTCCAGCGTGGTGCTCACCACGACGGCAACGGTCTCGTCGCTGCGGCGGCTGCACGAGAACATGTCGCCGATCGCCCGTTCCGGCCACCGGTAGATGGAGCGGACGAGCAGCCGGGCCCGGACCGGGCCGGACTCGAGCAGCTCGACGGCCACCGACTCGGGCCGGTCGACGACCACGTCCTCGGTCGGCGGTGAGTAGTTGTAGGTGTCGCCGCCGTCGCCACCGTCGACGAGCCGGCCGAGTCCCTCGACGCGCACCCCGTCATCGGTTGCGACCGACCAGGTGCCGTCGTCCGGGTCAACCTCGACCCGAACCTGTTCGTTCGCGATCCATCCGTCGCCGCCCGCCACCGCGGTCGTGGGACCGACGCCGGTGACCGACCCGAGCGTCCGCCAACCGGTGCCCGGCACTTCGGGCACCGAGACGATGACCTCACGGACGGGTGGGTTGTGCACCCGGATGTTGAAGGTGACCTCCTCCTCGGCCAGCGTCAGCAGCTCCTCGCGCAGCTCGCCGAGGTCGGTCGCGGCCTGGTTCGGGACGACGCCGTAGCAGTCGACCTCGACGACGTCGCCCACACGCTCGACCTCGTACCGGCCGATGCGCGTGCCCGCGAACTCCGGGCCGTGCATCCCTTCGAGGAGCCAGCGCACCTTCTGGCCGACCAGGCTGCGGGCGAACCCCGCGCCGCCGAGCGTGCGAACGACCTGCGTCGGGCACGGCCGACCGTCGTCGAGCACCGCGAAGTGCATGGCGTCGTCACCCTGCAGGTTGACGGTGATCAGCCCGCCCCGATCCGCGCCGGTGGGGTTGACGACGACGGTCGATCCCGCCGGCGCGTCCACGTCGCGCGCCAGCGTGTGCAGGGCTTGGCGCACCAGCCCGTCGCCGATCTGGCGGGCCTCCTGATACCGGACGACGACGGCGTCGACGACCTCGTCGGCGCTGCACGCGCACGAGGAGTCGTGCGCGGAATTGAGGACGAGCTCGCGCCACGCGACATCGAGCAGCTTGTGGGGGTAGCGGTCCGGTGGGAGCAGGAGTGCGCTCAGCGGCTCGGCCCGGCGTTCGATCGCCCGCTCCGCGGCGGCGCACACCTGGTGCACGTCGACCCGGTTCGACGCGACGCCCATGAGCACGTTGGCCCGGGCCCCGGACCGCAGCTCGCCCGACCAGGTCGCGAGCCCGGCGGTCGGCTGGTCCCGCAGGTACTCCGGCAGGGAGGTCACGACGAAGCGGTAGTCGTCCTGCACCGCGTTCGCCTCGGCGACCACGCGACCGAGCCAGGGCTGTGGGGCCTGGTGGTCCGTGCCGTTCATGAGGAGCAGCCCACCCCCGGGCAGGCGGACATCGCCGAGCTCGAGCTCGTAGCCGCGGGCGCGCGCGACGAGCCGCTTCGCGTCGTCCGGCAGGTCGCGGCCGTTCGAGTACGAGCCGTACAGGTACTCGGCGCGCACGCGTGAGCCGTCGGGGGCTTCCCACCAGAACGCGGTCTGGGTCACCGCGGCGGGCACGCCGCGCCACACGACCGCGTGCTCGAGCCCGGCCTGGGCCAGGAGCTGCGGCATCTGCGCGACGTGTCCGAACATGTCGGGCAGGTACCCGACCGGCATCGCGCCCCCGAGCTCCGTCGCGCGGGCCATGCCGAGCTGCAGGTCGCGGACGATGGTCTCCCCCGAGACCATGAACTCGTCCATGAGGATCATCCAGGGACCGACCGCGAGCCGGCCGCTCGTGGCGAGCCGCCGGAGCGCGGCGGCGGCCTCCGGGCGGATCTCGAGGTAGTCGTCGAGGACCGCCGTCTGGCCGTCGAGCAGGAACCGCGCGTAGGAGAGGTCCCGCTCGAGCAGGGGGAGCAGGTCGTCGAGCAGGTCCACCAGGCGCAGCCGGAAGGCCTGGAACGGCGAGTACCACTCCCGGTCCCAGTGGGTGTGGGGAACGATCGCCACGGTGGTGGGGGTGGTCGTGGGGGTGGGGGCCGGGGCAGCAGGCATGCCGGAAGCCTAGAAGTCTCGGATGTCCGGCTCGTTTACACGCCTGTCACGTTTCTGAGACGTCCCCGGCACGGACAGCCAATAGCGTCCCGGCTGTCGCGTGGGTACTGCCGTCGTGGTCACGGCAGCGCGCGGCCCGAGAGGAGCTCCAGGATGAAACTCGTGGTTGCCGTCATCAAGCCGCACATGGTGGAGGGCGTCAGCGAGGCATTGCACGCGCTCGACGTGCCGGGCATCACGGTCACGGAGGCCAGAGGGCATGGCCGACAGCGCGGGCACAGCGAGGTGTACCGGGGCGGGGAGTACACCGTGGACTTCCTGCCCAAGTCCCGGCTCGAGGTGCTCGTGCCGGACAGTGACGCCGAGAAGGTCGTCACCACGATCGTCGACGCGGCCCGCACCGGAAAGATCGGTGACGGCAAGCTCTGGGTCATCCCCGTCGAGAAGACGGTGCGGATCCGGACCGGCGAGCTCGGCGACGACGCCTTGTAGACGAAGGCGAACCGGGCCACCGGCGGGGCCCGTCCCGAGGTCAGTGCGCAACGGCGCGCACCGGCACCGGGGCGGGCCTCTTCGCGCTCGCGCGACCCGCAGCTCCTGGCAGGTTGCCGTCAGGTTCACGCGAGGAAGGGTGAGCGACAAGGACAAGTTCCCGTCAGATAAGCGACCCGCCTCGTTCATTGTCTGAACACGGGGGAGCAAACAGCCGTCCATACCGTGCTCTGCATGATCACTACCTTGCGAATGCACGTCAGGAACAAGGACTCGAGGACCTTCTTCCGGCAGTACATGTCGGGGAAGCTCATCGGTCTGGCACTGCTCATTGGGGTCATCTACCTCTCGATCTGGTTCATCGGCACGAGTGCCGGTGCCTCGATGCTCCACGCCAAGGCGTTGACGGGTGACGACATCGTCAATCCGCTCAACACGGCCTGGGTGTGCATCACCGCCTTCCTGGTCTTCTTCATGCAGGCCGGGTTCATGATGTTGGAGGGAGGGTTCGCACGAACTCGAGAGACCTCGAACGTGATGATGGAGTGCATCTTCGACACGGGTCTCTGCGGACTGCTCTTCTACGCGTTCGGCTTCGCCTTCATGTTCGGTGCGGGCAACAGCTGGATCGGGTACCACTACTTCTTCCTGCAGGGCATCCCCGCGACGTACGGGACGACCGGCATCGGCTTCCTGGCGTTCTTCCTCTTCCAGTTCGCCTTCGCCGACACTGCCAGCACCATCGTCTCGGGCGCGATGGTCGGCCGCACCGACTTCAAGGGCGACATCGTCTACAGCATCTTCGTCAGCGGCCTGATCTACCCGATCTTCGGTCACTGGATCTGGGGTCCGGGCGGCATCCTCGCCTCCGGCGACTTCCTGGGCATGAACGGCACCCCGATGCGTGACTTCGCCGGCTCGACGGTGGTGCACACCGTCGGTGGCGTGCTCGCACTCACCGGGGCGATCGCACTCGGACCGCGCATCGGACGCAAGTTCAAGCGCGACGGTGGCGGCATGCCTCCGGGCCACAACATGACGCTCGCGGCACTCGGCGGTGTGATCCTGTGGTTCGGTTGGTACGGGTTCAACCCCGGCAGCACGCTCTCCGCGATGGACTTCGAGGGCATCGGCCGGGTCGCGACCAACACCACGCTGGCGGCCTGTGCCGGCGCCATGGTGGCAGTGCTCTGGGCCTATCCCCGGTCCAAGAAGTGGGACGTCGGCATCAGCATCAACGGTCTGCTCGCCGGCCTCGTGGCCATCACTGCACCGTGCTACTGGGTGAGCCCGACCGGCTCGCTCGTCATCGGAGCCGTCGCCGCCGTCGTGATGATCCTGGCGGTCGACTTCACCGAGTGGATCCGCGTCGACGACCCCTGCGGTGCGTTCGCAGTGCACGGCGCCGCCGGCATCTGGGGTACATGGGCGATCGGATTGTTCGCCACCGGCGACTACGGGAATCCGGCGTTCGGCGCCAAGGGTCTGTTCTACGGCGGTGGAACCGACCAGCTGGTCTCCCAGGTCATCGGCAACGCCTTCGTGGTGGTCTGCCTGCTCGCCGCCGGGTTCCTCGTGATGTTCGGCATCAAGGCACTGGGCATCCTGCGGATCTCGGAGGAGGCCGAGCTCGAGGGTCTCGACATCCACGAGCACGGCGCGCCGGCGTACCACCCGGAGCCGGCCTACGACGGCTACTCGCCGCTCCCGCCGAGCCGCTCCACCAGCTCGTCGGCGCCCGGAGTCCCCGCGGAGGTGAGCACCGACTCCTAGGGCCCGTGCAAGTCCTCCTGTTCGCAGGGCAACGTGGTCACGAGAGGCCCGGACTTCGGTCCGGGCCTCTCGTCGCGTCCGCGAGCCCACCGCGAGCTCACCGCGAGCTCGCCGCGGGACGCAGGGGAGAAGTCGTCGAGAACCCGACCGGTAGCCTGAGGAGGTGCCGGTGACACCATTGCGCGGGATCTGAGCAGGTGGACACCGAGTCGTTTCGCGTCCGTCGCGCCGCGCTGATCGCGGATGCCGGGTTGCGCGGCCCCGAGTTCGGTGTCGTGTACTCCGCGCTCGTCGACGAATGGGTCACCACGCTCCTGGGTGATGAGCCGAACGTCGTCGTCGTGGCGGGTGGCGCGCTCGGTCGCCGGGAGCTCGCTCCGTTCTCCGACCTGGACCTCGTGCTCATCCACGACGGCCGGCGCGACTTCCGCGAGATCGCGGACCGGCTCTGGTACCCGGTCTGGGATGCCGGCATCGCGCTGGACCACAGCGTGCGTACGCCGAAGGAAGCCGTGGCCGTCGCGGGTGACGACCTGAAGGTCGTGCTGAGCCTGCTCGACGGCCGTCCCGTCGCGGGGGACGCCGAGCTCGGGCTGCGGACGCTCGCCTCGGTGCGGGAGCGCTGGGTCAGTGGAGCCAAGAAGCGCATCGCGGGCCTGGAGGAGATCGGTCGAGAGCGCCACCTGAAGGAAGGCGACGTCGCGCACCTGCTCGAACCGGATCTCAAGCAGGCCAAGGGAGGGCTGCGCGACCTCCGGGTCCTGCACGCGCTCGAGGTCGCGGCGCCCGTCACCGAGCAGCTCGACCTGACCCGCGAGTCCGCCGACCTCCTGCTGACCGTGCGCGTCGAGCTGCACCGCGTCGCCGGGCGCGCGACCGACCGACTGCTGCTGCAGTACCAGGACGATGTCGCGGCCCGGCTCGACCAGGCGGACGCGGACGTCCTCATGGCGGACGTCGCGGCCGCCGGCCGCGCGGTCGCCTGGGCGAGTGACGACGCGTGGGCCCGCGCGAACTCGTGGCGCGTCGGGCCGAAGGGCCGCGGCGGTGGTGGCGACCGCGATCTCGGACCCGGCATCGTCCTGCGGGACGGCGAGCTCGACGTCCGCGCCGACGCCGACATCGAGGACGACTCGCTGATCCTGCGCGCCGCGGAAGCGGCGGCCCGCGGCGGCGTGCGGTTCCGCCGTGGAGCGCTGGAACGGCTCACGCGCGCCGCGGCACCGGGCGTGCCGTGGTCACGCGCGGCGCACCAGGCGCTGATCGGGCTCCTGGGCGCGGGAGAGTCGCTGGTCCCGGTCTTCGAGGCCTTGGAGCACTACGGGCTCATGGATCGGATCCTGCCCGAGTGGAGCCCGGTGCGCAGCCGGCCCCAACGCAACTCGTTCCACCGCTACACCGTGGACCGCCACCTCGTGGAGGCCGTGGTGCAGGCCGGCCGGCTGACGCGCGAGGTCGCGCGACCCGACCTGCTGCTCGTCGGCGCGTGGCTGCACGACCTGGGCAAGGGCTACCCCGGCGACCACACCGAAGCGGGCGTCGAGCTCATGGAGAAGATCGCGCCCCGCCTCGGCTTCGACGCCCGCGACGTCGCGGTGCTCACGACCCTGGTTCGCGAGCACCTGCTCGTCGCATCCGTCGCGACGAGCCGCGACCTGAGTGATCCCGTCACGATCGAGACGGTCGCCCGCGCGGTCGGCGACCGCGAGACGCTCGAGCTCCTCGCCGCGCTCACGAAGGCCGACTCGCTCGCGACCGGCATCGGGGTGTGGAGCAGCTGGAAGGAAGAGCTCATCGACGACCTGGTCGAGCGGGTCGACGCGATGCTGCGAGGCGAGCCGGCCCCGGCGACGGTCGACGCGCCGGACCCGCGCCGCCGCGCGCTCGTCGAGCAGGCCGCGGGCGGCTTGCTCGCGGAGGTCGACGGCTCCGGCGTGACGATCGTTGCGCCCGACCGGCCCGGTGTCCTGGCGGTCATCGTGGGTGTCCTCGCGCTGCGCGGCCAGAGCGTGCGCAGTGCCGTGGCCACGACCGCAGACGGTGTCGCGGTCGACACGTTCACCGTCGAGTCGATCTTCGACCGGGATCCGGACTGGGAGCACCTCGGCGAGGACCTCGCCGCCGCACTGCGCGGCAGCCTCGACCTCGAAGCCCAGGTCGAGGAACGCTCCAATCGCTACCGCTCCTCGCGGACCACGGCGGCACGCCCCCCGGACCCGGTCGTGCTCGTGCACCTCGGCGCGGCGTCGGACGCGACCGTGGTCGAGGTGCGCTCGCCCGACGACGCCGGGGTGCTGTACCGCATCGCCCGCACCTTCACCGGTCTCGGCCTCGACATCCGCCAGGCCCGAGCGGTGACGCTCGGTCAGGAGGTGGTCGACACGTTCTACGTGCGCGACCAGTCGGGCGCGACGGTCGACGACCGCGCGGAGCAGATCACCGTCGCGTTGTTGGAGATGCTCGCCACCGTCGGCTGACCAGCCGGCGGCTCAGGACGACAGGACGGGTGCGCCGAGCCGTTCGAACACGCCGGCGTCGAGGGCTTGCGCCATGGAGCTCTTCTGGGTGTCCGCCGCGGGTGCGCCGAGCACCCCGCCGTTGCCGCCACTGACGCAGGCCGGCGCCGGATCCGGCACGGTCACGTTCAGGTCGATGCCGATGTCGTCCGGGCACCGGCGGGCGAGCAGGCTGCTGCCGATGTTGTTGGTGTGGCGGTCGCGCGCGGTGAGGAACCACGAGTCCCCCGCGCGGCCCGGGCCGGCGGGCGGCGCTCCGAGGAAGCGCCACTCGAGGAACCGCAGGATCGAGGTGTGCTCGTACGTCTGATGGTCGACGTAGCCCGGGCGGGCGAACGGCGACGCGAGGACGGTCGGGACGCGGAAGCCGAGCTGGCTGAAGTCGTCCTCGTCGACGGTGCTGGCGCGGTCGTCGATGACGTGCGGCGGCCGGACGTGGTCGAAGAAGCCGCCCCACTCGTCGTAGGTCACGACGAACAGCCCGGACTGCCAGTTCGGCGACTCGGCGAAGGCCTTGAACGCGTCGCGCAGGAAGACCTGACCCCGGCGGATGTCCGCGAGGGGGTGGTCGTCACACTGCTCGGGCCCGCTGAACTTCGGGTCGAGGAACGACACGTTGGGCAGCGTCCCGGCCGCGCAGTCGGTGAAGTAGTCCGTCGCGGTGTGGAAGAGGTCCGCGACGCGGCCGCCCCAGAGCGCGAGGAAGGGGAGGTCGGAGTAGTAGTAGCGCGACGGCACGTTGGCGGCCTTGAGCCGGTCCCAGATGGTCGCGTAGGTGAAGCCGCCGGCCGGCGGGAAGCTGTTGTCCTTGAAGCCGTTCGACTGGGCCGCGTGCAGGTACTCCCGGTTCGGGTACGTCGGCCCGAGCAGGGAGGCGTGGTAGCGGTCGAACGTTGTGAACCGCTGGGCGAACTCCGACGTGAACGGCAGGTCCTCGCCCACGTAGTAGCCGGTCGCGAAGTCGTCGTTGTCGCTGCCGGGCGCGAGGAAGCCGCCGTCGCGCTGTGCGCGGCCCTCGTCCCACCCGTGGCCCGGGTCGGGATGCGTGCACCCTTCGTAGGGGCTCGGCTCGTCGGCGGCCCGGACCAGGCGCTCGGTGGCGACCGGCCCGGTCGGGCCCAGGAACGTCTGGTGCTGGTTGCCGTCGATCGAGAAGCCGTGCCCGTACCGGCGCCGACCGGCTTCGAGATACCGGTAGTCCTCGGCCATCCAGCCGAGCCAGTGGTCGAACGACCGGTTCTCCATCATCACGACGACGACGTGATCGATGCCCGACTCCGTCGTGGGCAGCTCGAGCATGCTGCGCCCGCCGAGGACCGGACCGGACCCCGGATGCGGGAAGAGGTGACGGCAGCCCGGCAGTGCCGTCACTGCCGCGGCGGCCCCGCCGACCAGTCCCGCCCGCTTCAGGAAATCGCGTCGATCCATCGCCATGGCCGCCCCCCGGGTTCGCCCCGCCTCGTTTCTAGCCGCGATCGGCGCAATTCGACAGCGGGTGCGCCGGTACGATCCCCCGATGCCCGGCCTCGAGCTCCCGATCGATCTGGCCCACGCCTCCGTCTTCCTCGATTTCGACGGCACCATCAGCACCGGCGACGTCGGGGTGCACCTGCTCGAGCGGCTCGGTGCGGACGGGTGGCGCGACATCGACGCCGAGTACGACGCGGGTGAGATCGGCAGCCGGGTCTGTCTGCTCGACGAATGGGACCTGCTGCCCCACGACGCCGACGTCCTGCGGGCCGTGGCCGCGGAGGTGCCGCTCGACCCCGATCTCGACGGCCTGGTGGAGGGGCTCCGGGCTTCGGGGGCCGAGGTCAGCGTCGTCTCGGACGGCTTCGGGTTCTACGCGACCGAGCGCTGTGCCCACCTCGGGGTCCCGGTGCTGACGAACGCCGTCGACTGGGCCGCCGGCCGGCTCGAGTTCCCGAACGAGGACCGGTGCTGCGCCTGCTCGAGCTGCGGGACCTGTAAGCAGGCGCCGATCAAGGACGCCGCGCACCGGGGCCGGGCCACGGTGATGGTCGGCGACGGCACCAGCGACCGCAAGGCGGCCCTGCTCGCGGACGTCGTGTTCGCCAAGGGTGCGCTGGCACGGTGGTGCGCGGCGAATGCAGTGCCATTCTCCCGGTTCGAGACCCTGCGCGAAGTTCGCGCGGCATTGCTTTAGGCTGGGTGGGTGCCGACCTACGCGATGCTCAGCACCCTCGGCCCGGGGGGCTGGGCCACGCTGCGTGAGAAGCCCGAGCGCCTCCACGAGGTGACCCGCGAGGTCGAGTCCATGGGCCTCAAGGTCGTGGCGCAGTACGCGCTCTTCGGGCAGTGGGACTTCCTCAACATCATCGAGGCCCCCGACGAGACCGCGATGGCCAAGGCGGCGGTGACCCTGGCGGCCCGGGGCACGATGCGCTCGACCACCCTCCAGGCGCTGCCGATCGCGGATCTGATCGAAGCGCTGCACGCGGCACCGGAGTAGCGGCTACATCCACCACATGTCGTTCTTGCGCCGCTCTTCGCGCACTTCGTGGTCGCCGAAGAGCACCGGGAGCACGGAACCGTCCGAGCGCCGCCGGACCCGGTAGCGCGATCCCTGGTCCTCGGGGACCCGCTCGGCCACCTCGAACCCGCGCGCCCATGCCTGATCGAAACGCGATCGAACCTCGACGTGGGTCCCTGGGTCCACGTGCGCGATCGTAAACCCGCGCGCAACACCCGCTTCGGCGCGCGCGGAGGTGGGTGGTTGCTAGCGTGCGCGCGCGTGACCGCCCTCGCTCCACGTCCCACGCTCCGGCTCGAGCGCAAGTGCTGGAAGGCGGGCGAGCGGCTGGTCTGCGGCATCGACGAGGTCGGTCGGGGCGCCTGGGCCGGGCCGGTCACGGTGGCCGCGGTGATTCCGGCACCGGAGCACCTCCGCGGTGTACGCGACTCGAAGATGCTGACGCACGACCAGCGCGAGGTCGCGGCGGTGTCCGTGCGCGCGTGGGCCGTCGCCATCGGCATCGGGCACGCGAGCCACGAGGAGTGCGACACGCTCGGCATGACCGCGGCGCAACGGGTGGCCGGCCAGCGCGCGCTCGGTCAGCTCGCGGCGCAGGGCTACGAGCCGGACCGCGTCATCCTCGACGGCAACCACGACTACCTCCGACTCGGCGCGCGCTGCACGACCGTCATCAAGGGCGACGCCACCTCGCTCGCGGTCGCGGCGGCGTCGGTCGTCGCGAAGGTGACCCGTGACGCGATGATGGAGGAGGAGGCCGAGCACTTCCCCGCGTTCGGGTTCGAGTCGAACCGGGGCTACCCGGCCCCGGTCCACAAGGCGGCGCTCGCCGCGTGGGGACCCACGACGATCCACCGGCGCTCGTGGGTCTTCATGGAGGGGCTGTGCTGGGGCGGGCTCGCACCGGCACCGGGGCGGTTGTTCTGAGGAGCTGAAACCGACGGAGGAGGGCGAGATGGCAGTGGATCTTCCCGAAGTGCACGCCGCGGCACTGCAGAAGACGCGGGGGTTCGTCGACGGTGTCGGAGCCAACCAGTGGAAGGCCGCGACGCCGTGCGGGGAGTGGGACGTCCGCTTCCTCGTCAACCACATCGTGACCGGGAACTGGTGGGCGACGGAGCTGGGCGCGGGCAAGACGATCGAGGAGGTGGGCACCCGGCTGGACGGCGACGTGCTGGGGGACGACCCGATCAGCGGGTACGACGCCTCGGCGGCCGCCGCAGCCGCGACGTTCCGGGAGCCCGGTGCGATGGAGCGGCCGTGCGCGGTGTCGTACGGTCCGGTGCCGGGCGAGATCTACTGCGGGCACCGGTTCATGGACGTGCTGATCCACGGCTGGGACGTGGCGAAGGCGACCGGTCAGGACCCGACGTTGCCGCCGGACCTCGTCGACGCCGCGATCGAGGTGGTCACACCGCAGGCCGAGCTGCTGACGGCGAGCGGGATGTTCGCGACCGGCGTCGATGCCGCGAGCCGCGCGGATCCGCAGACGCGGCTGCTCGCCATGCTCGGTCGCCGGCCCTGAGCGTGTAGTCTGCCGCCCATGGGTCAGCCGATCACCGTCACCGCCCGGTCGGGGGCCGAACCGTCCGTCTGGATGTTCGACCTCAACCGCTCGCTCACCGGGATGGCCATCGAGCGTTACGCGTCCGTGGAGGACGCGCAGGCGCGCGGCGGCCGCCCGCCCGACGTCCTGGCGCAGCGCCTGCTCGAGGCCGGGGCCGAGCACGTCACCGTCTACTCCAACACCGTGACCGTCGAGGCCGCGGTCGACCGTTGGACGGAGCTCGAGCCGAAGGCGATCTTCCTCATCGAGCACCTCTTCGAGTACTACGGCGACGACGCGGGCTGGTCCTACGAGGCGCGCTGGCGTCGAGGCGCCGCCGCCGATCGACCCGCCCGACTGAGCCGACCGCCCCGGCGCGCCGGACCCGTGCCCGACAGGAGTCGCGCGATGCCCGTCCCGATCCAGGTCGCCATCGACTGCCAGGATCCGGCTGCGCTGTCGGAGTTCTGGGCCGAGGCGCTCGGCTACGTCCTGCAGCCTCCGCCGCCGGGCTTCGCGACCTGGGAGGACTTCCTGCGCGAGCACGAGATCCCGGAGTCCGAGTGGAACTCGATCAGCGCGATCGTGGATCCGGACGGCGTCGGCCCTCGGCTGTTCTTCCAGCGGGTGCCGGAACCGAAGCAGGGCAAGACCCGCATCCATCTCGACCTGAACGTCGGCGGTGGGCACGACGCGCCGATCGAGCTGCGCAAGCAGCGCGTGGCCGCGGCCGCCGCCCGCCTGGTCGCGCTCGGCGGGACGGTGGTCCAGGAGTTCGAGCAGCGCGGCGAGCACTGGGTGACGATGCGCGATCCGGAGGGCACCGAGTTCGACCTGCAGTAGCTCGCGGCGGCGCGCGCGACGATGGTCGGATGCCGACGCCCGCCGAGGCCCGTCCCGCGGTCACCCATGACGTGCACACCGAGGACCTGCCTCCGTTGCCCCAGCGCGATTCGCTGATCCCCGCGACGCGCTGGCCGAGGCGCCGGAGCAGCTGCGGACGCTCGGCGCGGACTTCGGCGTCGACCTCGTCGCGTACAAGCGCCGCATCGGCCGGTACCTGCTGTGGCGCGCCGGTCCCGCGGTGCACGCCGACGCCCGCTACATGGCGCTGGCGTCGGACGACCTCGACGAGCGCTACACGTTCCGGTTGTTCGCCGACGGGACGGGCAACGGCGTGGGCGCGGACGGCGTCTCCCACACCCGGTTCCGGACCTGGAAGGAATCGCTGCGCGACGCGTCGTGATCGCGTGGGTCGCGCGCCCTCGGAGGGTGGATCAGCTGCCGATGATCTTGTCCGGGAGCGCGTGCACGATCAGGCCGAGACCCAGGCACACCACCCCGGCGAGCATCACCCATCGACCCCGCCGCTCACCCCGGTAGGTCGCGATCCCACCCAGCGCCACCGCGAGCGCGGCGAACAGGTACGGCAGGATCCAGATCGCGAACCCGGCCGCGAAGGCGCCGAGGATCGCGGCCAGCTGACCGGGCCGGAGCTGCAGGCTGCCGGTGTTCGGAGCGGGGGAGCTCCCGGTGCTCGGAGCGGGTGACGCCATGCCCGCAGGCTAACGCCCGGCCCTCCCGGCGTCCGAACGGCACGAGCCTCAAGCGGCGGGCTGCTGGTAGGTGGTCACCGAGCGGCGGCCCATCATCAGGTCGGCGGCGACCGCGGCCAGGAGGGCGGGGACGATGAAACCGGGCCGCCCGGTCGCTTCGGCGACGAACACGACCGCGGCGAGCGGCACCCGGTAGCCCGCGCCGAGGACGGCGGCGACGCCGACGATGACGGCCAGGCTGTCGTCGAGCCCGGGGATCAGCAGGCCGAGCGCGTGGCCGAGCAGCGCGCCGGTGACGACCAGCGGGATGAAGAGCCCACCGACGCCGCCGCCCGAGATGGTGGCCGCGGTGGTGAGGGCGCGGAGCACGAGGATCGCGAGGAGGATCCAGATCGTCCGGCGCGGCTCGAGCGCCCACGCGATCGTCTGGTACCCGACGCCGATCGTGACGGGGGCGTGCGCCAGCCGGTCGCCGATGAAGAGGAAGGCGGCCGTCGCCGCGCCCGACGCGGCGATGCGCATCCAGATGCGCGCGCTCGTCGCGATGAGCTTCGCCCGCCGGAGCAGCGCGGCGAACGCGCGGGCGACGAGGCCACCTGCGATCCCGAGCGCGATGCTGCCGATGAGGTCCGCGGCCGAGAGCGCGGGGGACCCGCTCGCGGGGACCAGGGCCGTGGTGCCGTGGATCGAGACGAACGCGAGGTAGCCGCTCGCGGCCGCGACCAGCGCGGGAAGCAGCATCTTGCGGGCGAAGTCATCCTGGTACGGCACCTCGAGCGCGAAGACCGCGCCCGTCGCCGGGGCCTTGAAGATCGCCGCGACTCCGGAGGCCGCGCCGGCGACCATCAGCACCCGGTGGTCGACCGACCGGAAGAACCGGTGGAACCGGGCCTGGATCCCCGCCCCGATCGACGCCCCGAGGTACAGCGACGGTCCCTCGAGGCCCATCGCGCCGCCGAAGCCGAGCGTCCCGATCGCGGCGACCATGCGGGCCGGGACCGACCGCGGGGTGAGCGGCTCGTCGGGGTCGTGGAACGCCTGCAGGTAGGCGTCCGTGGTCCCCGGAGTCGCGGGACCGAGCACGCGGAGGGAGAGCGTGGCGATCACGAGCCCGATGGTCGGCATCAGCGCGAGCGCCCACAGCGGGAGGTCCAGCAGGTGGTCGAAGATCAGCTCGACGACGATGGTCTCGAAGAACGCGACGCCGAAACCCGTGACGGCGCCCGCCACTGCCGCGAGGAGGAGCACCTGGCGCGAGCGGACCGCGAACGCGGCGATGACTGCCGTCCTCAACCGGTTCCACCCGCGGACGATCGCCTGGTTCACCGGTGCTCCCAGCCGAACGACCAGGACGGCTCGGGCGTCTCTCCGGCTGCCTGCGCGAAGACGCCGAGCGTGTGGACGAGCACGCGCTGCTCCCGCTCCGGGATGCGCGCGACGATGCGCGCGATCTCGCGCCGGCGCCGGCGGGTGACGGTGTCGACGAGCGTCCGGCCCGCGCGTGAGGCTGACCAGGAGCTCGCGGCGGCTCTGGGTAGCCGGCCGCCGGGTGATGAGCCCCTTCGCCTCGAGCCGGGTGCAGAGCCGGGTCGCGCTCGACGGGTGGACGTCGAGCGCCTCGGCCAGCTCACCGAGGTTGCGCTCGTGGCTTGCGAGGACGACGAGCGCCCGGAACTGGGGGAGCGTGACCTCGTCTTCGACCTCGGCGAGCGACCGGGCCGCGACGCCGACCAGCGCGCGGGACGCGAGGAGGACGGCGTCGGTCACGTTCGGCGGCAGCGCGCTCATCGTTGCATCCTACAACAGTTGCATCACGCAATCATCGGGGGTCGGCCTGCACCGCCGGGTCGGCCGCTACTGTCCCGAGCCTCGGGGGCACCGACGTGGTGAGGGATCAGGGGAGACATGGCCGAGGCGGGACTGGGACCGGGCGAGGTCGCGAAGGAGATCTCCGAGCACTCGAAGCACTCGGGTGAGCACACGTCGCGTCACGACCGGCGGATCAGCATCATCGAAGCCGCGCTGCTGGCGATCGTCGCGCTGACCGCCGCGTGGTCCGGCTACGCGTCGGCGAAGTGGTCGACGGAGTCACGGCTCGACATCGCCAAGGCTTCGACCGCGCGGAACGCCGGGAACGCGGCCGACCTCGAGGCGCTCCAGCTCCGGGTCGGCGACGCGCTGACGTTCAATGCGTGGTTCTCGGCCCACGTCGCGGGGAACACGAATCTCGAGAATGTGGCCATCCGCCGGATGCGGCCGGTCTTCCAGAACGCGTTCCACGCCTGGTTCGCGACGGATCCGGACCACAACCCCAACGCGCCGTACGGGCCCCAGGCGATGCCCCAGTACAAGCAGCCCGAGGCGGCGAAGGCGAAGGTGCTGAAGGCCCAGGGCGTCAAGCTCTTCGCGCAGGGATCCGACGAGGGCGAGCACGGCGACGACTACGTCCGCATCACGGTGTACCTCGCGACCGTGCTCTTCCTGGTCGGCATCAGCACCCAGTTCCCGATCCGCGCCGCGCGCTACACGCTGATCGTGCTCGGCGTCGGCATCCTCGCGTTCTCCGTGACCCAGCTCCTCGCCCTCCCCGCGCCCCACTGACCACGCGCCCTCCCGCCGGATCGCTCGGGTCGCCCGCTCCTTTCGGGGCGGCATCAGGTCGCTATAGCGACACTCAGACGCCCCGAAACGAGCTGGGTTGGCTACGTGGGGTCCGGGGGGAGCGGGGAGGGGGTGGCGCGTGAGGTGAGGCGCAGGAGGGTCAGGCCGATGATGCCGCTGAGCACGGATGCGCCGAGGATCGCGAGCTTCGCGTCGTCGAGCCGGACGCCCCGGTAGGACAGGTCGGCGACGAACAGCGAGACCGTGAACCCGATCCCGGCGACTGCGCCCGCGGCGACGAGGTGCTTGAGGGACACGCCCTCCGGCAGCTGCCCGATCCGGAACCGGTGCGCGAGCGCGGACGTGGTCACGATGCCGAGCGGCTTGCCGATCACGAGTCCGAGCACGATCCCCCACGCGATCCGGCTGTGCAGCGCGTTGCTGATGGCGTCGCCGCCGAAGTGCACGCCCGCGTTCGCGAGCGCGAACAGCGGGACGATCACGAAGCTGGACCAGGGATGGAGGCCTGCCTCGAGCGGTTCGATCACCTCGCGGCCACCGATCGGGCGGGCCGGGGTGAGCAGTCCGAGGACGACGCCCGCGATCGTCGCGTGCACCCCCGATTGGAAGACGCACAGCCAGAGGACGACGGCCGGGAGCACGTACATCCAGGCTCGTCGCGCCCCGAGCCGTTGCAATGCAGCGATGGCCAGGACGGTGGCGACGGCACCGAGGAGCCAGGTGGCCGAGATGTCGCCCGAGTAGAAGACCGCGATCACGACGATCGCCCCGATGTCGTCGACGATCGCGAGCGTGAGCAGGAAGAGCTTCAGGTTCGCGGGAATGCGGGAGCCCGCGATCGCGAGGACCGCGACGGCGAACGCGATGTCGGTCGCCATCGGGATCGCCCAGCCCCGGCCCCCGGGTCCGCCGGCGTTGATCGCGAGGTAGAGGAGCGCGGGAACCACCATCCCGCCGACCGCGGCGATGGCCGGCAGGCTCGCGGTCCGGCGGTCGCGCAGCTCACCGCGCACGAGCTCCCGCTTGATCTCGAGCCCGACGACGAAGAAGAACACCGTCATCAGGCCGTCGTTGACCCAGTGCTGGAGGTCCTCGGTCAGCGTGTGGTTGCCGACGCCGATCGTGAGGTGCGTCGACCACAGGCGCTCGTAGGAGACGAACGACACGTTCGCCCACACGAGCGTGGCGATCGTGGCCGCGAGCAGGACGACCCCACCGAGGACCTCGACGTCGACGAAGTCGCTGCCCCGCGGCGGGAGGTGCCGACCCAACGGGAGCCGGAGCTGGCGCCGTGACATCGACCGACCCTAGGTGCGGAGCCGCGCCCCGGCGTGCGGTCTTCAGGTCACGCGCGGGTGCTCAGGTCGGTGCCGGTGCTCAGGTCGCGTCGAAGCGGGCTTCGTCGAAGTCGGGGCCGAGGGAGAAGAGGATGTACCCGGTCGACCACGGGTCGACGTCCTCGATCTCCGCGCTCAGGTGCTCGTCGTGACCGAGCTCGGGCTCGGGGTTCGATCCGTGTGTCCACATGGCAAGGTTCTCGGTCGGCCCACGACGGTCCTTGACCGCCAAATGCGCCTGCCGCACCGCCGCTTGTGCATCGAACATACGTTCGGTAGGGTGACCCGGTGGCCGTTGCCGCCCTTCCCCCGACCCACCCTCTGGATCTTCCCCGACGCGATCCGGTGGCGCGCGCGCACCTGGACCAGGTGGCCCGCCGCGGTGCACCCGTGGTGCTCGCCGCGAGCGCGTCCTGGAGGTCCCGGGCCCGCTCGGCGAGCTCCTGCCGGGCGGTGCGCTGCAACGGGGAACGGTGGCCACCGTGGGCGGCGAACCGGGCGCGGGAACGACCTCGTTGGCCCTGGCCCTGGCCGCGGCCGCGACGGCCGCAGGGGAGTGGGCCGCGGCCGTGGACCTCCCGGGCACCCTGGGTGGTCTCGCCGCGCGTGAGGCCGGGGTGGAGCTCGACCGCTTCGTCGTCGTGCGCGGAGTGCCGACCGAGCGGTGGGCCACGGTGGTGGCCGCGCTGCTCGACGGGGTCAGCCTGGTCATGGCCGACGTTCCTCGCGGCCTGCGTGCCGCGGACGCGCGCCGGCTGGTCGCACGCGCCCGGGAGCGCAGCACCGTCCTGGTGATGGTGAGCGCGTCGGCGCGGGCCTGGCCGGCCGACGCCGCGTTGCGCCTCCGGGCCGAGGGCGGAGCCTGGTCCGGGTTGGAACAGGGACCGGGCGTGCTCGCCCCGCGTCCGCTCCGGTTCCGGGCCGAGGGCCGGGGGATGCCCTCGGGGGTGCGGACCACCGGCGCGCTCGCACTGACCGGCTGACCCGACCGACAGACCGACGGTTCCGCGCGTGACGACCCCGATCCCGACCCCGAGCTCCGCCCCCTCCTCGAGCCCGACCTCGAGCCCGACCCGGACGCTGGGGCTGTGGTGCCCGGACTGGCCGGTGGTCGCGGCCCGCCGCCGCGGCGATGCCCCCGAGGGCACGGCCGTGGCGGTGCTCGAGCGCGGCCGGGTCCTGGCCGCCTCCCGGGAGGCCCGAGCCGAAGAGGTCGGCGCGGGGCTGCGCCGGCGCGAGGCCGAAGCGCGCTGTCCCGGGATCACGATCGTCGAGCTCGACCCCACCGCCGACGCCCGTGCGTTCGAACCGATCGCGCGCGCGGTCGAGCAGCTCACTCCCCGCCTGGTGATCGACCGGCCCGGAGTCCTCGCGTTCCCGACCCGGGGACCGTCGCGCGACTTCGGCGGCGACGACGGGCTGGTGGCCCGGGTCCTCGCCGCGTTGGTGCCCGAAGGCATCGAGGACGCGCGCGTCGGGATCGCCGACGGCGCGTTCGCGGCCCGCCTCGCGGCGCGCCGTGGCATCGTCGTCCCGCCGGGGGAGACCCCCGCGTTCCTCGCGCCGTGGCCGGTGGAAGTCCTGGGCGACGTGGGGTTGGCCGGGGTCTTGCGCCGGCTGGGCCTGCGCACCCTCGGCGTGTTCGCCGAGCTCCCGGCGCCCGCCGTCCTCGCCCGCTTCGGTCCGGAAGGCATCGGCGCGCACCGTCTCGCGCGCGGCGAGGAGGAGCACCCACCCGCGCTCACCGTGCCGCCCCCGGACCTGGTCGAGGTCTGCGAGATCGACCCACCGGCCGAGCGGGTGGACGAGGCCGCGTTCGCGGCGAAGGGCCTGGCCGACCGGCTCCTGGGCCGCTTGGAGGCACGAGGGCTCGCGTGCACCCAGGTCGTGGTCGAAGCCGAGACCGAGCACGGTGAGCACCTGGCCCGGTCGTGGCGCCACGAAGGCGCGCTCACGCCGGCGGCGTTGACCGAGCGCGTCCGGTGGCAGCTCGACGGGTGGATCACCGACGGCCTGGGTGAGCGCGCGGCCGCGGGCGGGAGCCTCACCGGCGGGCTCACGTTGCTGCGCCTCACGCCCGAGCAGGTGATGCCGGCGCGTGGTCGTCAGCTCGGCTTCTGGGGTGGCGACGCGGCCGCAGTCGATCGCGCCGCGCGCGCCTTCGCGCGCGTCCAGGGGATGCTCGGCCCGGACCACGTGGTGACGCCCGTGCTGCAAGGCGGACGCACGCCCGCCGAGCGCGTGCGCTGGGTTCCCTGGGGCGAGCCCCGCGAGCCCGAGCCGGCCCGCCCCGTCGGGCCCCCGCCCTCGGGCGAGGGAGACCTCGGACCCAAGCCGGCGGGGGAGCTTCCCGCGTGGCCGGGTGCGGTGCCGGGCCCGGCGCCCGCCCGGGTGCTCGAGCCGCCGCCTCCGGTCGAGCTGCTGGACGGCCGCGGACGCCCGGTCACGGTCACGAGCCGCGGCGAAGCGTCGGGCGCGCCTGCGGTGTTGCTCTGCGACGCGCTCCCGCGCCGCGGCGGCGAGGTCACTGCGTGGGCAGGCCCTTGGGCCCAGGACGTCCGTTGGTGGGATCGGCTCGGTCGCACCCGGCGCGTGCACTGGCAGGTGGTGGTGGGGGAGGTGGCGTGCCTCGTGCGCGTCGAGCGCGGCCACGCCACCCTCGATGCCCTCTACGACTGACCGCACCCGAGCGGGCGCGGCTGATCCCGCAACCCCCGACTCGACGACGCCCGGCAGCCGGCCGCGCGGCGTCATGCCGCGCGCCGGTGCGCCGGGGGTGGTTCGAGTCTTCGCTTTCCGGTCTCGGGGTCGGGCGGTCCGAGGATCCAGCCCTGCGACTTCCGGGTGTGGTGGATGGAGCAGACCCACATCAGGTTCCACCTCGCGGTGGGCCCGCCTGCCGCATGGTCGATCTCGCAGTGGTCGAGCTCCAGATACTCGCGTCCGGAGCACCCGGCGATCGAGCACTCCCGGCCCGCCACGATCATCGCGGTGCGGAGCTCGGCCGGGATGTGCCGCCCGAGATGCGCCACGGTGACGATGTCGCGGCCGCGCTTGATGATCGCGGTGACGAACGCGGTGCCGAGCTGGGCGCGGACCCACTCGACGCTGACCGGACCGACCCCCGGGATCTCGCAGGTCTCGCCTTCGAGCGCACGACCGCGCAGGAGCGCTTCGTGATCGATGACGACGTGGGTCGTGTACCCGCCAGCCTTCGCGGTTGCCGGATCGCCCACCACCGCGTCCGCGAACGCGTCGGCCGCGTAGCGGTCCTGGGGCTCGCGGCTCCCGTCGGACCGAGCGGAACGGAACCGCCTCCGAGTGCCGTCCTCGATGCACGCTTTGATCCGCCCACCGACCTCGGGGGTGACCTTGAAGTGGCCCTCGAACATCCCGTCGGGCGCGGTCCACATGTGGAACGAACGCGCCGCCTGCTGCCGCCGAGCGCGCGCGGTCTCGTCCTCACGCCGCGCCCGAGCCGAGATGCACGCGTCACGCAAGGGGACCAGACCCCGGGCCGCGGCCTTCAACAACGAACGTTCGGTCGACGGATCCTCGGCTGCCTCGGCCGCGATCAGATCGGTCTGCCCGCGCTGAGAGTCGTCCGGCCGCACTGCCGCTCCGTAGCGGGCAACGACTCGAGCTGCGCCGCGATCGAGATCGCGCGCGTTCGCCTCCCCGGACGACACGCCGACCAGTCGCTCGACAGGTCCGATGCACTCCGATCCGTCCGTAGGTGTGCGCCGCGGTGTCTTCGACGCGCTTGGCGGCCTTGGCCCAGCAGCCCGTCCGCCAGCCGACGTATCGTGCCGATCTGCTCGAGACACGGCGACCGCCTCGGTCCCGCTGCACGCGCGTGGATCGAACTCGAGCGCCGCTGCTTCCAGTGCGATGCGTGCCGTCCGGAGATCGTCCTTGATCACCTTCGCATCGTAGAAACAGGGTGGGACAGCTACCCCGGCGTCGCGCCCAACGGCTTCTCCAGCTCGAGGCAGAGGAGCCACGGGATCGGCTTGACCCCGAACTCGCGCAGCCGGCGCACGACGAACCCCGCGCTCGCGAACGCGGCGAAGTACGTGCGGAGTGGCCGGTGCATGCTGACGTGCGTCATCGCGATCCCGTCACGCTCCATGCGGTCCTCGTAGACGCGCTCGCGCAGGTACGAGTCGCGCACGGCGGGCTCGTAGGAGTGGAACGTCGACGGATCTTCCGCGCTCGCGAACGGGTGGACCATCGCGACGCAGACCCGGCCTTCCGTGCGGAGCACCCGGAACATCTCCGAGATGGTCCCCGTCAGGTCGTCGACGTCGTGCAGCGACATGCACGCCACCACCGTGTCCACCGCGCCCGCGTCGACGGGCATCGCGGCGGCATCCGCGTGGACGACGGTGAGCGGAGGCACACCGGTCCGTGCCGCGCGGACCAGGGTCCTCGACTGTTCGACGCCGACGACGGCGTGACCCAGCGCGAGGAGCTCACGCCCGACGCGTCCCTCGCCGCACCCGACCTCCAGCACCAGCCCTCCCGGCGCGGGCAGGAGCGTGCGGAGCTCGGGCCAGATCCCGGTCCAGAAGCCGTCGTGCTCCGGCGTGCGGGCCCAGCGGATCCAGTCCGGCGCGTGCTGCTCCCACGCGTCGCCCAAGGTCACGGAGCGAGCCTAGGGCCGGAGCCGGACGGGTCCGGTGAGCAGGACGGCTCAGGTGAGCCGGACCGCACGCCAGCAGAGGCAGCGCATGGGCAGCTCGACCTCGTCCCGGCCGACGACGGCGGGATGGTTGCGCACGACCTCGGTGAACTCGTCACGCCAGCGGTCGCGCTCGGCCGCGGGGAGGACGATGAAGCCGCTGTAGGTGCCGGCCAACCCGATGAGCTCGTCCGGCGTCACCTGGAGCGACCACCGCACCACGAGCGTCTCGGGCTCGCCGAACGGTGCGTCGGCCGGGAGGGTCACCCGGTGGCGACGGCGGCGGTCCCGGTCGACGCGCGCGGCCTGCTCCAGGTTGCGCGATCGGCCGAGCACCTCGGCGAGCCAACCCTGGGACCGGTCGGGGCCGCTCCAGAGCAGCCCGAGCACACCGCCGGGGCGCAGCACCCGCGCTGCTTCCATCGACGCGCGCGCTTCGTCGACCCAGTGCCACATCGACGACCCGACGACCGCGTCGAACTCGCCGTCGGGCACGGGCAGGTGCTCCGCGCTGCCGGAGAGCACGGTCGCGCTCGGGACGCGCGCCGCGAGCACCGCCGCCATCCGCGGATCGGGTTCCACCGCGGTGACGTGACGCGCGTGGTCCACGAGCAGGCGGGTCAGCGCGCCCGTACCGGCGCCGATGTCGACGACGGCGTCGCACTGCCGCGGCAGGATCCAGCCGACGGCCGTGGCGGGCGGGCCGGGGCGGTAGCGGTCGTAGTCCTCGGCGATCGTCCCGAAGGAGGTTGCCCGCGTCGACCGGTCGTCGATTGCCATCACCACGACCGTATCGCCGGGCGACCCGGAACCGCCCCGCGGCCGGGCAGCTCTCAGGCTCTCCTTCGGTTCCGGTCCGGCGTCTTCCCGGTCCGGTCCACGAACGCACCCCTTCGCCCTACGATCACCGCCCATGACGACCGTCCGGGGCATCGAGATCGCGGTGACGGACTCCGGCGCGGGACCTCCGTTCCTCTGGGGCCACGGGTTCGCGAGCAGCGTGGAGCAGGAGTCCAGCTTCATGCTCGACTGGGACCGGCTCGCGCGGCGCCACCGCGTGGTGCGCTGGGACGCCCGCGGCCACGGCGAATCCGAGGGCACCGACGATCCGGACGACTACCGGTGGAGCAACCTCGGCCGGGACCTCGTCGCGCTCACGGACGCGCTCGGCATCGGCACGTTCGTCGCGGGCGGGGTCTCCATGGGCGCCGCCACCGCGCTCCATGCCGCGGTCGACGCGCCGGACCGCGTGACCGGCCTCGTGCTCGTGCTCCCGCCGACCGCGTACGAGACGCGGGCCGCGCAGGCCGACGAGTACACCGTCGGCGCCGACCTGGTGGAGGAGCGCGGGGTCCTGGCCTACGTGCAGCGCCAGAGCGAGGAACCGGTCCCCGACATCCTCAGCCCGATCGCGGACGTGTACCACTCGCCGCCGAAGATCTCCGACGACCTGCTGCCCGCCGCGCTGCGTGGCGCGGGCCGCAGCGATCTGCCGCCACGCGAGCTCGTGCCGCGGGATCGCCGTTCCCACGCTCGTGCTCGCGTGGGACACCGATCCCGGCCACCCGTTGTCGACCGCGGAGGACCTCGTCGAGCTCATCCCGCAGGCGGAGCTGGAGGTCGCGGGTCAGCTGGCGGACGTGGTGTCGTGGACCGACCGGGTCGAGGAGTTCCTCGACCGGATCGGTGGCTAGGCGCGCGAGCCGCGGCTAGCGGACCTCGCAGATCTCGTAGACGATCTGCTTGGCGTCGGCGGCGACGATGCCCTTCGCGACCGCCTGGATCGTGTTGAGCCACGCGTAGCGCTCGTCGCCCGTCTCGTAGAGCGGCGCGGAGTACGCGGGTGACGCGCCGGGCCCGGCCGAGAGGTCGAGCCGACCGTGGTACCAGGTGTAGATCAGCGCGCCGTCGTCGGTCTCGAGCAACCCGCGGGCGTCGATCGTGCCGACTCCGGCGGCGTCGACGGTCATCCAGTCCGCGGCCGCATTGCCGCGCAGGTGGGCGTTGAGCCGCTCACCTGCGCAGTCCCACGACAGGCACTCGGCGATCGCCCGCATCCCGGCGGGCGCGCCGGGGATGAGGACGGGCTCCGCGAGGGTGACGGTGGCGGTGCACAGCGGGATCAGCTCGATCGTCATGCCCGGATTCTGACCCGCCCGCCGGCCACCGACCGGATCCGGGAGGGCGCTGGACGGTACGAACATACGTTCGGTAGGGTGCCGGGATGGCGGAGTACGCGGAGCTGCACTGCCACACCAATTTCTCGTTCCTGGACGGGGCCAGCCACCCCGAGGAGCTGGCCGAGGAAGCGCACCGGCTGGGGCTCTCCGGCCTCGCGGTCACCGACCACGACGGGTTCTACGGCGTGGTCCGCTTCGCGGTCGCGGCGCGCCCGCTCGGGCTCCCCACCGTCTTCGGGGCCGAGCTGACCCTGGGCGCGCGCACGCCGCCGAACGGCCTGGCCGACCCGCCGGGGGAGCATCTCGTGGTGATCGGCGAGGGTCCCGCGGGCTACGCGGGGCTCGCCCGGGCGATCAGCGAGGCCCAGATGCGCGGGGAGAAGGGCGCGCCGCGGCTCACGCTCGAGCACCTCGCCGACGCGCCGCGCGCGGTCGGTCGAGCTGGTGGGTCCTCACCGGGTGCCGCAAGGGCGCGGTGCCCGCGGCGCTCGTGCGCGACGGTCCGGCTGCGGCCGAGCACGCGCTCGGACAGCTGGTCGACGCGTTCGGCCGGGACCGGGTGCTCGTCGAGCTGTGGGACCACGGCGACCCGATGGACCGGCCGCGCAACGACGCGCTGGCTCGGCTCGCGTCGCGCGTGGGCACGGAGGTGGTGGCCACGAACAACGTCCACTACGCCACCCCCGACCGGCGCCGGCTGGCGACCGCGCTGTCGGCGATCCGGAGCCGGCGCAGCCTGGACGAGCTCGACGGCTGGTTGCCGGCCGCGCCCTTCGCGCACCTGCGCAGCCCGGCCGAGCAGCTCCGGCGCTTCGCCCGCTATCCCGGCGCGGTCGAGCGCACCGTCGAGGTGGCCGCGGCGTGCGCGTTCGACCTGCGGGTCGCGGTGCCGAACCTGCCCGACTACCCGGTGCCGGCGGGCCACACCGACATGAGCTGGCTGCGCGAGCTCACCCGGCGCGGGGCGGCGGTGTACTACCCGTCGACCCACCCGCAGCACACGAAGGCCCTGCGCCAGATCGAGTACGAGCTCGGGGTGATCGAGCAGCTCGGCTTCCCCGGCTACTTCCTCCTGCTGCACGACATCGTCGAGTTCTGCCACACGAACGACATCTACTGCCAGGGTCGGGGCAGCGCGGCGAACAGCGCGGTCTGCTACGCGCTCGGGGTCACCAAGGCGGACGCCGTCGCGCTCGGCCTGCTCTTCGAGCGCTTCCTCTCCACCGAGCGCGACGGCCCGCCCGACATCGACCTGGACATCGAGCACCAGCGCCGCGAGGAGGTGATCCAGTACGTCTACGAGCGCTACGGACGCGACCGCGCCGCGCAGGTCGCGAACGTCATCACGTACCGGCCGAAGTCCGCGCTGCGCGAGATGGCGAAGGTCGCGGGGCTGTCACCCGGTCACGCCGACGCGATCACCCGCTGGATCGACCGGTGGCGCTCGAAGGACGGCGCGTTCGACGGACTTCCGCGACAGCACGGACGCGCCGCCGGTGCCGGAGATGGTGCTCGAGCTCGCGGAGCAGGTGCAGGACTTCCCCCGTCACCTCGGCATCCACTCGGGCGGGATGGTGATGGCCGACCGACCGTTGGTGGAGTGCTGCCCGATCGAGTGGGCCCGCATGGAGGGGCGGTCGGTGCTCCAGTGGGACAAGGACGACTGCGCGGCCGCCGGCCTGGTGAAGTTCGACCTGCTCGGGCTCGGGATGCTCACGATGCTGCACCTCGCGGTGGACCTGATCCGGGAGCACGAGCAGGTCGAGATGGACCTCGCCACCATCCCGCAGGAGGACTCGGTCTACGCGCTGCTCAGCGCGGCCGACACGATCGGCGTGTTCCAGGTGGAGAGCCGCGCGCAGATGGCGACGCTGCCCCGGTTGCGGCCCGAGACGTTCTACGACCTGGTCGTGGAGGTCGCGCTCATCCGGCCGGGGCCGATCCAGGGAGGCTCCGTCCACCCGTACCTGCGGCGCCGCAACGGGGAGGAGGAGGTCACCTACCCGCACCCGGTCCTGGAGGACTGCCTGCGCAAGACGATGGGGGTGCCGCTGTTCCAGGAGCAGCTCATGCAGATGGCGATCGACGCGGCGGGCTTCACCGCCGGCGAGGCGGACCAGCTCCGCCAGGCGATGGGCTCCAAGCGGTCCAAGGCCCGCATGGCCCGGATGCGCGACCGGCTCATGGAGGGCATGGCCGAGCGCGGGATCACCGGCAGCCACGGCCGAGGAGATCGCGAAGAAGCTCGAGGCGTTCGCGAGCTTCGGCTTCCCCGAGAGCCACTCGGTGAGCTTCGCCTACCTCGTGTACTCGAGCGCGTGGATCAAGCTGCACTACCCGGCGGAGTTCGTGTGCGGGTTGCTCAACGCGCAGCCGATGGGCTTCTACTCACCGCACACGCTGGTGCGCGACGCGCGCCGGCACGGGGTGGAGGTCCTCGGTCCGTGCATCGAGCGGTCGCGGCGGGACTGCACGCTCGAGCCGCGCGAGCGCCGGAGCCGGTCCGGTCGGGCATCCGTTGTCGGGCTGGCACGCCGATCCGTCGATCCACGCGGTGCGCACCGGGCTCCGGTACGTGCGCGGCCTTTCCAGCGCGTTGCTCGACCGCATCGACCTCGAACGGGAAGCGGCGCCGTTCCGCGACCTCGAGGACTTCACCCGTCGGACCACCGCACCGGTCGACGCGTTGGAGTCCCTCGCGACCGCGGGCGCGTTCGCGTGCTTCGGGGTGGACCGGCGCGCCGGGTTGTGGGCCGCGGGCGCGTTGCGCGACGCCAAGCCGACGACGTTGCCGGGTGTGGTGACGGGGATCGAGGCGCCGCGCCTTCCGGGGATGAGTGAGGTGGAGGAGACCGCGGCCGACCTCTGGGCGACGGGCATGGCTCCGGGACGGCATCCCACCGAGTTCGTGCGCGGGGAGCTCGCGGCCCGGGGCGTGGTCACCGCGGCCGCGCTGCGAGAGATCGAGGCTCGCAGCGTCGTGGAGGTTGCCGGAGTGGTCACGCACCGTCAGCAACCCGAAACCGCGAACGGGACCATCTTCATCAACCTGGAGGACGAGACGGGGTTGATCAACGTGATCTGCCCGGCGGGGGTGTGGAAGCGCTACCGGAAGGTCGCCCGGGTCGCGCCCGCGCTGCGGGTTCGGGGCCTGCTCGAGCGCCACCAGGGTGTGATCAACCTGCTGGCCCACCGGATCGAGGCCCTGCCCCTCACCCTCGCCGACGCGCTGCGTTCGCGGGACTTCCGCTAGGCCGGGCAATCTCCTCCGGCTCTTGCGCCGTTCTTGCAGTACCCCCAGCGGGTTCCCAGATTCTCTCCCCAGGATGCCCCCATGTCCTTCGGCAGCGTCATGCGCAAGAAGCGAACGTGGTTCATCGGGATCCCCGTCCTGCTGATCGTGCTCGTCGTGGCGGGTCCGTTCATCTACATCAACTTCATCGAGGGCGACCCGCCGGCCAAGCTCAAGCTGTCGACCGTGGACTCCTCGAAGTCGAAGGACACCAGCTCCTCGACGACGGCTACCGCGGCGTCGATCGACGGTGACTGGAAGGTCTCGTCTGGCAGCGCGGTGCAGTACCGCGTCGGTGAGGTGCTGTTCGGCCAGAGCACGACGGCCGTCGGCAAGACGACCGCGGTCACCGGCTCCATGAGCATCAGTGGCACCACGGTGAGCTCCGCGAGCTTCACCGCGGACCTCACGAAGGTCACGAGCGACCAGTCCAACCGCGACCGTCAGTTCCAGGGTCGGATCATGGACACCGCCGAGTTCCCGACCGCGACGTTCAAGCTCACGGCGCCGATCGACCTCGGGACCATCCCCGCGAACCTGAAGCAGATCACGGTCAAGGCGACCGGTGACCTGACGTTGCGGGGCAAGACCCAGCCGGTGACGTTCGACATCATCGCCCGCCGCAACGGCTCCACGATCGAGACGAACGGCACCATCCCCGTGACGTTCGACGACTACGGCATCCCGGCCCCGAGCTTCGGCCCGGCCCAGGTCCAGGACCACGGCGAGATGGTCTTCCTCATCACCTTCAAGCAGGCCTGACCCGGGGCACCGAGACCGCGGGCGCGGCATGGTGCGGCGACTTGGTCGAGCCGTCCTTCGCGATCTTCACGACCACGAAGATGCTGATGAGCACGAGCACCACGATCATCGCGACGGCGAGGATCCGGCGGACGCTCCATCCCCGCGGCTCCTCGACGTGGTCCGCCTCGGGGATCACGAGGGTGAGCGGAGGCGGCGGACCTCCGCGCTCGGGTGCTCCGGGGTGCGGACGAGCCGGATCTTGATGTCGATCGCGAGCACGCCGTCGGGCCGTACGACCACCGGGTTGCAGTCGAGCTCGCGCACCTCGGGCAGCTCGTCGGCGAGCATCCCGACGCGCAGCAGCAGGTCCTCGAGCGCGGCGACGTCGGCCGGCGCCGCGCCGCGGTAGCCGAACAGCAGCGGCGACGAGCGCAACGACCGGACGAGCTCCGCGGCGTCGACGTCCGTGAGGGGGACGAGCCGCAGCGCGGTGTCCCGCACGAGCTCCGCCGCGACCCCGCCCATGCCGAACAGCACCAACGGCCCGAAGCTCGGATCCTCGGTGACCCCGACGATGGTCTCGATGCCACGCTGCACCATCGGCTGCACCACGACGCCGCCGAGATCGGCGCCGAGCGCGGTGGCCATCGCGTCGTAGGCGGTCCGGACCGCGTCCGCATCGGCGAGGCCGAGCGCGACGCCACCGACATCGGTCTTGTGCACGATGGCTCCGGCGCCGGCCTTCAGCGCGACGGGGAAGCCGAGCGCCTGGGCCGCGGCGGCTGCGGCGTCGGCGGAGTCGGCGTGGCGCAGTGGGGCGACGGGGATCCCGAACGCGCGGCACAGGTCGGTGGCGACCTCGGGCGCGAGCCACACGTCCTCGACGTGCTCCAACGCGGTGGTGACGAGCGCGTGAGCCCGGCCCCGGTCGATGCCGGCGAGGTCCGGGACGGACCCTTCGGGCTGGCGCCGCCATTCGGCGTGGCTCGCGGCGCGGCTCAGCGCGACCGCGGCCGCCTCCGGGAACGTGAAGGAGGGGATCGACCGCCGGCCGCCGGCCGGGGCCTGGAGGATCTCCGGCGCGTTGGCCTGCGTGAGGAAGCAGGCCACGATCGGCTTCTCGCCCGCCTCGGTGGCGGCAGCGACGATCGCGCGCGCGACGTCGTCGGAGTCCGTGACGAGCGGCGGGACGAAGATCACGAGCACCGCGTCGATGTCCGGGTCCGCGAGCACGGTCCGCAGCGCGCGCTCGTAGGTCGCGGCGGTCGCGGACGCGATGAGGTCGACCGGGTTCGTGGTCGACGCGTCGTCGGAGACGAACGAGGCGAGCTCGGCCTGCGTGGCGTCCGAGAGCACCGGGACCTCGAGGCCCGCGCCTTCGCACGCATCCGACGCGAGGATCCCGGGCCCGCCGCCGTTCGAGACGATCGCGACCCGCCGTCCCGGGCGGCAGCGGCTGGTGGACGAGCACCTGTGCGGTGTCGAGCAGCTCCGCGAGCGTGTCGACGCGCACCACGCCGGCTTGGCGGAACAGGGCGTCGGTGGCGACGTCCGAGGACGCGAGCGCGGCGGTGTGCGACGTCGCCGCGCGCGTCCCGCACTGCTGCGGCCGCTCTTCACCGCCAGGATCGGCTTGTTGCGTCCGACCCGGCGGGCGAGGCGGGCGAACTTGCGCGGGTTCCCGAACGACTCGAGGTACAGGAGGATGACCTTGGTCTCCGGGTCGTGATCCCAGAACTGCAGGAGGTCGTTGCTGCTGACGTCCGCCTTGTTGCCCATCGACACGAAGCTCGAGACGCCGAGGCCGAGGCTCGCAGCCTGACCGAGCAGCTCGATGCCGAGCGCGCCCGACTGCGACGCGAAGCCGATCTGCCCCCGGCACCGGCCGGAAGGGCGCGAAGGTCGCGTTCATCGAGATGTCGGGGTCCGTGTTCACGACGCCCATGCCGTTGGGCCCGACCAGGCGCATCCCGTGCAGCCGGGCGAGCTCGACGAGCTCCTCCTCGACCTTGGCACCACCACGTTCGGCGAAGCCCGGCGCTGATGACGACGAGGCCGTGCACGCCCTTGTCCGCCGACTGGCGCACCACGTCGGCGACCGACGCGGCCGGAACGGTGATGACCGCGAGGTCGACGTCGTCGGGGATGTCGAGCACCGTGGGATAGGCGCGGATGCTCGCCGACCGCGGTCGCGTTCGGGTTGACGGGGTACACCGCCCCCGTGAACTCGCCCGCGAGGAGGTTGCGGAACACCTCGTGGCCGATCGTCCCGGCTTGACGGCCCGCGCCGATGACTGCGATCGAACGCGGCGCGAGCAGCCGGCGGACCGAGCGAGCCTCCGAGATCTGCTCCCGCTCGTCCTGCATCGCCTGGGATGCGTCGGTCGGGTCGATGGGGAACGTGACGTGAACGACGCCGTCGGCGAACTCGCGCACGACCTGGAAGCCGGCGTCGCGGAACACGCCGAGCATCTTGCGGTTGTCCGGCAACGTCTCGGCCGTGAACCGGTGGATGCCGTGCGTGCGGGCGACCGCGGCGAGGTGCTCGAGCATGATCGTCGCGAGGCCGCGACCCTGTTGATCGTCCTGCACCGTGAAGGCGACTTCGGCCATGTCCGCGTCCGGCGGACGGTCGTAGCGCGCGACGGCGACGATCTCGTCACCGAGCTCGGCGACCAGCGCCATCCGGTTCTCGTAGTCGACGTGCGTGAAGTGCTCGAGCTGCTGCGCGCGTCGGCGCGGACACCGGCGAGAAGAAGCGCAGGTACACCGACTCCTTCGAGAGCCGGTGGAAGAGACCGAGCAGGCCCGCGTCGTCGGTCGACCGGATCGGCCGGAGATGCACGGTGCCGCCGTCCGTGAGGACGACGTCGGATTCCCAAACGGCGGGGTAGTGCTGGTCCACCGCGGCCGAGGGTAGCGTCACCACGTGGCTCTCACGCCCTCTCCCGCGGCCGAAACGCCGCCCGAGGTGGCGACCCGGCCGGAAACGCCGCCGCAGGGCCTGACCGCGGCCGAGGTCGCGCGGCGCGTCGCGCAGGGTCAGACGAACGACAGCGGGGCCCGGACGAGCCGGACCCTGACCGAGATCGTGCGGGCCAACGTCTTCACCCGGTTCAACGCCATCCTCGGCACGATGCTGGCGCTCATCCTCGTGTTCGGCTCACCGGCCGACGGTCTGTTCGGCATCGTCCTCGTGGTCAACGCGCTGATCGGGATCGTCCAGGAGTACCGGGCGAAGCGCACGCTCGACCGGCTCGCGGTGCTGAGCGCGCCGATCGCGCGCGTCGTGCGCGACGGGGCCTCGGTGGAGATTCCCGTCGAAGCGGTGGTGCTCGACGATCTGCTCGACCTGCGCGCCGGCGACCAGGTGCCCGCCGACGGGACCGTGCGCACGTCGGACGGCCTCGAGCTCGACGAGTCGTTGCTGACGGGGGAGTCGGATCCCATCCTGAAGCGCGGTGGCGACCAGATGCTGTCGGGCGCGATCGTCGTGGCGGGGAGCGGCCGGTTCCAGGCCACCGCGGTCGGGGAGGACGCGTACGCCCGGAAGCTCGCGGCCGAGGCGCGCCGGTTCACGGTGACGCACTCCGAGCTCGTCAGCGGCATCAACGAGATCCTCAAGTACGTGACGTGGGTGCTCGTCATCGTCGGCCCGCTGCTGTTCTTCCGTCAGCTCCAGGACCAGAGCCTCTCCAACGCGGTGAGCGGCGCGGTCGCCGGTGTCGTCGGCATGGTCCCCGAAGGGCTGGTCCTGCTGACCAGCATCGCGTTCGGGCTCGCCGCGGTGACCCTGGCCCGGCGCAAGGTCCTGGTCCAGGAGCTCCCCGCGGTCGAAGGCCTGGCCCGCGTCGACGTCGTGTGCCTCGACAAGACCGGCACCCTCACCGAGGGCATCGTCGAGTTCGAGCGGATCGAGCTGCTCGACCCGGAGACCGACGAGCCGGTCGTGCACGCCGCGCTCGGCGCCTTGAGCCACGACGAAGGTGGCAACGCGACCCAGGACGCGATCGCGGGCGCGTTCCCGGCACCGGACGGATGGGAGCGGGCCGGGCTGGTGCCCTTCTCGTCGGCCCGGAAGTGGAGCGCCGCGGCCTACGGGACCAACGGCGTGTGGGTGCTCGGGGCGCCGGAGATGGTGTGGCTCGACGCGTCGGATCCGGCCCGGCGCCAGGCCGACGAGCTCGCGTCGACCGGCAACCGGGTGTTGCTGCTGGCCCGGGGCGACGCGCTCGCGGGCGAGGAGCTGCCCACCGGTCTCCTCCCGATCGCGCTCGTCCTGCTCCAGGAGAAGGTGCGCCCGGACGCGGCGGAGACGCTCGACTACTTCCACCAGCAGGGGGTGGCCCTGAAGGTGATCTCCGGTGACAACCCGCGCACGGTCGGCGCAGTGGCGCGCCGGGTCGGCCTGCCCGACGCGGGGGAGCCGGTCGACGCGCGCGAGCTCCCGGAAGACATCGACGAGCTGGCGGACGTCCTCGAAGGCCACGCGGTCTTCGGGCGGGTCACCCCGCAGCAGAAGCGCGCGATGGTCAAGGCGCTGCAGTCGCGCGGCCACGTCGTCGCGATGACGGGTGACGGCGTGAACGATGCGCTCGCGCTCAAGGACGCGGACATCGGCGTCGCGATGGGGTCCGGTGCCGCGGCGACCCGGGCCGTCGCCCAGCTGGTCCTCCTCGACAGCCGGTTCTCGACCCTGCCCGGCGTGGTCGCCGAGGGCCGGCGGGTGATCGCGAACATCGAGCGGGTCTCGAACCTGTTCCTCACCAAGACGACCTACGCCGCGCTGCTCGCGATCCTCACCGTGATCATCGGCTGGCCCTACCCGTTCCTGCCTCGTCACCTGACGATCGTGAGCGGCCTCACCATCGGCATCCCCGCGTTCTTCCTCGCGTTCGCCCCGAGCCGGGAGCGCTACGTGCCGGGCTTCGTCCGCCGGGTCCTGCGGTTCGCGATACCCGCCGGCGTCATCATCTTCATCGCCGTCTCGATCACGTACGCCTTCGCGCGCACCCAGGGGATCGGGACCCGGGAGTCACGCACGATGGCGACGGTCGTCCTCATGGTGCTGGGGCTGTACGTGCTCGGCATGCTGGCCCGGCCGCTGACCCGGTACCGCACGGTGCTGCTGCTCGCGATGATCGGCCTCTTCATCGGCGCGCTGGCCATCCCCTTCGTGCGCGACTTCTACGCGCTCAGCCTGCCGTCGCTCGAGACCGTGGCGGTCGGGCTCGCGGTCGCGGCGGGCGGGTGCGTCGCGTTGGAGCTCGGGATCCGGGCGGTGAAGCGCTGGAGCCCCGCTACAACCAGCCCTTCTTCCTGAACTGGAACCAGAGCAGCGCGGTGGCGATGGCCATCACCCCGAGCGCGTAGTAGTAGCCGTAGTGGAGCAGCAGCTCGGGCATGTTGCGGAAGTTCATCCCGTAGATGCCGGCGATCAGCGTCGACACCAGCAGGATCGCGCCGTAGCTCGACGTCTTCTTCATGACGTCGTTCATGCGGTTCGACACGACGGCCAGGTGCGCTTCGAGCAGCCCGGTGAGCAGGTCCCGCTGGGACTCGATGAGATCCGCGATGCGCAGCGAGTGGTCGTAGACGTCCTGCAGGAGCACGACGGACTCCGGGCCGATCCACTCGACCTCCCGTCGCAGCAGGCTGGCGATCACCTCGCGCAGTGGCGTCGCGGCCCGTCGGAACTGCACCAGGCTGCGCCGGAGCGTGAACACCTCCTGGGGGATCGCGTCGTTGCGCTGGACCCCGAACACGATCTCCTCGATGTCGTCGAGGCGCTCGTCGACGAGGTCCGTCACATGGAAGTATGCGTCGACGATCACGTCCAGCAGCGCCCAGAGCGCACACCCGAGGTCGTCGTTCTCGCACTCGAGCCGGCCGCGCTCGAACCGGCGCCGAACCTCCTCGAGGAGGTCGATCTGGTCGCCATCGGCGACGGGCTCGCTGACCGCGAGCAGCCAGTCCTGGCCGAACACGACGTCGATCTCCTTCACGACGAGCTCGTCGCCCTTGGTCGCGGCCGCGTGGACGGCGACGTGCCAGTGGTCGCCGTAGTTCTCGAGCTTGGTGCGCTGGTTGGCGTTGCGGAGGTCGTCCACCACGAGCGGGTGGATCGGGAGCTGCTTCGCGAGGAGCGCGAGCTCGTCCTCCGTGAAGTTGACCGCGGTGACGATCAGGAGCGTGCCGGGGCCACGGCGAGCCGTGCCGAGATCGGTCGGGTCCACCTGCTCCGGGTCCGCGACACCTTGGGTGAACCGCCGGGCATGCAGCATCTGCGAGCAGCCTACGACCGCCGATGCCGCGGGACGCGGCGCTCGGTGATCAGCCGGGCGGTGCGGCGGCGGGTGTCGTCGGCGCCGGCGCGGGCGGCGGTGTGACCCCACCGGTGCCGCGCGCGACCTTGTTCTTCGTCATGGAGTAGTGCTCGACGTACCGCTCGCGCTTGTCGGGCTGGCCGGGGACGCTGATGATCCGGAAGTTCTCGACGACGTAGCCGTTCTGTCCGTGCTCGAGCGCCTTGGTCTGGCCGGCCGGCAACGACGGGTCGTCCACGTACTCGGTCTCGGGCGGGATCGTCTGGAGGATGTTCGGGCCCTCGGCCCGGCAGCTCCGGCCGCCCTTGTTGCCGTAGTACGCGACGGTGATCGAGCCGGAGCTGTAGAACGCCCGGATCAGCACGCCGGACGCGGAGTCGTTCTTCCACTGGTTGTCGATCGAGGGGTACTGCAAGCGTCGCTTCGCGCCCCATCGGGTAGCGGGACAGGTAGAGCGAGTGCACGGTGTGGGTCACGTCCTGGTAGCAGCCGAAGAACGTCGCGTTGAAGACGGTGGTCGAGACCTGGCTGACGCCGCCGCCGATCGCGTCCTCGTCCTCGAGGTCGGCACCGATCTGGGGTGCGGAGACGTAGCCCTTCGCCGCGGTGCGCTGACCCAGCGCGCCGTTCAACGAGAACGTCTGGCCGGGCGGGACGATCGTGCCGTTGATCGTGTCGGCCGCGCGGTGGATGTTCGTGACCCGCGGCTGGCCGGGCGTGTAGTAGGTCGTGAAGCTCGACACGAGCTCGGTGATGTTGAGCTTCTGCGCCCACTCCGTCGTGCGCGCGGGCTGCACCTCACCGACCGTCGCGTCGAACGCGTGCTTGCCGCGGGCGATCTCGCGGCCCACGGCGTCCAGGTCCACGAGCTTGCCCGTGACCGCGGGGACGACGGACACCGCGGTGCCGTTGATCGCGAACCCCGCGTCCTTCGGCGGCGTCTCGAGCGCGACCAGCTGGTTGCCGAACGCGGCGCGCAGCTTGAGCGGGTCCGACTTCAACACGAGGCGCGAGTTGACGATCTCGGTCTGCAGCGTCGTTGCGACCTGCTCGGGGGAGAGGAGCAACGGGGTGCCGTTCACCGTGACGGTCACCGGCGCTGCGAGGACGGCACGGGCCAGGCGGGCGGCCCGGTCGACGTCCTTCGCGTCGACCGCCGGGGTGGTCGGGCCGATCCGCAGCTCGCCCGCGTCGCTCTCGCCCCGGCCGAGGGCTTCGAGGACCTGACGCTTCGCCTGGGCCCGCTGGATCCCGATCCCGGACTTCGGGGCGATCGTGACCACCTGCGTTCCCTGGAACTGCAGGCCGCCGTCCACCAGTCCCTTGCCGGTCTGGTTCACCCACGCATCGAGGACGGCGTCGAAGCGTGCGGGGTCGACGTCGACGACGAACGGGATGTGGTCCGACCGGAAGCGGCGCAACACGGTGCCGGCGAGCTGGTTGACCGGGTTGTGACTCCGCCCGGCTTCGCGCGCGGCCCGCACGCTCGCCGCCGCGTCGACGTGCAGGTTGAGCGCGGTCGGGTCGACGGCGAGCTCGGTCGAGCCGGCCTTGACGCGGACGGGCGCGCTGTCGAGCTGGGCGGCGCGCTGCTGGATCGCGTCGAGCGCCTGCTGCTCGGACATCCCACTGACGTTCACGTCGCCGATCTCGACGCCTCGGAGCACGTGGCCGCTCTCGGTGATGCGCTCCGTCACTGCGACGAGGACGATGATCAGCAGGACCCCCGCGACCGCGAGGACGATGAGCGTGAACCGCTGGTTCTCCCACGCGCGCTTGAGCGCCGCTCGACCGGGGGCTTCAAGGGGCGGCAGCGACGAACCCGGGCGCGCCGCGGAAGGAGGGCTCTCGACGCTCAAGGGGCGACAAATTACCTGGTCGAGAGCGCCCGGCCCCGGGTCAGGGCCAACCTGACCACCCGGGCCGGTCCAGGTACGCTCCCGCCGACCCGCCTTGGAGGTGCCGGATGGCAGTCGAGAGCCCGCAACGCAGTGCCGAAGACCTGCGCGACATGACGCGTCAATGGCTGGCGGAGCACCTGCCGGCCGGATGGATGGAGGCGATCGACGCGGGCGACGCGGCGGCGTACGCGACGCGGCGTGGTGGGCTCGACTACGCGGCGTGGTGCGTCGAGTTCGGTGAGGCCGGGTACGCGACGCCGACCTGGCCGTCCGAGTACGGGGCGGGGCTCTCGCTGTCACCAGGCGACGCCCGGTTCGTGAACGAGGTCCTGAACCACTACAAGGTGCCGCGGCCGTACAACATCATCGGGATCGGGATGGGCGGCCCGACGGTGATGGCGTGGGGCACGGAGGAGATGAAGCACCGGCTCCTGCGTCCGCTGGCGTGCAACCAGGAGATCTGGTGCCAGCTCTTCAGCGAGCCCGGCGCCGGATCCGACGTCGCCGGCTTGGCGACCCGCGCGGTGCGCGACGGTGACGAGTGGGTGGTCAACGGGCAGAAGGTGTGGACGACGGTCGCGCACCTCTCGAAGTGGGGGATGCTGCTCTGCCGGACGAACCCGGACGTCCCGAAGCACGCCGGCCTGTCCTACTTCGTCGTCGACATGGAGCAGCCGGGCGTCGAGGTGCGGCCGCTGGTGCAGATCACCGGTGACGCGGAGTTCAACGAGGTGTTCTTCAACGACGCCCGGGTGCGCAACGACTGGATGCTCGGCCGCGAGGGTGACGGCTGGAAGGTCGCGATCACGACCCTGATGAACGAGAGGGTCTCGCTGTCGGGCGCGGGTTCGATCGGCGGGGATGCCGTCGGGGGGAGCCCGCTCGATCGGCTGCTCGACCGCCACCGCGGGATCACCGACCCGCTGGCCCGTCAGCGGCTGGCGAGCGCCTACATCGAGAGCCGGTTGATCCGCCTGAACAACCAGCGGGCGGGCGACAAGCGCAAGAGCGGGGCCGAGGCGGGGCCCGAGGGGTCGATCACGAAGCTCCAGCAGGCCGAGTTCAACCAACGGCTGCAGAAGCTCGCACTGGACCTCGAAGGCGCGGGCGGCGTGGCGTGGGAGGGCGAGAACCTCTCGAAGACGACGCGGTCCGGCCGTGCGATCCGGGTCGACGAGGACGCCACCGTCGCGTTCGGCTTCCTGCGGGCGCAGGCGAACACGATCGAGGGCGGGACGTCCGACATCATGCGCAACATCCTGGGTGAGCGCGTGCTCGGCCTCCCGAAGGACCCCGACAACTCCCGGGAGCTCCCGTGGAGCGAGGTACCGCGCTCCGGGTAGCCGGGGCGCGAGCATCTGCTCCGTGAACCCGGAGCTGGAGCGCTACCTGCTGGAGCGGGGCGCGACCGCGGACGAGCTGCGCCGCGCCGAGTCCGAGGGTTGGCTCACGCTGCTGACGATCGACCGGTCCCTGTTCAGGGATCAGGCGAAGTACTCCCGCACCGAGGTGTCGGCGCGTGCGGGCGTCGATCCCGTGGTGTCCTCCCGGTTGTGGCGCGCGCTCGGCTTCCCGGACGTGCCCGACGGCGCGCCGGCGTTCAGCGACGAGTCGGTCGCAGTGCTGCAGACGTTGCAGCAACGGGTGGACGCGTGGTTCCAGCGCCGCGACTACTCGCGCGAGGACGCGGTCGAGGCGTTGGTGCAGCAGGTCCGTGCGCTCAGTGGTGGCTTCGCACGCGTCGCCGAAGTGCTGAGCGACAACGTGGTCGACTCGGTGGAGGCCGCGCGCGAGGCGGGACTCGACGACGAGATGATCGCCCAGGTGTACCTCGAGAACCTCGAATGGGACTCGCTCGCGGGGCTGTTCGACTACGTGTTGCGGCTCCAGATGCGCGACGCGGTGTGGCGCAAGCTCGCCACCGACGAGTCGCTGTCGACGCGCCCGGTGCTCGCGGTCGGCTTCCTCGACCTCGTCGGCTACACCGCGCTCAGCCAGATCCTCGAGGACGACGAGCTCGGCGCGCTCGTCACCCGGTTCGAGGCGCTCACCCACGACACGATCGCCGAGCTGGGCGGCCGTCTGGTGAAGACGATCGGCGACGAGGTGATGTTCGTCTCCGAGACCCCCTCGATCACCGCGCAGATCGCGCTCCGGCTCACCGAGCGCACGGGCGACGACAGCGTGCTGCCCGATGCCCGGGCCGGCCTCGCGTACGGAACGGTGATCGCACGGGAGGGCGACTACTACGGTCCGATCGTCAACCTCGCCCACCGGCTCGTCGAGCTGGCGTACCCCGGCACGGTCCTGGCCTCGGAGGAGCTCCACGACGCGCTCGCGGAGAACCCGTCGTTCTCCTGGGGCCGGTCCCGCGACCGCAAGATCCGTGACATCGGGCGGGTCGGCACCTGGCCCCTGCGAGCGGGAGCCTCGGAGGTCGCGCGGTAGCGTTGTCGTCACATGAGTGATGCAACGACGCCCCTCCGCCTGCTCTCCGTCCACGCCCATCCCGACGACGAAGCGTCGAAAGGCGCGTCGACGGTCGCGAAGTACGCCGCCGAGAAGATCGGTGGGGTGCTCGTCTGCTGCACCGGTGGGGAAGAGGGCGAGATCCTCAACCCGGCCGCCGACACCCCGGAGACCCGCGCGAACCTCCACGAGGTCCGCATGCAGGAGCTCCAGAACAGCGTGGACACGATCGGGTACGAGAAGCTCTACATGCTCGGCTACCGCGACTCGGGCATGAAGGACACGGAGGCCAACGCGCGTCCGGAGAACTTCGCGAACGCGCCGCTGGACGAAGCCGTCGGTCGCCTGGTGCGCATCATCCGCGCCGAGCGCCCGCAGGTGATCATCACCTACGGCGACGACAGCAAGTTCTACCCGCACCCCGATCACGTCCGCGTGCACGAGATCTCCGGCCCGGCGTTCGATGCGGCCGGCGACGCGTCCGCGTACCCCGACGCGGGCGAGCCGTGGCAGCCGCAGAAGATGTACTACACGGGCTGGTCGGCCCGCCGGATCCGCGCGCTGCACGACGCGTTCATCGCTCGAGGTGAAGAGAGCCCGTACGCGCAGTGGTTCGAGCGCGAGGGCTTCGACGAGCGCGACGATCGCTTCACGACGTTCGTCGACGTCGGCGACTTCCTCGCACATCCGCCGCGAGGCCCTGCTGGCCCATCGCACCCAGGTCGACCCGACCGGGTTCTGGATGCGCCTTCCTGACGACGTGGTCCGCGAGATCTTCCCGTGGGAGGAGTTCGTGCTGGCCCGGTCGCTCGTGGACAACGGGGTGGCCGAAGGAGACACGGAAGACGATCTCTTCGCCGGGCCTGCGAGCGTCGGTGCGCACCTGATGGTGCAGTACCTGAGCCAGGAGTGGCTCGACGAGACGCGGGTCCTGGCCGAGGGTCAGCCGGAGCGCCCGGGCGCGTCGCGCGCAGATGCAGTACGTCGTCAGTGGCGGCCCCGACGGTGACGTGAAGTACTACTGGATCCTCCAGGACGGCAAGCTGCTCGAGAGCTCCCTGGGTGAGGCACCGGCCGCGGATCTCACGCTGTCGCTCAGCTACGAGGACTCGGTGAAGGTGCAACAGGGTGAGCTCGACGCGAACGCGGCGTTCATGCAGGGCCGGATGAAGGTCGCGGGGGACATGGGCAAGTTCATGGCGCTCCTGCCCCTCACCGCCTCCCCCGAGTACAAGGCCCTCCAGGACCAGATCCGCACCCGCACCACCTACTGACCCGACCCTCCCCCCTCAACCTCCCCCAACCGCCTCCCCCGTTTGTCCGATTCGGTTCCCTTGGGGACCTCTTTCGGACAACGGCGGGGGGTGGAGTGCGGTCAGGGGAGGGAGCGTTGGAGGTCGCGGAGCTCGCGGTAGCCGATCAGGGTGGCGCCGGCGCGGTCGATCAGGTCGCGCGAGCGACGGGTCGGAGCACAGCGTGGCGTGGTCCTCGACCCGGCCCGGCCAGTCGGGGTGCGACGCCCGTAGCTCGTCGGTGTCGACGGCCGGGTGGAAGTAGACCTCGGTGACGCCCGGTCGCAGGTCGAACAACGTCCGCTCGATCGCACGGCGCGACCCGACGTGCGGTGTACACGAAGTGGTCGGTGGAAGACGACGCCCTCCTCGGCCGCCAGCCGCCGGAACGGGAAGCCCGACCAGCGCCTCACCGCTCGCGCCGGCCATGCGCAGCGGCAGCCCGAAGTCGACCGCGAGCTCGAGGTAGACGTCGAAGAACTCGGGCCGCAGCTGCAGCGTGCCCATGTGGCTGTCGAGGTGGCTCACGTCGAAGCCCCAGAAGATCGCCCGTTCGATCTGCGCCCGGCACTCCTTGCGGACCTCTTCGAGGTCGGCGTGGTCCCAGACGTCGTCGAGCGTGCGCGGGAAGCCGCCGTCACCGTCGAGCAGGCTGGGTGAGTGCGTGATCGGACCCCACCGGTACGTCTCCCACTCGGCGTTCAACGTGAGGTGCACGCCGACGTCCTCGCCCCGGTACTGGGCCGCGGCGTCACGGGCCCACGGGCACGGGACCATCAGCGTCGCGCTCGTCGCCAGGCCCGACGCAGCGCCGCGTACACCGCGACGTTCGCCGACCGGGACGAGCCGAGGTCGTCGCAGTTGATGATCAGCAGCTTGGCGTCGGACGGGTAGCCGAGCCGTTCCGCGAGTGTCGTCACGAGGTGCAGGCTACCGGTCGATCAGTGCAGCACCGGCCGGGCGCGATCGACGATCGCGCCGACGTCGACCCCGGGCGGAAGCGCGCCGTAGGCCAGTGACGCCGCCTCCGGATCGAGCCGCGAGGCGCAGTAGGCATCGGCGACGGCCGTGGACCCGGCGCGGATGAGCAGCGATGCCTCGAGCGCGAGCGCCATCATCTCCACGATCCTCCGAGCCCGCGACTCGAGGTCGTCCTGGTCCGAAAGCACCGCATCGAGACGGATGCAATGGGCGTCGAAGCGCGGGTCCGCGCCGGACGCAGCCAGGACCTCGTCGCGGAACGCGTCGACGGACGCGGGGGAACGGCCCATGGCGCGGAGGACGTCGAGGCAGATGACGTTGCCCGAGCCCTCCCAGATCCCGTTGAGCGGTGACTCCCGGAACAGCCGAGGCATGACCGACTCCTCGACGTACCCGTTGCCGCCGAGGCACTCCAGCGCCTCGACGACCAGGCCGGGTTGCCGCTTGCACACCCAGTACTTGCCGACGGCCGTCGCGAGGCGGGCGAAGTCGACCTCGTGGGGGTCGGCATCGGGCCGGTCGGTGGCGTCGTACGCGGCGGCGAGGCGGATCGCGAGCGTGGTCGCGGCTTCGCTCTCGACCGCGAGGTCGGCCAGCACGTTGCGCATCAGGGGCTGGTCGATGAGGTCCCGGCCGAACGCGAAGCGGTGCGCCGCGTGGTGGGTGGCCTGCGCCACCGCCTGGCGCATCCCGGACGCGGCACCGAGCACGCAGTCGAGCCGCGTGTGGTTCACCATCTGGATGATCGTCGGGACGCCGCGCCCTTCTTCACCGACGAGCCGGCCCTCCGCATCGTCGAGCTCGATCTCGCTCGACGCGTTGGAGCGGTTCCCGAGCTTGTCCTTGAGCCGCTGGATCTCGATCCCGTTGAGCGTCCCGTCGTCACGCCGGCGCGGCACGAAGAAGCACGAGAGCCCACCCGGAGCCTGCGCGAGCATCAGGAACGCGTCGCTCATCGGCGCGGAGCAGAACCACTTGTGACCCGTGAGCCGGTACGGCGCGCCCGAGCCGCCACCGTTGACCGCGACGGCCCGCGTCGTGTTGGCGCGCACGTCCGACCCGCCCTGCTTCTCGGTCATCGCCATGCCCGCGATCGCGCCGTCCTTGCTTGCGGCGGGAATCGGCCGGGGGTCGTAGGTCGGGCTGGTCAGCCGGGGCTCCCAGAGGGCCGCGAGCTTCGGCTCGGTGCGGAGCGCGGGGACGATGGCGTACGTCATCGACACCGGGCAGCCGTGCCCGGCGTCGACCTGGCTCCAGACCATGAACCCCGCGGCGCGGGCGACGTGCGCGCCGGGTCGCGCGTCGCGCCACGGGCCGCCGTGCAGCTCGTGGCCGATCGCCACGCGCATCAGCTCGTGGTACGCGGGGTGGTAGTCGACGGCGTCGATCCGGTTGCCGTACCGGTCGTGCGTGCGCAGCCGGGGCGGGTTCTCGTTCGCGGTGAAGCCCCACCCGATGCTCTCGGCCGAACCGGCGCGCGTCCCCAGCTCGTGCAGCTGCGCGTCCGCCCAGCTCGCGCCGTGACGCGGCACCGCTTCCACGAGTGCGGTGTCGGCGCCGAAGACGTCGTAGTCCTCGAGCGGCGGTGGCTGGTTGAGGACGTCGTGGGTCGCCACGGGCGCGACGGCCCGCTACACGCGCTCGATGATCGTGCCCGTCCCGAGGCCGCCACCGCAGCACATCGTGATGAGCCCGAGCGTCCCGTCGGTCCGCTCGAGCTCGTGCAGTGCGGTGGTGACGAGCCGCGCTCCGGTCGCGCCGACCGGGTGACCGAGCGCGATCGCGCCGCCGTTCGGGTTCACCTTCTCCATGTCGGCCTTCAGCTCGCGCTCCCAGGCCAGCACGACGGAGGCGAAGGCCTCGTTGATCTCGACGGTGTCGAGGTCCGCCATGCCGAGGCCGGTCCGCTCGAGGAGGAGCCGGGTCGCGTCGATCGGACCGGTCAGCATCAGCACCGGGTCCACGCCGACGAGGCACTGGTCGACGATCCGGGCCCGCGGTCGCAGGCCGAGGTCCTTCGCCTTGGCCGCGGTCATGAGCAGGACCGCGGCGGCGCCGTCGGTGATCTGCGACGACGAGCCGGCGGTGTGCACACCGTTCTCGCGTCCGACCGGCTTGAGCTTCGCGAGCGCTTCGAGTGACGTCTCGCGCAGACCCTCGTCGCGGGTCACGTGAGTGCGTGGTGCCCGTCGGCTTGCCGTCGTCGTCGACGTCGGGCGCGTCGACGGGCTTGACCTCGCGCTCGAAGCGCCCTTCGGCCCAGGCGCGCTGCGCGCGGGTCTGGGACTCGAGGCCGAACCGGTCACAGTCGTCGCGGGTCACGCCCCACTTCTCCGCGATGCGCTCGGCGCCTTCGAACTGCGACGTCACCTCGTAGCGCTCGAAGTACGACTTCGGCGTCGGCCGGCCGAACTCGCCCCGCACCGCCGCGCCGAGCGGCACCCGGCTCATGCTCTCGACACCACAGCTCAAGCGCGATCGTCGACGACCCCGGCCTTCACCAGCGTCGTGGCCAGGTTCGTGGCCTGCTGCGACGAGCCGCACTGGGCGTCGACCGTGGTGGCGGCGACCTCGAGCGGCATCCCCGCCGACAGCCACGCCGTCCGGGCGATGTTGAACGTCTGCTCGCCGACCTGGCTCACGCAGCCGCCGACGACCTGTCCGACCTCGTGGGGATCGATGCCCGACCGCTCGATCGCCCCGACCTGCACTCCACCGAGGAGGTCGGCCGGATGCACGGTCTTGAGACCGCCGTTGCGGCGCCCGAGCGGGGTGCGCACTGCCTCGACGATGACGACATCGGTGTCTGCGAGCGGGGCCACGGGTCCTCCAGGGTGCTGGGTGGGTGGGGCGTTGGGCCGCCGGACCGGCGGCGGCGATGGTACCGCTCTCCCGGGTGGCATCCTTCGGGCCGAAGCGAGCCGCACCCGGAGCGGCAGGAGGTCGTCATGCGTCGCGTGGTCGTTGCAGCAGGGCTCTCGCTCGTGGTCGTGATGGCCGCGTGCGGCAGTGACGGCGGATCGACCAAGTCGACCGAGTCGGGGAGCACGTCGACCAGGACCGGCAAGGCGAAGGCCTCGTCCACCTCGTCCGCGACGGCAGGCGACACCGCGGCGGGTTCGGTGACCACCACGACCACGGCGAACCCGGCGTGTCACTTCGTCGGGGCGACGTCCGAGCAGCGCAACCAGCTCGTGGCCCAGGACCAGCTGCTCTCCGCGGTCACGACCTCCAGCGACGCGTGCACCGACCGGATCACGTTCACCTTCCTGCCGAGCGCCGCGCCGGCACCGAGCTACGTGGTGGACTACGCGGACGGCCCGTTCACGGACAGCGCCGGGCGGCCGGTCAAGCCCGCCGGGACCACGTACCTGCGGGTCCGCTTCCAGCCCGCATGGATCGCGGACCTCAACGCACCCAACGCGCCCGCCACGTACACCGGGCCGCGGGTGATCACGCCGACCGGCGCCCACGTCGTGCAGGGCCTCGCGCTCTACGACGCCTCGGAAGGGGTCGTGGGTTGGGTCGTCGGGCTCGACGGCACCCACCCGGTCGAGGTCGACGCGGGCCCGGGCCGGGTCACCGTCACGGTCAGCGCCGGCGGGTAGCGGCGCCGTCGCGCGACGGTCAGATCGCGCGCAGGATCACCTTGCCGAAGGTCGCGTCGCTGGTGAGCAGGTCGTACGCCTCGAGCGCGTCGTCGAGCGGCAGGATGCGGTCGACGATCGGGCGCACGCGCCCGTCGTCGATGAGCGGCCCGACCTCGTCGACGAACGTCGCGACCGCCGCCGCCTTCTCCTCGATGGTCCGCGCCCGCAGCACCGTCCCGTGGACCGCGAGCCGTTTGGCCATGAGCAGGAAGAGTGGGATGTCGACGACCGCGCCGGCGAGCGTCCCGACGATGACGATGCGCCCCTGCTTGGCCGCGGCCGAGATGTCGGCCAGCACGTAGCCACCGCCGACGAGCTCGATCGTCACGTCGACGGCGCCACCCGCCGCGACGATCGCTTCGGCCAACGCGCCCGGATCGAGCGGGGTCGGCGCGAGGACCCCGTGATCGAGGCCGAGCGCGCGGGCCTGGTCGAGCTTCGTCTCGGTGCGTGCGGTCCCGGTCACCGTGCAGCCGACGGCCTTCGCGAGCTGCACGACCGCGGTGCCGACCCCTGAACCGACGGCGTGGACGAGGACGTGCTGACCGGGCTGCAGCCCGCCGCGAGTGCGCAGCGCGTCGTGGGCAGTGATGAACACTTCGGGGATCCCGCCCGCCTCGACGAGATCGACGTGCTCGGGGACGCGCGCGCAGTTGCTCTCGTGCACGACGAGCGCCTCGGCCTGCGCGCCGCCGCCCACGATCCCGAAGACCCGGTCGCCGGCTGCGAGCGTGCGAACCCCCTCGCCGAGCGCCGCGACCTCACCCGAGAACTCCATGCCGGGGATGTCGGCGGGGACGCCCGGCGGCGCCGGGTAGAGGCCGACGCGCTGCATCAGGTCGGCCCGGTTCAGCCCGGCACCGTGGACCCGGACCAGCACCTGACCCGGGCCCGGCTCCGGGGTCGGTCGCTCGACGACCTCGATCGCGCCGTCGCCGGGGAACACCACTGCTCGCATGCCGCCGACGCTATCCCGGTCGCCGTTCGTGCCCGCTCCCGCTTCCAAGCTTCGGGCCCGCTCCAGCCTGCACTTCCAGGTAGGTTGCGGCGATGGCGGAGCTCGCGTTCGTCGACGACGACGGTGAGCGGGTCGAGCTGGACCCGGACGACGCGGCGAGCCTGCTCGAGATCACCGGCGGCCTCGATGCCGCGACCGTCTCGGCCTGTCCCGATTGCCGGAGCCGGGTCCTCGCGGTGGTCGCGCTCTCCGATCTGCTCGACGCCGCGCCGCCGCACCGGCGGGCGAACGACCTCCTCGCGCTGGCCGACGACGCGCCGACGTTGCACCTCTACGTCATCGACGGCCGCGGTGGCTGCGACCACCGGGCGTGGCGTGACCCCGGCCACGAGGAGTGGCTCGACGCGGTCGCGCCGCCGGGTGCCGCGCCGCGCCGCCCCTGAACCTGCCGGAGCTTCGCGGGATGCGCGGGGTTCAGCGCACGGGCTCGGACGAGACCCCGAACCGCTCCTGGTACGGCGCGGCGCGCTCGCGCAGCTCGTCGGCGTCCAAGCCGGTGTCCGCCCAGCGGTAGCGGGTGCCCCCACCGCCACCGTCTCCGGGATGCTCGGCGATGAAGCTGCCCATGCGGGCCTCGGTCTCGGGCGTGAGCTCCCGGCCGAGCCGGTCGTAGAGGTCGCCGATCATGTCGAGTGGATCGGCGACGAACGTCTCGAAGTAGACGTCGACGATCTGTTCCGGGGGGAGGACGTTCCGGTCGCGTGCTTCCATGCCGCGGTCGAGCCCGAGGAAGATGTCGTCCGCGTAGTCCGCGGCTGTCTCCTTGATCGACGTCTCGTCGCTGGCCATGCCGCGCAGGTGGGTGACGAGCGCGCTCACCGAGGCGACGACCTTGAGCGGATCGCGATGCGTCTGCACGACGATCGCGTCCGGATACTCCGCCGCGAGCGCGTCCAGGCTCCACAGGTGCGCGGGCGACTTCAACAGCCACTGCCCGGCCGGGTGCCGGGACTGGAGGTGCTGGAGGAAGCGGCGGTGCCACCGGTAGGCCGACCCGAGGTCCGCCTCGTCGAGCAGCCAACGGTTGTACGACGGCACGCGGTATTGCGTCGGGAACATCATGCTGCGGAAGTCACCCGCGGTGATGCGCACGCACTCCTGGGCCAGCTGCGCACCCATCGGGTGGAAGTCGGTGAAGCCCGGGAGGATGGCGTCGACCATGTCCAGGTTCGCCTGCACCTCGCCGATGCGCGGATCGGTCCCGTACGTCGCGGTCTCCGGGGCGGGCACCGGGCGGTCGACCTCCCAGGTGAGCGGCGCGCGCAGCTGCGGGTCCTGCGCGAGCAGGTCGTGGAGGATCGTCGTCCCGGTTCGGGGCTGGCCGACGATGACCAGCGGCTGCTCGATCGTGCCGGCCGCGACCTCCGGGTGGTCACGGCGCCATGCGTTGACGGCGAGCCGGCTGCCGAGGTAGTTGCTGACGTCGCTCGTCGCGATCTCGACGCCGAGGTCGTTCAGCCGGGCCTCGTTGACGAGCGAGTCCAGGAAGACGTCGAGCCCTTCCTGCCAGCTGGCCTCGCCGAAGTCGTCCTCACCAGTCGTTTCGATGGCCTGGGCGATCAGCTGGTCGCGGTCGAAGCGGTCGGGGGGCATCAATGCTCCAATTCGTCGATACGGGCGACGCGGGTGGTGACCGGGGGAGGGTCCGGGTTGTCCAGCCACCGCAGCACGAGGAAGCCCCGGTGGCGGCCGCCGGTGTCCAGCCAGTTCGCGGCGCCGGGATCGTCGGCCGCCGCGACGATGCGCACGCGGCCGTCGGCACCCGGTCGTGCGCCGGCGTTCGTGATCGAGCTGCGGCGACGTCGGGGATCGATGCACTCGTGCCAGATGTTCTCGAGCGTGACGCTCCAGTACCGCGTGCCGGGAGGCTCCAGGTCGATGACGAGCGCCTCACCCGGCGCGAGCCGGAACGTCCCGATCATGTAGAGGTTGTCGGGGGTGGAGTCCGCGGCTCCGAGCTCGGCCGCTTCGGCGGTGACCAGCTGGTTCGGCTGGTCGAGGAGCTCGGGCTTGATCGTGCGGTGCAATGTCGTGAGCTTGGCGATCGTCCACGCCATGCCGGTCATCTGCTCGCCGATCAACGCGTCGGTCGGGAGCTGCGGCGGGCCCGGATCATCGAGCGGCTCGATGTCGAGCGACGCGAGCAGCTCGATGTTGCGGTCCGCGATGTACTCGCGCACCACGATGGCCGAGGCGTCGTCGGGAATCTCGACCCACGGGTCGCCGGCAAGCTCGTCGTCGCTGGGCCGTTGCTGCGAGAGCACGAACGCGAACGAACCATCCATCGCGACCTGCAGGTCGCGGTCCGACACGTAGGCCGCCATGTGGCGCGGCGTGAGCCCGACGCCGGCCAGCACCTGGAAGCCGAGGTAGGCGGACGTCCCCCGGAACCCGCGCACCCGGTAGCGGTGTTGTCCGTCGATCATGGCCAGGAAGTACTCGCCGTCCGGGTTCGGCCCGCCGATGAGCCGCACTTCGTCGTTCATGCTGAAGAACCACGGCGCATCCGCGTCGACGTCGAGCGACAGCTCGGAGCAGAGCGCGGTGGCGCGCGCGAGCACCCGCAGCCCTTCGATCAGCTCCAGCTCGGTCTCGGCTTCGGCCTGGATCGAGGCGGTCAGGTCGTCGAGCATCCGGCGCACCATCTGCCAGCCTTCGAGCGCACGGGATCCCGGTTGGGCGTCCGTCATCGAGTCCATCCTCCGAGGGTCAGACGCCGGTCGCGAGGAGCGCGTCGAACGACTCGGCGAGGCATTCGACGAAGGCTTCGGGATCCGTGATCGCCGCCGGATCCGAGTTGATCCCGAGGCACAGGTCGCCGCAGTACGAGAGCGCGGTCACGTTCACCGCGCAGCCGCTGCGCGGCCCCATCGGATAGCTCCCCGTGATGCGCGCGCCACCGAGGTACAGGTCGATCGGGCTGCCGCGCAGGTTGGACGTCGCGAAGTCCACCGATTTGGTCTGGTTCCGGAGCAGCCCCACGATCACCGACGTCGGCAAGCCTGCGGCCAGCCCCGCGAAGCTGTCGGCCGCCGCGAGCGCGGGCTCGTGGCGCACGTTGGTGATCTTGTCCTTGACTCGCTGGAACCGCGGCGCCGGCTCCTTCGGGGTGATGGGCACCACGACGCGCGTCGGCACGAACTGGTTGCCTGCATGGTCGTCGTGATCGGCGCGCGTGCTGACGGCCATCGCCATGCGGAGCTCGTCGACCGGCAGGCCGAGCCGCTCGTGATAGAGACCGAGCGCCCCGGCCACCCCCGTGACGAACACGTCGTTGATGCTCCCGCCGAGCGCGTGCGCGGCCACGCGGGAATCCTCGAGTCCGATCGTGACGATGTCGTAGCGCCGGCCGAGTGAGCGCGTGGCGAGGAGCGGCGACTTCGCCCGGCCCGCGATGAGCACCTGACGGCGCAGCGAGGCCGCCATGCCGATCGCGTCCTGCGCGCGCCCGGGGACGGCCGTCGGGTGCAACGCGATCTCGGCGCCCGTCACGACGCCCTGGCGCGCGATGCCGAGGTTCCGGTGCCAGGCGAAGCCGAGTGCGTCGCGCAACACGGTCATCGGCGAGTCGCGGTCGAGGGGGTCCTCGATCATGTCGTGGAGCTGGCGGGCCTGCTCCTGGTCGGCGAGCGCCCGCACCGTGTCGTGCACGTCCGGCACCGGGTCGCGCTCGAAGTCGACGAGGCTCAGCGAGAGCTTCAGCCCGCCGACGCCGTCCGTGACGGTGTGGTGCACCCGCTGGAGCAGCGCGGCGCCGTCCGTCCTCGAGCCCCTCGATGAGGGTGAACTCCCAGAGCGGACGCGACCGGTCGAGCGGAGTGGAGGAGAGCGTCGCGGCGACGTCGAGCAGGGTGCGCAGCGAGCCCGCGTCGGGCAGCGCGACGCGGCGGAGGTGGTAGTCGAGGTCCAGGGTCGGATCGGCCCGCCACTCGGGTGGCGCGATGCGCAGCGGCGCGCGTGACGACGCGGTCGGTCAGCCGGGGCAGCGACACGAGTGCCTGCTCGACCTTGGCCCGGAGCCGATCGGTGTCCGGCACCTGGTCGAGCAGCGTCAGGTTCAGGAAGTCCGAGCGCAGCGACGGGTCCTTCTCCACGGCCCACATGATCGCCTCGCTCGGCGACATCCGATCGGTCACGGGCTCGTCACCGGATTGCTCACGTGGTCGTACCTCCGCGCCTCGGCTCGAGGGACCCTGCCGTGAGGATCGTACCGACCGGAGCGGAGGCGGGAAGCGGCTAGCGGGCGATCTTGGTGCGCTTGAACTCGTTGAGGCGGGTCCACTCGAGGAGATCGAGCGCCCGGAGGAGGTCATCGGCGCGGCCCCGCTCCATGAACCGGACGAAGACGGCCTCTTCGCCCTCGATGTACGTGGGGACCCCGAACACGGCCCAGCGCTCGACCGCTTCGGTGTGCTCGGCCACGAGGGTCTTCGAGCGGGCGACCGCTCCAGACCTCGTCCTTCACCGCGTCGACGTCGAGGCCGACCCGCTCGATCGCCGCCTGGACCACCTCCTCCTTGCCGAGCTGCAGGCCGTGGTCGTGGCGCTGCGCGAAGAGCTGCGACGTGGGCGTCGAGGAACTTGTCGGGGAAGTTGTCCCGGACCGCGATGCCGTAGAGCAGCGCCGGTCGTGCCCGTGCCCCACTCGCTCGGATCGCGCTCCCACACCGGGGTGCTCGCCCTCCTCGACGTGGATCTGGTCGAGCGAGAACGCCTGGAAGTGGACGTCGAGATCGGCGCCGTCCCGCAGGGCGTTGACCAGCGCCTCGTGGCCATTGCGGGCGAACGGGCAGCGGTAGTCGAACGTGGCGGCGATCTGACGGGGCACGGCAATCCTCCGGGAGCGAGCGACCTGTGGCCTTCCCCGGCTGCACCAACCACGTGGCGCCGGGCCGGGGAGACCTTCGTAGTGGAGGATAACTCCGGTTCCGCGGGTCACATTCCGCCGGGGCCGGGATTCTCAGGTACCCCGGGCTCCCGGCTACGAGGTCGGGAAGAAGCGGCGGACCGCGGTCCGAGCGCGAGGCCGACGAGCGCCCCGACGACCACGTCCGAGGAGTGGTGCATCTTCACGTAGACCCGGCTCCCGGCGACGACGGTCGGCGAGCGCGTACCAGAGCGGGTCACCGCCACCGGTCCGGGCGAGGATCGTGGCCGCGGTGAACGCGGCGGTCGCGTGGCCCGACGGGAACGACGACGTGATCGGGCGGCGCATGCCGTAGGGGAGCGGGCCCTCGGCGATCTCGTGCTCGGGCCGGACCCGGCGGAACGCGGACTTGATGGCGCCGTTCGTGAGGGCCGACTCGAGCCCCATCGTCGCCGCGAACTTCAGGGCGAACGGCAGGTCGCCCCGTTTGAGCGAGCGCACGCCGGCGATCCCGAACCAGAGCAGGCTGTGGTCCGCGGCGCTCGACAACGTGTACATCACGCGGTCGAGCACCGGGTTGCGGATCGTCTCGAGCCAGCCGTCGACCGCGCGATCGAACGCCTGGACCGCGGGGTACTCCTCGGGGCTGGGAAGCCGGAAGGCCGGGGCCATCGGAGGAGGGTCGCGCTTACGCGGGGGTGGACGCCAAAGGCAGCGGTGGTGCGATCACGGTGCCCGGCCCCATGAGCTCGGCGGCCAGCGCCGGATCGCCGCCGAACGCCGGGCAGTAGGCCTGATAGCTGCAGTAGTCGCACAACGGACCGGTCCGGGGCGGAAGTCGTCGCGCGCACACGAGGACTGGATCGCGCTCCAGAGGGCCTGGGTCTTGCGGGCGACGCCGGTGACGGACTGCTCGGACGGCACCGTGATGATGGCTTCCGGCTTCGAGAGGTAGAGCAGCTGCACCCGCACGGGCCGCTTCCCGAGCATCTGCTCGACCATCAGCGCGTACATGTGGACCCCGGCGAGCCGCTGGAGCTCGTGGCGCTCGCCCGGCACCGCGCCGGTCTTGTAGTCGGTGACGACGAGCTCGTCGTCCTCGACGAGCTCGAGCCGGTCGATGATCCCGCGCAGCTCCACCGATCCCGACCGTCGCCGCGAGCCGCAGCTCGAGGCCGATCGGGCGCACCGTGGTCGGGTCCTCGAGCTCGAAGTAGCGGTGCACGAGCGTCTCGGCCTCGGCGTGGAACCCGTCCCACTCGGCGTCGGTGAGCTCGAGCTCGGTGAAGTCGGGGTCGGCGGCCAGATCGGTGCGGGCCCGCGCCAGGTCGTCGAGCGCGGCACCGATCGTCCGGTCCGGCTGGTCGCGGAGCATCAGCAGCTCCAGCGCGCGGTGCACGAGCGTGCCCTTGCTGGCCGCGCGCGGACGGCGGCTGGGGCAGGCGGTCCAGGTACGAGAACTTGAACGCGAGGGGGCAGCTCCTTGAACGCCGCTGAACGAGCTCGGTGACAACCCCCGCGGCAGTCCTACTCCCATGTCCCCGAGGGTACTCACGGGGTGGGACAGCTACGTGGACACGGGGCGGCCGGCCCCGGGCCCGGCGCGGTCAGCGGACGACCGCCAGGTCCACGATGATCGGCCGGTGGTCCGATCCCACGCCGTGCCCCTCCCGGACGTGCAGCGGCACGATCGGCGGGTCCACGAAGAGGTGGTCGAGGAGCAGCGGCGGGACCAGGTGCTCACCGTTGGGCCAGGTGGTCGCGAACGGCCGGCCGACCGCCTCGTGCGCGTCACGCAGGCCGAGGCCCAGCAGCTGGTGGAACCACCGGTTGTACGGGCTCGCGTTGAAGTCGCCGACGACGAGGCGGGGGCGGGCGAGATGGCGGGCGATGGCAGTGATCTCGCGTTGGGCGCGCTGGTTGCGATCGAAGGTCTCGAGCGGTGCGACGAGGTGCACGCCCTCGAGATGGATCGCCTCACCGCCGAGGACGACCGTCGCGGTGATGATGGGCCAGCCACCTGCGTGGTGGACGACGACGTGCGTGAGCGGATGCCGTGACAGGATCACCATCCCGCCCGGGTCGGGCTCGCACGACCTTCGCGACGACCGGATGCGATTGCAGCAGTCCGCTCGCGACGATCGCCTTCCACCACGCGGGGGTGACCTCCTCCATCACGATGACGTCGGCGTGGGTGCCGTTCAGCTCGGCGAGCAGCGGCTTGTGGTCGAGGTTGTCGTACCGGACGTTGGCGCTCGCGATGCGCACGTGCGGCGCGTGTTCGGCGGCCGCCGTGACCGGCACCGTCGAGAACGTCGGCGGGATCACCCAGACGAGGTGCGCGATCACGATCACCCCGGCCGCGACGGCCAGCGGCCACGCGCGGAAGCAGAGCGCGGAGACCGTGATCGGGTACGCGGGCAGGAGGATCCAGAGCGTGTAGGAGTCCGCCAGGTAGAAGAGGTGGTCGTGGTCGAACGCGACGACGCGCGCGATGACGAAGCCGAGAAGTCCCAGCACCACGATCCACACCGGGACCAGCAGAGCGTGACCGAGCCACCTCGCAGCGCGGCCGTCGTTTGCACTGTTCACACTGTTGCCACCTTTGCGCCCATCGATTTTCAGGTACACCGCGGCGATTCGCGTGCGCCGAGTACGGGAAGGGTGGCATTGTGCCTCTCGATCCCCACTTGTGTACTTCTGGTGTGACGCGTGGGCCGGAAAGGAACGGAAACCCGAACATGGAAGGGAACGGAGTCCCGAACATGGTCACACCTCGACGCCCACCGGTCCGCGCGCACCCGCTGCGCCGCACCGGAGTCCGCGTCACGATCCTGAGCGTCGTCGCCGTCCTCATGGCCGCGCTGATCACACCGAGCGCGTTCGCCACGGCGCGCAGCCAGCTCCTCGCCACGGGCTCGACGCTGTCCGTGCGCTCGGGCGACGGGTGCTCGATCAAGCCGGCGCCGCCGGCGACGAACCGTCAGTACGTCCGGAACTTCACCTGCACCATCAAGAAGACGCCCGGGGTCCTGCCGGTGATGCCGCCCGCCGCACACATCGTGACGATGTTCAATGGGGACTCCCTCGCACTCCTCTCCGTCGACGGGTGCAAGATCAAGCCCTCACCGCCGGCGAGCAAGTACATGCGGAACTACACGTGCACGGGTGGGTCCACCCCGCCGCCTGCAACGGGGCAGCCGCCGACCGCGGTGACCGGTGGCGCGACCTGGCGCGAGGTCTTCTCCGACGAGTTCTCGGGGACGAAGGTCGACGCCACGAAGTGGAACGTCGGCGACAACTCGAATTTCGGCTCCAGCAACGACGAGGACGAGTGCTACCGGACGGCGAACGTGACCGAGTCGGGAGGCACGCTGCGCCTGACCGGCAAGCGTCAGACCGTCACCGACTGCGGGTCGAACCCGGACGGCGGCAGCACCTACTACTTCACGTCGGGGCTCGTGACGACCCGCGCGCAGGACGGCGGGATGAAGATGCGGTTCAAGCAGGGCTACGCGGAAGTCCGCATGCGCGTGCCCCGCGGCAACATCTACTGGCCCGCGTTCTGGCTCGCGGACCCGGGCGACGGGTCGGCACCGGGCTGGCCTGCGTACGGCGAGATCGACGTGTCCGAGATCTACGGCTCGCGACCCGACGTCAGCGAGAGCAACTTCCACAAGACCGGTGGCGACATCGGCGCCGGGGTGCACAACGTCAACAAGCCCCCCTCGAGCAGCACGGGGATCGACATCAACCCGCCCAACGCGTTCGTGGCGGGAGGCACCCAGAACTGGCACACCTACGGCATCAACTGGACCGCCGGCCGCCTGGATTGGTACATCGACGGTGTCAAGGTCCGCACCTACAACGCGGTGAACGCCGCCGACCTCAACGGGCTGTCGTACTACCACTCGATCATCCTGAACCTGGCGATGGGCGGCAGCGGGCCGCAGGACGAGGGCTACAGCGGCGGCGAGTCCGGCTCGACCTACAGCAACGGGAACCTGGTGGCCGACCTCCCCGGAACGATGGAGATCGACTACGCCCGCGTCTGGCAGAAGTAGCCGGGCCACCCGGGTAGCGTCCCGGCCATGAAGGTCGATGGGGGACTGGACAGCCGGCTCGACAAGGTCGGGCCGAAGGCGAAGGAGCTCGAGGACGTCGGGTACGACGGCGCGTTCTCGGCCGAGACCGCGCACGATCCGTTCTTCCCGGTGCTGCTCGGCGCCGAGCACACCGAGCGGCTCGAGCTCGGCACGGGCATCGCGGTGGCGTTCGCGCGCAACCCGATGATCATGGCGAACATCGGCTACGACCTGCAGGCGTACTCGCAGGGCCGGTGCATCCTGGGCCTCGGCAGCCAGATCAAGGCGCACATCGAGAAGCGGTTCGCGATGCCGTGGTCGCATCCCGCGCCGCGCATGCGCGAGTTCATCCTCGCGATGCGCGCGATCTGGGCCGCGTGGAACGAGGGCGAACGGCTCGACTTCCACGGCGACTTCTACCGCCACACGTTGATGACGCCGTTCTTCAACCCGGGCCCGAACCCGTTCGGCAACCCGAAGGTCTTCCTCGCCGCGGTGGGCGAGAAGATGACCGAGGTGGCCGGCGAGGTCGCCGACGGGATCCTGCTGCACGGCTTCACGACCGAGCGGTACGTGCGCGAGGTCTCGATTCCCGCGCTCGAGCGCGGATGGGCGGCGGCCGGCAAGGCGCGCGACCAGTTCGAGGTGACCGGTCCGATGTTCGTGGTCACCGGCGCGACCGAGGAGGAGATGGCCTCCGCGCGGGTCGGGACGAAGCGCCAGATCGCGTTCTACGGCTCGACGCCCGCCTACCGCGGCGTCCTCGAGCTGCACGGGTGGGGCGACCTGCAGACCGAGCTCAACCGGCTCTCGAAGCAGGGCGAGTGGGAGGCGATGGGCGAGCTCGTCACCGACGACGTGCTCGACGCGTTCGCGGTGGTCGGCGAGCCCGAGGACATCCCGAAGCTCATGCTCGCCCGGTACGGCGACGTGCTCGACCGCATCTCGTTCTACGCGCCGTACCAGACCGACCCGGAGCGGTGGAGCCGCATCCTGGCCGGGTTCCACGCCGAGGGCTGACCGGCGCGGGCGCCGATCAGACTTCAAGGTCGCTTGAAGTCCGCGGGTACCGTCTGCGGTTCGTGGAGCTGGAGCACGAGCTGACGATCGGCGACGCTGAGCGAGCGGACGGGCGTCGCGACCTCCGCGCTGCGGTACTACGAGGCGGAGGGGCTGCTGCACGCCACCCGATCCGACGGTGGACAACGGCGCTACGCACGCGACGCGCTCCGCCGGGTGTCGTTCATCCGGGTCGCGCAGCAGGTCGGCCTCTCGCCTCGAGGAGATCCGCGAATCGCTCGCGTCGCTGCCGGACAGCCGGACGCCGAACCAGCGGGACTGGGAGCGGCTCTCGAACTCGTGGCGGCCTCGCCTCGACGCCCAGATCGCGATGCTGGAACGGCTGCGCGACCGAGCTCGACGGCTGCATCGGGTGTGGGTGCCTCACCCTCAAGGTCTGCGCGCTCTACAACCCCGACGATCAGGCCGCCGCGCGCGGAGCGGGACCGCGCTACCTGATGGGTGATCCCTGAGTCGGTGGTTGACGTTCGACGCGGCCGTGACATCGCCGTGATGGGCTCGGGCAAGTCCGCGGGCGATCGTGAGGCCGATGCCGCTGCCCCCCGACGGGCGGGCCGCACCCCGCACCCGGTAGAAGCGGTCGAAGATGAGCTCCGCGTCTTCCGCGGTCAGGCCGATGCCGGTGTCGCTCACCGTGACGCACGCCCGCTCGTGGTCGCGGCTCGGCCGCACCTCGACCCGGCCCCCGGCCGGGGTGTAGGTGAGCGCGTTGCCCAGCAGGTTGGTGAGCACCTGCGCGATCCGGTCGGGATCCACCTCGACGAGCAGCGGTGGCCCCGACGCGACGGACAGGTCCACCCCCTTCTCGTCGAACTGCGGGCGCAGGCGGTCGGCCGTCGTCACGGCGATGGTCCCGAGATCGACGACACGAAGATGAAGCGTCGTCGCTCCCTCCTCCACGGTGAGAGCTCGGCGAGGTCCGAGGCGAGCCGCTGCAACCGAGAGGTCTCCTCGCCGACGGCGACCAGGACCTCCTCGGTCGGCTCGAAGACCCCGTCGAGGATGCCTTCGACGTAGCCCTCGATCGTCGTCAGGGGGGTCCGCATCTCGTGGGCGACCTCCGAGACGAGGCGGGCCCGGCGCCGCTCCGTCGACTCGAGCTCGACGGCCAGCCGGTTGACATCGCGGGCGAGCTCGGCGAGCTCGAGCTCGCCCGGTTCGGCGACCCGTTCGTCGTAGTGACCGTTCGCGAGCCTCCGGGTCGCGTCGCGCACCTGGCGCACCGGCCGGACGATGCGTCGCGCCACCAGGATCGACACGAGCCCGGCCGCGCCCAGGCTCGCGGCCAGCGCGATCCATAGGGCCGAGTCGAGGGAGCCCACGAACACGTTGTGCGACTCGCGATTGCTCTCGCCCGAGACCGAGACCGACTTGATGTCGTCGTCGAAGCGCGCCGAAGCCACCAGGCGGACGGTCACCGCGAGCGCCGCGAAGACGACGAGCGCCACCAGTGCGTACGAGGCGAAGAGCCGGACGTCGAGGCGCCGCCACAGCCTCATGCGGGCGCCGCGAGGAACTTGTACCCGACGCCGCGCACCGTGCCGATCAGCTCCGGCTCGTCGGCTCGGTCGCCGAGCTCCTTGCGAATGCTGCGGATGTGCACGTCGACGACGCGCTCGTCGCCGAAGAAGTCGTACCCCCACACCTTCTCGAGCAGCTGGCGACGCGAGAGCACGCGACCCGGTGCGCGGGCGAGCGCCGCGAGCAGGTCGAACTCGAGCGTGCTGAGCGTCACCTCCCGGCCGTCGCGCTTGACCTCCCGCGCGCCGATGTCGATGACCAGCCCGGGGAACACGAGCCGGTCGGCGCCGTCGCCCGCCGGGATGGCCGATGCTCGGCGCAGCACGGTCTTGATGCGGGCTACGAGCTCGCGGGGCCGGAACGGCTTGGTGACGTAGTCGTCGGCGCCGACCGAGAGCCCCACGAGGGTGTCGACCTCCTCGGAGCGGGCCGTGAGCAGGATCACCGGAGTCTCCGACGTGGTGCGGAACCGCCGCAGCGCCTCGAGGCCGTCGGTCCCCGGCATCATGACGTCGAGCACGACGAGGTCGGGACGCCAGTCGCGGGCGACCGCCAGGGCGGCGTCGCCGTCCGCCGCCTCCGCGACCTCGAAGCCCTCGCGCTCGAGGTACGTGCGCACGATCTCCCGAATCTTGCTCTCGTCGTCGACGACGAGCACCCGTTTGCCCACAGGGGTCAGGGTACGCCGACCCACTCGGGACCCCCGGCCTGCTTCACGGACACTTCACGCAGCACCCGCTCGCGGCTTCATCGCGCTCGTGTTGTCTGGTTCTCACGAGGCCGGATCCCCAGAGTCCGGACCGACAACCGGAGGAGCGACCAATGCAGCGGAAGACCGCAGTTGCAGCCGCCACCGCGATCTCGATGAGCCTCGCGTCGGCGGCGATCGCGATCGGCGCGAGCTTCGGCGCCCTCGGCTTCGGGTCGTCGACGCCGGCCTCTGCCGCGCGCGTCAACGCGGTGAGTGCCGCACCCGCGCCTCCCGGAGCGACCACAGGTCGCGGCGAGACCGGCCGCGAGCACGAGGATCAGGGCGCGGGTGCCCCGGCGACGACTGCCTTCGCCGGCCAGGAGAAGGGACACCATTCTGATGACTGACAACAGCACCTCCATCGATCCCGCCGAGCGCGTCCGCCAGCTGCAGGCCCGCCGGGCCGCGGCCGGGCGCTCACGCCCGCCCGCGGCGCGCCGAACGTCGAGCGAGGAGCTCGACCCGGTGGACGCCGTGCGGCAGGCGTCGAGTCCGCAGCGAGGGAAGCGGCGCCGGCACCACCCGGCCGCCGCGACGCGGTGGTTGCTCGGCGGCTTGAGCATCGCGTCGTTCTTCGGGATCGCCGGAACGGTGGCGGCTGCGAACGTCGCGTCGGTCGCGGCACCTGCGCCGGCTGCGGTGGCATCCGGCGCCGCGAGCAGCGCGCCGTCGCCCGCCACCCCGGTCACCAAGGCGACGCCCGCGATTTCGGGAGCCGCGCGGGTCGCGCACACGACGACCCACGGCAGCTGAGACCGCCCGTAGGCTGCCGAGGTGAGCTCACAGACCTGGTGGTATGCCGCGCGAGCCGGGGGAATCATCGCGTGGGCGCTCGCCTCGCTGGCGGTCATCACCGGCCTGCAGCTCTCGACCCGGTTGGTCCGCAAGCCCGCGCCGAGCTGGATGCTCGACGTGCACCGGTTCCTCGGGGGGCTCACCGTGGCGTTTGTCGCGGTGCACCTGGCCGGGCTGGCGGGCGATCAGTTCGTGGGGTTCGGGCCGGTGGAGCTCCTCGTCCCGTTCGCCTCGAGCTACAAGCCCGCGGCGGTCGCACTCGGTGTCGTGGGGATGTACCTGCTCGTCGCCATCGAGATCACGTCGCTCGCGATGCGCAAGCTGCCCCGCCGCACGTGGCACGCAGTGCACCTCACCAGCTTCGTGCTGTTCCTCGTGGCAACGGTGCACGGCATCACCGCCGGCACCGATCGCCACAATCCCGTCTTCCAATGGGCGTGCCTGCTCACCGCGGCGCTCGTGCTCATGATGACCCTCGTCCGGATCTGGTCACCCCGTCGAGCCGCGCGGGCGGTGAGCCGGGAGTCGTCGTCGCGCTGACCGAGCCCGGTCCGTCCACGCGGCGGACCGCCTCGGCGCTCAACCGTGCGGCGAGCCCGGATCCTCGGCGCGCTGGATCGTCGGATCCCGGCTCGTGCGGCGCGGATTCGCGCCAGTGCCCGACGCCCTCGTTGACCGCGAAGCCGGCGACCAGCAGCGCCGCACCCGCGTCGGCCCACCACCAGCCGAAGGCCTCGTTGAGCACGAGCGCGGTGAGGATGCCGGTGCTCAGGCAGCCGTCGAGGAAGGTCAAGGAGGCCTCGGCGTTCAAGGGCTCGTTGCCGAACTCGTCCGCGGTCCGGTGCTTGAGCCGAGCCAGGCCGAACATGATCACGGCGGTCAGGGCCAGGTACGCGACGCCGAGCGGCGAGCTGTCCGCCCGGTCGCCCCGGATCAGGCCGCGCGCGCTGATGACGACGAGGAACGCGGCGAGGAGCCAGAACGCCACCGCGATCATGCGCAGCGAGTGGTGCACGCGCTGATCGCCGGGGTCCGTCCGCCGATCCCCGAGGTTCCGGATCACCACCGTCGACGCGAAGATCTCCACGACCGAGTCGAGGCCGAATGCGATGAGCGCGAGGGACCCGGCCTGCAGGCCGAGGGTGATCGTGACCACCACCTCCATCACGTTCCACCCGTTCGTGGCCCATTCGAGGCGCACGCCGCGCCGTCGGGACTCTTCGAGCGTCCGGCGCTTCGTCATGCGGTCGCCGCGGCGAAGCGGAGCATCGATGCCACCGCCTGCTCCGGATCCTCGATCGGACCGAAGTGCCCGCGGCCGGCCCAGACCTCGAGCGTCGCGTGCGGGAGCTGGTCGACGAGTGCCCGCGCGAAGGCCGGGGTGATGGACGTCGTCGTCTCGCCGCACACGACGAGCACCGGAACCTCGACGCGGACGAGGTCGGGGTAGAGGCCGAGGCTCGCGCCCATCATGTAGATGGTGGCCTCGTCCTCCGGGCGGCACTTGAGCTCGACGCTCCCGTCGGGCCGGTCGCGCAACCCGTGGTCGACGTACGCCTCGAGCGCGTCGGCGGTCAGGACGTTGAGCGGCGGCTTCGACGAGTAGGACGCGAACGCTTCGGCGCGTGACGGCCAGACGTCGCGCCGCCGGCGCGCACCGGCCGAGAGCGGGTTGTCGGATCCGGCCAGCACCGCGCTCTCCATGGGGACGACGATCGGCTCGAAGCACCAGATCCGCGGGTAGGTGTCCGGTTCGCGCACTGCTCCCCAGAGCAGTGACGCGCCACCCTTCGAGTGACCGACCGCGAGGAGCTCGGGCACGCCCGCGAGCTCGAGGTGGTGCACGACCGCGAGCGCATCCGCCGCGAACTCCTCCCACCGGTACGTCGATCCGGGCGAGGGATCGCTGTCGCCGTGACCACGGAAGTCGAAGGACCACACCTTGCGCCCGGCGTCGACGAGCCGAGCCGCGACGGGCGCCCACACCCGCCCGTGGAAGCCCGTCGGGTGGGCGAGCAGGACCGGATCGCCGTCACCACCCCAGTCGTGCACCGCGAGCGAGAGTCCGGACGGCGCGAGGAAGCGGTGGGAGATCGGCACGTTGGCGGGCACGGTGCGCCATCATGGCATTCGTGTCCGAGCGCGAAGCTGCCGTCGCCGCCGCGAACTCCGCCTACTACGCCGCGTTCGAGTCCCGCGACCTCGACCAGATGGCGGAGGTATGGGAGCGCACCGACCGCGCGACCGTCACGCATCCCGGCTGGCCGACGCTGCACGGATGGGCGCGCGTGGCCGGCTCGTGGGACGCCATCTTCGCGAACACCGCGTTCATCCAGTTCGTCCTCACCGACGAGGTGGTGCGCGTCGCCGGCGACGCCGCGTGGGTCACGTGCGACGAGAACATCCTGCAGTCGGGCAGCTCGCGCGAGGGCGGCGAGGACCTGGCCGAGCTCCAGGGCGGCCGCGTCGCCGCGGTGAACATCTTCGTGCTCGACGGCGACCGCTGGCGCATGGTGCTGCACCACGGCTCACCCGTCGCGGGCGAGGCGGAGGGCGACCCGGAGTAGCTCCGGGCCTACTTGGCCCGCTCGGCCTCGTGGTCCTGGATGGCCTTGTTGATCGCGTTCGCGGCCCGACCGACGAACTCGCCGCCGCTGCCGGTCACCCAGTCGCACGACGCCGCCGGCGCGTCGAGCTGGCCCTTGTACCGCGGCATCACGTACTGGGCGAACAGCTCGGCGGACCGCAGCGTGGCCGCAGGGGTGGCCCAGTCGTGGCCGAACAGGAGGAACGCACCGAAGCCACCGTTGCTCGACTCGATGAGCTCGTCGATCTTGGCGATCGCGTCGTCCGGGGTCCCGATCACCGCGAACCCCGACGCCTTGTTGTTCTCGATGATCTCCTTCGCCGTCTCGCCCTGCACGGGACCGGCCGGGAGGACGTGCGTGAAGTAGCGGGAGAACTGCGCGATGCCGTACTCGACCTCCCGCTCGGCCTGCTCGCGGGTCTCGGCGAGGTGCATCGGGCCGACGAGGCGCCACTTCGAGCGGTCGGCGATGTGACCGTGCTCGAGCGCGATCTCCTCCCACAGGTTCCAGTGGTGGCCGAGGAGGTCCATGCCCTGCTTCGCGGTGGCCGCGACCGAGAGCATGCCGATGCCGTGCTTGCCCGCGGCTCGCGCGCCGGTGGGGGAGAACGACGCGGCGACCGCGATGTCGAAGCACGGGTCGCTGTACGGCTTGAGCTGCAGGCGCGCGTCGCGCAGGACGAACCAGTCCGTCTCCATGTTGACGGTCTCACCGCGCAGCAGCGCCATGATCGCGTCGAGCGACTCCTCCATGCGCGGCCGCTGCGAGTCGGCGGGGATGCCGAGCATGTGCGCGTCGGACGTCAGCTGACCGGGGCCGCAGCCGAGCATCGTGCGGCCGCGGGTGAGGTGGTCGAGGAGGACCATGCGGTCGGCGAGCATCAGCGGGTGGTGGTACGGCAGCGAGCTCACGCCGGTGCCGAGCTTGATGTGCTTCGTCCGCTCGGCGGCGATCCCGATGAAGACCTCGGGCGAGGCGATGATCTCGTAGCCCGCCGAGTGGTGCTCGCCGACCCACGCCTCGTCGAACCCGAGGCGGTCGAGGTGCTGGATCAGCTCCAGGTCGCGCTCGAGCGCGAGCGTCGGGTTCTGTCCCACCGGGTGGAACGGGGCCATGAAGATGCCGAAGTCCATGGGTCCATTCGATCTTCACTTGACCGCTCGGTCAAGACGGGGCCCCGGGGGCCGTCGTGACCGCGGCCGCGGGCAGCTCGAACCCGACCGCGGCGCCACCCCCGGCGCGGTTCGTGGCCCACACCGTGCCGTCGTGGCGCTCGACGATCTGCTTCACGATCGCGAGCCCGAGGCCCGACCCCGGCTCGGTGCGGGCGACGGCGGACCGGTAGAAGCGGTCGAACACGAGGGCCTGGTCGGCGGGGTCGATGCCCGGGCCGTCGTCACGGACCTCTACCCGGCGCCCGTTGAGGGCAATCGCGATCGCGCCCGAGCTGTACTTGACCGCGTTGTCGACGAGGTTCGCGAGCGGCGCGCTCCGCCATGTGCGGCCGCACCATCACGGTGGAAGGCGCGCCCTCGGCGGTGACGGTGATCTCCCGGCCGGTGCGGCGACGGGCCCGCTCCGCGATGTCGTCCGCGAGCGTGCGCAACGGGACCGGCTCGGGCATCTCGTCGTCGGCGCGGTCCGTGGCGAGCTCGACGAGCTCGGAGACGAGGTCCGTCAGCTCGTTGACCTCGAGCCGGATGCCCTGGACCGCGCGCTGCTGCTGCTCCGCGTTGAGCGCGTCGGGCCGGTCGAGGAGCTCGGCGTTCGTGCGCAGGCTGGTCAGGGGCGTGCGCAGCTCGTGGCTCGCGTCGGTGACGAGCTGCTGCTGCTGGCGCTTCGAGACGGCGAGCGCGTCGACCATCGTCGAGAAGCTGGTCGCGAGGCTTCCGACCTCACCGCCACCGGTCTCGGGGATCGGTGCTTCGAGGTCCTGGGTCCGGGCGATCCGCTCCGCGGTGTCGCGCAGCCGCTCGATCGGGCGGACGAGCCGCCGGGCGAAGGCCCATCCGAGGATCGCGGCGGCCGCGATCCCGACCAGGCTCAGGGCGAGCAGCTGCAGGCGCAGTGACGACAGGACGTTCTCGGTCTCGTCGAGCGAGCGGGCGGTCTGGAGCGCACCACCGTCGAGCCACGGCGTCGTCAGCACCCGGTAGTGGGTGCCGTGCACGCTGACCGTGTGCAGGCGGGGCCGGCCGCCGGTGCGCACGACCGCGAGGTCCGCCGACCCGACGGGCAGCCGCGCCCCACCGGCGATGCACACGTGCACCGTGCCGTCCGCGTCGATCACCTGCGCGGCGGCCGCCGGCTGCACCGCACCGGGCGGCGGGCAGCCCTGCAGCGTGCTGAACCGGTTCCCCCCGAACCCGGGGTCGGGGTTGCGCTCGCCGCCGTTCTGCCCGTCGAACGACTGGGCCCGGGCCAGCAGGGAGTCGTCGATGCTGCTGTAGAGCTGGTGCGACGTCGTGAGGTACGCGCCAGTCGCGCCGATGGCACAGACGAGCGCGGCGATCAGCGCGAGCCCGAGCGCGATGCGCCAGCGGAGGCTCATGGCTCGCGCACCACGTACCCGACGCCGCGGACGGTGTGCAGGAGGCGGGGCTCGCCTTCGGCCTCGGTCTTGCGCCGGAGGTACCCGATGTACACGTCGAGCGAGCGTGAACCGGTCTCGAAGTCGAAGCCCCAGATCCGGTCGTAGATCGTGTCGCGGCCGAGCACGATCCCCGCGTTGAGCATCAGCAGCTCGAGCAGGTCGAACTCCGTCTTGGTGAGCTCGAGCACGCGTCCCGCGCGCTCGGCGCGGCGGCGCAACGGGTCGAGGCTGAGGTCTGCCACGCGCAGCAGGTCCTCGCTCCCGGAGACGCTCGTGCGGCGCAGCAGCGCCCGCAGCCGTGCGAGCAGCTCGTCGAGTGAGAACGGCTTGGCGAGGTAGTCGTCCGCGCCGGCGTCCAGGCCCGACACGCGGTCCGAGATCTCGTGGCGGGCGGTGAGCATCAGGATCGGCGTGCGGCACTTGCCCGCGCGCAGGCGCCGGCACACGGTCAGCCCGTCGAGGACCGGCATCATGATGTCGAGGATGATCACGTCCGGCTCGCGCAGTGCGATCGACTCGAGCGCCTGGGCCCCGTCGTTGACTGCCTCGACGTCGTAACCCTCGACGCCGAGGGCGAGGACGATCGACTCGCGCACGCTGCGGTCGTCTTCGGCGATGAGCACCCGGGAACCCGGCTCGATCGTGGCCATGGTCACGAACGATACGAGGCCCACGCGAGAGCGACGTAAGACCGCCGTCGGACTTTTCTTACCGGCCTTTCGCGCCACCTCTTCAGGATCTCTTACCTCGCCCTCCGACGATGGCTTCCACATCGAGAGCGTCATCACCACGACCCGTCCTCCCCCCATGAAGGAGCGTGAGATGCCCGACGCGAACCCCCGCCGGAAGCGGGCCCATCCGGCCCGTCGAGCCCGGAAGGCGGCAGCCGGCGCGAGCGTTGCCGCACTGCTCGGTCTCGGTGGCGTGATGGCGGTCCAGGCGACCGACACCACGGCCACCGCCGCGAGTGCGGCGAGCAGCCACGCAACCACTGCGAAGACCACCGCGACGACCGCGACCACCGCGACGACGGCGGCTTCGAGCACGTGGGCCGCGACCGGAGCGACGTCGTCCACCAGCTCGTCCACCTCGTCGAGCGGCTCCACGAGTGCGGACACCTCCAGCCGTGCGAGCTGACGCGTCGTTCCCCGTCATGGGTACGACCGCCGACGTCACGGTCGTCAGCGGGCCCCGCGCGCTGCTCGACGTGGCCCGCGGCCGGCTCACCGACCTGGAGCACCGCTGGAGCCGGTTCATCCCGACGAGCGAGGTCAGCCGGCTGAACCGCGCCGACGGGCTGCCGACCCGCGTGTCGTCCGAGACCCGCTTGCTCGTGCAGCGCGCGCTCGAAGGGCACGAGGTGACCGCGGGGCGGTTCGATCCGACGCTGCTCGGTGCGGTCCTGCGGGCCGGCTACGTCGAGTCCTTCGACCGGCTCGGGCGCCGGCCCCGGCGGGTCGCGTCCAGCCTCGTCACCGGGGCCCGTCGGATCGAGGTCGACGAGGCCGCGGGCACCGTGCGGATCCCGATCGGCGTCGGGTTCGACCCGGGCGGGATCGGGAAGGGGCTCGCGGCCGACCTCGTCGCCGAGGAGCTCTTCGAGCTCGGCGCCGGCGGCGTGTGCGTCAACGTCGGTGGCGACGTGCGGGTGCTCGGTGCGCCGCCCGACGGTGAGGCGTGGCGGGTGGCGGTCGAGAGCCCGTGGGAGCACGACGCGCCACTCGCGCAGCTCCGCCTGCAGGACGGCGCGGTGGCGACGAGCTCCCGGTTGCGCCGGCGCTGGGTGCGCGAGGACGGTGTCCCGCAGCACCACCTCGTCGACCCCGCGACCGGGACCAGCTCGCACTCGCCGGTGCTCGCGGCGACCGCGGTCGCGTCGGAGGGATGGAAGGCCGAGGTGCTCTCCAAGGCCGCGTTCCTCGACGCCGGCCGCGGGCTCGAGCTCGTCGACCAGCTCGGCGCGGCGGCCCTCGTCATCGTCCCGGACGGATCGCTCACCACGTCGACGTGGGCCGGGCTCACCGACGACCGAGCCGCGGAGGCGCTCCCGTGACGAACCAGCTGTGGTGGTACACCGCCGCGCCGGCGGGATCGTCGCCTGGGCCCTGCTCGCGACCAGCGTCGTCTGGGGTCTGCTCCTCTCGACCCGACTCCGCCCGGGCGGGGTCCGCCCCGCGTGGACCCTCGACCTCCATCGCTTCCTCGGTGGGCTCGCGGTGATCTTCGTCGGCGTCCACGTCGCGGGGATCGTCCTCGACTCGTACGTCCACTTCGGTCTCGCCGACGTGCTGGTCCCGTTCGCCGCGTCCTGGCATCCGACGTGGGTGGCCTGGGGCATCGTGTCGATGTACCTGATGCTGGCCGTCGAGCTGACGTCGCTGACCCGGCGCTGGCTGTCGCCCCGGCTCTGGCGGCGGATCCACGTGCTCTCGCTGCCGCTGTTCGCGCTGGCCACCGTCCACTTCGTCGTCACCGGGACCGACGCGGGCAACCCGTTCGCGATCGTGGGCATCGCCATCTCGTCCGTGGCCGTCGCCGGGCTGGTGATCCGGCGCATCGCGCGCAGTCGGCCCCGTCCGCCCCACCTGCCCGGGGCCGGCGGGCCGGCTGCGCCGCAACCGGTGATCGTCCGGATCCCGGAGTCGGTGGGAGCACCGGGAGCCTGACGGCGCGCGTGGACGCGGGGCTGCGGCGCTACGGGAGCTGCGTGGTGACCCAGCGTTCGAGCGCGGGACCGCTCTCGAACGAGCTGATCAGCGCGTAGCGCGGCTCGGTGCCGTTGTGCACCACGACGTGCCAGAGCCGTTGGGTGTCGACGACGAACTGCGACCCCCGCTGCAGCGGCACCCGGATCTCCGTGGCGGGATCGGGCAGCCCGTCGGCGCCCGACTCCATGAGCAGCATGTAGCTGTCCGGGTTGTCGGTGAGCTCGAGCCACGACCGGACGACCCAACCCTCGGTGTCGGGGTTGAACCGGTTGTTGTCGTCACGATGGAAGTTGCGGATCGCGGTGGCGTGGTCCTGCGGCTCCAGCTTGATCGTGCGGACCCGGCCGAAGTTCGCGCCGACGTCCTCGACGTACTGCTTGATGGTGGGGCACAAGGCCGCGTTGGTCGTGAAGATCGCGTTCTTGTCCGACCGTTCGTTGCCCTGGTTCCAGAACCCGCGGCAGTCGAGCCGGCCGTCCGCGGTCGCGATCGGGGCGAAGTTCGTGTCGCCGCCGCTCTTCCAGTCCAGGTACTCGAGGTCGAGGTACTCGTGCGCCGGCACCGGCTCGGCGAGGTCGCGCAGCTGCACCACGCCGCGCTCGCGCATCACGTCGAGGCGGGGGTGCGGGGTGTCGAGCGGGATCTCGACCGACCAGTGCTCGTGGTTCGGCCAGAACGGCTTCGCCGAGTCGACGGGGGAGGAGGCCATGCGATCCAGTCTAGGGACGGCCCTCGCCGGGTGGCCGCACCGCGTCGTGGAGGCCGTGCCCAGGGCGTCCCTTCAGGCCGTGCCGCGCGCGGCGACGAACGTCCGCTGCAACCACGTGACCGTCACGCGGGCCTGCGCGCGTTGGAACTCGCGCAGGGTAGGCAACCCCGGCGGGTCGCGGTGCCGTCCTCGCTCGGTGAAGTAGCCCGCCAGCGCGGCGACGACGGGGAGCAGTGCGCGCGGGTCGAGATCGCCGAGACCCGCGAGCTCGAGCACCGACTCGGGTGCCCCGCCGCCTTCCAGCTCGATCGAGGGCAGCATGCAGGCGAGGTCGAACCACGCGGCACCGACGCAGGTGGCGGTCCAGTCGACGAACACGATGTCGCCCGCCTCGGTGATGAGCGTGTTGTCGCTGCGCAGGTCACCGTGCACGATTCGGTCGCCGTGTGCCGCGTCGGCCCAGGTCGCCTCGAGCGCGGCGAGCTCCATCACGTGCTCGCGACACCATGGGTCCCCGACCGCGTCCGGCACACCGGTCAGGATCCGCCAGCCGTCGAACAACGGCCCGAACTCCTCCGCGACCGTCGGCAGCGGCGCGCGGGGCTCCAGGCCGCCGAGCGCGACCACGGCCTGGACCACAGCGGCGAGCTCGGCGTGGTCCCACGGCGTGGTGGGCAACCGGCCATCGATGGACTCGAAGACGAGCACGATCCACGGGTCGTGGTCGATGACGTGCAGGAGCTCCGGTGCCGGTGTCCCCACTGGGAGCGCGGCCGCGATCGCGATCTCGCGCCGCACCCGCGCGGGCGTCTCCGGGTTCTGCTCCGGCGACGCGGCCTTGACGAAGACGCGGCGGCCGTCGGCGAGCACGCACTTGTCCACGAGGCCCGGTCCGTATCCGCCGGTCTGGCCGACGGCCTCGACCACGGGGCTCCCGCACGCGCGCGCGATCTCTGCCCGCACCGCGGCCGGGAGCTCCGCCCACTGCAGCCGGTGGCTCATCGATCGGCGCGTCGGCGCGCTCAGGCCGACAGGCCGGCCCACCCGGCCCCGATGAGCTTGGCGCCGAGCACGAGGAGCACGACCATCATGATCACCGCGTTGTGTCCGCCCATGACGTCCTTGATGGACGCGAGCGGCTTCGTCGCCTTCTCGCCGCCGAACATGAAGAAGATCACCGGTCCGACCACGGTGACCGACCCGATGACGACGAAGGCGGCCACCGCGATCGCGCTGTCCGTCGTGCTGAGCCCGGCCTGGGCGATCGACGCGGCGGCGGCGACGGTGAGCGCGAGGTTCTTCGGGTTGACGCCGGAGAGGAGCGCACCGAACAGGAACGAGCGACCGGGGGTGAACTTGTCGATCGCGGCCATCCACTTGGGCAGCTCCGGCGTCTCACCCTCCTTCGGGCGGGTCCGCCACTGCTTCAGCGCCATGAAGAGGAAGGCCACGCCGAGGGCGAGCTTGATCACGTCGACGGTGTCCGACGATCCACTGTTGGACTTGTCCGAGCCCCCGGCCGCGACGAGCACCACGACGCTGACCACGACCAGTCCCACGACCCAGCCGAGCGCGAACGCAGGCCCGTTCGATCGAGCCTTGGGCGTGCCGAGCATGAGGATCACCGCGACGATGGGAATCGGGCTGAGCGCGACACCGACCGCGACGGGCAGCAGATCTCCGATCACCTGACTCAGCACTTCGCTCTCCCTCTGCCGGCGGTGTCCCACGGCGCATTGTGGCCCGTCGGGGGACGGTCCGACCGGACATTCACGGTTTGCGGGAGAGTGTCCGGTGATGTCGGGCGAACGGGACGCCACGCGACGCGTGCGGGCCGCGGCGCGGAACAACGCGGAGCTGTGCGATCTCGTGTGCCGGGGACAGGGCGTGGTCGGATCGTTCGCAACGGACGCGTGGACCAGCCCCCGCCGGACCCCGCGCTACTACCCGGATGCGGTGACGCTGGAGCCGATGGTGGAGGCGGGCGGGTTGCTCGCGCGCATCGACGCGTCGACGGGCGCGTCGGTCAAGGACAGCTTCGCGACGTTGGACCTCGGCGCCGCGTCGTTCGGGGAGCTCTTCTCGGCGGAGTGGATCGCGCGGCCGGCGGATGCACCGGTAGCCGAACGGTCCGACGGTCGGAGACTTCGCTGGTCGAGCATCACCGAGGCTCGTTCGCTCGAGGCGTGGGAATCCGCGTGGAGCGAGGACGGCATCGCCCGCGGGCTGTTCGCGTCGGCGCTGCTCGGCGCACCGGAGGTGGTCGTCCTGCGCGGCGAGCTGGACGAGACGATCGTCGCGGGTGCGATCCTCAACCGCAGCGAGTCGGTCGTCGGGGTGTCGAACCTCTTCGCGTCAACGGGTGATCCCGTCGACGCGTGGCGCGGGTGCGTCGACGAGGTGGCCGCGCGGTTCCCGGGCTTCGAGATCGTCGGCTACGAGTCCGGCGCGGCCCTCGACGTCGCGCTCCGAGCGGGCTTCGAGTCGATCGGCGCGCTGCGCGTCTGGGTCAAGGAGTGAGCGTGACACCGGTCTGCCTGGACCTCGACGACGACGTCACGAGCGTCTCGGTGCTCGCCCTGCAACGCAAGCTGGGATTCGACGCGGTCGGTGAAGAAGAGGTGCGGCCCGGCCTGACCGTGACCCACTTCGAGCGCCGGCGATGAGCGGGCGCCTCGGCATCGCGGAGTTCCACCCTGACGACCAGGCCGCGGTGCGGCAGCTGATCCTCGACGGCCTCGAGGAGCACTGGGGTGTCCTCGACGCCGCGCTGAACCCGGATCTGGACGACATCGCGGCGAGCTACGAGCACGGTCTGGTCCTGGTGGCGCGCCGTGACGGGGTCATCATCGGCGCGGGCGCGGTGGTGCCGATCGTCGGGCACGAGGGCGAGGTGAAGCGGATGTCCGTCGCTCGCGAGCACCGCCGGACCGGAGTTGCGAGCACGCTCCTGCGCGCGATGGTCGCGATCGGGGCTCGGCGCGGCTGGCGCGCGCTGGTGCTGGAGACCACGGCGACGTGGACGGATGCCGTCGGGCTGTACGAGCACTTCGGCTTCACGCTGACCCACTACGAGGACGGCGCGTTCGGCCGCGACGCCTACTTCCGCCTGGAGCTCCCCTCCGACTAGACGAGCACGTCGCCGGGGCTACGGGCGAACGGCCGGGCGCGGACCGCCACCCGCGCGGCGCGGGGCCGCGAGGTTCGCGAACTCGCAGAGCAGCGGGCGGGTGTCGCGGGGGTCGACGATCTCCTCGATCATGAAGGCCTCGGCGGTCTTGAACGGGTTGCGGGCGCGGGCGAGCCGCGCCTCGATCTCGGCCCGCAGCGCCACGGGATCCTCGGCGGCTTCGAGCTGCGCGCGGTACGCGGCTTCGATCCCGCCTTCGAGCGGGAGCGAGCCCCACTCGCCCGACGGCCACGCGAAGCGGTACGAGAAGCGCGACGCGTTCTGATGGGCCGCGCCGGCCACGCCGTAGACCTTGCGCAGCGATCACCGAGCACCACGGAACCGTCGCCTGGTAGACCGCGGCGAGCGCCCGGGCGCCGTGGCGGATCGTGCCGGCCTGCTCGCGCGTCGGTGCCGATCACGAAGCCGGGGTTGTCGACGAGATGGACCACCGGAAGCCGGAACGTCTCGGCCAGGTCGACGAAGCGCTCGACCTTGCGCGACGCGTCGGCCGTCCAACCACCCGCGTAGTGGTACGGGTCGTTCGCGAGCACCGCGACCGGCCAGCCGTCGAGGCGCGCGAGGCCGGTGACCGCGGAGCGGCCCCAGAGCCGGCCGATCTCGAGGAACGAACCGCTGGTCGACGACGGCGTCGATGATCGACCGCACCTTGTAGACCGTGCGCCGGTCGCGGGGGATCGCGTCGAGGAGCGCGGTCGTCGCGCCGCTCCGGGTCGTCGTGCGACCTCGGCGCGCGGCGGGAGCTCGTCGACCGAGCTCGGCAGGTACGAGAGGAACCGGCGGGCGCGCGCGAACGCCTCGTGCTCGGTCGCGACCTCGTCGTCGACGGTGCCGTTGCGGGTGTGGATGCTGCTCCCGCCGAGCGACTCCTTGTCGACGGTCTCCACGCCGAGCTGGTTCACGACCACGGGCCCGGCCACGAAGAGGTGGCTCGTCTCCTTGACCATCAACGAGTAGTGGCTCGTCACGACCCGGGCCGCGCCGAGCCCGGCGACCGACCCGAGGCACAGGCTGACGACGGGCACACGGCTCAGGTTGGCGACCACCCACTCCCAGCCCGGGTTGAACGGCACGAACGACGCGTCGCTCGGTCTCGAGGGTCTTGACCGAGCCGCCGCCGCCCGAGCCGTCGACGAGGCGCACGATCGGCAGGCCGAGGTCGTGGGCCATGCGCTCGGCGTGCACCTGCTTCTGGAAGATCGCCGCGTCGGCCGCGCCGCCCCGCACGGTGAAGTCGTCGCCGCCGACCACCACGGTGCGGCCGTCGATCCGGCCCCGGCCCATCACGAAGTTCGCGGGGGTGACGTCGGTGAGCTCGCCACTCTCGTCGTAGGTGCCGCGGCCGGTGAGCGCACCGATCTCGTGGAACGAGCCGGGATCGAGCAGGCCGGCGATGCGATCGCGGACCGTGAGCTTGCCGAGGTCGCGGTGGCGCTTGACCTTCTCGTCGCCGCCCATCTCGTGCGCGAACGACGTCCGGCGGCGGAGATCTTCGAGCTCGGGCTCCCAGGTCACTCGGGCGAGTGTCCCCGCCGCTTGACCGGGTGGTCAAGCGGGCCGAGGATGGCGGGCATGCGTGCAGCGATTGCCCGACGCGGGCAGATGGTCGTCGAAGATGTGCCGGAGCCGACGCCGGGCGCGGGCGACGCGCTGGTGCAGGTGCGGGCCTGTGGGATCTGCGGCTCGGATCTCCACACCCTCCATCACGCGGACAGCCTGCTCGCGGTGGCGGAGCTCGGCGGTGGCGAGAGCTCGTTCGATCCGAACGCCGACTTCGTGATGGGTCACGAGTACTCGGGCGAGGTGGTGGAGCTCGGCCCCGACACCGACGGGGCGCCGGTCGCGGTGGGGGACCTGGTCGTGTCGATGCCGTTCGCGATGGTCGGCGCCGGGATCGAGCCCATCGGGTTCTCGAACACCTACAACGGTGCCTACGCGGACCGGATGCGGCTCACGGCGGGGATGTGCCTGAAGGTCCCGAACGGCCTCGACGCCCGGCGCGCCGCGCTGACGGAGCCGATGACCGTCGGTCTGCACGCGGTGAACAAGTCGGGGATCAAGCCGGGTGAAGGTGCGCTGGTGCTCGGCTGCGGTCCGGTCGGCCTGGCGCTGATCGCGGCGCTGAAGTCGAAGGGCATCGAGCCGATCGTCGCGGCGGACTTCTCGCCCCGGCGCCGCGCAATCGCGACGGCGATGGGCGCGCACGAGGTCGTGAGCCCCAACGAGGAGTCGGCGATCGACGCGTGGAACCGGGTTGGCGCGCCCCGCCCGGTCGTGCTCTTCGAGGCGATCGGCATCCCGGGCATCATCGATCAGGCGATGCGCGACGCGCCGCCGCTGAGCCGCATCGTGATCGTGGGCGTCTGCATGGAGACGGACCACATGCTGCCGCTGGTGGGCATCGTCAAGGAGCTGAACCTGCAGTTCACCTTCTATTACGACCCGATCGAGTTCGGGGAGACGCTGCGCGCGATCGCCGAGGGTGAGCTGGACGTCACGCCGATGATGACCGGCGTCGTGGGCATCGACGGCGTTCCCGCCGCGTTCGACGCGCTCGCGAACCCCGAGGAGCAGATCAAGATCCTCATCGAGCCCGGCGCCCCCGCCGCCCTCACCGACATCTGACCCACCAGCTCCGGTTCTCGGCACGCTGAACCGCGCTGGGCGCGGTCGAGCGTGCCGAGAACGGTGGCGATCGGGGGCAGCTCAGGCGGGTGGGAAGAGGGTGCGGTAGTGGTAGCGGTAGGTGTCGACGAACCCGGCGCGGGCGTAGAGCGCGCGGGCGCCGGCGTTGCTCTCCTCGACCTGGAGGTAGAGGCGGGGCGCGTCGCGGTCGACGGCCCACTGCGGTCAGCGTGTGCAGGATCGCGGTGGCCGCGCCCCGGCGACGGGCCTCGGGGCGGGTGCCCATGCCGAAGATGCCGGTCCAGCCGCGGTCGAGCACCGCGAAGCCGATCGCGACGGCCGGCCCGTCGGCGGGCGCGACCACTGCGGTGGCCGGACCCTTCAGGGAGTGGATCGCCCGGCCGTAGGCGAGGACCCGCTCGCGTGCGTCCTGCACGTCGCCGTGCAGCGCGGCGTTCGCCGCGCTCCCACTGCCGCTTGCCGCGCTCGGCGGTGATGCGCCCTTCGCCTTCCGTGCGCGCCAGGACGATCGTTGCGCCGGCGCACATGACGACGACCGGCGCCTCGATCTCGTAGCCCCGCCGCTCGAGCTCCTGATCGAGCTCGGGTGGCTGCGCGGCGTCAGAGATCTGGAACCGCGCCGGGTCGGTTGCGCTCGGCGTAGAACTCCTCGACGGCGTCGATCGCGTCGTCGAGGTCGGCCGTCCGTGAGCTCGCCGTTCGGGAGCACGGAGTTCGCGCGGCGAAACGGCGCGTCGGGGGTGGACCGCAGCTGCCAGCCGTCGAGCGTGCGCACGAGCGCGGGCGCCGTCGCGCGTCCGGCGAGCTCGTCGAGCAGTCGCACGACGAGCTTCGCGGGCGCGGGTGGCTGCTCGGGACCTTCCATCGACTCGAACGTATCCCGGGCTAGCGTCCGGCCCGATGCCGGTGATCGAGCTCGTCGGGCTCCGCAAGCAGTACCGGCGGGGGAAGACGGTCGCCATCGCCGGGCTCGATCTCGAGGTGCCCGAGGGCGGGGTCTTCGGCTTCCTCGGGCCCAACGGGTCCGGGAAGACGACCACGATCCGCTGCGTGCTCGGGCTCGTCCGGCCGACCGGCGGCCGGGCCGCGATGCTCGGCGCCGAGGTGCCGCGCCACCTCGCCCGGGTGAAGGGGCAGGTCGGCTCCATCGTCGAGACGCCCGGCGCTGTTCCCTGCGTTCTCGGCCCGGCAGCAACCTCGAGCTGCTCGGCCCAGCTCGAAGGGATCGGGCCGCGGGCGGTCGGCGCGATGCTCGAGCGGGTCGGGCTCGAGGGGCGGGAGGACGACCCGCGTGCAGGGCTACTCGCTCGGGATGCGCCAGCGGCTCGGGCTCGCGGCCGCGCTGCTGAAGGATCCCGGCGCTGCTGATCCTCGACGAGCCCTCGAACGGCCTGGACCCCGCGGGCATCAAGGAGTTCCGCGAGCTCATCCGCGTCGCTCGGCGCCGGAGGGCCGGACGGTCTTCGTGTCCAGCCACCTGCTCGGCGAGGTGCAGCAGATGTGCGACCGCGTCGCGATCATCGCCCGCGGCCGGTTGGTGACCCAGGGCTCGGTCGCCGAGGTGCTCGCGCTCGGGCATCAGGCGAAGCTGCTGGTGCGCGTCCCCGAGCCCGGTGTCGCGACCGCGGTGCTGGCGGCCGCGGGGATCGTGGCCAGCGTGTACGACCCCGACGACCGAGCTGCTGCACGTCGACGCGTCGGCGGACGACGGCGCGCGCATCACCGAGGTGCTCGCGCGCGCCGGCATCTACCTGAGCGAGCTGCGCACCGAAGCAGTCGACCTCGAGACCGTCTTCCTCGAGCTGACCGAAGGCCGCGGCCCGGGCGGCCCCGGCGGCGCGGGCGGGCCCGGCGGCGCGCCCGACCCGGGAGCCGGCGGATGAGGCTCCTGCGCAGCGAGGTGCGCCGCCTCGCGGGTCGACGGCTGTTCTTCTGGTTCACCCTCGTCGCCGTCGGGTTCGTCCTGATGCTCGTCGTGATCAACACGTTGCGCAGCGACACGGCGGCGTTGGACCAGAGCCAGGTGATGCGCATCACCGACCTGTGGTTGAGCGACGGCGCCGCGGCCCGCCTCGGCGCTGTCGAGCCAGAGCGGCATCGCGACGATCTCGGTGCTCACCTACCTGCTGGTCGTCGTGCTCGGCGCGAGCGCGGTCGGCGCCGAGTACCGGGCGGGAACGGTCACGACGATCCTGACCTGGGAGCCGCGTCGCAGCCGGCTGCTGCTCGCGCGCCTCGGTGCAACGGCGATCGTCGGCATGCTCCTGTTCGTCGTCGTGCACGCCGTGTTCATCGGAGGTTGGGCGCTCGGCGCGTCCGCGCGCGGTTACACGACCGGTGCCGACGCGGACTTCTGGAGGACCCTCGTCTTCGTCGTGCTCCGCGGGACGCTCCTCGCCGGCGCGCTCGCCGCGATCAGTGGCGCGCTCGCGACGCTGGGTCGGAACACCGCGGCGGCGATGGGCGTCTGGTTCGGCTATCTCGTGGTGGTCGAGGCGATCGTCCGGGGGCAGATGAAGGACACCGTCCCGTGGATGCTGACCTCGGTCGGCGGCGCGTTCTACCGATGGGACCGGGTGATCTACGACGGGCGGGGGGTGTCGGCCGGCTCGGGGACGCTGCGGCTCGCCCTGTACATCGTGCTCATCGGCGGGCGCGGCGCTCGCGGTGTTCCACCGCCGGGACGTGACCTGAGCCGAGCCCGCGGGCCCCGCTTCGACACTCGGGGCCGCGACGGGCCAGAATCTCGCCCGTCACCTGCGGTGCGTCCTCTTCTCGGCGCGCCCCGACCCCTCGGAGACCGATGAACATCGTCGTCACCGTCAAGCAGATTCCCGACCCTGCGGTACCGGGTGAGCTGAACCCGGACCACACGCTGAAGCGTGAGGGCAAGCTGATCCTGGACGAGTCCGACAGCTACGGCGTCGAGATGGCGCTCCAGCTCGCGGACAAGGCCGGCGGGGGAGACGTGATCCTCGTCTCGATGGCCCCGAACGGCGAGGTGTCCGGGCTCCGGACCGCGCTGGCCATGGGTGCCGCGAAGGCGATCCTCGTCTCCGACGACGCGCTTCACGGCGCGGACGCGCTGACCACCGCCAAGGTGCTGGCCAAGTGCGTCGAGCGCGCGGGCGAGGTCGACCTCGTCATCACCGCGACCGAGGCGACCGACGGCTACACCGGGACGGTCCCCGCGCAGGTCGCGGAGCTGCTCGACTGGCCCTCGCTCACCTTCACCAAGGAGATCGAGATCGCGGACGGCAAGGCCAAGGTGCAACGCCAGACCGAGGCCGGCTACGACGAGGTCGAGGCGTCGCTGCCCGCCGTCGTGAGCGTGACCGCCGGCGTGGTCGAGCCCCGCTACCCGTCGTTCAAGGGGATCATGGCGGCCAAGAGCAAGCCGGTCGACCAGGTGAGCGCGGCGGACCTCGGCCTCGGCGCCGACGACATCGCCCCGCACCAGAAGATCGTGAACGTGGAAGCTGCGCCGGCCCGCGAGGCGGGCGAGAAGATCGAGGACGACGGCGAGGCGTACGAGCGCGTCGTGGACTTCCTCGAGCAGCTCAAGGTCATCTGAGGAGATTGACGTGAAGATCTGGGTGTTCGCAGAGTCCGAAGGTGACAAGCCGTCCACGGCCACGCTCGAGCTGCTGACGAAGGCGCGCGAGATCGGCGACGCGGTCGAGGCCGTCTACGTGGGCCCGAACGCGGACGTCATCGCGCCGCAGCTGGGCGAGTACGGCGCGGCGAAGGTGTTCACCGCCGACCAGGGCGACTCCCTGAGCGGCGTGATCGGCGCCGCCGTCGATCGCAAGCATCGTCGAGGCCGAAGCGCCGGACGCGATCCTGTTCGTGCAGAGCTACGACGGCCGTGACGCGCTCGGCCGCCTGTCCGCCAAGCTGAACCGGACGGTGCTCACCAACGTCACCGGGCTCTCGGTCGACGGCGACTCGCTGAAGGCCCGCAACGCGATCTTCGGTGGCAACACCCTCGTCGACGCCGACGTTCGACGGCCCGAAGCCGTACCTGGCCGCCGTCCGGCCCGAAGTCCTTCGTGGCCGAGCCCGGTGGTGCCGGCGCGGCCGAGGTCGTTCCCGTCACGGACGTCAACGCCGGTCGCGGCGCCGACGCCAAGCTGATCGAGCGCCACGTCGAGGAGCGAGAGGGCCCGAAGCTGGAAGAGGCGACGATCGTCGTCTCCGGAGGCCGCGGTCTGGGCGAGGCCGAGAACTACGACCCGCTCGTCGAGCAGCTCGCGAAGCTGCTCGGCGGTGCATCGGGCGCGTCGCGTGCGATCGTCGACGCCGGCTGGGTGCCGTACTCGAAGCAGGTCGGTCAGACCGGCAAGACGGTGAAGCCGAAGGTGTACATCGCGCTCGGCATCTCGGGCGCGACGCAGCACATGGTCGGCATGAAGGGCTCGGACAACATCATCGCCGTGAACAAGGACGCGGAAGCGCCCATCTTCTCGGTCGCGGACCTCGGCATCGTCGGCGACGTGAAGAAGGTCGTCCCGAAGCTGATCGAGGCCCTCAAAGCCCGCAGCTGAACCAACCGCGTGCCTCGAGGAGGGCGCAGATGGGGAAGACGAAGGGTCTCAACCACCTCGCGATGAGCGTCGCGGTCGGCACGCTGACGGACGCGTTCCGCGCCGAGCTGCTCGACTTCTACGGCGGGTACTTCGACTGGACCGAGCTCGTTGAGCTGCGGCGGCCCGACCGGCTGACGCTCTCGGTCGGCGGCGCCACCTACGTCAACGTCCGTGAGCGGCCCGAGCCGATGGTGTGCCACGGCTATGAGCACTTCGGGCTTGGTCGTCGCGTCGACAGATTTCGCCGACGAGGCCTGGGCCCGACTCGACCGGAGTCGCGCGAGGTCAACCTCGAGCCACTCGAACGCGGCGACGACGGCTACCGGTTGTTCCGGTTCCGCTACCTGTTGCCGCTCGCCGTCGAGGTCCAGTACTTCCCGTAGCCGGGCGCCGTACCGTGCGGATTCGACCGGGCGCTGGTCAGACGTCCACGTCGATGACGACCGGGGTGTGGTCCGACGGCTGCTTGCCCTTGCGGGCGTTGCGGTCGATGATCGCCCAGGTGATCCGGTCGGCGAGCGGCTGCGTGACGAGCACGAGGTCGATCCGCATGCCGCGGTGCTGGTGGAAGTCGCCGCGCGCGGTAGTCCCAGTAGCTGTAGAGCCCGTTCGTCCGGGTACTCCTGCCGGAACGCGTCGACGAGACCCCAGTCCTCGAGCTTGCGGACCGCGGCGCGCTCGGGCTCGGTCACGTGCGTCGACCCCTCGAACGCCTTCGGCGCTCCAGACGTCGCGGTCCTCGGGCGCGACGTTGAAGTCGCCGGCGACGACGAGCTGGTCGCTCGGGCGAGTACTGCTGCGGCGATCCAGTCGTGCAGCGTGCTCGAGCCACACGAGCTTGCGGTCGTAGAACTCGCGTGCCGACCTCGCGGCCGTTCGGCACGTAGACGCAGACGACCTTCACGCCCCCGCACGTGGCGGCGACGAGGCGGGCGTCGCCGTCGTACGGGTCGACGCGACTCGTCGTCGAAGCCGGTGGTCACGTCCTCGATGCCGACCCGGGACAGGATCGCCACGCCGTTCCACTGGTTGTAGCCGTGCGCAGCGCTGTCGTAGCCGAGGGCGGAGAAGGCCATCGACGGGAAGTTCTTGTCCGCGAGCTTGGTCTCCTGCAGGCAGAGCACGTCGGGCTTGCGCGTACTCGAGCCACTCCTCGACGCGGGGCAGCCGGGCCTTCAACGAGTTGACGTTCCACGTCGCGATCCGCACCGCGGACCCTGCTTTCTCTTCGTCTCGGCTCCTGCGGTGGCTCGAGCCACTCAGCTCAGGTAGCGGGGGTTGGCGACCTCGAGCTTGGCCCGGACGGTACCGCGGACGGCCTCGACCAGCTCCGACCAGGGGACATCGAGCGAGTCGTCCCGGATGCCCCGGGCCAGCGCCTCGCGTCAGCTCCCGCACGGTGCCGTCGCGCCCGAGCAGGGCCACGAGCCGCGCGTGCTCCTCGGCGTCCTGGGCTGCGCCGAGCTCGAGCTCCCGCTCGACCATCCCGAGCACGTTCACCGCGACCCGCGCGTGGAACGCGACCCGACCCTCGGTCGCGGTCATCACGTCGCGTTCGAGGTACTCGCGCACCGCGGCGACGAGCTCGGATGCGGTCGGACGGTCGTGCACCGTCATCCGATCAGCTCCAGCAGGTCCCACTCCATCTCGGCGATCCGGCGGCCGAGCGCCGCGAGCTCGACCGAGCGCACCAGGCCGTGGAGGTGGCTGAAGCACTGCATCTCGCAGATCACGCCCCACTTGAGCGTCCCGAACGTCTCCCAGTAGTGCAGGTGCGTCGGGGTCGACGGCGGGTCCGCCCGCGGCTTCGTACGCGGCGAGCAGCTCGTCGGTCGTGCCGAAGCCGCCCACCGGCTGGTCGACGTTGCCGAACCGCCACGACTTCACGCAGAGCCATCCGAGGTCCTCGACCGGGTCACCGAGGTGCGAGAGCTCCCAGTCGAGGACCGCGCGGATGCCCTCGGGGCCGACGATGAAGTTGCCGTTGCGGAAGTCGCCGTGCACCAGCCGGGGCGCGGCGGCCGCGGCGCTTCGGGGATGTGGTCCTCGAGCCAGCGCAGGCCGAGCTCGAACGCCGGGTGCGGCTCGCCGAGGCGCGTCGAGGATCCCGCGGTACTGATCGATCTGGACCTGCGGTCCCTGGACCGGGAGCTTCGGCAGCGCGTCCACGTCCACGGCGTGGATCGTGGGCCGCGATCGTCCCGCACTGCGGCGGCAGCCCCGGGCGCGCGCCGGCGTACTCCTCGTCGCGCAGGATCCGGCGGGGAATCGTCTCGCCCTCGATCCGGTCCATGACGAACCCGTCGCCGAGGTCGTCGGTCGGGCTCGAGCAGGAACCGGACCGTCGGCACGGGGACGCCGGCCGCCGCCGCGGCCTGCAGCAGCCGGTACTCGGTCGAGCGGTCGGACCCCCGAGGTTCGAGCCGGGGTCGCGGCGCAGCACGAGCCCGTGGCGGTCGTCACCGTCGACCGCGTCGAAGGACCAGCTCTCGCGCGACGCGCCGCCGGAGAGCCGTCGCAGCGCTTCGATGCCGACCGAATCGCCCAGATGGCGCGCGCAGACCGCCCGGAGGTGCTCGACGTCGATGCTGCGGGGGCTCACGCCGTGCACGCTAGCGGTGCGCGTGCACGCGTCCACCGGTAGCCTCGCCGTGGGGACGGAGTCGGTCAGGGGGTGCGGAGTGCCGAAGTCGAAGAGCGCGCTCGAGCTGCTGGCGCGGGTCGACCTGTTCGCAGAGCTCACGCAGTCCGAGCTCCGCGCGGTCGTCGCGCTGGCCAAGCCCGGGACCTTTGCCGCAGGGGAAGCAGTCACCGAGGAGGGGACTCCCGGCGGGCGCTTCCACGTCATCGAGTCCGGCGCCGCGAAGGTCGTGGCCGGGGGCCGGACGCGCGCGACGCTCGGGCCCGGCGACCACTTCGGCGAGCTGTCGCTCATCGACGGCGAGCCCCGCACCGCGAGCGTGATCGCGACCGAGCCGTTGCGGACGTGGTCGATCGCGGAGTGGAACTTCCGGCCGCTGCTCAAGACCCAGGGTTCGATCGCGTACAAGCTGCTCGTGACCCTGACCCGCCGCCTCCGCGTGGTGCAGAAGACCGCCTACACCGCGTAGCCGCCGGCGGCCGGCGGAGCACCTACGGAGTGGCGCCGACGGGGGAGCCGTCGACGATCTGGTCGAGGTACTCGGAGAGGCCGTACCCGGAGCGGCCGTCCCAGCTGCCACTCGGTCATGCCCTCGGAGATGCGGGTCACGAGCTGCTCGCCGTCGGGCGTGGTGCGCCGGTTGCGCAGCGGGATCATGCTGAGCACGCTCCCGGTGATCTCGTAGCTCGCGGTCGCCGGACTTCGCGGTGATCCGCATCTGCTCGTGGTACTTGTCGTCGCCGACCCAGTCGGTCTCGATCGTCGGCGCGGTCGAGGTGGTCGGTACTTCGCCGTCCTCGAACGCGACGCCGCCGACGCGCTCGCGAGCCGTCGCGTGACGTGATCACCGAGACCACGAAGCCGGCGTCGTCACCGAAGTTCATCGTGAGCCAGCGGTAGTACCAGGGCGCCTGCCAGAAGCGCGGGCCCCACGAGTGGTCGCGCAGGCCGTAGCCGTCGACCTCCCACTCCTCGTCGCCGACCCGGATCACGCCGCGACCGCCGACGTGCTGCTCGTAGTGCCCGCGCGCGAAGCCGCCCGAGAGATCCTCGGTCGAGTGGGGTGCCGTCGTCGTTCACCGGCTCGCCGCCGAACATCGGCGACGAGGCCGCGGTACGTCGAGGTCCGACGCGCGCAGTCGACCCACGGGTTCTCGGTGAACGCCTTGCGGGGATTCGCCATCTGCAGCGGCTCGTCGAGCAGCACGACCTTGCCCGTGTACGATGGCGCGCAGCTCCTCGAACGGCGTCGATCACCTCGAAGCGCATCCCGCCCGCGTCGAACGCGTCGTTGTCGGCGATCTCGGGCCGGGCGAACATGAACCCGACGCGACCGTCGGGCAGGTAGATGCACGTCGTCATCTCGGCGTAGCCCTCGTTGGCGCGGTTGCCGAGTCGGAAGAAGCCGCCGACGCGCTCGTGCGGGTCGTACACGTTGAAGTACATGCTCTCGTTGAAGTTGGACGCGGTCTCCAGCGGGTGCAGGTACTCGTCGGACGGTTCGAGGCGCAGCTTCATGGTTTGCATTCGACTCGACGGGTCCCCGATGGTCAAGCCACCGGAGGACGGGCTACGTTGCGCCGCCGTCGGCGTCGTGCGAGTGGGGGAGAGCAACGTGACCGAGCCCGTCGTCACCGAGATCGCGACCGGACTGCAGTTCCCCGAGGGCCCGGTGTGGATGCCCGACGGCACCGTGCTGTGCGTCGAGCTCAAGCGCCGGACCGTGGACCGCGTCCATCCGGACGGCACGGTCGAGGTGATCGCGGAGCCCGGGGGCAGCCCGAACGGCCTCGCGATCGGCCCGGACGGCGCGGGCTACGTCTGCAACAGCGGCGGGTTTGGCCTTCCACGAGGTGTTCGGCATGACGATCACCGAGCTGAACCAGCCCGACGACTACTCGGGCGGCCGCATCGAGCGCGTCGACCTCGACACCGGCGAGGTGACCGTGCTCTACACCGAGTGCGACGGCCACCCGTTGATGGGACCGAACGACCTCGTGTTCGACGCGACGGGCGGGATGTGGTTCACCGATCACGGCAAGGTCCGCGACCGGGAGCGCGACCACGGCGGCGTCTACTACGCAGCACCGGACGGCTCTTCGATCACCGAGGTGATCTACCCGCTCGAGTCGCCGAACGGGATCGGCCTCTCACCGGAGGGGGACCGGCTGTACGTGGCCGAGACGCACACCGGGCGCGTGTACTGGTGGCCGGTCGAGGGACCGGGGGTCGTCGCGAAGCCGAATCCGGTCGGCCACGGCGGCCTCGCTGCTCGCGGGCCTCGCCGGGATGCAGCTGCTCGACTCGCTTGGGGTCGACTCGGCCGGCAACGTCGTGGTCGGGACGCTGGTCAACGGCGGGCCTCACCGTCATCCCGCCGGAGGGCGACGCGATCGAGCACGTCCCGTTGCCGGACGTCATGGTCACGAACGTCTGCTTCGGCGGCGACGACCTCTCCACCGTGTTCGTCACCGCTTCGGGCACCGGCAAGCTGTTCTCGCTGCCGTGGCCCCGCCCGGGGCTCGCGCTCGCGTTCTGAGTCTGACGTACGCGTCAGGTACGGCGTAACGTCGGCGGGAATCGTCGTCGATCGTCGTGGGGGAGCTCCGTGTCGGGACCGTTGTCGGGCATCAAGGTCATCGAGATCGCCGGGATCGGGCCCGGCCCGTTCGCCGCGATGATGTTGGCGGACATGGGCGCCGAGGTGATCCGGGTCGATCGCGCCGGGTCGGTCGGCGGTGACCCGTCGAAGCCGAACCTCGAGATCCTCAACCGGGGCCGGCGCTCGATCGGCGTCGACCTCAAGTCGCCCGACGGCGTCGAGACCCTGCTCGCGCTCGTCGAGCAGGCCGACGCGCTGATCGAGGGCTTCCGGCCCGGCGTCACCGAGCGGCTCGGCATCGGCCCCGACGTGTGCCTCGCCCGCAACCCGAAGCTCGTCTACGGACGGATGACGGGCTGGGGCCAGGACGGTCCGTACGCGCAGGCCGCGGGCCACGACATCAACTACATCGCGCTCGGTGGCGCGCTCGCGCACTTCGGCCGCGCCGGGCACGAAGCCGACGCCGCCGATCAACGTCGTCGGCGACTTCGGCGGCGGCGGGATGCTGCTCGCGTTCGGCGTGGCGTGCGCGCTCGTCGAGTCCGGACGCTCGGGCCAGGGCCAGGTGATCGACGCGGCGATGGTCGACGGCGCCGCGACGCTCATGACGATGATGTGGGGCTTCCAGGCTCTGGGCATCTGGGGCGAGTTCGGCACCAACGTGCTCGACACCGGCGCGCCGTTCTACGACACGTACGAGACGTCCGACGGGAAGTTCATCTCGCTCGGTTCGCTCGAGCCGCAGTTCTACGCCGAGCTGCTCGCGGCACGGGCCTGACCGACGAGGTCGACGCGGCGCGGCAGATGGACCAGACGTCCTGGCCGGAGCTGCAGGCGAAGTTCACCGCGCTGTTCAAGTCGAAGACGCGCGACGAGTGGGACGCGATCCTCGAGATGACCGACGCGTGCTACGCGCCGGTGCTGACGATGCCGGAGGCGGCCGAGCACCCGCACCTGAAGGCCCGGGGCACGATCATCGAGGACAACGGGCTCCCGCAGCCCGCGCCCGCACCGCGCTTCAGCCGCACCCCGGGCGCGATCTCCCGTCCGCCCGCGTGGCCGGGCCAGCACACCGACGAGGTGCTCGCCGACTGGGGCTTCGCCGCGGACCGCATCGCCAAGCTCCGCGAGTCCGGCGCCATCAAGTAGCCCCACCCCCTCGTTCTCGGCACGTTCAACCGCGCCAGGCGCGGTCCAGCGGGCCGAGAACGGTCAGGTCGGGGTGGTGAGGGCGGACTCGAGCTGCGTGAGCCGGGTCTCGGCCTCCGGCGCGGTGGCTGCGGTGATGGTGATGTGGCCGACCTTGCGGTTGGCCCGCGGCGCCTTGCCGTAGCGATGGAGGTGCACGCCGTCGACCGCGAGCACCGCGGCGGGGTCGGGGAGGTCACCGATCAGGTTCACCATGACGCTCACGCCGCGCGCGTCGGTCGCGCCGAGCGGCCAACCGAGGATCGCGCGGAGGTGGTTCTCGAACTGGCTGGTGACCGCGCCCTCGATGGTCCAGTGCCCTGAGTTGTGCACGCGCGGGGCCATCTCGTTCGCGAGCAGCGAGCCGCCGACCTCGAACAGCTCGACCGCGAGGACGCCGACGTAGTCGAGCTCCTCGAGCAGGGAACGGGCGTATCCCTCGGCGATCTCCTGCAGCGACGGATCGAGGTTCGGGGCCGGGCGCGCGCGACGTGCGCAGGATGCCGTCCTCGTGATGGTTCTCGACCAGCGGCCAGCACCGCACGTCGCCGTCGCGGCCGCGCACCGCGAGGATCGAGAGCTCACGCTCGAACGGGACCATCGCCTCGAGGATCAGCGGACGACCCTCACTCAGCTCGGAGAACCCGGCTTCGAGCGCGCTCTCGTCGCGCACGACGACCTGGCCCTTGCCGTCATAGCCACCGCGGCGGGTCTTCAACACCCCGGGGAGGCCCACGGTGTCCACTGCGGTGCGGAGGTCGTCGAAGGTCTCGACGTTCGCGAACTCCGCGACCGGGATGCCGAGCGCCCGGAAGGCCGTCTTCTCGACCAACCGGTCCTGGGAGATCTCGAGCGCGCGCGTCGACGGGTGGATGGTGTGGCCCTGGCCCTCGAGCAGGCGCGCCGCGTCGGCCGGGACGCCTTCCCACTCGTAGGTGACGACGTCCGCGTGCTCGGCCGTCTTCAGGAGCGAGACGTCGTCGTCGAGCGCGCCGACCACGAGCAGGCCGACCGACTGCGCGGGCGCGGTCGAGGACGGATCGAGGAACCGGAACCCGAGGCCGAGCGGGACTCCCGCCAGACCGAGCATGCGTCCGAGCTGACCGCCGCCGAGCACGGCGACGAGCGGCGGGGTGTACCGGTCCATCGGTTCCTCAGGGGTTGGCGAGCTGGAGCGTGGGGTGCGGGTCGTAACCGTCGAGGTTGGCGACGATGCTGCGCAGCGTGCCATCCCGGTTCCGCTCGTAGCGAAGCACGGTGTCGTTGTACGTGTTCACCAGCTTGGGCGGGACCTTGGTCGCGTCGAACCCGGCGATGGCCTGGGTCAGCGCCGCATTCGTCTGCAGGCGCGCCGAACCCGCGGCAGTTGCCCGGATCCGCGATGCCAGCCCCTCGAGCTGGTTCGCGGTGCGGGACTGCGCGCCGTCGTCGGTCGTCCCCGCGAGCAGCGACCAGTCGCTCAGCGCGCGCTTGAGCTCCTTGGTCTGGTCGCGGTTGCCGTTGCCGGCCGCGACCAGCGCGACCTCGACCGCGTTCAGCGCCGTGTATCGGGCCGCGAGCGGCTGGAGGAGCGGCTCCCACGTGCGCCGAACCTCCTGAGCATCGTCCTGGAGTCCCGGCCGGACGGTGACCACGAGGATCACGGTTCCGGTCACGATGACCACGACGAGCGCGAGCACGGTCCAGCGGATCCAGCGGCCCATGACGACGACTCACCCTATCGAGAGGGGCCCCCGTATTCCGTGACCGGGGCCGAGGGTGCCCGCCCTCTTGCACGGAAGGGCTTCAGCTGTGCTGTGACATTCGGAGGTAGGCGTCGGTGAGGTTCGCAGAGGTTCATGCAAAGTTGAACGCCGAGCGGGATCTCCGTACTCTCCTGCCGTCTCCGTTCACGCGGAACGGGCGGGCAGTGGGAGCGGGGCAGGATGTCGGACCGCGACGGTCGACGCCGGAGCTGGTGGGTCATTGGTATCGCGATCGTCGTCGCGGCTGTCCTTGGCGCGACGGTCGCGGTGCTGGTGGTCGGCAGCAGCTCGTCCGCCGCGCCGGCCATCACGCTGGTGCCGGCGAGCTCGGCAGGGCCTGACCCGTTCACGCAGCCCGTGACGACCGGCGGGACCGGCGACGTCGGTGCTGTGAGCGCGCGGCTCCGCGCCGGCCTGCGCACCGATCCCAACACGAAGACGCTCGTCGCCGCCGGTACCGCGCCCGGTCTCTACGGCGGGTCGGGCGACGTCCACGTCTGCGACGCGCAGAAGCTCGTGACCTTCCTGCACGCAAACCCGGCCAAGGCCCGCGCGTGGGCGGGCGTCTTCCACATCGCCCCGCAAGACATCGCGGGCTATGTCTCGACGCTGACGCCCGTGGTGCTGACTGCGGACACCCTCGTGACCAACCACGGCTATCGCAACGGCGTCGCGACCTCGCTCCAGTCGGTGCTCGAGGCCGGCACCGCAGTGATGGTTGATCGCACAGGCACGCCCCGGGTCAAGTGCAACTGTGGGAACCCGCTGTTGCCACCAGTGCCGATCAACCTGTCGTCGGCGACGCTTCAGGGCGCGCGGTGGCCGGGATACGCACCGGTCAACGTGACGATCATCGAAGCCGGGACCACCGTGAACAACTTCACGCTGACCAACATCCGGACCGGCGCGACCTACGTCGAGCCGGCCGGCACCGACACTGGGAGCAGCACCGGCGGTCAGTGGGTCGCGACGGAGGTCTCGTACTCGGGCGCGGTGCCGCAGACGACGATCGTCACCAGCCGGGACGGCGCGACGTGGAACACGGCGTCGGTCGTCGCCGGCGACGCGTTCTCCGGTCTTGCGTGGGGCGACGGCAAGTGGATCGCGGTCGCTCAGGGCAACTACGGCATCAGCACTGCGACGCACATCCTCGAAAGCGCCGACCTGCACACATGGTCGCAGGTCGGCGCCGCGCCGGAGACCCTCGTCGGCGTCGCCCACTCCGCCGGCCAGTGGGTCGCGGTCGGCACCTGGCCCGCAGGGGTGGCAGTCGGCGGTGTCGACCACGCGACGCGCGCCGTCTACACGAGCACTGACGGGACCAGCTGGACCGAGCTCCAGAACGTGCCCGACGGTCCGGACACGGGTGCGAACATGCGCGGCCTGGTCTCGGTCGCGCACGGCACCAATGGCTGGACTGCGGTGGGGATCGACGAGACCACGCCGCCATCCGGCGCCGCTCCCACCTACCAGCTGGCCACGCTGACCAGCCCCGACGGCTCGCAGTGGACCCAGCCCGGTCCGGCCCTCGGCGCGGGCGACGGGCGCACGGCCATCGCGAACGGCGGAGGCACCTGGGCAGAGACGATGACCCAGCCCTCCGGCCAGGGCGTGCTGCGCACCGGGTCCGACGGGACGTCGTGGAGCGTGGCCGCAGCGGCACCGTTCGCCGCGCACCCGGTCTCCGGGCTCGCGAACGGCGCCGGACGGTGGCTCGCCGTGAGCGCGCCCGCCATGACGAACCCGTACTCGCCTCCCGCCAACCCGGTCTCCACGTTCTTCACGAGCACGGGCCTCAAGCGGTGGAAGCAGACCGCCCAGGTGCAGGCCGAGGTCACGGCGGTCGCGTACGGCAGCACCGCGTCCGGATCGACCACCACGACGACGTCTCCCGGTTCGGCAGCGAACGGTCAGCCGCCGTGCACCCGCCAGGCGCTCCAGGACGCCTTCGGCCATGACCCGGAGGACGACATGGACACCGCGATCCTGAACTCGTACGACCCGCCCCTGTGCGCCGATGGTTGGGCGGCCGTCCACATCCCGGATCAGGGCATGTTCTCGCTGGTGATCTTCCGGTCCGCGGGGTCGACGTGGTCGAAGGCGTCCAACGACCTGTACACGACGTACCCGTCGGACCCCATCCCGGCGAACAGTGACCGCTACGTCGCGCGCTGGCACTCACTCTGCACCGACCCGCAGTTCCCGAAGGCCCTCCACGTCTACGCCTGTCCGGGTCAATAGCACCGCGCCGGCACCGTCACCCCGGCTGCACGAACCCCGTAGCGAGTCGCGGAGATGTGTGCAGGTCAGACGGCGAGTAGGGCCGTGACCTGCACCGGGATCGACCCCGAATGTACCTGCTCACGGCAGAGGTCAGGGGTTCGAATCCTGGAATCGCCCGCCCGGTGTGCACGAGAAATGGTGGTCATGCCGTGCGCGTGGTTCAGGTTGCGATCCGGACTTGGTTCAGAGCATCTTCCGTCGTGATTCCGAGTCGTCGCCGGACGATGTTCTTCGCCATGTTGAGCGCGGCGGGGTCTTGGCGGAGCACGAAGTTGGCGTTGGCGGCGAGGATGATGCCACTGAGCTCGAAGGTGAGCGCGTCGGGATCCTCATCGGCCGGAAGCTCGCGTCGTTCGATCGCGGTGAGGATGAACTGGTGGATCAGGCCGGTGAACTTGGTTTGAAACTCTGCGATTTGTTCTTTGACGGGTCCGGGACGGGTGCCCATCTCGAGGACGGCGGCGGCGAAGAAGCAGCCGCCGGGGAGCGTTCGGCGTTCGAGATGGTCGAAGAACGCGTCGCCCAGAGCGACGATCTGCGCGATTCCCGGTGTCGCGGCGAGCGCGGGTTCGATGACTTCGGCTTTGAAGATCCGTTCGGCTTCGTCGACGGTGGCGAGCTGGAGCTCTTGCTTCGAGCCGAAGTGGGCGTAGATGCCGCTCTTGCTCATGTCGAGCGCGTGGGCGAGGTTGCCGATCGAGAGCCCTTCGAGGCCGTCGAGGGTCGCGAGCGACACGGCTTCGCGCACGATGGCTTCGCGGGTGTGCTTTCCGTCTGAGCGCTGCTTCCGTGGTGCCGGCACGTTGACAAGATAGCACGATCGGTCGTACTGTATCGTGAAGAACGAACGATCGTGCTATCTAGGGGGCAGCGTGACCACGGATCTGCAGGCACGACGGGATGGCGACGTTCGCATCGCCCGAACCCGACCTCATGGCTTCTGTGTGCAAGTCAGCGAGCTGTCCCGGCGGGTGCGGGTGCGCAACCGAGGCGAGTTGACCGTTCTGGACCGCGCGTCGTTCTCCGTCGCCGCGGGTGAGCTCGTCGCGATCGTCGGTCCCAGCGGTGCCGGCAAGTCGACCCTGCTGGAGGCGATCGCCGGCATCGCCCCGACGAGTGTGGGATCGGTGCGCTTCGATGGCATCGACTTGCACGCCAACGTGCGGAAGTTCCGCGGCGTGATCGGATATGTGCCTCAGGACGACATCATCCATGCTGACCTGCCGCTCGAGCACACGCTCCAATACGCAGCACGGCTCCGGCTCCCGTCGTCAACCACTGCAGCCGAGGTCGACGACGCGGTCCACGCCGCGATCAGCAGCGTCGGGCTGACCGAGTACGCCGAGGTTCGGGTCGGGTCCCTGAGCGGCGGGCAACGCAAGCGCGCCAGCATTGCCGTCGAGCTCCTGACCGAACCGCGCGTCTTCTTCCTCGACGAGCCGACGTCGGGCCTCGACCCCGCAACGAGCGCGGAGCTGGTCCTCCACCTGCGAGAGCTCGCCGACCGGTCGGCGACCGTCGTGTTCAGCACGCACTCGGTCGAAGACCTCGGTCTGTGCGATCGCGTCGTGTTCATGGCGCGGGGTGGGCGCGTCGGGTTCGTCGGCACGGTCGAGGAAGCGCTCGAGCACTTTCGGGTCTGCTCAGTCCCAGAGCTCTACCGCTGTCTGGCCGCTGCGGAGAGCACCGCTGACACTCCGGGCACGGGCGATGTGGTGCGAGGACCCGACGCCGGCAGCGGAAGCGTGGACAAGCGTCCTGTGGCGAGTGGGCTCACGCAGTGGCGTGTCCTCACTCGTCGCACACTTGAAACATTCGTGCGGAACCCGTTGACGCTCGCGATCCTGCTTGCATCACCGGCGCTTGTCGTCGGCATGTTCGCGGTGCTCTTTCGACCCGGGGCATTCGAGTTCCGGAACCCGGACCCGAGCTCGATGGTGATGATCGGCTTCTGGATCGTGTTTGCCGCGTTCTTCTTCGGGGTCACCTACGGGCTGCTGCAGATCTGCACCGAACGAACGATCGTGTGGCGCGAACGCCTCGTCGGTTTGCGGCTGGGCGCGTACGTGGCGTCGAAGGTGACCGTCCTCGTCCCATTCTTGCTCGTCGTGATCGTGGCGATGCTCACGGTGCTTCGTCTGCTGGACCGCCTGCCCGATCGCCCGCCGTCGACCTACGCGTCGATCGCAGTCAGTCTGTTGTTGTGCGCCATCGCGGCCCTTGCCCTCGGCCTGCTCACCTCCGCCGCGGTTGGCAACGTCGCCCAGGCGACGCTCGCCCTACCGATGTTGTGCTTCCCTGCGGTCCTGTTCGCGGGCGCAATCCTGCCCGTGCACCTCATGGCCAGTGCCGGCGCCGCGCTCAGCACAATGATGCCCTCGCGCTGGGCGTTCGAGGCGATCGGCCACGACCTCGGCGCACGGCGAATCCTCGCTCATGGCGGCTCAACCCTCGGGCCTCCACTGCTTGCATCATTCGGAAACGCCGGCACCGCGTCCACCGGCACCTTCTGGCTCATCCTCGCCGCATTCGCCGTGGTGTTCCTGGTCGCCACCTGGGGGGTCCTGGTGCGCAGCACGCGGAGAACGACGCGCTGAGCGCCTCTCTCGCTCCACGATCCAGATTCCTGTCACTGGTCCATACGAAGAGGAGGAACCGATGAAGACGAACGTTGCGCTGTTGGAGCAGGGTCGTCAGCTGTTGACGATCGAGGTGGCCGCCCAGACCTCCTCTACTCCCGAGCGAGTCCTCGAAGCCGCGCACGACTTCTCCCCGCGGCGTGCCGAAGTGTGGGCGAACGTGAGGAGAAGGCACCTCGAGGTCCACGAGAGCGGCGAGAACTTCGCCGACGTCACCGAAGGAACCTGGGTCGTCGGCCTCTTCTGGGAACGGAACCGCTACGACTGGTCGCAACCGGGATCCGTGAAGGCAACGGTCATCGACTCCAACATCTTTCAGGCTGGCAGCACGTGGGAGCTCCGGGCCACAGCATGCGACCGGGGAAGCGAGGTGAAGCTGGTCCTCCATCGCGGCTTCCGTCGCGGGCCGAAGGGCAGAATCGCCGGCGCGGTCCACCACACCGTCGGCAAGAGGGTCTGGGGCTTCTTCCTGCGAAGAGCTCTCGCCGCAATCGAGAAGCAAACTGCCTGAGGTGTTGGCCCCCCGACAGTCCGACGTCGCCCAGACCGGTGTGGTCCTCGTCGAGGATGCGCCGCGCTTCGGTGACGGACCCGAGCGCGGTGCCGGTCTTGCCCCGGATAGCCGATGATCAGCGCGACGCGTTCGTCAACGAGCGGAAGCTACCGACACCCACCCGAAGAAGCGCCGCCGAGCCGGCGTTAGGGGCTACCTCGGTGGCGGCGTCTTTGGACGAGCGGGTCTGCGGCGCGTGGTCGTCGACGAGCTCGTCCTCGTCAAGTGACTCGCATGGACGTTCAGGACGTCGGACCCTGCCGATCTGTGCTGGCCGGTATGGCGATCGAATGCGATGCTGTGGGGGAAGGCATGTCGTTGGTGGGCGTGCGGGAGGTCGAGATGGCTGAGCAGCTTGGTTACGACACGGCCGGTGCAGGAGACCCCGCCCTCTTGTTCCTTCATGGTTGGTGCGGCGATCGCAGTTTCTTCGCCCCGCAGTTCGACTACTTCTCGCAGTCGCATCGAGTGGTCTCAGTGGATCTCCCGGGCCACGGTGAAAGCGCGATTCCCGAGGACTACACGATTGACGCATTCGCGAGTCAGGTTGCCGAGCTGACGCGCGAGCTTCGCTTGGGTCGCAGCGTCGTGTTTGGTCACAGCATCGGCGCGATGGTCGCGCTCGCGCTCTCGCAGGCAGCGCCCGACCTTGTGTGCGCGGTGGCACTGATCGATCCGCCGCCGCTGAGCAAAGAAGTGTGGAAAGAGTTCGCGCCCCAGCTCATTGCTTCGTTCTCGGGTCCGGATGGGCCAACCGGACGCCGCCAGTTCGTGGAGCAGATGTTCTTACCGACCGACAATGCGACGCGGCGAGCCACGATCATCGAGACCATGACCGCCGTGCCGAACGACATCGCGATCCCGTTGGTTCAGGCGATTGCCGCATTTGATGCGATCGCGGTACTGCGCCAGTGCGAGGTGCCGGTACTGACGATCTCGTCAGCGGTACCGACCAACGATGCCGCTGCCCTACTCGCAGCGAACCCCACCATGACAATCGGCCAGACCGTCGGAGCCGGTCACTTCCTCCAGCTCGAGGTACCCGAGCAAGTGAACCCGATGATCGAGCGTTTCCTGGCCGTCATCCCCGGAGGCACGCTCGCGGCGCGATGACCGCGTGGTTCGTCGATCGGCACCGCTGTCGTACAACTGCACGAGCTGCGACGCGACCTGGTGGCCGACCGCTCAGAGCACTGACGAAGACGCCTCCGAACGAATAGAAACCGGGGCGTAACGGACGCGACGGAGCCCGGATCGCTCCGGAGCTCCGAATCGCACCCTGGTCGGTCGCGTTGATCCAAGCGCACCGACGGCGCGCTCGTCCGCCCGCGCATAGCAAACGCTCCATCCACACCGAACGATGAGCGCACACTCCACGAGGCCACGGTTCGCTGATGACGCCATTGAGCCGTCGGCCCGGCAGCCAGAACCGGCGTTCGGGGCCATTCGACGGGCCACGCTTCTCATGTCGTCGCGTCGCGCTTGCCTCCAGCGCCCTGAGTCGCGGAGCGGCGAGACGGGCCTCGCGTGCTGAGTCGGAGACGCATTCGCAGACGATCACCCAATCGAGAACGATGCGCACATCCGAGCTTTACTCGATGGCATCGCACCGGATCGGGCACCGAACCGCGCCCGACTCCTCGCGGTTCACGAGGTCAACTCGGGATGAATCGGCGGAGTTTGCCGGTGAGCGGGTGGCGTTCGAGTTTGGTCACGATGGCGACGCTGACCTGTGGGTTGTCGAGGCCGGCTGTGCGTAGCGCAGCCGTGAGCGCGGCTGCTAGCTCCGGCGTGGCGATGTCGACGCCATGGTTGGCGATGAGGGAGACATCTGCGCCCCGTGCCGTTTGGCGGACCTGGTATTCCACGATGTCGGGGCAGCGTCCCAGCGGTGATCGAAACGCGAGGGGGTGTACGGCGATGGCTCCGTACCGGAACACGTCGTCGGCGCGTCCTTCGATCCTCGTCGCCCGAAAGAACGGTCGTGCACCGCGAGCCGCGACCGTGAGTTCATCGGTGAGCTCGTATCGGATGAGCGGCAGTGTGTGATTGAACAGATTCGTGATCAACAGCCGGTGCGCGGACTCGCCCGGCCCTACCGGGAGTCCTTGGGCGTCGACTGGTTCGACGATCACGTTGTCGTCGTTGAAGGTGAGGGTGTCGTCGCCCGGTGCCGCCCAGCCCATGAGACCTTCGGTGGAGCCGAACATGTTCTCCGGTTCCAGGCCCCACGCGCGAACGGTCAGTGCTCGCGCTTGTTGGGTGAGGGGCTCACTGGTCGCCGTGAGGTGCGCGGGGGCGACGTGAAGGCGGCCGGCGATCTGTTCTCCGGCCAGGAGCGCGAGGGCGCTCGGATAGCCCACCAACGTGGCGGGTTGCACCCGGTTCAAGCCGGCGACGATCGCCGGCAAGGCTGAGGTGATGGGGAACACGTGCGTCTCGCCTGGTGGTGGGAACAGCTGCGTCACCGCGCGGGTCGCGTGCGTCGATGTTCCTGCTCCCACGCGCGCGGTGACGCCGAAGTCGAGGTTCCGACGTGAGCGCCACTCCAGCGAGAACCGAATGAGCGACGCGAAGTAGGTCGCGGCTTCGGGCACCGTGAACGGGAACACGGCGCGGCGTCCACTCGACCCGCCCGATGCCAAGACGAGATACTCACCGTCCACAAGGTCGACGGTCGAGCCTGCCTGGGAAACATGCTCCTCGAGACGAGCGAGGTTCAAGTCCGGCGCGGTGACGATGCGGTCGAAGGATCCCATCAGATCGGCCTTGGTCATCACCGGCAACCCAGCCAAGTCGGCGAGACCGACCGCGTCGACATCCAGACCTTCGAGGCGTTCAGCATGCCAAGGTGAGCGTGCGCGCGCGGTACCGAGCAGCGACCGCAACCCAATCGTGCGAGTCTCGTCGAAGTCCGTCCCCGTCCAAGACAGGTGCGCCACCTGTTCCTGCATGGTGAGCGTCAGCAACTGCGCGCGTTCAGCTTCGTCCATCATCCTCCCGTTAGCCGGATCGACCCGCTGCGTCCGTGTGCTCGAAGCGCGGGCACCGACTGTGAAGGCGGCACGAGTCTCGCGCGATCCCACCGACCGCCGTCACTTCGCTCTTCGCGGCGCCGGCCAATCGCGAGCGCCCCCGATCATCGCGTCTCGACGTGCCACTCGGCCACGATCCCGAGCGCCCCCTTCCCGGCGTTAGGGGATAGCACCGGGCCCAGGTGAGCGCCCGCGTGCGGTGGAAGTGACGCTCTGGTCAGGTGATGAGTGACTTGGTATGAGGTCCCCGGACGTCGCGCTCATCTGCGGTGCTCCATCTCCCGCAGGCTCACCTCGGACTTGGGTGGCGCGGTCCGATATCGGCGCAACATCGATGAACTCGCCGGCTCGAAGCCGGTGGGTCCGACCGCTGGATTCGACAAGTACATGGTCATGGCTCCGCCCCGTCCGCGAGCGCCTGTGCCGCGTTGATTCGCGCGAGCGCATCCTCTGCATCGTCGCGGCTGTCGAATTCGGCCAGGATCACGTTGCCGTCGACCACGACGGAGCCGTGGATCGCCCATGTGCTGTCGTCGATTGGGATGATGGTGCAGTCGACGCGGATGTGCTCGTCGATGAGCTCCTCGATGAGGCGCAGGCATTCCTCACTTGGCGGGAACGTGTCGTTCATGTCACGTGCTCCTTGTCGCTGTCCAGCAACCACTGGTTCCGCGCGCTGCGGAGCGTCGGCTCGTCGAGGAACAGCGCCTTGTTCTCGGCGAGATCCCCTGTCGTCCAGCAGACGCCGTGCTCGCCGTGCAGCTCGGTGGCGAGGGCTCCCCGGACTACGGCGAGTCAGTCTCGGTCTGGCCGGCGTGGGCGAGTGCCCATTCGAGCGCGCGGTCGGCGACCTCCTCCCATGATGAAGCGCACAAGAGCACGGTCTCGTGCGCGGGGTGATCGTCTCCGTCCACCACAATGCCTGACCATCTGCCCGCGTCAAGACCAGCGGACGAGATTTGTCTACGAAGCGCCTAGCCAACGGCTACAGGTGGCGCGGCGCACGCCCTAGCGGTTGCGCAGTCGCGCGCGTACGAGAAGCGTCCCCGAAGTGCCGTGAGGGACACGTCCCTGGGCCAGGCCACGGTGCGTAAAGCACGCCAGGACGAAGTGGGAGCCACGCCGCACACGGCGCGCCAAACTCTTCTCTCTCACTCCTGAGAAGGCCGGACGGGTCCACTCCGGCAGTGCCCGTCATGCCGTCTGAACATGCCATCGTCCACCACGGTGGCGTTTCGCGATGTACCTCGTCGAATCCCTGGAGCGGGTGCTCAGGCACGGGTCGGTCGATTCCGGGCTGCAACTTTGCCGTGTTGGCGAGCGATTGCCCGGCGTTTGATGTCAGGGTGGTGGAGGGCCGACGTTGATCTCGAGGGCCGATGTGTTGTTCGTGTGTGGATGCCTGGAGGTGACCTGGACCGAAATGGTGTGGAGTCCCTCGTGGAGCTCGAGCGTGCAGGTCGACCCCTTGCCGACTCTGCGCACGGGGTGACCGTCCACCGACCACTTGTACTTCGCGTCGTTGAGTGGCTCGGCTCCGAGGCGCGCGAGCGAGTGGAACGTCGTCGGCGCTCCAGCTCCGACGCCGGTGCCGGCCGGCGGACCGATGATGCTCACCGAGACTGCATTGGCCACGTCGGCCTTGATGGTGTGTTGTGTCGTGCGATTCCCGTTCGACGCGACGAGTGTGAAGATTCCGTGGGGGGCCGGCGCGAGGAAGTCCGTGAGCGCGTCGAAGGCGGACCCGGTCAGGCCATTCGCGATGAGCATCTGGGGTGTCTTCGGCGATGATTGGTAGAAGAGCCGGTAGAACGTCGCGCCGGTGGCGGCCCAGCGGAAGTGAATGACGTGGTTGGTGGGATCGGGGATGGCCGTCATCGTCGCGACTGTGGGGGCAACCGCGGCGAGTGGCTCTGCGAGTTGGGGGGTGCCGTCGTGGTTGAGCTCCCACGCAGTGGCTCCATTGGGTACGCCGACGTGGAGATGCACGTCGCGCGCATCCAGTTGGGGCTCGTTGTCATCATGCACCGAGTTGTCGAATGACACGTCGACGGGCTGTGAGCTGATCGTGGCTCCGGTCGCATCGAGGAACGCGAGCGAGTAGTCGGAGGTCGCGGGCGGGACTGTCGTGGGGAGCCCGGCAGTAGTGGCGCGGCCGGCGTACACCAGTCCCGCGGTGGTTCCCGAGCGGTCGGCGACGAAGTCGATGTCGAGCTGACCGAAGGTGAAGAGGTATTGCGGGCTCAGTGCGAGCAACTTGTCGTGGAGCTCGTTCCACTCGTATCCCTCGAGGAAATTGGTGTTTGCATCGCCATCTCCGCTGAACACCGGATACATGAGCGAATACGCCGGGTTGTAGTCGGAGTGGTTCAGGAAGTTGACCATCGAGCCGAGGTTGCCGAATAGGTTCAGAGCGATGGTGTAGTTCTTCGAGTGCCTCTGGTTCGACGGGTTGCTGTTCGGGCTCGCGGAGTCGACGAGACCCAGGCAGTGGAGCATCTCCTGGGCCAAGATGAACGCAGAGTTGTCGTCGAGTCCCGGACCGATGTCGGAGCCGGCAACGCTCTCGCTTGGCCAGCAGGATTGCCCTCCATGGAGGCTGGTGACCGCGCCCATGGTCGTCCCGGTCGCGTACTGATCTCGGCGTCGGCCGTCGTGCGAGTCGAGTTGCGCGGCAGTTGCGTTCCAGTAGTCGACGCCGTCGCTTCCCTGCAGGCGAGCCTGCGCATCGCAGGAGGCGAAGGTCGTTCCCGTCGGACAGACAAATGGCGACTGGAGCATCGTGTGGAGACCGGCCGACGAAGGGTGCAGCCCATCGTCGTTGAGGCCCGACACGCCGGTGGCGAGTGGCAGTGTGCGGTCGAGCTGCTCTTCGACGCGCGCGTCGTGCGCGTAGAGCGAGGCGCTGGGTGCGAGGTAGAAGGGGTCTTCGGGCGTATGGAACCACGGGGTCAGGAGGAGGTTGAGCGGTGCGCTGGGCACGAAGAGCGCGCTGCCGACATCGTGGGTGACCGGCTTGGGCACCCCCTGCGTGGAGACCGTGAACGTGAACTCGTAGCGTCCGGGGTTCGCGACCGCGGTGCCCGGCACCCAGCAATCGAAATGCGCCGTTGCCGGGTCTTCGAAGGCTTCTCGGGATGCTCGGAGGTCAGCGCCCTGGGACGGGACTTCGTCGGCCGAGAACGTCTGCGCCTTCCCAGTGATCGGGAACTCGAGGTTGCCGACGAAATGGCTGGTCTGCTGGACCGTGCAGCTCTCGGATGTCGGTACGAGGTCGGACAGGTAGAACGATGCGTTCACATACGGCTGCACTCGAACGAGTACGTCCTTGCCGGGGATCTGGTCGTAGTCAACGTTCGCGGAATAGTCGTGCTGGAGGCCCTGAGTGATGCGTTGCGTGTCGATCGACCATTGCACGTGAGGAATCGGCGGAGGCGGCGGCGGGAACTTCGCCGGCCTCTGCGCAGCCGCGACGGTGACCGAGCCGAACGTGAGGGCTACTGCAGCCACCGTCACCGTCGCGAGGCTGAAGAGACGCGATCCAGTTTGCCCACGACGAAGCGCGACCATCGGCGGCCTTCCCGGGAGAGCGAAGACCCGCGATCAACTACCGCGGTCTCCGAAGACCCTGACTCACCCCAGCCCGACTCCGTGCACCTGTGACTTTGCGCCTCGCCGTCCGAGGAATCAATACCCAAATCGCGATCGCCGGCAACGAGGCCTCATTGACAAGATGAACGTGCGGCGACGCCCTCAAGTTGTGCGTCGGTATGCACCGCACTGAACGTCCAACAATCTCACACCAGCTCGCCGCTCAAGTGATCATGCGCGGCTACGCGCTCGTGCAGAACATTCGACGAGGCCACTACGAGCTCGGCATCGACGCGCGCCGAGGTCGACGCATCGAGCATGCGTTCACTGAACTCGCCCGCACCATCGAGCAGCGAAACGGCGCGATCCATCGGCTTGGCTCAGCACCGGCTCCCGTCAATGCAACAGTGCCGGTAGATGGACTCGCGTTCAGAAGGGATCCCCAGGACCGGAGCTCAGTACCTCTCGGAGCCATCTCCGCCGCCGAGACGAAGGACGAGTGATGCGACGCCGACGGGGCGTGTGCGTCCGGGGCGCATCGAACGCTACCGATCGTCCGCGCATACGGGTCCTATAGTGGTCGCGCGGAGCGTGGGCGACTCGGGATCGGCGGCTTGGCCTGTTCTAGCGTGCGTGTTCGCATCAGCGCCCCCAACGGATTGGGACTTTCAGCATGGATCGCTACTCGCGTCGCGTCGTTCGACGTGCTCGTACCCGTACCCGGATTTCCGTCGTCGTCGCGATCTTCTCGGTCGTCGGCTTGGCCATGTCGGTAGCCGGAGCGACCGGCTACCTCTACCCGTTGCAGTCGGGCGATGCCGTCGGGATCGGGTGCAACGGCTCGTACCTCTCGTACGAGCGCGTGAGCGCGACGGTGGGCAAGCTGGCTTGCACGGGTACGTCCGATACGACGACACCTGATGCGGGTCCACCGAGCACGCCGGACACGAGTCCACCGAACATCGACGGTCAGCCGCCCGCGGCGGCCACCGGGGGCGCCATCTGGAACCGCGTCTTCGACGACGAGTTCAACGACACCAGCATCGACACTTCGCAGTGGAACGTGCAGGACAACAGCACCTTCGGGTCATCGAACAATGAGCAGGAGTGCTACATGGCGTCCAACGCCAACGAAGGCGGCGGCTCGCTCAACCTCGTTGCCGCGGCCGGCGGCGCCGGCTGCCCCGGCTACTCGGTCAGCTCGGGGATGGTGACCCAGCGCGCCCAAGGCGGTCCGCAGCACTTCTCCTTCACGCACGGTTACATCGAGGCCCGCATCAAGGTCGCACCCTTCGGTCCGGCGGCCTGGCCCGCGTTCTGGCTCGTCGGCGCGCAGGGATCTCCCTCGTGGCCGGACTACGGCGAGATGGACGTCGCCGAGATGTACGGTCCGAACCCCACCACCGCGGAACCCAACTACCACGACAGCTCCGGCGCGCAGGGCAACGTCCTCGCCGACGTCGGACCGATCGCCGGTTGGCACACGTACGCGTTGAACTGGACCGACTCCGGGCTCACCTGGTTCTACGACGGCAGGCCCGTCTCGCACATCAACGTGGCCAACGACATCGCGCACTCGGTCATCCTCAACTACGCGATCGGCGGCGACGGCCCGTTCTACTCCGGGTTCTCGGGCTCGGCGAGCTCCAGCCTGCCTTCGACGATGTCCGTCGATTACGTCAGGATCTGGCAGTCCTGAGGGGACTGTTGCGTTGATCTGGCAGTCCTGAGGGGACTCTGTTGCGTTGTGCCGGACAGAGCCGCGCGGGAGCCGAGTGAGCGGTCCTGGTTGAAAGTTCAGATCGTCCGGGCGAGCTCGGTGAACGCGTGGTCGACACGCCCGTGCGGGCGCGCGTCGATGCCGAGTTCGTAGTGGCCACGTCGAACGTTCTGCATCAACGCGTGACCACGGATGATGACGCGAGCCGAATGGTCGCGTTTGAGTCCGCGCATCGGACGAAGTCGGGCCTTGAGCCGTCCATGGTCGCACTCGACGCGGTTGTTCGCATCTTGGGCGGTGTTGTGGAACGCGGAAGGTATGAGGCCCTCGATTCAGCCCGTAGCGCCGGAGCGCGATCGGTCCCGACCTGACACGCGCTTCCGGACAGAACATGTAGCAGAGCAGATCCGCGTGCCGCCCCCGATCCGGCGTTCGGTGACACCCGGGTCGGGGTCGCGAGCGCGACTTCGGGGACCGTGTTCAGGTCAGTGTGTGATGGATCGGCGAGACGGGCCTCGCGTTCATCGTTCGAGCGCTTGAAGAATGCCGTCGACGACGACCTTCGGATTCCCGCTGGCGTCGATCAGGATGGCGCCAACGCGCTGATAGTGCTCGTCGATCGCGCTGCGCCACGCGACCAACATCGCGAGTTCATGAGGCTTCGTGCCGAAGTCATGAGACGTTCTGGTCAGAAGTCGGTGCCGCATCGTCGGCTCGTCGATCGACAAGACGAACACCCTGTCGAAGAGCGGCCAGACTTCGTCCTCGTTGCCGACGGATCCGCAGAGGAACACGGTTCGCTGCGCCCCGTGACCAGCAAGGTGGCGAACTCGCTCCGGATCTGCCCTCCAGTCGTTCTGCGCGAGGAACTCTGGTGTCCGGTGCTCCTCGGCAACGAGGGGCGTGATCGTCCCGGTGAGCCGGTTCTGCCACTGCGCGATCTCGTGCTCGTCAGTGTCGTAGGCCTCGAAACCCCGTCGGGTGAGCTCGCCCTGGACTGTCGACTTGCCGGATCCGGAGATCCCCGTGATGAAGATCAGCGGCATCGAGACAACGGATCGCTCGAGCCGCCGTCCCTCGTCACTGTCTCCGATGTCGGTGGCATGGGACACAGAATGCTCTGACATGCCCCCGATCTGCCACCGAGCCCGCTCGGTGCATCCTCGGAGACGCCGCCGGCATCATCCGACTGCCGCTATGTTCCCCAGTCACAACACCCAGTGCGATCCGGAAGAACCGCTCTCTGCGTCCGTCGCAACGAGAGGGAAGTTCATGACGGCGCCGGGCATGGCTCGCGTGGGAGGTCTTGTGACGGTGGCGCCGGGAACTGCACCGGACTCGATGTCAGAAATGCCATGGATCAAATGGCTCGACCTCGACACGACCATCGAGCCGGACGGAGCGCTCGTCGTCGCCTTGCGTCGTCCCAAACCCGAGCACGTCAACCACGATCACTCGATCAACGCTCCCGTCGCGTACGGCGTCGCGGAGGTTGCCGGCCTCGGCGCGGCCGTCTTGGGCATCCTCGACCTCCTGTCGAGCACCTACGCCGTCGTCGAGAGCGCGGCGATCAGCTACCTCGCTCCTGCAGTAGGCGGCGTGATCGCAACCGGCCGGGTCGAGCCGGCTATCGCGGCGACGACGCGTGCCGCAGTAGAGCGCGGCGAGCCAACACAACTGACGATCGACACCGCCTTGTCGGACGCGTCCGGCCGACAGACCGGCAGCTGCCGTTTCGTCATAGCGCTTCGACCGCGGCGAGTCGCCTGACAATCGTCCAGCCAGATCTGACGTCTCCGGACTAGCGCTCCAGCGAACGACCCGCCTCGCCCCCGAAGTGCCGTTCGGGGACAAGGTCCATGGGCCAGGCCCTTGTTCACCAACGACGGCCAGTTCGAGCTCCTAGGCCCTGCGCGGTTTCCGTTGACGTGCCGCGACGATTGCCGTTCCACCTACGGCAATCCCCGCGATACCAATCCACACCATCGGCAGCATTTCAGAAGCACCCGTCGTGGCCATCGTCGCGGGCTCCGTCGCGGCCAAGGTCGCAGGTTGCGTCGCGGCCATCGTCGCGGGTTGCGTCGCGCTGACCGGTGCGACCGTCGTCGTTGTGGGGGCCTGCGTCGTTGTCGTGGTTTGCGGGCAAGACTCAGTTGTCGGGTCGAAGGTGATCGTGACTTGACCGTCGCTGGTGAGCTCGCTCGAAGCCGATGAGCTCGTTGCCGCATCCGGGGTAACAAAGGAGGAACCTCCACCCCCGCCCGCGGTCGTTGCGCCGCCGCCGCCCGCGCCGTAACCGCCCCCGCCCCCGCCCCCTACTTGTCCTCCGCCGCCCGCGCCGCCGAACCCGATCCCCCCACCACCGCCGCCACCGCCAGAAGGGGTGCCCGCGCTCGTGCCACCGGTCCCTCCGTCGCCACCGGAGTCGTTGCCAGCCCCGCCCGGACCCGCAGTCGTTCCTGCCTGGCCGGTCCCGGACCCTCCGAGGCCACCGGCGGAACCCGCGGTGCCACCAAGAGAGCGATCGCCGCCACCACCACCGCCGCCACCGAGACCACCGCTGCCCGCGCCGCCAGCACCGGCACTTGCGTTCCCCGCGAGGCCCGCGCTCCCCACCCCGCCGCCACCACCACCGGCGTCGACCGAAACCGGCGAGATGTTGTCACCACCCGTTCCACCGTCGCCGGCCGCGGTCGTACCGCCCGCACCGCCGGCTCCCCCTGGACCGGTGCCGCCGGTTCCGCCCGCGGGATCGCTCAACAGGCCCGCCGCGCCCCCTGCGCCCGCGGTGCCCGCGCCCCCGCCGCCCGCAGCCACGACCAGCACCGCGGATGCCCCGGCCTGCACCACCGACGCGCCGCCGCCGCCGCCCGACGCGACACCGAGCGCGGTGTCGCCTCCAGCGCCCCCACCACCAATGCCGCCCGCACCGCCGTCGCCCGAACTGCCACCGGCGGCGACCATGACACTGAGCGACGCCCCCGGCGTCACCGGAACCCGCGCGTTCACGCTCGCCGCGACCCCGCCCACGACGGGCGCTGCGAACAGCCCGCCGCCGCCGTGGCCACCATCGGCGACGATCGACACGAAACAAATCCCGGCTGGGACCACCGCGGCGTCGGCGTGAAACCCCGGCGTTGACGACGAAAACAACTCCACGTCCGCCGCACCCGCGGGGGTCCCCGCGCCCCACAACGCGATAACCGCCACCAATCCGGCGACAGCAAACCCGGCCGACCACCGGCCCCCGAGACGCAACATCATGCGCTCTCCAAGCCTGGAGCCCCGCAGCCACGCCCTCATCATCGTAAGCATCAACGCAAGTACCGAATCCACCCGCCCGCCAGGCCACACCGATTCGCTCGGGCCGAGGATCAGAACAAGCGGCGTCGGCGTACTCACGGGAGTCGCCGCACCGCCTTTGCGGGGAGCCCACCGGCGGGACTGGCACGAGAACGCGTCGCAAGCATCGAGCCCGCCCTCTGGCCTATCGGGGATTCGGTGCGCAACGGAAGGGTTGCGGTGGTTCAGGGCTGCAGCCAGGGGTGCTGTCCCACCCGGCGGCTACGGTCGGCCCATGGTCCGCACCCGGGCCGTGGTCGTGGCGATCCTCGCCGCCGCCTCGCTCGGGGGGTGGTGGCTGGGCCGCACCGATCGCGGCCGCGCATTCCAAACTGCATACGTCACCCGCGCCGTCGACGGCGACACGGTGAACGTCCAAATCGGCAACCAGACCGACATCATCCGACTGCTCGGCATCGACACGCCCGAGACGCACCATCCGACCAAGCCCGTGCAGTGCTACGGGCCCGAAGCCGCGGCGTACACCAAGGCGCACCTCGAGGGCCGCACGATCCAGCTCGAGGACGACGTGGAGCCGCGCGACCTCTACGGCCGCCGGCTGGCCTACATCTACGTCGACGGGCACCGCTTCAACGACGTGCTGCTGGAGCAGGGGTACGCGCGCCTGCTCGTCATCCCACCGAACGGCTCCCACGCGCGCACGATGCTCGCCGAGGAGCTCGCGGCCAAGCGCGCCGGCAAGGGGCTGTGGGGTGCTTGCTGATCGGGGCTGGGTACCGTGATCGCGAACCCCGAGCGCAGGAGTCCGTGATGGCCGCACCGACCGACGTCCCCGAGATCATCGAGCGCTACTTCCGGGAGGCGATCAACCCCGACCGGGAGTCGTACTTCGCGCTCTTCGCCGACGATGCCACCGTCGAGGACGAGGGTGAGGAGCATCACGGCATCGACGCGATCCGCGCCTGGCGCGTGAGCATCCCGAAGGTCAGCTACACGATCACCGACCGAGAGCAGGTCGACGGCGCGACCGTGATCATCGCGGAGGTGGCCGGCGACTTCCCCGGTAGCCCCGTGTCACTCTCGTTCCGGTTCGAGGACTACGACGCCGAGCACATCCGTACGCTCCGGATCCGCGTCGACGCAGCGCGGCTCAGCCGGAGATCGCGCCCGGATCCGCGGGCACGTCCACCGCGTGCTGCTGCAGCACCTCGAGCGGGATGATCTCCAGCGCGCGCTCGTGCGTCGACGCGAGCACGACGGGCGCGGCCGCGCCGTCAACGTGCGCCTGCAGCCAGTTCCGCGCGGTGACGCACCACCGGTCGCCGGGCACCAGGCCCGGGAAGCGGTACTGCGGCATGGGCGTGCTCAGGTCGTTGCCGATCCGGCGCTGGTGCTCGAGGAACTCCGAGCTGACGACCGCGCACACCGTGTGACTGCCGATGTCCTCGGGCCCGGTGTTGCAGCACCCGTCGCGGAAGAAGCCCGTCACGGGGTCGGTGCCACACGGCTCGAGCTCACCGCCGAGCACATTCCTCTCGCTCATCGTCCCCGCTCTCGGTCCTGCGGCCCGGGCCGCTCGGGCCGCACTCCGCTGCTCGTGCGGCCGCCAGCGCTCGGCGTCATCGCTCCGCTCATGATCCCAGTATCGCTCGCGGCGCCGGCCAACGGAGCGGAGCGGCTCAGCGCATCGACTCGATGAGGTCTTCGACGATCTCGGGTGGGCACTCCGGGTTGAGGAAGACGGCTCGGGCCACCGTCTCGCCGTGCCAGGTCGTCGGCACGATGAACGCCCGCTGCTCGACGAGCAGCCGCTGGGACCACGCGGTGTAGTCGGCCGCGGACCAGCCGGTCCGGCGCCACAGCACGACGGTGAGCTCCGGGTGGCGCACCAGCTCGAGGTGCGGAGCGGCATCGATGCGCCGGGCCGCGTCCCGCGCGATCTCCAGCGTGCGTTCGACCGCGGCCGTGTACGCGTCGGTGCCGTGGACCGCGAGCGAGAACCAGAACGGCAGGCCGCGCGCCCGCCGGGTCAGGTGGTACGCGTAGTCCGACGGGTTCCACTCGTCCCGGCTCTCGATCGCGTCGAGGTACGCCGCGTGCTGCGTGTGCGCGAGCCGAGCCAGCTCGGGCTCGCGGTACACGAGCGCCGCGCAGTCGAACGGCGCGAACAGCCACTTGTGCGGGTCCACGACCAACGAGTCCGCGTGCTCGATCCCCCGGAACCGGTCGCGTACGCTCGGCGCCGCGAGCCCGGCGAGCCCGTACGCGCCGTCGACGTGGAACCAGAGGTCACGCTCGCGGGCGACGGCCGCGATCCCGTCGAGGTCGTCGATCTGGCCCGTGTTCGTGGTGCCGCCGGTGCCGACGACCGCGAACACCGAGCTCGGATCGGGGTCCGCGTCGAGCGCGGCCCGCAGGTCGGCACCGTCGAGGCGGTCGTCGTCGCCGGTGGGCACGACGAGCGGGACCGCGTCCATGATCCGGATCGTGTTCTCGAGCGACGAGTGAGCCTGATCACCGAGCGCGACCCGCCACCGCGCCGGTCGGTCGCCCCCGCGGCGCGCGGCTGCGGTCTCGCGCGCCGCCACGAGGGCCGACAGGTTGGCGGCCGAACCACCCGAGACGAAGCAGCCGCCCGCGCCGTCGGGGAGGCCGGCGAGGTCGGCGACCCAGCGCAGCGCCTGGTTCTCCGCGAACACCGCGCCACTGCCTTCGAGCCACGACCCGCCGTAGACCGCGGACGCCGACACCACGACGTCGAACAGCTGCGACGCCTTGGTCGGCGCGCCGGGGATGAACGCGAGGAACTTCGGACTGTCGTTGGAGACGCACGCCGGCGCGAGCACCTCGGCGAAGAGCTCCATGACGTCCTCGGGGTTCCGGCCCTCCGGGGTGATCGTCCGGCCCGCCCGTGCGTCGAGCTCGGCGAGCGTCAGTGGCCCGTCGAGCGGGACGGGGTGCATCCGTAGCCGGGCGATCGAGTAGTCGAAGCACAGCTGCGCGATCTCTTCGGTTCCCGCGTCGTATCGATGCATGCCCGGGAGCGTAGGCAGCCGCGGGACCGAAACGCGGATGCCGCCGCGTCCCGCCGGTGGAAGCTCAGCCGTCGGGTGCGAGCCGGACGCGGACCTTGTCCACCGCGTGGCCGAGCACGGCCGCGGCCTCGGCGTGCGTGCAGCCGAGGTGACGCGCCATGTCCTTCATCGACTCGCTCTTCCAGAACCGCCGGTCGAGCGCGTCTCTCTCGAGCGCGGTCAACCCGTCGAACGTGTGCACGTTCGCGACCAGCTGCAACGCATCGAGGTCGACGTCCTCATCGACGATGAGGCCCTGGCGGAGCAGCTCGGTCTCCGCCGCGTCGTCGGCATCGGGATACGGCCACCCTTCATCGCGGCCTTGGGGCGGATATGACGATCGCAAGTCCATGGCTGCTCCTCCTCGGAGTAGTTCAGCCCGTCCGCCCCTCGATGGTGCCCCCCGATCCAGCGGGCGTCAACCGCTGTGGTGACCGACCACCTCCAGGAGCGCCGCGCCGTAGCGCTCCAGCTTCACCGGGCCGATCCCGGGGAGCGCGAGGAGCGCGTCCGAGGAGCGGGGTCGTTCCGTGGCCACGTTCTTCAGCGTCTTGTTGTCGAGGATCACGTACGGCGGCACCGCGGCCGCGCGGGCCAGCTCCCGCCGCCAGGTGACCAGCGCGTCGTAGAGCGGGCGGTCGGCCATCGCGATCTCGCCGTTCTCCAGCGCCGCGAGCCGCCGGCGCGCCCCGGCCGGGCCCCGGGCCGGATCGGTCGAGGTCTCCTCGGCCGGGGAGTCGTCGATCACGCGTGCGATCTCATTGAGGTACGGGCTCTTGGTCCGCGACGACACGCGCGCACCGCGCGCCCGCTCCTTGGCCCACGACAGGTGCAGGTGGCGCTCGGCCCGGCTGAGCGCGACGTAGAGCAGCCGCCGCTCTTCGTCGATCGCGTCGGGCTTCCCGGTCGCGTGCGAGATCGGCACGAACCCGCGCTCGAGCCCGGTCACGAAGACGGTGTCCCATTCGAGACCCTTGGCCCGGTGGAACGTGAGCAGGTCCACTGCATCGTCGTGCAGCCCACCGTCGTCGCCCCCGCGCAACGACGCGCGCAGGTAGTCCAGGAAGCCCTTCACCGATCCGGTGCTGCCCTCGGCGGCCAGGTACTCCCGCCCGAGCGCCGCCACCGCGTCCACGTGCTCGCGCCGATCCTCGGAGAGCTCGTTCGCGTCGGTGGCCAGGTCGGTCAGGTGCTCCGCGAACGTGCGTCCCGGCGCGGTCTTCGCGCCCTTGCGGAGCGCTTCGACGACCACCTTGACCTCCGGTCGGTCGAGGAACGCCGACGCCCCGCGCACCCGGTAGGGGACGCCCGCCCGGTTGAGTGCTTCCTCGAACGGCGCCGACTGCGCGTTCACCCGGTAGAGGACCGCCATCGACGACCACGGCCGCATCGGGTCGTGGGCCCGGTACAGCGCCTCGGCAACTCCGTGCGCCTCCGCGGCATCCGTGGCGTACGCGGTGATCGTCGGCGGCGGGCCCTCCACCCCGGCCGCGCGCACCGTCGCCCGCTCCAGCTCCGGCAGCACCGCCCGGGCCGCGGTGACGATCTCGGGTGTGGAGCGGTAGTTCGCGCCGAGGCGGACGACCGTGGCCCCTTCGAACCAGTCGCCGAACCGGGTCAGCAGCCCCGCGTCGGCGCCCGCGAACGCGTAGATGGCCTGATCGGGGTCGCCGACGACGCACAGGTCGGTTCCCGGGCCGAGCCACGCGCGCGCAGGAGCCCGAGCTGCGCCCGGGTCACGTCCTGGAACTCGTCGACGAAGAGATGCCGGAACCGCCACCGCTGGGTCGCCGCGAACGCGGGGTCGGTCTCGAGGGCGTCGGTGCACGCGGCGATGAGGTCGTCGAAGTCGAGGAGGCCCTTCTTCTTCTTCTCCCGTTCGTACGCGGTGTAGATGGTGGCGATCTCCGCGGGGGAGCGGGGCGTGGCGCGCTCGGCCCGGTGCACCTGCGCGGTGTAGCTGTCGGGCCGGATCCGGCGCGCCTTGGCCCACTCGATCTCGGCCGCGATCTCGTTGATCGCGACCGCGAGCTCGGCGCCCCGGGCCTTCCCGAGCAGTGGGCCCAGCAGCCGGGCCTTGCGGTCGAGGAGCGCGGGCATCGCCGTCCCCGCATCGGCGTGGCGGCGCCGGAGCTGCGCGAGGGCCACGGCGTGGAAGGTGCCCGCCGTGACCGCGCCCCGGACGCCGAGCCGGGAGAGCCGGCCGCGCAGCTCGCCCGCGGCCTTGCGCGTGAACGTGACCGCGAGGACGTGGTTCGGGTCCAGGTTCCCGGCCGCGGCCTGCCACGCGATCCGGCGGGTCAGCGCGCGCGTCTTGCCGGAGCCCGCCGGCGCCAGGATCGCGAGCGGCACGACGGGCTCGGTGACCGCGGCCCGTTGGCTCGGATCGAGGTCCAGGAGGAGCTCTTCGGCGCGCACGTCGTCAACCTACCGGTGGGTTGGGACAGGGGCTCGGGCCGGCGCGAGTGCCGCGAACCGGGCCGAGACGCGAGCGAGCCCCGAGTAGTCTCGGCGCCGGAGCGCTCCAACTTCTCGGGGCATCGCCCTGCACACACCGTCGGCGCCGGCTTCAACACCGCTTCGCCGGCGCCAGGGCCGAAACCCTTTCGCCGCTACCGCAGCTCCACCGTCGCCCACCGGCTCGGCCGCCTGACCCGAGGGCCCGACCACCGCTCCGGATTCGGGAGTGATGCACCGGCCTTCCCGGGACTCGTCTTCCGAGGGCCCTCCGCTCCGGCCACCCTTGCGGGCCACCTTCGCTTCCGACACCCCGGTACCGAACCTCGTTCCGACCGGACCTGCATGGTACGGAGAGGGGGTCGAACCGTCAAGGGAGTTTCTCGTGTCGGGTACCTTCGCGAACGTGACGCAGGTCGAGGTCTCCGAGGAGCGGTTCGAGGCGATGGTGGCCGACGCGCTCGACGAGATCCCCGAGGAGCTCGCGTCGAAGTTCGAGAACGTCGCGGTGATGGTCCAGGACTGGCCGACGGCTGCCCAGCTCGGTGGCCGCCACGGCACGCTGCTCGGTCTCTACGAAGGCATCGATCTGCCCCGGCGCTCTCCGCTCGGCTACAGCGGGGTCATGCCGGACCGGATCACGATCTTCCGCGGGCCACTGTGCGCGCGAGCGCGCGACGAGGTCGAGCTCGCGGCGCAGGTGCGCGTCACGGTGCTGCACGAGGTCGGCCACTACTTCGGCATGACGGAGACGCGGTTGCGCGAGCTGGGCTGGGCGTAGCGCGGGTGCTCCGGACGACGGACCGCTGGCGCAACTGGGGCCGGAACCAGCACAGCACACCGGCCGCGATCGACGAGCCGCGCAGCCTGCTCGAGGTGGTGGAGTCCGTCGAGACCGCGGCAGCCGCAGGGCAGACGGTGAAGGTGGTCGCGTCGGGCCACTCGTTCTCGGACGTTGCGGTCACCACCGGCCGCATGCTGCGCATCGGGGCGCTGGACCGCGTCGTCGCGATCGACCGCGACGCGATGACCGCGACCGTCGAAGCCGGGATACCGCTGTGGGTGCTCAACGACGAGCTCGCCAAGCGGGATCTCGCGCTCTCCAACCTCGGCGACATCGACCGCCAGACCATCGCCGGCGCGACCTCCACCGGCACGCACGGCACCGGTCTCCGGTACGGATCGATCGCCGCCGCGATCGTCGGGCTCGAGCTGGTGACCGCGAGTGGCGACGTCGTGCGCTGCTCCGCCAACGAGGAGCCCGAGATCTTCCATTGCGCGCGCGTCGGCCTGGGGGTGCTCGGCGTCGTCACCCAGCTGACGCTCCAGTGCGAGCCGTTGTTCAGGCTCCGGGCGATCGAGGTGCCCAAGCCGTGGGACGAGTTCCTCGTGGAGTGGGACGCCATCCTCGAGGCCAACGACCACGTCGACTGCTACTGGTTCCCGCACACCGACACGTGCACCGTGAAGACGAGCAACCGCACCGACGACCCGATCCGCACCCGGCGCGGCTACAAGAAGTGGAAGAGCGAGATCTACTACGGCAACTTCCGCCACGGCGCGAACGTGGCGCTGGGGCGACGGCGGCCGGAGAAGATCCCCGGGCTCGCACAGGGCGTGGTGACGGGCATGCACCGGACCGAACGCGTCGACGTGAGCTACCACGTGTTCTGCACGACGCGGCTCGTCCGGTTCGTCGAGATGGAGTACGCGATCCCGCGCGTGGAGATGGCGACGGGACTGCGCGGCATCCGCGACCTGATCGAACGCGAGGGGCTCCTGGTCGACTTCCCGGTCGAGATCCGCGGCATCGGTCCCGACGACATCCCGCTCAGCATGGGATCGGGTCGCGAGACCTGTTACCTCGCGGTCCACATGTCGACGGGCACGCCGTACGAGCGGTACTTCCACGGGGTCGAGGAGATCATGAAGGGCCTCGGCGGTCGCCCGCACTGGGGGAAGATGCACTTCCAGACCGCCGCGTCGCTGGCCCCGCGATACCCCGAGTGGTCGCGGTTCCAAGCGGTGCGGAGACGGCTCGATCCGGACGGCAGGTTTGGCAGCGCGTTCACTGATCGCGTGCTGGGCGCACCGTAGGCTGAGCGCATGCCGCCGTACCCGAGGAAGCTCATCAATGAGGGTGAGAACGTCGTCCTCGACCTGAAGCCCCACTGGTTCTTCTTCTGGAAGCACATCGTGGTCGGTCTCGTCTTCCTCGTGGTGTTCGTCATCTACCTCGGCCCCGCTGACGGGTCCAAGATCCTCGGGTGGCCGCTCGGCATCGGGCTGCTCGTCTTCGCCGCCTTCGTGGTCGAGAAGTACCTGGTCTGGACGTACACGCACTTCGTGCTCACCGACCGCCGGGTGATCTCACGGTCCGGCATCGTCTCGAAGCGCGGCACCGAGATCCCGCTCGAGCGCATCAACAACATCGACTTCCGCCAGAACATCTTGCTGCGGATGATCGGCGCGGGTGACCTCGACATCGAGTCCGCGGGCAAGCAGGGTCAGAGCCACTTCGACAACGTGCGTCACCCGGACATGGTCCAGCAGGAGATCTACCGCCAGATGGAGGCGAACGCGCGCCGTCAGGCCTCCTGGTCGGGTGAGGCCGCCGCCGACAGGCCCGGCTCGGTGCGCCCACCGCGATCCCGGTGCACGAGTCGCCGGACATCGCCGACCAGATCGCCAAGCTCGCGGCACTGCGCGACCAGGGTCGCATCACGCCCGCGGAGTACGAGGCGAAGAAGGCCGAGCTGCTCGAGCGCATGTGAGGGCGGCGTCGTCGCCCGGTCGTCTCGCTGGTCCCGTCCGCGACCGAGACGCTCGTGGCGCTCGGCGTCGTGCCCGTCGCGTGCACACGGCTTCTGCGAGCAGGACGGGATCCCGACCGTCGGCGGCACCAAGGATCCCCACGTCGACGAGATCGTCGCGTTGGCTCCCGACCTGGTCGTGGTCAACGACGAGGAGAACCGCATCGAGGACTTCGACGCGCTGACCGCGGCGGGCCTCGAGCTCCACTCGATGTCCCCGCGCGTCAGTAACCGACGTCGGTCCCGCCGTCTCCGAGCTCGCCGTGCGGGTGGGCGCGACCGTCGACCCGGTCTTCGATTCGGAGCGCTGGCCCGCGTTGCTCGACGCCGGCGCGGCAGCCCGAACGCGGGCGGTCGCGGTGCTCGTCTGGCGCCGACCGTGGATGACCGATGCGCGCGGACACCTACGGCGCGTCGGTCCTCGCCCTCCTCGGCTGGGAGACCACGGTCGCCGACTCGCCCGACCGCTATCCGGAGACGACCTCGCTTCCGGAGCTCGGTGCGCTGGAGCCGGAAGTGGTGCTGTTGCCCGACGAGCCCTATCCGTTCGCGGGCCGCCACGTCGCCGAGGTCGACGCGGCCTTCCCGACGGCCCGGGTCGCGCTCGTCGACGGGCAGGACCTCTTCTGGTGGGGCATTCGCACCCCGGGGGCGCTCGCACGCCTCTCGGCGGCGGACTGGTAGCGGCAGTACGTTCGTAGGCATGCAGCGCACCCTCTTCGACTCGGATCACGAGCTCTTCCGCGACTCAGTACGGGCCTTCATCGCCAAGGAGTTCGTGCCGCACTCCGAGGAGTGGGAGCACGCCGGCATCGTCGACCGCGACGTGTTCGCGAAGGCCGGTGCGCAGGGCTTCCTCGGCATCGCCGCGCCCGAGGAGTACGGCGGCGGGGGAGTGCCGGACTTCCGGTACAACGTCGTGATCGCCGAGGAGATCCAGCGCGCGGGCGTGAACGCCGCGGGCCTCGGCTGGACGTTGCACAACGACATCTGCCTGCCCTACTTCCTGACCATGTGCACCGACGAGCAGAAGGCCCGGTGGATCCCCGGGATCTGCTCGGGTGAGCTCATCACCGCGATCGCGATGACCGAGCCCGGCATCGGGTCGGACCTCGCGGGCATGAGCACGAGTGCGATCCGCGACGGCGACCACTACGTCGTGAACGGCTCCAAGACGTTCATCACGAACGGGATCAACGCGGATCTCGTCGTCACCGCGGTGAAGACCGACCCGAGCCAGCGACACGCCGGCATGAGCCTGCTCGTGCTCGAGCGCGGCATGGACGGCTTCGAGCGCGGTCGCAACCTGGACAAGATCGGCCTGCACGCCCAGGACACCGCCGAGCTGTTCTTCACCGACGTCTCCGTCCCCGTGGCGAACCGGCTCGGTGACGAGGGCCAGGGCTTCCTCGGTCTCGTGGACAAGCTGCCCCAGGAGCGGCTCTCGATCGCGGTGACCGCCGTGGCCGCGGCGCGCCAGGCCCTCGACATCACCCTCGAGTACGTGAAGGAGCGCACCGCGTTCGGCAAGCCGATCGGGACGTTCCAGAACAGCCGGTTCCGCCTCGCCGAGATGGCCACCGAGATCGAGATCGGGCAGACCTACGTCGACCGGGCGGTGCTCGCGCTGAATGACGGGGAGCTGACGGCCGAGGAGGCCGCCATGGCGAAGTGGTGGTGCACCGAGCTGCAGAAGCGGGTCGTCGACACCTGCCTCCAGCTGCACGGCGGCTACGGGTACATGAACGAGTACCCGATCGCCCGCGCCTACGCCGACGCCCGCATCACGACGATCTACGGGGGCACCACCGAGATCATGAAGGAGATCATCGGGAAGTCGCTCGGCGTCTGAGGCCTAGTGGTCCAGGGCCTCGATGAGCCAGGCGATCACGAAGCCGGAGACGACGGCGGCGACACCGGTGATGACGATGCTGTCCGTGAGCACGTAGGCCAGACCACCCGGCAGGACGCACGCCACGGCCCCCAGGGCAATGGAGCCCGGGATGTTCGACAACAGGTGATGGCGGTTGGTCGTCCGCTCGTTCTTCGCAATGACCGTGAGGATTCCGAAGAACGTTCCGGCCGCGCCCGCAAGGACGATCAACACAAGAATGGCCACAGGCGAAAAAGTGTACTGAGGTCAGATCGGAACGAAGCTGCATTCCGGCGACAAATCCTGGAGTGAGAACGCCGCTGCAATCATCGCTATGCTGCACCGCGAGGCAGGGTCTTTCCCCAGCTGCCAGCCCAAGGAGAACACCTCCACATGCCTCCCGCAAAGAAGGCCACCAGCACGCGCACCTCGGTGCCCGGAGCGAAAAAGCGTGGCCCCGCGAAGATGACTGCGTCGCACAAGCAGGCGCTCGCCGAAGGACGCGAAGCATCCCGTCACGTGCGGGCGTACCTCGAGGCGTTGCAGGCCAACAAGCCCAAGCGGGGCCGCAAGCGCACCAAGGAAACCGTGCAGAAGCAGCTCGACGACGTCTCCGCCCAGATCGGTCCGGCCACCGGGTTGAAGAAGCTGGAGCTCGCACAGCGCCGCATCGACCTCGCCGCCGAGCTCGAGAACTTTGCCGTGAAGGTCGACCTCTCGGATCTCCGCCGCAACTTCATCAAGCACGCGAAGCCCTACGCGAAGCGCAAGGGCATTACCTACGGGGCATGGCGCGAAGCGGGCGTTCCGGCCGAAGATCTCAAGGCAGCCGGCATCACCCGCGGTGCGGCCTGAACCAGGCCCGGCTCCTTGGTTGATTGCGACGAGTGCGGGCTCGTCTATGCATCAATTCCGGTGACCGACATTGCGAACGCACTCGGAGCATTCGGGCCGATGTACCGCGCTCGGCTCGAGGGGGAGCCGGCCGCGCTCCGCGCCCGTCCGAGCCCGGAGGTCTGGTCGGCGCTGGAGTACGCGTGCCACGTGCGCGACGTCCTCGACGTCCAGCGGGGCCGGTTGCGGCTGGCGTTGGCGGAGGACTGTCCGACCTTCGTCCCGATGGGCCGGGACGAGCGGGTCACCCGTGACCACTACAACGAACAGGACCCGTTGGTGGTCGCCGATCAGCTCGACGCCGCGGCGGTCGCGATCGGGGCCGAGTTCGCCGGCTTGCGGGACGAGCAGTGGGAGCGGACCGCGATCTACAACTGGCCGACCGAGACCGAACGGTCGATGGTGTGGCTCGGGCGGCACACGATCCACGAGGGCCGTCACCATCTCCGGGACATCGACGCCGGCCTGAGCGCGCGGAGCTGATCTGAGCTCATCGGGACCGTGCCGCGGCCCGTCGGGCGGCGCCTCCGCTCGAACCGTGCGGTAACCGGACCGGCGCGGGCAGGCTCCTCTCTGGTGATGACGCTTGTCGAGGATCGGGATCGTTGGGCGGCGCTGGTCGGCGCCGCCCAACGGGGCGATGCCAGTGCCTGGCCGGAGCTCATCGACCGATTCGAGGACATCGCGGTCGCCTCCGCCGTCGGGCTGTGCGGCGATCTGGACGAGGCCCCGGACATCGCCCAGGAAGCGTTCGTCCTGGCCTTCCGCCACATCGCGGACCTCCAGGATCCGGCCGCGTTCCCGGCCTGGCTCCTGCGGCTGGTCCGCACCGCGACCAACCGCAGGACCCGCCGCCGCCGGTTCGCCGCCGTGCCGCTCGACGCCGTACCGCGCGACGACGGGCCCGGTGCGCTGGTGGACCCGGCCGCCGGGCCCGAGGAGGTCGTGCTCGCCGCCGTCGAGGCGGCCGAGGTGCGGGCCGCGGTCGAGCGCCTGCCCGAGGGCGAGCGGTGCGTGGTTGCGCTGCATCACCTGGCCGGGATGCCCTACGCGGAGGTTGCAGCCTTCCTCGGCATCACCGTCTCTGCGGCCAAGAAGCGGGCGTGGTCCGCCCGCACCCGATTGAAGGAGCTGCTCCCCATGGTCGCCGACGCCCTCGCCGCCGCCCGTCCCTCTGGTACCGAATCGTTTCGGGACACGATCCTGTTGTTCCAGGCCCTCCGCGCCCAGGACGCCGATGGGCTGGCTCGCCTCCTGGCCCGGAACCCGTCGTTGGCCACCGCCACCGAGGACTGGTCGCCGGTCGAGGGCATCGAGTCGCGGCTCGGGTTCTCGGATCGGGCGACCGCGCTGATCCGAGCGGCCGGCATCGGCGACCTCCGGCTCGTGCGCCTCCTGGTCGAGGCCGGCGCGCCGGTCGCTGACGCGTGCCCGTGCGCGAACCACGAGAGCGCGCTGTGGGCGGCGGTCAACATCGGCGCCGCCGATGTCGTCGACTACCTGCTCGACCACGGCGCCTCCGTCGACGGCGGGGCGTTCGACGGGGAGGCCACCGCCCTCCACGTCGCCGTGCTACCGCGAGCGGCACGATCTCGTGCGCCAGCTGCTGGCGGCCGGGGCCGACCCGGCCGCGACCGACGCGCACGGTCGCACCGCCGCGGACTGGGGTGCCCTGAAAGCGGCCCGCACGGTCCGAGGCGCACGACGGCGATGTCCTGTGGACCCGGATCCGGGCCATCGACTTGTTCGCGCCGCTGCGGCGAGGGGCGCTGGTGCACATCCCGCCCGCCTACGGGCTCGGCGCGATCGTCGCCATGCTCGGCGTGGTCGACGCTCTCGCCCCCGCGCACTGGTGGATGATCGGGTTCGAGCACGGACCCTACGAGCCGGTGGAGCTGAAGCGGGACGCGCGCGAGCGCGGCATGACCGCGACGATCGACCTGATCGGGCCGGGCGATCCCGGCGACCGCCGTCGGCAGTTCGCGGACACCCTCGAGCGGCTGGCCGCGACGCCCGGTCCCAAGGTCGTCACGTGCGTGCCCGCGCCGGGGCACGAGCACGACGTCACCGTCGGTCTTCCCGGCCTCGCGGCCGACCCGTCGGTGCTCGCAACCGTCGTCGCTCGCCACCTACACGCCTGAGCCTGCGCCGGTACCCGAGGCGCTCCCCGAAGGGTTCGACGCCCGCATCACCTTCGACCGGGCCCGCGCCCGCGCTCGCCGCTGGCCCGCGATCGATCCGGACCGCACCAGCGTCCGGACCTACCCGGACGAGCGCCACGAGCACATCGCCCGCGCCGCTCGCGCCGCCCTCGCCGACTACGCCGCGGTCGACCCCGCGTTCGCGCTGGCCGACCCGTCCGCGTTCGACGACCCGGCTGCGGCCCAGCGGGCGCAGGCGCTCGTGCGCTACCTGGTCCACTCGTTCCGCGTCGTTGAGCTGTTCTCCGCGCTGCCGGCGGTCGAAACGCCGATGGCCGAGGTCCTCGACAGTCGTCGAGGACCTGCTCGGCCTCTGAGGGCAGTGTCCTACGAGCGGCGCAGGACCCGCGCGCCGTGCGCGGGGATGGTGACCGTCGTGCCGTCGGGTGCGGTCCGCTCGGCTTCGACATCGGTCCAGTTGAAGAGCGCGACGACGGGACCGCCGTCGCGCTCGGCCACCCACACGGAGGCCAGATCGTCGGGGAGGTCGTACGCGTGCTCCCGGCCGGTGTCGGCGTGGTCGAAGAGGTCGATCGGTCGGAACCCGCGCTCGTCCCACGCGAGATCGAGCACGTCGGGATCCTCGAGGACCGCCCGCTCCTCGGGGAGCAACGTCGAGAGCTGGTCGGCGAGCAGGAACGGTCCGCCCACCAGTGCCGCGACGACCGCCTGGGTGTGGGATTCCTCGAGGCGGTAGCCGTCGGGGCCCCCGCGGCCGTCGCTGCCCCACGCCATCACGATCTCGGGGTCGTTCTGGAACCACCGGCCGTGCAGCGCCCAGCGGCTCGCGGCTTGGCGCGCCTGGGCCTTGATGCCCTTCCAACCGGTCCAGTCCTCGTCGAGCGGCTGGCCGTAGGCGCGCCCGAGCACGGGGACGGCGAGGTCGTGGCCGATGCGGTTGGCGTGGCAGATGCCGACCATGGGCAGCATGGGCGCGCCACACCCGAGCACGTAGACGTCCTCGCCGAGCGGGTCGACGAAGGCGCGCAGGCCGCGGCGCAGCGCTTCCGTTCCGGTCACCCGTGCGTCGTGGCGACCGCCCTCCTGCGCGCCGAGGTAGAGGAAGTCGAGCTTCACCATGTCGACGCCCCAGCTCCGCACCTGCGCCCCGAGGTCGCGCAGGTAGTCGACGACGGCGGGGTTCGAGGCGTCGAGAGCCCAGCGTCCGTGGCGATCGCGCAGCCGCGCCCCGTTCGCCGGGTCGAGCACGCACCAGTCCTCGTGCTCGGTCCCGAGGCCCGGCGCGCCCGGCTCCACCATGAAGGGGGCCAGCCACAGCCCGCACCGCTGATCGAGGCGATGGATCTCCTCGACCAGCTCACCGAAGTCGTCGGGGAACCGCTCGCGCGGCCACCACGCACCGTTCGCCTCCTGCCAGCCGTCGTCGATCTGGAGCAGGTTGAACCCCGGTCGATGTCCGAATTGCTCGCGCAGCAGCCGCGCGTTCTCGAGCAGACGCCCGGTGCTGATCCGGGTCGCGTAGTGGTACCAGGACTCCCAGCCGAGGGCCGGCGGTCCCGACCACGGGCGACGCCGCGTCAGCGCCGCGACGGCCTCGGTCACCGCGAGCGGGTCCGGCCCGGCGCCGATCGCGATCCACTCCGACGTGATCTCGTCAGCTGGCGCCACGGGTCGGCGCGTCGTCGTGACCTGCATCTCGTGGCCCCAGCTGCCGTCGACGAGGTGATGCGTCGGCGCCGGCTCGGAGTGGACGGCCAGCTCGTTGCCCCTCCGGTGGACGCGCGTGACGAACCGCTCGCAGGTGAGGGCTTGGATCGCGAGTGCTCCCGCCGGGGTCGTGACCGTCGAGCTCCAGTACGAGTCCGTCGCGCCCGGTCCCGCGCGCACGCCGGCGTAGGACCACGAGTCGTAGCCGTTCACCAGCTGCCGATCCGGCTCCGGGGTCACGACGCCGGCGAGGGGGACGACGCTGCGCACGTGGTCGTCACGCGTGGGTCGGTATCCCGCCTGCACCTCGAGGACGTCGCCGTCCGCCGGGAGCCGGAGCTCGAGCCACGCGGTGCCGTCGGCGTGGGTCCAGCGCGCTCGCGCGCCGGTGCGGGTCGTCTCGACGTGCCAGACGCCCGGGCCCGGCTCCGGGTTCCAGGCATCGGATTCGACGCGGATCGAACACGGCCCGAGAGTCACCGCGCACTGCGCCCAGCGCGCGGTCCAGGTTCCCGATCCGAGCTCGAGCCGGACCGCGCCGTTGCCCAGGGTTCGGCTCATGGGGCCCCGTTCACCGGACGCGGCTCAGGCCGGGTGGGTACCACGCGCCCACGGCCGGGCAGTGCAGGTGCACGAAGTTGGCCTCGTCGCCCCAGCGGAGCTCGAGCGTCCGCGAGCACCCGGGCTCGAGCGTGACCGCGACCTCTCCGACCGCCGTGGATCCGAGGGCGGGGGCGTGGGCGTCGAACCGGCCCGACTCGAGCACGTCGCCCGCACCGTCCGGCACCGCGACGAGGACGCCGTCGTCCGGGAACGCGAGCCCGATGCGGAAGCCGTCGGGGTCGGGCGCGATCACCGCCGAGGTCGCGTCGCGGATCTTCCAGTGCACCGGCCCTCGCCACGCCCCTTCGGTGTCGTTGACCAGGAAGACCGGGAGCGTCACCTCGCCGGGCTCGTAGACCGAGCGGTCCGTGCGGGCGGTGACGAGCACCGGGCGAGAGGCGTCCCGCCACGCGGTGTACGTGCGCTTCGGGGCGCGTTCGATGTCGACGAGCCCACCGCCCGCGTACCCCCACCAGTCGGCCCAGAAGTGCCAGCGGTAGCCCATGAACGGCGCGCCGCGATGGATCCGGAACCACTCGGTCTGGTGCTTGGCGAGCGCGGCACCGTACGCCTCGGTCGCGTCGGCCCACTCGCGTAGCGAGTCGTAGCGGTCGGGCATGCCCGCGAAGCCCACGGTCGAGCCGATGAACGACAGGCGACTCACCCACTCGCGCATCTGGCCGGTGGTGGGAGGCCAGCCGCGGTCGCCCCACTTCTCGGCCTGCGGCCCGACGGTCCAGAAGCCGTACTCGCTGACGAACCACGCGGGCAGGTCGGAGACCCGGTAGAGGTTCCGGCCCGTGAGCGAGCCCGCGTACGAGTGCACGTCGTCGCCGATGCCCGACGCCTCGTGCACGTGGCGCGAGTCGTCGACGGACTGCAGCGTCGCGAACAGCGCGGCATCGAGATGCCGTTCGCCGACGTCGCGCTCGGGCGTGTCGTCCTCGGGCACGGTCGGGACGAACATCCGCAACGGCTCGTTGTGGCACGCGTAGTAGACGACGCTCGGATGGGAATGGAGCAGGTACGCCATGTCGGCGATCTGGCGTTGGGCCTCCGCGACGAACCCGGGATTGGTCGCGGTCCCGGAGTCGTAGAACCACTGGAGGGGGAAGTCCTGGAAGGTGAGGATGCCGGCGGCGTCGGCCGCGTCGTACGCGTGCGGCGACTGGACGTGCGCGTGCACCCCGATGGCGTTGCCGTGCGCGTCGGCGATGAGGCGCATGTCGCGGTCGTAGAAGGCGCGCCCGACCTCGGCGAAGTGCTGCCAGGGGATGTAGTTGACCGCCTTCACGAACACCGGGTGACCGTTCACCTCGAGGTGCCGCGCGCGGCCCTCGGCGTCGGTGACGACCCGCGCGGTGCGGAGCCCGAAGCTCACGGTGCGGCGGTCGGTGACCCGGTCGGCCACGACCGCGACCGCGGTCAGCTCGTGGAGATCGGGCGCGCCGTGCGCCGAGTGCACCGGCTGCCACCGGCCCAGGTCCGACAGCTCGGTGACGACGTCGACGCGCGCCGACCCCGGAGCCACGATGACGTCGAGCGCAGCGCGCTCGCCCTCGATCGTGAGGTGGATGGTGGCCTCCCGGACCGAGTCAGCGTGGTTCGTGAGCACCGCGGCAATCTGGATCGCTCCGGTCTCGTGATCGAGCGGGGTCACGAACAGCGCGCTGATCGCGACGTCACCGGTGCGCGCGAGGCTGACGGGTCCGATGATCCCCGCAGTCGTCATCGACTGCCCCCACTCGGGGGTCCAGACCGCGGGGGAGTCGTCGCCCTCGAGGGCATGGCTCATGCGGCCGGGCAGCCCACCGGGCCGGCTGTCGTGGTACTTCAGCGTGCCCTTGATGATCCGCTTCTTGTGCGTGAGGAAGAACTGGTCGGCCGCCAGCTCCTCGAGCGGATCCTGCACCCGCACCAGCACTTCGTTGTTCTTCTGCAACCGGTCGGTCACGTCGAAGCCGAAGGGCGCGAAGTACCCCTCGTGGTGCCCGAGCGGCTCGTCGTTGAGCCAGACGTCGGCGAAGTAGTCGACGGCGGCGAAGCACAGTCGGGCGTGCTGCGGGTTGCCTTCGGGCGCATCGACGCGCGGATCGGCGAACTTCCGGCGGTACCACATGGGTCCGAAGAATTCGGAGAACTCGTTGTCGTAGCCGAAGTTGTCCGGCACCACGATCTTCTGCCACTCGCCCTCGTCCGCGCGTCGCTCCCACCGCCCGCCGAGATCGATGACGATCCGGCCCCCGCCCGGCGGTGGTGCCGCGTCACCCGCGTGGTCGGTCCAGTCGATGCGCGTGGCCGCCGCGACGGGTGCGAAGTCCGACGTCTCGGCGACCGGGGCGGGCGCGGGGCGGAGCCGGTCGGCGGACCTGAGCTTCATGGCGTGTCCTCCGGGACCGCGGTGACCGGTCCCGCGCCGTCCATTGCCTGCACGACGAACGCGTGGGCCTCGAGGCTGGTCTGCTCGTCGTACGCGGCCACGGTCTTCGCCGCGCAGTCGTCGGCGTGGTTCCGTTGCACCATCGCGACGACGCAGCCGCCGAAGCCGGCGCCGGTGAGTCGAGCGCCGATCGCGCCGTGCTCGACCAGGAGGTCGACCAGCAGGTCGAGCTCGGGGGTCGACACCGCGAAGTCGTTGCGCAGGCTGGCGTGGCTCGCGAGCAGCAGCGGGCCGAGCGCGTGCACCTCGTTGTCGGTCAGTGCCCGCGCGAAGTCCAGCACGCGCTGGTTCTCGGTGACGACGTGACGGGCGATCGGATCGTCTGCGACCTGCTCCAACGTCGCGTCGCGCAGTGCCGCGACACCGAGTCGGTCGGCTGCGGCCTCGCAGGCTGCGCGCGCCGCGCCGCGTACTCGCTCCCGACCAGGGTGCGGGCGACGCCGGAATGGACGACGAGCACCGCGTGCGAGCGGGGGAGGGCCACCGGGGTGACGTCGAGCGAGCGGCAGTCGAGCAGCAGCGCGTGGTCGGCGACGCCGAACAGCGAGGCCATCTGGTCCATGAGCCCACCCGGGACCCCGGTGGCGAGCACCTCCGCCCGGAGCGCCGCCCGGGCCGCGACCCGGCGGTCGGACAGGTCGAGACCGCCGGCCTCGGCGAGCGCGAGGGTGAGCGCGACGGACAGCGCGGAGCTCGACGAGAGCCCGGAGCCGGCAGGGACGGTGGAGGCGACCGCGCCGTCGAATCCGGTCGGGGCTCGCCCGAGCTCGCCGAGGGCCCGGAGCACCCCGGCCACGAAGCGGCCCCACGGCGGCTCCGACGCGGCCCGGGTCGTCGCTTCCGTCCGCGGCCAGGTCCACCGGGCCGTCCAGCTCCCGGGATCGGACCGTGACCCGACCGTCGGCTCGGGGGGTCCCGGTGACGACGCACTCGCGGTCGATCGCGAGCGGGAGGCAGAACCCGTCGTTGTAGTCCGTATGGTCGCCGATGAGGTTCACCCGGCCCGGCGCCCGCAGCCCGATCACCGCCGGGACCTTAGAAGAGCCGCGACATCAAGTGGAGCGCCGGATGGTCGATAATGCACCCATGACTCGCATGCAACGCTCCTGGGCCCTGGCGAAGGCCAGCTGGGCCGTGTTGAAGTCCGAGAAGGGCTTGCTGTGGCTGCCGGTGCTGTCGTTCGTCTTCTCGGCGCTCGTGGTCGGCATCTTCGCCCTTGCGGTCTGGGCCACGCTCGGCAAGGACACCGGCATCAACGGTGACACCGAGTACTCCGCCAACGTCGTGACCTACGTCCTCGGGTTCTGCACGTACATCGGGGTCGCGCTCGTGCAGACCTACTTCCTCGCGGCACTCTGCGCCGGCGCGAACGAGAAGCTCGAGGGTCGCGACACGAACCTCGGCATGGCGCTCGGCGTCGCGCAGTCGCGGCTGCACCGGATCCTGCCGTGGGCCGTGGTCTCCGCCACCCTGTCGGTCATCATCCAGGCCATCGAGGAGCGCTTCGGCCTCCTCGGCCGGATCATCGGCGGCCTCATCGGCGCCGCGTGGAACGTCGTGACCTTCCTCACCGTCCCGATCATCGTCTTCGAGGACCTCGGTCCGTTCGCCGCGCTGAAGCGCTCGGCGCACCTCCTGAAGCAGACCTGGGGCGAGAACCTCATGGCGCAGATCGGCCTGGGGCTCGTCGGGCTCATCGCGTTCATCCCGGGCGCCATCGTGATCGCGCTCGGCATCTCGGCCGGCGACGTGGTCATCACGGTCCCGCTGGTCGGGGTCGGTGCCGTGCTCCTCGCCATCGCGGCGTCGATCGTCTCCGCGCTGAGCGGGATCTACCGCACCGCGCTCTACCGCTACGCCGTCGACGGCCAGGTGCCGCCGGCCTTCGGCAGCACGGACATGGAGCACGCGTTCGGCAAGCGCAAGAGCATCGGCGGCTTCGGCTCGGGGTCGACCTCCACCGGCGGCTTCGCGAGCCCGTCGCCCAACTAGCTCGTCACGCGTCGCGCAGGACCGCCGCGGCGGCTTCGGGCGCGACGGGGTTGCCCAACGTCCCCGTGCCCACCTCGGCCGAGGCGACGTAGCGCTGCGCGTCCGCCGACCGGGTCGGTGGCGCGAAGTGCACGTGGACGTGCACACCGTGGTGCACCCACATCAGGTAGGGCATCTCGCGGTCGAAGAGCCGGTCGTAGCGCGCCACGATGTCGACGAGCGCGGCGGCGAGCCCGTCGCGCGACGCGCCGTCGAGCGCGGGGAGCCCGTCGTGGTGGCCGTGCGGCGCCACGATGACGCCGTAGGGATACGCGGCGGCGAACGGGACGTAGGTGACCCACCCGTCGTCGTCGCGCACCACCCGCGCACCGGCTGCGACCTCGTCGTGGAGGGCCGCGCAGACCGGGCAGCCGTGCTCGGCGGCGACCGCAGCCTCGGTGCGGGGGACCGGCGGGACGAACGGGAACGCGTAGATCTGTCCGTGCGGGTGCGGGATGGTCGCGCCGACGACCGCGCCGCGGTTCTCGAACACGAGGACGTACTCGTTCTCGGGCCGCGCGAGCAATGCCTCGGTGCGATCGGCCCAGAGGTCGACGACCCGGCGCGCGCCTTCGACTCCGATCGTGGCGAGCGAGCCGTCGTGGTCGGGGGAGTACAGGACGACCTCGGAGGCACCGCGACCGGGAAGCGCGACGAAGCCCGATCCGTGGGCGAGCGCCCCGTCGACGTCGATCGGCTCGCCGGGGGCCAGCGCCGGCCACCGGTTCTCGAACGCGCGCACGGTGTAGGGGTCCGGTGCCTCGAGGCCACCGACGCAGAACGGGCAGGGCGCCGAGCCTTCGCGGCCGGGTGCGAGGTTGGGGCGAGCCTGCCGGTCCGCCACGATCGCCACCCACTCGCGGGTGAGTGGATCGAGTCGCAGCTCGCTCACGCGAGCTGCGGGAGCACCTCGGCGGCGAAGCGGTCGAGCCCTTCGACGTCGAACGGCGCGCGCATCGCGAGGATGAGCCACTCGGCGCCGGCGTCGCGATACTGGCCGACCCGGTCGACCATCTCGTTCACGCTCCCGGTGAGCACGCCGGGGCGGACGAACTCGGAGATCTTGCCGAACTGCGCCTTGAGTGCTTCGTCGCTGAACGCGATGCCGACGTTCACCGAGCGCGTGATCTCCGCCGGATCGCGGTTCGCGGCTTCACAGTGCCGGTCGAGCACGCCGACCTTGTGCGCGTAGTCCTCGGGCGAGATGAACGGCACGTTCCAGCCGTCCGCGTGGCGCGCTGCGGTGCGCAGCGTCACCTTCTCGCCGCCGCCCCCGATCCAGAGTGGGAGGCGCGCCTGCACCGGCTTCGGCTCGCAGCGCGGCGTCAGTCAGGGTGAAGTACTCGCCCTCGAAGCTCGTGACGTCCTGCGTCAGCAGTCCGCGCACGCACTGGATCGCCTCCTCGACCTGGCGCAGCCGCACTCCCACCGCCGGGAAGTCGATGCCGTACGCCGCGGTACTCCTCCGCGAGCCAGCCGCCGCCCAACCCCATCGTGATCCGTCCGTCGGAGAGCTGGTCCAGCGTCGCCGCGGCGTTGGCGAGGACCGCCGGATGCCGGTACCCGACGGAGTAGACGAGGCTGCCACAGCGGACACGCGACGTGGTCGCGGCGAGTGCCGCGTGGCTCGCCACCGCCTCGAGGCAGTGGGGGTTCCCCGTGCCGTCGGCGGCGTAGAAGTGGTCCCAGATCGAGATCCAGTCGAACCCCAGATCCTCGATGTGCAACCACAGCGACTGCAGCTCCGGGATGCTCGTGTTCTGCAGGCCGGTGTGCACGCCGAACTTCATCGCGCGGACCCTAGCGAACGGGTCCCGGCGACGGCCTCCCCTACAGTGGGAGCGTGCTCGACGTCGAACAGTGGCCCTCCTTGCGCGACCCGGTGATGCTCGTCGCGCTCGACGGGCTGGGTGGACGGTGGGCTCGCCGGGACCGGCACGCTGGCGGCGGTCGCCGAGGCGCTGGAGTCACCCCGGAAGTTCGCGTCGGTCGATCTCTCGGACCTCCTGGACCTTCAGCAGACCCGGCCGACCGTCTCGCTCATCGACGGGGTGACGCGCCGGATCGACTGGCCGTCGATCGAGCTGGTCGCGGGCCGGGCCGGCCGCGACGTGGTCATCGTCGCGGGCCCCGAGCCGTCGGTGCGCTGGCGCGATGTCACCTCCGACCTCGTGCAGGTCGCACGGCACCTGGACGTCAAGCTCGCGGTCACGCTCGGCGGCATGCCGGCACCCGTCTCGCACCGGCGTCCGGTGAACGTGCTCGCGACCGCGTCGAGTCGTTCGGTGGCCCAGGAGGTCGGTGCGCTGCGGTCCGACTACTTCGGACCGACCGGCGCGCAGACGGTCCTGCAGGTCGCGCTGGGCGAGGCCGGGATCCGGGCCGTCGGCTTCTGGGCTCAGGTGCCGCACTACGTCGCGGCCACCCCGTCGCCGCCCGCGATCCGGGCGATGCTCGAACGGCTGCGCGAGGTCGCGGGGCTGACCGTCGACCTGCACGCGCTGGACGAGCAGAGCGACGCGTACTTCGAGCGGGTCGAAGAGGGGTTGAGTGAACGGCCGGACGTCGCCGATATGGTGACCCAGCTGGAGTCCGAGGCCCCGCCCGACGAAGCGGTGTCGGGTGAGGACCTCGCTCGCGAGATCGAGCGGTTCCTGCGCGACGAGCGCTGAGCCACCCGGAACGGACAAGGAGATCAGTGTGAGTGTCGTCAAGATCAACGCGATCACGGTGGAGCCCGAGCGGGCCGAGGAGCTGGTCGCCCGGTTCGCGGCCCGCGCCGGCGCCGTCGGCGGCTCCGAGGGGTTCGAGGCGTTCGAGCTGCTGAAGCCGAACGACGATCGGAACCAATTCCTCGTGTACACCCGGTGGCGCTCCGAGGAGGACTTCCAGGCGTGGGCCAAGAGCGCCGCGTTCGGCGAGGGCCACAAGGCGCACAACACCCAGGGCCCGGTGAGCACGCACGCCGAGCTGTGGAGCTTCGACGTCGCCCAGCACGAACGGACCGGCGCCGACTCGTAGGGTGTGCCGGTGACCGATGCTCTCGCCACGCTGACGGGTCCGGGCGGACCGTTCGAGATCGTCACCGAGGACGTGCTCGGCGTCCCGCTCCAGGTCTACCGACATCGGCTCCACTCGATGCGGGACCTGGTCGAGGGAGCCGACGCGCGCGGTGACGTCGACTGGGTCGTGCAGGGGGACCGCCGGCTGACCTACGCCGAGCACAACGCGCTCGTTCGCCGGGCCGCGGCCGCACTGCTCGGGCTGGGCGTCGGGCCGGGCGACCGGGTCGCGGTGCTCTCGGCGAACAACGTCGAGTGGGTCGTGATGTTCTGGGCCTGCGCGGTGATCGGTGCCGCGTGCGTTCCACTGAACGCGTGGTGGAAGGCGGAGGAGCTGGAGTTCGCCCTCGCCGACTCGGGCGCCCGGGTGCTCGTCTGCGACCGGAAGCGCTGGGAGGTGGTCCGCGACGTCGTCGGTGCGCTCGACTCGCTCGAGCACGTCTTCGTGACCGGTCTCGACGCGACCGACGGTCCCGCGCGTCCCAGCACCGAGCTGCTCGCGCCGGAAGACCCCGGCGCGCTGCCCGACGTCGCCGTCCACGAGGACGACCTGCTCGCGATCCTGTACACCTCGGGCACCACCGGCAAGCCGAAGGGTGCGACGATCACGCACCGCCAGGCGCTCGCGAACCTGCAGAACCTCGCGTGCCTGGGCGGGATCGCCGCCGCGCAGGGAGCGGTGACGCCTCGGTCCGAGCTGCAGACCGCGTACCTGCTGGTGGTGCCGCTCTTCCACGTCACCGGCGCGCTCGCGACCATGGTGCCCGGCTACGCGTCGGGCGGGAAGCTCGTGCTCATGCCGCCGGGCAAGTTCGACGCCGACGAGGCGATGGCGGTCATCGAGCGCGAGCAGGTGACGAACATCGGCGGGGTGCCGACGGTGATGTGGCGCATCGTCGAAGCCGAGTCGTTCGAGCGCTACGACCTGTCCTCGGTGAGCCGCATCGGGTACGGCGGCGCTCCCGCGGCACCGGAGCTCGTGGAACGGATCCGGGTCGCGTTTCCGCAGGTCACGGACACACTGTCCACCGCGTACGGGCTCACCGAGACCGCGTCGGTGGCCACCTCGAACGCCGGTGCGGGCTACGTCTCGCACCCCAGCTCGGTGGGCCGGGCCGCGCCGACGGTCGAGATCCAGATCGTCGACGACGAAGGCGAGCCGGTGCCGCTCGGGGAGAACGGCGAGATCGTGCTGCGCGGCCCGACGATCATGAGCCGCGGCTACTGGAACCGGCCCGACGCGACCGCGGCGGCGACGCTGCCCGGCGGCTGGTTCCGCAGCGGCGACATCGGCTATCTCGACGCCGACGGCTACCTCTACCTCGTCGACCGCGCGAAGGACATGATCATCCGGGCGGGCGAGAACGTGTACTGCGTCGAGATCGAGCACGTGCTGGCCGAGCACCCGGACATCCTCGACGCCGCGGTCGTCGGGGTCCCGCACAAGCAGCTCGGTGAAGAGGTCAAGGCAGTGGTGCAGGTCCGGGCCGGCTCGACCGCGACCGAGGACGACGTCGCGCGCCTACTGCGCGACGCGGCTCGCCGGGTTCAAGGTGCCGGAGTACGTCGACCTGCGCACCGAGCCCCTGCCGCGCAACCCCGCGGGCAAGATCCTGAAGAGCGTGCTGCGTGGCGACGACGCGTCCTCCGCGTTCACCCCCTCCGTGTCGGACGACTCCGCGCTGTAGTGACCACCCTCTTTCACATCCACCGGGTCTTCGGCTACGTCGCGATCGTGCTCAACGCGCTTGCCGGGCTCTACATGCTCGCCGCGTGGCGGTGGAAGCAGCTGCGGGGCCGGCCGGTCTGGATCGCGACGATCGTGGCCGAGAGCGCGATCCTGCTGCAGGTCTTCCTCGGGACGATCCTCGTCGCGGGCGACGAGACCTACCGCAAGGCGGTGCCGCGGCTCCACCTCTTCTACGGGTTCCTGATCTTCATCACGATCGGCCTCCTCTACCAGTACCGGCACCAGATGAAGGGGCGCCAGGAGCTGCTCTACGGGCTCGGCGGCCTCTTCATCATGGGGCTCGGGATCCGCGCGGTGCTGCAGGTGGTGTCGTGAGCGCCGGCGCGCCCCGCACGCGCGTGATGCTCGTGTTCGGGGGCCGGTCCGCGGAGCACGACGTCTCGCGGGCTACCGCGGTCGCCGTGGCGCGCGCGCTCGACCCCGAGCGCTACGAGGTCGTGCCCGTGGCGATCACCCGCGACGGCCGGTGGCTCCAGGCGAACGCGGCACGCGAGCTCATCGCCCACGACCCGGCGGCACTCCCCGCCGCGCTCGAGGTCGAGGGCTCGCAGCTCGACCAGCTCGGGGGCGTCGTGGCGACGCCCGGGAGCGGCGGCCTCGGGGTCGACGTCGTCTTCCCGCTGCTCCACGGTCCCTACGGGGAGGACGGGACGGTCCAGGGGCTGCTCGACCTGGCGGACCTGCCGTACGTCGGATCGGGGGTGCTCGGCTCCGCGGTCGCCATGGACAAGGTGATGATGAAGCGCGTGTTCGCCGGGTGCGGGATGCCCCAGGCGGACTACCTCGCGCTGCGCGACGGCGAGGACCGCGCCGTGTTCGCGAGTCGGGTCGTCGCGGAGCTCGGGCTGCCGTGCTTCGTCAAGCCCGCGAACATGGGATCGTCGGTCGGCGTGAGCAAGGCGCACGACGAGGCCGAGCTCGACGCGGCGATCGAGGCGGCGCTCGAGTTCGACGAGTGGATCATCGCCGAGGAGGCGGTCGAAGGGCGTGAGATCGAGGTCGCGATCCTCGGCGACTCGCCGCCGGAGCCGTCGCTCCCGGGCGAGATCGTCCCGGGCGCGGAGTTCTACACGTACGAGGACAAGTACGAGGACGGCGCGGCCGACCTGCCGCGTCCCGGCTCCGCTCGACGCCACCCGCACCGCCGAGGTCCAGGCGCTCGCGGTGCGCGCGTTCGCGGCGTGCCGGTGCGACGCGATGGCGCGCGTCGACTTCTTCTTCGAGGAGTCCGGCCGCGGCTTCCTCGTGAACGAGGTCAACACGATCCCCGGGTTCACACCCATCTCGATGTACCCGAAGCTCTGGGCCGCGACGGGCCTGCCCTACCCCGAGCTGCTCGACCGCCTCATCGCGCTCGCGATCGAACGTCACGACCGCCGCGCGAAGCGCGCGGGTCGCGCCCGCTAGAGGCGGACGACCGGGCAGGTGACGGTCCGGGTGATGCCGTCGACCGCCTGGATCTTCGAGACGACCATCTTGCCGAGGTCGTCGAGCGTGTCGGCCTCGGTCTTGACGATGACGTCGTAGGGGCCCGTCACGTCGTCCGCGGCGACGACACCGTCGATGCCGCGGATGGCGTCGACGACCAGATCCGCCTTGCCGACTTCGGTCTGGATGAGCAGGTACGCGGTCACGGCCATGCGGCCTCCCCAGCTAGGTGCGGCGAACGGCGCCGTTCGTGCGGGACCCGGCTGAGGTTACGGCGCAGGTGCGCTATGCGCTCGGGGAGTCGCCGAGGCGACGCTCGAGCGCGTCGAGCTCCTCGATGAGCACCGGCGGGAGGCTGCTGCCGAACTCCTCGAAGTACGAGCCGACGCCCTTCGCCTCCGCCTGCCACTGCGTCGTGCGGACCGCCAGGGCCTGTGCCATCTGCTCGGGCGTGACGTCGAGGCCCTCGAGGTCGAGGTCCTCGGGTCGCGGCACGGTGCCGATCGCCGTCGCCTCGCCGTCCGCGGTGCCCTCGAGGCGGCCCACGATCCAGGCCAGCACCCGGGAGTTCTCGCCGTAGCCGGGCCAGAGGAACTTGCCGTCCTCGTCCTTGCGGAACCAGTTCACCCCGTAGACGCGGGCGAGCGCGGCCTCGTCGGTGCGCTCGGTCATCGAGAGCCAGTGCCCGAAGTAGTCGCCCATGTTGTAGCCACAGAAGGGCAGCATCGCGAACGGGTCGTGGCGCAGGTCGCCGATGCCGCCGAACGCGGCGGCGGTCTTCTCGGAGCCCATGGTGGCGCCGATGAACACGCCGTGGCGCCAGTCGCGCGACTCGTAGACCAGCGGGACCGTCGTCGCGCGACGGCCGCCGAAGAGCACGGCCGAGATCGGCACGCCCTTCGGGTCCTCCCACTCGTCGGCGATCACCGGGCACTGCGATGCCGGCGCGCAGAAGCGGGAGTTCGGGTGCGCGGCCGGGGTGTCGGACGCGGGCGTCCAGTCCTGGCGCTTCCAGTCGGTGAGGTGCGCCGGCGGCTCGCCGTCCATGCCCTCCCACCAGACGTCGCCGTCGTCGGTCAGGCCGACGTTGGTGAACACGGTGTTGCGGGTGAGGGTGAGCATCGCGTTCGGGTTGGTCTCGAAGTTCGTGCCCGGGGCGACGCCGAAGAGCCCGAACTCGGGGTTGATCGCCCGCAGGCGGCCGTCCTCGCCGATCTTCATCCACGCGATGTCGTCGCCGACCGTCTCGGCCTTCCAACCCGGGATGGACGGGATGAGCATCGCGAGGTTGGTCTTGCCGCACGACGACGGGAACGCGGCGGTGATGTAGTGCACCTTGCCGGCAGGCGACGTGAGCTTGAGGATGAGCATGTGCTCGGCGAGCCAGCCCTCGTCGCGGGCGATCACCGACGCGATGCGCAGGGCGAAGCACTTCTTGCCGAGCAGCGCGTTGCCGCCGTAGCCGGAGCCGTAGGACCAGATCTCACGGCTCTCGGGCAGGTGGACGATCCACTTCTCGTCCGCGTTGCACGGCCACGTCGAGTCGGCCTCACCGGGCGCGAGCGGCGCGCCGAGCGAGTGCACGCAGGGAACGAAGTCGCCGTCGTCGCCGAGCACGTCCAGCGCGGCCTGTCCGGCGCGCGTCATCGTGCGCATGCTCACCGCGACGTAGGGCGAGTCGGTGATCTCGACCCCGATGTAGGAGAGGGGCGAGCCGAGCGGGCCCATGCTGAATGGCACGACGTACATCGTCCGGCCGTGCATGCAGCCGCGGAACAGGCCGTCGAGGATCCCGCGCATCTCGGCGGGGTCCTTCCAGTTGTTCGTCGGGCCGGCGTCCTCTTCGCGCTCCGAGCAGATGAAGGTGCGGTCCTCGACCCGGGCGACGTCGGACGGGTCGGTCGCGGCCCAGTACGAATTGGGGCGTTTTGCGTCGTTCAGCGGAACGAATGTCCCCGCGTCGACGAGCTGGCGGCAGAGGCGGTCGGCCTCCTCGTCGGAACCGTCGAACCAATGGATCGAGTCCGGCTCGCACAGCCCGGCGATCTCGTCCACCCACCTCAGCAGGCCCTCGTGGCGGGTTGGTGCGTTCACGGTCAGCGACACGTCACGGCTCCTTTGGCGCGGTTTCGAAAGTGTAGTGATGGCCTTCGCCGACGCCGAAACCGGGTGATCGCCCTGCCCGCCCGTCACCGCCGTTGCCCCAGTTACCCCAATGCTCCCATTCGGGAAGTTCGGAGACCTTAGACCTGAACGTCGGGCGGGAGGCCCATGTCGACCTCGGAGCCGATGCGCACCCGGATCGCCCGGTCCTGGGGGTCGAGCTCGAAGACCACGCGCTGACCCTGGCGCAGCATCCGGAAGATCGAGCCCTCGAGCGCGTCCGACGCGAGGACGATCTCGGCCCGGTCGGTGTCGCGCACGACCACGCCTTCGCCGCTGTCCGGGTCGTAGGTGCGGATCACGCCCTGCATGAAGCTGGCGATCCCGTCGTCAGGGCTTCTGCACCTTGCCGGCCTTGAGGCAGGCAGTGCAGACGTGGAGCCGCTTCGGGGAGCCGTTCACGATGGCCCGCACCTTCTGCACGTTGGGGTTCCAACGACGCTTGGTGCGGCGGTGCGAGTGGCTCAGTTTCATACCGAAGACCGGGCTCTTGCCGCAGACTTCGCAAACGGATGCCATGACGTGACCTCGCTCGGGACCAGGGGTGGAACCGGGAAAGGATAGCAGCGGGCCGTCTTTCGCAAAGGCTCGGCCGGTACGATGCGCGCCAATGGTGACTCTCGAGCGGCTGGCCGCTCTCGATCTGCGGCAGGCCGTCACCCGGTTCCGGGATGCGCTGCGGGCCCACCAGGACGAGCTGAACCGGCTGAACGTCTACCCGGTCCCCGACGGCGACACCGGCACGAACATGACGCTGACCCTCGAGTCGGTGGTCCACGAGCTGGGGACCGCCGAGGACATGGCCGAGGTCTGCCAGGCCGTCGCCCACGGCTCGCTGATGGGCGCCCGGGGCAATTCCGGCGTGATCCTCTCCCAGATCCTGCGGGGCCTCGCCGACACCTTCCGCAACCTCGAGGCCGCCGGCGCGGCGGACGTCGCGTTCGGGCTGCGCCAGGCCTCGGACGCGGCCTACGAGGCCGTGATGCGCCCGGTCGAGGGGACGATCCTCACGGTGGTGCGGGCGGCGGCGGATGCAGCCGAGGCGGCGCGCGACGCCGGGGAGCAGGCGCTGGTCGGCATCCTCGACTCGGCGTCCACCGCGGCGCGCGACGCGGTCGAGCACACTCCCGACCTGCTGCCGGTCCTGCGCGAGGCGGGCGTCGTCGACGCCGGGGGCCGGGGCTTCACGCTGCTGCTCGACGCGCTCCTCGAGGTCGTCGCCGGCCGTCCGATCCCGGACCCCGACGTCGTGCTGACGCCGGTGTCGGTCGAAGCGCACCTCGCGGGCAACGACGTCGCCTCGCTGCGGTACGAGGTCATGTACCTGCTCGAGGCCGAGGACACCACGATCAAGGCGTTCAAGGAGACGTGGGCCGCGCTCGGCGACTCGATCGTCGTGGTGGGTGGCGACGGGCTCTGGAACTGCCACGTGCACACCGACGACATCGGCGGCGCCATCGAGGCCGGCATCGAAGCCGGCCGGCCGCGGCAGGTGCGCGTCACCGACCTGCTCGAGCAGGTCGAGGAAGAGCAGTGGGTCCGCGATCAGGACGCCAACGCGCCGGACGCGCCGAGCGCGCCTCCCGGCCCGCCGGTGACCACGGCCGTGGTCGCGGTCGGGGTCGGCGAAGGCGTGAAGCGCCTGCTGATGAGCATGGGTGTGCACGAGGTCGTGGCCGGGGGCCAGTCGATGAACCCATCGACCGCGCAGATCCTCGAGGCCGTGGAGCGGACACCGTCCGACTCCGTCGTGGTGCTGCCCAACAACAAGAACATCGTGCCCGTCGCGCAACAGGTCGACGCGCTGACGGACCGCAAGGTCGAGGTGATCCCGACCACTTCGGTGGTCGAGGCGCTCGCCGCGCTCGTGGCGTACGACCCGCAGGCCGAGCTCGCGGACAACCAAGCCGCGATGGAGGAGGCCGCGGCACGGGTTGCGGCCGGTGAGGTGACGCAGGCCGTGCGCGACAGCGTCGCCGAGTGCGGCCCGATCGCGGCGGGCGACTGGCTCGCCATCAGTCGTGAAGGGATCTGCGCCACCGCGACGAACCCGGTCGACGCCGCGCTCGCGCTCGTGCGCGCGCTCGTGACCGAGGACACCGAGATCGTGACGGTGCTCGTCGGCTCGGATGCGCGCGGGCCGGAGACGGAGCGGGTGCGGGCTCAGGTCGCGTTCGCGCACCCGCACGTCGAGGTCGAGGTGCACGAAGGTGGCCAGCCGCTGTACCCGTACCTGATCGGGGTGGAGTAGCCACGGCTCCCCGCACCCTGCGCGAGCTCGCCGCAACGCCGCTCGGCGACGTGAACGGGATCGCCCCGAAGCTGCTCGAGCGCCTCGCGCTGATGAAGCCGCCGATCGAATCGGTCCTCGACCTGCTCCAGCACTACCCGCGCCGCTATCACGACCGCACCCGCAAGGCCGAGATCTCGGAGCTGGTGGCGGGTGAGGAGGCGACGATCGTCGCCGAGGTCAAGCGGGTGTCGTCGCGCCCGACCCGCCAGCGCAAGAAGATGGTCGAGGCGGTCGTCGAGGACGACACCGGGCTCCTGAACCTGGTGTTCTTCAACCAGCCGTGGCGTGAGCGCCAGCTCGCAGTCGGTACCGAGGTCGCGCTGTACGGGAAGCTCGACATCTTCCGAGGCAAGCGCCAGCTCGCGAATCCCATCGTCGACGTGCTGGGCCGCGCGGGTGAGGCGAAGACGGGCGTCGTGATGCCGATCTACCCGCAGTCGGGAAAGGCCGACGTGTCGACGTGGGAGATCCAGCGCTGCGTCGCGGCTGCGCTCGAGCTTCGCGGGCGACCTCGCGGATCCGCTCGACGACGCCACGCGTGCGGAGCTGAAGCACCTCCCCGCGCGGACCTGGTCGTACCGCAACGTGCACCAGCCCGAGGTGGCGAAGGACTACAAGGAGGCGCAGCGCCGGCTCCGCTTCGACGAGTTCCTCCGCATCCAGATCCCGCTCGTCGCTGCGCAAGCGCAAGATCGAGGCGGAGCGTGGCGGGATCGAGCACCAGGTCGACGGGGAGCTGCTGACGCGCTTCCTGGGCTCGCTGCCGTACGAGCTGACCGCGGACCAGCACGCCGCCCTCGACGTGATCCAGCGCGACCTCGCGAGCCCGGTGCCGATGCACCGGTTGCTGCAGGGTGAGGTCGGATCGGGCAAGACCGTCGTCGCCGTCGCGGCGCTGCTGATCGCGGTGCAGGGCGGCTACCAGGGCGCGCTGATGGCACCGACCGAGGTGCTGGCGGAGCAGCTCGCCTCGGTGGCCCGCGACCTGCTCGACGGGGTGACCGTGCCGAGCCCGGCATCGTTGCTCGACGAGCGTCCGGTCGGCATCGCGCTCCTGACGAACCGGGTCAAGGTCGCCGAACGACGCCGCATCGCGGCGGGGCTGGCGAACGGAGAGATCGACATCGTCGTCGGCACGCACGCGCTCCTGTACGGCGACGCGCCGTTCACCAAGCTCGGGCTCGTCGTCATCGACGAGCAGCACCGGTTCGGGGTCGAGCAGCGGGCGGTGCTCAAGGGTCTCGGCAACGAGCCGGACGTGCTGGTGATGACCGCGACCCCGATCCCGCGCACGGCCGCGATGCTCGTCTACGGGGACCTCGACCAGACCGAGCTGCGGGAGATGCCGCGCGGGTCGCAACCCGGTCGAGACCGTCGTGATCGGACCGGGCCCGGACGAGCGCGCCGCGGCCTACGAGCGGTTGCGGACCGAGGTGGCCGCGGGTCACCAGGCGTTCGTCGTGTGCCCGTTGGTGGAGGGCTCGCGCGAAGGTCGAGGCCAAGGCCGCGACCGAGGAGGCCGAGCGGCTGGCCGCCGAAGAGCTCTCGGGGCTGCGGGTCGGGTTGCTCCACGGCCAGATGCCCGGGCCGGAGAAGGAAGCGGCGATGCACGCCGTTCCGCGCCGGAGAGATCGACGTGCTGGTCGCGACGACCGTCATCGAGGTCGGGGTCGACGTCCCGAACGCGACGGTCATGATCGTCGAGGACGCCGACCGGTTCGGTCTGTCGCAGCTGCACCAGCTCCGGGGCCGCGTCGGGCGCGGTGGCGGCGCGGCGTGGTGCTTCCTCTTCGCGGACCCGTCGACGCCCGACGGCGAGGCCCGGATGGAGGCGATGGCGGAGTCCACCGACGGGTTCCTGCTCGCCGAGCGCGACCTCGAGATCCGCGGCTCCGGGCAGGTGCTCGGAGAGCGCCAGGCCGGGATCGGTGACCTGAAGCTCGGTCGCCTGCCCCGGGACATCCCGTACGTCCTCAAGGCCCGCGAGGTCGCGGTGCAGATCCTGGACGAGGATCCGGACCTGCAGGCGCACCGGGAGCTGGCCGAGGAGGTCGAGGACCTGCTCGGCGACAGCGTGGAATTCCTGTTCAAGAGCTGACCCCGGCGTCCCGATCCCTCTGGTCGACGCGCCAGGGGCAGGAGAAGAGTGGAACCGATCACACAACCGCCGGGCTGGTATCTGGATCCGGAGCCGGGCGCGCCTCGAGGTCAGTACCGGTACTGGTCCGGGAAGAAGTGGACCGAGCACGTGACCATGCCGCCGGCGGGCGCGGCCGGGACGGAGACCCGCTCCGGCGGCGCAGCCGGCGGTGGTCGTCCGTGGCGGTGGATCGCGTTGGGCGCGGTGGCGCTCGTCGTGCTCGTCGGCGTCGCGGGGTACTTCGTGACCCGGTCCACGACGTCGTACCCGGCCGCGTGGGATCCGCAGGTGGCACCGATCGCGGCGCGCGTCGCGGCGCTGCGCGGCCTGTCGTTCGACCACCCCGTTCCCGTGCGGTACCTCAGCGACGCGGAGTTCCGGAAGCGGGTCGGCGTGGACTCGTCGAAGCTGTCACCCGCGGCCAAGCACCGGATCGAGGATCTCAGCGGTGAGCTGCGCGCCCTGGGTCTGATCGACGACCAGACCGACCTCGTGAAGTCGTTCGACACGGTGAACCAGGCCGGCGTGGTGGCGTACTACGACCCGGACGCGCAAGAGGTGGTGATCCGCGGCACCGGGCCCTTGGACATCGAGCGGAAGGCGACGCTCGCGCACGAGCTGACCCACGTGCTCCAGGACCAGCACTTCGACCTCCGGAAGCTGCGCGGCGCCGCGGCCGACTCGGACACCGCGTCGAGCGGCGCGCTCACCGCGTTGATCGAAGGCGACGCGGAGCGCATCAAGGCCGCGTACCTGAAGGAGCTGCCCGCGGCCGATCGCGCCGCGTACGACGCCGCGGAAGCGAAGGACGACGACTCCGCCGGCAAGGCGTCGGCGGACGCGGCCGAGGTGGTGCAGATCGAGCTCGACGCGCCGTACATCTTCGGTCCCGACGTGCTGAAGGTCCTGACCGCGCACGGCGGCAACGGCGCGGTCAACTCGGCCCTGCAGCGCACGGCGCCGACGGACGAGATCTTCCTGAACCCCGCTGACGCACTCAAGGAGTCGCACGCGGTGTCGGTGGGCGTCCCGCCGCTCCCGAAGGGGGCGAAGCAGGTCGGGGACCCGGACGTCATCGGCGCGTTCGACCTCTTCGAGACGCTGGCGAGCCGACTCGACCGCCAGGCGGCGCTCGATGCCGCGGACACGTGGGCCGGCGATCGGATCGTCACGTACAAGGCCCAGGGCCGCGTCTGCGTGCGGGCCACCATCGAGAGCGGAACCGCGGACGGGGCGCGCACGTTGTCCGGCGCGCTCCACAAGTGGGCGGCGACGATGCCGGACGCGAGCATCACCTCCGACCCCGGGCACCGCCAGTCGACGCTGACCTCGTGCGACGCGCCGGGGATCAAGGCACCACCGCCCGCCCAGCTCGAAGGCGCGATGCGGTTGCTCGCGAGTCGCAACGCCCTGCTCGCGACGCTGATCGGCGAGGGTGCGCCGTTGAACCTGAGCGACTGCGTCAGCCGCCGGCTGGTCAAGACGCCGATCATCGCCGGTTCGATCGATCGCCAGTCCGACCTGTCGGCCCCGGAGCAACAGGAGGCGCGTGCCGCGACGCAGGCGCTGGTCCAGGAGTGTCGAAGCTCCCCCTGAGCCGCGTCGCGTCTGCGTTCAGTCCTGCGCTGGGCGGACCAGCGCGAACAGGTGACCGCGGTGGCCCATCGGATCGGGGATCACCCGGTCGACGACGATCTCGAGCGACGCGGCACGGAGCAGCGCGCGGTTCGTCTCCGCGTCGAAGTGGCTCCAGTACATCGGCGCGCCCAACCAGCTCTCCGGGTCGTGGTCCTCGGGGACGTCGCCCGCGCCGAGGCAGAGCAACGCCCAGCCCCCGGGCCGCAGCACGCGGTGCACCTCGGCGAAGACCAACGCGTGGTCGACGCGCGGGACGTGGATGATCGCGTAGTACGAGACGAGACCGTCGAAGCTCGCCGTCGGGAACGGCAGGCTCGCGAGATCGCCCTGCACGAGCTCGGCCTCGGGAACCCGCGCCCGCGCGAGCTCGAGCTGCCGGATCGAGAAGTCGAGCCCGACGATCACGAGCCCGGCGCCGGCGAGCTTCGCCGTGACCGGAACCCCCGCGCCGCATCCGGCATCGAGGACGCGCGCGCGGTGCGGCAGTCGCTGCAACAGCTCGTCGAGCAGGGCGACGTCGGCTCCGTCGCCGGGCCGCTCGGCGAGATAGCTCTCCGCGACGACGTCGTATCCGTGGCGCACGACCGCGCGCCGTTGGTCGGTCATGGCGCAGAGTCTTGGGGCCGCTGGCCCGCGCGGTCGAGCGATTTCGATCAGGCGACGCCGAGTGAGCGCTCCAGCTCGGCGAGCCGGACGGGGATGCGGTCGCGCTCCGTTCCCGCGAGCCAGGCCAGCAGATCCATGACGATGTCGGCGGTGAGGCCGTAGATGTCGAAGCCGTCCGCGTCGAGGACGTCGTTCTCGTAGGTGTGCCCGTCGATCTCCGCGACGTCGACGCGGTGCGCCTCGGGTCGGGCGATGCGCTCGAGCGGTGTGAGGAAGACGCGCTCGACCTCGGGGCTGGTCGGGCGGAGCGCGCGGAGATCGGCCCGGTACCAGCCGACGACGGGGACGACGTGGTTCTTGGCCTTGCTCCACGCCTCGTCGAGTCGTCCCGAGAGCTCAACCGCGCTCGCGTCGATGCCGACCTCCTCCGTCGCCTCGCGCACGGCGGCCTCCTCGGGCGTCTCACCCGGTTCGATGCGACCGCCGGGGAGCGCGATCTCGCCCGAGTGGGCGCGCATCCGGGCCGACCGCTCGCTGAGCACGATGCAGGGCTCGCCGTCGTGGCATCCCACGAGCAGCAGCACCGCGGCGCGCCGGAAGTGGTCGGGCACCGACTCGGGCGGCAGAGGAGTAGAGACCCGCTCGCCCAGCCGATCGAGTCGCGCCCGGTGTCGCGTCGCAGTCCATCACTGCACCCTGCCAGATCTCGTAAAGGCGTGCCTCGCTCCTCGACGCGCGGACAGAGTGGAGGGATGCGTCACTACGAGGCTGTGCTCTTCGACTGGATGATGACGCTCGCTCATTACCCGGACGACCGCGAGCTGCTGGAGACCGCGCACGAACGACTTGGCCGTGAGATCGCGTCGGCGGAAGTTGATGCCGCGGTGCAGCGACTCGGGCACGCGGGGCATGACGAAGCGGTGGTGGCGTTGATGGCGAAAGCGGACTGCTCATACGAACAACACCGGCGTGCGACGATGCTGCTCTTCGACCGTGCCCAGATCGATGCGGAGCTCGCCGACACGATGTACGCGCTGCTCTGCGACCCGGCATTCTTTCCGGTGTACGACGAATCCGTCGCGGTGCTCGGCGCGCTGACGGATCGGGGTGTGCGAGTCGCGGTGGTGAGCGACATACACATCGACCTTCGTGCGTACGCCTCGCGCTGCGGCATCGGCGAGTTCGTCGACGAGTGGGTCCTGTCGTTCGAGCACGGGGTGCAGAAGCCGGATCCGGCGATCTTCCGGCTCGCGCTCGACGGGCTGGGCGTGGAACCGGGCGCGGCGCTCATGGTCGGCGACCGTCCCTCACACGACGGTGCGGCGGCCTCCATCGGCATCGACACGCTGATCCTTCCGGTGCGGTCTGCGACGGCGGCGGTGCGTTCGCCGCGGCTCGATGTCGTCCTGCAGATTGTTGGCGAGACGTCCCTGCCCGCGAGCGATTCCTCGTGACGACTGGCTGACTCGCGGGTTGCCACCGGTGTCTGACGCGCGCGTGACGAATCGTCGAAATCGGCCTAGTGTCCGGGCATGCGCCTCAGGGTGCTCGCGCTGATCGCAGGGGTCGCGATTGCGCTGGCAGGGTTGGCAGGGACCCCGATCGTGGAAGCAGCTTCCGCCGCGCCGTCGGTGTCGTCGACCGCGCCGGTCGGCGCGTTCGACAACGTGTCGGCGCGCTTCGACGGGATCGAGGTGGTCTCGGGCTGGGCCGCCCTCCGCGACTCGCCCAGCCAGCAGATCTCGGTGCGCTTCTACCTGGGCGCGCACTTCGTCGCGGAGGTGCGCACCGGCGACCCTCGACCTGACGTCGCGGCGGCACTCGGCGTCGGACCGGACGCCGGCTGGCACTACTCGTTCTCCGACGCACTGCTGGCGAGCGCCCACTCGGGCAACGTCCTGTGTGCGTACGGGATCAGCCCGGGTACCGGCCCGAACTCGTTGTTGGGATGCAAGCAGCTGCCGGTCTCCGGCGACGGCCCGAACAACCCGATCGGCTCGCTCGACGCGGCGGTCGCGTCGCCCGGGCTCATCCAGCTCAGCGGCTGGGCCGGTGATCCGGACGGTGACCGCACGACGCAGTACCGCGTCTACTTCGACGGATCGCTGATGCTGCAGCGCACAGCCGCGCTGGCTCGCCCGGACGTGCAGGCGATGTTCCCGGCGGTCGGCCCCACGACGGGGTTCGCGGTGCTGCTGCCCGCGCAGCCGGGATCCCACTTCATCTGCGTCTACGCGCAGAACACCGGGGTGGCCGGGTTGCAGAACTCCACCGTTGGCTGCGTGACCCGCACGATCCCCGGGCCGACCGCACCCGGACCCCATGATCCCCGCGGCCACTTCGACTCGATCGTGACGACCCCGGGTGGCGGCCACCTGACGTACTCGGCCGTGGGTTGGGCCTACGACCCCGACTCGGGTGGGCCGGTCAACGTGCAGTTCCGCACGTTCGCCGACGCCTTCGACATCGCGCCGTCGAACCTCCTGCAGGTGGCGACCATCCCGACCGGGGTCGCCCGGCCCGACGTCCAGGCCGCCTTCCCCGCGGCCGGCCCGAACGCCGGGTTCGACGGCACGATCGCGACCACTTCGCAGGCCCGGCTGCGGTACAGCTGCGCCTACGCCGTGAACACCGGTGCCGGCGTCGATCGGTTCCTCGGCTGTCAGACCCAGCCCTTCTGATGCTGCGGGTCCGCGCCCGCCGATCTGGCGTCGCGTTGCTCGCAGTCGGGTGCCTGCTCACCGTCGCCGCCGCGCCCGCCACGGCGTCCCCGGGTCCAGCGGTGCACGCGGCGGTCGCGCCCGCGCCGATCGGGTCGTTCGAGAACGCGTCGGCGCGCTTCGGCAGCACCGCGCCGCTCGCGCCCAACGTGTGGGTGGAGGTCCTCTCGGGGTGGGCGGCGGATCCCGACGCGCCGGGCCAGTCGATGTGGGTGCACTTCTGGGTCGACGGGCACCCGTTCGGCGCGGTGCAGACCGGTGACCCGCGTCCGGACGTCCAGGGCGCGTACCCGTGGGCGGGGCCGGCGACCGGTTGGCACCAGACCGTCTCGGCGCGCGATCTGGGTCCCGGGCCGCACGTCGTGTGCGCGTACGCGATCAAGGTCGCCGGCGGCGCGAACCCACTGCTCGGGTGCAAGACGTTGCCGACCTCCGGTGCCGACCCGAACAACCCGATCGGCAACCTCGAGTCGGTCACGACCTCGCCCGGCCTGGTGCGCCTCTCCGGTTGGGCCGGCGACCCGGACGGCGCCATGACGACGCGCATCCGCATCTACTACGACACCGGCGCGGAGCCCGTCCTGGACGCGAGCGCGTCGTTGCCCCGTCCCGACGTGAAGAACGTGTTCCCCGGCTTCCCCCGGCTGAGCGCGACGACCGGCTTCACGCTCACCTTGCCGATCCCGCCCGGCGGGCACACCGTCTGCGTCTACGCCCAGAACACGGGGCGGGCCGGGCTGCAGAACTCCACGGTCGGCTGCCGGGCCGTCCAGGTGCCCGGGGCCCCGCCACTCGGTGCGCACGACCCGCGCGGGCACCTCGACGCGGTGGGCGTCACCCCGGGCCAGTGCTTCGGCCTGAACTCGTGCTCCTGGAACGCGTCGGGTTGGGCGTACGACCCCGACACGGCGGGCCCGGTCCAGGTGCGGATCCGGACCTTCGCCGACAACGTGTTCGACGTGCTGCAGTACCGGCGCAGCACCGTGACCGCGACGACGGGGGTCGCTCGTCCCGACGTGCAGTCCGCGTTCCCGGCCGCGGGGGCGAACGCCGGCTTCGACGACTTCATCATCGCGACCAACCACGGGAGCCCTCGCCTCGTGTGCGCGTACGCGATCAACGTCGGTCCCGGTGCGGACCGCTTCCTCGGCTGCGACGCGGACGCCTAGAGCGCGGCGGCGCGGTACGCGAGCGCGGCGCGTGCGTAGTCCTCGTGGTTCTTGTGCCAGTCGTCGACTGCGTCGATGTCCCAGTAGCGGGCGTCGAGCGTCTCGTGTGAGAGCGCCGGCTCACCCGGAGCAACCGTGCAGAGGTAGAGGATGCCAACCGTGCCGTGCGGTCCGTTGACGGCGGAGGCGGATCGGCCGAACACGTCGACGAGCGCTTCGATCGTCGCGTCGAGGCCCACCTCCTCGCGCACCTCGCGCACGATGGTGTCGGCGGGCGACTCGCCGGCGTCGACGTAGCCGCTGACGAGCCCCCAGCACCCGTCGTCGGACCGCCGGATCAGCAGGATCCGGTCGCGGTCATCGAAGATGGCGGCTTCGGCCCCGACCTTGGCGGTCACGTACCCGAGGTCCCGGGCGAGCCGCGCGCGGATCTCGGCGGCCGGGAGCGCGAGCGCCTCGGCGTAGCCGTCGACCGCCACCGTGAGGAGCCGCTCGTACCGCTCGCGGTCGTACGGATCCGTCGAGTACGCCAGTCCCGTGCGCGCGATCGCCTGCAGCTCGTCGAGGACGTGGAGGAAGTCGATCCGGAGACCGTACGCGACCCCGTGAGACGATCGCGGGGTGAGCAGGTCGGCGGCAGGGGGAAGTGGACGGGGACCCCGGGTCATCGCCGGTGACGTCGGCGGGCTCCGGCTGACCGCCCCCAAGGGGACCCGGACCCGCCCGACCGCCGACCGGGTCAAGGAGTCGCTCTTCGCCACCCTCGGGCCGGACCGCCTGCTCGGCGCCGCCGTCCTCGACCTCTACGCGGGCTCGGGGGCGCTGGCGATCGAGGCGCTCTCTCGCGGGGCCGCGAGCGCCCTGCTGGTGGACCGGGACCCGCTCGCGGTGGACGCGATCCGCCGCAACCTGAGCACCACGAAGCTGAGCGACCGGGCGCGGGTCCAGCACCGTGGGGTCGGCGCGGTCGTCCGGGGCGCCCCGCCGTCGGGGGCGCCGTTCGACCTGGTCTTCTGCGACCCGCCCTACGACCAGCCCGCGGGGAAGCTGGCGGGAGTCCTGGCGGCGCTCGCCGAGCCGGGGTGGATCGCGGCGGGCGGCACGGTGGTGGTCGAGCGGGCCGCGTCGGCGGGACCGCCGTTGCTCGCCCCGGGGTGGGGAGTCACATGGTCACGGGTGTACGGCGATACGCTCGTCGTGCTCGTCGCCCCCGCGACCGATCACTGATTGCAACCAGGAGCAACCCCGCGTGGCCACCGCACTTTGCCCGGGATCGTTCGATCCGGTGACCCTGGGTCACCTCGACATCATCGAGCGGACCGCGCGGCACTTCGACGATGTGATCGTTGCGGTGATCCGCAACCCGCAGAAGTCGCAGTCGCTGTTCACGCTCGAGGAACGCCAGGAGATGCTGGGTGAGGTCACGGCGCACCTCGACGAACATCCGCATCGAGTTCTTCAAGGGCCTGCTGGTGGACTTCGCCAAGGACCACGGCGCGGCGGCCATCGTGAAGGGCCTGCGCGCCATCTCGGACTTCGACTACGAGCTGCAGATGGCGCAGATGAACCAGCGCCTCTCGGGGATCGACACCTTCTTCATCTCCACCAGCCCCCAGCACTCCTTCCTCTCGTCGAGCCTCGTGCGGGAGGTGGCCAAGTTCGGCGGTGACGTCTCGAGCATGGTCCCGCCGATCGTGGCGAAGCGGCTGGTCGAACGGTTCGGCGAACCGAAGGACCGCAAGTGACCGACGTCCACGAGCCCTACGACCCACCCGACATCGAGGAGCTGCTCCTGCGGGCGCGGGACCAGCTGGAGACCGCGCGCTCGGTGCCGATGTCCGCCTCGGTGATGGTCAACCGCGACGACCTGCTCGTCCTCGTCGACGATGCGATCGCCGGCCTTCCCGAGGAGCTGCGGCAGGCCCGTTGGCTGCTCAAGGAGCGCGAGGAGTTCCTGGCCAAGGCGCGACGCGAGGCCGAGGACATCATCGACGCGGGACGGTCGCAGGCCGAGCGGATGGTGGAGCGGACCGAGGTGGTCCGGGAGGCCCGCCGCCACGCGCGCAGCAGGTCGTCGACGACGCCGAAGCCACGGCCCGCAACCTGAAGCACGAGGCCGAGGACTACATCGACCAGAAGCTGGCCTCCTTCGAGGTGGTGCTCGACCGCACCATGCAGGCGGTCCAGAAGGGCCGGGAGCGGCTGCAGGTCGTCGTCGACCTGCCCGAGGCCGAGGTGGTGCCCGAGGAGGACGAGGGCGGGTTCTTCGACCAGGACGACGGCTGACCCGGGGTCACTGGCAAGACCTGGAAAATGCTCTCCCTGCTACAATTGCTGGTCACGCCCCTTCTGGGGGCCGATTCCAATTACTCGACCGGGTTGAAACAGCCATGAGCGCCCTCCGCTGCAACGTCGCGGACCTGCTGCACCACCCGGCCGCCCGTCGTCCAGTGCATTTCGAGACCGACGCCACCGAGCTTGGCGGCGTCGGAGGTGCACGCCTCGACGACCAGCCACTGTTCGTGGAAGCAGTGCTGGAGCGCGTGCCGGACGGGGTGGTGGTCCAAGGCACCATCCGTGGCTTCTACGCCGCGCGAGTGCAGCCGTTGCCTGCGCCCGGTCCACCGCGAGGTCGTGACCGCGGTGCGGGAGCTCTTCGAGGTCGAGCCGATCGAAGGCCAGACCTACCCCCTCGTCGGCGACGAGATCGATCTGGAGCTGCCGGTGCGCGACGCGCTGCTGCTCGATCTGCCCGCCGCCCCCCTGTGTCGCGACGACTGCGCCGGTCTCTGCCCGTCCTGCGGCATCGACCAGAACCAGTTCACGTGCGAGTGCGACATGACCATTCCCGATCCGCGGTGGGACGCCTTGCGCGCGCTCACCTTCGACAACTGACCAGGAGCTCCGATGGCAGTCCCCAAGCGCAAGACCCCGCGGTCCGAAGACGCGAATGCGCCGTGCGTCGAGCTGGACGCTCGACGCGCCGGCGCGCTCCCTGTGCCCCAACTGCGCGGCGGTGAAGCTCCCGCACACGGTCTGTGGCAACTGCGGGTGGTACCGCGGCCGCCAGATGCTCGACGTCGACTGAGCTCCGGCCCGAGCGGAGCCTCACGATGAGGATCGCGATCGACGCGATGGGGGGAGACCGGGCACCGGGCGAGATCGTCGCCGGTGCACTGGACGCGGTGGATCAGCTCGGGGTCGAGGTCCTGCTGTTCGGGGTCGAGGACGCCGTGCGGGCCGAGCTGCCCGACGGCAGGCCACCGGCGGGCGTGGAGCTCGTGGCCTGCTCGCAGGTCATCGAGATGAAGGACGAGCCCGGGGTGTCGGTGCGCACGAAGAAGGACGCCTCGGTGGTCCGCGCCGCCGAGTCGGTCCGGGACGGGCGCGCGGACGCGATGGTCGGCGCCGGCAACACGGGCGCCACCATGGCGAGCGCGCTGCTGCGCTTCGGCCGCATCCGCGGCGCGGCGCGACCCGCGGTCGCGGTGCCCATCCCGGTCCCGTTCTCGACGCCGCACCTGCTCGTCGACGGCGGGGCGACCACCGACTGCAAGCCCGAGTGGCTCACCCAGTTCGCGTTCATGGCCCGGACCTTCGCCCAGGTCCGGGGGGTCGACCGAGCCGACCGTGGGGCTGCTCTCGAACGGCGAGGAGTCCAGCAAGGGCGACGAGCTGCGCAAGCAGACCTTTGCCCGGCTCGAGGGGCACCCGTGGTTCGTCGGCAACGTCGAGGGCCGTGACCTGATGAGCGGGCGCCCTGACGTGATCCTGACCGACGGCTTCACCGGCAACGTCGCGCTGAAGACGATCGAGGGCGCGCTCCGGGCCGCGGCCGGGCTGGTCTTCACGATCCTCGACTCGACCCCGGAGGCGAAGGAGGCGGCCAAGGTCGTCGCGCCGATGTTGCTGCAGGGAGTGACCGACTACCTCGATCCGGACACGGTCGGTGGTGCCGCCCTCCTCGGGGTCGACGGGGTGTGCGTGATCTCCCACGGTTCTTCCTCCGCGCGTGCGATGGTGAACGCGATCGGCCTGGCGGTCGACTGCGTGAAGGGCGGGGTCGTGGATCGCCTGAAGCAGGCAGTCGCGGAAAGAGAGGCCTCAGATGCCCGCTGAAACCCATTCGACGCACGACCCGATCACCAAGGACGAGGTGTTCGGGATGGTTCGGTCCAACCTGGCCGAGATCCTCGAGATCGACGACCAGAGCATCACGCTCGACTCGAAGTTCGCCGACGATCTCGATGCCGACTCGCTCGCCCTCATCGAGCTCGTCGAGGCGCTCGAGGAGGAGCTGGGGGAGCGCACGGTCGGGTTCTCGGTCGACGACGAGGACCTCGGCGATCTCGCCACCGTGCGCGACGCCGTCGATTACGTCGTGCTCAGGCTCGGAGGGGCTGCGGCCTGAGGGCCGCGCCGATGATGCCGCCGGAGGCGCGAGCCCGCTTCGAAGAGCGTCTGGGGTGGACGTTCCGCGACGAACCGGGCTTGGCGCAGGCGCTGGCGCACCGCTCGTGGTGCGCCGAGCACCCGGACGAGTCGTCGAACGAACGGCTCGAGTTCCTCGGCGACGCCGTGCTCGGCATCATCGTGACGGACTACGTGTTCCGCACGTATCCCTCGTTGCAGGAGGGACAGCTCGCAAAGGTGCGGGCATCGGTCGTGAACGCCGAGGTGCTGGCGGACGTCGCCGCGGGGATCGAGCTCGGTCCCTGCCTGCGGCTCGGCAAGGGCGAGGACGCGTCCGGTGGCCGGGCGAAGACGTCGATCCTCGCCGACGCGATGGAAGCGATCATCGCCGCGGTCTACCTCGACGGCGGACCGGACGCGGCGCGCGACGTCGTGATGGGGTTGTTCGGCGAGCGCATCGCCGAAGCCGCGAGCGGACCGGGCGGCGACGACTACAAGACGCGGCTCCAGGAGCTCGCCGCGCAGCGGTTCGACAAGCTGCCGCGGTATCAGGTGCACGACGAAGGCCCGGACCACGCGAAGCGGTTCTTCGCGACGGTGCTGCTCGGGGGCGAGCCCCATGGGTCGGGCGAAGGCGGGTCGAAGAAGCAGGCTGAGCAGGCTGCAGCACGCGCCGCATGGCGTTGGCTCAGCACGCAGGGCGAAGGGGCAGCCGAGGGGGAGCCGGGCGTTGGCGAAGGAGCGCCGACGGACGGCACCACGGCAGGATCGGCGATGGGGGGCACCAATGCCGGAGCTACCTGAGGTTGAGGTCGTGCGACGCGATCTCGAACGCGAGGTCGTCGGCAAGAAGATCAAGTCGGTGGAAGTCAACGGGATGCGGAGCATTCGCCGCTACCGCCAGCGGAAGCTGTTCACGAGCGAGCTCGAAGGGCGCAAGATCACCGCGGTCTCGCGCCGTGGGAAGTACCTGATCCTGAAGCTCGACGACGGCAACGCGCTCGTCATCCACCTCGGGATGTCGGGCCAGCTCCTGCGCACGAAGTCGGCGCGCGAGCCGGTGGCGAAGCACACCCACGTGAGCATCACGTTCACCCAGGGCGGCCAGCTGCGCTTCGTCGACCCGCGCACGTTCGGTGAGATGTTCGTGAGCCCGTTCGACGGGCTGGACCAGGACGTCGACGAGCTCGCCCACCTCGGGATCGACCCGCTCGAGTCCGCGATGAGCTGGGACTACTTCGGTGAGCTTGTCGCGCAGCGGCACGCCAAGCTGAAGCCGACCCTCATGGACCAGAAGTTCCTGGCCGGGATCGGCAACATCTACTCGGACGAGATCCTGCACAACGCCGGGCTGCGGTGGGACCGGATGAGCGATTCGCTCTCCCCGGAAGAGGTCAGGAGGCTGTACCGCGCCCTGATCGAGACGCTCCAGGACGCGGTGAAGTACCGCGGCTCGTCCCTGGCCGACGAGCAGTACGTCGACCTCTTCGGCAACAAGGGCGAGTACCAGCTCCACCACAAGGTCTACGCCCGCGAAGGCGAGCCGTGTAAGCGCTGCCGGCACGTGATCGTCCGCGAGAAGACCGGTGGGCGCAGCACCTTCTACTGCTCTGCTTGTCAGGTCTGAAAACCACCTTGAGGTCCGCAGAAGTCGCAGCCTCCGTCGCTACGCTCGGCGGGTCTGACCAAGGAGGGTGCACCGCGTGTTCCTGAAGGCATTGACCCTGCGTGGGTTCAAGTCGTTCGCCGACAAGACCGTCCTCGAGTTCGAGCCCGGGGTCATGGTCGTCGTGGGCCCGAACGGGTCCGGCAAGTCGAACCTCGTCGACGCGGTCGCGTGGGTGCTCGGCGCCCAGGGCCCGCGCACCCTGCGCGGCGGCAAGATGGACGACGTCATCTTCGCCGGGACTCCCGACCGGCCCGCGCTCGGCCGGGCCGAGGTGTCGCTCACGATCGACAACTCCTCGGGCATGCTGCCGATCGAGTTCTCCGAGGTGACGATCACCCGGACCCTGTTCCGCAACGGCGACTCCGAGTACGCGATCAACAGTGCGCCGTGCCGGTTGCTCGACATCCAGGAGCTCCTCTCCGACACCGGGATCGGTCGCCAGCAGCACGTGATCGTCGGTCAGGGGCAGCTCGACGCGGTCTTGAACTCGCGGCCGGAGGACCGGCGCGCGGTCATCGAAGAAGCGGCCGGCGTCCTCAAGTACCGGAAGCGCCGCGAGCGCGCCGAGCGCCGGTTGGAGTCGACCGAAGGCAACCTGCTGCGGCTCAACGACCTCCTGCGCGAGGTCCGGCGGGGGCTCGCGCCGCTCCAGAAGCAGGCCGACGCCGCCCGCCGTCACGACGGTCTGGTCGCGGAGCTCCGGTCGATCCGGTTGCACCTCGTGGGCCACGAGCTGGCGGGCCTCCAGGCCAAGACCGAGCGGCTGCGCGACCAGGCGACCGATCTGGCCCGCAGCGAAGCGGTGGTTCAGGCCCGGCTGCGCGAGCTCGACATCGCGGTGCTGGACGCGGAGCGCGCCCTGACCGACGCCGGCCACGGCGACGTCGCGGACGCGCTGGTGCGGGTGGAGTCGATGCGGGAGCGGGCCCGCGGCCTCCAGGCGCTGCTCGCCGAGAAGCGGCGCGGGCTCGAGCGCGAGCTCGCGGCCGCGGCCGACGAGGGCGTCGTCGAGACCCTGGTGGCGGACGCCGGCGCGCTGCGGGCCGAGCTCGCCGCGGTCGAGCAGGACGCCGCGGCGGCTTGATGCGCGCCGGCGCGAGGTCGACGCGCAGGGCACGCCGGCCGATCCGGCCGCGCTCGCGGACGTGGAGTCCGCCCTCGCCGAGGCCGAACGCCAGTGGCGGGAGTGCGAGAACGATGCGGGTCGCTGGCACGCGCGCGCCGAGGCGCTCGCGCAGGCACTGGACTCGGTGCGCGCCGCGGTCGACGTGTCCGTGCTGGCCGGCATCGAGGGGATCGCCGGCAGCCTGGTCGACTACCTCGAGATCGAAGCCGGCGCGGAAGCCGCGGTGGCGGCCGCGCTCGGCGAGGCGATGCACGCGATCGTCGTCGAGGGCGACGACGCGGCACGCCAGGCGGTGCAGCGCATCGCCAGTGGCGACGCGCAGGCGCTGCTGCTCGTGCTCGACGCGCGTGACAACGCGGTGACCATGGGCGCGACGCTTGCGCCGGAGGGGGCCAAGGCACTGGCGGCCTGCGTGCGGGCGCCGCTACCCGGCCTGCAGGCGACGTTGACCCGGTTGCTCGCCGGCGTGGTGCTGGCCGAGGGCGACTGGCGTTCGGCCCTGGACCTGGCGATCGAGAACCCGGACCTCACCGTGATGACCCCGTCGGGCGATCGCTTCGGGGGTCGGGGGCTCTGGCGCCTGGGCGGCGAGCAGGTCTCCGGGATCACGCGCGCAGCACTGCAGGAGGCGGAAGACCGGGCCGTGCTCGCGGCCGACGCCCGCACCGCGGCCGAGGCGGCCGTCGCCGCGGCGCGGCATCGCGGTCGACGAGGAACGCCGTCAGGCCGCGGCGGCCTCGAGCGTGCGGCGCGAGCTCGAGATGCGCGCGGCCACGCTCGACGAGCGTCGTGACGTCCTGACCCGGCGGCTCGCCGGCGTCGAGGACCGCCTCGCCCGGGACCCCGAGGCCAAGGCCGCGGCCGAGCGGTACCGCAGCGCGCTCGTCGCGAAGGAGCAGTCCTACGGCGAGGTGGCCGATCGCCTCGACGAGCAGAACGGTCGCATCGACGCGGTGCTCGAGCGCCTGCGGGCGGAGCGGCGGCGCCAGGCCGAGCGGGCCAGCCTCGCGGGCGGCCAGCTCGACACGCTGCGCCAGGAGCGGTCCGGGCTCGAGCACGAGCTCGCCGGGACCCGCGAGCGCCAGCAGCGGCGCGACGTCGAGGAAGCCGAGAACCGGATGCGGCTCGAGGCGGTCGTGGAGAAGATCCGCACCGACTTCGACTGCGAGCCGGCCGTCGCCCTCGACGCCCCGGCACCCGAGCCGATCGAGGGCACGACGATGGCCGCCCGGGCGCGGGACCTCGATCGCGAGCTGCGGCTCATGGGCCCGATCAACCCGCTCGCGCTCGAGGAGTACGACGCGCTCCTGGAACGCCACGACTTCCTGCAACAGCAGCTCGAGGACGTGAAGAACAGCCGGCGCGAGCTGCAACGCGTCATCAAGGCGGTGGACAAGGAGATCGTCACCGTCTTCGAGACCGCGTTCGCCGACGTGCAGGAGAACTTCGCGACGCTGTTCACCACCCTGTTCCCCGGTGGGTCGGGGCGGATCTTCCTGACCGACCCCGAGGACCTGCTCAACACCGGCATCGAGATGGAGGCGCGTCCGTCCGGGAAGAACACCCGGCGGCTCTCGCTGCTCTCCGGTGGTGAGCGGTCGCTCACCGCGATGGCGTTCCTGTTCGCGGTCTTCCGCGCCCGGCCTTCGCCGTTCTACCTGCTCGACGAGGTGGAGGCCGCGCTCGACGACGTGAACCTGCACCGCTTCCTCGACCTCGTGCACGAGTTCCGCAACGAGGCCCAGCTGCTGATCGTCTCCCACCAGAAGCGCACGATGGAGGCGGGGGACTGCCTCTACGGGGTCTCGATGGCGCCGGGCGCGTCGAGCCGCGTGGTGAGTCAGCGGATGCGGGGCGAGGTCGTCCTGACTTGAGCTTGTTGGCTGCCACGGCGGCCGAGCAGCTGGAGAAGGTCTCGGCGTGCGGTCCGCCGGGCAAGCAGGCGTGGCTCTGCTCGACGGTCTACGACCTGACGAAGTCCCAGCGCGCCGCCGAGGTGGGCGACGACCTCGCGCCGCTGCTGCGCGTCCTCGTGATCGTGCTGATCGCGTACATCCTGGTGCGCATCACGCGCGTGATCGTGCGGCGCGTCGTGCGCAACCTGCAGCGCGAGCAGACCGGCGAGCGCATCTCGAAGATCAAGCACCGCACCGGTCTGTCGCTGCTCGACACGTCACCGGTGCCGAGCGTGCGGCGGGCGCTGCGGGCCGAGACCATCGGCGCGGTGCTGCGCAGCATCGTCAGTGCGCTGATCTGGGCCACCGCGCTGCTGATGATCCTCGAGGATCTCGGTGTCAACCTCGCCGCGATCGGGATCGGCGCGTCCATCATCGGCGTCGCGATCGGCTTCGGCTCGCAGGCGCTCGTGCGCGACTTCCTCTCCGGGATCTTCATGCTCATCGAGGACCAGTACGGGGTCGGTGACGTCATCGACACCGGCGTGGCGACGGGCACGGTGGAAGGCGTGAGCCTGCGCACCACCCGCGTCCGAGACGCCGAGGGCACGGTGTGGCACGTGCCGAACGGCGAGATCCGCAGGGTCGGCAACAAGAGCCAGCAGTGGTCGCGGGTGATCCTCGACGTGGCCGTCGCCTACGACGCCGACATCGAGCGCGGCGACGTACGTGATCCGGAGCGCGGCGGAGGCGACCGCGGCGGATCGCGAGGTCGGTTCGCTCGATCACCGACGACCCGGAGGTCTGGGGGATCGAACAGGTCGAAGCGGATCACGTGCTCATCCGGCTCGCGGTCAGGACGGTGCCGCTCGAGCAATGGAAGGTGGCGCGGGCGTTGCGGGCTCGGCTGAAGGCCGCGCTCGACGACGCGGGCATCGGCCCGGCGTCGGAGTCGGTCATCACCTATCGCGTCGAAGGCAGCCCTCCCGCACGCGACCGTTAGCATCGGCGCCCGATGTCCGACCTCCTCGTCCTCCTCCTCATCGTCGTGCTCGCGGTGGTGCTCATCGCGGGTGGGCTGTTCCTCAGCCGCCGCGGCTCACGCACCGAAGCGCCGCCCGAGGCACCGACCGCAGCGCCGACGCTGCGCCCGCCCGAGCGCACCCGCGGCACCGGCTCCCACCAGCGGAGCCCGAGGTCGTCGAACCGGAGGTCGAGGCGCCGGCCCCGGTTCGGGAGAAGCCGCGGCTGCGCGACCGCCTCGGCAAGACCCGGGCCGCGTTCACCGGCGCGATCACCCGGCGGGGCAAGATCGACCCCGAGACCTGGGACGACCTCGAAGAGGCGCTGCTCCTCGCCGACGTCGGCATGCCCACCACGACGCAGCGCATCCTCGACCGACGTCAAGGCGCGCGTCGCCGAGGAGAAGGCGTCCGACTCGGACGCGGTGCTCGCGCTGCTCAAGGCGGAGCTCACCCTGCTGCTCGAGCCGGCGGACCGCGCGCTGAAGGTCAACCCGCGGTGAGCTGAACGTCTGGATGTTCGTGGGCGTGAACGGCGTCGGCAAGACGACGACGATCGCCAAGCTCGCGCAGCGCGAGGTCGACGAGGGTCACAACGTCGTGCTCGCGGCGGCCGACACGTTCCGGGCTGCGGCGGCCGACCAGCTCGGGCTCTGGGCCGAGCGCGCGGGGGCCGAGCTCGTGCGCGGCCAGGACGGCGCCGATCCGGGCTCGGTGGTGTTCGACGCGATGACTGCCGCCACCACCCGCGGCGCCGATCTCGTCCTCGTCGACACCGCCGGGCGGCTGCACACCAAGGTCAACCTGATGGAGGAGCTGAAGAAGCTCCGCCGCATCGTCGACCGCACCCCCGGCGCGCTCAAGGAGGTGCTGCTCGTCGTCGACGCGACCACCGGGCAGAACGGCCTGGCGCAGGCCCGTCAGTTCGCCGAGGCCGTCGAGGTCACCGGGGTCGTGCTGACCAAGCTCGACGGCACGGCGAAGGGCGGCATCGTGCTCGCGATCCAGTCCGAGCTCGGGCTCCCGGTCAAGGTCGTCGGCATCGGCGAGGGTGCCGACGACCTGGTGGTCTTCGATCCCGACGAGTTCGTCGACGCGTTGTTCGACTGACCCGCTCAGTACACTCGCTGCGATGTTCGACGCCCTTTCCGACCGTTTCGACGGCATCTTCACGCGCCTGCGCAGCCGGGGCCGGCTGAACGAGAAGGACGTCGACGAGATCGCGCGCGAGATCCGGCTGGCGCTGCTCGAGGCCGACGTCAACGTCAAGGTGGTCAAGCAGTTCATCGCCCGGGTCAAGGAGCGGGCGAACGGCGCCGACGTCCAGAAGAGCCTGAGCCCCGCGCAGCAGGTCATCAAGATCGTGCACGAGGAGCTCGTCAACACCCTCGGCGGGGTGACGGGCAAGCTCGAGATGAGCTCCAAGCCGCCGACGGTCGTGATGCTCGCCGGCCTCCAGGGCTCCGGCAAGACGACCGCCGCCGGGAAGCTCGCGCGCCTGCTCAAGAGCCAGGGCCTCGGCGTCGCTGCTCGTGGCCGCCGACCTCCAACGCCCCGCCGCGGTCGAGCAGCTCCGGGTCCTCGGCCGCCAGCTCGACCTCCCGGTGTGGTCGGGTCCCGAGGGCGGGACGAAGGATCCGATCGAGGTGGCGCGCGACGTCGCTGCACGAAGCCGCCCGGCTCGGCAAGAACCTGATCATCGTGGACACCGCCGGTCGGCTCCAGGTCGACACCGAGCTCATGGACGAGCTGCGCCACGTGCGCGAAGCCGTGAACCCGACGGACACGCTGCTCGTCGTCGACGCGATGACCGGCCAGGAGGCCGTGAACGTCGCGACCGCGTTCGACGACGCCGTCGGCCTGGACGGGGTGATCCTCACCAAGATCGACGGTGACGCCCGTGGTGGCGCGGCGCTCTCGGTCAAGGACGTCGTCGGCAAGCCCATCCTGTTCGTCGGCACCGGTGAGAAGCTCGAGGACTTCGAGGCGTTCCACCCGGACCGCATGGCGAGCCGCATCCTCGGCATGGGTGACGTCCTCACGCTCATCGAGAAGGCCGAAGCCGCGTTCGACGAGGACGAGGCGGCGGTCGCCGAGGAGAAGCTGCGCAAGGGCCAGTTCACTCTCGAGGACTTCCTGGACCAGATGCGCCAGGTGCGCAAGATGGGCCCGATCGGCAACCTCATGAAGATGATGCCGGGGATGCCGAAAGAGCTCCGGAAGGCCGAGATCGACGAGGGCGAGCTGGGCCGCGTCGAGGCGATCATCTGCTCGATGACCCCGGCCGAGCGGCGCGACCCGACGCTGATCAACGGTTCCCGGCGGGTGCGGATCGCCAAGGGCAGCGGCACCAGCACCCAAGAGGTGAACGCGATGCTGAAGCAGTTCAAGCAGGTCCAGCAGATGATGAAGTCGATGACGGGGGGCAAGCGGATGCGCATGCCCGCCGGCGGGCTCGAAGGTCTGCAGAACAGCCTGTAGGCGCCCGAGCCCCCGCTCCCGCTACCCTGGAGCGCTCCCCGAGTACCGAGAGGAAATCCACCGGTGTCCGTAAAGATCCGCCTCATGCGCATGGGCAAGAAGAAGCAGCCCACGTATCGCGTCGTCGTCGCCGACGGCCGCTCCCCCCGAGATGGTCGCTACATCGAGATCCTGGGCCAGTACCGGCCCCGTGAGGAGCCCACGTTCTTCACCGTGGACGACGAGAAGGTGCTCGGCTGGCTCCGGCAGGGCGCGCAGCCCACGGGCCAGGTCCACCGTCTGCTCGTGAACGCGGGCATCTGGGACCAGTACGAGACCGACCGCAAGCAGCAGTCGCGCGCCGTGCGCACCGCCGCCGCCCAGGCGAAGGGTGCTGCCGCCGCGAAGACCGAGCGCGACGCCGCGGCCAAGGCCGCCGCGGATGCGGACGCGGCCGAAGCCGCAGCTGCCGCGAAGGACGCCGCGGCCGCCCAGGAAGCCGCCGATGCAGAAGCGGCGGCGTCGGCCGAGGACACCACGACGGACGAGGCAGCCGAGTGAGCGACGAGCCGCGCGACGACGACTTCGAGGACGAGGTCGGGGGCGAAGGCAACCGCATCGTCGGTGGCAACGCCAAGGCCGTGGTCGAGCACGTGACGCGCGCCATCGCGGAAGAGCCCGACGCGGTCGAGGTCGAGCTCGTCGAACGTCGCGACGAAGTCGCGCTGCTGGTGCACGCGGACCCGAGCGACATGGGTCGGCTCATCGGCAAGCGGGGCCGGGTCGTGCAGGCGCTGCGCCAGGTGACGCGCGCCGCGGGTGCCGCCGAAGGCATCAAGGTCTCCGTCGACATCATCGAGTAGCGCTGGCGTGCCCGGTACCTCGCGGCTCGAGGTCGGCCGCATCGGTCGGGCGCACGGTCTGCGCGGCGAGGTGAGCGTCACGCTCAGCTCCGACCGGCTCGAACGGTTGGCCGCGGGCTCGGTGCTGGAGGCCGACGGTCGCAGACTCGTGGTCGCGAGCGTCGCGCCCGCATTCGGGGCGTTGGCTCGTGTGCTTCGAAGGCGTGACCGATCGCACCGACGCCGAGAGCCTCCTCGGCCTGGTCCTCACGGGCGAGGCGCTGCCGAGCGAGGACGACGAGCTCTGGATCCACGAGCTCATCGGGGCGGCGGTGCGTGACCGCGCCGGGCGCGACCTCGGTCCGGTGCGGGCGGTCGAGGCGAACCCGGCCAGCGACCTGCTCGTGCTCGACGGTGACGTGCTCGTCCCGATCACGTTCGTGGTGGAGCGGGGGCCCGGGTTCGTCGTGGTGGATCCGCCCGAGGGCCTGCTCGACGTCAACCGGCGGGACTGAGCGCCGATGCGCATCGACGTCGTCACGATCTTTCCCGAGTACCTCGACGGCGCGCTCGGGCTCTCCCTGCTCGGCCGGGCGCGCGAGCTGGGCCTGCTCGACGTGCGCTTCCACGATCCGCGGGAGCACGCGACGGATCGGCACCGCACCGTCGACGACACCCCGTTCGGTGGTGGCGCCGGGCATGGTCATGATGCCCGAGCCGCTGTTCGCCACCGTGGAGGCCGCGCGACCTGCCGCGGCCGCTCCTCCTGCTCTCGGCGAGCGGACGCCGGTTCGACCAGGCGATGGCCGCCGAGCTCGCGGCGGGGCCGGGGTTCTCGTTGCTCTGCGGTCGCTACGAGGGCGTCGATCAGCGCATCGCGGATCATCTCTGCGACGGCGAGGTGAGCGTCGGCGACTTCGTCCTCGCGGGCGGGGAGGCCGCGGCGCTCGTCATCATCGAAGCCGTGAGCCGCCTGGTCCCGGGGGTGCTCGGCAACGAGGAGTCGGTGGCCGAGGAGTCGTTCACGGGCGGGCGGCTCGAGTACCCGCAGTACACGCGGCCGAGCGAGTTCCGGGGCTGGTCGGTGCCGGAGGTCCTGCGGTCGGGGGACCACGCCCGCGTGGCCCGGTGGCGCCGGGCGGCCGCGCTGCGCCGCACGCTCGAGCGCCGTCCGGACCTGCTGGACGGGGGCGGGGAGCTCACCGCCGAGGACCGGGCGCTGCTCGACGAGTTCCCGCCGGAGCCCCCGGGTCGCTAACATCAAGGGTCCACCTGCGCCAGGTCGGTCCCGATCTGCGCCCGATCCACTCGATCCGAGGAACGCTCGCGCCATGAACCCCACCGATCTGGTCGACCGCGCATCACTTCGTGACGACATCCCGGCGTTCTCGCCGGGGGACAACGTGAAGGTGCACGTGCGGGTGGTCGAGGGCAACCGGGAGCGGGTCCAGGTGTTCCAGGGCGCGGTGATCCGGCGCCAGGGCTCGGGCCTGCGGGAGACCTTCACGGTGCGCAAGGTGAGCTTCGGCGTCGGGGTCGAGCGGACCTTTCCGGTGCACTCGCCGATCATCGCCAAGATCGAGCGCCAGACCGTCGGGGACGTGCGCCGGGCGAAGCTCTACTACCTGCGCGACCGCATCGGGAAGGCCGCGAAGATCAAGGAGAAGCGAGTCTGATCGCGGGTCGCCGCGGCCTAGACTGCAGCCAGTCGGAACCGACGGGGGTTGCGGGTGAGCGCTGAAGATCTCGAGCGATATGAGACCGAGATCGAGCTCCAGCTGTACAAGGAGTACCGCGACGTCCTGCCGATGTTCGCGTACGTCGTCGAGACCGAACGACGCTTCTACCTGACCAACGGCGTGAAGATGGAAGTCCGCAACGAGCAGGGCCGGGTCTACTTCGAGCTCGAGCTCCAGGACGCCTGGGTGTGGGACATGTACCGCCCGGCGCGCTTCGTCGCCAACGTCCGCGTCGTGACGTTCAAGGACGTCAACATCGAGGAGCTCGCCGGCAAGGACCTGTGACGCCGGCGCCGCGCGATCCCGCGGCGCCGAACCCACGCCGGGCCCTCGGACAGCGGGGCGAGGCGCTGGTCGCGGCCTGGTACGAGCGCGCCGGCTACGAGATCCTCGACCGCAACTGGCGCCGGCGCGAGGGCGAGCTCGACCTGATCCTGCGCCGGGGCCGGTCGATCGTGTTCTGTGAGGTCAAGACCCGGTCGAGCCGGCGGTTCGGGGCGCCGATCGAGGCGATCACCCGGGTGAAGCAGCAGCGGATCCGTGCCCTCGCGGCCCGATGGCTGGGGGAGAGCACCCTCGGTGGCGGAGACCTGCGCTTCGACGTGGCGTCCGTGATGATCGAGTGGGGCACCGACCCGGTGATCGAGGTCCTCGAAGCCGCGTTCTAGCGCGCGGCGTGCTCGCGGCGCTTCTGCTCGCGGAACCAGCACCCGGTGTGCCAGTGCCGGCGGAGCTCGGGCTCGAGCGTGGGCACCACCACCTCGTGGCCGAGCCCGATCGCGATCTCGTGGTCGCAGCCGGGGCAGCGGTACGGCTTCACCGCTTGGTACGGCTGCACGTGGCGGACTTCGACCGGCCCGTCCGGCTCCAACCGGTTCGGGCTCATCCGAACAGGGCCCAGAGCACCAACACGATCACGACGACGAACGCGGCCGCGACGAGGTAGATGTCGCTGCGGTGCTTGACCTGCTCCCGGAACGGGTTGAAACCCACAGCGCTACCGTAGCGACCCGTGGAGACCCTGCTCGTTGCGCGCGCCGACGGCGTCATGACCGTCACCCTGAACCGGCCCGAGAAGAAGAACGCGATGAACGGGCAGATGTGGCGGGAGCTGATCGAGGTCTGCGACGAGATCGACGGTTCGTCGGACACACGGGTGCTGGTGGTCACGGGCGCCGGCGACGGGTTCTGCTCCGGTGCGGATCTGACCGACGCCGGCAACTCGGGCACCCTGGCCGAGGGGACCGGTGGCTCGCTGCGCATGATGCGGATGGTCGGTCGGGCCGCGCTGCGGCTCCACGAGATCCCCATCCCGACGATCGCGGCGGTCAACGGCGTGGCGGCGGGCGCCGGGTGCAACCTCGCGCTCGGCTGCGACCTCGTCGTGGCATCCGATCGGGCGCGGTTCTCCGAGATCTTCTCGAAGCGCGGGCTGAGCGTGGACTTCGGGGGCTCGTGGATCCTGCCCCGCCTCATCGGCCTGCACCGAGCGAAGGAGCTGGTGTTCCTCGCCGACGTCATCGACGCCACCGAGGCGGAGCGCATCGGCCTGGTGAACCGCATCGTCCCGCACGCAGAGCTGCTCGATGCCGCGGGTGATCTCGCCCGCCGGCTCGCCGCGCTCCCGCCGGTGCAGCTGTCGGTGAGCAAGCGCCTCTTGAACCAGAGCTTGTCGGTGTCGATGGCCGAGGCGCTCGAGTTCGAGGACGTCGCTCAGGTCATGAACTTCCAGTCCGCCGACACCGCCGAAGCGCTGTCCGCGTTCGTCGAGAAGCGCGCCCCGACGTTCACCGGACGCTAGGTCGGCGCCACCTGATCGGTGCTGACCGGCGGACCTTCGACCTTGGCCTTGCGAACCGCGTCCCAGTCGGGTGCGGTGACCCGCAGCACGAGGGAGTTGTGCGCTTCCCACTCGGCCCCGCACGAGGTGCAGGAGAGCAGGAAGGAGCCACCCGAGTACGCCTCGGCCTCGATCGGGGTTCCGTCATAGGGACAACGGTGCAGGTTCACGTTCCATGTGTCGGCCCGCTCGCCGAAATACTTGACTTACGCGTGCGACTACTTTTCGGCGGCCGCCGCCTCCACGCCGAAACGCCTGGATTTCCTCGCCGCGCGGGCGATCACTGCGGCCAGACCAAGCCGTGCGCCCGGGACGCGCGCCCGGCCCGGACCAGCCCCGCGACCGCGACGGCCACGACGCCGGGGCTCAGCCCGGTGCGTCCGACCAGCTCGTCGGCGGTGGCCGGCTCCCCGCCCAGGGCCCGGAACACCGCGCGCTCCTCGTCCGTGGCGTCGGCGAGGCCCGCGTGGCCCCGGGCGGGATGGCGCCGGCTCCCGGGACTCAGCTCCAGCGCGACCGCCACGTCGGCCGGGTCGAGCAGGGGCTGGGCGCCTTCGGCGAGCAGCTCGTTGCAACCTCGCGCGGACGGGTTCCGCCGGGACCCTGGGATCGCGAGCACGGCGCGGCCGTAGTCGAGCGCGTGACGCGCGGTGATGCGCGCGCCGCCCCGCTGGGTGGCCTCGACGACGATCGTGACGTCCGCCAGCGCGGCGATGATCCGGTTCCGCACCGGGAACCGCGCCGGATGCGGGCCGACGCCGAACGGCTGCTCGCTGACGAGCATGCCGTGCGCCTTCACCCGTTCGTGCAGCACCCCGTGGCGACGTGGGTACACGACGTCGAGCCCGGTCGCCTGCACGCCGATGACCACGCCACCCGCGTCGAGCGCACCCTCGTGCGCGGCGCCGTCGATGCCGATCGCGAGCCCGCTCACCACGACCACTCCCGCCCGGGCCAGCGCGGCGCCGAGCTCGCGGGCGTCGGCCAGGCCGTGGGGTGTCGCGGCGCGCGTGCCGACCACCGCGACCCGGGGGCGTTCGAAGACGTCGAGGCGCTCGCCCTCGGCGAACAGGACCGCGGGGCGGTCGTCGATGCCGTCGTCGATCGGGTAGCCCGGGGCGCCGACGTAGAGCACGTTCGTGCCCCGCCGGGTCAGCACCGGCCCGATCGCGCCGAGGGTGGAGTCGGCCGCGGCCGCCCAGGTCCGGGCCACGTCGCGGTGGCGCGGGTCCTCCGGCCCGAGCGCGGCTCCCGCGCTGCCGGCTCGCACCGCGACGAGCGCGTCCGACGGGGTGGGCCAGTGGGTCAGCGTGCGGAGCAGGCGCGCGGGAGTGGTGCGGGGGAGCGCGGCGAGGGTCGCGGCCGCGATGTCGTCGGGGATCTCGTCGGCCGGGCTCACGGGACCTCGCCTCGGAGTGATGCCGCCAGGACGATGTGCTCGGCGGAGATGTCGGCGGCGTCGGCCAGATCCGCGAGGGTGCGGGCGACGCGCCGGACGCGCGCCGCGCCGCGACCGGTCAACGTGTGCTCCTCGACGACGATGCGCCACATGTCGGCGGCTTCGTCGGACAGCTCCACGTACCGGGCGAGCGCACCGGCCGGGACGTGCGCGTTGCGCCGCCACGGAGTGCCGCGCAGGCGGGAGCGCTGGCGCTCGACCGCGGCGAGCACGCGGGCGGCGACGACTTCGGACGACTCGCCGGGTCCGTCGCCCGGCTGGGGGCCCGCAACCCGCAGGCGCAGATCGAACCGGTCGAGCAGCGGTGCGGAGAGGCGGCGGCGGTACCGGGCGCGCTGCGAGTCGCTGCAGCGGCACGCAGCGGCTTCGAGCCCGCACGGGCACGGGTTCGTGCACGCGATCAGGAGGAACTCCGCCGGCAGCTCGAGGCTCTGGGCCTGGCGGGAGATGCGGACGACCCGTTCCTCGAGCGGCTGGCGGAGCGCGTCGAGGGCGGCCGGAGGGAACTCCCCGAGCTCGTCGAGGAACAGCACGCCGCGGTGCGCCATCGTGACCTCGCCCGGGCGCGGGCGCGGCCGATCCACCGCCGACGAGCGCGGCGGTCGACGCGGTGTGGTGTGGTGCTCGGAACGGACGGTCCGTCGCCAGCCGGCGGGGTGGTTCGCCACCGGCCGCCGAAGCGATGCGGGTGACCTCGAACGACTCGTCCGCGTCGAGCGGGGGCAGGATCGTGGAGAGGCGGCGGGCGAGCATCGTCTTTCCGGTCCCCGGTGGCCCGGCGTAGATGAGGTGATGCGATCCTGCGGCCGCGACCTCGAGCGCGACGCGCGCGGTCGCGAGCCCCCGAACGTCGACGAGATCCAACGGGTCACGGTCGAAGGCGTGCTCGTCCGGGTCCGACCGCGGCGGGTCGGCCTCGGGCCAGGGCAGCTCGCCCGTGAAGCACTCGCGCAGCTCGGCGAGCGTGCGCGCGCTGCGCACCTTCAGATCGGAGAGGAGGGCGGCTTCGTGGGCGTTCTGCACCGGCACGACGATGGACTCGACCCCGGTGCGTCGGAGCGCGTCGGCCAGCACCAGCGTGCCCGGGACCGGGCGCACGGAGCCGTCCAGGCCGAGCTCGCCGAGCACGCCGGTCCCGTCGAGGCAACCTTGCGGCAGGTGCGACTGGGCGAGCATCAGCGCGAGCGCGATGGCGAGCTCGAGCCCGGCACCGGTCTTGCGCACGTTGCCGGGCGCGAGGTTGACGGTGATCCGCTTGAGCGGGAAGTCCATGCCGGAGGAGAGGAGCGCGGCGCGCACCCGCTCGCGTGACTCGCGCCCGGCGGCGTCGGGCAGCCCGACCACGTGGTAGCCGGGCAGCCCGTCGCTGACGTGGACCTCGACCCAGACCGGCTGACCGTCGACGCCGAGCAGCGTCGCGCTCGGGAATCGAGGCGAGCACGTGATCCTCCCGGAACCGATGAACGGATGGGAGGGCCGTGACCGCGGCGCCTCGACGGTACGGGGAAACCTAACCGGAGGGTGGGACAGCCTTTGGGGCGGTCGGTAGCGTGCGAACGTGGAACACACGCCGGAGGAGCTGGCCGCGCTCGGGATCTACGACCCGGACGGCGAGCTGGCCGCCGAGCGCCTCGCGCTCATCGAGTACCTCTTCGGGCTCGGTGCGACCGTCCAGGAGCTCGTGGACGCGGCTCCCGACCTGGCCGTGGTCGCGTCCGCCCGCGGGCTCCTCGGCGCGGGTGATCGCTACACGGAGCGGGAGATGTCCGACGCCGCGGGCGTCCCGCTGCAGATGTCGACTCGGCTGTGGCGTGCCGCCGGGTTTCCCGACCCGGGGCCGGACGCGCGGCATCTACACGGACGAGGACGTCGAGGCGCTGCGCATGTTCCGTGCCGCGGTCGACTGGCTGGGCGAGGAGACCGTGGTCCAGGTCGTGCGCGTGATCGGGTCGTCGATGGCCCGCGTCGCGGACGCGGCGATCTCGGCCTTCCTCGTGAACGTCGGAGGTCCCGCGCTGGAGGAGGACCCCGGTGGGCTCGAGCTGGCGAAGGCGAACACGGTCGGGGTGGGGATCATCCGTCAGTCCGCGGGCGCGATGGACCTGATCTTCCGGCGCCACGTGGCGCAGATGCAACGTCCGGTCGCCGTGGACGACCCGCGCACCCAACGGCTCGCGGTCGGCTTCGCGGACCTCGTGGGCTCGACCGCGTTGACCCGCCGGCTGTCCCCGCGCGAGCTCGGCGCGGCGTTGACCGAGTTCGACGAGCTCGTCTCGGACGTCGTCGTCGACGGGGGAGGGCGAGTCGTCAAGCTCATCGGCGACGAGGTCATGTACGTCGCGACGGACCCGCACGCGGGGTGTGCGATCGCGCTCGAGCTCGCCGAGCGGCTCTCGAACCACCCGCGCCTGCCGCCGGTGCGCGGTGGGCTCACGTTCGGGCCGGTGCTCAGTCGCGACGGCGACTACTTCGGTCCGGTCGTCAACCTCGCGTCACGCGTGATGAGGATCGCGGCGCCGGGGGCGGTCGTGGCCTCGGAGGACCTGCGCGACGCCGTCGACGGCTACCGGTTCGAGCCGATCGGCGCGCCCGTCCTCAAGGGGTTCAACGAGTCGATCGAGATGTTCGAGGTCCATCGATCCTGAGCATGGGGCGGTATCCTCGAGGGGATGCCCTGGGACGTCGACGGGTACGTCGCCTCCCTGACGGCGGCCAGCCCCCACACTCGCGAGGCCTACGAGCGGGACGCCCGCCAGTTCGCCGACTGGGCCGAGCGCGGTGGCTGCGTGGACCCCGAGGATCTCGATCACGCCACGTTGCGCCGGTACCTCGCGTACCTCGGCACGCAGCGCCTGGCCAAGCGCACGATCGCCCGCAAGGCGGCCGCGATCCGATCCTTCCTGCGGTACCTCAAGCGCAGCGGGGTGCTCGTCACCGACTCCGGCCGGTCGCTGCGGGCCCCGAAGGGCCCGGCCCGCCTGCCCCGGGTCCCGAGCTCGGCCGAGGCGGGCGCCCTCATCGACCGGGCCGCCCACGTCGATCCGGGCGACGATCCGGTGGCCCGGGCGCTCGCGCTCCAGGATCTCGCCGTCCTCGAGGTCCTCTACGGGACCGGGCTGCGGGTCTCCGAGTGCTGCGGGCTGACCCCGCGGGACTGCGATCTGGTCCACGGGTCACTCACCGTGCTCGGCAAGGGCGCCAAGGTTCGGCGCGTTCCCCTAGGAAAACCGGCCCAGGATGCCCTGCGGGACTGGCTCGATCTGGGTCGGCCGGCGGTCGCCGGACCCGACAGCCCACGCGATGCGGTGTTCCTCAACCGGCGGGGCCACCGGCTCGCCCCGAGAGACGCCCGGCGCATCGTGGACCGCCATCCGATGCCCGATGGGCACACCTTGCACCCACACGTCCTCCGGCACGCCTACGCTACGCACTTGCTCGAAGGTGGGGCTGATCTGCGGGCCGTGCAGGAGCTGCTCGGTCATGCAGACCTCGCCACCACTCAGATCTACACCCATCTCACCCGCGAGCGCCTTCGGGCGGTCTACGAGGCCACTCATCCCCGTGCCTGACGACACGACCACCGTCTCCGCCCAAGCCGACGCCGCCGAGGTCGTCGCCGGGCTGTGGCGCGACTACAAGGAGGGTGACGGTGGCCGCGACGCGCGCGAGCGCCTGATCCTGCACTACTCGCCGCTGGTGAAGTTCGTGGCCGGCCGGGTCGCGGCGGGGCTGCCGCAGAACATCGAGCAGGCGGACCTCGTCAGCTACGGGATCTTCGGGCTGATCGACGCGATCGACAAGTTCGATCCGGCGCGTGGGTTCAAGTTCGAGACCTACGCGATCTCCCGGATCAAGGGCGCCATCATCGACGAGCTCCGGTCGATCGACTGGGTGCCCCGGTCGGTGCGGTCGAAGGCCCGTTCGATCGAGCGCGCGTACTCGAAGCTCGAGAACGAGCTGCTGCGCACGCCCCAGGAGGGCGAGGTCGCGGCCGAGCTCGGCGTGACCGAGGGCGAGCTCGCCCAGACGCTCTCGCAGATCAGCTTCGTCGGCCTCGTCGCGCTCGACGAGCTCCTGAGCGTGGGCGACCGCGGTGGCGGCACCACGGTCGGTGACACGGTCGCGGACCGCGTGAACGACCCGGTCGCCGCGTTCGAAGTCGACGAGATGAAGCACGTGCTCGCCGACGCGATCAACCGCATGCCGGATCGCGAACGACTCGTGCTGACGCTCTACTACTACGAGGGCCTGACGCTCGCCGAGATCGGCGAGGTCCTCGGCGTCACCGAGAGCCGCGTCTGCCAGATCCACACGAAGGCGATCCTCCAGCTGCGCTCACGCCTCGTCGAGCCGGCGTCCGAACGCCTCACCTGATCCGCACCGCGGTCGCGCGCGACCCTGGTGCGCGTCACACCCCTGCAGTAGGTTCCACGTCGCCGGGTCACTTCGACCCCGCACTTCCCCCTCCGGCTTCCCCCTCCCGCGTCACCTTCTGACGGGAGTCGCCGATGGGGTCCCGTTCCCCTTCCGCATGGCCTCGCGCGCTCGCAGCCGCGCTCGCGATCGGGTTCGTGGTGCCGGCCTACGTAGCAACCTCGGCGGCGGCCGCACCGGTCGCGGCCGGAGCCTGGGTACGACCGGTGCCCGGTGCCGTCGCCGCACCGTTCGTCGCGCCGCGCTCGCGCTACGGCCCGGGTCACCGCGGCGTGGACTTCGTCGCGGCGGCGGGAACGCCGGTGCGCGCCGCCAACGCGGGTCAGGTCACCTTCGCGGGGAGCGTCGCCGGCTCGTTGCACATCGTGGTCACCCACCCCGGCGGCCTGCGCACGTCGTACTCCTTCGTCGCGACGGTCGCCGTCCGTCGCGGTCAGACGGTCGCGCTCGGCGCCGTCCTCGGGACCGCGGGTGGCGGTGCCGGAGATCACGCGGGCGTCCTGCACTTCGGGCTCCGGGTCGGGGACCGCTACGTGGACCCGATGGTGCTGTTCGCGCCGGCGGACCTCAGCCGGCTGATCCGCCTGGTCCCGGCCGACGAGCCCGCGGCGGCGGGCTTCGACCCGCCCGCGGTCGAAGCCCGGTCCCTCGCGGAGTCGCTGCACCTGCCGCGGGGCGTCACGCCGGTCGCGGACCCCGACTCCGGCTCGAGCCCGCTCGACGCGATCGGGGACGCGTGGGCGGACGTCGGCCGAGCCGCGTCCTCGCTCAGCGCGCCGGCCCGGGACGAGCTCGAGGTGCTCGGCCGGGCGGCGGGATGGTTGTGGCGGAGCTCGCTCGCGGCGCCGATCGTCGCGGACGGTACGGCGATGGCGGAGCGACTCGTCGCGTGGGCCCGGTCCCGCCTGGACTGCACCGAGGACCCGGCGCCCGGGCCCAGCGGCGGGGGATCCGGCCACCTGGCGATGACGGTCGCCGGGATCGACAGCGCGACGAACCCCGAAACCGGGACCGCGCTCGCGCTGGACACCGGGCGCCTGGGGTACCGGGCCGGCGAGGTCCGTTCGTACTCGTACTCACCGACCGGAGGTGCCTACACGCGCGACCAGACCTGGTCGACGCTGCGGGCGGCGGCGCGCGGTCTGGGTGCGCAGCTCCGCGCCCAGCAGCGTCGCGAGCCCGGCCGGGAAGTGGACCTGATCGCGCACTCCCAGGGTGGTGTCGTCGTCGCGGACTTCCTCGCCCACGACTACGACGCCGACGATCCGGCGTTCCCGCCGCTGGGCTCGGTCGTGACCCTTTCGTCGCCCCTCGGGGGCGCACCGGCCGCGACCGCCGTGAAGCGCCTGCGCGGCACGTCCGGTGGCCGGACCGTGCTCGACGGCGTCGATCAGCTGGCCGGGGGCGCGATCCCACCCACGTCCGGCGGCCTCGACCCGCCAGCTCGCCGAAGGCTCGTCCTTCATCCGCGGGCTCAGCCGCCCGCTCCCGGAGCAGATCGACCTGACGTCGATCGGAGGTGCCGACGACGTCATCGTGCCGGCCGACCACATCGGGCTGCCGGGCGCGCGGTCGGTCACCGTCGATCCGGCGGGCATCACCGACCACACGTCGATCATCCACGACCCCGCGGCGCTCGACGCCGCGCGGTTGGCGCTCGAAGACCGACCGCTGCCGTGCGTCGGGATCGCGACCGGCGTGCGGGGCGCGATCGAACCGGTGCTCATCAGCCGGGCCGAGCACACGGCGGGCGCGATCGGCGCCCGCGTGGGGCACGGCGCGGACTCGTTGCTCGGAGACGGAGGAACACCATGACCTTCTGGCAGGACGCACCTTCCGCGGCACCGAGGTTCCGCATGCCGCAACGGCCGAGGCCGTCGCGGGACCGATCGCGCCGGAAGCGGCGGGCGATCGTCGTGACCGCCGCGGTCGTGATCGCCACCGTGGTCGTCTCGGTCGTCCGCGCCGGGGGCGAGACCCCGGCGAAGGCCGCGACCCCGGCCGCGGCCCGGCGCGCGGACCGGCGTCGGGCGAACCCGACCGCGGTGCCGCCGGTCTGGTCCCGCACGCTGCGCAGCTGGGCGGGGACGCTGCTCACCGACAACGGCGCCGCGGGGATCGTGGTCGGCGACCGGTGGGTCACGTCGGTGGTCCTGACGACGGGCACCCGCAGGTGGGAGACCCCACTGGCCGGGGTCCAGCCCCTCGGCGCGCTCGGCCGCGACACCGTGCTCCTCGCGACCGACCACGCGTTCGTCGCGCTCGACCGGACGACCGGGAAGGTCCGGTGGGAGCTGGACACTCCCGAGTCCCCGGGTCCCGTCGCGCTCGTCGGGCCGCCGGGGACGCCGCCGATCGCGGTGGTCTCGACGGAGGAGGGCGGACTGGTCGGTCTGGACGTCGGCACCGGTCACGAGCGCTGGTCGGTGCGGTTCACCGGCGCAATGAAGGGCACCCCTGCGGTCGACGGCGCGTCGGGGACGATCGCCACGGTGTGGCAGGGCGACGGGCCCGAGAGCCGGCTCCGGGTCATCGACGGCGCCACCGGGACGTTGCGGTGGGAGCAGCCGATCGCGGTGATGGCCGGCTCGGCGGTCGTCACGCAGGGGATCGTCGCGGTGGGCGCCGGCGCCGGGAGGCACGGGAACGAGGTGCGGGCCTTCGCGCTGGCCGACGGGTCGCCGCGCTGGCGGTCCCCGGTGGGCGCACCGTTCCAACCCGATCTGGTGCCGCTGGTGGACGGCGACGACCTCTACGTCGTGGACCAGCTGGGGGACGTCACCCGCCTGGATCTGGCCGACGGGACCCGCAGGTGGGCGACCGGCACGCGGGCCCTGGAGGTGTACGTCCGGCCGCTGCGGGTCGACGACGCCATCGTCGTCTGGAACGAGGCCGGCGAGGTCGTGACGCTGGACCGGGAGACCGGGGCGGTCCGGGCCCGGCGCCGGCCGGCCGGGCTGCCGGTCGGTCTGGCCCTCGCGGGGCGGGTCGTGGTCATCGCGCAACGGCTCGTGGAGCGCCACGCGCTGCAGGCGTTCGACGCCGATCGGCTCGTCGCGACGGCTCGGAGCCGCCGGTGAGGTCTCGGCTAGAGTGCCCCCCAACCCGAGCATTCGGCTCGGGATTTTGCACGCCCGGCATCCAAAGGTCGCCCCCGGCTCAGGTCACTGAGCGAGGGGGTGTGGCTCGGGCGGAAGGCACACGAACCCGAGGGAAGGAATCTCCGCGTGGCTGTCGTCACCATGAAGCAGCTGCTGGAGGCCGGAGTTCACTTCGGTCACCAGACGCGCCGTTGGAACCCCAAGATGAAGCGATTCATCTTCGGTGAGCGCAACGGCATCTACATCATCGACCTGCAGCAGACGCTGGAACGGATCGATACCGCGTACCGGTTCGTCCGCAGCACCGTCGCCGACGGCGGCACGGTGATGTTCGTCGGCACGAAGAAGCAGGCCCAGGAGCCGGTCGAGAGCCAGGCCCTCCGCAGCGGCATGCCGTACGTGAACTTCCGCTGGCTCGGCGGCATGCTCACGAACTTCCAGACCGTGCACGCCCGCGTCGCGAAGATGCGTGAGCTCGAGCGTCTGGTCACGACCGGCGAGGTCGACCAGATGATCAAGAAGGAAGGGCTCAAGGTCAAGCGCGACCTGGTCAAGCTCAACCGCAACCTGGGCGGGATCCGGAACCTCGAGAAGCTCCCGAGCATCGTGTTCGTCATCGACACGAAGAAGGAGCACATCGCGGTGACCGAGGCGAACCGGCTCGGCATCCCCGTCGTGGCGGTCGTCGACACGAACTGCGATCCCGACATCATCGACTTCGTCATCCCCGGCAACGACGACGCGATCCGCGCGTCGAACCTCATGTGCCGGGTGATCGCCGATGCGGTCGAGGAGGGTCGCCACCTCGCGCAGAAGCGCGGTGCCCGTCCCGGCACCAAGGCCGAGGTCGTCGCCCCGAAGGCATTGAGCCCCGAGGAGCAGCGCAAGCGGGCCGAGGAGCAGGCGGCGGCCCGCAACCAGGCCGCCGCGGACCAGGCGGCCCGCGAGGCGCGTCTGGCCGAGTCGAAGAAGCAGGAGAAGACCGTCCCGCCCCGGGTCGAGGACCCGACCGTCGACGCGGAGGCAGCTCGCACCGAGGTGCAGGAGAGCGACCGTGGCTGAGGTCGGCGCGAAGGACGTCGCCGCGCTGCGCAAGGTCACCGGCGCGGGGATGATGGACTGCAAGAAGGCGCTCGATCGAGTGCGACGGCGACCAGGAGGCCGCGGTCGACTGGCTGCGCAAGCAGGGCCTCGGTGCCTCCAAGCGCGCGGGCCGCAGCGCCGAGCAGGGCACGGTCGACGTCGTCCTCGAGGACAACGTGGCCGCGCTCGTCGAGCTCACCTGCGAGACCGACTTCGTGGCGAAGGGCAAGGACTTCGTCGCCACCGTGGGCGCGCTGGCCCAGCTGGTCGCCGACCAGGGCGAGGACGGTCTGGCCGACCAGCCCTTCCAGGACTCGACCGTGGCCGAGACCATCGGGCTGCTCGTCGCCACGCTCGGCGAGAAGATCGAGCTCGGCCGGGTCGTCCGCTACGAGACCGACGACGGCCTGCTGGACGGCTACAAGCACATCCAGAACGAGCGCGGGACGATCGGCGTCCTGGTCGAGGTCGGCGGGGTCGACCGCTCGGACCCGAAGGCCAGGGAGCTCGCCCACGACCTGGCGCTCCACATCGCCAGCGCCGCGCCGCGCTACGTCCGTCGCGAGGACGTCTCGGCGGACGCCATCGAGAAGGAGCGCGAGGTGCTCACCGAGCTCACGCGCAACGAGGGCAAGCCCGAAGCGGCGATCGGCAAGATCGTCGAGGGTCGCCTCAACGGCTTCTACAAGGACTACGTGCTGCTCGAACAGGGCTTCGTGCGGGACCCGAAGGTCACCGTCGGCGCACTGATCGAGAGCCTCGCCCCGAAGGCCGAGGTCCGGCGGTTCACCCGCGTCAAGGTGGGCGAGGAATAGGGTCCGTCCTGACGCGAACCCGGGAGTGCCGATGAGCGAGAGCCGGTTCCGCCGAGTGGTGCTGAAGCTCTCGGGCGAGGCCTTTGCCGACACGAGCATCTCGTTCGGCATCGACGCGGTCGTGGTCCAGCGGATCGCCGAAGAGGTGGCCGAGGCGCGCGCCGAGCTCGGCGTCGAGATCGCGATCGTCGTCGGTGGCGGCAACATCTTCCGGGGCATGGTCGGCGCGACCCGGGGCATGGACCGGGCCCGCGCGGACTACATGGGGATGCTGGCCACCGTGATCAACGCGCTGGCGCTCCAGGACGCGCTCGAGGGCGTCGGCCAGCCCACCCGGGTCCAGACTGCGATCACGATGGCCCAGATCGCCGAGCCGTACATCCCGCTGCGCGCCACCCGGCACCTCGAGAAGGGCCGCATCGTGGTGTTCGCGGCGGGCACCGGGAACCCGTACTTCACGACCGACACCACCGCCGCGCTGCGGGGCGCCGAGATCGGGGCCGAGGCGATCCTGAAGGGCACGCACTCGGGCGTGGACGGCGTCTACAGCGCCGACCCGCGCCTCGACCCGGACGCGGTGAAGCTCACCGAGATCAGCCACTTCGAGGTGCTCAACCGCGGGCTGAAGGTGATGGACTCGACGGCGATCACGTTCTGCATGGACAACGAGCTGCCGATCATCGTCTTCGACGTGACGGCACCCGGGAACATCCGCCGGGCGCTGCTCGGCGAGGCGATCGGAACGCTCGTCAGCACGAGGGAGGGATAGCGAGTGGCCACGTCGAAAGAGATCACCGCAGAGACCAAGGAGCGGATGAAGAAGGCCGTCAGCCACCTCCGCGAGGAGTTCGGCGGCATCCGCACCGGCCGGGCCAGCTCGGCCCAGGTCGAGAAGATCATGGTCGACTACTACGGCGCCCAGACGCCCCTCCAGCAGCTCGCGGGCTTCAGCGTCCCCGAGGCCCGGGTGCTCGTGGTCCAGCCCTACGACAAGGGGGCGATGAAGGCCATCGAGAAGGCGATCCAGCAGAGCGACCTCGGGATCAACCCGGGCAACGACGGCCAGGTCATCCGGCTGACGTTCCCCCAGCTGACCGAGGAGCGCCGCAAGGAGCTCGTGAAGGTGGTGAAGCACCGGGCCGAGGATGGCCGGGTTTCGGTACGGAACGTGCGCAGGGATGCCCGTAAGGAGCTCGAGGCCATCGAGAAGGCCGGCGACATCTCCCGGGACGAGCTGGAACGGGTGGAGAAGGACCTCGAGAAGGCGGTAGCCGAGGTCATCGCCGAGATCGACGAGATGGTCACCCACAAGGAGCACGAGCTGCTCGAGGTCTAGCCTTGACCGCGGGCCACCCGGAGGATGCCGTGACTGACCGTCGCGACGATGAATTGGACGAGGGACAGACCGAGAACCCGGTCGCGCCGGCGCGCACGTCGCCCGAAGGCGTCCGGATCCTCGGCGCCGAAGAGGCCCAGGCGGCGATGGACGCGGGCACGGTGGGACGCCGGTTGGGGGACCAGGACACCCGGTACGGCGACGTGCCGGCCCGGCCCGATCCGGCCATCCGACCGACGGTCCGGTTCCCCCGCTCCGCCGACCAGCCCGACCCCGATGTGGTGCCGCGCGCCAGCGTGGAGGACGACTCCGGCGACGACGCGGGCGACGCCGGCACCGACGCCGAGTTCGAGCGCGGGATCTCACTGCTCGGTGACGAGACGCCCGGCGCGGGTGCGCCCCCCGAGGGGATCGACGTCGTCGTGCGCATCGACGACCTGGCCGAGGACGAGCTGATCGACGCCGAGCCCGACGAGGTGGAGCTCATCGACGAGGTCGTCTCGATCGGCGGCGTCTCGGAGCGCCCGGCCGACGACGACGCGGCCGACGACGACGTGCTCGTCGAGGTGACGGATGGCGACGCGGCGCCGTCGGCGACCCTGCCGCACTGGAGCGAGCCGCCGACCGGCGAGATGCCGCTGCTGCTCCCCGAGGCCGAGCCGGTGGACCTCACCGGCGAGGAGAGCCTCGACGCCTACACCGCCGCCGCGAGCACCGCCGGCGGGCCTCGCTTCCTCACCGGCGTCGGGGACTGGGCCCAGGAGGAGTACGAGTCGATCGACGCGCTCGGCGACGACGACACGAACGTCGGCGCGCTGGCCAGCGCCCCCGAGGACGACGACACCGCGTTCGATCGTGAGGTCGCGGCGCGCCGCAAGATCCGCAGCCGGGCCGAGCCCGCGGCGCGGGTGGGGACCGCGGCCCGCCGGACGCCGCGCCCGCCCGACGACGAGCTGGCCCCGACGGGCAGCGAGCCGGACCTGACGACGCGGATCATCACCGGCGTCGGGATCGCGGTGCTCGCGCTGATCTGCCTGAAGCTCGGCCGGGACGCCACCGCGGTCCTGGCGACCGCGATCGTCGGGCTGGCCTCGCTCGAGCTGTTCTCGGGCCTCCAGCGCCGCGGGTTCCGCCCGGCCACGATCCTCGCCGTGCTCGCCTCGATCGCGATCGTGCCGATCGCGTTCAAGCGGGGCGAGTTCGCGTTCCCGTTCACGCTCGCGATCGTCATGATCTTCACGTTGCTCTGGTACCTGTTCGAGGTCGTGAAGACCCGCCCGACCGTCAACGTCGCGGTGACGGTGATGGGATTCGTCTACGTCGGTGTCCTCGGCGGCTTCGCGGGCCTGCTGCTCAGCTACCAGAACGGCGTCGGCCTCATCCTCGGCGTGGTGCTGTGCGTGGTGGGCTACGACATCGTCGGCTACGTCATCGGCTCGCAGTTCGGCAAGACCCGGCTCGCCCCCGCGATCTCGCCCAACAAGACCATCGAGGGCCTGGTCGGCGGCATGGCGGCCTCGATCGTGGTGGCCGTCGTCATCGTCAACCGGATCACCCCGTGGAACGACCTCACCGACGCCCTCGCCCTCGGCATCACCGTGGCGGTCATGGCCCCGCTCGGCGACCTGTGCGAGTCGATGCTCAAGCGGGACCTCGGGGTCAAGGACTTCGGCACGATCCTGCCCGGCCACGGCGGCATCCTGGACCGGTTCGACGCGATCCTGTTCTGCCTGCCCGCGGTCTACTACCTCGCTCGCGCGCTGACGATCGGCTGATGGCCGAGCCCATCAACGTCGTCCTCCTGGGATCGACGGGGTCGGTCGGCACCCAGGCGATCGAGGTCATCCGGGACCACCCCGAGGACTACCGCGTCGTCGCGCTCGCCGCGGGATCGAACCGTGACGCGCTCGACGCGCAGGCCGCCGCGCTCGGGGTCCCGGCCGAGCGTGCCTTGCTCGCGGGCGATGCCCCCGAGGTGCTCTCCGAGCTCGCGGCGCTGCCCGAGGCGGACGTGGTCCTGAACGCGGTCGTGGGGTTCGCCGGGCTCCCGGCCACGCTCGCCGCGCTCGACGCAGGGCAAGCGGCTCGCACTCGCCAACAAGGAGAGCCTGATCGCGGGCGGGCCGGTCGTCGCCAAGGCGCGCGTCGCGGGCGGTGGCCACATCGTCCCCGTGGACTCCGAGCACTCCGCGGTGTACCAGGCGCTGCGGTCCGGCGCGCCGAACGAGGTGGCGAAGGTCATCCTCACCGCGAGCGGGGGACCGTTCCGGGGAAGGAGCCGGGCCGAGCTCGCGTCCGTGTCCGTCGCAGACGCGCTGAAGCATCCGACCTGGGCGATGGGCCCGAAGATCACCGTGGACTCGTCGACGCTCATCAACAAGGGCCTCGAGGTGATCGAGGCCCACGAGCTGTTCGGGGTCGACTTCGACCAGATCCAGGTCGTGGTGCACCCGCAGTCCGTCGTGCACGGGATGGTCGAGTTCCGCGACGGGGCCACGATCGCCCAGCTCTCGATGCCGGACATGAAGCTCCCGATCGGCCTGGCCCTCGGTGCGCCCCAGCGCCTCGACCAGGCCTTCGGCGCCATCGACTGGACCACGCTGAGCTCGCTGACCTTCGAGCTGCCCGACCTCGAGGCGTTCCCGGGCCTGGGCCTCGCCTACGCGGCCGGACGGGCCGGTGGGGGTGCACCCGCGGTGCTCAGTGGGGCGAACGAGGTAGCGGTGGAGGCGTTTCTGGCCGGGGCGATCCCCTGGCTGGGCATCGCCGAAACCGTGGACGAGGTGCTCCAGGCCGGAACCGGGAACGTCGATGACGTCTCAGACGTTCTCGAAACGGACCGGGTCGCGCGCGAGCGCGCCCGGACGTCCATCGCCAACCGAGCTGCTGCGTGAGGTCCCTGTGAAAGATCCGCTCGACGATTCGCCCCCGGTCGAGACCAAGAAGGCCGTCACCGGCATCGCGGTCATCCTGGTGGGCATCGCGCTGCTCGTCCTGGCCCGGCCGTCCGCGTGGGTGACGATCTCGATCGTCATCGGCCTGGTCCTCACGATCATGCTGCACGAGGCGGGCCACATGATCGTGGCCAAGCGCTCGGGCATGAAGGTCACGGAGTTCTTCGTCGGCTTCGGCCCGCGCATCTGGTCGTTCCGCAAGGGCGAGACCGAGTACGGCGTGAAGGCGATCCCCGCCGGCGGCTACGTGCGCATCATCGGCATGAGCAACATCGAGGAAGTCGACCCCGAGGACGAGCCCCGCACCTACCGCAAGGCGTCGACGAGCAAGAAGCTCAAGACGATCCTCGCGGGCGTCACGGTCAACCTGCTCATCGCCTACATCCTGTTCTTCATCGTCATCGTCGGGAACGGCGAGTTCAAGCCCGGGACGTCGATCGACCAGATCCAGAGGCGCAGCCCGGCCGCAGCCGCAGGGCTGAAGGCCGGCGACAAGATCGTGGCGATCAACGGGGTGCGGATCAAGAACTGGAACGACCTCGGCGCCAACGTCCGCCCGCACGCCGGCCAGCAGATCTCGGTCACCGCGCTCCGCCACGGCGATCCGATCACGGTGACGGCGACGCCCGAGAAGGTCGCGGGCGAAGGCAAGCTCGGCGTCTACCCGAACAGCGTGCGCCAGACCTACTCGGTGGTCGCCGCGGTGCCGCAGTCGTTCAACTGGATGTGGCGCGCCACGGCCGCGACCGTCGGCGGGCTCGCGAAGGTGTTCTCGCCGTCGGGCGTCGCGAAGTACAGCAAGACGGTGACCGCGCCCGGGTCGAAGGGGTCGTTCACGAACGACCAACGACCGCGCTCGATCGTCGGGATCGTCGCGGACGGCGGGAGCATCGTCGGCGGGAGCGTCTGGGTCCTGCTCGTCCTGCTGGCGACCATCAACCTCTTCCTGGCGCTGTTCAACCTGATCCCCCTGCTGCCCTTCGACGGGGGCCACGCGGCGGTCGCGATCTACGAGTACTTCGCCTCCAGGTTCACCGGACGGTCCGTGCAGGTCGATTACCGGCGTCTGATGCCGATCACGGCGGCGGTGCTGGTGGTCGTGCTGGCACTGGGCCTGTCGACGATGTACCTGGATGTGCGCCAAATCATCACCGGCACGTAGCGGGCCCCGCCCGGTCCACGGCTTAGGCTGGTTGGCGCATGTTCGACCGTCGCTCCACCCGCCAGGTCCTCGTCGGCCGCCCTCCGGGGCCGAGCGTCGCCGTCGGTGGTGACGCCCCGATCTCGGTCCAGTCGATGACCACGACCAAGACCGCGGACGTCGACGCGACGCTGGCCCAGATCTACGCGCTGGCCTCGGCCGGGTGCGACATCGTGCGCTGCACCTGCAACGAGGAGGCTGCGGCCGAAGGTCTCGCGCAGATCGTGCCCCGCTCGCCGGTGCCGATCATCGCGGACATCCACTTCCAGTACCGGCTCGCGCTGGCCGCGATGGAAGCGGGCGTGCAGGCGCTGCGGCTGAACCCCGGCAACATCCGCAAGCCCGAGCACATCAAGCTCGTGGCGCGCGAGGCGAAGGACCGCGGGTTGCCGATCCGCATCGGCGTCAACGGCGGCAGCCTCGACCCGGACATCTTCGAGCAGTACGGCGGCGCGACGCCGGAGGCGCTCGTGGCCTCGGCCGAGCGCGAGCTCGCGTACTTCCGCGAGGTCGACTTCGAGGACTGCAAGATCTCGGTCAAGGCGAGCAACGTCCCCACCATGATCAACGCGTACCGGTTGCTCTCCGAGACGGTCGACTACCCGTTGCACCTCGGCGTGACCGAAGCCGGACCACCGCCCGCCGGACTGGTGAAGTCCACCGCGGGCATCGGCACGTTGCTCTCCGAGGGCATCGGCGACACGATCCGATACTCCCTGACCGCGGACCCGGTCGAGGAAGCCCGCGCCGGTCGCACGTTGCTGGAATCGCTCGGGCTGCGCGAGCGCAAGGGCCTGGACCTCATCGCGTGCCCCAGCTGCGGGCGGGCCGAGGTGGACGTGATCAAGGTCGCGAGCGACGCGATGGCCGCGCTGCAGGACCGCAACATCCCGTTGCAGGTCGCGGTGATGGGCTGCGTGGTCAACGGACCGGGCGAGGCCCGCGAGGCCGACCTCGGCATCGCGGCCGGCCGCGGCCGCGGGCACCTGTTCGTGAAGGGTCACGTCGTGCGGGTCGTCCCCGAGGCGGACATGGTCGAGGCGCTCGTCGCCGAGGCCGAGCGCATCATGGAAGAGGGCATCGAAGCGGTGATCGCGTCGGCCGACCCCACCGCGGAGGCCCAGGCGGAAGCGGCCCGCGCCGAGCTGCTCGCCGAGCAGGGGACCGACGTGAACCACTCGGGCGAGAAGATCGATCGCATCCGCGGCATCGCGGAGCCGGAATCGACGCCCGTGGAGCTCCGTTCGGTCTGATGCGGGCGACGGCACCGGCGACGCCCACCTCGGCACTGGTCCGGCGCGGCGCGCCGCTGATCCCGGACTTCCTGTGGCGGTGGATCGGATGGATCCTCGGCGTCCTGACCGCCATCGTGGCCGTGTTCGCGGCACTGACGAGCAATGAGGTCGGCCCGTTCCCGGTCGAGCAGCGGGTCATGAACACGCTCCGCCACGCCGACGTTCCCTACCGGCTCTGGCGGTTCGGGCTCGCGCTCGGCTCACCGGTGTTCTTCGCCGCCGTGGTGATCGCGCTCGCGGCCTGGGCCCTCGCGCGGCGGAGCTGGCCGATCCTGATCGCCTGCGCGACGGTGCCGGGCGCCGTGATCATCGTGGAGGCGGTGCTCAAGCCGCTGGTCGATCGGCGCGACGCGTGGCACGACGTCCTCTACTACCCGTCGGGGACCGCGGCCGGCGTCGCGGCGTGGACGACGCTCGTGTGGCTCCTCGCGGTGCCCCTGCTCCGCCGGCCCGGCCTGCGCGTCGCGCTGGCGCTCGTTCTCGGCGCGCTCACGACGTTGACCGCGCTCGCCGTCATCGCATCGGACAAGCACCTTCCGCTGGACGCGGTCGGCGGCGTCGCGGCCGGCATGGCGATCGTGCTCGGGTGCGCGGCGTTGATCGACCGGGTGACCCATGCCCACCGCGCGCCGGACGAACCCGAGCTGCTCACCCCGGGTTGAGCCGGAGACCTGGAGCCGGCGCGCCAACCGCTCGTTTCGGGGCGTCTCATCGTCGCCATAGCGACGCTCACGCGCCCCGAAACGAGCCCGCTGGAGCTGCTCAGCCCCGGTTGAGCCGGAGGTCCTGGAGCCGGGCGCGCCAGCCGGTGACGCTCCCGGCGGCGAGGCGCTCGCGGCGCAGCTGATCGACGAGCCGGTCCTCGAGCGGTTCGAGCTCGCGGCCGACGACCCAGCTGAGCAGCCGGTCGGCGAGGGCCGGGTTGCGGGGGAGCGCGGGACCGTGGAGGTACGTGCCGACGAGCCGCTCGCGCAGGACCCCGTCCACCGCGTCGATGCCGTTGCCGCCACCGGTGAGCACCCGGCCCAGCGGCCGCTCGTCCGCCCCGAGCCGGGTGCGGCCGCCGTGGTTCTCGAAGCCGGTCAGCGTCGGCAGCTCGAGGCTCGGATCGGGCTCGACGACGACCTCGCCGATCAGGCGCGACGGCCCGGCCGCGGTGGTCATGTCCACGAGCCCGAGCCCGTCGAGGTGCTCGCCGTCGCGGGCCTCGTAGGTGTGCCCGAGCAGCTGGAAGCCGGCGCACACCGCGAAGATGACCGCGCCGGCGGCCCGGGCCCGGTCGATCGCGCCGCGCGACTCGCGCATGCCGGCCGCGGCCATCACCTGGGGATCGTCCTCCCCGCCCCCGAACAGGTAGACGTCGAGCGAGTCGGGGATCGGCGTGCCCGCGGCCACCTCGACCAGCTCTGCGTCGATGCCCCGGCGCCGGCACCGCTCGACCAGGACGATCGCGTTGCCGCGGTCCCCGTAGGTGCCGAGCAGCTCGGGGAACACGAGCCCGACCCGCACGGTCGAGGTCGTCACCACGACCGCTTCGTCAGGTGGGTGAACTGGGTGTACGAGGCGATGATGTCGACGCCGGACCCGGGGAGGCGCGCCGCGGCGGCCAGTGGGTCGGGCTCGACGAAGCACTCGACGCCGCCGTAGTCCAGGCGGACCGCGACGTCGAGGGCCCGCTCGCCGCTCGCCGCGACCGGCACCCCGCGCAGCAGCTCGTAGGGCACGTCCCAGAGCCACGACGGGTCCCGACCGTCGGCGACGTGCGCGTTGACCGCGAGGACGACGCCCGCGTCATTGCCCTCGAGCCAGCGCAGCACCTCGGTCCAACCGGCCGGATTCTTCGCAAGCAGGACCCGCGCGTCGCGACCGTCCGGGAGGCTGCGGGTCGAGAACCGGCCCGACACGACCTCGACCGACGCGAGGCCCGCGACCGCGCGCCCGATCGGCACGTCGAAGTGCAGCACCGCGGCCGCCAGCGCGAGCGCCGCGTTCATGCGGTTCCACGCGCCCGGGATGCGCAGCTCCATCGAGATGCGCTCGGCGCCGAGGACGAGCACGTCCCCATCGAGGCGGTTCGGCGAGTCCGGTTGCGCGAAGCCGCAGCTCGGGCAGTCGAAGCGGTCCGCCGACCAGGTGAGCAGGCCGGCGCAGCTCGGGCAGGTCGCCGCGTCGCTGCGCCACGGCGCGCCGAGCGCGACCCAGGTCGGGTTCGCCGGCGCCGCGGCCCAGACGACATGCGGGTCCGACGAGTTCGCGATGACGTCGATGTCCGGATGCGTCGTGCAGACCTCGCGCCAGCGCTCGGCGATCGCGCGCACCTCGCCGAACCGGTCGAGCTGGTCGCGCGTGAGGTTGCCGAGCACGAGCAGCTCCGCGTCGAGGGGGCCGACCACCTTCGGCAGCCAGCGCTCGTCGACCTCGATCACGGCGACGTCGGTGTCGGGCTCGCGCGCGAGCGCCGCCGCGATGCCCGCCGGCATGTTCGCGCCCGTGTGGTTCGTGGCGACCGCGGTGCCGTTCGCCCGCAGCGCTTCCGCGAGCAGACGGGTCGTCGTGGTCTTGCCGTTCGTCGCCGAGACGAGCGCGACGCGGCGCGCGTCCACCACGTCGGCGAGCAGGTCAGGCTCGATGCCGAGCATGACGCGCCCACTGACCTGGGTTCCTGCGCCCCGGCCCGTGATCCGCGATGCCCATCCGGCGGCTCGGCCCGCGGTCGAACGCGAGCCGCGCGCGAGGTGCCGTCACCGCCGCTCGCACCAGTAGGCGTCAACGCGGTAGGGAATCGCGACGAGCTCCTGCCCGACCGCCAACGGATGCGTGTCGAGCACGTGGCGGAACTCGTCGAGCGCGCGCTCCTGCTCGAGCGGCGGCATGACCGCGATGTGGCTCACCGACCGGAACCGGTCCAGGACCTGCTCGCGGGTCAGGAGCTGCTCGTGGTGGAACGTCGCCTCCACCAGGTCGCCGAACTCGCGGTGCGCGACGAAGGCGGAGTCGCTCCACTCCTCGTGCACGCGCCACGGCGCCCGCTTCTCGATGCGGTCCATGATCGACCAGAGCTGGTCCACGAGGTCGTTGCTGCGATCGCGTGCGTTCCAGATGAGCGCGAGCCGCCCGCGGGACCGCAGCACCCGCGCGAACTCGTCGAGCGCGACCGGAGCGTCGAACCAGTGGAACGCCTGCGCCACCGTGATCGCGTCGAGTGCTGCGCCCGCGATCGGCAGCTGTTCGGCGGTCGCGGCGACGATGGGCACGCCCGGGCACATCGCGACGAAGCCCGCGCGCATGCCTTCGACCGGTTCCGCGCCGACGAGGTCGGCGCCGGTCGGGGTCAGGAGCCGGGTGAGCTTGCCGGTGCCCGCCGCGATGTCGGCCACGCGCACGCCCGGACCGATCCGGAGCTGCTCCACGAGCCACGCCACCGCGTCGGGCGGATAGCTCGGACGGGCCTGCTCGTAGACCTCGGCGCCCTTGTCGAACCCGGTGGCGGCGACTTCGTGGACCGGCATCGGGCCATGATCGCACGCACGCCCCTGCCCCTGGCGGGCTCAGCCGTGGAGGCCGCACTCCGTCTTGTCGAGCCCGGCCCAGCGTCCGGCGCGGGCGTCCTCGCCGTCGCCGACGGGGCGGGTGCACGGCCAGCAGCCGATCGAGGTGTAGCCGCGCTCCGCGAGCGGGTGCACCGGCAGGTTGCGGTCCTTGATGTACCCGGAGACGTCGAGGTCGCTCCACGTCGCGAGCGGGTTGACCTTGACCAGGCCGCGGCTCTGAGTCGTAGGAGACGATCGGCGCGGGCGCGCGGCTGGCCGCCTCGTCCCGCCGCAGCCCGGTCATCCACGCGGCCCGGCCGCGCAGCGCCCGCTCGAGCGGCTCGACCTTGCGCACCCGGCAGCACTGGTCCGGGTCGCTGTGCCAGAGGTCGTCGGCCGCGGCCTTGGGCCGCATGACGGTGAGGTTCAGGTTGTACCGAGCGCGCACCTGCTCGACGAACCAGAGCGTCTCGGCGAAGTGGTACTGGGTGTCGAGGAACACGACCTCGATGTCGGGGACGGCCTGCACCGCGACGTCGATGAGCACGCAGTCCTGGAACGATGCCGCGAGGACGAGGCCCGTGTCGAAGCGCTCCGAGGCCCACCTGACGACCGACGACGCGGGCTTGCGACTCGAACGACCGCGAGATCTCCGCCAGCTCCGTGAGCTGGGGAGAGCTCGACCGGCGTCGCGCACCATTCGGCGCCGATGCGCGACCGGCTCGGCAACCGTCGGGGGGAAGGTGGGGTTCGCCGGGCTGCGCACGCCGAGGTCCACACCGGTGGTGATGCTCACGTCGCGCACTCGCTGTCACCGACCTCTGCGACGTACGGGCCCGGTCTCGTCGAAGTCGACGTAGAAGTCGGGGTTCTCGTCCGGGGTCGGGAAGACGTCGAGGTCCTTGAGCAGTGGTGCCGACGCCGGCCGCGCCACCGGAGCGGTCCGAGCCAGTCGGAGAAGGTCTCGCCCGCCGTGCGCTCGCCGGCGAAGCGTCCCGACGACCCGCACGACGGCCTCGGCCGCGGCCTTCGCCGGCAGCTTCGAGGCCTTCTCGCCGAACTGCGATCTCCATGTTGCCGAGGTGACCGCCGAGCAGCATCTGGTAGCCGGGCGCCGACTTGCCGTGCGCGCGGCGCTCGATGCCGAGGAAGCCGATGTCGGAGATGTGGTGCTGGCCGCACGAGTTCGTGCAGCCGGAGATGTTGATCCGCACGCCGCCGACCTCGGCGAGGCCGGCCTCGTCGAGCGCGCGCCCGATGTCGGAGGCGAGGCCGCGGGACTGCGTCACCGCGAGGTTGCAGGTGTCGGCGCCGGGGCAGCTGACGACGTCGCGGGCGAGCTCGGCGCCCGGCTTCGTCCATGTCGTACTCGACGAGGCGGCCGTAGAGCTCGGCGGAGCTGCTCCTCGGTCAGACCGCGGAGCACGAAGTTCTGGCGGTTGGTGATGCGGATGTCGACGTCGAAGTCGCGCTGGATCTGCGGCGAGCCCGCGGAACTGGTCGGTGGTGATGTCGCCGAGCTTGCAGTACGCGTAGCGCGCTGACGGTGCCGTTGGCGACGACCGCGCACGACGTTGGCCATGTCCCACCGGCGGTACGGTCGTCGAGCCCGCGCAGCTCGACGGGGACGCCGCCGTCGGCGGACGACCGCGGTGCCGACGCCGGCCGGCGCGTCGCCCGCTCCTCGACGATGGCGGGAACGCCGCCCGGGTAGGTCGCGCGACGCGCGCAGGAACTTGCGCTCCTTGACGATCCGCTCGCGCAGCTCGTCGATGCCCATCGTGTCGACGAGCCACTTCATGCGGGCCCGCAGCTTGTTGTCGCGGTTGCCGTAGTGGTCGAACGTCCGGAGGCAGCGCCTCGATCGTCGGCAGCAGGTCCTCGCGGGTGGTGAAGTCCTCGAGCGCCTGCGCCGGGTGCGGGTTGGCGCCGAGGCCGCCGGCCAGGAACACCTTGAAGCCGGGCTCGAGCGATGCCGTCGGCGACGCGGCCGGGTGACCGCGATCACGCCGACGTCGTTGAACATCGCCTGGCCGCAGTCGGTGGCGCAGCCGGAGAAGTTGATCTTGAACTTGCGGGGGAGCCGCTGCGCGATCGGGTTGCGCAGGAAGAGGTCGGTGACGGCCTCGGCCCACGGCGTGATGTCGAGCACCTCGTAGGGGCAGGCGCCGGCGAGGTGGCAACCCGGCGACGTTGCGCACGGTGTCGCCGCAGGCCTCCCGGCTGGTCAGGCCGACCGACGCCGAGCAGCCGCAGCACCTCCGGGACGTCGCGCGAGCTGCGACGAAGTGGAACTGCGACGTTCTGGCGGGTCGTGAGGTGGCCCCAGCCGCGGGAGTACGTCGTCGGCGATGGTGCCGAGCGATCTCGAGCTGCTCGGGGGTGACCCGGCCGTGGGGGATCTTCACCCGCACCATCTGGTTGGTGCCGCCCTGGCGCTGACCGTAGATGCCCTGGTTCAGGCGCATGACCCGGAAGACGTCCTCGGCGAGGTCGCCCGCGAGGTACTCGCTCGACGCGTGCCTCGAAGGCGTCGATCTCGTCGGCGATCTCGGGATCGAGCGGGCGGGCTCTGCAGCTCATCGACGTCGATTGCCATCGGCGGGTCCTCTGAACGGGTCGAGGACGGCCCCGAACGGATGGGCGGACGTGCGCGGCGGCTCCGGGTCCGAGACCTGGGGAGTGGGCGCGCGGTCAGGCGCGACCCAGGCCCGCGCGCTGACACAGCTCGTCCTGCACCTCGTGAGGGGTGCGACCTTGAGCGATGCTGGCGGCGCCGTGGGACTCGGATCACGAGCGAGAACAGTAACGATTTGCCGGCTGAAATGCCAGCGTTCTGGTCGGGAATAATCCGACCGGACTGATTGAGATTGTGATTCCCCAATGATTGCGGGCTCGGCCAGAAGTCACAGTGGCCGCCGTCAGCCGTTCGTACGGTCGGACGCCCGCCCCAGGATCGCGGCGACGACGTCGCCGATCTTCGCGGCCCCCGCCCGACGCACCACCTCCGCCCCCCGAATCGCTCGTCGAAGTGGTTTTCCGTCAGCTCACCGCGATCCTGGCTCTGATGAAGGTTTTGGGCGTCGCGCCGGGCGACGTCGCTGGGGATATTCGCGCGGGGGCGACCCGTGTGGCGGTTCGTATTTGCGCGCCGGGCCGAGGCGCCGTCGGTAGCCTCGCTCGTCATGCGGATGTCGGAGCTCTTCCTGCGCACGCTGCGCGACGACCCGGCCGACGCCGAGGTCGACAGCCACCGGCTGCTGGTCCGGGCGGGCTACATCCGCCGGGTCGTCGTCCGGGATCTACTCCTGGCTGCCGCTCGGGCACCGGGTGCTGCGCAAGGTCGAGCAGATCGTCCGCGAGGAGATGGACGAGGCCGGCGCCCAGGAGGTGCTGCTCCCGATCGTCCAGCCGCTCGAGCTCTGGGAGCGCAGCGGCCGCGACGCCGGCGTACGGCCCGATGATGTTCCGGCTCGCAGGACCGCAAGGAGACGGCGTACTGCCTGTCGCCGACGGCCGAAGAGGTCGTCACGACCCTCGTCGCGGCAGGAGTACGGCGTCGCTACCGCGACCTGCCGGTGAACCTGTACCAGATCAACTGGAAGTACCGCGACGAGCTGCGGCCCCGCTTCGGGCTGCTGCGCGGCGCGCGAGTTCCTGATGAAGGACGCGTACTCCTTCGACGTCGACCTCGACGGGCTCCAGACGAGCTACGAAGCGATGTACGACGCGTACCACCGGGTCTTCGACGCGCTGCGGGCTCACGTTCCGGGCGGTCGAAGGCGCAGTCGGGCGAGATCGGCGGCGACACGAGCCAGGAGTTCATGGCCGTCGCCGCCGTGGGCGAGGACGACTTCGTCTGGTGCGAGAGCTGCGACTACGCGGCCAACATCGAAGCGGCGACGCGAGCAGCGAGGTGCGCCGAGAGCCCGGCGACCCCGCCGACGCGCCCGCGCTGGAGAAGCTGCACACCCCCGACCTGCCCGGCATCGACGGCGTCGCCGAAGCACCTCGGCACGAAGCCGAACCGGCTGCTGAAGGCGATCGCGTTCGACGTCGACGGCGAGCTCGGGCTCGCGATCGTCCCCGGCGACCGCGAGGTGAACGAGTTCGCGCTGGACGCAGCGCTTCGCACCGGCGAGCGTGCGGCTCTTCACCGACGACGACTTCGCGGCGCATCCCGAGCTGCCGAAGGGCTACATCGGGCCGGACTTCGCCGGCGCGACCGTACGTCGTCGCCGACTCGTCGATCGCGCGCGCCGATCGCGCTGGGTCACCGGCGCGAACGAGGTCGACCACCACGTGCAGCGACGCGGTGCTCGGTCGCGACTTCGACGTCGACGATGTGGGCCGAGATCGTCGTCGTCGAGCCGGGCGACGCGTGCCCGACGCTGCGGGCAGCCGCTGCGCATCGACCGCGGCATCGAGGTCGGCCACGTCTTCCAGCTCGGCACGAAGTACTCGACGCGCTCGACGCGCGCTACACCGACGAGAACGGCGAGCAGCACCCGATGGTCATGGGTTGCTACGGCATCGGCGTGTCAGCCGGATCGTCGCGGCGGTCGTCGAGGAGCACCACGACGAGCACGGCATCGCGTGGCCGGCCGCGCTCGCGCCCGTACGACGTGCACCTCGATCGCGATGCCCGGCGACGCGGCGACGCGGCCGCGACGTGCTCGAGACAGCCGACCGCTGTACGAGGAGCTGAGCGCCGCGGGCGTCGACGTGCTCTACGACGACCGCGACGTGAGCCCGGGCGTGAAGTTCGCCGACGCCGACCTCATCGGCATGCCGGTGCAGGTCATCGTGGGCGCGAAGGGCCTCGGCCGGGGCATCGTCGAGCGCAAGGTGCGGGCGACGGGCGAGCGCGACGAGATCCCGCGGGCCGACGCCGTCGCCACCATCGCGGGTGCCGCGTGACCCTCTCGGTGCCGTCCGCCGGTCTCGCCGATGCTGGCGAAGCTGGCCCGGGAGATGCCCGTCGGGGACCAGTGGGCCTACGAGCCGAAGTGGGACGGGTTCCGCTGCATCGTGTTCCGCGACGGCGACGAGATCGAGCTCGGCAGCCGCAACGAGCGACCGCTCACCCGCTACTTCCCGGACCTCGTCGAGCCCCTCCTCGCCGCACTGCCCGACGGTGCGGTGGTCGACGGCGAGATCGTCATCAAGACCGACGCGGGGCCTGGACTTCGATCTGCTCTCGCTGCGGATCCATCCCGCCGCCAGTCGTGTGGCGATGCTCGCGGAGGAGACCCCCGCGGCCTTCGTCGCGTTCGACCTGCTCGCCGAGGGCACCACGGATCTGCGCGAGGTGCCGTTCGGGGAACGCCGGGCCCGGCTCGAGGCGATGGTCGGCGACGCGGTGCCGCAGGTCCACCTCACGCCGATCACCCGCGACCCGGAGCGGGCGCGGGAGTGGTTCGACACGTTCGAGGGCGCCGGGCTCGACGGCGTCGTCGCGAAGGACGTCACCGGGGAGTACAAGGAAGGTGAGCGGGGCTGGCTCAAGGTCAAGCACCTGCGCACCGCCGACTGCGTCGTCGCGGGGTTCCGCACGCACAAGGACGGCAAGGGTGTCGGCTCGCTCCTGCTCGGCCTCTACAACGACGAGGGGCGGCTGCAGCACGTCGGGGTCGCGTCGAGCTTCAACGCGGCGCGCCGCAAGGAGCTGGTGGAGGAGCTCGCGCCGTACCGGGTCGACAGCCTCGAGGGTCACCCGTGGGCCGAGTGGGGTGGCGTCGAGGACCACACCGAGGAGGGCGGCGCCCGCATGCCCGGCGCGCCGAGCCGCTGGAACGCGAAGAAGGACATGACCTGGGAGCCGCTGCGGATCGGCCTCGTCGCCGAGGTCGCCTACGAGCACATGCAGCGGGACCGGTTCCGCCACACGACCCGGTTCCAGCGCTGGCGCCCCGACCGCGAGCCGTCCTCGTGCACGTACGAGCAGCTCGAGGTCCCGGTCCCCATGGAGCTCGAGCACGTCTTCGGCAGCTAGCCCGAAAGGTCAGGGCTCGGTCTTCTTGACGGGCTGCTTGACGGGAGCCTTCTTGGCCCGGCTGGGGGCGACGCGCTTGGGCTCGCCGACGGCCTTGGGGAAGTTCGGCGGCCAGGCCTCGTCGCCGAGGCCGTCGCGCTCGTCGCGGGCCGCGAGGTCGAGGAGCGGCTGGAGCGAGAACGCGATGTCGTCGATCGCGGCCGACGGGTCGCCGACGGCCGCGTAGCGTGCCGGCACCGTCGCGATCGTGAGGTCGCCGGGATCGGCTTCCATGATCTCGTCCCAAGTCAGCGGGCAGCTGACCCGACCCTCGGCGTTCGCGCGCACGGAGTACGCGGACGCGACGGTGCGGTCGCGGGCGTTCTGGTTGAAGTCGATGAAGACGGTGTCGTCGCCCCGCTCCTCCCTCCACCACTTGGTCGTCGCGTGGCCCGGCATCCGGCGCTCGACCTCGCGGGCGAGCGCGAGCGCGGCGTGCCGCATCTCGGTGAAGTCCCAGCGGGGCTCGATGCGGACGTTCACGTGGATGCCGCGCGAGCCGGACGTCTTGGGGTAGCCGACGAGCCCGTGCTCCTCGAGCACGTCGTGGATCACGCCGGCGACGGCCTGGACGTCGGCGTAGGTCACCGCGGGCTGGGGGTCGAGGTCCACGCGCAGCTCGTCGGGATGGTCGACGTCCGCACGCCGGACCGCCCACGGGTTGAGGTCGATGCACCCGAGGTTCCCGGCCCAGACGACGTGCGCGACGTCGACCGGGCAGAGCTCGTCGGCGTGGCGCCCGCTCGGGAACGTGACCCGGACCGTCTCGATCCACTCGGGTCGCTGCGGGGGCACCCGCTTCTGGAAGAACGGCTCCCCGGTGGCGCCGTGCGGATAGCGCTTCAGGACGGTGGGCCGCTCCCGGACGCCCCGGAGGACACCGTCGCCGACGGCCATGAAGTACCGCGCGAGATCGAGCTTGGTCTCGCCCCGAGCGGGGAAGAACACCTTGTCAGGGTTCGTCACCTTCACGGTGTGGCCGGAGACGTCGAGCTCGACGAACGGGGACGGAGCCATCGGTGTGACCGTAGCGATCACCCGGCGCCGGTCGAGGGAATCCGCGGCCGTTCGCCATGGGAAACGGGGGTGGCGTCTGGTATTCTCCACGGGTTCTCGTACGGATGTGTCGGCCCCCCGTGGGCCAGGCCAGCGTGGGCCTTGTGCCCACGCTGTTTATTGACTTCACGAGGCGCACAAGGAGGAGGTGAGCGTGGTGCCCGACCGGATGGAGACCATCAGAAGCGTGGTGGAGCCGGTCCTCGCACCGCTCGACCTCCAGATCTACGACCTGGTCCTGGACGGCATCGTGGTCCGCCTGGTCCTGGACCGCCCCGGCGGAGTGGACATCGACACCCTCGAGGCTGCGAGCCGCGCCATCGCGCCGCTCCTCGAGGGAATGGACGACCTCTCGGGCCCGTTCACGATCGAGGTCAGCAGCCCCGGCGTGGAGCGCCGGCTCCGCACCCCCGAGCACTTCACCACCGCCATCGGCGAACAGGTCTCGGTCAAGGCCCGCGGTGAGGACGGCGCCATGGAGCGGCTGCACGGCGTGCTCACCGCCGCCGACCCGTGCACCATCACCATCCGTCTCGAGGACGGCGACCGGGAGATCGCGATCGATGCGATCGACCAGGCCCGCACCGTCTTCGACTGGTCTCCTGCGCCGAAGCCGGGCAAAGGCTCGAAGCCCGGCCGCGCCAAGAAGGAAGCAGTCGCATGAATAGCCAAGCAGAACGGAGCCACGCCGCAATGCGTGCCGAGGCCAGCGGAGTGGAGCGCCCATGAATTCCGAAATGATGGAAGCGCTCTACACGATCGAGCGCGAGAAGGGGATCTCGGTCGAGATCATGCTGGAGGCGCTCGCCAACGCGTTGGTGACCGCGTACAAGCGCATGCCCGACGCGGCCGACGAGGCGCTGGTCGAGATCGACATCGAGACCGGCGACATCCACGTCATCGCCCAGGAGCTCGACGAAGAGGGTCAGGTCGTCAAGGAGTGGGACGACACGCCGAACGACTTCGGCCGCATCGCCGCGCAGACCGCGAAGCAGGTGATCCTCCAGCGCATCCGTGAGGCGGAGCGCGAGATGAAGTACGAGGAGTACGCGGGTCGCGAGGGCGACATCGTGACCGGCATCATCCAGCAGACGGACCAGCGCTACACCCTGCTCGACCTGGGCAAGGTCGAGGCGCTGCTCCCGCAGGCCGAGCAGGTCCAGAACGAGCGCTACGAGCACGGGAGCCGGCTCAAGGCCTACATCGTCGAGGTCCGCAAGACCGCCAAGGGTCCCCAGATCGTCGTCAGCCGCACCCACCCCGGGCTGGTCAAGCGGCTCTTCGAGCTCGAGGTCCCGGAGCTGCTCGACGGCGTGGTCGAGCTCAAGGCCGTCGCTCGCGAGCCGGGTCACCGCACGAAGATCGCGGTTGCGTCGAACGACCAGAACGTGGACCCGGTCGGTGCGTGCGTCGGCGCCCGGGGCTCGCGGGTCCGGATGGTCGTCAACGAGGTGCGCGGCGAGAAGGTCGACATCGTCCCCTACACGGACGACCCCGCCGAGTTCGTCATGAAGGCGCTCGCACCGGCGCGCGTGCGCGAGGTGCGCATCCACCCCGACACCGGCATCGCCGAGGTCATCGTCCCGGACTTCCAGCTGTCGCTCGCGATCGGCAAGGAAGGCCAGAACGCGCGCCTCGCGGCGCGGCTCAGTGGCTGGCGGGTCGACATCAAGAGCGAGAGCCAGCTCGCGGAGGAAGAGTCCGGCGGCGGCGTCGAGTACGCCGAGGGCGAGTGGGTCGAGAACCCGTCGGGCGAGCTCGTGTGGCAGCCGGCCGAGGGTGGGGAGACGATCTCCGCGGCCGAGGCGGGCTACGCGTCGCCGGATCTCGGCGCCGCGGTGGGGGAGAAGGCCGAGGGTGAGGTCAAGCCCCCGATGGACCCGACGAGCCTCGGCGACAAGCCCAGCCCGCCCGCACCCCCCGCGCCGCCGAGCGCACCGGTACCGGCGCCCGCACCCGCATCCGCACCCGAAGCCGCGGGTCGCGGCAGCAGGGGTAGAGGAGCCAACGGCGCCATCACCCCAGCCCGACGCCGATGGTGCGCCGGTGGCGACCATGCAAGAGGAAGAAGGAGAGAAAGAGGGGACGGTCAGTTAAGGGACAGCCCGAGCGCAGCTGCGTCGGGTGCGGCCGCAAGGCGGCGCCCGAGGAGCTCGATCGGATCGCCCGGCGACCGGACGGAAGTCTGGCTGTCGGCCGGCGGGAGCCGGGTCGTGGCGCCTGGATCTGCTCGGGCGCAATGGCGTGCTTCGACCAGGCGATCCGCCGCAAAGCGCTGGAACGGTCGTTCCGCCGTCCCGTAACGAACACCGACATCGAGAGACTCCGTGCGAGACTGTACGGAGCCGCCCCGCATGGGGCGCAGCAGCGGCCCCCTTCTGGGGCCGGGAAGCAATAAGGACGGATCTGGCTTTGGCCACCAAGAAGATCAGGGTCTACGAGCTTGCCCGAGAGCTCGGCGTCGACAACCAGGTAGTCCTGGATCTCGCCGAAGAGCTCAAGATCGGGGTGAAGAGCCACTCGTCGAGCATCGACGACCCGTCGGCCGATCGCGTCCGGCGCCTGGCGGACAGCCGCGAGCTGCGCGGCGAGCCCATCGTGGACGAGCCCAAGGCGAAGCCCGCCGAGACCACCGGCGCCCGCGGTCGGGGCAAGCCCAAGCCGCCCGAGCCCGAGCCCGTCGTCACCGTCGCGGCGGACACCGCCGCGCCGGCCGTCGTGGCCGAGCCCGAGCCCGTGCGCCCCGTCCATCGCGTCGTCCGCTCGACCGGCGGCATCCCCGCGCCGGCCGCGGCCCCCGTGCCGCCTCCGGCGGTGCCCACCCCGGCTCCGGCCCGCCCCGCGGCCCCGGTCGCGGCCCGCCGCGGCCGCGTCCGTGGCTCCCGCGGCCCCGGCCACCGAAGAGGCGCCGGCCCCGCCGCCGCCCAACCCGTTGCGCAGCTCCACCGGCAAGACGATCCCGCCCCCGCCGGGCCAGCGGCTCACCCGCCCCCGCCGGGCCAGCGCTCGCCGTCCGCCCCCGGCCGTTCGACCGGCGGTCCGCCGCGCGGTGGTGGCGCCCCGGGTGGCTTCAACCGCAGTGGTCCTCCCGGTGGCGGTGGTCCCGGTGGCGCGCCCGGTGGCTTCAACCGTGGCGGCCCTCCCGGTGCCGGCGCAGGTCGCCCCGGCGGCGGTGGCGGTCCCGGTGGGTTCAACCGGGGTCGTCCCGGTGGCCCGAACCAGCGGCCGCGTCGCAAGAAGCGTCGTCGTCGCGGGTTCGAGGAGCTCGGGCCGGCCAGTCGGCCCCGTCGCTGACGCCGGCCGACGCGCCCGATCCCCGAGGGCGAGATCATGATCCCGCGCGGCATCACGATCCAGGAGCTGGCCCCGAAGTTCAACCGCACCAGTGCCGACCTCGTGCGCATCCTGTTCGACGCCGGCGAGATGGTCACGGGCACCCAGTCGACTCGCCGACGAGATGATCGAGCTCATCGCGCAGGAGCTGGGCGCGGAGATGCTGCTCGTCGAGCCCGGCCAGGAGGCCGAGCTCGAGCTGCAGGCGATGCTCGGCGACGACGATGACGACGAGGACGAGGCGCTGCTCGAGCCGCGCGCCCCGGTCGTCACCGTCATGGGTCACGTCGACCACGGCAAGACGACGCTGCTCGACCCGATCCGCGAGGCGAACGTCGTCGCGGGCGAGGCCGGTGGCATCACGCAGCACATCGGCGCGTACCAGGTGGTCAAGAACGACCGCCCGATCACGTTCATCGACACCCCGGGCCACGAGGCGTTCACCGCGATGCGCGGCCCGTGGTGCGGAGGCCACCGACGTCGTGGTGCTCGTCGTGGCCGCGGACGACGGCGTCATGCCCCAGACGATCGAGGCGATCAGCCACGCCCGCGCCGCGGACGTGCCGATCGTCGTGGCGATCACCAAGGTGGACCGCGACAACGCCGACGTCACCCGGGTCAAGCAGCAGCTCGTGGAGCAGCAGCTCGTGCCCGAGGAGTGGGGTGGCGACACCATCGTCAACGAGGTCGCGGCCAACCAGGGCCTCGGCATCGACGAGCTGCTCGAGTCGATCCTGCTCGCTCGCCGACCTCTACGACCCGCCGCTCGCGGCGAACCCGAAGGTGCCGGCCCGCGCGTTCGTGCTCGAGTCGAACCTCGATCAGGGCCGCGGCCCCGTCGCCACGGTGATCGTCGACCGGGGGACGCTGCGCGTCGGCGACCCGGTGGTCGCCGGTGGTGGCTGGGGCAAGGTCCGGGCCATGTTCGACGAAGACGGGCAAGCAGGTCAGCGAAGCCGGCCCGTCGACTCCGGTCGAGGTGCTCGGCCTGGACGACGTGCCGCTCGCCGGCGACGAGCTCCGGGTCGCGCCGAACGAGAAGGTCGCCCGCACGGTCGCGGAGGCCCGTTCGTACCGCCGCCGCGCCGCGAACCTCACCCACCCGATGACGCTCGCGGGCGGCGCGCGACTCGAGGACATCTTCGCGATGGTGCAGCGGGGCGAGACCGCCACGCTGGGTCTCGTGCTCAAGGCCGACGTGCACGGTTCGCTCGAGGCGCTCACCGACGCGCTGCGCAAGCTCGACCAGGCCCACGACGAGGTGCGGCTGTCGTTCGTGCACCGCGCGGTCGGCGGGATCACCGAGTCGGACATCAACCTCGCCGCGGTCGCCAACGCGACCGTGATCGGCTTCAACGTGCGCCCCGACCGTCAGGCCCGGGCGCTCGCGGAGTCGGAGCAGGTGGACATGCGCCTGTACGAGGTCATCTACGAGGTGCTCGACGACGTCAGCAAGGCGCTCATCGGGATGCTCAAGCCCGAGTACGAGGAAGTCGTCACCGGCGACGCCGAGGTGCGCGAGATCTTCGGCGTGCCTCGCCTCGGCAAGGTGGCGGGCTGCTACGTGCTCAACGGGGTCATCACCCGGGGCTCGAAGGTCCGCTTCCTGCGCGAGGGCACGATCATCTGGAAGGGCTCGATCGCGACGCTGCGTCGGTTCAAGGACGACGTGCGTGAGGTGCGTGAAGGGTTCGAGTGCGGCATCGGGCTCGAGAACTTCCAGGACCTCAAGGCGGGCGACGTCATCGAGACCTACGAGGAGCGCGAGATCGCGCGAGTGTGAGGCTGTGCACGCGGCCGCGGTCCGATTCGATCTCCACGTGCCGGCCAGCCGGTCGCTGAAAGCGAAGCGGGCGGCGATCCGGCCCGTGGTCGACGGCCTCCGGCACCGGTTCAAGGTCTCCGTCGCCGAGGTCGACTACCAGGACCAGTGGCAGCGCGCCGCGATCGGCATCGCGCTCGTCGATGGCAGTGCTGCGCACCTCGAGGAGGTGATGGCATCCGTGGAGCGCTTCGTCGCAACGGCGCCTGACCTCGATCTGCTCGAGACCGAGACCGCCTGGCTGGAGACGTGAGCCGGCCATGAGCAGGCGCCAGGCACCACGCCAGTACCCGCGCGCGGCGCGGGTCAACGAGGTCGTGCGCGAGACGCTGGCCGACGAGCTCGAGCGGATGTCGGACCCGCGCCTGGGCTTCGTCACGCTCACCGGCGTCGAGGTCAGCCCCGACATCCGCTACGCCGACGTCTACTACTCCGTGCTCGGCAGCCCCGAGGAGCGGATCGAGAGCTCCAACGCCCTGCGGTCCGCGAGCCCCCGCCTGCGGGCGGTGCTCGGCAAGCAGGTCCGGCTCGAAATTCGTGCCGGAGCTCCGATTCCGCGAAGATCCTGCGATCGCGGAAGGCCAGCGGATCGAAGAGGTCATCCGTTCGATCCACGACGGCGCCATCGTGCCGGACGAAGAGGGACGCTCGTGACCGGGGATCTCGAGAGCGTGGACGAGGCGCTGACCCGCGCCGCCAAGGCGATCGACGGTGCCGACGTGGTGGCGCTCGCGTGTCACGTCACGCCCGACGGCGACGCGCTCGGCTCGGTGCTCGCGTTGCACCACGTGCTCCTCGCGGCGGGGAAGCCCAGCATCGCTTCGTTCCCGAGCCCGTTCCGGGTCGCGCCGCACTACCGGGATCTTCCGGGCCTCGAGCTGCTGACGCGTCCCGAGGAGTTCCCCGGCCGCCCCGAGCTGATGGCGACGTTCGACTGCGGTTCGTTTGGACCGCCTCGGTGGGCTCCGGCCCGCGGCGGAGGCCGCGCGGGAGCTGATCGTCGTCGACCACCACGTCTCGAACGACCGCTACGGCAGCATCAACGTGATCGACCCCGCGGCCGCGGCGAGCGGGGTGCTGGTGCGCCGCCTCATCGACCGGCTCGGTCTGCCGCTCAACGACGCCGCGGCCGTCTGCCTCTACGCCGCGCTGATCTGCGACACCGGTCGCTTCCAGTACGAGACGACCTGCCCCGACGTGTTCGCGCTCGCGGGTGAGCTCGTCACGTACGACGTTCCCGTGAGCCGCCTGAGCCGGACGCTCTTCGAGGAGCACCGGTTCGCCTACCTGCAGCTGCTCGCCGAGGCGATCGCGAACGCGGAGCTGGTGCGCGAGCAGTCCTTCGTCTGGACCGCAGTCACCCAGGACATGCTCGCCCGCCACGACGTGTCCCTCGAAGAGGTCGAAGGGCTCATCGACATCATCCGGCGCACCGCCGAGGCGGACGTCGCCTGCGTGCTGAAGGAAGAGGCGAACGGCACGGTGAAGGTGAGCCTCCGCTCGGTCGGTGCCGCGGACGTCCGCCACGTGGCGGCCGCGCACGGCGGCGGCGGGCACCGGTTCGCCGCCGGCTTCACGTCGGACGCCGGGATCGCCGAGACGGTCGACCGCATCCGCGCCGCACTCTGAGCTCTGCCTCACCATGTTTGACGGGTTGGTGGTGGTCGACAAGCCGGCGGGCTTCACGTCCCACGACATCGTCGCGAAGCTGCGCAAGGCGTACGGGCAGAAGCGGGTCGGGCACGCGGGCACGTTGGACCCGGACGCGACCGGGGTGCTGCTCGTGGGGCTCGGGCGGGTCACGCGGCTGCTGCGCTTCCTGCAGGAGACGACCAAGACCTACCGCGGCACGATCGCGTTCGGCGTCGCGACCGACACCCTCGACGCCGCGGGCGCGGTGCTCGAACGCCGGCCGATGCCGCTGACCGAGGCCGAGGTCGTCACCGCGTCACGGCGCTTCCTCGGTGACCTGCAGCAGGTGCCGCCGATGGTCTCCGCGCTGAAGGTCGGCGGGCGCCGGCTGCACGAGCTCGCGCGGCGGGGGAGGAGGTCGAGCGCAAGCCCCGGTCGGTGCGCATCGACCGGTTCGACGTCGAGAGCTTCGAGCCGGGTCCGTTCCCGACGGCGACGGTGCTCGTCGACTGCTCGAGCGGGACCTACATCCGGTCGCTTGCCGCCGACCTCGGTGCCGCGCTCGGTGGTCCCGCGCACCTCGCGTCGCTGCGACGGCTGCGGGTCGGAGCGTTCACGATCGAGGAGTCCCATCCGCTCGACGTCATCGAAGCCGACGCCCCGGCCGCGCTCGTGAGCCCGGTCGAGGCGATGCGCGCGCTCGAGCGGGTCACGGTCGACACCGAATCGGCGCGCGCGGTGGCCCACGGCTCCGTGTTCTCCGTCGGGGCATTCGACGTCGCCGGCCCGGGTCCCTACGCCGTCGTCGACGGATCCGGTGCGCTCCTCGCGGTCTACGAACGCCGCGGCGCGGGCCTCAAGCCGGCCGTGGTCCTGCCTCCAGCCGAGGTGGCGGGCTCGTGACCGGCACAATGGCCGCGTGACCACCACCCGAGTCGTCCATCAGGTCGACGGCCTCGCGCCGCTGAGCGACGGCAGCGTCGTGACGATCGGTGCCTACGACGGGGTCCACGAGGGCCACAAGAAGGTGCTCCGCCTCGTGCGCGAGCTCGCCGACGCCCGCCACCTCGACGCCGCGCTCGTCACCTTCGACCGCCATCCGGCCCAGGTCGTGCGGCCGGACTCGGCCCCGAAGCTGCTGAGCTCGCTCGACCAGAAGCTGGAGCTGCTGACCGCGCTCGAGCTCGTGGACGTCGTCTGCGTGCTCCACTTCGACGAGGACCGGAGCCACGAGACCGCCGAGGAGTTCGTGCGCGAGGTGCTGGTCGGCCTGCTCCGGGCCCGGGTCGTGGTCGTCGGCGCCGACTTCCACTTCGGGCACCGGCGGGGCGGCAACGTCGCCCTGCTCGAGCAGATGGGCAAGGACCTCGGCTTCGAGGTGGTCGGGCTCGGGCTGGTGGCCCCCCACGGCGAGCACGAGCCCTTCTCGTCGACCCGGGTCCGGGGGGCGCTCGCCAACGGGGACGTGGCGATCGCGGCCCGGCTGCTGGGCCACCCCCACGAGGTGCGCGGCACGGTGGTCCAAGGCGACCAGCGGGGCCGGGAGCTGGGATTCCCGACCGCCAACGTGGCGGTGCCGGAGGAGATCTGCCTGCCCGCGGACGGCATCTACGCCGGCTCCTACAGCGGGCCCGACGGGGTCTGGCACCCGGCCGCGATCTCGCTCGGCCGGCGACCGACCTTCTACGAGGACGCCGAGCACTCGCTGCTCGAGGCCTATCTCCTCGACTTCGACGGGGACCTCTACGGCCAGCCCGCGGCGGTCCGGTTCGTCGAGCGGCTCCGGGGCGAGCAGCGCTTCGACAGCGTCGAGGCCCTGGTGGAGCAAATGGGAAAAGACGTCGAGGCGACCCGGCGCCTGGTCGGCTCGTAGGGTCCGTGCCGGGCCGGGATTTCCGGCCCGTGGTACTCTGAACGCTTCCGCAACCGAAAGAATCTCTCTCCGCGCATGCCCGACACCACTGCAACGATCGCCGAGCACCGCCTCCACGACACCGACACCGGGTCGCCGGAGGTTCAGGTAGCGCTCCTCACGGGGCGCATCAACCACCTCACGGAGCACCTGAAGATCCACAAGAAGGATCATCACTCGCGCCGCGGTTTGCTGATGCTCGTGGGTCAGCGTCGTCGCCTGCTGGATTACCTCCGGCGCAACGACATCGAGCGGTATCGAGCACTCATCGCGAAGCTGGGTCTCCGCCGGTAGCGGATCGTGGGAGCGGCCAATGCCGCTCCCGCTTCGCGTTTGAAACCAACGCGAGCGTGACGGAGGTTGTCAGTCGCCGTTGCTCAGGGTCACCCCCGAGCGCCGACAACTGGGAATCACCGCCCCTCGCACAAGTGCTGCCCCCCAAGCGGGCGGCGAGAGAGGAGCGCGTTCCCATGGGAGACGCGATTCGAGTAAGTGGTCCGATCAACGCTGACGGACTGGAGCTGACCATCGAGACCGGTCGTCTGGCGAACCTCGCCGACGGCGCGGTGCTGCTGACGGTGGGCGACACCGTCGTCCTGTCGACGGTCGCCACGAGCAAGCCCCGTGAGGGCATCGACTTCTTCCCCCTGACGGTGGACGTCGAGGAGCGGATGTACGCGGCGGGCAAGATCCCCGGCTCGTTCTTCCGCCGCGAAGGTCGTCCGGGCGAGGCGGCGATCCTGACCTGCCGGCTCACCGACCGCCCGCTGCGGCCGAGCTTCCCCGAGGGCTTCCGGGACGAGACCCAGGTGATCGCCACGATCATGGGCTCGGACCAGAAGAACCCCCACGACATCATCTCGATCAACGGTGCGTCCGCCGCGCTGATGATCTCGGGCATCCCGTTCAACGGCCCGATCGGCGCGGTGCGCATGGCGCACCACGAGGGTCAGTGGATCGCCCACCCGACGTACGAGCAGGGCAACGAGTCCACGTTCCAGCTCGTCGTCGCGGGACGTCGCACCGAAGCCGGTGAGATCGCCGTGATGATGGTCGAGGCCGGTGGCACCGAGAACAGCTGGGCCCTCTACGAGGCCGGCGCCCCCAAGGTGACCGAAGCGGTCATCGCCGAGGGTCTCGACGTCGCCAAGGAGTGGATCGGCAAGGTCATCGACCTCCAGCAGCAGCTCGTCGCCGACGTCATCCTCGCCCACGGTCCGATCGTCGAGAAGCCGTTCGAGCGTCGGGTCGACTACCAGGACGACGTGTTCGCGGCCGTGACGGACCAGGCGAAGTCGAACACCGCCGAGGCCATGGCGATCGCGGACAAGACCGAGCGCAACAACCGGCTCGACGAGATCCTCGAAGGCCTGCTCCTCGCGCTGGCGAGCACGCCCGACGAGGTCGGTGGGTTCGCGGGCCGCGAGGGCGAGATCAAGAAGGCGTTCCGGTCCCTGCAGAAGCAGGTCGTGCGCGAGCGCATCGTCAACGAGGGCGTCCGCATCGACGGCCGGGGCGTGACGGACCTCCGTCCGCTCTCCGCCGAGGTCGGCGTCCTCAACGCGGTGCACGGCTCGGGCCTCTTCCAGCGGGGCGAGACCCAGGTCCTGTCGGTGCTCACGCTCGGCATGTCCCGCATGGAGCAGATCGTCGACACCCTCGGGCTCGACGACCGCAAGCGCTACATGCACCACTACAACTTCCCGCCGTTCTCCACCGGTGAGACGGGTCGCGTCGGTTCGCCGAAGCGCCGCGAGATCGGTCACGGCGCGCTCGCCGAGCGGGCGTTGCTGCCGGTCGTGCCGAGCAAGGAGGAGTGGCCCTACACGCTGCGCGTCGTCTCCGACGTGCTCGCGTCGAACGGCTCCACCTCCATGGCGTCGGTCTGTGGCTCGACGCTCTCGATGATGGACGCGGGTGTGCCGCTCAAGGCCCCCGTCGCCGGCATCGCGATGGGCCTCGTCTTCCACGACGGCAAGTACACGACCCTCACCGACATCCTCGGTGCGGAGGACGCGTTCGGCGACATGGACTTCAAGGTCGCCGGGACGTCCGAGTTCGTGACCGCGCTGCAGCTCGACACGAAGATCGACGGCCTGCCCGCCGACGTGCTGCTCAAGGCACTCGAGCAGGCGAAGGTCGCGCGGCTTGCGATCCTCGACGTCATGCACGATGCGATCGCCGAGCCCCGCTCGGACGTCCGTCCGACCGCGCCGAAGATCGTCAGCTTCGAGATCCCGATCGACAAGATCGGTGAGGTCATCGGGCCCAAGGGCAAGGTCATCAACACGATCCAGCAGGAGACCGGTGCCGACATCGCGGTGAGCGACGACGGCATGGTCGGCACGGTGAGCATCGGTTCGAAGGAAGGCGAGAAGGTCGAAGAGGCCCGCCGCCGCATCGAGCTGATCCTCGACCCGCCGACCGCCGAGCTCGGCGCGGAGTACAAGGGCCGCGTCGTGAACATCACGAAGTTCGGTGCGTTCGTGAACGTCCTGCCCGGCCGTGACGGCCTGCTGCACATCTCGAAGCTCGGTCGGGGCAAGCGCATCGACCGGGTGGAGGACGTGCTCGACCTCGGCGACGAGGTCACCGTCCGGGTCGACGACATCGACAACTCCGGCAAGCTCTCGCTGTCCCTCGTGGGCGAAGAGGGCGAGGACGGCGGTTCCGGTGACGGCGACCGGCCCGAGCGGGCGCCGCGCGAGCGGGCTCCGCGTGGAGACGGCGACCGTGGCGACCGGAGCAGCAACACCGGCCCGCCGAAGGACGTTGCCTCGTTCGATGCCGCGTGGGACGAGGAGGCCAAGAAGGAGTTCGGTGACCTCGGCCCGGCCGAGGCGCCGAGCCGCAGCGGTGGCGACCGTGACCGCGGTCCCCGCCGGCGCCGGCGATAGCTCCTTCAGACCAGTTCGTCGGACGTCGATACGCCACCATGAGCGGAGCTGACGGGACGGGAATTTCGGGGATCGAGCGCACGCGGCTCCCTTCGGGGCTGCGGGTGCTCACCGAATCCATGCCCGAGCTCCGCTCGGTGGCGATCGGCTTCTGGGTCGGCACCGGCGCGATCGACGAGCCCGACAACCTGCTCGGCGCCAGCCACTTCCTCGAGCACCTGCTCTTCAAGGGCACGGAGACCCGCAGCGCGTCCGAGATCGCGAACGCGATCGAGTCCGTGGGCGGGGACATGAACGCGTTCACGACGCAGGAGTACACGGCGTTCTACGTCCGCGTCCCCGACGACCACCTCGAGGTCGCGGCCGACATCCTCTCCGCGGTGGTGTGGGCGCCGGCGTTCCGTCCCGACGAGGTCGACTCCGAGCGTCAGGTCATCCTCGAAGAGATCCGCATGCGTGACGACACGCCGGACGACATCGTCCACGAGCTCTTCGCCGCCGCGCTGTACCCGAAGCACCCGCTGGGCCGCTCGGTGCTCGGCACGCCGCGACACGATCGTCGCCGCGGACCGCGACGCGATCGCGGCGTACCACCACGACCACTACCGGCCCGCCAACGTCGTCGTTGCCGCGGCCGGGAACCTCGAGCACCGAAAGATGGTCGAGTTGATCGGTGCCGGGCTCGACGTCGAGGACGGGGCGCGCCCGGCACGGATCGATCCTTCCTTCGCACCGCCCGAGGCGATCCTCACCGAGCGGCGTGCGACCGAGCAGGCCCACCTCGTCCTCGGGGTGCGCGCGCTGGCTCGTGACGATCCGGATCGCTACGCCCTCTCGGTCGTCAACCAGGTGCTGGGTGGCGGGATGTCGTCCCGGCTGTTCCAGGAGGTGCGCGAGAAGCGCGGCCTCGCGTACTCGGTCTACTCGTACCGCGTCGCGTTCGACGGCACCGGCGCGCTCGGCGTCTACGCGGGCACGAGCCCGGAGCGCGGCGCAGGAGACGTTGACGGTGATCCGCGGTGAGCTCGACCGCCTCGTCGCCGACGGCGTCCCCGAGGACGAGCTCGCGGCGGCCAAGGGTCACCTCAAGGGCTCGACCGCGCTCGGCGCTGGAGACGAGCTCGAGCCGGATGCACCGGCTCGGCCGCAGCGAGCTGACGACCGACGAGGTGCCGTCGGTCGACGAGCTCGTCGCGGAGATCGACGCCATCACGGTCGAGGATGCCGACCGGGTGATCAAGCGGGTGTTCGCGGACGAGCCGCGGGTCCTCGCCGTCGTCGGACCGTTCGACGCCGACGACTTCGCCTGAGTCGGGCTAGGTCGTCTGGCGGACGTAGCCGTCGCCCGCGAGCAGCTTGAGCGTCACGTGCGCGACCGCCATCAGCCGCTCGTCCTTGCCGACGTCGACGACCCGGACCTCGACGACGCCCAGGGTGTCCGTCGCCCGCAGGAGGGTCGCGGTCGCGCGGATCGGACCGACCCGACCGGCCGACAGGTACTGGATCGACGTCGAGGCCGTCGCCACCGGGCGACCGACCGCGCGGAACAGGCAGGACGCGCCGGCCACGTCGACGATCGTGGCCACGAGCCCGCCGTGCACCGATCCCGCCGGGCCGCGCAGGTCGTCGGTGACGTCGAACTCGACGGCGGGCTCGCCGTCCACCTCGATGCGTCGATGCACCAGCTGGTCGAAGAAGGCACATCCGAGTGCCGGCTGTTCCATCACGCCGGAACCCTACCGACGCGGTCTTCATCGCGGCCAGGAGAGTGAGGTGGCCGGTAAGGTCGGAGCGTGATCCGAGTCGGGGTGTTCGGTGCGGGCGGGCGCATGGGCGCGACGGTCTGCGCCGCGGTGCTCGGTGCCGACGACTGCGAGCTCGTCGCGGCCGTCGACCCGCAGCACGCGGGGGAGCCGGTCGAGGGAACGGACCTCGTCATCGCGGGTGACCCGATGGTGCTCGTCGAGGCCGCGACGGACGTCAGCGTGGACTTCACCGTCGTGGCCGCGGCGCGCGAGAACCTCCGCTGGTGTGCCGCGCACGACGTGCACGCGGTCGTCGGCACGACCGGGTTCACCGAGGACGACCTCGACGAGATGGCGAACCTCTTCGGTGACAGCGCAGCCAACGCGTTCATCGCACCGAACTTCGCGATCGGCGCGGTCCTGATGATGCGGTTCGCGGAGCAGGCCGCGCCCTGGTTCGAGACCGCAGAGATCATCGAGCTGCACCACGACCAGAAGGTCGACGCGCCGTCGGGCACCGCGATGCGGACCGCCGGACGGATGGCCGCGTCGTCCCAGCAGTGGGCGGCCGACCCGACCAAGACCGTCGTGGTCGAGGGCGCGCGTGGCGGCCTCGTCGACGGTGCGATCCGGGTGCACTCGGTGCGGATGCGCGGGATGCTGGCGCACCAGGAGGTCATCCTCGGCACGATGGGCGAGACGCTGACGATCCGTCACGACTCCTACGACCGGTCGTCGTTCATGCCGGGGGTGCTGCTCGCGGTGCGCAAGGTCGCCGGCCTCCCGAGCCTGACCGTCGGGCTCGACGCGCTGCTCGACTCCTAGTCCCATGACGGGAGCGGTGCGTGCGCCCGACCCGGCCCTGCGCGAGCGGATCCTCGAAGCCGCCTACGAGTGCTTCGCCCGGTTCGGCCTCGGCAAGACGACGGTCGAGGACGTCGTGAAGGAGTCCGGGGTGTCGCGCGCGACGGTCTACCGGGTCTTTCCCGGGGGCAAGGACCAGCTGCTGCGCGAGGTGGTGGCCTGGGAGATGGGCCGCTTCTTCGGCTCCCTGGCCGAGGCCGTCGTCGGTGCGCCGGACTTCGCGAGCCTGGTCGAGGACGGGCTCGTGTTCGCGCACCGGGCCGTGGGGGAGCACGTCGTCCTCCAGAAGATCATGGTCACCGAGCCCGAGCGCCTCTTGCCGCTGCTCACCACCGAGCAGCACCGCCCGCTCGAGTTCATCACCGGGTACCTCATGCCGTTCCTCGAGCGCGAGGACCGCGCGGGTCGGCTCCTGCCCGGTCTCGACCAGGCCCGCGCCGCGGACTTCGTCGCGCGGATGCTGCTCTCGTTGATCGGCTCGGACAGTGAGGACCTCGACGATCCCGTCGCGCTCCGCCGCCTCGTGCGCGACCAGCTCCTCGTCGGCGTCCTCACCCCCGAAGCCCTCGCCGCCCCCTGACCACCGCCCCGCCGAACTCCTTTCGGCGTGACTTGGACCCCCTGGAGGGAGTGCTCCTCACGCCCAAACGGTGCCAGAGCGCGGGGAGGTCGCCCCGAAACGAGGGGTGGGGACTTCGTAGACTCCGGGTGTGGTGGGGGGTGATCGACGAGACGAGGATCCGGTCGCGCCGGGGTGGTACCCGGACCCGTGGAGCGCGACCGGCGACGGTGAGCGCTACTTCGACGGGACGCGGTGGGGCACCACCGAGAAGCCGCTCGGCCGGCACACCGTGGTCACGCAGGAGCCGGGCGAGGCGCCGAAGGCGGAGCACCACCGGCGCGTCGTCCTGCCGGTCGTGATCCTCGTGCTCCTGGTGGCGGCGACCTGGGGACTGCCGAAGCTGCTGAACCGGGCGTCCGGCGGCGGCTCGAGCACCGCGGCCCAGCCGTCGAAGGACGCGCCACCGCCGTCGACCGAGGAAGCCGCTCGACCACTGGGCACGCCGGCGCCGGTGCCGATCGGGAGCGGCCAGTACGAGTTCCTCGAGCATCAGCGCAACGACCCGTCGACGCCGGTCGCGTTCGACCCGTGCCGGCCGGTCCACTACGTGGTCAACCCGGCCGGCGCGCCGAGTGACGGTCTCGCGTTGATCCAGAACGCGGTCGCGCGCGTCAGCACCGCGACCGGGCTCCGGTTCGTCTACGACGGGCTCGTCACCGAGGGCCCCGACAAGGATCGTGAGCCGTTCCAGCCCGGTCGCTACGGGAAGTCCCGCTGGGCGCCGGTCCTGATCGCGTGGGCCGACGAAGCGTCGTACCCGGAGCTCGCGGGCTACGTCGCCGGCGTCGGCTCGCCCCAGGCCGTCTACGCGCCGAACGGGCGGCTCGTGTACGTCACCGGCCAGATCGTCCTGGACGCGCAGCAGCTCTCGACGGCCCAGCTCGCCGATCGGAGTCAGGCCGGCGCGACCGTGCTCCATGAGTTCGGCCACCTCATCGGGCTCGACCACACGAGCGACCGGACCCAGATCATGTTCTCCGAGGCCCAGCTCAACGTGCGGGACTACGCCGACGGCGACCTGCGGGGGCTGTCGCTCCTCGGCCGTCAGGCCTGCTTTCCCGGGGTCTGATCCACCCCGACCCCACCCGGACGGTCCCGGAACTCGTTCAAGTGCGGGGCGGAACCCGCCGAACCACCTGCCGGCAGGCCGGCGGTTCCCTTGTGACCCGCGACACGTTGACCATGAGACAGTCTTCGCCTTACTGTCTCACGAGTGACCACGGAGCGCGAGATGGGAACGAGAGCTGGGGCCGGTTCGGCCGCCGCCCGCGACCGCATCCTGACCGCCACCCTCGTCTCGCTCGCCCGCTACGGCGTGGCCAAGACGACGCTGGAGGACGTGGCGAAGGAAGCCGGCTGCGCCCGCGCCACCGTGTACCGCTACTTCGGGGGCAAGCAGCAGCTGCTCGACGCGGTCATCGCCCACGAGACCGCGCGCGTCCTCGCCGCGATCGACGCGGCGGCGCAGGCGGAGTCGTCGCTCGATGACGCGCTCGTCGCGATGGGCACCACCGCCGCGCACGCGGTGCTCGAGCACGATGCGCTGCAGTTCGTCCTCGCCCACGAGCCGGAGCTGGTCCTCCCGTGGATCACCTTCGACGGGGCCGACCGCTTCCTCGAGCTCGCCGGTGCCGCGCTCGCTCCGACCTTCGCCCGCTACCTCCCGGCCGCCGACGCGAACCGCGCCGCGCAGTGGAGCACCCGGGTCTTCCTCGCCTACCTCGGGGCCGAGAACAGCCCCGTGACCATGACCGACGCGCACGAGGTGCGCGCGCTCGTCCACGATTTCGTCGCCCCGGCGCTCAGCGCCCCGGCGTCCCAACCCAACCGGGGGTAACTGCAATGGCTACGAACCAAGAGATGATCGGTCGCGAAGACATCAACGACCTCGAAGCGATCCTCTCGATCAGCAACAGCGACGTCGACGAGGTGCTCCACACCGTCAAGGCGGAGTCGGACGCGCTCTTCAGCTGGGACTACGAGCGGTCCCGCCCCGCGCTCGTCAAGCTCTACGAGAAGGCGAAGACGTCCCAGTGGAACGTCACCACGGACCTCGACTGGTCGATCCCGGTGGACCAGGAAGCCGTCGTCATGGCCAACCAGGCTGCGAACATCCCCAACGGGTTCGGCGAGAGCGTCGACCTGACCGGGACGCCGTTCGAGTCCTGGACCGACGACCAGTGGGTCCAGATGGGCATCGAGTCCCAGAACTGGACGCTCTCGCAGTTCCTCCACGGTGAGCAGGGTGCCCTCATCTGCACCGCGCAGATCGTGGAGACGGTCCCGTGGATCGACGCGAAGTACTACGCCGCGACCCAGGTGATGGACGAGGCCCGCCACGTCGAGGTGTTCGCCAAGTACCTGGACGAGAAGCTGAGCGGCCACTACCCGATCAACGCCCACCTGAAGATGCTCCTGGACGACATCATCAGCGACAACCGGTGGGACATGACCTACCTCGGCATGCAGATCATGGTGGAAGGGCTCGCGCTCGCCGCGTTCGGCTTCATCCACCAGCTGACCACCGAGCCGCTGCTGAAGAAGCTGCTCCGTTACGTGATGGCCGACGAGGCTCGCCACGTCGCGTTCGGCGTGCTCTCCCTGCAGGAGTTCTACCAGGAGCTCGACTCCAAGGAGATCCGCGAGCGCCAGGAGTTCGCGTTCGAGGCGGCCGTGCGCATGCGCGACCGGTTCCTCCAGCAGGAGGTCTTCGAGAAGATGGGCGTCGACGTCAAGGACGCGCTGACGCTCGTGCTCGAGGACGACACCCGGGCGATGTTCCAGTCGATGCTGTTCTCCAAGATCGTGCCGAACTGCAAGAAGCTGGGTCTGCTCGACGCCGGTGACGGCTGGCTGCGGGACCGCTTCACGGACCTCGGCGTGATCCAGTTCGAGGACTGGACCGACACGACCGAGGAGTACTCGGATCTCGACGAGGTCGCCAAGGACCGCTCCGCGGCGTAGCTCCGCCCCGGTCCGGCGCAGGAGGCTGCGAGTAGCCTCGGCTCGATGGCCAAGCCCCGACGCAACAACGACCAGGTGCGGATCGTCTTCCTCGGCGGGCTCGGCGAGATCGGCCGCAACTGCTTCTGCATCGAGGTCGCCGACCGCATCCTCGTCGTCGACTGCGGGATCATGTTCCCGGACGTGGACATGCCGGGCGTCGATCTCGTCCTCCCCGACTTCACCTACCTGCGGAACAACGCGAAGCGGGTCGAGGGCGTCGTCCTCACCCACGCGCACGAGGACCACGCCGGCGGGCTCGCGTTCTTCCTGCGCGACGTCCAGTGCCCGATCTACGGATCGCCGCTGTCGCTCGGGCTGGCGAGGAACCGCATCGAGGAAGCCGGGATGCTCGGGCACACCGAGCTGATCCCGGTCTTCGACGGGGAGCGGCGCCAGATCGGTCCGTTCGACGTCGAGTTCATCCCGGTGACGCACTCCGTCCCGCACGCGTTCGCCGCGGCGTACCACACGCCCCAGGGCACGATCCTGCACACCGGCGACTTCAAGATCGACCTCACGCCCGTCGACGGCCGGCGCACGGACCTCGCCCGGCTCGGCGAGATCGCGCAACGGCCTTCCACGCGCGAGGACGGCAAGTTCCCCGGCGTGCGCTTGCTGCTCTCGGACTCGACGAACGCAGAGCGTCCGGGCTTCACCGAGTCCGAGACCACGGTGGGCTCCGCGATGCGCACCTTGTTCCGCGACAACCCCGACAAGCGGTTCATCGTCGCGAGCTTCGCGTCGCACCTGCACCGGGTGCAGCAGGTGGCCGAGGCCGCGCTGGCGAGTGGCCGGCAGCTCGCGTTCGTCGGCCGGTCGATGGTGAACAACGTGACGCTGTCGCGAGAGATGGGGCTGCTGAAGGTCCCGTCGAACCGCGTGATCGACATCGAGGAGTCACCGCGGTTCCCGCCCGGCGAGGTGTGCATCATCTGCACCGGGTCGCAGGGCGAGCCGATGAGCGCGCTCTCGCTCATGGCCGCGCACGAGCACAAGTGGGTGAAGATCAGCGAGGACGACGTCGTCGTGATCTCCGCGCACGCGATCCCGGGGAACGAGACGAGCGTCACCCGCATCATCAACTCGCTGTACCACGCGGGCGCCGAGGTGGTGCACGGTGGGAACGCGCCGGTGCACGTCTCCGGTCACGCGTCGCAGGAGGAGCTGAAGTTCATGATGAACCTGCTCCGGCCGGAGTGGTTCATCCCGGTGCACGGTGAGTACCGGCACATGGTCCACCACGCGGACCTCGCCGAGCTCAGCGGCATCGACCCCGACAAGATCTACGTGTGCGAGGACGGCGACGTCGTCACGCTCGAGGACGACGGTCTCGTCACTGATCGCCAGGCCGTACCGTCCGGCTACCTGTACGTGGACGGCATCGTCGGCGACATCGGCCAGGGCGTGCTGCGCGACCGCAAGCAGCTCGCGGAGGAAGGCGTGGTCGTCGTGATCCTCACCGTGGACCAGCGCACCGGCGAGATCGTCACCGGGCCGGAGATCGTCACGAAGGGCTGGGTGTACGCCCCCGAGGCCGAGGAGCTGCTGGAGGAGGCGAAGAACGAGGTGCGCGACGCGCTCGGCCTCGGCCGCGGCCGAGCGGCACCACGGACTTCGAGGCCATCCGCCGGCTCGCCCGGCGCGCGCTCGGTCGGTTCATCCACGAGCGGACCAAGCGCCGCCCGGCGGTCATTCCCGTCGTGCATGGAGGTCTGACGTGATCCGTGACTGGTCCAACTTCATCGCGGGCCGGACCGCGCTCGTCACGGGGTCCGGCGGCGGGGTGGGCCGGGCGATCGCGATCCAGATGGCCCGCGCCGGCGCCGAGCTCCGCATCAACGACATCCACCTGGACCGGGCCGAGAAGGTGTGTCGCGAGATCGAGGAGGAAGGCGGGGTGGCGACGCCGATCATCGCCGACGTCTGTGACCGTGACGAGGTCGCGCGCATGCTGGAGGAGACGGGCCCGGTCGACATCCTGGTGAACAACGCGGGGATCCCGCCGGAGGGCATCGTCATCAAGTCCTTCGTCGAGACCGGCCCCGCGGACTGGGACCCGCTGATCCGCCTCAACCTCGCGGCGGTGCTCGGCGTGACGCGCGCGTACCTCCCCGCGATGCTCGAGCAGCACTGGGGCCGGATCCTGACGATCGTCTCCGACGCGGGACGGCGGGGTGAGCGCAAGCAGGCGGTCTACGGCGCGGCCAAGGCCGCGGCGATGGGCTTCTCGCGTGGGCTCGCAGCCGAGGTCGGTCGCGACGGCGTGACCGTGAACTGCATCGCGCTCGGCACCATGCGCCACGGCGCGCTCGCCGACGCGATCGCCGGCAACCCGGACATCGAGCCCAAGCTCGCGAAGGCGTATCCCGCGGGCCGGATCGGCGAAGTCGACGACGCAGCACCGCTCGCGGTCCTGCTCTGCAGTGACGCCGGGTCCTGGATCACCGGTCAGGTGTACCCGGTCGACGGCGGCTATGCCCCGGCGCTCTGACCCGGAGGAGCGCTCGGTCGAGCTGCCCACCGGGTACGTCGTGCGTGCGCCGCGGGCGCGCGACTCGGCGCCGATCGCCGAGGTCGTCGTCGCGGGCGACATCGCCGACTTCGGTGAGCCGGACTTCACGGAGGACGACCTCATCGACGACTGGGCGCGTCCGCGCTTCACGCTGGCTCGCGACGCGTGGGTGGTGAGCGGGCCGACCGGTCGCATCGTCGGGTACGCGTTCGTGTGGGAGGCGCAGCCCGGCGCCGAGGTGGAAGGCGACGCGTTCGTCCTGCCCGAGTACTCCGGCCGCGGTCTCGGCACGCTGCTGATCGAGCTGATGGAGAACCGGACGCGCGAGCTCGCCGGCGCGAACACCGTCACGCTCGGGTTGTACGCATCGCACGTGAACACCGGCAAGCGCGAGCTGCTCGAGCGGCGCGGCTTCCATACGTCGAACTCGGTGTTGCGCTTCAAGATCGACCTTGCGAACCGTTCGCCGGAACCGGTGGACCCGCCGGAGGGGATCGTGCTGCGGCAGTACGCGCCGGAGGACGCCGACGCGGTGCGCGAGACGATGGGCGAGGCGTTCGAGGGTCATCGTTCCTACACCGCGCGCCGGCTGGACGAATGGCTCGACCTGCGGCTGCGCCACCCGGCGTTCGATCCGGGCTTGTGGCGGGTGGCGGAGTGCGACGGCACGGTCGTCGGAGCGACGCTCGTCTACGACGTCGGGGAGACCGGGTACCTGAGCAACGTGGGCGTCCGGCGGGCCTGGCGGGGGAAGGGGGTGGCCCAGGCCCTCGTGGCGGACGCGTTCGCGGCGCTGCGGGAGCGGGGCCAGATGCGGGTCCTCGTCTCGGTCGATGCGGACGCCGCGCCGGCCGCGATCCGCCTGTACGAAGAGGCCGGGATGCGGGTCCACGAGCGCCACGACTGGTTCGTCAAGGCCCTGGAAGGCCCATAAGCCGCTACTTCTGAGGTTGGAGAGAACCGCTGTTGCCGGTGTTGCCGGTGTTACGGTGCCTCCGTGGCGACGACGAAATCCCGCCGCCGGCCCCCCGCTCGCTCGCGCTCGTCGCGTCCGACCGGCAAGGCCGGCGCCAGGAAGACCATCAAGAAGCCCTCCGCGCTGCGGGTGGCGGCCCGGACCCAGCTCCACGGCCACGGGACCGACGCCGTTGCGCTCTGCCTCGTCGCGCTCGGCGCGCTGAGCGGCCTCGCGCTCGCAACCGATCTGGCCGGGCCCCTCGGTCACGCGCTCAGCTCCGGCATCACCGCCCTGCTCGGCAACGCGGCCTTCCTCGTGCCGCTGGCGATGTTCGCGTTCGCCGGGCTGCTGCTGTGGCGCCGGTCCGAGGAAGAGACCGCGGCACCGATCCGGATCGGGCTCGGCGTCGTCCTCATCGTGCTGTCCGTCGCGGGTCTGTGCCACGTCTTCGGGGGCGCCCCCAACCTCTCGGACCCGGTCGACTCCCTGCGCACCGCCGGCGGGTACGTCGGTGGCGGCGTCGGCCTGCCGCTGATCTCGGGCGTCGGCCCCGCCGGCGCGTCGATCGTCCTCATCGCGTTCCTCGTGCTCGGCGGCCTGCTCGCGTCGGGCCTCTCGTTGCCGCGGGTGATCGAGCTCACCGGCACCGGCCTCACGAAGCTGCGCGACGGGTCGATCCAGGTCTTCAAGGCCCTCACCGAGACGCCGGAGGCGAGCGAGTCCGACGCCGAGCCGGAAGCGGAGGCCAAGGCACCCCGCACCCGCCGGGCGACGCTCGACGCGGTCCCGGTCGACGACCCCGAGCCGGAGGCCGAGCCCGAACCGGAGCCGATGGTCGCGCTCAAGCCCGTCATCGTCTCCACACCCCCCGAGCCGGAGCCCGAGCCTGCCGACATCGCCGTCGTCGAGGATGACGAGGGTCAGATGGCGATCGACCTGACCGCACACGGTGAGTGGAAGCTGCCGGCGCGCGAGATCCTCAAGCGCAGCGTCGAGAAGGAGGTCGACCACCGGCTCGTGGAGCAGGGGGGCGCGGTCCTCGAAGCGACGATGCGCGACTTCGGCGTCGACGCCAAGCTCATCGGGATGACGATCGGCCCGACCGTCACCCGCTACGAGCTCGAGCTCGCACCCGGCGTCAAGGTCAACCGGGTCACCGCGCTGAACCACGACATCGCGTACGCGATGGCCAGCTCGGACGTCCGCATCCTCGCCCCGATCCCAGGTCGCAGCGCGATCGGCGTCGAGGTGCCGAACAAGCAGCGCCAGCTCGTCACCCTCGGCGACATCCTGGTGTCGACCGAGGCCAAGCAGGCGACCCACCCGCTGCAGGTCGGGCTCGGTCGCGACATCGCCGGCCGCTCGTTCATGCTCAACCTGTCGGAGATGCCGCACCTGCTCATCGCGGGCCAGACCGGCGCGGGCAAGTCGAGCTGCATCAACAGCCTCATCACGTCGATCCTGATGCGCTGCACGCCCGAGCAGGTGCGCCTGATCCTCGTGGACCCGAAGCGGGTCGAGCTCGGTCAGTACAACGGCCTGCCGCACCTGCTGACGGAGGTCGTCACGAGCCCGAAGAAGGCTGCGAACGCGCTCGAGTGGGCCGTGCGCGAGATGGAGATGCGCTACGACCTCCTCGCGGACGTCGGCGTGCGCGACATCACCGGCTTCAACGCGATGTACGACCGCGGTGACCTCCCGACCGCCGAGAACCCGGACCCGCACGGCGACAAGAGCTACGAGCGCATGAGCTTCATCGTGATCGTGATCGACGAGCTCAACGACCTCATGATGGTCGCGGCCCGCGACGTCGAGCAGAGCATCTGTCGCATCGCGCAGATGGCCCGCGCCGTCGGCATCCACCTGGTGATCGCGACGCAGCGCCCGTCCGTCGACGTCATCACCGGCGTGATCAAGGCGAACGTCCCGAGCCGGCTCGCGTTCTCGGTGAGCACGCTTGCCGACTCGCGCGTCATCCTCGACCAGCCCGGCGCGGAGAAGCTGATCGGTCACGGCGACATGCTGCTGTCGACCGCGTCGAGCTCGCGCGCGCAACGCATCCAGGGCGCGTGGGTCGACGAGGAGTGCGTGCGCAAGGTCGTGGCCCACTGGCGCCGGCAGGTGGTGCAGCCGCAGTACATCGACGGCCTGCAGGGCTCGGACAAGCCCGGCGCGGGTCGGGGTGGCGACGACGCGGACGACAGCGACGACCTGCTCGGTGAGGCCATGGACCTCGTCGTGCGCAGCGGCTTCGGCTCCACGAGCATGCTGCAGCGCAAGCTGCGCGTCGGCTTCTCCCGCGCCGGTCGCCTCATGGACCTGCTCGAGCGCAAGGGCGTCGTCGGTCCCTCCGAGGGCTCGAAGGCCCGCGCGGTCCTCATGACCATCGAAGAGCTCGAAGCCATGGAACAACGCGTCTAGCTCGCCGTCCCTTTCACGTTTCGGTGCGACTTGCACCCCCCAGAGGGGGTTGAACTCGCACCGAAAGCAGCTACGGAGTGGGTGGCGGGGAGTGGCGGCGGGTCATGCGCTCACGAATCTCCGCGGATCCGGCGGTGTAGTCGTCGAAGTCGGTCACCGGGACGAGGTTCACCGTCTCGAGCGGAGCTGTCGGGCCGGGCTCGCCGGGCCCGAGACCGCGGTCAGCCGCACCGAGTTCGCGCCGAGGCCGCACTCGGCGCAGCGCGTCTCGTGCTCGCTGACCTGGACGTGCTCGCTGCTCCCGCACCGCGGACAGAGGTGATGTGAGCGCCCCACAGACCCAGGCTAAGGGTCCGGATGCGGGCGCGTAGCCTGCTTGCTCGTGGCGGTGACGCGGATCCTGCTGGTCTCGGGGAGCCTGCGCGCGGGGTCGACGAACGCGGCGGTGCTGCGGACCGCGGCCGCCGTCGCGCCCGCGGGGGTGGAGGCCACCGTCTACACGGGCCTCGGCGACCTGCCCCACTTCAACCCGGACGACGACGTCGATCCGCTGCCGCCGGCCGTCGCGGAGCTGCGCAGCATGATCGCCGACGCCGACGCGGTGATGTTCTCGACCCCGGAGTACGCCGGCGCGCTGCCGGGCTCGTTCCTGAACCTCCTGGACTGGACCATCGGCGGCGGGGAGATCTACGAGAAGCCGGTCGCGTGGATCAACGTGGCGACGTCGCCCACCGGCGCGGTCAAGGCCTACGAGTCGCTCCGCACCGTCCTGACGTTCGCCGGGACCCGCATCATCGACGCGGCGTGCGCGCACATCCCGGTCCTCCACGCGAACGTCGGCGAGGATGGCCTGGTCGCCGACGCAGCCGCGCGCGACCAGGTGGCCGACGTCCTCGCCACACTCGTGAAGGAGCCCGACCAATGAAGATCACGCTGCTCGGCACCGGAAGCCCGATCCCGGATCCGAACCGGGCCGGCCCCTCGACGCTCGTCCAGACGGACGACGCGTCGGTGCTCGTCGACTGCGGTCGGGGCGTGCTGCTCCGGCTCACCGCCGCCGGCCTCCTGCCCCCGATGTTGAGCGCGGTGCTCGTCACCCACCTCCACAGCGACCACATCACGGACCTCAACGACGTCATCACGACGCACTGGGTCATGAGTCCCGAGCCCACGCCGCTGAAGCTCTACGGTCCACCACGCCTGCAGGAGGTGGTCGACGGCCTGCTCGCCATGTTGGCGCCCGACATCAGCTACCGGCTCGCGCACCACCCCGACCTGACCTGGGCACCCGTGGTCGAGGTCACGGAGGTCGGTCCGGGCGACGAGTTCACGCTCGGCTCCGCGCGGGTCAAGGTCGGCGCGACGGATCATCGACCCGTCGAGCCCACGGTCGCGTTCCGCATCGAGGACCCGGCGGGCGCGTCCGTCGTGCTGGGTGGCGACGGTGTCCCGTGTGCCGGGCTCGACGAGCTCTGTCAGGGCGCGGGTGCGTACGTGCAGACGGTGCTGCGCGAAGACATCGTCCGCATGGTGCCCAACGCGCGGTTCCAGGACATCCTCGACTACCACTCGAGCGTCGAGGACGCGGCGCGCACCGCGACGAAGGCCGGCGTCGGCACCCTCGTGCTGACCCACTACATCCCGGGCCTCGCGCCCGGACAGGAGCCGGAGTGGAAGGCCAGGGCCGCGGAGCACTTCGCGGGCCCGATCGTGCTCGGCGACGACCTCACCGCGCTCGAGCTGTAGGCCGGGAGGCCGGGCGCGAAGCGGGCGCCTCCCCCAGGAAGGCGCCCCGCTCCCGCGGCCTCGCCGACGTCATTGGCGGCGATGGAACCGCACCTCTGACTCGGCACCCCGCGTGGGGGTTACTTCCCGATCGCCGCGTACACCGCCCGGACCAGCTTCTCGCTGCGCGCGTCCACGCCGAGCTGCATCTGGTTCATCACGTAGCCGAAGCCCACGCGGGCGTCCGGGTCCGCGAACCCGAGTGAGCCACCCGCACCGGGATGACCGAACGCGTTCGGTCCACACGCGGGCGGGAGCCCCGGGTCGAGCGAGAAGCCGAGGCCGAACTGCTCCGGGATCCCGATGACGCGGTCGGTGCCGTCGGACTCGATCCGGGTCGCGGCGCGCCACGGTGTCCGCGGACAGCACGCGGTGCCCGTCGACCTCTCCGACGGTCGCCGCGTAGAGCCGCGCGACCGCGCGCGCCGACGTGATCCCGTTCGACGACGGCAGCTCCGCCGCGTGCAGCTGGCGCGTGTTCCACATCTCGTCGTAGTGGAAGAGGTTCGACGGCCCGGACATCGCGTCACCCGCCATCGTGCCGGGCGCGGTGAACGCCTCGATGAGCTCGCGGACCGCGGGATCGTCCGGCGGCGGGGGTGGCAGCAAGGTCGCGACGCGCGGCTCGAGCGCTTCCGGCAACCCGATCCACCATTCGAGCCCGAGCGGGCGCGCGACCTCGTCGGCGAAGAACCGGCCGATCGTGCGACCGGTGACCCGCCGCACGATCTCTCCGGTGATCCAGCCGTAGGAGCGCACGTGGTACCCGGGGGTCGGCTCGTGCCAGTCCCAGCGCGGCGTCTGCGTCGCGAGCTGGTCCACCACGGGGAACCAGGCCAGCGCGGACTCGAGCGTGAATTCGCCCTCGATCACCGGCAGCCCGGCCCGGTGGGAGAGCACCGCGGCGCAGGGGGATGTCCTGCTTGCCGTTCGCCGCGAACTCGGGCCACACGTCGGCGACGAGGGTGTCGGGAGAGATCAGCCCGCGCTCGATGAGGAGGTTGGCGCAGATCGCGGTCGCGCCCTTGGTGGTCGAGAAGACGAGCGCGAGGGTGTCCTCGGCCCAGGGTCGTTCGCCGGCCACGTCGGCGATCCCGGCCCAGATGTCCACGACGGGCCGGCCGTCGAGGTAGACGCAGCACGCGGCGCCGACGTCACCCCGCCGTTCCAGGTTGGCTGCCAACGCGTCCGCGACGCCATCGAACCCCGGCTCGACGAGCCCTGCGATCACGGGCGGGAGTCTATGGAGGTTGACCGGTAGGATTCGTCCGTGGCCCCCCGGTTCTTCGTCGAGACCTTGGGCTGCCCGAAGAACGCCGTCGACTCCGACAAGGTCGTCGCCTCGCTCCTCGCCGACGGGTTGGCGCCCGTCGAGCGAGCCGAGGACGCCGATCTGATCGTGGTCAACACGTGTGCGTTCGTCGAGGCGGCCCGGCAGGAGTCGATCGACACTGCCCTGGCGCTGGCCGACGTCAAGCGGCCCGGGGCCCGGCTGGTCGTCACCGGCTGCATGGCCGAGCGCTACGGCACCGAGCTGGCGGAGGCCCTGCCCGAGGCCGACTCGGTGGTCGGCTTCGCGGGTGAGGGCAGCCTCTCGCAGGTGGTCCTGATGGGTCGGAAGCCGTCCGGGGTGCGGGACCTGCTCGAGCTGCCCCGGCCCGCACCGACGACGCCGTGGGCGTACGTGAAGGTGGCGGAGGGCTGCGACCGGGCCTGTGCCTTCTGCGCGATCCCGTCGTTCCGGGGCAAGCAGCGCTCGCGGTCCATCGACTCGATCGAGGCCGAGGTCCGAGCGCTCGTCGACGGGGGTGTCGCGGAGATCGTCCTCGTCGCTCAGGACCTGGCCTGGTACGGACGCGACATCGGCGAGCCGGGTTCGCTCGCGCCGCTGCTGCGCCGGCTCGACCTGCTCGCGCCGCGCGGGCTGGCGCGAGTCCGGTTGCTGTACCTCTACCCGAGCGAAGTTCGCGACCCGCTGCTGTCGACGATGCTCGACCTCGAGACCGTCGTCCCCTACTTCGACCTCTCGTTGCAGCACGCGTCCGCGCCGTTGCTCCGCAGCATGAAGCGCTGGGGGAGTGGCGACCGCTTCGTCGACCTCATCGCCCGCATCCGCGCGAGCGAGTCGGAGGCGGCGTTCCGATCCTCCTTCATCGTCGGGTTCCCCGGCGAGACCGAGGCCGATCACGACGAGCTGCTCGGCTTCCTCGCGCGCGGTCCGCCTCGACTGGGCCGGCTTCTTCCCGTTCTCGGCCGAGGACGGCACGCCGGCGGCAACGCGCGACGCGCAGATCCCCGAAGAGCTCGCGGCCGAGCGGCTGCGCGAGTGCAGCGAGCTCCAGGACCCCATCACCCAGGCCTCGCGCGACGCGTTGGTCGGCCGGACCATCGAGGTGCTCGTCGACGGGGTCGATCCCGAAACGGGAGCCCTGGTCGGGCGCACGCACCGAGAAGCCCCGGAGATCGACGGGCTCGTGCACGTCACCGGCGACGCGTTCGCCCGTCCCGGCGCACTCGTCTCGGCGCTCGTCACGGATGCCGAAGGCCCGGACCTGGTCGCGCGACGCGACCGCGGCGGTCGCGACCCGCGAGGCGTCGTGAGCGCGCCGACCGCCCGCGCGAAGCGGTTCGGCCCGGGGGCGGTCGCGACGCCGGCGAACTTCATCACGATCTTCCGGCTCCTCTTCGCCATTCCGACGCTGATCCTCATCGCCCGCGAGGGCGCGACCTGGCTCACGGTCTCGCTCTGGTTCGTGCTCTCGTGCACCGACGGCGTCGACGGCTGGATCGCCCGGCGCGACGGCACCACCCGGTCGGGGGCGTTCCTCGACCCGCTCGCGGACAAGGTGCTCACCATCGGTGGCTTCCTCGCGTTGCTGGCTCGCGGCGACATCTTCTGGGTGCCGGTCGCGTTCGATCGCGGCGCGCGAGATCTTCGTCTCCATCTACCGGTCCGCGGCGGCGCGCGCGCGGCATCTCGCTGCCGGCGCGCCAGCTCGGGAAGTGGAAGGCCGTGCTCCAGATGCTGGCGGTCGGGGCGTACGTGTTCCCGCCGGTGCAGGACATGAACGCGCTCAAGCTCGGCATCCTCTGGATCGCGGTCGCGTTCACGATCGTCTCGGGCATCGACATCGTCCGCCGCGGCTGGCAGGAGTCCACGAGTGCGAGCTGACGTCCTGGCGATCGGCACCGAGCTGCTGCTCGGCCAGATCGTCGACACGAACTCCTCGTGGATCGGTGAGCAGCTCGCCGCGGTCGGGATCGACACGATGGAGCACCGCAAGGTCGGCGACAACCTCGGCCGGATGGTCGGGGCGATGCGCGAGATGCTCGCGTCGGCCGACGCGGTCGTGGTGTGTGGCGGCATCGGTCCCACCCAGGACGACGTGACCCGCGACGCGATCGCGGAGGTCATGGGCGTCGAGCTGGAACGCCGCGAGGAGCTCGTCGAGCACATCGCGTCGCTGTTCGGCACCCGCGGCCGCGACATGCCGCAGAACAACCTGCGCCAGGCGGACGTCCCGCGCGGCGCGGGGGTGATCCCCAACCCGATCGGCACCGCGCCGGGCATCCGGGCGGAGGTGGGGGACAAGGTCATCTACGCGGTCCCCGGCGTCCCCTACGAGATGCAGCTCATGGTGAAGGAGCACGTGCTCCCGGACCTGCTCGCGCGCTCGGGTGAGGCCGCGGTCATCGTGAGCCGGTCGCTGAAGACCTGGGGGCAGTCGGAGTCCGGGCTCGCGGAGATGATCGCGGACCGGGTCGACACCCAGGAGAACCCGACGATCGCGTTCCTCGCACGCGGGATCGAGGGCATCGTCGTGCGCCTCACCGCGAAGGCCGCGACCACCGATGCCGCGTGGGCGCTCATCGAACCGGAAGAAGCGAAGCTGCGCGAGATCCTGGGCGACCTCGTGTTCGCCATCGACGACGAGACGATGGAGCACGCGGTGCTGCAGCGGCTCGAGGCGCGCGGTTGGTCGCTCGGGGTCGCGGAGTCGCTCACGGGCGGGCTGATCGGCGCGCGCATCGCGAACGTGCCGGGTGCGAGCCGGACGTTCCGGGGATCGATCGCGTCGTACGCGTCCGAGGTGAAGCGCTCGATCCTGGGCGTGACGGCCGAGCGCGTCGTGAGCCAGGAGGCCGCGGAGCAGATGGCCGAGGGTGCGCAGCGCGTCCTCGGCGCGGACGTCGGCATCGCGGCCACGGGGGTCGCCGGGCCCGACGAGCAGGACGGTCAGCCGGTCGGCACGGTCTGGTTCTCGCTCGCGCTGCCGGGCCTGCCCGTGGAAGCGGTGTCCACCCGCCTGCCCGGCGATCGCGAGCGGGTGCGGCAGTTCTCCACGATCTCCCTGCTCAACCTCCTGCGGATGCGCCTCGACGCTCTCCCCTGAGATGAGCGCAGCGGGCCTGAAGCGCGCGTTCCTCGCGGTCGTGCCGCCGGACGACGTGCTCGACGCGATCGAAGCACTGCTCGAGCGCCGGAAGTCGTCGCGGTTCGTGTGGACCCGCCGCGACCAGTGGCACGTCACGTTGCAGTTCTACGGTCGCGTCGCCGACATCGGGAACCTGATGGAGGGCATCCGGGCCGCGGCCGCGGCGTGGGACCCGTTCGAGCTCCGGATCGAGGGTGGCGGTGCGTTCCCGAACCCGAAGAACGGGCGCGTGTTCTGGCTCGGCGTCGGCGACGCGGACCCGCTGATCGATCTCCACGCCACGGTCGCCGCCGCCACCCGGACGTTCATCGAACGGCGCGATCGCATCGACTTGATCCCGCACCTGACGCTCGCGCGGCTCAAGCGCGCGACCGACCTCACCCCCGAGGTCGACGTCCTCGCGGGCGCGCTCGTCGGCGTCCCGTGGACGGTGACGGAGCTGGTCCTGCTCGAGAGCGAGACCCGGCGCCAGGGTGCGGTCTACGCCGAGCAGGGCCGGTTCCCGCTGGGCGGATGACGCCCGCGCTCAGCTGTGGGGGATCGTGGTCGTCGGTGCGACGGCGCTGGACGCGACCATGGCCTTGAACGCGGCGAGCGCGGGCTTCGGCGTCCGGTTGTGGTGCACCAGCCCGTAGCTGTCCTCGAGCGTGTTCGCATTGCCCGTGTCGCGCGCGCTGTACCAGAAGAGCGGACCCGTGAACGCCCAGCCGTTCCAGATGTCGTAGTACTCGCGCAGCCACAGCGCCTGGTCGGTCTCGCTCACCGAGTCCGGGCCGCGCGTCGGCGCGCCGACCTCGGTGCCCCAGATCTTCTTCGCGCCGTCACCGAACGAGACCATGAGGTCGTGGAGCTGCGCGGTCTGCAGGAACGCGTTCGACGGCTCGGGTGAGGTGGGTGGATCGGGGAACTGGTACGGGTGATGCGCGACCGCATCCATGTACGGACCACCGCCGAGCTCGTAGATGCGCCGGAGGAACGTGAGCGGCGAGATCTCGCCGCCGCGGTCGGGCGCCGGCGCGAGGCCGCCGTTCATCACCGTCGCGCCGGGGTCGACCTCGTGGATGGCGCTCGACGCCCGCTCGAGGAGATCCGTGTACGCGACCGGGTCGGGGCGCGGGCCCCAGAACGCGACGTGGTTCGGCTCGTTCCAGATCTCCCACGCGTGGACACCGAGTGGCGCGTACCGCTGCACCGCGACGCGCGACGAACGCGGCGTAGGGCGCGGGGTCGTTCGGCGCGCACTCGTCGGTCTGGCACCCGGGCTTGCGGTCCCAGCCCGGCGCGGAGCTGATGACCGCGACCACCGACATGCCGCGGGCCAGCGCGCCCTGCACGACGCGGTCGGTGCCGGTCCAGTTGTAGACGCCCGGGGAGAGCTCGATGCTGCCCCACGTGATCGACGCCCGCAGCCACTGCGCGCCGGTCGACGCCATGAGGTCGAGGTCGGCCTCGACGTCCGCCGGCGACTCGCGCCGCACGAGCTCGAAGCCGTGGGCGAACCCGGCCCGGGACCCGGTGATGGTGAACCGCCGCGGGGCGGGTGCGGTCGGGGCCGGGGTGGCCGGTGCGGTGCTCGTGGGTGGTCCGGTGGTCCGGGTCGGGCGTCGGGGCGCGGCGGTGCTCCCGCCATCCGTGCAGGCGGCGAGCGCGACGACGAGCAGGAGCGGGACAGCCAGGAGCCGGAGGGTGCGCAAGGAGCCGACAGTCTCGCGGAGCCCCCGGCCACGCGGTCCGCGGCCTCCGGCCGCCAGGGTCCTTGTGTCGAACGGGTGTTCGCTCTAGAGTGCACCACACGCATGGAACTTCAAGCGTGTGATCAATGTCCCACCCTCGCCGTAGGGTCGTCGCAACGGCAACTTCCCCCGACCCTGACGCACAGCGTCTCCCCATTCAGGAGGATCCACGGTGGATCGTGACAAGTCGCTCGACATGACCCTCGGCCAGATCGAGAAGCAGTTCGGCAAGGGCGCGATCATGCGGCTCGGCGAACGTGGCAACGTCGGGATCGAGGCGATCCCGACGGGCGCCCTCGCGCTCGACCTCGCCCTCGGCATCGGCGGGCTCCCGCGCGGCCGGATCGTCGAGATCTACGGCCCGGAGTCCTCGGGCAAGTCGACCCTGGCCACCCACGTGGTCGCCGAGGCCCAGCGCAACGGCGGCGTGTGTGCCTACATCGACGCCGAGCACGCGATGGACCCGGTGTACGCCGCGGCCATCGGCGTGAACGTCGACGACCTCCTCATCTCCCAGCCCGACACGGGGGAGCAGGCGCTCGAGATCGCCGACATGCTCATCCGCTCGGGTGCGCTCGACGTGCTCGTGATCGACTCGGTCGCGGCGCTCGTGCCCCGGGCCGAGATCGAAGGCGAGATGGGCGACAGCCACATGGGCCTGCAGGCCCGGCTCATGAGCCAGGCGCTGCGCAAGCTCACCGGCAACCTGAACAAGAGCCGCACGATCGCCGTCTTCATCAACCAGCTCCGGGAGAAGATCGGCGTGATGTTCGGCTCGCCGGAGACCACGCCGGGCGGCCGGGCGCTGAAGTTCTACTCGTCGGTCCGGCTGGACATCCGCCGCATCGAGGCGATCAAGGACGGCACCGAGGTCATCGGCAACCGGACCCGGGTGAAGGTCGTCAAGAACAAGTGCGCGCCGCCGTTCAAGCAGGCCGAGTTCGACATCATGTACGGCAAGGGCATCAGCCGCGAGGGCTCGCTCCTCGACGTCGGGGTGGACCTCGGCATCGTGAAGAAGTCCGGCGCCTGGTTCACCTACGAAGGTGAGCAGCTCGGTCAGGGTCGGGAGAACGCGAAGAAGTTCCTCACCGAGAACGTCGACTCATGATGGAGATCAGCGAGAAGATCCGGGTGGCGGCCGGGATCGACGGCGACCCCGACGCCGAGCCCGAGGTCGACCTCACGGACGACCCCGAGGCGGTCGTCGAGCCCCGGGTCGACGCCGACAGCTGACCGGCGGAGGAACGGAACCACCACCACCACGAGGAGGAGGGAGGCGGCCCAGGCCGCCTCCCCCTCCTCGTGGTCGCTCGGGCCCGATTTGGCGGGCTCGTAGACTGAAACCCTCATGCCTCGCCGCTTCTACGTGCGCACCTACGGGTGCCAGATGAACGAGCACGACTCCGAGCGCATCGCCGGGGTGCTCGCGGACGAGGGCTACGAGCCGGCCACGGGGCTCGAGGACGCCGACGTCGTCGTCCTCAACACCTGCTGCATCCGGGAGAACGCCGACAACAAGCTCTACGGCCACCTGGGCCGGCTGAAGACGCTGAAGGCGCAGCGCCCGGACCTGCAGATCGCGGTCGGCGGCTGCCTGGCCCAGAAGGACCGCGACCTCATCGTCGAGCGGGCCGGCCACGTCGACGTCGTGTTCGGCACCCACAACCTCGCCCACGCGCCCGCACTCCTGGCGGAGTCCGCCCGCGCGAGGCGAGCCGGTCGTCGAGATCCTCGAGGAGCACGAGGCGTACCCGTCGGCGCTGCCGGCCCGCCGCGAGGTGGACCACCGGGCCTGGGTCACGATCCAGATCGGCTGCGACAACTCGTGTGCGTTCTGCATCGTGCCGAGCGTGCGGGGTGCGGAGGTCAGCCGGCGCATGGGTGACATCGTGCACGAGGTGCAGGACCTCGTCGCCGACGGCGTGGTCGAGATCACCCTGCTCGGCCAGAACGTGAACTCCTACGGCCGCGACCTCGGCGCCGGTCAGTGGCGCCCGCAGTTCGCGGACCTGTTGCGCGCGGTCGACGACGTCGACGGGATCGACCGGGTCCGGTACACGTCGCCGCACCCGAAGGACCTACGGCCCGACACCGTCGCGGCGATGGCCGAGCTCGACTCCGTCTGCGAGCACCTGCACCTGCCGCTCCAGTCCGGGAGCGACCGCACGCTCGCGCGCATGCGGCGCGGCTACACCGCGGCGCGCTACCTCGAGCGGCTGGCCGACGCCCGCGCCGCGATCCCCGACCTCGCCGTGACCACCGACCTCATCGTCGGCTTCCCCGGGGAGACCGACGATGACTTCGAACGCACGCTCGAGGTCGTCGACGCCGCGAGCTACGACGCGGCGTACACGTTCGTCTTCTCACCCCGTCCCGGCACCGCGGCCGCGGAGATGGTCGACGAGTTCGTGCCTGCGGAGGTCGTGAAGGAGCGGTTCGCCCGGCTCGAGACCCTCGTCAACCGGCACTCCGAGGAGCATCACGCCGCCCGGGTCGGCCGGATCGAGGAGATCCTGGTCGAAGGGCCGTCCAAGAAGGACCCGAACGTCGTGTCGGGCCGCACCCGCCAGAACAAGCTGGTCCACGTGGCGGCGCCGGCCGAGGGGTCGCTGACGCCGGGCACGTTCGCCGACGTGCGCATCACCACGGCGGCCGATCACTGGCTCCGGGGCGAGCTGCTCGCGGTCACCGCGACCGCGCCCCTCGCCGCGTCCGCATCCCGGTCACCGCAGGGTAGGGACGACGGAACCCGGACGCGTCACGCACCTCGCGCTCGTCGGCCCGACGGCGTCGGGGAAGTCCGCGCTCGGCCTGGAGGCCGCCCGGGCCCTCGGCGACGTCGAGATCGTGTCCGTCGACTCGATGCAGGTCTACCGCGGCATGGACATCGGCACCGCGAAGCCGACGAGCGCGGAGCGCGCGCTCGGTTCCCCATCATCTGGTCGACGTCGCCGAGCCGTGGGAGGACTGGTCGGTCGCGCGGTTCCAGGCCGAGGCGCGGCGGGCCGTCGCCGACATCGAGGCGCGCGGCAAGCGGGCGCTGTTGGTCGGCGGCACCGGGCTGTACGTGCAGGCGGTGGTCGACGACCTCCGGTTCCCCGGCGAGGACCTCGAGCTGCGCGCGCAGCTCACGCGCGCACGCGGCGCGCCCCGACGGGCTCGCGGCCGCGTACGACGAGCTCGAGCGGCGCGACCCGGTCGCGGCGGCGCGGATCGAGCCCACCAACCGCCGCCGGATCGTCCGGGCGCTCGAAGTGATCGAGTCGACCGGGCAGCCGTTCTCCTCGTTCGGCCCGGGCTCCAGGAGTACGGCCCGACGGTGTTCCCGGTCGCGATGGCGGGGGTCTGGCTCCCGAGCCCGGTGCTGCGGACCCGGATCACCGAGCGGTTCGACGCGATGCTGGCCGCGGGGCTGGTCGACGAGGTGCGCGCGGCTCGCGGCCGACCCCCGGGGCTGGTCCCGGACCGCCCGCCAGGCGATCGGCTACAAGGAGATCCTGGCCCACCTCGACGGCGAGGAACCCAGCCTGGACCTGGCCGTGGAGACGGCCGTCCGGCGCACGCGCTCGTTCGCGCGGCGCCAGCGGGTCTGGTTCCGGCGGGATCCCCGCATCACCTGGTTCGACGCCGAGCGAGAATTCGTGCAATGTCCTGCCCGCACTGCTGGCATGGTGGTGTTCGTGAACCTGCTCCGGCTCGCCAAGCTCCACGCCACCGGCAACGACTTCCTGGTCCAGGTCGCCGCCGACGGGACGCTCCCGTCGATCGCGCCCGGCGACGTCGTCGCGCTCTGCGACCGCCACCGCGGCGTCGGCGCCGACGGGCTGATCACGATCGGGCCGGGCCGCGACGGCGCCGACTGCACGATGACGCTCGCAACGCCGACGGCGGGCTGCGCGGAGATGAGCGGCAACGGCGCGCGTGCCTCGCGTGGGTCGCGCACCGGGCCGGCCTCGGCGACGGCAAGCGGCTGTCGTCGACACCGGCGGCGGTCGGCGCGAGATCGACCTCGAGCGCGACCCCGCGACCGATGTCGTCGCGCGCCGACGTCGACATGGGCCCGGTCACCTTCGACCCGGCCGAGATCCCGCTCGACGCGCCGAGTCGCCGTTCGACCTCGAAGCGACGTTCGACGGCACGACGTACCGCGGCGACGCGGCCGGCATCGGGAATCCGCACCTCGTGCTCTTGGTCGACGATCCCGCGACCGCGCGTCGACCGCAGCACGGCCCGCGGCTCGAGCACGACGCGCGGTTCCCGAACCGCACGAACGTCGAGTTCATCGCGGTCGACCGGCGCGACCGACGCGTCGACGATGCGGGTCTGGGAACGGGGCGTGGGCGAGACGCTGTCGTGCGGCACCGGCGCGTGCGCGTCGGCCGCGGTGGCGCACCGCCGCGGCCTCGTCGGGCGACCGCGTCGTCGTGCACGTGCTCGGCGGCGAGCTCGCCGTGGACGCTCGGCGAGACGCGTCCGCCTCGGCGGCCCGGTGGTGCACGTGTTCGACGTCGAGCTGGACTCGACCGTTGGACCGAGCTCCACCGCGATGACGCCAACGCCACCAGGGCCGGGCAGCGCCGGCGGCTCACCGCGACCGAGGTCGACCTCGGCGTCGTCCGGCAACGGGCGCTGCTCGTCGGCACCGGCGTCGAACGCGCACGACACGACCGAGGCCGAGGCCGATCCTCGACGAGCTCGCGCTGCTCGCCGACACCGCGGGCGCCGAGCCGGTCGCAGCGGTGCTGCAGCGCCGCGACCGTCCCGACTCCGCGACCTACGTCGGCAAGGGCAAGGCCGAGGAGCTGCGCGAGCTCGGCGGAGGCGCTCGACATCGACGTCGTCGATCTTCGACGACGAGCTCACGCCCGCGCAGCAGCGCAACCTCGAGAAGCTGTTCAAGGTCGACGTCGTCGATCGCGTCGCGCTGATCCTCGACATCTTCGCCCAGCACGCGACGAGCCAGGAGGGCATGGTGCAGGTCGAGCTCGCGCAGCTCCGCTACCGGTTGCCGCGCCTGCGCGGCCGCGGGCACGCAGCTCAGCCAGCAGGGTGGTGGCATCGGCACCCGTGGTCCGGGTGAGACGCAGCTCGAGGTCGACCGCCGGCGGATCCTGCGACGGATCACGAAGCTCGAACGCGACCTCGTGCAGTCTCGGCCGCACCCGCGCGACCCAACGCAAGGCGCGGCAGCCGGCGCGCGCTCCCGACCGTCGCGCTCGTCGGCTACACGAACGCGGGGAAGTCGACGCTGCTCAACCGGCTCACCGACGCCGGCGTGCTCGTCGAGAACCAGCTGTTCTCCACGCTCGACCCGACGCACCCGCCGGCTGCGGCTGCCCGGCGGCGAGACCGTGCTGCTCTCCGACACCGTCGGGTTCGTGCGCCGGCTGCCGCACCAGCTCGTCGAGGCGTTCCGCTCGACGCTCGAAGAGGTCGTCGACGCCGATCTGCTCGCTGCACGTCGTCGACGCGAGCGATCGCGCGACGTCGAGCGGCCGGATCGCCGCGGTCGACGCGGTGCTCGCGCGAGATCGACGCCGATCGCGATGCCCGAGCTGCTCGTGTGGAACAAGTCCGACCTCGGTCGACCCCGAGCGATCGCGCGACCTGCTGCGTCGCGCATCCCGGCGCGGTCGCGCGTGTCGGCCGCGACCGGCGACGGGCGTCGACGACCTGCTCGCCACGCATCGGCGACCGGCTGCGCGCGCTCGACGCAGATCGTCGAGCTGCGCGTGCCGTACGACCGCGGCGACGTGCTCGCCGCGCTGCACCGCGACGGCGAGGTGCTGGTCGAGGTGCACGACGAGCGGCGGCACCCGGGTGCGGGCCCGGCTGCCCGCAGACCGGTCGACCGGTCGCTTCGCCGAGTTCGTCGCGCACCGACGCCCGGTAGTCTCGGCCGCATGGTCGACGCGTCGCGCGCGGCTTCGTGCCGCCGCCGTACCCGTACGACCGGCTCGACGCGCTCGAGCGGCTCGCCGACGCGCTGCCCGGCGGCGTCGTCGACTGCTCGATCGGCACCCCGTGCGACCCGGTGCCCGACGTCGCGGTGCAGCCGCGCTCGACGCCGCCGCGCCGCTCGATGGGCTACCCGCCGTCGGCGGGCAGCGTCGCGCTGCGCGAGGCCGCCGCGGCGTGGATCGGCCGCCGCTTCGGCGTCGACGTCGACGCCGCGCACGTCGGTCGCGTGCGTCGGCACCAAGGAGCTCGTCGCGTCGCTGCCGCACCTGCTCGCGTCTGCGCGACCCGTCGCGAGACACGGTGCTGTATCCGGCGATCGCGTACCCGAGCTACGAGATGGGCGCCGTGCTCGCCGGCTGCCGCGCGGTGCCCGGTGCCGCTCGACGCCGACTGGCACCTCGACCTCGACGCGGTCGAGCGACGGCCGACGCCGAGCGCGCGCTGCGTGCTCTGGGTCAACGAGCCCGGCAACCCGACCGTCGTCGGTCGCGCGGCGGCCCGCGGATCGACGGCGTAGCGTCGCGTGGGCCCGGGCGCGCGGCGTCGTCGTGGCGAGCGACGAGTGCTACGCCGAGTTCACCGGCGAGGCCGACGCGCGGTCACCGCGCTCGAGCGGCACTCGACGGTGTGCTCGCGCGTGCACAGCTCTCGAAGCGATCGAACCTGGCCGGGCTGCGCGTCGGCTTCTACGCCGGCGACCCCGAGCTCGTCCACTACCTCGTCGAGACGCGCAAGCACGCCGGGCCTCATGGCGCCGGCGCCGATGCAGGCCGCGGCGGTCGCGGCGCTCGGCGACGACGAGCACGTCGCCGTGCAGCGGGTCCGCTACGAGCGACCGCCGCGACGCTGATGCTCGACGGGCTCGCCGACCGCGGCCTCGTGCACGACGGCGGGCCGGGCCGCTTCTACCTCTGGCTGCGCGCGGACGACGGCGCCGACGACGGCTGGGAGATCGCGGCCCGGCTCGCGGAGGCCGGGCTGCTCGTCGCGCCCGGCGACCTCTACGGCGCCGGCCGGTGCCGATCACGTGCGGCTCGCGCTCGCCCAGACCGACGACCGGCTCGAGCTCGCGCTCGACCGGCTCGCGAGTCGTCCCGACCGCGTGAACCTGACGACCCGACAGCCGAGGAGGCTGCGCCGATGACCGACCTCGAGAAGCAGATCACGCAGCTCTGGGAGGCCGGCGACGACTCGCGCGAGGTGATGCCGAGACCGAGGCGCACGACGCGCGTGCGCGCCGCGATCGACCTGCTCGACCGCGGCGAGGTCCGCGTGGCCGAGATCGTCGACGACGAGGTCGTCGTCCACGAGTGGGTGAAGCACGCGATCCTGCTGTGGTTCCGGCTGCACGAGATGGAGACGATCGAGCTCGGCCCGTTCGAGTACGTCGACAAGATCCCGCTGAAGCAGCGACTACGAGGCGGCGGGTGTGCGCGTCGTCCCCGGGGCGTCGGCCCGCTGCGGCGCGTACCTCGCGCCCGGCGTGATCATGATGCCGAGCTACGTGAACATCGGCGCGTACGTCGACGACGGCACGATGGTCGACACGTGGGCGACGGTCGGGTTCGTGCGCGCAGATCGGCAAGCGCGTGCACCTCTCGGGCGGCGTCGGCGATCGGCGGCGTGCTCGAGCCGCCGCAGGCGGCGCCGGTCATGATCGAAGACGACTGCGTGCATCGGCTCGCGCTGCATGATCGTCGAAGGCGCGCGGGTCGGCAACGGGCGTGGTGCTCGGCGCGGGCGTGATCCTCATCGGGGACGATCCCGGTCATCGACGCCGAGACGGGCGAGGAGGTCGAGCCGCGGCGTCGTCCCCGACTGGTGCGTCGTGGTCTCGGCGACCCGGCCGCGGACGTTCCCCGGCGGCGAGTTCGGCCTGCCGTGCGTGCTGATCCTCCAGCGGCTGGCCGAGGGCGAGCGCCACGACAAGTCGAAGCTCGAACGACATCCTGCGCGAGGGCGGCGTCAGCACGTGAGTGGGCGTGCGACCTCCTCGGGCTCACCGAGGAGCTGTTCGCGGTCCCGTCGGTGAGCGGCGACGAGACCCGGCTCGCCGACGTGGTCGAGGCGCGGCTGCGCGAGCGCGCGCCGAGCCTCGACGATCGACCGGGTCGGCGACAACGTCGTCGTGCGCACCAACCTCGGCCGCGACCGGCGGATCGTGCTCGGCGGCCACCTCGACACGGTGCCCGCGAACGGCAACGAGGTGCCGCGACGCGACGGCGACACGCTGCACGGGCTCGGTGCCGCCGACATGAAGGGCGGGCTCGCGGTGATGCTGACGCTCGCCGAGGCCCTGTCGTCGAACGCGGCGGAGGCCCGCTTCGACGTCACGCTCGTGTTCTACGAGGGCGAGGAGATCGCCGACGAGTTCAACGGGCTGCGCCGGCTGTTCGCCGAGCGGCCCGATCTCGTCGCCGGCGACCTCGCGGTCCTGCTCGAGCCGACCGGCGGGTGGATCGAGGCCGGGTGCCAGGGCACGATGCACGTCCGGGCGACGTTCCGCGGGGCGCGGGCGCACTCGGCCCGGCCGTGGATGGGCGCGAACGCGATCCACCGGGCCGCCGACGTGCTGGCCCGGATCGCGGCCTACGAGGCGGACACCGTCGACGTCGACGGCCTCGACTACCGGGAGTCGCTGCAGGTCGTGCGGATCGAGGGTGGCGTCGCCGAACAACGTGGTGCCCGACGAGTGCTCGATCGTGGTGAACCGCCGCTTCGCGCCCGCGTACACGGTGGCGGAGGCGACGGCCCAGGTCGAGGCCCTGCTCGACGGCGCCGACGAGATCGAGGTGGTCAACGCGTCGCCGGCCGCGCCGCCCAACCTCGTGGACCCGCTGGTCGCCGAGCTGATCGGGCACGTTCGACCTGGGGGTGCGGCCGAAGCTCGGCTGGACCGACGTCGCCCGCTTCGCCGCGCACGGCGTGCCGGCGCTCAACTTCGGGCCGGGCGACCCGGAGCTCGCGCACACGGCCGGACGAGCACGTGACCCGCGACTCGCTCGACGGCTGCTACGCGGTGCTCGGTCGCTTCCTCGGCGTGGCCTGACCCGGGTCCCGAAGCGCGGGGCTACCGGCGGCTGGTCAGAGGCGGCGGAGCACGGTCACGACCTTGCCGTAGACCGTGATCTCCGACGGGTCGAAGACCATGTCCTCGAGCGTCGCGTTCGCGGGCCGCAGCATGATCTTGCCGCGCTTGCGCAGGAAGGTCTTGACCGTCGCCTCCTCGCCCGGGATGCCGGCCACGACGATGTCGCCGTTCTCGGCGGTCGGCCTGCTGGCGCACGACGACGTAGTCGCGGTCGAAGATGCCGGCGTCGATCATGGACTCGCCGCGGACCCGGAGCATGAACAGCTGGCCGTCGCCGGTGAGGTCCTCGGGCAGCGGCATGGTCTCTTCGATGTTCTCGGCGGCGAGCGCGCCGGTGCCGGCCGCGACGTCACCGACGAGCGGGACGTGGCGCACCGGGCGGCGGTCGACGATGGCGCCCGAGTCGGGCTCGAAGCAGATCTCGATCGCCCGGGGCTTGGTGGGGTCGCGGCGGAGGTAGCCCTTGTCCTGCAGCGCGGCCAGGTGCGCGTGCACCGTGGAGCTGGACGAGAGGCCGACGGCCTCGCCGATCTCCCGGACGCTCGGCGGGTAGCCGCGGCGTCGGACCTCGGCGTCGATGAACTCGAGGACCTGCTGCTGACGGGCGGTGAGCGGTGCTGCTTCGGCCATGCCGGGGAAGGTAACACGATCACGCGTTCGGGGCAAACACCTGTTCGTAACTTTTCCTTGACACCGAACGGGCGTTCGTGCTTGGGTAGCGGGGCAGCGAACGGACGTTCGTCCGTCCCACCTTTCCCGACCTCCCGGGGCACCGGGCGGGCTGGTACTCCCCGACGCCGGCCGGCTCCGGGTTTTGACTGTCCCACCCTCGTGGTTCGATCAGCACCAGCAGCGACGGACCGCTGAGCCCACGTTCCCACCCCGCAACTTCCCCCGCCGCACGCAGGAGATGGAGGAACCAGATGGCCGCCGTCATGACCACCCCGAGATCTGATCTGAGGTACCCGGCTGAGGAAGACCTCCGGCCGGCGCACCTCACGTTGGTGCCGATGCCCCCGGCGGGCCTCGGGCGTCCGCCGCGGGTCTCGGCCACCACGTACTGGCGTCGGCGTCTCGCCGTCCTGCTGGGCGCGGTGGTGCTGGTGCTCGTGGCGGGTCAGGCGGGCGCGGCGCTCGGGAGCTCACCCCTCGCGGCTCCCGGGCGCCCCCCGTCGGTCGTCCGCTACGTCGTGCAGCCGGGTGACTCGCTCTGGTCCGTCGCCCACCACGTCGCGCCGACCGAGGACCCGCGCCCGGTGGTCGACGCGCTGGCCCAGGCCCGGCACGACAGCCCGTTGCTGGTCGGCGAGACCGTCGTCTGGCAGCGCTGATTCCGCGGGAGGGCGCGCGAGGAGGTTGGCTAGCGTGACTGCGTGCGCTGTCCCTACTGCCGAGAGGTGGACGACAAGGTCGTCGACTCCCGTGAGACCGCGGACGGCGCCGCGATCCGGCGCCGGCGGGAGTGCATCGGCTGCGGGCGGCGGTTCACCACCTACGAGCGCATCGACCCGCTCCCGCTCACGGTCACCAAGCGCTCGGGCGTCAAGGAGCCGTTCGACCGGGCCAAGCTGGCCCGGGGGATCGCGCAGGCGGTCGGCGGCCGGCCCATCCCCGATGGGGCGGTCGACGAGATGGCCGAGGCGCTCGAGGAGCAGCTGCGCGAGCTCGGCCCCGAGGTCCCGAGCGAGGCGGTCGGGCTGGCCGTGCTCGAACGGCTGCGGGCACTCGACCCGGTCTCGTACCTGCGGTTCGCGTCGGTGTACAAGGACTTCACCGACCTTGCGGACTTCGAGGCCGAGGTGGTCGAGCTGCAGAAGACGACCGCGCCCAAGCGGCCGACGCGCACCCGTTCCTGAGCGCGTCCCGGGTCACGGCGGGCGGGGCGGCGCCGCCGCAGTCGGGGGGTTCCGCGGCGTCGGCGCAGGTCAGGGGCAAACCAACGCTGACCATTGACAAGCGTGGAACTCCAGTGTTGTAATTCACCTCCATCTCGCGTCGCTGGTTGCTGTGACCACAAGATATTGTGGTCACAGCGTCACTGTGTGGCCGGGACAGGGGCGGCAGTCCACAGCGGCAACACCAGCAACGCACCCAGCACGAACGTCTCGGAAGAGACACCACCGGAGAGACTCGAAGACGGTTCCGCCCGCGGGCGGGGAAGGGGAGCAGGCCCATGGCCATGGCGCCGGAGCAAGTTGGGATCGGGATCCGTCGGGTCTTCACGGAGCCGGGGTCGGACCCCTACGACACCGTGGAGTGGGAGCGCCGCGAAGCGCGCATCCAGAACTACAAGGACGGCACCGACGCCTTCTTCCAGCCCGACGTCGAGTTCCCGATGTCGTGGTCGCCAGAACGCCACGAACATCGTCGCCCAGAAGTACTTCCGCGGGCACCCTCGGCACCGCCGAGCGCGAGTGGTCGCTGCGCCAGGTGATCGACCGGGTCGCCGACACGATCACCGACTGGGGTCGGCGTGACGGCTACTTCGTCGACGACGAGGAGGCCGACGCGTTCCACGACGAGCTGAAGTACGTGCTCGTGCACCAGCGCGCCGCGTTCAACTCGCCGGTCTGGTTCAACATCGGCGTGAAGAACACCCCGCAGCAGGCCAGCGCGTGCTTCATCCTCGCGGTCGACGACACGATGAGACGGGATCCTCAACTGGTACCGCGAAGAGGGGACCATCTTCAAGGGCGGCTCCGGCTCGGGCATCAACCTGTCGCAACATCCGCTCGAGCTCCGAGGGCCTCAAGGGCGGCGGCACCGCGAGCGGCCCGGTCAGCTTCATGCGCGGCGCCGACGCGTCGGCCGGCACGATCAAGTCGGGTGGCAAGACCCGGCGCGCCGCCAAGATGGTCATCCTCAACGCCGATCACCCGGACGTCGAGGAGTTCATCTGGTGCAAGGCGACCGAGGAGCGCAAGGCCCGGGCCCTGCGTGACGCCGGCTTCGACATGGACCTCGACGGCAAGGACAGCCACTCGATCCAGTACCAGAACGCGAACAACTCGGTGCGGGTCACCGACGACTTCATGCAGGCGGTGGTCGACGACAAGGACTGGGAGCTCAAGGCGGTCACTCAGCGGCGACACGATCAAGACGGTCAAGGCCCGTGACCTCATGCGCCAGATCTCCGATGCCGCGTGGGAGTGCGCCGACCCGGGGATGCAGTTCGACACGACGATCAACCAGTGGCACACCGCGCCGAACACGGGCCGGATCAACGCGACGCAACCCGTGCAGCGAGTACATGCACCTCGACAACTCGGCCTGCAACCTCGCGAGCATCAACCTGCTCAAGTACATCGACGAGGATGGCGCGTTCGACGTCAGCTCGTACAAGCACACCGTCGAGGTGATGTTCACCGCGCAGGAGATCCTCGTCGGCAACGCCGACTACCCGACGGAGGCGATCGGCGAGACCAGCCGGCAGTTCCGTCAGCTCGGCCTCGGCTACGCGAACCTCGGCGCGCTCCTCATGGCCCTGGGCCTGCCCTACGACTCGCCGTCCGGCCGCGCGTGGGCCGCGTCGCTCACCGCGCTCATGACGGGTCACGCCTACGCGACCAGTGCCCGCACCGCCGGCCGCATGGGCCCGTTCGCCGGCTACGCCGAGAACGAGGACGCGATGCTCAACGTGCTGCGGATGCACCGCGCCGAGGCGGCCAAGATCGACGAGGAGCTCGTCCCGCCGGAGCTGCTCTCGGCCGCGCAGCGGTCGTGGGACGACGCGGTCGAGCTCGGCGAGCGCTACGGCGTGCGCAACTCGCAGGCCACGGTGCTCGCACCGACCGGCACCATCGGTCTGATGATGGACTGCGACACCACCGGCATCGAGCCCGACCTCGCGCTCACCAAGGCGAAGAAGCTCGTCGGCGGCGGCACGATGTTCATCGTCAACCAGACGATCCCGCGCGCGCTGCGCAACCTCGGGTACACCGACGAGCAGATCGACGGCATCGTCGACTACATCGACGAGCACAAGACGATCATCGGTGCGCCCGGGTTCAACCCCGAGCACCTGCCGGTGTTCGCCTGCTCGATGGGCGACAACACGATCCACTACATGGGCCACGTCACGATGATGGGCGCGGTGCAGCCGTTCCTGTCGGGTGCGATCTCCAAGACCGTGAACATGCCCGAAGAGGTGACGGTCGAAGACGTCGAGCAGCTCCACATCGAGTCGTGGCAGCTCGGCCTGAAGGCGGTCGCGATCTACCGCGACAACTGCAAGGTCGGTCAGCCGCTCAGCACCCAGAAGTCGGACGCGCGATCACCGCGGACGGCATCGCGGGTGAGGGCACCGGCGAGCGGGTCGTCGAGCGGATCATCGAGCACGTGATCGTGCAGGAGCCGGTCCGGCAGAAGCTGCCGCGGGTCCGGGCGTCCAAGACGTTCTCGTTCCGGGTCGCCGACTGCCACGGCTACGTGACCGTCGGCGAGTACGAGGACGGTCGACCGGGTGAGGTGTTCCTCCAGGTCGCCAAGCAGGGCTCGACCCTCGCCGGCATCATGGATGCGTTCGCGATCTCGGTGAGCCACGGCCTGCAGTACGGCGTGCCGCTCGAGGCGTTCGTGCGAGATGTTCACGAACATGCGCTTCGAGCCGGCGGGCATGACCGACGACCCCGACATCCGGTTCGCGACGAGCCTCGTCGACTACATCTTCCGTCGCCTGGCGGTCGAGTACATGCCCGAGGACAAGCGCCGCGACATGGGCATCCTCACCGTGGGGGAGCGCCTCCAGCCGACGCTGCCCGGGGTCGAGGAGGCCGCCGCGGCGGCCGAGCCGGTCATGGAGCTGCTCCCGCTCGAGGACCGCGCCCCGGGTGACGCGATCCAGGACGCGGAGCTCGTCCCGCCGGTGACGCCGATCCGAAGGCGGCCACGCCGTCGGCCCCGGCCCGTGAGCGCGAGACGGTCCTCTGCTACGTCTGCGGCGACATCATGCAGCGCGCCGGCTCCTGCCACGCCTGCCCGTCCTGCGGCGCAACGAGCGGCTGCTCGTAGTGTCGAGTTGCAGGTGAAGTTCAGCGATATTCGCGTCTGAATTTCAGTGAAGGTACGCGGACTTGCAGGAGGCGCCGCTCCCGACGGGGCGGCGTCTCCTCGCGAGTCGAGTTCACCAGTCGCGAGGTGAGACGCAGATGAACGACTTCGACCGAATCGCCGAGGCCCTCTCGAAACGCCTTGACTCCGCGTGTCCGATTGCTCAACACGTTCGGTTCCGTCTTTCAACCCCAGGCGACGGGATCGAGCGCGCCTAGTCTGCCGCGGCCGCATCCCACGTCACGAGAACGGCGACGACCGGCTCTGCGATGCCCTTGAGCTCAAGGGTGCGCTCACCCGCGAGAGGCACTTCGTTCCGGCAGCCGGCGACCAGGTCGGCACTCGCCAGCACCTCGCCTGCACCGGCAGCCGCGGAGATGCGTGCGGCGCGCGTGACCGCCGATCCGAAGTAATCCCCATCGCGAGAGGTGGCTTCGCCGGCGTGGAGTCCGATGCGGATGCTCGGCGCGAAGCCGTGCTCGGCACGGTGGCGCGCCAGGGCTCGCTGGATGGCGACGGCGCACGCGATGCCGTCGTCGGCTTCGCCGAAGGCTACGAAGAAGCCGTCGCCGCCGTGCTTGATCTCCTCGCCGTTCCACCGCTCGAACTCGGCTCGCAACGTCCGGTCATGCCACCGCAGCAGAGGCTCCCATGCGGCGTCGCCCATGGCCTCGGACAGTCGCGTCGAGTCGACGATGTCGGAGAACAGGAAGGTGCGGATGGTTCGAGCTCCCTCGGGCTGGGCGGGAGTGATGTCGAGGTCGACGGCGACGCCAAACTCGTCGACCAGGCGGGCAGCGGCCTTCAGCTCGAGGCGCGCGCCCGTGTCGTCTCCCTCAGAGGTCAGGGCCCGCGCGAGCAGTACGCGCGCCTGAGCGGCCTCGTACGGGGCCTCGACTTCGCTCCAGGTGCGGACCCCTTGCCGCAGCGCGGCGATCGCCTCCTTGGTGTCGCCGCGATGGAGCGCCAGGTGCCCGCGTGCGACCGCCGCTGCGGCTGCCGGTCCAGGGGTGCCGAACCTTCGGGCCAGTTCCTCCAGCTCGGCGACGCTCTCGGCCGCCGCCTGCTCGTCACCCACCGCGACGCACGCCGCGACATGCACGGGTAGGAGGAACACGCGGCGCTCCCGAGCGAGGAAGCCCGGGTCTGCGAGCGAGCGGCTGAGGCTCCGCACCGCCGCCCGGTAGTCCCCTTGCGCGAGCCGCAAGCGACCCTGCCCCGGCTGGCCGTCGTCGCCCAAGGCGATGGCCTCGGCGAGCGCCTCTTCGGCACCGGTCAGGTCGCCGCGACGTACCCGGATCTCGACCAGCTCGCTGTACCCCCAACCTGCGCTGAACCGGTTGATCCCGAGCAACTCCTCGCACGCTTGCAGGACCCGATGTTCCGCCTCGGCGAGTTGACCGTGGAGTCGGTCGATCTCACCCTGATGGAAGCGGCACAGCCCCGCGTAACCCGCGATCGACTCGCGCTCGCAGTAGCGCGTCGAGACCTTGGTCCACTCGGTGGCCCGTCCCCAGTCGCAGAGCGCTCGGCAGATCGAGATCACCGCGCAGTACACGTAGCCAGCATGGACAGGGGCGACCCCGGGTCGCATGGCCAGCGCGGCCGCCTCGTCGAGCAGCGGGAGCACCTCACTGACCTCACCGGTTGTGGTGGCCACATGGGCCAGCCCCTGTACCGCCATCGCCTCCATGCCCGGGCTGCCCACGCGTCGGGCGATCGCGCGCGCCTCGAGGAGCGCTGTCCGCGCCCCGTCGGCGTCTCCACCCTCCATCAGCGTGAAGGCCAGCGACCATCTCTCCAGCGCGTGCTCCGCGCACTCCGGCAGCTCGGCCAGGTATTCAGTGGCTCGGACGTAGCAGGTGAGGGCCACCGCGCCGTCGAGCATCATCGCGTGATGGCGGGCCTGCTCCAGGGCCATGCGGGCGGCACCTGCAATCGCACCTGCGTCAGTGAATGCCACCTCCGCCCGTTCGAGTGCGTTCAAGAAGCCAGCAGCATCTCCGTCCCAGCGGCACGACCACGCGAGCCGCTCGAGGTCGTCGGCGCCGATCGGCTGATCTGCGTCCGCTTCCCGCAGCGCGGCCTGCGCCGTGGACCACTGGCTCCGGCCGTATGCGGCTCGGGCGTCGTCGAGGAGTGCCTCACGCGTGGACACGTCGCAAGTCTGTCATGCCGCACGTTCAGGGAGACAGTGCAGTCGGGTGTCGAGCGTCGCTCGCCACGCTCACCGCGGGCTGAACGCGATGCAACTGGGACTGCAGATCGTATCTGCGCCGCGTATTCTCGTTGGGGAGATGGGTACGCCCATCCCGAAGGCGGTCTCTCGAGGGAGGCGGCGTGCAACGTCGATCGCGATCTCTGCACCGGAGCGCTCGATGAGGTTTCGCGACCGAGCGGACGCCGGTCGGCAGCTCGGTGCCGTCCTGGCCAGACGCGAGTTCAACTCGCCGCTCGTGGTGGCCTTGCCGAGGGGTGGCGTGCCCGTCGCCGTGGCGGTCGCGTCGGCGCTGGATGCTCCGGTCGAGGTGTTCGTCGCGCGCAAGGTTGGTGCGCCGGGCCGGGTGGAGCTCGGGATCGGGGCGGTGGCGGAACGTGGTGCCGCCGTCGTCGACGATGCTGCGTTGCGGGCGCTCGGTGTGTCGCGCGACGCATTCGATCGGCTGGTGGCGAAGGAGCGCAGCGAGCTCGAGCGCCGCGTGCGCCGGTATCGGGGCGACCGACCGCTTCCGGATCTCGAGCGCCACGACGTGATCGTCGTGGATGACGGTCTGGCCACCGGCGTCACCGCCGAAGCGGCACTGCGCGGGCTGCGGTCGCTGCACCCTCGCCGCTTGCTGCTCGCAGTCCCCGTGGGCGCGCCCGAGACGGCCGAGCGGTTGGGCCGCGTCGCCGACGAGGTGGTGTGGGTCGAGGCACCGACGCACTTCCATGCGGTCGGGCAGTCCTATGAGCGGTTCGACCAGACGACGGACGCAGAGGTGGTCGCGCTGCTGGACCGGGCTCGCGCGGGCCGAGTCAGCCCAGTGAGCGCGGCCGGCGCAAATCGACCGTTAGAGGACCCGATCGACGATGAGCGCGAGCGCGAGCGCGATCATGGCCCACGACATCGTGCTCAACGCGCGCTCGAGCGGCTTGAGCAGCATCGGCGTGTCGAGCTCGTGCACGGTTCCGTCGTGCAACGTGACGCTGCCGTCAACCTGCGCCACCCGGCGACGGAGCGTGCGTGCCGGAGTGCTCAACGACCGCTGCGCGAGCGAGAGGCCGAAGGCGGCGATCGCGGCGAGCGCGGCCGTGAGATCGAGCCGTTCGGCCTGCACGAAGTAGGCGACGAGCACCGGGAATGCTCCCCAGGTGGCCGCGAACCCGAGGTCGGTGTGAATCCAACCGCCGAACAGCTCGAGGTTGTAGCCCAAGACGAGCAACGGACCGATCGCGATGAACACGAGCAATCCGGGTCCGACCGATCGCCACGCCGACGAAGCCGAGCGCGCACGCGATCAGCAAGCCCACCGGCGCCGAGCCCGACGAGCCACGCCGTCGGGATCGTGGTGCGCAGCGGGCGGCCGTGCAGCTCGTCGAGCGCGTGGGCCGCGACGCCGACGGCGAAGAAGAACGCGAGCAGCGTTCGCGACGAGGCGCACGGCGTCGGTGTGCGGTGCGAGGCGTCGCGCCGATGACGACGTACGAGAGGTGCCACGCCGTATACGGCGGGTGAAGCAGTCGTCCACCAATCGCGCCAGCCGCCCGGGCGCGCGGCGTAGAACGCGGGCCGTGCCATGCTCAGCGGTCCGGCTTCCGGGCCCACATCACGAGTCCGCCGCCGCAGGCTCATCGAGCGAACGCCGACGTCCACGAGTCCCGCGTCCTGCCACGCCCGGATGGTCCAGGCCACGGGGTAGCGGTCGGTAGTGCGCCGAGATGTTGGGCCCGAGAAAGCGTCCGACCCGGCTCCACTCACGACCGCCGGTCAGGTAGCCCGCGACCGGCAACACGCCGCGCGTGTACAGCCACCACCAGAACCGCCAGAACCGGTTCGGAGGGACCGAGAACTCCAGGCTGGCGATCGCCGCGCCGGGCTTGAGGACCCGTGCGAGCTCGCGAAGCGTCGCCGCGGGATCGGCGACGTAGCGCAGCAGATAGGTGAACGTCAGCGCGTCGAACGAGCAGTCGGGAAAGGGAAGCCGCTCGGCTTGCCCGACGACGAGCCGCACGCGGTCCGCGGCTCCGGCGCTCGCGACGCGCTCGTGTCCCCGTCGCAGCATCGCCTCGGTGATGTCGATGCCCGTGATGCTGCGCGTGGGTACGGCGCGTGAGCGCGAGCGCGACGCCTGCGGTCCCGGTGGCGACGTCGAGAATGGCGCTCGGATCGCCGCTCTCGACGTGGCGCGATCATCTCGCGCCGCCAGCGCCCGTTCTGTCCGAACGACAGCAGCTCTTCGAGCACGTCGTAGTGACGGGGGAGCGGCCGGAACAGGTCCTGGGCGAAGCGGTTCGGATCGGCAGCCGTTCTCTGCACGGGTCCTCCTCGGACCTGACCGTACAGTTCGGCGTCGCATGAGGAAAGGGTGATGACCGACGAGCGCTTCGACGTGCTCGTCGTCGGATCGGGTCCGGCCGGGAGCATCGCCGCCCTGGTCTTGGCGCGGGGCAGGCGCACGAGTGGCGCTCGTCGACAAGGCGGCGTTCCCGCGTGACAAGGCCTGCGGAGACCTCATCGGGCCTCGGGGCGTTCAGCTCCTGCGCGACCTGGAACTCGACGTCCCGGACGCCACTCGAGTCAGCGACATGATCGTCGTCGGACCGACCGGCAATCGTGTGCGACTGCCCGCCGCGCCCGGACGCACATATCCCGGCTACGGGATCGTCGTGCAGCGATCGCAGTTCGACGCGACGCTGCAGCGTCGCCGCCGATCGCGGCCGGCGCGGAGTTCTTCGACGGTCGCGCCGACGAACCCATCGGCGACGACGATCGGCTCAGCGGCTTCTCGCTGTCGTCGACTCGACCCGCAGTCGCGTGCGAGCCGACGTGATCGTCGGCGCCGACGGCGCGACGAGTCGGGTCGCCGAGGTCGCCGGTCTCGTCGATCCGGGCCGCGTGCTGTGGGGGTTCGCGGTTCGTACCTACCTCGACGAGCCGGTCGACGATCCCGCACATCATGTTGTGGACACCGGACCGCGCGGCAGCGTTCCCGGGGTACGGATGGGTGTTCCCCGCGGGCGACGGGCGGGCGAACGTCGGCCTCGGCGTCGGTGTGCTCGCCGATCGCACCGCGGGCCGACGCGCCGCGCGCGACCTCGACGCGTTCCTCGAACACGCGTCGCGCGTCGGTGTGCTCGGCGCTCGTCCGGCCCGCGCCGTCACCGGCGCGACCTCTCGGTGCATGGCTCAAGATGGGACTCGTCGGTACGACGCCGGCCCGCGATCGCGTCCTCCTGGTCGGTGACGCCGCCGGCTTGGTGAATCCGCTGCAAGGCGAAGGGATCGCGCAAGCGATGGACAGCGGCCGGGCCGCGGCGGAAGCGATCCTCGGCGGCATCGATCAAGCGTCCGATCGCTACCGCGGGCACTTGGCGCGCACGTACGCGCCGTACCTGTCGACGACCGCGTCCGTCCAGCGATCACTGCTGCGCCGGCCGAAGCTCGTGGCCGCGGTCACCCGGGGGCTGACCTCACCCGGCGTCGGCCGCGCCGCTCGCCGGCGGTTGGTCGATCATGTGGAACAACCTCCTCGACGGTGCGCAGCCCAGCGTCGCAGCTGGCGTCGGCGACGGCCGCGGCCGGTCTCGGGCGCATGCTCACCGCTCGCAGCGCGGACCGGCACTGGATCGGAACGCACGTCACGGGCCGCTCGGATCCACAAGGGACAGGGCGTCGGGCGACGCCGTGAACGTGCCCGCCGAGCGTCACGACCGCCCGAGGAACGACGAGACCACCGACACCGGCCTCGATCTCGTGACGGGAGCGTTCAGCTATTCGGGGAGCGCCATTGCCGGGGAGCTGGTCGCGTCGGGTCGGCGTGTGCGCACCATGACCGGACATCCCGAGCGGGCACCGAACGGCTCGCCGATCGACGTTCGGCCATTCGACTTCGATGATCCGGTCGCGCTCGTCTCGGCGCTCGAAGGCACGACCACGTTGTACAACACGTATTGGGTCCGCTTCGCGCACGACCTCACCGACCATGCCCTCGCAGTCGAGAACTCGCGGATCCTCTTTCGCGCGGCCCGGGATGCCGGGGTCCAGCGGATCGTGCACGTCAGCATCACCCACCCGAGCGTCGACTCACCGTTTCCGTACTTCCGGGGCAAGGCGCTCGTCGAGCGCTTCCTCGTGGAAGGCGAGGTGCCGTACGCCATCCTCCGGCCGGCCATCCTCTTCGGCGGGGACGGTGTGCTGCTCAACAACATCGCCTGGCTGCTGCGTCGTCTCCCGGTGTTCGCGGTCGGAGGGCGCGGCGAGTACCGGGTTCGGGGCATCCACGTGGACGACCTGGCCCGCCTCTGCGTCGAGAAGGGCGCCGAGCACGGTGACAGCGTGAGCGACGCGGTCGGACCGGAGCGGCCGACGTTCCTCGAGCTGGTCACCAGCATCCGAGACCTCGTCGGAAGTCGTGCACGCATCGTCCGCGTACCCGGAGTTGCCGTTCCGCTGCTCGCGCGGCTGCTCGGGATCGTGCTACACGACGTGCTCCTCACCGGAGACGAATACCGGGCGATGGCGGCCGGCCTGGCCGACACGGATGGTCCCGCGACCGGTCCCACGGCCCTGTCGGATTGGCTCAGTGCACACCGCCGCGTGCTCGGGATCCGCTACGCGAACGACCTGGACCGTCACTTCTCGCACGGGAAGGGCCGGGCATGACCACTGCACCAGCTCGGTCGCGCCGCTACCTGCGTGGGGGCCAGTTGTTGAAGACGTCGCGGCCGAAGGGAGCGAGCCCTCGCTGTGCCGCGAAGCCGAGATGCCCCAGACCGTCGGTGCCACCGCGGCGGAGCCCGAGGAGATCCTCATAGCTGCGCAGCGCCGAGTAGTGGTTGTAGCTCCCGGTCGTGTTCCTGGTGCCGGCCACGATGTAGCGCGAGTTCAGCAGGACGGCGCCGACCTGGCCGCCGCCGGTTCCCGGGCCGAGCGGGGTGATCCCGAGCGTGGTGAAGATCGGGCTGATGCCGGGCTTGGCCTGGGCGGGACCGGGTTGCTCGTCGCAGCAGGAGCTCGTGTCGGTGATGGGGTTGCCTTCGTCGAAGGTCACGACGACGAGGGTGTGGCCGCTGGTGTATGCGGGCGAGCCGAGAATGAGGGGCATCCAGTGCTTGAGCCACAGGTCGGCACCCTGGAGCCCCCCGGTGTGGCCGCCTTCGGTGTTGACCCCGATGCAGGTGGCGTCGTGGCCGTCGTTGCACAGGTTCGGCGTGATGAATGCGAACTTCGGGGTGGTCGACTCGCGACCCAGGTCCTGCGCCAGATGCCCTCGGAAGGCGTCGGGCGCGCCCGAGGTGCCGACCTTCACGGTGCCGAGGGGTACGACGTCGGCGTCGCACTTCGCGCGGTGGTCGATGATCGAATGGAAGTAGACGCTCGGATTGTGGCGAGTGGCGTACTGGTCAGCGGCGGTGGCGGCATTCGTGGGGTCCGACCCACCGACGACCGGGTGCGCGCAATCGGTCCCACCTTGCGGATCGGGCGTGCCACCGTCTCGCGAGGGGCTGTTCCCCATGTCCTCGGCGTAGAACCGCCATGCGGCGCGGCGCCTGCCGCGCCGAGGGAACGTTGCATCGAGTTGGTCCGCGATCGTCCGGGCTCGGGTCGGATAGACGCAACCGGTTCCGTCGACCTGGCCCGGAAACCGTGCGTGCTGGGGGCTGCGGGTCCCGGGGGTGACGTTCGAGAATTGGCCGGCGAGCGTGCCGTTGACGATGGGTGCGCAATCAGAGCTCGAAAGCGGATTGGGTGCCTGTCCGGATATCTGAGCGATGTAGTTGTCCAAGCTCACGTGGCCCGTGGCGTAGTAGTGCTCGATCAGCTCACCTTTCGGTACGAGCGTGTGGTTCAGGTACGTCGCGGGCGAAGTGGGACCGAACGTCGACGAGAAGCTCTCGTTCTCGAGGTCGATCACGATCACGTGGCGGATCGCCCCCGCTGGAAGTGCGGCACGCACGATGCGGTGACGGGGTGCACTTCCCGCGGTCGCGGACGACGATGTCAAGGCGAGCACGGCCGCGACGACTGCAACGGCCATGGGCACCATCCGACGAAGTCCCGATCGGCCCAACATGATCCATCCCAACGCGGACGTCGCTCTCGGGCGCAAGGTATCGCCGGGCTCGGGTTGGGTCCACTGCTGATTCGAGAGCGCGACTCCAGCCACGCCTCCTTCTCGGGCCGGCCCCGTCCTCAGCGGCGCGCCCGGGGGAGCAGCGCGCGGACGGCGTCGAGGGTGTCGGCGTCGGTAGGCGCTTTGTCGTCGCGGTACCGCCGCACCCGTGCGAAGCGCAGCGCCAGACCTCCCGGATACCGCGTCGAGACCTGCGCACCATCGAGCGCGATCTCGACGACCTGCTCCGGCCGGACGTAGACGACGTGCCCGTCGCGGTGCGTCTCCAGCCCGAGGAACCGATCCGTCTGCCAGGCGAGCAGCTCGTCGGTGAGCCCCTTGAAGGTCTTGCCCACCATCACCGGAATGCCGTCGGGCCCGAGCGCACCGAGGTGCAGGTTCGACAGCAGCCCGCGGCGTCGCCCCGACCCCCATTCCACGGCGAGGACGACGAGGTCGAGCGTGTGGACCGGCTTCACCTTGCGCCAGGCGCGGCCTCGCCGCCCCGCCGCGTAGGTGGACGTGAGCGACTTGACCATCGCGCCTTCGTGCCCGGTCGCGAGCGCGTCGTCGAGCAGGCGCTGCGCGACATCGGCGTCGTCGGTGCGCACCGACGGGATGCGGCGCAAGCCGGGGATCGTGTCCATCGCCGCGAGCCGGGTCTCCAGGGGTTCGTCGATGAGATCGCGGCCGTCGAGATGCAGGATGTCGAACCACGATGCGTCCAGCGTCACTGGCCCGGGACCGGTGCGCCGGCCGAAGGTGCTCGCTGAGTCCTGGAACGCTTCGGGCAGTCCCTCCTCCGTCACGCCGATCACCTCGCCGTCGAGCACCACTGACTCGACCGGGAGGGCCCGGAGCTCGTCGACCACCGACGGCATGCGGTCGGTCACGTCGTTGAGGTTGCGCGTGTAGAGGTGCACCCGGTCGCCGAGCCGGTGCGCCTGGATCCGCACGCCGTCGAGCTTCCACTCGACCGACGCCGGGCCTGTGGTGCCGAGCGCCTCGGCGACGTCGGTCGCGGTCGCGGCCAGCATCGGCTGGACTGCGATGCCCACCGAGAGGTGGACCTGCTCGAGCGCCGCGGTGCCGCGGGTCAGCGCGAGCCGGGCGGTCTCGGGGAGGTCGCCACTGAGCATCGCGGCGCGGCGCACGAGGTCGGCGGGGGCGTCCGCGGCGGCGGCGACCGCGTCGGTCATGAGTCCCGCGAGCGCGCCCTGGCGCAGCTCGCCGGTCAGCAGGGCCCGGACGAACGCCGCTTCCTCGGTGGTGAGGTCGTCACCCAGCTCGCTGATGATCGCGGCGCGCCGGGCCTCCGAGCCGGGCCCGGTGCAGGCCTCCAGACGGGTGAGCGCGTGGTCGAGGTCGCCGATCTGCAGCGTCGGCGCGCCCGCCCGTCCGGTCAGCGTTGACGCGCGCGGCCCACGCGACGCCGATCCGGCCTTGCCGGGGCGCACCGGTGAGCCACGCGACGGCCACGACGACCTCGTCCGGCGTCGAGCACGTGGAGGAGATCGGCGAGCGCCGCGACCTTGGCGCGCCGCGACGACGTCGCCGTGAGCGTTGCGGAGGTCGCGACCAGGTCGGCGAGCAAGGTCATTGCGGTACCGATCTCACGCGCCCGTGCATTGGCCCAGTGTCACACCCGGCCAACTCGACCTGATGCGGCTAGTGCAGCTGGGACTGCCAATTGGCGGGGACGCGACCCCGGGGCCCCGGCGTCGGCTGGTCCAATGGATGGTGGTGCGGGGGCGCGAGCGAGGGTCCCTGGACGTAGTCCTGGGTCCGGTAGTCGTAGAACCACTCCTCATCCGGCTCGTAGCTCGCGACGACGGGATGCTCCGAGTCGTGGGCGTGGTGCGAGGCGTGCTGTGACGGTGACGAATCGCAGCAGCCGATGTGCCCGCACGACGCGCATCGACGGAGGTGGAGCCACCAACCTCCTGTGCGTTCGCACTCTTCGCATCCGGCGCCGCTGGGCGCTGACGTCGGGTCGATCGGACTCGTGCTCAATGCCTCTCTCCTGACTCCTCGCCGCGAATTGCTGCTCTCACGGTCAACATAGGACTCGGGCCCTCGGGCACGCAGGCGCGCATGCGCTCGGGAGGGACCCGTTCAGCGTGATTCGCGCGCGACCTCAGGTGGCTGCTCGCGGGCTGGGCGGTCCAGCGTTCGGAGCAGGAGCTCTCGGAACTTCCGGGGTTCGTCGAGATGGGGGGTGTGCGCCGAGCTCTCGAACCAGACCAGCTGCTTGCTCGGCGCGTCCAACGCGCTGAAGTACTGCTCGGCCGGTCCGCTCGGCGAAACCCGGTCGTGGCGGCCCTGCACCATGACGACGGGCACGGCGAGGCTCGGCCGCTCGCGAACCAGGTCCATGGCTGCGAGCTCGGACAGCAGCGCGGCCCGGGTTGCACTGATGCCGCGGAGGGTTCGCATGACATCCGCCGGCGAATAGTCGGGCGAGCGCACCAGACTGACGAGCAGCTCGCGGGCGAGAGAGGCGTAGGTCTCATTGCTGGTGACGCCGCCGAAGTTGGTCGTCCAGCGGACCCGGGTCGCGAACTGCTTCGGCGTGAGGTGAGGTGGCGGCCCGATCGCGTCCAGCTGCCGGATCGCGCGCTGATTGCCGCGCTGGAGTGCGGAGGTCAGCGCGAAGTCGTACGCGCTCGTGCCCGCGGCGGCACCGTCGATGTCCATGCCCACTGCCACCAGCGTCGCGACGAGGTCCGGTCGCCGTGCCGATGCGTACGCGCCGAGCGTCGCTCCGAGGGAGAACCCGGCGACATGGGTCGGACGGCCGAATCGCGCTCGCAGGACCTCGAGGATGGCAACGGTGTGGCCGACCATCCGCTCGAGGCTGCTGTCGTAGCGGCCGCTTCCGTCCCTGAGTGAACGGCCGCAGCCGGCCTGGTCCCAAGAGACCACCGTGAACATCTGTTCCAGCCCGAGGAGGCGCTCGAAACGATGCACTTCGTTGATCATCGGCAGGCCGGGGCCTTGCTGGATCAGCAGGAGCACTGGATTCGCGGCGTTCGCGGAGCGCACGCGGATCCATTGCTTGGTGTCGCCCAGCTCGACTTCCTCGAGCCTGTCGATTGCTTGCGCTTCGTCCACGGTCAGCATTCCTCTCGGTGGCGTCACCGCCGGGAGCAGTCGTCCACGGCTCTCCAGATACGGCGCCGCGCTCGAAGAGATGGCGGACATGGGTCACGTTCCCAGTTGACGGGCCGATGGAGGGGGGCTACCAAATAACCCACGGGGTTCAGTTTCGGGCGGGTCCAAAGCAACAAAATGGGAGGAGCTGGAAATGAGACGACTCATGGGAGTCATGAGTGCGGTTGCGCTCATGACAGGGATGTTGGTGGCCGGTGCTGGTCCCGCGAGCGTGTGGGGCGGCGGGACGGCGGTCGTTCGGCCGGGCCAGTCGATCCAAGCGGCAATTGACGCGGCGAATCCGGGAGACACGATCCTGGTGCGGCCGGGCACCTACCCGGAGCACCTGTTGATCACCAAGGGCGTCCACATCATCGGATGGGGTGCGACGCTCGTACCTCCTGCGACCTCGGGGACGCCGACACCGTGTTCGGCTCCCGACCCGGGGGATGACGGCATCTGCATCGCGGGGGTCTTCACCACGGACCAGAACACGGGCGCGGTGACCGTCACCCAGTACGTGCAGGACGTGAGGATCACGGGACTCACCGTCGCCGGGTTCGCGGGTTCGGGGATCATCCAGATCGGCGGCCAAGGCTCGCGGTTCATCGGGATCAACGCGAGGAACAACGGCGAGTACGGGATCGCCGCGTTCGACTCGACCGGGACGACCGAGCTCTTGAACACCGCTACCAACAGCGCAGAGGCCGGCTTCTACATCGGTGACTCACCGCAGGCCAACGCAACGCTCATCGCCAACCAGTCCTCGGGCAACCTGTTCGGCTTCTTCATCCGTGACGCGCAGCACGGCACGATCGCCGCGAACCGCTCGCACGACAACTGCGTCGGCGTCCTGTTCCTCGCCGACGCTCCGGGCCCCGACGGCGCGTTCCAAGTTGTCGGGAACAGCATCAGTCACAACGACAAGGCCTGCCCGGCTTCGGAGGATGGTCCGCCGGCATCCGGCGTTGGCGTGTTCATCTTCGGAGCTCACGACGTGCGGGTCTTCGGCAACGCGATCCTCGACAACCAGCCGAGCGGTCCGAGCATCGCGAGTGGTGGCGTCCTGGTCATGACCGGCATGGGCGGTACCGCTCCGCTCAACAACCGCGTTCAGGGCAACGTGATCACCCGCAACTCCACGGACATCGTGTGGGACGGGACGGGCACGGGCAACGTCCTTCGCCCCAACCTGTGTGGCTCGAGCCAGCCATCCGGGCTCTGTCACTAGGCACGAGCGCGCATCGAGCGGAGGCCCCGACCGTCAGGTCGGGGCCTCCGCCGTTGGTGCACCCCCTTGGGCGGCGCACCGGAATCGGTGACCACACTCGTCGCGCTGCGTGGCCAATCCCTTGTCGCGGGCGGCGACACGCGCCAAGGTCATGGCATCAGGGCAGGGCCTCTCCAGTCCCCGGAGGCATGGCCGACATGACGATCACGGATCAGCGACAGCCCACGCCGTTCCGTTGCGACGTCTCGTACGCAGGTGACCGGGCGCGGGTCGCGGTACGGGGCGAGCTCGACCTGGAGAACGCACCCGATCTGCTGCGCGACGTGGTGCGCATTCTCGAGCGGCCCGTCGCCAGCATCACCGTGGATCTCGCCCGCGTGACGTTCATCGACAGCTCGGGCCTCGCGACGCTGGTCGCCGCCCAACACCGAGCGTTGCAGCGCGGCATCGCGTTCGAGCTCACGTCGGTGCCGAAGCAGGCCAGGCGAATCTTCGAGATCACGAACCTCGCCGAGCTCTTCGGTCTCGCTGACTAGCTCGACGCGCGCGGGCCGACGACACCGGCTAGCTCGGTGATGCCGCGGACCAGCAGGTGCTTGCCTTGTGGCAGGTCTGGAGCCGCCCGAGGATCTTGTGCAGCTCCTTTCGCTGCGCGGCGGTGAGCTCGGACGCGATGTTGCGGCGCTCGTACGGGTCCTTCTTGATGTCGTAGTACTCGGTCTCGTGTTGGGCGTCCTGGTACTCGACGTAGACGGCATCGACCGGACCGCGGAACCCGGGCAGGTGCTTGGCCGACATCCGGATCGCCTCGTAGGTCGTCGGGTTGCTGCCGCCACCTTCGAAGTCCGGATCCGCGGCGTCGTTGCTCGTCTGGTGCTCGACCAGGGCGACGCTGCGCCACGCGGGTGCGGGACTTCGCGGGGTGGAGCAGCGGGACCAGGCTGTGGCCGTCGACCGGCGTCGCCGGCTTCGCGCCCGCGAGCTGCACGAAGGTGGGGTACAGGTCGACGTTCTGCGCGACCTGCGACACGCTCCGGCCGTGGGGGACGCCGGGGCCGGCGACGATCAACGGCACGCGGATGTCGGTGTCGAACGCGGTCTGCTTGCCGCGGTCGAGCCGGTGCTGGCCGAGGTGGTAGCCGTTGTCGGAGCTGAACACGATGTAGGTCTTGTCGGTGAGGTGCCGGGCGGCGAGGGTCGCCTCCGTGTCGGCGACGCAGCTTGTCGACTGCCTCGACGGCCTGGGCGCGCTTGCGGAAGCTGCGTGTCGATCTTGGTCGACCTGGCGCGGACCGAGTGGCTTGCGCTGCCCGAGCCACGACGGCGGGTTCACGTTGTTGGTGTTGAACGACGGGTCGCGCGGCTCGGTGAGGCCGGGGAAGTCGTTCGCGTTGCGCGGTGCCGGCGTGTACGGGGCGTGCGGGCGCGAACGTCGCCACCTCGATCAGGAACGGCTTGCTCGCGCTGCTCGTGATGAACGACTGCGCCTTCGCGGTTGAGCACGTCGACGCCGTAGTTCTGCGGGCCCGTTGTACGTGTTGAACGTGCCGTTGTCGTTCAGGAAGTAGTTGAACTCGGCGTACCCGGTGCTGTTGCTGACGTGCCAGTCCGACCAACCGGGCGGCACCGGGGCGGTCGTGGGGTTCAGCGGGTCGCCGTAGCCGTTCAGGTACTTGCCGAGCATCGACGTCGGGTAGCCCGCCGTCTGCAGCGCGACCGGCGAAGGTCTTCTTGTCGAGGCCCTGCGGACTGGAACTTCTGGAACCCGCCGTCCGGGGGCAGGTTCGCACGACCTTCGTGTCGTGCGGGAACAGGCCGGTGAAGATCGTCGAGCGCGACGGGCAGCACAGCGAGTCGGCCACGAAGTAGTTGCTCGAACGGTCTCGCCTCGCCGCTCGAGCGCCACGATGTGCGGAGCGAACTGCTCGTTGATCAGGTTCCACGAGAGGTCGTCGGTGAGCACGAAGACGATGTTCGGATGCTTGGTCGAAGCTGCGGCGGCGCGGTTTGGCGTGCTCGCGCCCGCCGCGACCGCCGGTCCGCCGAGCAGCGACGCCGAGGCGACCACCAGTGCCGCGAACGCGGTCAGGGTGCGCCGCGACGCCGGCTGTCGGGAGCCGAACCTGCTGGTGCTCGAGCGCCACCGACTCATCGCCGCAGCATGGCAGGTACGAAGGCCAATTGCCAACCGTGGTTGTCAAAGGATCTCATGACCTCAGACCTCCCGGACTCCCATCCGGCGCAGGTAGTCGCGCATGCGGACGTCCACGTCGCCGCCCAGCGCCTCGAGCAGGCGCTCGAGCCCGGCGAACGCCTCCGCTCCCAGATCGGCGCGCAGCCGGCGTTCGATGCTGCGGGCGACCTTCCGGTGCGCGGCGAGGTACTCGTGGGCGCGGGGGGTGAGGCTGACGACCTTCTCCCTGCCGTTCGTCGTCGACGGTGCGACCACCACGTAGCCACGTTCCACCAGCTCCGCCACGATCTTGCCGGAGCCCTGCCGGGAGATGCCGAGCTCGCGCCCGATCTGGGAGATCGTGGTCCCGTCGGCATCACGACACATCCGCAGCACGCGGCCGTCCGGGAACCTGCGCTCGCCGAAGCCGGCCTCGGTCAGACCCTCGTCGAGTCGCTGCTGGTAGCCGACCCACGCACGCCGGAGGGAGGGACCGAGGCCGCCCGCGCCCGCCTTGCGGCTCACGGACGCCACCCACTATTGACAACCATGATTGACAGTCTAGAGCACGGCGGCTCGCGGCCGACTACCCCGTCGAGGGGTCGCGCTTCGTCGTCAGCTCGATCGGAACGTACTCGGGGTCGTCCTCGGTCCTCATGCTGAGCTTCCACTTGCAGCAGACGTCGCCGTCATCGATGCGAGGCGGGATCGCGAGGATGTCGACCTTCATGTTCGGGTTGTACATCTTCGCCGTCTCGATCAACGACGCAGGACAGGTGGAGTGGCAGTTCTTCTCGAGGATGTCCGGTCGTCCGAGCGCTTCCCACTGATCGGGTGCGCAGCACTTGTTGAACGTCATGATGCCGACGTCTTCCTCCGGCATCTCGAAGATCAGCTCGAAGGCCTTGCCCGGGATACGACGTGGCGTCGATCTGGATGTCCTTCATGAACGCCGCGACGTCGTTGGTCGTGATGTTCATCCACTTGCCCTTGATGCGGCGCACCTCGGGCAGCACCTTCGCGCTCCACAGCGCCCACTGGATCTCGAACATCTCGTCGAGCGAGTAGCGCACGACCACCTCGGCGGCCCACGACTCGATGACGAGCAGGAGGAACTCGTGGCTCCCGAGCAGCAGGTTGACGAGCCGCTCCTTGTCGCAGTCGGCGTACCGCGGCATCGGGCTTGAACGGGCTGAACGTCGACGACGCCGGCTGCCCAGCTCGGGCATCCCGTCGACGTCGTCGAAGGCCGTCCACTCCTCGGTGATCCGCGGGACGTGCGGGAGGACGCCGTTCGTCCACGCCGACGTCTGGAGATCCTGCATCGCGTCGTCGCCCTTCCGGGTGCCGATCTCCGCGGCCCACGCCTCGACGAGCAGCACGTAGTACTCGTGGCTCATCGAGAGCATCCGGACGAGCTGGTCTTCGGAGAAGTCGGAGAACCGGAGATCCGCTCGGAACGGACCGCTGTAGTCGGGAAGATCGACGTTCGGGTCGATCTCGATCTCGCCCCGGACGTCGCGGCCCACCTTCTTGTACGTCACGGTGTCGTCGACGCGGGGAACTTCTTGTAGTGCTCGAGGTCGACGCCGATCTGCGAGCGCGAACTCGTCCCGCTTGTGCTGCCTCGTAGTCGACGCCGGGCTGGCGAATCTCGAGGAACTCCTGGAGGTTCTGGTCGAGCTCTGGTCTGCCATGTGCTCCCCCTCGTCGTGCCTAGCCGATCGGCTACTGCCCGCAACCTAGCCGATCGGCTAGCCGACGCAAGCCGACCGGCTACCCTCGCCGCGTGAGCCTCGCCGAGCCTCCGACCGTCGCCCGACTGGGTTCGGTCACGCGCAGCGCCGCGCAGAGCCGGATCATCAACGCCGCGCTCGACCTGTTCGCCGAGCACGGGGTCAACGGAACGTCACTCCAGATGATCGCCGACGCGATCGGGGTCACGAAGGCGGCGATCTACCACCAGTTCAAGACCAAGGACGAGATCGTCTTCGCGGCCATCGAAGTCGAGATGGTGAAGGTGGAAGCGGCGCTCGAGGCGGCAGAAGCCGATGCGCTCTCTCCCCGTGGACGCGAGCTGGTGCTCACCCAGGTGATCGACCTCGCGGTCGAGCGCCGCCGCATGGTCAGCGCGGTTCAGAACGATCCCGTGGTCGTCAGGTTCCTCGCGAACCACGAGCCGTTCCGGCAGCTGATGGATCGCCTGGCAGTCGCGTTGACCGGCGGCGACACGGGTGCCGATGCGAGGGTGCGAGCTGCGATGGTCTCGGCCGCGATCGGTGGTGCGGTCATGCACCCCCTCGTCATCGACCTCGACGACGCGACGCTCCGAGCGCGCCTCCTCGACCTCTCGCGGGAGCTCCTCGGTCTCCCCGGCTGAGTCGCCGGCGGCCTACCTGTTGCTGGCGGGCCAGGTGCTCGGATCCGGGCCGATGCCCTTCTCCAGCACCTCGATGCCGTCGGAGATCGCGCTCGCCAGATCTCCGCCCAACACGAACCACCGCGTCTGCGCCGCCTGGACGACCCCTCCCACCGCCGCGGCCAGCATCGTCGGCATGACCGCTTCGCTCGGCACGCCCAGCCGAGCCCCGAGGAACTCGGCGATGACCGCGTGGCTCTTCATCTGGATGCCGCCGAGGACGCCGCGCAACACGCTCGGAGTGTTCGCGATCACCGCGCACCAGCGCCGAACGAGCACGTCGTCTTCCGCCGACACCACGTCGTGCAGCGCGAGGCGGAGCGAGTGCAACGGCGGCTCGTCGGTGGGACGCGCGGCCAGCGCGGCGCGCAGGTGCTCGCTGCGTCGTTCGATCCTCAGCTGCAGGACGTCCTCCTTCGCGGGAAAGTAGCGGTAGAAGGTTCGGGTCGAGATGTGCGCCTCGGCGGCGATCTCGTCCACGGTGACGTCGAACCCGCGCTGCTCGAAGAGCTCGAGGGCGACCGACTCCACCTCCGAGAGCATCATCTCGGAGCGCTTCGCCCTCAGCTGTCGGGCCAGCGACTCGGCGGCCAACTCCGTCCTCCATCGGCTGGTGCCGCCTCCGGCTCCGGACGGCCGGGAGGTTGGCACAGCAACAGCCAGCCTAGGCGGCCCGGCGCCCGACCGTGTCAAGTCATGTCGCACGTGGCATGATCTGCCGAGCTCGAACCTGTCACGCACGAATCTTCAGCCGGGGGGCATGTGATGAGGACCGTCGAACGTCGCCGGAGGTCGGGGCGGGGACCCCAGCGGGCCGCAGTCATCGTCATCGGTCTCGCGCTGCTCGGTGTGGCGGCCTGCTCGGGGCGCGACGCCGGATCGCAGTCGCAGTCGGGTGCGAGCTCGCCGGTGCTGGCGGCGGCGCGGCGCCCGACCGGGCCTGCGGCCGCGCTGACCGCGCTGACCGGCGGGAAGGGCGCGTTCATCGCCGAGGGGACCACCACGAACCTCAAGCGGATCGGCTACGTCCAGCGTGAGTACGCCGCCGCGGGGACGGCAACGTCGTACCAGGCGGCCGGCGCGCTCACCCCCGACGGCCGTTGGAGCCTCACGCCCGACGCGAGCGCGCACTACAACACCCGGGTGCTCGTGCGCGCGCCGGCGAAGCCGTCGGCGTTCAGCGGCAACGTGGTGGTCGAGTGGCTCAACGTCAGCGGTGGTGCGGACGCCAATCCCGAATGGGTCAGCCTCCGCGAGGAGATCGTGCGGGCCGGCGACGCGTGGGTCGGCGTCTCCGCCCAGCGGATCGGCGTCGAAGGTGGACCTGTCCTCGTGAAGGTCGAGGGGGTCGCCGGCGCCGAAGATCAGGGGAAGGGTCTCAAGGGCATCGATCCGGCCCGCTACAGCACGCTCCAGCACCCGGGCGACGGCTTCTCGTTCGACATCTACACCCAGGTCGCCCGCGCGCTGCGCAGCGGCGCGGGCATGGGCGGCCTGCACCCCAAGCGGTTGATCGCGGCGGGTGAGTCGCAGTCTGCGTTCGCGCTCGTCTCGTACTTCAACGGCGTCCAGCCCCTCGCGCACGCGTACGACGCGTACTTCGTGCACAGCCGCGGTGCCGCCGGCCTGCCGCTCGTCGCCCCGGGTGCCTCCGCCGACATCAGCGGGTCGATCGGCGGCGCGGCGACCATCTTCCGCACGGATCAGACCGTGCCGATGATCGACATCCAGACGGAGACCGATCTCACGAGCGTCCTCAACTCGTACGCGGCGCGTCAACCCGACAACAAGCACTTCCGCCTCTGGGAGGTGCCCGGAACCGCACACGCCGACAAGCACCTGGTCGGCCCGGGCATCAAGGCCATCGATTGCGGCGTCCCGATCAACAACGGGGCGATGCACATCGTCGCGAAGGCGGCGCTGCGCGCGCTCACGACCTGGATGACGACCGGCAAGGCTCCGGTCAAGGCGCCTCGGATCGACGTGGAGCCCGGCGCCAGCCCGCAGATCCGCCGCAACGCCGACGGGATCGCGCTCGGCGGCATCCGGACGCCCCCGGTCGACGTGCCGGTGGCCACGCTGTCGGGCGTGCCCGGGCCGAACCCCTCGACGATCTGCCTGCTGCTCGGCTCGACGAAGCCGTTCTCGGCCGCCCGGCTCAAGCAGCTGTACTCATCGCGCGCCGAGTACCTGAAGCGTTACAAGGCCCACGTCGACTCGACCATCAAGGCGGGCTTCGCGCTCCCGGGGGATCGGGCCGCGCTGCTGGCGTTCGCCGAACCGTCGGTCGTCAACGGCTGAGCCGGCCTCACCGGCTCGACCGCGTCGCATCGTCGAGCTGACGAGCGAGCTCGCGCGTCGTCGCGAACACCTCGGCGAAGTGCTGGGAGATGGGCCGGCGGTCACGGAGGTGGCTGGTGATCGCCCACTGGATCCAGCTCACGGCCAGGTCGGTCGCCAGGCGGATCTCGATCAGCGGAAGCTTCGGGTCCCGTTCCTGAAGACACGCTTCGAGCTGCGCACCGAAGGCGTTCATCGCCCGCAACCGCTGTGCGTCTTCGAGCGTGGCCTCGGCCTGGACGACCTTCCGGACCTTCCGGAGCTGGGCCCGGTCGAGCTCGGGCCAGTCGCCCGCGGTGCAGACCGCGACGATGCTCGCGATCGGGGGTTCGCCGTCGGGGCGGTCGCGCACCTGCTCGAGCAGCCACTGCTGGGTCGGCTCGATCTCGGCGGAGAGCACGGCTTCCTTGCTGTCGAAGTAGCGGAAGAACGACGCCCGGCTGATGTCACCGGCCGCGCAGATCTGCTCGACGGTCGTCGCGACGAACCCGTTCGCCACGAACAGGTCCAGGGCCGCGTCGGCGACCCGCTTCCGGGTGTCGGCGATCCGCTGCGCTCGGTGCCCGCGCTCGTCCATGGGTCAGGCGATCGTCACGAGCACGTCGCCGTTCGCGCGCGATCGTCGCCGTGTCGCCCGGGCGCAGGAGCAAGGTGGTGAACGGGTACTCGACGAGGGCGGGACCGACCACGGTCGGGCCGGGCGCGAGCGTGCCGGCGTCGTAGACAGCGACGTCGTCGTGCCACGCGTCGCCGGTGTGGACCCGCCGGCGCGCCTTCGCGGGCGGGAGCTCGCCGATCGCCTCGAAGCACGCCGGCGTCGGGCGGTCGACCAGGCCCGTCGCGGTGAGCCGGATGCCGCGCACCATCGGTTCCTGGGCGCGCGCTTCGATCAGCCGCGCGGCCTCGTTCTCGCGGTGGAACTGCTCGACGGATGCCTCGATGTCCGCGCGGGTGAGGGGCTCGCTCGCCGAGAAGGCAATCGGGATCGCGTGGTCGAACGTCTGACCCGGGTAGACGAGGTTGAGGGCGAAGTCGAGGACCTGCCGGTCGCGGGGGACGTCGGCCCGATCCAGCTGCTCGCGGGCATTCGCCTCGAGCTCGGCGGCGATGGACTGCAGTCGTTCCACGTCGACGACGCGCCAGTTGGCAATGAGGCCTCGGGAGACGTCGACGACGTGGTCCGCGGTGAGCAGGCCGAGCGCGGAGAAGCCGGGCGCCGCGCGCGGAATGAGCACACGATGCACTGCCGAGCGCCGCGGCCTGTGAGGTCGCGTGGAGCGGCGCCCATGCCGCCGAACGCGCACGAGGTCGAGCCTCGCGCGGGTCGGCGCCGGCGAGACGAGAGCACGCGTCGCACCGCGTCGGTCATGTGGGCGTCGACGACGCGCACTGCCGCGACCGCGGTCTCCTCGGCGCCCAGGCCGAGCGCCTCGCCGACGGCGTCCAGCGCGGTGCGGGCCTTCGTCGCGTCGAGCCGCGATCGACCGCTCCAGAAGGCTTCGGGGTCGAGCCGGCCCAGCACGAGATCGGCGTCGGTGACCGTCGGGCTCGGTCCCGCCGCGGCCGTAGCACACCGGCCCCGGCTCCGAGCCGGCGGACTCGGGCCCGACCTGCAGCGCGGTGCCGTCGGGCTGCGGCGACCGAGCCGCCGCCGGCGCCGATCGACGTGGATGTCGACCATCGGGAGCGCGATGCAGTACCGGTGGCGCCAGTTCCAGTCGCTGCTTCAGCTCGGGTCGTCCGTCGCGGATGAGGCACACGTCGTAGCTGGTGCCACCCATGTCGACGCTGACGACGTCGCCGAGCTCCGGCGTCGACGCTCGCGCGGCTCGCGGCCACGACCCCGCCGGTCGGGCCCGAGCCGATCGTCGCCACCGCGCGTCGGCCGATCGCGTCGGGCGTGGCGACTCCTCCGGCCGAGGTGGCGATCAGCAGCTCGCCGACGTAGCCGGCGTCGCGCAGGCGTTGCTCGAGCCGTCCGAGGTAGCGGACGATGGGTGGCCCGACGTACGCGTTCACGAGCGTGGTCGACGTCCGCTCGAACTCGGGCGGCTTCGGGTACACCTCGTGGGAGAGCGAGACCAGCTCGACGTCCGGGTACTCCTCGAGCACGATCTCGCGAGCGCGCAGCTCGTGCACCGGGTTGAGGTAGGAGTGGAGGAACACGATCGCGATCGACGTGATCGCCGAACGCCCGCAGGCGACGCGGTGGCGTGCGCACCGCCTCCTCGTCGAGCGGCGTCTCGACCTCGCCCTCGGCCGTCATCCGCTCGTCGATCTCGAGCCGGACCCGCCGCCGCGCGATCGGCTCGGGCGGCCGAGGGCCGGGTCCCAGATGTCCTCCTTGTAGCAGCGGCGCATCTCGATCTCGTCGCGGAATCCCTCGGTGACGAGCAGCCCGGTCGGCGCGCCCGACATCTGGATCATCGTGTTGTCGCCCGTGGTCGTCCCGTGCACGATCGACGTCGGTCAGCGCCAGCACCGCCGCGGTCGAGTCGTGGCCCTCGGCGGCCGCGAGCCTGCCCGATGCCTTCGAGCACCCCGTCGGACTGGTCGCTCGGCGTCGTCGGCGTCTTCTCGAGGACGACCGTGCCGTCGGAGCGGAGGCAGCACGCAGTCGGTGAACGTCCCGCCGACGTCGACGCCGATCCGGTACGTCAGCGACGGTCGGGCGTTCATCGCGCGGCCCGGCGTTCCGCCCGCAGTGCCTCGGTCGCGTCGTGGTCGAGGGCGAGGGTCATGTCCTCGAGCGAGCCGGTGATGACGACGCCGTAGTCGCGTCGCGTGCCGCGTCGATCGAGACGTACTCGTCCCACACGTCGTCGAGCACGGCATGCGGGTCGCGATCGAGCGGGTCGCCCCAGCCGCCTCCACCGCCGAAGTCGTAGACGAGCTGCTCGCCGGTCTCGAGCAGGTAGCTCGGACAACCGACGGCGACGACGACCTCGCGCTCGGTGCCCTCGCTGACGACGCAGCGATCGGGGGTGCCGTCGCCGCCGCCGGCGATGCCGGGGTGGAGGTGACGCTGGTTGACGACGTACTGGTTGACGTAGGTCGGCGTGCGCACCTCCTTCACGAAGTGGCTGCCGCACCCGCCGCGCCACTGGCCGGCACCACCGGAGTCGGTCAGGTAGTTGCGGCCGCGCAGGATGTGCGGGAACGAGCGCCTCGTTGATCTCGGCCGACGCCTTGATCAGGTTGCCGTTGGCGGCGACGAGCGCGCCCCAGCCGTCGACGCCGCTGCACCGCGTTGACCCAGCCCGGCGTTGACCTCGCCGCCGTGGTCGAAGAACGGCGGCCCGGTGCGCGGGTCCCCGTCGCCCCACATCTGGCGGGGGCTGCCGTACTTGTAGGTCTGGGGCGAGCAGCGGTCGGGGATGATCTGGCTCATCGCCACCGCGATCGCGTCGCCGACCTCGACGCCGGGATGGTGCGTGCCGCTCGACACCGGCTTGCCCTCGACGGGGTTCAGGCAGCATGCCGAGCGGGCACCCGCAGGTCGATGCAGTCGAAGAAGCCTTCGTTCTTCGGGATGCGTCGGATCGACCAGGCTGCGCCAGCTGGGCGATCGACGTTGCCGCGGGTGTTGCCGAACGTCGACCAGGCCTGGATCTGCGGGCGCGTCGTCGGAGCCGGTCGAAGTCGACGATGAGGTGGTCGCCGTCGACCGTGACCGCGACGTGCACGTGGATGTCCGTGTTGCCGGCCGGATCGGCAGTCGACGTAGACGTCGGCCTCGTAGGTGCCGTCGGGCCACGCCGCCGATCTCCGTCGGCGAACCGGCGCTGGGTGTCGGCGATCGTCCAGTCGACGGCGGCGCGCACGGTGTCGGCGCCGTAGTGGCTCGACGATCTCGCTCAGCCGCGCGGCGCCGAGCTGCGCCGCACCGACCTGCGAGCGCAGGTCGCCGATGAAGCCCGGCGAGTCGGTTGTTGGCCCGCATGGTCAAGACCACGTCGCGGCGCTCGCGCCGCCGTCGATGATCTTCAGCAGCGGGTAGCGCGTGCCCTCCGACCAGATGTCCTTGGCGAAGACGTTGTAGCCGCCGGCCATCGCGCCGCCGGTGTCGCCGTGGTGGCACTGGATCGACGCGATGAGCAGCAGCTCGCCGTCGGCGTCGAACACCGGTGCGAAGACGTTGAAGTCGGGGAGGTGGCCGCCGCCGTGGTACGGGTCGTTGGCGACGATCACGTCACCGGGCTACAGCTCGTCGCCGAAGAACTCGAGCGCGAACCGCACCGGCAACGTCGACGACAGCATGAACTGCGGGATGCCGACCGACAGCGCGGCCAGCCGGCCCTCGGCGTCGAGGATCGTGGCGTTGCGCTCGTTCGACTGGTTCAGGATCGGCGTGGTCGCGGTGCGCGACACGTAGGTCGCCATCTCGAAGCACACCGTCTCCATCCGCGAGCGGATCACCTCGGCGGTGACCGCGTCGAGCGGGCGCGTCGTCCCCACAGAATCCATAGAACTGAGACTAGTATCAGTTAGCTGCCGGCGGGTCCCTCCGTCACGCGTGACCACCCGTCAGCCACCTCGACGTTCACGATCTCCGGCACGGCCGCGAGCGCATCGGAGAGCACCACGGTCGCCGCCTTGAAGTGGTCCGAGCTCACGTGCGCCTCGCCGGCGGCCCGGTCCCGGAACGCCTCGACGAGCACGTAGACGGTGGGGTCGTCGACGCTTCGGTACCAGTCGAAGAAGAGGTTGCCCGGCTCGGCGCGGGTCGCCGTCGTGAAGTCTCCGACGAGCGAGACCCAGTCGTCGGCGTACCGACGGCGCACGCGGTTCTTGGTGACGATGAAGATCATGACGCGGTCCCTCCGGACGTGAGAGCTAGATGTACATGCCGCCGTTGACGCCGATGATCTGGCCGGTGATGTAGCTGCCGCCGTCGGCGCAGAGGAACGAGCAGGCCGCCGCGATGTCGGCGGGGGTGCCGGCCCGACCGAGCGGGACCATGGGGCCGACCACGTCGACGCCGGGGAAGTCGCCGTCGGCTTCGGCCTGCCGGGCCATCGGCGTGTCGACCAGGCTCGGCGGGATGGTGTTCACGGTGATGCCGCTGCGCGCGAGCTCGACCGCCAGCGCCTTGGTGAGCGCGATGACGCCGCCCTTCGACGCCGCGTAGTGCGCCATGTTGGGCGCGCCCGACTGCGCGCTGGACGACGAGATGGTGACGATGCGGCCCCACCCGGCGGCGAGCATGTCGGGAAGCGCGGCCTGCACGCAGATGAACGTGCCGGTGAGGTTGACCGCGATGATCCGGTCCCACTTCTCGCGCGGTGATGTCGAGCACCGGGTCGAACGACTCGATGCCGGCGCTGGTGACGAGGATCTCGACCGGACCGAGCTCGGCGCGCACCCGGGCGAACGCGGCGTCGACCGAGCGCGCGGTCGGCGACGTCGACCTCGACCGCCACGATCGTCGCGCCGTGCGCCGCGCAGCTCGCCGGCCGCGGTCTCGGCGCCCGCGCCGTTGCGGTCGAGCAGCGCGACGCTGGTGGCCGTCGGCGACGAGCTGGCGGGCGACGCCGAGCCCGATGCCCGAGGCGCCGCCGGTGACGACGGCGACGCGGCTCATCGGGGCGCCTCGACCGGCGTCGAACTCGAGGTGCAGCTCGTGTGAGGCCGCGGAGGATCCAGGTCGGCTCGTAGTGGAAGTGGCGATCGCCGGGCGGGCCGTGGTGCTCCTCGGACGAGGCGGATGTCGCGCATCCGGTCGAGGATGCGCTCGAGGCTGACGCGGCCCTCGGCCCGGGCCAGCGGGCCGCCCGGGCAGGAGTGGTGGACCGCGCCCGAAGGCGATGTGGGTCTGCGCGTTGGCGCGGTCGATCGGAACTCGGCGGGGCACTCGAACCGTCGGGGGTCGCGGTTGGCCGCGCCGTTCAGCAGCATCACCGGCGTGCCGGCCGCGATGTCGACGCCGCCGATCGTGGTGGAGCGGCAGCGCGAGCCGGAAGTCGGTCTTCACCGGGCTCTCGAGCCGCAGCACCTCTTCGAGGAAGTCCGGGGATCTGCTCGCGGTTCGCCCGCAGCTCGTCCTGGAGCTCGGGGTGCTCGGCGAGGTGCTTCAGCGCGGCCGGCGAGCAGGCGCGCGGTCGTCTCCTGGCCCGGCGGCGAACAGGAACGTCGCGGTGCGCACGACCGAGGTCACGTCGGGCGTGGTCCCGTCGGGATAGGTCGCGAGCGCGAGGTCGGTGAGCACGTCCTTGCGCGGTGCCGCGCCGCCGGTCCTCGATGTACGCGGCGAACTAGCTCGTCGAGCCACGCCAGCGGGTTGAGCTCACCCGGGCTGCCCTCGTCGCCCGGCGCCGACCTCGCCCACGCGTGCCGGTCAGGCCGAAGCCCTCACGGAACCGCTGGTGATCCTCCTCGGGCACGCCGAGCAGGTCGGCGACGACCAGCATCGCGAACGGCTGGGTGTAGGCGCCGATGAACTCGCAGTGGCCGTCGGCGACGAACTCGTCGAGCTGCTGGTCGGCGAGGCGCCACATGAACTCCTCGTTGTCCTTCAGCCGCTTCGGCGTGATCAGCCGCATCAGCAGCGCCCGCTCGCTGGTGTGGTCGGGCGGGTCCATCGTGACCATGTGCTCGTGCATCGGGAGCTGGTCGCGGTACGCGGTCGATGATGTCGCTGACGTCGTCGCCCTCGAGCGGCACCGGGAACGCGGCGAACGGGCCGATCACCGAGTTGCACGACGAGAACGTGTCGGTGTCGCGGTAGACCTCGGTCAGCCTCGTCGTAGCCGGTGACCGCGACCACGCCGAGGTGGGGGAGCGGCAGCACCGGGCACGCCGAGCGCAGCTCGTCGAAGTACGGGTACGGATCCTCGACCAGCGACTCGTCGGTGAAGAAGTCGATCGTCTCCCAGTCGGCTCAACCGGGCTCCTCGTGCTCGGGCTGCTGTGCACTCGCACAGCAATGCTGTGCAGTTGCTTAGCACCCGGCGCCGGCAACGTGGCAAGGTGTCGGCGTGGCAACCGTCGCCCTCGTCCCGCCGGATCGGTGCGCGAGGACTCCAAGACCCGTGCCCAGCTCGCTCGACGCGGCCGAGCAGCTGCTGCTCGAGGAGGGCTACGCCGCGGTCACGTCGCGGCGGGTCGCGGCCGAGGCCGGCCTCAAGCCGCAGCTCGTGCACTACTACTTCCGCACGATGGACGACCTCTTCCTCGAGGTCTTCCGGCGTCGGGCCGAGGAGAACCTGGTTCGCTTCGAACGGGCGGTCGCGGACGACGGGTCGCTTGCGGACGCTCTGGGAGCTCAACGCCGATCCTCGAGGCGTCGCGTTCACGATCGAGTTCGTCGCGCTGGCGAACCACCGCAAGGCGATCCGCGCCGAGATCGCCCGCTACGCCGAGCGGTTCCGTGCCGCGCAGGTCGAGGCGTTCCGCGCCGTGCTCGCTCGCCACGGCATCGCCGAGGACCAGCTGCCGCCGATCGTCGCCCTGCTGATGATGACCGGTCTGTCCCAGGTGCTGGCCCTCGAGGACGCGCTCGGTGTCACCGCCGGGCACGACACGACCATCGCGTTCGTCGAGCGCACGATCGCGGCGCTCGAACGATCGTCGGAGGATGGTCGGACCGACTGACGCCGCGGGTCAGCCCGCGACGCGCCCCCGAGGCAAGGGCAGCGGCAGGTCGGTGTAGCTCGCGATGCCGGGCGGGGCCGCCACGACGTGCGGGATCGCGTTGATGGCCGGCATCGCCGTCATGATCATCCCGAGGACCATGAAATCGGCGAAGGTGGTGGCTTCGAAGTCCGGAGGGGGCAGGTACTCGAGCGTGACGGTCACGGTGGGCCGGCCGTCGACGCGGATCACGTGGCCCTCCTTGATGGGCCAGTCGGGGTCGAGCGCCTGGCCCTTGCGCCACCGCACGTTGAGCTCGATCACGGTGCGGTCGCCGAGGCGACCCTGCCAGCTCGCGTACACGCCCGCGACATGGCCGGCTTTGATGGTCCACGAGTCCATGACGACGTCCTCGGTGGCCCGGGCGTACTCGGCCTCGCAGACGATGTCGTCGAGCTCGATGCCGAGGGCGTCGGCCACCAGGGCCACCGCCTCGCCGAACACCGCGGTGCCCGAGCGGCCATTCCGGGGAGCTCGGGGTCGTCCATGTGACGCCCGAAGCCGCACGGCAGCTCGGTGGCGGGGGAGTCGTAGAGCGTGGTGTCGGAGCCTTCGTCGATCGTGATCTTGTCGATGCGGTCGCAGACGTTGGCCGTCGCGATGCCGATGAGCTCGACGAAGCCCGGGCTGATGCCGGTCCCGAAGATCGTCGCACCGCCCTGCTCACAGGCGCCGAGGATGCGTTCGCGCTCGGCGGGGTTGCCGCGGCCGTTGATGAACGCCGCGGTCGTGACGACGTTGACGCCGGCCGCGAGGATGCGAACGACCTCGTCGGTGCTCGGCCACATCGGGTTGTAGACGACGACATCAGGCTTCAGTGCGAGCAGCGCGTCGACGTCGTTCGTTGCCGCGACTCCCAACGGCTCGATGCCGCACAGCTCGCCGGCATCCTTCCCGACCTTGTCGGCCGACCAGGCGTAGCACCCGACGAGCTCGAGGTCGGGGTCGGCTGCGACCGCGCGCACCGACCGCTTCCCGACGTTCCCGGTCGTCCATTGCACCACTCGGAATGCCATCAGCGTTCCCCGTTCACCTTCCTCGAGCGTGCGCCTTCGTCATCAGCTCGCGCACCTGGTCGACGGCGGCGTGCACGGCATCGGGCCGGCGCGCCACCTCGTCGGCGAGATCGGCGACGCCGCAGTGGCGGAGCATGTCAGGGAGGTGGTCCTCGATGCACGCGAGCGAGAACTCGACCGGGTCGCCGACGGCGAGCTCGTCGATGCGCACGACGGTGTTGGCGCCGGACGCCTGCTCGATGTAGTGGTAGTGCGGCTCGTTCTCGAAGCAGTCGAAGCGCAGGTGCTCGAGTCCGTCGGCGGTGCCGCAGACGTGCAGCGTGGCCCCGAAGTCGTCGAAGTGGATGTCGGAACCGGTCCGGCCGCCGTAGGTCTGCTCGAGGATCTCGTTCGTCAGCCGTCGGGACTCGACGACCAGCTGGACCGCGCCCGCGTCGACCGGGATGCAGTGCTCGGCGACCATCGGGATCGGCATCTGCTCGTAGCGGTTGCCGCGGCGGTAGGGGGACTTCTGACGATCGATGGCCATCGCTTCACTCCTCGACGCGGTCGGGCGCGGCCCCATCGTTAGCAGTCGTGTACCGATCGGTCCAATAGGATTCGGCGATGGACCTCTCGCTCACGGAGACCGAACGCGATCTCGTCGGCCTGTGTCGCGAGTTCGCGCAGCAGGAGATCGCGGCGCGGGCCCCGTCCGCGTGGGAGGAGGCGCGCTGTCCCACCGATCTGCTCCGGGAGATGGGTGCGCTGGGCCTGCTCGGGATGCTGGTCCCCGAAGAGTGGGGCGGCATCGGCATGTCAACGGTCGGCTTCGTCGCCGCGATGGAGCAGATCGGTCTCGCCGACCAGTCCGTCGCAGCCGCATGGCAGGCCCACGTGACGATCGGCTCGCTGCCGCTGTACCGCTTCGGCACCGACGCGCAACGGGAGCGGTGGTTGCGACCACTGGCCGAGGGTCGCGCCCTCGGTGCCTTCGGCCTGACCGAGCCCGAGGCGGGATCGGACGCGCGCGGCATCCGCACGCGGGCGGAACGGCGCGACGGTGGCTGGCTCATCAACGGCAGCAAGACGTTCATCTCCAACGCCGGCACCGACATGTCGCTCGGTGTGACGCTGCTGGCCCGGACCGAAGCCGACGACGCGGCTCGGCCGGTGTACGCGAGCTTCGTCGTCGAGCGGGACACCGCCGGCTTCACCATGGGCCCGAAGATGCGGGGGATCGGTTGGCGCGGCCTCGACACCCGCGACCTGTTCTTCGACGACGTGTGGGTTCCGGAGGACCACCTCGTCGGAGACCCGGCGATGGGACTCAGCCAGTTCCTGAGCACGCTCGAGGTCGGGCGCATCTCGATCGCCGCGTTGTCGCTCAGCCTGACCCAGGCCGTGCTCGACCTCGCGCTGGACCATGCGCAGCAGCGGGAGCAATTCGGCCAGCCGATCTCCAAGTTCCAGGCGATCCAGTTCAAGCTCGCCGACATCGCCACCGAGCTCGAGGCGGCTCGCTGGCTCACCTATCGCGCCGCGTCCCTGCGTGACGCGGGGGAGCCGTTCCTCAAGGAGGCGTCGATGGCAAAGCTGAAGGCCAGTCGCCTCGCGGTGTGGGCGGCGTCGGAGGCGGTCCAGATCCACGGCGGCCTCGGGTACATGCTCGAGTCGCCGGTGGCGCGCTTCTACTGTGACGCGAAGGTGCTCGAGATCGGTGAGGGCACCAACGAGATCCAGCACCTGGTGATCGCACGCGCGCTCGGCTGCTGATCTCGGTGCCTCGTACGACGGGGAGGGTGTGAGATGCACATCGGTGTCGTCTACCCGCAGAACGAGCTGGGCGGAGATCCGGACGCGGTGCGCCGGATCGGGCGCGCGGTCGAGGAGCTGGGCTTCGCGCATCTCATGGCCTACGACCACGTGCTCGGGGCCGTCCACGCGGACCGTACGCCCGAGCTGTCGGGCCCGTACACGGAGCAGGACCCGTTCCACGACCCGTTCGTGATGTTCGCCCACCTGGCCGGCATCACCGAGCGCATCGGATTCGCGACGGGGATCCTGGTCCTCCCGCAGCGCCAGACCGCGCTCGTGGCGCGCCAGGCGGCGGACGTCGATCTCCTGTCCGGCGGCCGCTTGCGGCTCGGGGTGGGGGTCGGTTGGAACTACGTGGAGTACGAGGCGCTCGGGCAGGACTTCGGCACCCGGGGTGCCCGGCAGGAGGAGCAGATCGGGTTGCTGCGCCGGTTGTTCACCGAGCCCGTCGTCGACTTCGCGGGTCGCTTCGACCGGATCGATCGGGCGGCACTGGTGCCGAAGCCGTCGCAGTCCATCCCGATCTGGCTCGGAGGGTCAGGCGAGAAGGCGTTCGACCGGGCCGCACGGCTCGCGGACGGATTCATCTTCTTCGGCGGCGGCATCGACCACTGCGTCGATGCGTGGGTGCGGCTGCGCGATCGCCTGGACGGCGTCGGGCGGACGGTCGACGGCTTCGGCGGGGACTACGTCGCCCTACCTCCTACCGGCGTCGGTGAGCTCCCGGCGGAGGTCGATGCCTGGCGCGAGGCCGGCGGTACCCACGTCTCGGTCGTGACGATGGGCCGCGGACTGGACTCCGTCGCGAGCCACCTCGACTTCCTGGCCGCGGTCGCAGACGCGCTCGACCTGTCGTAGCGCACGCATCGGCTTGCGACGCGTCACACCCGCGCCAGGCGACGGATCGCCTCCGCGATGTCCTCGCGGTCGGGCAGCCACGCGCGTTCGAGGTCGGGCGCATAGGGAGGGGGAGTCGGCGCCGCGCCGATGCGCTCGATCGGCGCATCCAGATCCCAGAAGCCTTCACGCGCGACCGTGGCGGCGATCTCGGCGCCGATGCCGAACGGCACGACGGCCTCGTGGGCGATCAGCAGGCGACTCGTCTTGTGCACCGAGTCGAGGATCGGCGCGACGTCGAGCGGTGCGACGGTGCGCAGGTCGATCACCTCGACCGAGATCCCTTCCGTCGCGAGGGTCTCGGCCGCGGCGACCGCTTCGTGCACCATCCGTGAGACCGACACGACCGTGATGTCGCTTCCCGCGCGCACGACCGCCGACTTCCCGATCGGGACGATGTGGTCCGGCGGTGGCTGCGGTCCCTTCGTGCCGTAGAGCAGCCGGTTCTCGATGAACACGACCGGGTTCGGATCCTGGATCGCGGCGCGCAGGAGCCCGTAGGTGTCGGCCGGCGTCGACGGCATGACGACGCTCAGGCCGGGGATGTGCGCGAGCAGCGCCTCGAGGCTCTGCGAGTGCTGGCTGCCCGAGGAGCGCCCGGCACCGAACTGGGTGCGCACGGTGAGGGCCATCGGCGCGTTGCCGCCGGTCATGAACGGCAGCTTCGCGGCCTGGTTCAGGAGCTGGTCGAGGCAGACGCCGATGAAGTCGAGGTACATCAGCTCGACGACGGGGCGCATGCCGGCCATCGCGGCGCCGACCCCGAGGCCGACGATCGCGCTCTCGGAGATCGGAGTGTCCCGAACGCGGTCGCCGAAGCGGTCGTGCAGGCCGCGCGTCAGGCCGAACACGTTGCCGCCCGCGGCGACGTCGATCCCCGCGACGAACACGCGCTCGTCGCCTTCGAGCTCGGCTTCGAGCGCGCCTCGGATCGCATCCATGGTGCGGAACACGGGCGCGTCGGGCGCCGGTGCCGGCGGCTCGGGGCGTTCCGGCCGCGGGCGGGTGACGAAGTCGTGCAGCGTGGCCGGCGCGGGCGACGCCAGGCGCCGCGCCGCGTCGACGGCCGCGTCCAGCTCGTCCGAGACCGACGACTGCATGGCTTCGAGCACGTCGTCCGGGACGCCGGCCGAGCGGAGTCGCCGCGCGCTGACGAGCAGCGGGTCGCGGGCTTCCCACTCCCGGACCTCGTCGGGCGACCGGTACCGCTCCGGGTCGCCCTCGTAGTGACCGTGCCAGCGGTAGGTGGTCGCCTCGACGACCACCGGCCCGCGTCCGGCGCGTGTCGCCTCGACGGCCGAGGTCATCGCGTCGACCGTCGCGACGACGTCGTTTCCGTCCACTGCGACGTAGTCCACGCCGTAGCCGGCGGCGCGCCGCTCGAGCGGTGCCGCGTGCTGCGCCGACGCGGGCGAGAACTCGGCGTACCCGTTGTTCTCGCAGAAGAAGATGACCGGCAGCTGCCAGACCGCCGCGAGGTTGATCGCTTCGTGGAAGGTCCCGTGCGCCACCGCGCCGTCGCCGAAGAAGGCCACCGCGATGCTCCCGTCGCGGCGCAGCTGCGCCGCGGTCGCGGCACCCACCGCGATCGGGAGGCCGGCACCCACGATCCCGTTGGCGCCGAAGATGCCGATCGACGGGTCCGCGATGTGCATCGAGCCCCCGCGCCCGCGATTCGTGCCCTGCTCCTTCGCCATGAGCTCCGCGAACATCCCGAGCGGGTCCAGACCCTTCGCCAGGCAGTGGCCGTGACCGCGATGGGTGGACGTGATCACGTCCGCGGGGAGCAACGGCCAACACGCGCCGACGGCCGACGCCTCCTGGCCGATCGACAGGTGCACGAAGCCGGGAACCTCGCCGTCGCGGTAGAGCGCCGCGACCCGCGCCTCGAACCCGCGGATGACGAGCATCCGACGATGCAGCTCGAGGAGGTCGTCGTCGTTGACCATGGACCGGTTATTGTACTGGTCGGTACAAAACCGCAAAGGGGGGCCGCCGTCGGCCGCCGAGGCCGACCGCGTCGTCTGGTCGGCCGACGGAGACCGTGGGGAGAAGTCGATGCCGGAGCAGATGGACATCCCGGCTTCGTGCGCCGGAGGTGCGGACGTGGCCGGGAAGCGGGTCGTGATCACCGGCGCGAGCCGGGGGCTGGGTCGGCTGCTCGCGCACGCGTTCTCACAGGGTGGCGCCCGCGTCGTGCTCGCGGCACGAACGGAGGCCGACCTCAAGGCGGTGGCCGCCGAGCTTCCGGGACCGTCGCTCGTCGTCAGTGGCGACGTGACGGACGGGCAGTTCAACGAAGCGGTCGCCGACGCCACGGTCGCCGAGTGGGGCGGTGTCGACGTCTGGATCTGCAACGCGGGGATCTCGCCCGTCATGGCCGGGCCGCGCGAGACCGATCCGTCGGTCTGGCGCCAGATCCTCGAGGTGAACCTCACGGGCGCGTTCCTCGGGGCGCGCGCCGCCGCCCGGGTGATGAGCGACGGCGGACGGATCGTCTTCACCGGCTCGGTCCTCGGCGAGCGGCCGCGCGCGGGTCTCGCGGCGTACAGCGCCTCGAAGGCGGGACTCGTCGGCCTGGCCAAGGGTCTGGCGCTCGATCTCGCGGCTGCGGGCATCACCGTGAACGTCGTTGCCCCGGGATGGTTCGACTCGCCGTTGGCCGATCGATGGAAGAACAGCCCCGAGCTCGGCGCGGCGGTGCTCGACCACACCGCGCAACGACGCTGGGGTACGTCCGCCGACCTGGCCGGCGCGTACCAGTTCCTCGCGTCGGACGGATCGGCGTTCGTGACCGGCGCGGTGCTCAACGTCGACGGCGGGTACCTCCTCGTATGACGGCGACGCGGCGGGTCATCGCGATCACCGGAGCCGGCGGGGCGCTCGGCGCGGCGCTCTCCGCGCGTTTCGCCGGCGAGCCCGACACGGATGTCGTGCTGAGCGACCTCAGTGCCGCGTCGCTCGACGCCACCGTGGCCGGCTTGCCAGAGTCGCGGGGCGGGGTCGAGACGCTGCCGGCCGACGTGGGCGAGCTCGCCGACGTCGAAGCCGTCGTCGGCCGGGCCGTCGAGCAGTTCGGCCGGCTCGACGTGCTGATCAGCAACGCCGGGGTGCTCGCGCCGAACGGTCGGATCCACAACCTGACGACCGAGGACTGGGAGCGCTCGCTGCGCGTCAACGTCATGGGGGCCGTCAACGGTGTCCGGGCCGCGGTGGCCGTGATGCGGTCGCAGCAGTCGGGGTCGATCATCCTCACGGCCTCGATCGCAGGGTTCACGGCGTGGTCGCACGCCGCGCCGTACTGCGCGACGAAGGCGGCCGTGATCCAGATCGCGAAGGTCGCCGCGGTCGAGTACGCGCGGGACGGGATACGCGTCAACTGCGTGTGCCCGGGGACCTTCCGCTCCGCGATCCACGATGACCTCCCACCCGAGGCGCTCGACGCGATCGCGGCGAGGCACCCGCTCGGCCTGGGATCGGCGGCCGACCTGGTGGGCGCCTACTCGTACCTCGCGAGCGACGCCGCGCGCTGGACGACCGGGTCGGCGATCGTGGTCGACGGCGGCTACTCGGCGCCGTAGTGACCTCCGTGGGGCAATCGCCGATGACGCAAGCGGACGTGAGCTGGGTGGGGGTGCTCGAGCACCATGCCCGGACCGCCCCGAACCAGCCGCTCGCGATCTTCGGGGACGAGACGGTGACCTACGGCGAGATGGCGACGCGCGTCGCCGGGCTGGCGGCCGGGCTGCACGAGCGCGGGGTGACGGCCGGCGACGTCGTGGGGGTGCTCGCGTACAACTGCACCGAGTTCCTGGAGACGATCTTCGCCGCGAACTTCCTGGGTGCGATCGCGATGCCGATCAACTGGCGGCTCGCCGCGGCGGAGCTGCGCTACATCCTCGACCATTCCGAAGCCCGTGCCCTCGTGTGCGACGAGTCGCTCGTCGGTCTCGCGGACGAAGCGATCGCGGCGATGGAACGCATCGTCACCCGTGTCTGCATCGCCCGCACCGCGCCGCGCGGGTGGACCGCGCTCGCGGACCTGCGGGTGTCCGCGGGCCCGCCGCGGGTCGCCGCGAGCGGCGACGACGTGCACCGGCTGATGTACACCTCGGGGACGACCGGCCGACCGAAGGGCGTCATGATCACCCACGCCAATCTGGCGTGGAAGAACCTCGCCCACATCGTCGAGTTCGGGTTCACGAGCGCCGATCTCGGGCTGGCCTGCGGGCCGCTGTACCACGTCGGTGCGCTCGACCTCACGACGACGTCGCTCATCGCCGCGGGTGCGACCACGATCATCCACCGGGTGTTCGACGCGGCCGAGGTCGTCGACGAGATCGAGCGCTCGCGGGTCACCACGGTGTGGCTCGCGCCCGCGATGGTCAACGCGATCATGGCGTTGCCCGACATCGAAGCGCGCGACCTCTCGTCGGTGCGGTTGGTCATCAACGGCGGCGAGAAGATGCCGATCCCGCTCATCGAGCGGATCCAGCGGTCGTTCCCAACGGCGTGGTTCGCCGATGCGTACGGACTGACCGAGACGGTCTCCGGGGACACCTTCCTCGACCGGGACAGCCTCGTGAGCAAGCTCGGCAGCGTCGGCCGCCCGTGCCTCTACCTCGAGCTCGACATCTGGGCCGAGGACGGGACCTCGATGCCCGCCGGTGAGCGGGGCGAGGTCGTGCTGCGCGGTCCCAAGGTGTTCAAGGGCTACTGGCGCGATCCCGAGGCGACGAGCGCGGCATTCGCCGGCGGCTGGTTCCACACCGGCGACATCGGCGTGCGGGACGAGGACGGGTACGTCTTCATCGTCGACCGGCTCAAGGACATGATCGTGTCCGGCGGCGAGAACATCGCCAGCTCCGAGATCGAGCGCGTGCTCTACGAGCACGCGGCCGTGGTCGAAGTCGCGGTCGTCGGGCGCCCCGACGAGCGATGGGGTGAGGTGCCGGTCGCCTACGTCGTCGTGAGCTCGACTGCGACGACTCCGGACGAGCTCGTCGAGCACTGCCGCGGGCAGCTCGCGCGCTTCAAGGTCCCGAAGGCCGTCGTCCTCGTCGATGCGCTGCCGAGGAACCCGTCGGGCAAGGTCCTCAAGCGGGAGCTGCGGGACCGGTCAACCTGAGCGCAGGTGGGCCATGAAGGTGGCCGACCAGTCCATCAGGTCGGTCGGCACGTAGTACCCGGTCTCGTCGTTGATCGCCGCCCAGTGCGCGGCGACGTCCTCGATCGTCGGCTCACCCTCGGCCTGGACGTAGCCGGGCGTCGACGCGATGAACATCCGCGCGAAGCGGCCCGCACCGGCGGCGTACATCTCGCCGCTGACCGGGCAGTCCTCGTGAGCGAGGAACGCGACCATCGGCGCCACGCGTGTCGGGGACATGGGCGTCTCCGCCGCGTCGTCGGCCCGCTGACCGGCCAGGCGCGTCATCGCCGCCGGTGCGATGAGGTTCACCTTGATGCCGTGCTCGGCTCCGGCGGTCGCGAGGCTGCGGGTGAGGCCGATGACGGCGCCCTTCGCGGTCGCGTACGCCAGGTTGTCGGGCCGGCCGAACATCCCCGTGGACGTCGTCATGACGATCCGGCCGTAGCCCTGTTCGACCATGTGCGGCCACGCGGCGCGGGTGGTGTTGAACGAGCCCGCGACGTGGACGGCGAGGTGCCGCTCGAGGTTCTCCGCATCGGCCTCGGGAAAGCCGGCCCAGCGCATGATGCCGGCGTTGTTGATGAGGATGTCGATCCGCCCGAGCTGGGTCACCGCGGCGTCGATGAGCGCGGTCGCGCCGGCCTCGGTGGCCACGTCGCTCGCGTCGGCGATCGCCGTCCCGCCGCCCTCGACGATCTCGGCCGCGACCGTCGCCGCGGGCTCGGCATCCGCGCCGTCGCCCTGCTTCGATCCGCCGAGGTCGTTGACCACGACCCGGGCGCCGCGCGCACCGCAGGAGCCGGGCGTAGGCCCGGCCGATCCCGCGTCCCGCGCCGGTCACGACCGCGACGCGTCCCTCGAAGCTGTGCTCCTCCACCCGGAACCTCTCGACCGCCGTTGTACCGACCAGTCACTATAGTTTTGGCCTTCGTACCTCGACGCGGGAGCGCTGGTGTCCGCCGTCCTCTACTCGTCCGCCGATCACGTCGGCGTCATCACGCTCAACCGGCCCCGGGCGCGCAACGCAGTCGACCGGGACCTGGCCCTCGGCCTCGAAGCGGCCGTCGATCGCGTGGAGGACGATCCGGACGTCCGCGTGGGCGTGCTGTGCGCCAACACCGCGGACCAGGTGCGCCCGGTCTTCTGCGCCGGTGCCGATCTGAAGGTCATCCGGGAGACGGGTTCCGCCGCAACGCTCGACACCGAGCGGGGCGGGTTCGCCGGCTTCGTGTTCCGCGAGCGCACCAAGCCGATCGTGGTCGCGGTCGACGGGCTCGCGACCGTGGGCGGTCTGGAGATCGTCCTCGCGGCGGACGTCGTCGTCGCCACCACGCGATCCGCGTTCGGGCTCGCGGAGGTGCGCCGCAACCTGATCGCCGCGGCCGGAGGGCTGTTCCGGCTCCCGCGCGCGATCGGGCGGGCGACGGCGATGGACGCGATCCTCACCGGTGAGCCGATCGACGCGCGCCGCGCGTTCGACCTCGGTCTCGTCAGCCGGCTGGTCGATCCGGGCGAAGCAGAAGCCGAGGCGCTCAGGGTCGCGCAGCAGATCGCGACGTCGGCTCCGCTCGCGGTTCGGGCCAGCCGGCGTGTGGTCCTCGCGGCCGCGACCGAGCCGGACGACCGGCTCCGGCAGGTCTCCAGGGCCCTGCTGGACGACCTGCTCACATCGGAGGACGCGAACGAGGGTCTGCTCGCCTTCGCCGAGAAGCGCCCGGCCCGTTGGCAGGGCCGCTGATGGGCGCGCGCCCCGAGGTACGGTCGCAGCCGATGCCGCGACCTGCACCGACCGACGAGCCCCGACGCAGCGAGAACTGGAAGGCGCGGTCGCGACGTGATCGTCGACACCTCGGCGCGTCGTCTTCGCGCGGCAGCGGCTACCACGCGACCGGCATCGCCGAGCTGTGCGAGGTCAACGGCCTCGGCAAGGGCGCCTTCTACTACTACATCGAGTCGAAGGAAGAGCTCCTCGCCGCGATCCACGACCGGGTGATGGACGAGGTGATGCTCGGCGCAGATCGGGTCGCGGCAGCCGGGGGGTCGCCGTCCGAGCAGCTGGCCATGCTGGGCGACGAGCTGCTCGACGTCATCCACCGCTACCCCGATCACGTCTGGGTCTTCCTCCACGAGTTCCCGGCCCTGACCGACGAGCGCGCCGAGCAGTTCCGGGTGCGTCGCCGGGAGTACGAGCGCCGGGTCGAAGCGGTCCTGCAGGCCGGGATCGACTCCGGCGAGTTCCGCGACGTCGACCCGCGGCTCACCGCGTTCGCGTGGCTCGGCATGCACAACTACACGTACCTGTGGCTCAAGGCGGGCGGCCGCGTGTCGGCGCGCGACGTGGCGAAGCCGTTCGCCGACATCTTCATCCGGGGAATCGCGTCCTCCTGACCGAAGACCCCCGGAGGACGAAGCGCTACGCGGTCACCTTCGGCGCGAAGCCGAGGAGCCCGCCCAACGTGCCGCCGACCAGCGCGGCCCGCTCGGCGGCGGGGAGGTCGCCGAGCTGCTTGCGCGATGAGCTCGCGGCTCCCGCGGAACGTGCCTTCGGCGTGCGGGTAGTCGTTGCCCCACACGATCGTCGACAACCCGGTGACGTGCCGGCACGCGACCGCGACCGGGTCGTCCTGGAACGACACGTGGAACTGGCGCCGCACGTACTCGCTCGGCGTCAGCGGGTACGGCCACTTCTCGTTCAGGCGGAACAGCTGCGCCATGCTCGGCTGGTCGTCGGTCGGGACGGGTGTCGTCCCAGTCGCCGAGCCACCAGTCGGCGTCCTGGCCGATGCCGGTGACCCAGCACTTGTCCATGCTCCCGACCAGCGACGCGAGCCAGTGCGCGTTGAACTCGATCAGCGCGAAGTGCAGGTCGGGGTAGCGCTCGGGCACGCCGCCGCCGATCAGCTCGCAGATGACCTGCTGCGGGACCATCGGGCCGTACACGCACTGCGTGATCATCCGCTTCGACGCCGACTTCTCGGTCATCGGCTGGTTGACCTGCGCGGCCTGACTCCATGACGACCTTGAGCGTCGTCGCCGTCGTGTCGTTGACCTTCACGCCGCCGGTCTGCGTGTGGATGAACACGTGCACGCCGTTGGCCTGCGCCGCGGCCCACACCGGGTCGAAGTCGCGCGAGTAGTACGGCTGCGGCGGAGTCGCGGGCAGGAGGATCGCGCGGAAGCCCGCCGCCGCGACGCGCTCGATCTCGGCGACCGCGTCGTCGATGTCGGTGAGCGGAATCGGCGCGGTCGGCGCGAGCCGATCGAAGTACGGCGAGAAGCGCTCGACGACGTAGTCGTTGTAGACGCGCGCGTGCGCCATCGACAGCTCGTGGTCGTCGGAGTAGAGCCCGAACAGCGACAGGTTCGGGTGCATCACCTGCACGTCGACGCCGTCGAAGTCCATGTCCTCGAGGATGTGCTCGGGATCGCCCTCGGGCATCCGCCCGCCGGTCTGGCGGTAGCGGGAGATCGTCCAGCCCTCGTAGCCCGGCGTGTGCAGCCGCCGGAAGATCCGGGCGCCGCCCTCGACGAACGGCTCGATCTCGAAGTCCTCCTCCCAGACCGCGCGGTCGCGCAGGTGCTTCGGCAGGCGGGTGCGGAACAGGTCGGTCGGCTCGAGGAGGTGCCCGTCGGCCGAGACGACGAAGTCCTGGTCCATCGTTCCGAGGCTAACCCGACCGGTCGGTACATACCAACCGGTCGGTACAGTCACCGACGCCCGGGACGGCGCCGGACGGCCAGAGGGAGCAGCCGCCGTGACGAAGCGGTGGAAGCAGCGCCCGGCCGGCTCGACCTGGGGCGACTGGGGCGACGACGACGAGCTCGGCCGCATCAACCTGCTCACCCCCGAGAAGGTGCTCGAGGGCGTGCGCGAGGTCGAGGCCGGCATCAGCTTCTGCCTCAGCCTGCCGCTCGACTATCCCGGGCGGCACCGCGCTGAACCAGCGGCGCTACCCGCCGGTCGCTCGCGCCGACCGAGGACATGGACGGCAACCCCGCGACCTTCTACAACGTCCACCAGAGCGAGATCCCGAAGTACGGCAGCCCGCGCCACGTCGACGTGTGGGCCGACGACGTGGTGACGCTCTCGCTGCAGTACTCGACGCAGTGGGACTCGCTCGCGCACGTCGGCGCCGAGTTCGACGCCGACGGCGACGGCGTCGAGGAGGCCGTCTACTACAACGGCTACCGCGCCGGCGTCGACCTCGTCGGCCCGCAAGCCGACGCCGCGGGCGACGGCGGCGACCACCGCTGCTTCGCGCACCACCTCGGCCTGGAGCACATGGCCTTCCACGGCGTGCAGGGCCGCGGCGTGCTCGTCGACCTCGCGCACCACCTCGGCCACGACTGGCGCGGCGTCGACCGCACGACGCTCGAGGAGATCATGGCGGCCGACAACGTCGTCGTCGAGCCGGGCGACATGCTCCTGCTCCACACCGGCTTCGCCACCGAAGGTCCTCGAGTGGAACCGCGAGCCGGACCCGGTGAAGATCCACACGATGTGCACCTACCTCGACGCGCGCGACGAGTCGCTGCTCGAGTGGATCGCCGACTCGCAGATCTCGGCGCTCGTCGCCGACAACTACGCGGTCGAAGGGCTGCTCGGCGGACCGCGACCCGAGGGCCGGCACTCGTTCCTGCCGATCCACCACCTCTGCCTGTTCAAGCTCGGCGTCCCGCTCGGCGAGATGTGGTACCTGCACGAGCTCGCGACCTGGCTGCGCGAGCACGACCGCAGCCGCTTCCTGCTCACCGCGCCGCCGCTGCGGCTGCCCGGCGTCGTCGGCTCGCCCGTCACGCCGGTCGCGACCGTCTGACGACCGCCGGAGCGAACGCGACAGGCGGAACGCCTTGTAGTCGCTCGCGACGACGTTGGCGATCTCCGTGAAGAGCTTCGGCCGGCCGGCGAGTTCAACAGGTACTTGCGCGGCTTCCCGGGGATGTTGGTCCCGAAGAAGTAGCTGCTCTCGCCGAACGGTGACATCGCCGCGCCCCGGTCGACCATGGTGGTCCACTCGTCCTCGGCCGCGGGGTCGACCTCGATCGTGTCGTAGCCGTGGTCGCGCACGTACACGAGCGCGTCGGTGACGAAGTCGACCTGGTCGCCGTTGTAGCGCGGGTTGTTGCCGGCCGCCGCGTGCGGACCGCCGGGGAAGAAGAAGTTCGGGAAGCCCGTGGTCTGGACGCCGAGGAACGTCCTCGGGCCGTCGGCCCAGTGGTCCGCGAGCGCGAGACCGTCGCGGCCGCGGATCCCCATCCGCGCGAGCGCGCCGGTGCCGAAGTCGAAGCCGGTCGCCCACACGATGATGTCGAACTCGCTGCACACCGTCGGCCGTCTCGATCCCGCGCTCGGTCATGCGCAGGATCGGCGTCTGCTGCAGGTCGACGAGCGAGACGTTCGGGTGGTTGTACGTCTCGTAGTAGCCGGTGACGAACGGCGGCCGCTTCTCGCCGAAGCGGTGGTCCTTGGGGATCAGCTTCTCCGCGGTCGCCGGGATCGTCGACGATGCCGCGGATCTTCTCGGCGATGAACTCGCACCACTCGGCGTTCGCCGCCGGATCGAACAGCAGGTCGGTGTAGTTGCTCGTGAGCTTCGAGAAGCCGGGGCTCGTTCCACATCTTCTCGAAGAACGCCTGCCGCTCGTCTTCGCGTGTCGTCGAACGTCGCGCGGTCGTGCGCGGGGTGGAGGAAGCCGCTCACCGACGTGTTCAGCATCTCGCGGATCGCCTCGAAGTCGGCGCGGAGCTGCGCCTGCTCCTCCGCGGTGATCGGCGCGTTGTTGAGCGGCGTGCACCAGTTGGCGGTGCGCTGGTACACGGTCAGCGACGCGACCTCGTCGGCGATCGCCGGGATCAGCTGCACGCCGCTCGATCCGGTGCCGATGACCGCGACCCGCTTGCCCGCGAAGTCGACGGGCGTCGCCGGCCACCGGCCGTGTGGTGCGGCTCGCCGCGAAAGTCGTCGCGCCCGGCACGTCGGGGAAGTACGGCACCGAGAGCACGCCGGTCGCGGCGACGAAGAACCGGGTTCGGAACGCGGTGCCGTCGCGCGACCGCCACGGTCCACGTCGCCGACGCCTCGTCGTAGACGGCCGACGTGACCGGCGCGCCGAAGCGCATGTGGCGGCGCAGGTCGAAGCGGTCGACCACGTGGTTGAGGTAGCGCTCGGTCTCCGGCTGCTCGGCGAAGTGCTCCTGCCACTCCCACTCGTCGAAGAGCTCCTTCGAGAACAGGTACGCGTACGTGTAGCTCTCGGAGTCGAAGCGCGCGCCCGGGTAGCGGTTCCAGAACCAGGTGCCGCCCGACGCCGCCGCCGGCCTCGAGCAGCGCGACGGAGAAGCCGGCTTCGCGGGCGCGGTACAGCTGGTAGATGCCGGTGATGCCCGCGCCGACGACCAGCACGTCGACGTCGGTCACGACCCCACGCGTGGTGCTTCGCTCACGTTCTTCTCCGGGACGACCGGTGCCTTCCACGGCGCGGGAGCGTATTGTACCGACCGGTCGGGTTAGCATACCGACCACGACAGGGCACTCCGAGGAGAGGAGCTGCGTGGCGATCGTGGATCGGAAGTGGTCGGCGCTCCCGGTGCCCTACGCGATGGAGGTCCCGGACCGGGTCCCCAAGGAGCGCTACTTCGACCCCGACTTCTACGCGATGGAGGCCGAGCTGCTCTGGCCGCGCGTCTGGCAGATGGCGTGCCGGCTCGAGGAGATCCCGCGGCCGCGCGACTTCGTCGAGTACGAGATCCTCGACCAGTCGATCATCGTGGTGCGCACCGACGACATGGGCGTGCGCGCGTTCCAGAACGCCTGCCGCCACCGTGGCGTGAAGGTCGTCGAGGGGCGCGGGACGTGCGAGAGCGGGTTCACCTGCCCGTTCCACGGCTGGTGCTACGGCCTCGACGGCAAGAACACCGCCGTCACGCAACGCAAGACGTTCGCCGAGCACAACCTGGAGCCCGAGCGACATCGACCTCACGCCGGTGCGGTGCGAGATGTGGGGCGGGTGCGCGTGGATCAACCTCGACGACGACGCGCCGCCGCTGCGGCAGTGCATCGAGCCGTTCGCGACCATCCTCGACGCGTGGAAGGTCGAGTCGCTGCGGACCGAGTGGTGGTACGCGTGCCGGCTCCCGGTGAACTGGAAGCTCGCGCATCGAGGCGTTCGTCGAGCAGTACCACGTGGTGGAGACGCACCCGCAGCTCGTCATCCCCGGCGCGGCTCCGCGCCCCGCGACGGCGCCACGTTCGACCCGCGGCGCGTTCGTCGACGCCGAGATCCACTACCTCCGCGCGATGAGCGACGGCATGGACGGGATGGTGCACGCGAACGACGTGCGCGATCGCCGAGAGCCTCCGCGGACATCGAGCTGCCCGCCGATCCGGCGACCGGCGATCGCGGCGTGGAACCGCGCGCTCAACGACGCGGTCGTGAGCTGGCACCGGGCCGCGGGTCGCGACATCCCCGACCTCAACGAGCTCGAGGCGCGGCGGCTCAACGAGCCGATGGGCTACTGCTTCCCGCACTACTTCGTGCTGCCGATGTACAGCAGCGCGTCGTCGTACCGCTTCCGCCCGCTCGGCCCGGAGGAGACGCTGATGGAGATCTGGTCGCTCGCCCGGTTTCCCGAGGGCGACGAGCCGGGACCCGCTCCCGCCGCCCGAGGTCGTGGGAGAGCGACGATCCCCGGTGGCCGCCGATCCCCGCGCAGGACTTCTCGAACCTGCCCGCGGCAGCAGCAGGGTCTGCACGCGCAGGGCTTCGAGTACATGCGCCTGTCCGAGCGGGCCGAGGGACACATCTCGAACTTCGAACGGACCGTCGACGGCTTCCTCGCCGGCCTGCCCTACGAGCAGCTGCTGCCGGCGCTGCGCGCGATCAACGTGAACCCGCTCGAGAAGCCGATCGTCGACCTCGGCTCTGATGAGCCGACGACGACGTACGCCGACGTCGTCGAGGGCGTCCGCGCCACGATCGCCGCGTACACCCAGGCCCTCGACGACGGCCGCACCGACGACGTCGTCGCGACCTTCTGCCCCGACGGCGTCTGCGACATCCCGGGCATGGGCACCCACGACGGTCACGACGCGCTGCGCGCCGGCCTACGCGAGAGTGGAAGCCGCGCCGGCCGCAGCGCCACCTCGTCGTCAACACGCTCGTCACCGACTGGAACGACCGCGAGGCCACCGCGATCAGCGACGTGGTCTTCCTCCTGCAGGGCGAGGCGGGCTGGGCGATCCAGATCGTCGGTCGCTACCACGACACGCTGCATCACGACGACGGCATCTGGCGGTTCCATCGCCGCACCGCCGAGTTCGTGACGTGACGACGAGCCCGTCCCGCAACGAACTGAGACTAGTATCAGGTTGACGCGTCCGGGGGGCGTGCGAGCCGAAGGAACTGGAGCTGTGCGCGACGTGGAGATCCCGAAGATCATCAGTGTCGACGACCACGTGGTGGAGCCGCGCCACGTCTGGCAGACGTGGCTGCCGGCGAAGCTGCCGGGAGCGGGGGCCGCGGGTGGAGGAGCGCCGCTTCGGCGACTTCCGCCTCTTCCCGGGCGCGAAGTACTCGAACCCCGAGGACCCCGAGGGCGACTGGGGCAGCGCCTGGATCTACGAGGACAAGGTCATCTACGTGCACAAGAAGTTCGTGGCGATCCCGAACGAAGCCACGCCCGGCGGTGACGTGAGCAAGTTCGACCGCACGACGATGGTCATGACCGCGGTCACCTACGACGGGATGCGCGACGGCTGCTACGACCGCGACGCGCGGGTCAAGGACTTCGCCCTCAACTGGGTCGACGGGTCGCTTGCCGTTCCCGACGTTTCCCCGCTTCTGCGGTCAGACGTTCTACGAGGCGAGCGACAAGGACCTCGCGCTCGCGTGCATCAAGGCCTACAACGACTGGATGGTGGAGGAGTGGTGCGCGCCGTCCGGCGGCGTGAACATCCCGCTGTGCCTCATGCCGTTGTGGGACGTCGACCTCGCGGTGCAGGAGATCCGTCGCAACGCGGAGCGCGGCGTGCGGGCGTTCTGCTTCAGCGAGCTCCCGACCCGCCTGAAGCTGCCCAGCATCCACACCGGCCACTGGGACCCGGTCTTCTCGGTCTGCAACGACACCGGCGTCACGCTGTGCATGCACATCGGCTCCTCGTCGAGTGACCCCATCGCGTCGCCCGACTCCCCGGGCGGGGTGGGCGGGACGCTGGCGTTCAACAACTCGATGGCGTCGTTGGCGGACTACCTGTTCTCGGGCAAGCTCATCGAGTTCCCGAAGCTCAAGCTCGCGTACTCGGAGGGGCAGATCGGCTGGATCCCGTACGCGCTCGAGCGCGCCGACACCGTGTGGGAGCACCACGACGCGTGGCAGCACTCGAAGGAGCTGATCCCCGAGCCGCCGTCCACCTACTACTACGGCCGGGTCTTCGGCTGCTTCACCGCGGACCGGGTCGGCCTCGCGAACCTCGACCTCGTCGGCGCGGACAACATCTGCTTCGAGACGGACTACCCGCACACCGACACGACGTGGCCGAGCTCGAAGGAGTACGTCGAGGCGATGGTGGCGGACTCCAAGCTCGACGAGGCGACGACCTACAAGGTGCTGCGCGGCAATGCGATCCGCATGCTCGAGCTCGATCGAGTCTGAGCCGATCGGAGTCCGACCGTGACCCTGACGAGCGACAGCGACGTCTACTACGACCCGTACGACTTCGAGATCGACGCCGACCCGTATCCCGTGTGGGCCCGCATGCGCGACGAGGTGCCGCTCTACTACAACGAGAAGTACGACTTCTACGCGTTGAGCCGCTTCGACGACGTCGAGCGCGGGTTGATCAACTGGGAGACCTTCAGCTCCGGTCGCAGCGACATCCTCGAGCTCATCAAGGCGAACGTCGAGCTTCCATCCGGGATCATCCTCTTCGAGGACCCGCCGATCCACGACATCCACCGCGGCCTCCTGTCGCGCGTGTTCACGCCCGAAGAAGATGAACGAGCTCGAAGGGAAGGTGCGCGAGTTCTGCGCGCGCTGCCTCGACCCCCTCGTCGCGGAGGGACGGTTCGACTTCGTGAAGGACCTGGGTGCGCAGATGCCGATGCGCACGATCGGGTACCTGCTCGGGATCCCCGAGAGCGACCAGGAGGCGATCCGCGACACGCTCGACGAGGGTCTCCACCTCGGGGAGGGCGAGGAGATGGAGGTCCCTGAGATCACCGGCGAGGTGTTCGAGCACTACATCGACTGGCGGGCGGAGCATCCCTCCGACGACCTCATGACCCAGCTGCTCAACGCCGAGTTCGTCGACGAGACCGGGACGACGCGCACGCTCACCCGGGAAGAGGTGCTCATGATCGTGAACCTGATCGCGGGCGCCGGCAACGAGACGACGACCCGGCTGATCGGCTTCACCGGCAAGGTCCTCGCGGACCATCCGGAGCAGCGCCGCGAGATCGCGCGAGGACCGGACCCTCGTCCCGCAGGCGATCGAGGAGCTGCTCCGCTACGAAGCCCCCTCACCGGTGCAGTCGCGCTACGTCACGCGCGACACCGAGCACTACGGCCACACCGTCCCGGAGGGGAGCGTGATGTTGCTGCTGGTCGCGGCAGCCAACCGGGACGGGAACCAGTTCCCCGACGCCGACCGGTTCGACATCCACCGCAAGATCTCCCACAACCTCACGTTCGGCTACGGCATCCACTTCTGCCTCGGCGCCGCGCTGGCTCGCCTCGAGGGACGGGTCGCGCTCGACGAGGTGCTGCAGCGATTCCCGGAGTGGGAGGTCGACTGGGAGCACGCGGTCCAGGCCCGGACCTCCACGGTGCGCGGCTGGGAGTCGCTTCCGGTCGTCACCGCCTGATCGTCCCGGCCCGGAACGCGGCGTCCGGACGCGACGAGGGACGGGCCCGGAGGCCCGCCCCTCGAAGGATCGTCGGTACCGCTCAGGCGGCGATGTTCAGTTGATCTTGAACGGCTTCAAGTCGGTGACGTTCCCCGTGGTGCTGACGCACACCGCACCCTTGAGCTTCCCGGGAACCTTGAATCCGGCCGTGTCGGACGTCACCGCGGTCAGCGTCTTGAACGCGATCGGATTGTTGGGCGCAGGCTGGCCCTTCACCGGCTTCACGTACCCGGGGCACTTCTTGGCGTTCGTTGCCGCGAGTGCCGGTGTGCCCACGGTGGTGGTCTTCCCGCTGAGCCAGGTGACGGTCCCGCCGGCCGCCAGCACCCCGGTCGGGAGGGGAATGCTGCCTCCGCCCGTGTTGGCACCCTTGGCGTCGAGGCATCCGCTGATCTGGACCGTGCCGGTCGACGTTCCGGTGACGGTGGTGCACGTCGTCTTTCCTGCGGGCCCACTCGCGGCCCATGCCCCGGACGCCGTGACGACGCCCATGCTGAGGGTCAGTGCCAGCACTGCACCGACCGAGATGTACCGCCTTGCCATGTGGAAACCCCCCTGGCTCGAAGTCGCCGGACCTCGGAAGCTGCCGGGCCCGATCCCTGTCCGCCACCCCCCGTGGCTCGCAGCATCGTAACGGCGTTCGCCTCACGTGTCACTCATGTTTTCCGAGGCAGGGTCACCCACGCGGAAATGGCGTTCTCGCCGTGGAACCGGGGCCTCAGGCTCCGAGCGCCCGGAGGCAGAACTCGGCGGTCTCCTCGGCGGTGAGGCGCTGGCGGGGGTTCTCCACCAACCGGTTGCCGAACCAGCTGCACATCACGGTCTGCTGGATGATCGCGGCGGCCCGGCGGGTCTCGGCGACCTCGATGGCGCCGGCCGCGGCGGCCTCGTCGAGGAGCTCCACCAGCAGGTGGGACTCCGGTCCCAACGTCGCCCGCACCCGCTCGGAGTGGTTCGCCACGAGCCGCAGCGAGAACTCCGAGATCGGGCGGCGGTTGTGGCTGCCCTGCTTGCGGGTCGGCTCGACCGGGTCGCACCACTCGTGGAGGCAGATGAGGAAGGCGCGGAGCCGGTCGATCGGATCCGATTGGGTCTCGACGGTCCTGCGGATGTCCTCGCCGGCCTCGCGCACGGTCTCTTCGAGCAGGGCGAGGACGAGCTCGTCCTTGCCGTCGAAGTACTCGTAGAAGCCGCGCAACGACTGCTTGGAGCGCTCGACGACCTCCTGGATCGTGAACTCGGTCGTGCCCTTCTCGTCGATCAGCGAGAAGGCGGCATCGAGGTAGCGCTGCACGCGGACCTCGGCGCGGGAACGGGCGGCGTCGAGGCTGCGGGACATCGCTCGCTCCCGCCAGGCGGGCGAGCTGCCACTGGGCGGAGCATCGGTTGCGGGCATGTCGGGCACTGCTTTCACTCGGTGGAACGGTAGTTGGCGCCGAGGTGCGCCCACGCGTCCCGGCCGGCCCCGCCCGGCGGTCCGGCTCGAAGGACTCGTCGCCCTGGGGGGTGAGCCGTCGCGCCGGTGCGGGGTGGGCAGAGAATACCGCTATCTGCATCGAGTTTCATCAGAAAAGAACTCTCCCACCGATTTCAGAGAACCTGGTTCTCGTCGTGGTCGAGCCCCAGCACGCCCAGGAGCCACTCGTCGAGGTCCCGGTTCGCCCGGTCCGCGAGCGTCGTGCCGGCGAAGATCTGGAAGCCGTGCGGCGCGCCGGAGTAGAGGTGCAGCTCCGTCGGGACGTCGGCCTGGATCAGGCGGAGGGCGTACTCGAGGCCCTCGTCCCGGAGGCCGTCGACCGCCCCCAACGAGACGAAGGTCGGAGGCAGACCCGAGACGTCGAGGGCTCGGGCCGCGGCCGCGTACCCCGGCACGTCGGCGGCTCCGTAGCGATCGCCCAGGTAGCGCTGCCAGCCGTAGGCGTTGGCCTCGGCGCTCCACAGCGGCATGCCGGCGTGCCCACTCGACGTCGTCACCTGCCGGTCGTCGAGCATCGGGGCCTCCAGGACCTGGAATCGCAGGCGGAGCTCGCCCTGATCCCGGACGAGGAGCGCGAGCGCGGCCGCGAGGCCACCACCGGCGCTCAGGCCGGCCACGCCGATGCGCTCATCGTCCACCCCGAGCTCGCCGGCGTGCTCGAACAGCCAACGCAATGCCTGATGGCAGTCGTCGAGTGCAGCCGGGTACCGGCCCTCGGGCGCGAGCCGGTACTCGACGGAGACCCCGACGCAGCCGAGGTGCGTGCACCAGTGCTCGAAGCGGTGGTCGTCCATGCTCCGGTTGCCGATGACGTACCCGCCGCCGTGCAGACCGAGGATCGCGGGCACGCGGCCGGTGGCGTTCGTCGGTCGGTGGACGCGGACCGTGACGGGCGGATCGGCGGACACGACCCGATCGAAGCGCTCGACGGTGGGTGACGACGTCGGGGGCTGAACGGCCAGCAGGGCCCGCATCTCTGCGACGGTCTCGTCCGAGTACGTCATCCAGGCCACCGGCTCGATCAACCCGGCCAGCTCGGGGTCGACCTCCCGCAGCCGCGTCCACCGCGCACCGGTTGCGGCCGCGGCGCGCACGGCCGCGACGACGCCGCCGTCGACGTGGACGTCGACGCCCGTGATGAACGACGCCGCCGGGCTCACGAGGAACTCGACGGTGGACGCGATGTCGTCCGCCGTGCCGAGCCTCCCGGACGCCGACATCTCGATCATGCCGCGCATCGCCTCGCCGAACGGTCCCGCCAGCTCGGCTTGACCCATCGACGTGGCGATGATGCCGGGACTGATCGACACGACGCGTCCACCGCGCCGGCCCCAGGCGACCGAGGCGGCTTCGACGCGCACCTGGTTGGCGCGCTTGGCGAATCCGTACGCGACCCCCGGCTCGAGCGCGGCCGGGTCGAGCTCGGCCAGCGACGCCAGCTCGTCGGTCGGGGTCACCGCGAGCCGATCCAGGAGCTCGCGGTGGGAGGTCGGTCATCGACCCGGCCATGCTCGCGATGCACACTGCGACCGTTCCCGGCTGCACGAAGGGCTCGAACTCGTCGAGCACCCGCGCGGTCCCGACCACGTCCACGGCGACGATCTCCTCCGTTGTCGCCTGGACGGGGGACACGCCCGCGGTGTGCACCACCGCGCGGAGCCGTCCGAGATCCCCGGCCACGCGTGCGAGCGCAGCGACGTCCCCGCGCGCTGACACGTCGGTCCGGACTCCGTGGACGTCGTAGCCCTCGTCCTCGAGCTCGGACGTGAGCGTCGCGAGCTGCGGCTCACTCGAGTCCGCGAGCACGACGACGCGCCCACTCCCGAGCCGGCGGGCCACCGCCCGACCCATCCCCCCGGCCCCCGTGACGACGAGCACCTCGACCTCGTCCATGGGCCGGATGATAATCTCATTCTCAATCCTGAGTATTCGACTTCCACATTGCGGGGCTCGGCATGACCGACGAGCAGCAACGCACCATCGGACCTCGTCGAGCTGCACGCGCTGTGCTCCCGGTACATGGCGCTACACGAGCCAGTTCGTGCAGGACCGCTGGCTCGAGGTGTTCACGCCCGACGTCGAGTACAACGCGTTCGGCACGCCGTACACGCTCGAGCGCTTCCCGGCGCTGCTCGAGGCCGCGCCGCGCGGCCAGTTCATCGGGAACATGCCGGTGGTCGAGCTCGACGGCGACACGCGCGACCGGCATGCAGCACTTCGTGTTCATCGACCAGCAGACGCACGCGATGCGGATCGGCTGGTACAACGACGAGTACGTGCGCACCGCCGACGGCTGGCGCATCCGGCGCCGCTCGACCACGTTCATGCGCAAGCACGGCGGCTTCGATTCCGGCGTCCAGCACGATCCGCTCGCCGACAACGAGTGAAGGGCGCACGATGAGCGAGCTCCCGAAGATCATCAGCGTCGACGACCACGTCGTCGAGCCCGCCGCACCTCTGGCAGGACCGGCTCCCGGCGCGGATGCGCGAGCAGGGACCGCGGGTCGAGCGGGCGCGGTGGGGCGACTTCTCCCTCGACGTCGGCGCGACGCTACAAGCAGGAGATGACCGACGACGGCCGGCTGGGGCGACTACTGGATGTACGAGGACCGGCTGATCTACGTGCACAAGCGGCACGTCGCGATCCCGCTCGACGCGACGCCCGACGGCGACGTCAGCCGATTCGATCGCTCGAAGATGTACATCGCGGCGATGACCTACGACGAGATGCGGCCCGGGCTGCTACGAGCCGAAGGCGCGCGTCGACGACCTCGCGCTCGCGCGGCGTCGACGGCTCGCTCGCGTTCCCGACGTTCCCGCGCTTCTGCGGCCAGACGTTCATGGAAGGCAACGACCTCGAGCTCGGGCTCGAGTGCGTCCGCGCGTACAACGACTGGATGATCGAGGACTGGTGCGCCGACTCCGACGGTCACCTGATCCCGCTGTGCCTGATCCCGCTCTGGGACGTCGACCTCGCGGTCGCCGAGGTCGAGCGCAACGCGGCGCGCGGCGCGCGGGCGATCTGCTTCAGCGAGATCCCGACGCACCTCGGCCTGCCGAGCATCCACACCGGCTACTGGGATCCGCTCTTCGCGATGTGCCAGGAGACGCGCACCGACGCTGTGCATGCACATCGGATCGTCGTCGAAGATGCCGGCCGCGTCGCCCGACGCGCCGCCGTCGACCGACATCATGCTGTCGTTCAACAACTCGATGGCGTCGCTCGCCGACTTCCTGTTCTCGGGCGTGCTCGTGCGCTTCCCGACGCTGAAGCTCGCGTACTCCGAAGGCCAGATCGGTTGGATCCCGTACGCGCTCGAGCGGGCCGACAACGTGTGGGAGTTCCACTCGAGCTGGACGGAGGTCGAAGGAGACGATCCCCGAGCCGCCGTCGACCTACTACCGCGGCCGGATCTTCGGCTGCTTCACGAACGACGTGTTCGGCATGACGTCGATCGCCGAGGTCGGCGAGGACAACGTCTGCTTCGAGACCGACTACCCGCACACCGACACGACGTGGCCGTTCGCGCGCGAAGAGGTCGAGCGGATGACCGCGTCGCTCACCGACGAGCAGCGCTACAAGGTCTTGCGCGGCAACGCGATCCGGATGCTCGATCTCGACCGCGTCTGAACCGGTCGCGAGCCGTCGAGCGATCGGCCGGCGCCGAGGCCGTGGAGGCAGAACTCCCACGTCGCCTCGGCGGTGAGCCGCATGCGCGCGTTCTCCGCGAGCCGGTTGCCGAACCAGCTGTACATCACCGTCTGCTGCATGAGTGCGGCGGCGCGGCGGGTGTCGGCGACGTCGATCGCGCCCGGCCGCGTTCGCGGCCTCGACGAGCTCGAGCATCATCCGCGAGATCGGCGCCATCGCGGCCTTGACCTGGTCGGGATGGTCGACCGTGAGCTGGACCGAGAACTCCATGATCGGCCGGCGGTTGTGCGTGCCGCGCTTGCGCGGCTTCTCCGACGGATCGCACCACTCGTGCAGCCGGATCGTGAACGCCCGGAGCCGGTCGAGCGGCTCGGTCTCGACGACTCGACGACGTCTGCGAGGTCGTCGGTCGCCTCGCGGATCGTCTCCTCGAACAGCGCGAGCAGCAGCTCGTCCTTGCCGTCGAAGTACTGGTAGAAGCCGCGGAGCGACTGCTTCGACCGGTCGATGACCTCCTGGATCGTGAACTCGGTCGTGCCCTTCTCGTCGATCAGCTCGAACGCGGCGTCGAGGAAGCGCTGGACCCGCTGCTCGGCCCGGGAGCGGGCGGCGTTCAGGCTGCGGGAGACCGCCCGCTGGCCGCCAGGCCGGCTCGTTGCCGTCTGCTCGGTGGTCTCGACGTCGGTCATCTCAGGAAATCCGCTTTCACACTTGCGAGACCGTACCAGCGCCCTTGCAGGAGAACGGCCTTTCCGCGTGCGGCGTCAGACGCCCTTGTAGATCGTGCCCGCCCTTCATCACGAAGCGCACGTCCTGGGTCATCGTGATGTCCTCGGACGGGATCGCCGGGCACCGCGATGATGTCGGCGAGCAGCCCGGGCGCGAGGCGGCCGCGGTCGTCGACGTCGATGAGCTCGGCGCTCATGACCGTGGCCGCGCTGCAGCGCCTGCATCGGGCGTCATGCCGCGGTCGACCATCGCCCACAGCTCCTTGGCGTTCGTCGCCGTGCGGGATCGCGGGCGCGTCGGTGCCGCACGCGATCTTCACGCCCGCCGCGATCGCCTTGCCGAGCATCGCCCGGGCCTTGCGGGAACACCTCGGCCGCCTTGGCCTGCAGCTCGGGCGCGGCGCGCGAGACGTCGAGCCCTTCGGACAGGTAGCTCGTCGGCACGAGGAACGTGCCGTGCTCGACCATCATCTGGATGGTGTCGTCGCTCGCGAGCGAGCCGTGCTCGATGCAGTCGACGCCCGCGCGGATGCACGCGCGGATGCCGGCGTCGCCGTGCGCGTGGGCGGCGACCTTGAGCCCGGCGCGGTGCGCTTCGTCGACGATCGCGGCGAGCTCCTCGTCGGAGTACTGCTGCGCGCCGGCGAGGCCGCTGTGCGACATCACGCCGCCGGACGCGGAGATCTTGATGAGCCGGGCGCCGTACTTGATCTGGTAGCGCACCGCCTTGCGCACCTCGGGGACGCCGTTCGCGATGCCCTCCTCGACGCTGAGCGGCATGATGTCGGGCGCCGAGCCGCTGGAACATCGTCGGGTCGAGGTGGCCGCCGGTCGGCGTGATCGCGTGCCCGGCGGGCACGAGCCGCGGGCCGTCGATCCAGCCGTTGTCGATCGCGCGCGCGAGCGCGACGTCGAGCAGGTAGCCGCCGGTCTTCACGAACAGCCCGAGGTTGCGCGCGGTCGTGAAGCCGGCGAGCAGCGTGGTGCGGCAGTTCGAGCGTGCCGCGCAGCGTGCGGAACGCGGGATCGTCCTGGACGTCGCTGCGCTTGTTCCCGCCGCTGCGGTCCGCCGAGGAGCATGTTGAGCTCCATGTCCATGAGCCCGGGGAGCAGCGTGACGTCGCCGAGGTCGATCTCGGTCGCGTCGGCTCGGCAGCTCGGCCGGGTTCGACCGCGGTGATGCGCTCGCCCTCGACGACGATCGACCGCCGGCGACCGCAGCTCGCCGCGCGTCGACGTCGACCCAGCGGTCCGCCCGCAGGACGGTCGCGTCGCTCACGGGCGCGGCTCGATCAGCAGGTCGAGGTACGCGGCGCCGGAGTCGGGGACGTGCGGCTGGCGCCACGCCTCCACCGGGAACGACACCATGACGAGCGAGTACAGGAGCTGCAGCAGCCGCTCGCGCGTCCTCGGGCATGTCGTCGAGCGGGAACTGCTCGCAGTACGCGATCGCCTCCTCGGCCCGGGGGAAGAACGCGTCGTAGAACGCCTGCATCTCGTCCATCGAGCTCGCCAGCCGCTGCGCGAAGCGCTCGCGCTTCGGTCGGCAGGCACCACGTCGCCGCGAACGGCTCGAGCTCGGAGAACTCGGCGGGCAGCAGTGGCATCGGCTCATCGCGCCACCTCCGCGTGCTCGCGCGTGTAGTCGTCGACCCAGTCGGCGGCCACCTTGTGGAGGTGGCGGCACAGGATCTCCTGGTCGTTGAGCGGGAACGCGGTCACCACGCGCGACTCCAGCATCATCTGCGTCGCCTCGAGCGTGTTGGCGTCCTGCAGCGAGTACTCCTTGAACGTGACGGCGGCCATCTCCTGCGCGACGCGTTCGCGCGCGTTCTTCGGCGGGCACGAAGTAGAGGTTGCCCTCGAACACGTGCGTGTTGTACGACGTCGGCCAGTAGTGGTACGTGAGGTACCAGCCGCGCTCCCAGATCAGGATCACGAAGTTCGGCCAGATCTGGAACGAGTCGAGCCCCCACGGCTTCTTGCTGCCCGGGGTTGATGCCGTCGGGCATCGGGTCGACGCCGAGGTCGGGCGCGTCCCACGGCCCGAACAGGCCGCTGCGCGTCACGGCTCTCCATCGGCTTGAGCATGCTCGGCGCGGCATCCGCCAGCCCTGGCCGCCGGTCGGTCGTGACCATGCGGTGCGGACCGTCGATCTCGTAGTGCAGCGCTTCGAAGCCCGCGGCCTGCACCTCGGGCATCGCGAGACGACCGGCGACTGCTTCGCGTGCAGAACGGGTGCGTGGTAGAACTCCTGGAAGGCGTCCATGAAGAGCTTCCAGTTGCTGCCGACCGTCGGCGCGGTAGGAGAAGCGCTCGGTCATGCTGGTCGAACGGGTAGCCGTCGAGCGCGGTGATCATCGGACCGAGGAACTCGCGTCAGCGTCTGGCTCGGCTCGGCGGCGAGGTTCACGAAGATGAACCCCGACCACACGTCGCAGTGCACCGGCACGAGTCCGTAGTCGGCCTTGTCGAAGTCGAAGAACTCGCCCTCCTGCTGCACGAACGAGCACGCGCCGTCGAGGTCGTACTTCCAGCCGTGGTACTTGCACACGAACTGGCGGGCAGTTGCCGCTCGACTCCTCCCGCGGGAAGTCGGTCCAGACCAGCTTGTTGCCGCGGTGCCGGCAGATGTTGTGGAACGCCCGCACCTCGCCGTCCATGTCCCGCACGATGATGACCGAGGTGCTCGGCGACCGCGAGCTCCTTGGTGAAGTAGCTCCCCTTGCGCGGGCAGCTGCTCGACCCGCCCGACGTTCAGCCACGCGCGCTTGAAGATCGCCTCGCGCTCGAGCTCGTAGAACTCGGGCGAGATCGAGTCCTCGTAGGACATCGGCTCGGTGCCGAGCTCCGGGTAGTGCGCGGTCCAGCTGCCCTCGGCCGGCTTTTCGAACTTGAACATGCCTTACTCCTCGAGCTCGGGAAGGGGCGGGATCGCGATCTCCCGCAGCTCCGGGTCGAGCTGCAGGCCGAAGCTGTTGAACGCCATCGCCAGTGCGGTGTAGGTGCCGACGACGAACACGAGCTCGACGAGCTGGCGTTCGTCGAGCTGCTTCGGCCAAGCGGCCCCAGGTGTCGTCGTCGATCGCGGTAGCGGTCGATCGAGCTGGTCCGCCGCGCGCGAGCAGGTCGGCTTCGAGCGGGTCCAGCGCGCCGGCGCCGGCGCCGTCCGCGATCGCCTCGATCTCCTCCGGGGTGATGCCGACGCCGTGCCGCGAGTGCGGACGTGCTGCGCCCACTCGTAGCGCGGACCGGGTGCGCCACGCGACGCGCAGGACCATGAGCTCGCGGTGGCGCGGGCTCGAGCGTCGGGCGACTGGAGCAGCACGTTGTTGTACGCGAGGAACGGACCCGCGAGCGCGGGGTGGTGCATCAGCGTGGCGAGCGCGTTCGGCATCGGGATCGCGTCCGGTCCCGGTCGACAGAAGCGCGCCGCGACCGTCGTCGGAGAACGCGGTCGCGCAGCGCGCGCGCGAACGTCGTCGTCCCACTGCTCGCGGGGGAGGGGAGCGAGGCGTGGGGCTCGCCGGCGTCGCTCACAGGTACCAGCCGCCGTTGACGCCGATCAGCTGACCGGTGATGTAGCCCGCGTCCTCCGAGCAGAGGAACGCGCACGCTGCGGCGATGTCGTCGGGCGTGCCGGCCCGGCGGACCGGAGTGCGCGCCGCGACCGCGTCGATGCTCGGGAGGTCGCCGCGGGCCTCGGCCCGGCGCGATCATCGGCGTGTCGATGAAGCCCGGGCGGGATCGTGTTCACCGTGATGCCGTTCGGCGCGTACTCGAGCGCCAGCGCCTTCGTGAGACCGATGACGCCGCCCTTCGACGCGACGTAGTGCGCCATGCGCGCCGCGCCCGACTGCGCGCTCGACGACGAGATCGTCACGATGCGGCCCCACCCGGCGGCCAGCATGTCGGGGATCGCCGACTGCAGGCAGTGGAACGTGCCGGTGAGGTTGACCGCGAGCATGCGGTCCCACGCCTCGATGCGTGATGTCGGTGAACGACTGCGAACTCGTCGAACCCGGCGCTCGTGACGATGATCTCGATCGGGCCGAGCTCGCGCGCGCACCGTCGCCATCGCGGCGTCGACCGCGGCCCGGTCGGTGACGTCGACCGCGATCGCCGATCGCGTCCGAGCCCGGCCGCCCGCAGCTCGTCGGCGCGCCGTTCGGCCGCGGCGCCGTCGAGGTCGAGCAGCGCGACGCGATGGCCGTGCGGCGGCGAGGCGCCGGGCCACGGCGAGGCCCATGCCCGATGCGGCGCCGGTGATCACGGCGACCCGGCTCATCGCTGTCTCCCCTCGGACGACTGCGTTGCCGCGAGTATGGCCCATCCCCGAATTGTGCGCAAGCAGACTCTCGCAAGACGAGAATGGCATTGCCACTCCCAGGCGGACGCTCGGTAGGGTCGGGTGGCGACGGCGCTCGGCGGAAGGGGCACCAGGTGCGGATCGGCCTCATGATCGGCCCCGAGAAGGGCCGCTACCGCGAGAAGGTCGCGAAGCTCGGTCGCCGACGCCGCGGCCGCGGCCGAGCGGCCGGGTTCGCGTCGATCTGGGTGCCGCAGGTCCCGAACGACTTCGACGCGCTGACCGCGATCGCGCTGATGGGCGAGGCGACCTCGCGGATCGAGCTCGGGACCGCGGTGATGCCGATCCAGACCCGCCACCCGGTCGCGATGGCGCAGCAGGCGCTGTCGAACCAGGCGGTGTGCGACGGCCGCTTCACGCTCGGCCTCGGTCCGTCGCACCACTGGATCGTCACCGACATGCTCGGCCTCCCGTACGAGCACCCGGCCCGTCTCGTACGGAACTACCTCGAGGTCCTGAACGCCGCCTTCGCGGGCCCGGGCCCGGTCGACGTCGAGAACGACGACTTCCGCGTGCACAACCCGCTCGACGTCACCGACATCGTCCCGACGCCGATCCTCGTGGCCGCGCTCGCGCCGGTGATGCTGCGCATCGCCGGAGAGCTCGCGTCCGGCACGATCCTCTGGATGGCCGACGAGCGCGCCATCGGTGAGCACGTGGTCCCGCGCATCACGAACGGCCGCGGCAGCGGCCGGACGGCCCGCGCCGCGCGTCGTCGCCGGGTCCCGGTCGCGCTGTGCCGCAACGACGAGGTCGACGACGCCCGCGCGTGGGCGAACCAGGCGCTCGGGCACGCCGAGTACTCGCCGAACTACCATGCGCCTGCTCGAGCACGGCGACGCCACCGACGTCGGCGACCTCCTCGCGGCGGGCGACGAGTCGGCGGTCGTCGAGCCGGCTGCGCAGCTTCCGCGACGCCGGCGTCACCGACCTCGCCGTGCGGGTGCTGCCGCTCGGTGCCGATCGCGACGCACGGATCGAGTCGAAGCAGCGGACGCTCGCGTTGCTGTCCTCGCTGTGCCCGGAGCTCTGAGCCCGACGGTGGGCCGGCGCACGATCAGGCGTCGTAGTCCACGACCAGCTCGGCGCTCGTCGGCACCGACTGGCACGTGAGCATCCAGCCGTCGTCGAGGTCGTCGTCCGACAGCGCGTTGTTGGCGCGCATGCGTGACCGATCCCTCGTCGAGGTGCGCCATGCACGTCGCGCAGTTGCCCGCCTCGCAGGAGAACGGCGGCCGCAAGCCCGCCGCGGCGCGCGGCCTCGAGCACGGTGTCGCCGCGTGAGTACGGGATCGTGTGCTTGCGCCGGTCGAGCCGGATGACCAGCGCGTCGGGAGTGGCGGGTTCGGGGTCGGGCAGCATCATCGGTTCACCGATCGGCGGGCTCGACGTATGATAACTGCACTCTCGCTACACGCTAGTCTGGTTCTCCGCCCGTGACGGGCGGTGACCGGGGGCGGATGATGGTGCACGACGAGCGATGGCCGCAGCGGGCCGTCCCGGCTGCGCTCCGCGAGCGCTACCTCGCCGAAGGGTGGTGGACCGACGAGACGCTCGGCGCGCTCGTCGATCGCAGCGCTGCGCGCCGCGCCGGATGCGACGATCCACGTCTGGTCGGAGACGCGGCCGTGGCACGGCACCTACGCCGACATCCACGTCGACGCGCTGCGGCTGGTGACCGTGCTCGCCGACGCCGGGTTCGAACCGGGCGACGTGGTCGCGTTCCAGCTGCCGAACTGGCGTGAGGCGGTCGTCGCGTTCTACGGCCTCGCGATGGGCGGCTACGTGCTCGTGCCGATCGTGCACATCTACGGACCCAAAGAGGTGCGCTTCATCCTCGGGCAGAGTCGCGCGCGCGCGTACATCTCGGCCGACCGCTACGGCCACGTCGACTATCTCGACATCGTCGACGGCGCGGCACCCGGTGAGCTCCCCGATCTGGCGCTGCACGTCGTCGTGGGATCGACCGGAGGCGTCGCCGCACTCCCGCGGTGCGCGCGCGTCGCCGTGGGACGTCGTCGACGCGCCGCGCCCGCCGGCGGCCGAGATCGGTCCGCGCGGACTGCCGACGACGTGTGCGTGCTCGCGTACACGTCGGGCACGACGAGCGACCCCAAGGGCGTGATGCACAACCACCGCACGCTGCTGGCCGAGGTGGTGCACATGCGCTCGTGGATCACGCCGGGATCGCCGAACCTCATGGGCTCGCCGGTCACCCACGCGACCGGGCATGCTCGGCGCGGTGCTGGCCCCGATGGAGCTCGGCCAGGACATCCACCTCATCGATCGTTGGGATCCGGCGCGCGTGCTCGCGATCATGCTCGAGGCCGACGTCGGGGCCGGCACCGGTGCCGTCGGTGTTCCTCGCGAGCATCCTCGACCATCCCGGCTTCACGCCCGAGCACGCGCGCCGGATCCGCCGCGTCGGACTGGGCGGCGCGCCGGTGCCGATCGCGCTGGCGGAGCGCGCCGCGGCGCACGGCATCGCGATCGTCCGCGCCTACGGCTCGACCGAGCACCCGTCGGTCACGGGCTGCTCGTTCGACGATCCCGCCGACGAAGCGGCACGGCACCGACGGCGCGCCCGATGGCCGGCGTCGAGATCCGGTTGGTCGATGACGACGGCGCGCCGGTCGCGTCCGGCGCGGCCGGCGAGATCTGGTCGCGGGGTCCCGACCTGTGCGTCGGCTACACCGATCCCGCGCTCACCGCCGACGACGTTCGACGCCGACGGCTGGTACCGCAGCGGCGACATGGGCGTCCTCGACGCCGACGGCTTCCTCACGATCACCGACCGGGTGAAGGACGTGATCATCCGCGGCGGCGAGAACATCTCGGCCGCCGAGATCGAGGACGCCGTCGCGCGCGCTGCCGCAGGTCGCCGAGGTCGCGGTCGTCGCCGCGCCCGACGAACGGCTCGGCGAGCACGCGTGCGCGGTCGTGCGGCTCGCGCCCGGCGCCGACGTCGATCGAGCTGTCGCGACATCACCGCCGAGCTCGAGCGGATCGGCCTGGCCCGCCAGAAGTGGCCCGAGGAGCTGCGGATCGTCGACGACTTTCCCGCGCACCGCCGTCGGGCAAGGTCCGCAAGGTCGATCTCCGGCGCGCAGTTGCGCGCCGGCGGCCGGTGACGGCAGCCTGATCCGACGATGACCGCCGACGACGGATACCGAGCATCAAGGTCGCGCCGATCGCCGGCGCGCTCGGCGCCGAGATCACCGGCGTCGACCTCGCGACCGATCTCGTCGACGAGACCGTCGCCGAGATCCGCCGGGCGTGGCTCGAGCACCTCGTCGTGTTCTTCCGCGACCAGGTCCTCGGGCCCGACGAGTTCCTCGCGTTCGCCCGCCGGATCGGCGAGCCGGTCGAGTACCCGTTCGTGAACGGGCATCGACGGCTACCCCGAGATCATCGCGGTCACGAAGCTCCCGCACGAGACGGTGAACTTCGGCGGCATCTGGCACAGCGACACCGTGTACCTCGAGCGCCCGCCGATGGCGCACGATGCTGATCGCGCGCGAGGTCCCGCCGTACGGCGGCGACACGATGTGGGCGAACATGTACGCGGCGTACGACGCGCTCTCGCCCGGGCATGCAGCGCGCTGCTCGAAGGCCTGCGCGCGGTCAACAGCTCCGCGCTCGCCGACGTCTCGAAGACGCAGAGAAGACCGCATCCGCGACAGTGGCGACGGCGGCGAGACGCGAGTACGTCGCCGAGCACCCGGTGGTGCGCACGCACCCGGAGACCGGGCGCAAGGCGCTCTACGTCAACGTCGCGCACACGCTTCGCTTCGCCGACATGACCGAGGACGAGAGCCGGCCGCTGTTGCAGTACCTGTTCGAGCACTCGATCCGGCCGGAGCTCACGTGCCGGTTCCAGTGGCGGCCGGGCTCGCTCGCGCTCTGGGACAACCGGTGCGCGATGCACAACCCGATCAACGACTACCACGGCCACACCCGCACGATGCACCGCATCACCCTCGCGGGCGACCGTCCTCGCTGACGGTCCGCGCGCCGGGAGCGAGAACGCCGTATCCGCGCTACGTTAGGACCGTTCTCGACGCCGCGACGGGGGACCAGGGGTGCGCAGCGAGGTCACGTGGCCGACGATTCCCGCCGATGGTGCGCGATGCGGCGCAGTCGGGTCGGCGAGGCCGAGGCCGTGGTCGACGGCGAGCGGCGCATCGACTTCGCCACGCTCGCGTCGATTGGTCGACGAGGCGGCCCGCGCGCTCGTGGCGTCCGGCATCGAGCGGGGCGACCGGGTCGCGGTCTGGGCGCCGAACTCCCTCGAGTGGATCGTCGCCGCGCTCGGCGTGACGACCGCGGGCGGCGGTGCTCGTGCCGATCAACACGCGGTTCCGTGGCGCGGAAGCGGCGTACGTCCTCGAACGCAGTGGGGCGCGAGCGCTCTTCACCGTGCGCGGGTTCCTCGACACCGACTACCCGGCGTTGCTCGCGAGCGCCGGAGTCGAGCTGCCCGCGCTCGAGCACACGGTCCTGCTCGCCGGGGACGCCCGATGAGGCCGCAATCGGGCTGGGACGAGTTCGTCGCCACCGGGCGCGGGGTGCCGGACGCCGAGCTCGACGCGCGGGTCGCGTCGATCGGTCCCGACGATCCGAGCGACGTCGTGTTCACGTCGGGGACGACCGGGAGCCCGAAGGGCGTCGTGATGACGCACGGTCAGACGCTGCGTGCGTATCTCGACTGGTGCGACTGGGCCGACCTCCGCGCGGGCGACCGCTACCTGATCGCGAACCCGTTCTTCCACATCTTCGGCTACAAGGCCGGGTGCCTTGCGTGCCTCATGCGGGGCGCGACGATCTTCCCGCTCGCGGTGTTCGACGCAGGAGTCGTGCTCGAGATGGTCGAACGCGAGCGGATCTCCGTGCTCCCCGGACCGCCGACGATCTACCACTCGCTGCTCGACCATCCCGATCGCGCGCGTCGCGACATCTCGAGCCTGCGCGTCGGGGTGACGGGCGCGGCCGACATCCCGGTGGAGCTGATCCGGCGCGTGCGCGAGGAGCTGCCGTTCGAGCGCATCCTCACCGGCTACGGGCTGACCGAGGCCGGCACCGTCACCGGCTGTCGACCGGACGACGACTTCGAGCACATCGCCACGACCGTGGGCGTCGCGTGGCCCGGCTTCGAGGTCCGGATCGTGGACGAGTCGGGGCGCGAGGCCGCGGCGGGGGAGCCGGGCGAGGTCGTGGTGCGCGGCGAGACCGTGACCCGCGGCTACCTCGACGACCCGGAGGCGACGGCCGCGGCGATCGACGCCGACGGCTGGCTGCACACCGGCGACCTCGGCACCATCGACGCCGACGGGTACCTGCGGATCGTCGGGCGCATCAAGGACATGTTCATCGTCGGCGGGTTCAACGCGTACCCGGCCGAGATCGAGAACCTCCTGCTGCGTCACCCGCGGATCGCGCAGGTGGCGGTGATCGGCGTGCCCGACGCGCGCCTCGGCGAAGTCGCGATGGCGTTCGTCGTGCTGTCACCCGGTGCGCCGGTCGAGCCGGCGGACGATCATCGAGTGGGCGCGCGCCGAGATGGCGAACTTCAAGGTGCCGCGTTCGTCGAGTTCCTCGACGCGCTGCCGGTGAACGCGACGGGCAAGGTCGTGAAGGACGAGCTACGGAAGCGGAGCGCGTGATGGCCCAGGTCCCCGTCGCCGAAGGCATCTTCACCTGGCCGAGCGACGAGCCGCAGCTGATCGGGAGCCGGTGCGCCGCGTGCGGCATCGTCACGTTTCCCGCGCAGGACTCGTGCCCGCGCTGCGCGTCGACCGAGATGGCCGAGCACCTGCTGGCCCGACGCGGCCGGCTGTGGGCGTGGACGACGCAGGACTTCCCGCCACCGTCGCCGCCGTACGCGGGGCCGACCGGACGCGACTTCGTGCCGTTCGGCGTCGGCTACGTCGAGCTGCCCGGTGAGGTGAAGGTCGAGTCGCGGCTCACCGAGGCCGATCCCGAGGCGCTCGCCCAGGGCATGGAGATGGAGCTGGTGCTGGTGCCGTTCCGCACCGACGACGACGGCAACGAGGTCGTGACGTTCGCGTTCCGGCCCGTCGGCTGAGCAGAGGAGCAACGTTGGACGACGTGGCGATCGTCGGTGTGGGGTTGCACCCGTTCGGCCGCTTCCCGGGCGTGACCGCCATCGACATGGGCGCGATCGCGATCCGCCGCGGCGCTGGCCGACGCCGGGCGTCGAGTGGCGCGACATCCAGTTCGCGTTCGCCGGCAGCTACGAGGTCGACAACCCCGACGCGGTCGTCGCGCTGCTCGGGCTCACCGGCATCCCGTTCACCGACGTGTACAACGGGTGCGCGACCGCCGCGAGCGCGCTGACCCTCGCGGCGAACACGATCCGGCTCGGCGACCACGACCTCGGCATCGCGGTCGGGATGGACAAGCACCTCCCCGGTGCGTTCAGCGCCGATCCGCGGCTGTACGCGTGCCCGTCGTGGTACGGCGAGGTCGGCCAGTTCATCACGACGAAGTTCTTCGGCATGAAGATCAACAAGTACATGCACGACCACGGGATCTCGCACGAGACGCTCGCCAGGGTCGCGGCGAAGAACTACCGCAACGGCGTGCTGAACCCGAACGCGTTCCGGCGCAAGCCGCTGTCCGAGGAGGAGATCCTCGCCTCGCCGATGCTGAACTACCCGCTCACGCAGTACATGTTCTGCAGCCCCGACGAGGGCGCGGCGGCGGTGGTGCTGTGCCGCGCCGAGCACGCGCACCGCTACACCGACACGCCGATCTACCTGCGCGCCACGACCGTGCGGACCCGCCGGCTCGGCGCGTTCGAGGTGCACAGCCCGTGGCTCCCGATCGAGGAGACCGTCGGGCGCGACCGTCGACGCGTCCCGTGCGGCGTACGAGATGGCCGGGCATCGGGCCGGAGGACGTCGACGTGATCCAGCTCCAGGACACCGACGCCGGCGCCGAGGTCATCCACCTCGCCGAGAACGGCTTCTGCGCCGACGGCGACCAGGAGGCGCTGGTCGCCGACGGCGCGCTCGAGATCGACGGCCGCCTGCCGGTCAACACCGACGGCGGGCTCATCGCGAACGGCGAGCCGATCGGCGCGTCGGGCCTGCGGCAGGTGCACGAGGTCGTGCTCCAGCTGCGCGGGCAGGCGGGCGACCGGCAGGTGCCCGGGGACCCGAAGGTCGGCTACACGCAGCTCTACGGCGCGCCCGGGACCGCCGGCGTCTCGATCCTCTCCACCTGACCCGGACGGCTTGACGATGGACACGCGGGACACGCCCGAGCAGGCCGAGCTCCGGCGGTCGGCCCGGCAGCTCGCGCGCGAGCTCGGCCCGGCGACGGTCGCCGACCTCGACGACGCGGCCGCGGGCCGGCGGCTCGCCGGCGCGGTCGCGCGACGCCGGGTGGCTCGAGCTGCGCGACGACAGGGGAGACGGCGAGCCGCTCGCCGGCGGTGTCGAGGCGGCCATCGTCGCCGACGCGCTCGGCGGCGCGGTGGCCGACGTCGCGTTCGCCGGCCCGGTCCTCGCCCGCGATCTCGCGCGTCGCGGCGGGCGCGACCGGTCGATGGCGCGGTTGTCGCGCTCTCGTCGGATCTGCTGGGCGCCGGCGGTCGTGGCCGGCGCGGTGACGACGGCGCCGATCTACGCCGTCGACGGCGACGACGACGAGGACGCGGCGCTACGTGTTGGTGCCCGAGGGCGGTGGCCTACCGCCTCGCGCGGGTGGACCTCGACGGCCGCGCCGGCGTCGAGCGGAGCCGATCTGACCCGGAGTGTCCGACTGATCTCGCCCGGGACGCCGGTGCACCCGATCGCCGAACCCGTCCGGCTCCTCGTCGACGACGATCTCGCCGGGTGGACCGCGCTCGGCCTCGCGCTGACCAGCGCCGACCTCGTCGGCGTGATGCGCGGCGTGCTCGACGTCACCGTTGCGTACGCGACGGAGCGACGGCAGTACGGCGTCCCGGTCGGTTCGTTCCAGGCGGTGCAGCACCTGCTCGCCGAGGCGCGCTGCCTCATGGAGGGCTCGCTCAGCGTCGCGCTCCACGCGTCGTGGGCGGTCGACAACCTCGAGCCCGACGAGGCGCGGGCCGCCGGTCGCGTCGCCAAGGCGTACTGCGCCCGCGCCGCGCGGACGGTGTGCGAGACCGCGGTGCAGGTGCACGGCGGCATCGGCAACACGTGGGAGTGCATGGTCCACGTCTACCTGCGCCGCGCGTTGCTCTCGTCCGCAGTGGTTCGGCGACGACGGGGACCAGCTGCGCGAGCTGCAGCGTGAGCGCCTGGGGGGGACCGATGGACTTTCGTGACTCGCCCGCCGAAGCCGAGTTCCGCGACCGCCTGCGCGCCTGGCTGTCGGAGCACAACCCGGGACTCCCGTCGTCGTCGACCGACGACGAGTACTGGGCCCGCCAGGCCGAATGGCACACCGCGCTCTACGACGCGGGATTCTTCGGGCTGAGCTGGCCGTCACGGTTCGGCGGTCACGACCTGCCGACCGTGTTCGACGTCATCCTCGACGACGAGCTCGCGGCGGCCGGCGCACCGCCCCGCCCGAGCCTCGGGTACCTCGTGCAGGGCATCTCCGCGCACGGCAGCGACGCGATCCAGGACCGGTTCCTCCCCGGCCTGATCAGCGGGCGCGAGCGCTGGTGCCAGGGGTTCAGCGAGCCCGACGCGGGATCGGACCTCGCGTCGCTGCGCACGACCGCGACCCGCGACGGCGACGAGTACGTGATCGACGGTCACAAGATCTGGACCAGCTACTCCGACGTCGCCGACTGGTGCCTGCTCCTGGCCCGCACCGACCCCGACGCGCCGAAGCACAAGGGCCTGTCCGCCTTCGTGATCGCCATGCACCAGCCGGGCATCGAGCAGCGGCCGCTGCGCATGATCAACGGCATCACGAACGAGTTCGGCCAGGTGCTCTTCGACGGCGCCCGGGTCCCCGCCGAGAACATGATCGGCGCACCGGGCGAGGGCTGGCGTCTCGCGATGACGATCGTGAGTCACGAACGCGAGCCGGGCGAGCTCGGCTACGTCGCGCGCTACGCGAAGACCGTGAAGGAGCTCGAAGGCGTGGTGCGGGCCGACCCGTCGGGCCTCCGCAGTGGTCAGCGCGAGGCGGTCGCGTGGGCGTACGTGCAGACCGAGATGTTGCGGCTGCACGTGTGCCGCCGGCTCTCGGAGCGGCTCGACGGCATCGACCACGGTCCCGGTGGCTCCATCGACAAGCTGTTGATGACGTGGGTCGAGCAGACGGTCGGGGCTGCCGCGCTGGCCGTCGCCGGGCGCGGACGCGGCGACCGGCGTCGACGACGATGCGCTCAAGGTCTATCTCTACAGCCGCGCGCAGAGCGTCATGGGCGGCACGTCGCAGATCCAGAAGAACATCGTCGCGACCCGGATCCTCGGCCTCCCGACGACCTGAGTGCGCGGCGCGAGCAAAGGAGCTCCGATGGAGTACGACCTGCCCGACGTCATCCGGGTCGAGGCCGACGGGCCGGTGCGCATCGTGCGACTCGCCCGCCCGGAGCAGCTCAACGCGATCAACGACGAGCTCCACCTCGGTCTGACGCGACTGTTCCCGCAGCTCAGTGCCGACGACAGGCGCGCGCGTCGCGGTCATCACCGGCGAGGGGCGCGCGTTCTCGGCCGGCGGCGACTTCGACCTCCTCGACCGCATGGCCAAGGACCGCGCGCTGCGTCGCGACGTGATCGCCGAGGGCCGCGAGCTCGTGCTCAACATGATCCGCTGCCGCGTCCCGGTCGTCGCCGCGGTCAACGGGCCCGCGGTCGGGCTCGGCTGCAGCGTCATCGCACTCTCCGACGTCGTGTACATGGCCGAGTCGGCGTACCTGTCGGACCCGCACGTGACGGTCGGACTCGTCGCGGCCGACGGCGGACCGCTCACCTGGCCGCTGCACACGAGCCTGCTGCTCGCGAAGGAGTTCGCGTTCACCGGAGACCGCATCACCGCGACGCGAGCCGCGGAGATCGGCCTCGCCAACCACGTCTGTGCGGACGGTGACGTGCTGGCCGCGGCGGTGGCCGCCGCGCACAAGATCGCGGCCCAGCCGCGCCAGGCCGTCGAAGCGACGAAGCGGGTGCTCAACCTGCACGTCGAGCGGGCGGTGCTGGCGACCATCGACTTCGCGATGGCGTCGGAGACGGAGTCGTTCGACACGCGCGGAGCTGCGCGCGAACGTGGACCGCTTCCTGGGCCGTTAGTCGACGGCGGTGAACTCGAGGTGGAGGCGGGTCGAGACCGCGCAGGATGTAGGTGGGCGCGTACTCGTAGCGGCGGGCGTCGGCGGGGCCGTGCTCCGCCTCCGAGATCGTGATGTCGCGCATGCGGTCGAGGATGCGCTCGATGCTGACGCGCGCCTCGGCCCGGGCCAGCGGCGCGCCCGGGCAGGTGTGGACACCGTGCCCGAACGCGAGGTGCTGGCGCGCGTTGGCGCGGTCGGGCTGGAACTCGTCGGGCTGCTCGAAGCGACGCGGGTCGCGGTTCGCGGCGCCGGTCGACGACCATCACCGTCGTGCCGGCGGGGATGTCGACGCCGCCGACGGTCGTGGGCGACGCGTGACAGCCGGAAGTCGCCCTTGACCGGGCTCTCGAAGCGCAACGTCTCCTCGACGAAGTTCGGGATGCGGTCGCGGCTCGGCGCGCAGCGCGCTCCTGGAGCTCGGGACGCTCCGCCGAGCAGCTGGAGCGCGCCGGCGAGGAGGCGCACGGTCGTCTCCTGACCGGCCGCGAACAGGTTGGCCGCGATGCGCACGACGTCGATGACGTCGGGCAGCGACCCGTCGGGGAAGGTCGCCGTGGCCAGACCGGTCAGCACGTCGTCGGTCGGGTCCGCGCGCCGATCCTCGATGTACTCGGTGAACTCGCGCGTACAGGAACTCCAGCGGGTTGTGCCGCAGCGGCTGCTGGCGTGCTCCCGACGGCGCGTGCCGGGGCGCTTCGCCGCCGAGCTCGGCCCGGAACATCTCGTGGTCGGCTTCCGGCACGCCGAGCAGGTCCGCGATGACGAGCAGCGCGAACGGGCTCGCGAACTCGCTGATGAACTCGCACCGGCCGTTGGCGACGAACTCGTCGAGCTGGCGATCGGCGAGCCGCCACATGAACTGCCTCGTTCTCGCTCAGGCGCTTCGGCGTGATCAGCCGCATCAGCAGCGCGCGGTGCGCGGTGTGCACGGGCGGGTCGAGCGTCGGGAGCTGGTCGCTCATCGGCAGCTCGTCGCGGTGCTGCTCGATGAGCGCGACTCGACGTCGTCGCCGACGAGCGGGACCGGGAAGCCCGGGAAACGGTCCGGTCACCGAGTTGCACGACGAGAACGTCGCGGTGTCGTGGAGCACCGCGATCGCCTCGTCGTAGCCCGGTGACCATCACGACGTCGTGATGCGGCTCGCGCCGCACCGGGCACTCCGCTCGCAGGAACTCGAAGTACGGGTACGGATCGGCGACGAACGCGTGGTCGACGGAAGAAGTCGAGCGCCGTCGAAGTCGATGTCGTCCGGGCCGGGCATCGCATCCCCCTGGTCGTCGGGTGTCACAGGTCGATGAGCGTCGGGACGCGGCGCGTGTCGAGCAGGTGCCGCCCGAGGTCGACCGCGATCTCGTCGGCCGAGCCGAACAGCCCTTCGAGCGGCCATCGTCCGCTTGAGGTACCGGTGGAACGGGTGGTCGGTGGTGAAGCCGATCCCCGCGAGCACCTGCTGGCAGTGGGTCGGCGACCGTCCGGGCCGTGCGGCCGGCCGTGGCCTTGGCGAGCGCGGCGGTGAGCGTGTCCCGGCTGCGTCGCCGGCCGCGCGCAGCGTCGCGTCGAGGGCCTCGACGGCGACGAGCGCGTCGGCGAGCCGGTGCCGGACGGCCTGGAACGACGCGATCGGGCGACCGAACTGGACCCGGTCGAGCGCGTGGGTCGCGCGCCAGGTCGAGCATCGCGCGGCTGCGCGCCGGCGATCTGGTGCGCGACCGCGCGCCGGCCGCGCGCGACCGCCGAGTCCCAGGCACCGAGGTCGATGCGCGTCTCGACCGCCGCGCCGACCTCGACCCGGACGACGTGGAAGCCGGCGTCCGGATCGATGCCCTGCACCGGTACGGATCTCGGCGGTCGAGCTCGGCACCGTGACCGCGACCGTGCCCGAACCGACCTTGCACACCACGAGCGAGCTCGCCGGCCACGGCCACGCGCGCGGTCGCGAGCCCGACGCGCGACGCCGCTCGGCGGCGATGTGCCCGGGCACCTGCCCGGTGCCGAACTGCGGCAACAGCACCGCGAGGTCCGGCGCGCGGCGTCATGCCCAGCGCCGACACGACGACGTCGTCGAGCGCCGATGCGGCGCGATTCGTCGCGCCGAGCGCGGTCGAACACGATGTCGACCGCGTCGCGCGGCTCGGCCGCCAGCATCTCGAGCCAACCCGAGCTCCGTCGAGCGCGGCGTCGGCTTCGGCGGGCCCGGTCGCGGCGGTCAGCGGCGTCGTTGCACCGACTGCGTCGAGCAGCGCCCGGTCGGCCGCGTCCATCACGCCTCGGCCCCGAGGTCGAGGAGCCGGCGGGCGATGATGTTGCGCTGGACCTCGGCGGTGCCGCCGTAGATCGTCGCGGCGCGCGAGTAGAGGTACTCGGTGCGCCACAGCTCAGCCGCGCGCGCTGTCGTCCATCTCGACGACGCCCGGGAGCAGGCGGCGCACCGCGTCGTAGGTCGCCTGCTCCGCGGTCGCGACGAGCACCTTGTCGATCGACGTCTCCGCCCCGAGCGTCTCGCCCGGCGGCGAGCCGGTGCTGCGTGGCGCGCGAGCGGGCGCGGAGCGCGTGGAGCTGCAGAACGCGTCGCCGACGACCTCGGCGTCGCGGTCGTCGTCGGGCGCGACCTCGACCACCTGCTCGAGGCGGCGGTACAGGTACGCGATGCGCTGCCAGAAGCACGACGAGCGCTCGTACGGGAGGATGCTCATCGCGACCGCCCAGCCGCCGTTCACCTCGCCGAGGATGCGGTCGGCCGGCACGACGACGTCGTCGAAGAACACCTCCGCGAACTCCTGCACGCCGTTGATCATCTCGAGCGGCGCGACCGTGATGCCCGGGCGTGTCCATGTCGACGAAGAACGCGGTGATGCCGCGGTGGCGCGACTCGGCCGGACCGGTGCGCGTCAGCAGCACGCAGCGGTCGGAGTACTGGGCCAGGCTCGTCCACACCTTCTGGCCGTTGATCACCCACGTCGACGCGGTGCGGGCGTCGCCGTCGGGCACGGCGCGGCAGCGCAGCGACCGCGAGGTCGCTGCCGGTGCCCGGCTCGGAGAACCCCTGGCACCACATCTCCGCGCCCGAGAGCAGGCGCGGGACGACCTCGGCCGCGAGCTCCGGCGACGCGAAGTCGATGAGCGTCGGCGCGAGCACCTCGATGAGCGAGAACAGGCCCGGGATCGGTCGAGGTCGCGGGCCGCGAGCGCGGCGCCGAGCTCGGTGCGCAGCATCGGCGAGCCGCCGAGCCCGCCGACGTGCTCGGGCCAGCCGTACCGCATCCAGCCCGCGTCGAACAGGATCGACTTCACGCGTTGCATCTGCGCGATCTGCTCGTCGAGCGTCCCCGGCGGGGCGTAGCGGGGGCGCGAGCTCGTCGCGGTGCGCGTCGAGCCACGCGTGGAGGTCGGAGCGGAAGTCGGCGATCGGCCGCTCACGCCCCGGCTCGCTGCATCCGACCCCCGTTGTCGAGAATCCCACATGCTCTTGGCGAGAGAGCAATTCTCGCCTAGCGTAATCGCCCTATCGAGCTAGCGTGCAGTACCGGTCCGACCGGTCGGTACAATACCGGGGGGAGTGTGAACGCGTGACGACTGGCACGAAGAGCGGCTGCTGATCGACGGCGAGCTGGTGCCCGCCGCGGGCGGCGCGACCTACGAGACCGTCAATCCGGCGACCGAGGACGTGCTCGGCGTCGCCGCCGACGCGACCGTCGCCGACGCCCGGCGGGCGATCGCCGCGGCGCGCCGGGCGTTCGACACGACGGACTGGTCCCGCGACCGCGCGTTCCGGGTGCGCTGCCTGCGCCAGCTGCACCAGGCGCTGCGTCGACAACGTCGACCAGCTGCAGCGAGATCCTCGTGCAGCGAGGTCGGCGCGCCGGTCTCGAGCACGAGCGGTCCGCAGCTCGCAGGGTCCGATCGACGTCGTGGGCTGGTACGCCGACCTGCTCGAGGGCTACGACTTCGTCGAGGACCTCGGTGAGCGCGACACGTTCGCGGGCCGCCACCACCGGTGGATCGAGAAGGAAGCCGCGGGCGTCGTCGGCGCGATCGCCGCGTACAACTACCCGATCCAGCTCGCGCTCGCGAAGCTCGCGCCGGCGCTCGCGGCCGGGTGCACCGTGGTGCTGAAGGGCGCGCCCGACACGCCGTGGGCGACGCTCGCGCTCGGCAAGCTGATCGCCGACGCGACCGACATCCCGGCCGGCGTCGTGAACGTGCTCGACGTCGTCCGACGCCGACGGTCGGCGTCGAGCTGACGACGCACCCCGACGTCGACGTCGTGTCGTTCACCGGCTCGACGCCGGTCGGTCGCCAGATCATGGCGGCCGCCAGCGCCACGGTGAAGCGCGTGTTCCTCGAGCTCGGCGGCAAGTCGGCGTTCGTCATGCTCGACGACGGCGACGTGACGATGGCCGGCACTGTTCTGCTCGTACGCGTCGATCTCGCACTCCGGTCAGGGCTGCGCGATCACGTCCCGGCTGCGTCGTGCCGCGCGACCGCTACGACGAGGTCGTCGACCTCGCCCGCGACGATGCTCGCCGGCGTGCCGTACGGCGACCCGACCGACCCCGCGAACATGATGGGCCCGCTCATCAACGCCCGCCAGCGCGAGAAGGTCGCCGGCTACGTCGACCGCGCGGTCGCCGACGGCGCGAAGGCGGTGGTCGGCGGCCGGATCCCCGAGCACCTCCCGCGAGGGCTACTTCTACGAGCCGACGCTGCTCGTCGGCGCCGACGAGAACTCCGCGGTCGCGCAGGACGAGCTCTTCGGTCCGGTGCTCGTCGTGCTGCCGCACGACGGTGACGACGACGCGGTGCGCATCGCGAACAACTCGATCTTCGGGCTCTCGGGCTCGGTGCTGAGCGCCGACCGTGAGCGCGCGCTCGGCCGTCGGCCGCCGGATCCGCTGCGGGACGATGAGCGTCAACGGCGGTCTGTACTACGGGCCCGACGCGCCGTTCGGCGGCTACAAGCAGTCGGGCATCGGACGGGAGATGGGCGCGGCCGGCCTCGACGAGTTCCTCGAGCGCAAGACGTTCGCCGAGCCCGCCGGTTGAGCGGACGCCGCGTACCGGGTCGTCCAGTGGGCGACCGGGAACATCGGCAGCCGCGCGCTGCGCGAGGTGATCCGGCACCCGGACCTCGAGCTCGTCGGGCGTCTTCGTGTACGACCCGGCGAAGGCGGGCGTCGACGCGGGCCTGCTCTGCGGCGAGGACGCGGTCGGGCATCGTCGGCGACGGACGACCGCGCAGGCGATCCGCGCCCTCGATGCCGACTGCGTGCTCTACATGCCGCGCGTCTTCGACCTCGACGACGTCGTCGCGTTGCTCGAAGCGGGTACGAACGTCGTCACGACGCGCGGTGAGCTCTTCGGCGGCGGCGAGCCGCTCGGCGACGCAGGTCGGGCCCGGGTCGCCGACGGCGTGCGAGCGGGGCGAGCTCGTCGATCTACGCGACCGGGAGCAGCCCGGGGTTCATCACCGACGCGCTGCCGTTCGCGTTGCTCTCGATGCAGCGGCGGGTCGACTCGGTCGAGATCGACGAGTTCGCCAACCTGTCGCGGCGCGACTCGCCGCACCTGCTGTTCAAGCAGATGGGGTTCGGGCGACCGCTCGAGTCGTTCGACCCGAGCCGGTCGCAGTACCTGCTCGGCGGAGTTCGCGCCCGCGCTCGGCGCAGCTGGCCGTCGCCGCGGGCCGCCCGGTCGACGACTGGACCGCCACGGGCGAGGTCGCGCGCGGCGCGCCACACGACGCAGCTCGCGGCGGCGAGCTCCCGGCCGGAACGGTCGCGGCGCAACGGACCACCATCGTCGGGACGCGCGACGGCGCGAAGGTCGTGCAGTTCACCGCGAACTGGTACTGCACCGCCGATGTCGAACCGGCGTGGGACCTGCGCCCGACGGGCTGGCGGGTGCGCGTGCGCGGTGACGCGCCGCTCGACGTCGACCTCGAGTTCCCGGTCCCGCTCGACGATCTCGGGTCGTTCACGCCGGGCTACACCGCGAACCGGCCGGTCAACGCGGTGCCGTACGTGTGCGCGGCCGCGCCGGGCATCCTCGACGACGACGGATCTGCCGCCGATCACCCCGGCGGGGCCACGGCCGCGAGCCGGAGCGGTCCGATGAGCGATCCGGTGTTCCGGGTCCTGCCGACCCTCGACGAGCCGAGTGCCTTCTTCTGGACGTCCGGCGCCGACGGCAAGCTGCGCTTCCTCCGCTGCAGTGCGTGCGCGTACCTCATCCATCCGCCCGCGCCGTTCTGCCCGAAGTGCCAGGGCCGCGATGCCGCGCCGGCGGAGGTGAGCGGTCGGGCCCGGGTCCACTCGTTCACCGTGAACCACCAGGCGTGGGACGGCGCCGGCGACGTCTACGTCATCGGCCTCGTCGAGATCGACGAGCAGCCGGACGTCCGGCTCACGACCAACATCGTCGACGTCGATCCCGCCGACGTGCGCGCCGGCATGCCGGTCGAGGTGGTCTTCGAGGACCACGCGCCCGTCTTCATCCCGCTCTTCCGTCCGGTGGACATGATGAGCGCAGCGGTGACCACGGCCCGTAACCCGCAGCGAGCGGGGCCCGAGCGGCCCGGCCCACAGGGCCAGGAGCGGGAGAGATGAGCGCAGCGGAGCGGAAGGCCGTGATCTCCGGGATCGGGCAGTCGGCGATCGGGCGCAAGACCGGTCGCGACGACCTCGACCTCACGATCGAAGCCGCGCTCGTCGCCATCGCCGACGCGGGTCTGACCGTCGCGGACATCGACGGCCTGGCCGCGTACCCGGGTGGGGTGATGGGCGACTCGAGCGGGTTCTCGGGACCGGGGACGCCGGCGGTCCAGGATGCGATGCGACTCTCGTTGCGCTGGCACAGCGGCGGGATCGAGGGCCCCGCGCAGATCCAGGCGGTCATCAACGCGGTGATGGCGGTGTCGATGGGGCTGGCGCGCCACGTGCTGGTCTACCGGACGGTCACCGAGTCGACCGCGCAGGGCAGTGGCGGTCGCGCCGGCATCGGCGTCGGGACCGAGGGCATCGGCGGCGTCATGCAATGGTCGATCCCGTTCCGGGCGTACTCCGCCGCCAACTGGCTCGCGATGAACGCGCAGCGCCACTTCGACGAGTTCGGCACGACGCGCGAGCAGATGGCACAGATCGCGCTCAACGCGCGGCGGAACGCCGGGCTGAACCCGAACGCGATCTTCCGTGCGCCGATGTCGATGGACGACTACTTCGCGGCGCGCATGATCACGACCCCGTTCTGCCTCTTCGACTGTGACGTCCCCGTCGACGGGTCCACCGCGGTCATCGTGTCCGCGACCGAGCATGCCGACGCGGTCGACCATCCGGTCGCGCGCGTCGAAGCGGTCGGGACCGCGCTGGCGGGCCGGCCGTCGTGGGACCAGTGGGACGACATGACCACCATGCCCGCACGCGACGTCGCGGCCCAGCTGTGGTCCCGCACCGAGCTCCGGCCCGAGGACGTCGACGTCGCCGAGCTCTACGACGGCTTCAGCTGGCTCACGATGGCGTGGATCGAGGCGCTCGGCTTCTGCGGGCCCGGTGAGAGCGGTCCCTTCATCGAAGGGGGCAAGCGCATCGCGCTCGACGGCGAGCTGCCGGTGAACACGCACGGTGGTCAATTGTCGGCCGGGCGACTGCACGGCTTCGGGTTTCTCCACGAGGCTGTCGTCCAGCTGCGAGGTGCAGGTGGGGACCGGCAGGTTCCGGGTGATCCCGAGGTCGCGGTCGTGGCCAACGGCGGCGGGCCGGTCGCCGGGGCGATGTTGCTCACGAGACTCGGCTGAGGGAACGGGGGAAGCGGAGATGTCGGTGTTCAGCGCCTTTCGCTACGACGGCAAGCGGGTCCTCGTCGTCGGTGGTGCCACCGGGATGGGTGCCGCGGTCGCGGAGCTCGTGCAGGACGCGGGAGCCGAGGTCGTCGTGATGGACTTCGCCGACGATCACGCTGCCCGGGCGCGAAGGCGATCCACGTCAACCTCGGCGAGCCAGGCTCGATCGACGCGGCGATCGACGAGTGTGGCGGCCCGGTGCACGCGCTGTTCTCGTGTGCCGGGGTCGCCGACGGCACGCCCGAACATCGAGAAGATCAACTTCATCGGGCACCGGTACCTGATCGACCGGCTCCTCGCCGGCGGCCTGCTCGGTCGCGGCGCGGCCATCGGGTTCATCTCGTCCGCGGCCGGGCTCGGCTGGGAGCCGAACCTCCCGCTCCTGAACGAGTACCTCGACATCTCCGACTTCGATGCCGCCGTCGCACTGGGCGCAGGAGCACGACAAGGCCGACTACATGTGGAGCAAGCAGGCGATCTGCGCCTACGTCGCGCGCGAGGCGATGCCGTTCCTGAAGCAGGGCATCCGGATCAACGCCATCTGCCCCGGCCCGACCGACACCCCGCTCGCGCAGGCGAACAAGGACATGTGGCTCGGGTTCGGCTCCGACTACCGCGCCGAGGTCGGCGTCGAAGCCGCGACCCCGCTCGAGCAGGCGTACCCGCTCGTGTTCCTGTGCAGTGACGCCGCGGTCGGCGATCACCGGGCACGACGATGATCACCGACTCCGGCTACTTCAGCGCCGGGATGACGGGTTCGTTCCCCGGCGCCTCCTTCATCGTCAACCTGCTCCTCGGTCGGGAGCAGCTCGAGGGGCCGGGATGAGGGCCGCGCGCGCTGACGGGCTACGACGGGGTCGGGGGACGCGGGGCCAGCGTCACCGAAGGGACGGAGAGCGTTGCGCCGCCCCGGAGCACCGCGTCGACCAGCGTCACGAGGTGGTCGACGTCGATCAGCGAACCGCTGAGGTAGCCGCGCTCCACCCAGACGGGCGCGAGCTCGGCGGCGAGCTCGTGATCCCAGTGCATCGGGAACTCGGTCTGGGAGTCGCCCTCGCCACCGGCGCAGTCGCCCACCACGACCCGGGTGAAGCCCACGCCCGGGTGCTCGGCGCGCCAGGCCTCGACCAGCTTGTCGAGTGCGGCCTTGCTCACCGCGTACGCACCGAGCCCCGGCCACGGGGGTGTGAGCGAGGCGCTGACCGAGGAGAGGTACGCGGCCGTGCCACCCGAGGCGGTGAGATGGGGGATCGCGGCACTCGTCACGATCGCCGCACCCGTGACGTTGGTGTCGAACGCGGCGCGCCAGGTCGCGGCATCGGTGTCGACGAGACGACCCAGTGGTCCGATCCCCGGCGCGTAGACGAGCGCGTCGATGCCGCCGAGCCCGGCCGCCGCCTCCGCGATCGTGGACCGGCAGGACGGCTCGTCCGTGACGTCGCATTCGACCACCAGGGTCCCGGGGCCGGCCTCCTTCGCCGCATCCTCGAGCCGCGCCCGTCGACGGGCGAGGAGCGCGACGTGCGCGCCCCGTTGCGCGAGGCCGGTCCCGATGCACCGGCCGAGCCCGCTGGACGCGCCCACGACAACTGCTCGCACGTGCCGTACCCCCCGGAAGATGACGCAACTGTTAGAGAACCGGCGACTGATACACCGATCAAAGCACCGTAATGGAGCATAACTTGCTGGGTTGGCCTAGCGGAGGAGCGACACAGATGTTAAATAGAGGGTCAACCTCAGTCGAGGGAGCGGCAGCCGGCGCACGAGCGTCCGCTGACCAACGGTCGTATCGGGGGGTACGTATGTCACGGTCTCGGGTGCGCGCCTGGCGTGGCGTCGCGGTGCTGGTCGCCGTGTCGCTCATCGCGGTGCTCACAGCAGGCGTTGCGGGTGCGGCGACGACCTATCCCGCGGTCAACCAACCGGGCGTCACCGCCAAGGAGATCAAGGTCGGCGGGGTCGCGTCGATCTCGAACGACCCGACCGGCGCGTCGCTCGGCTCGGCGTTCGACGGGACGAAGGCGTACTTCGCGTACATCAACAGCAAGGGCGGGATCTACGGGCGCAAGCTGGTGCTCGACTCCAAGCGTGACGACGCGCTGGCGAACAACCGCTCCGAGGTCCAGGGGCTGCTGACGAAGGACAACGTCTTCGCCGCCCTCCCGCTCGCAGTGCAACTGTTCACCGGCTCCGACCTGCTGGTCAAAGCGAAGATCCCGACCTATGGCTGGGACATCAACGAGGAGTGGGGCTCGGAGAACCACTCGCCCGGCCCGGCGAACTTCTTCACCCAGATCGGCGGCTACCACTGCTTCACGTGCGCCGCTCCGTCGGTGATGACGTGGCTGCCGAAGGAGCTGAACCGTCACAAGATCGGCGTCCTCGCGTTCGACGTCGCGCAGTCGACGTCGTGTGCCGAGGGGCTGGAGAAGAGCTTCAAGAAGTACCCGACCGGCAAGATCGTCTTCCTCGACAAGAGCCTGACGTTCGGGAACCCGGACTACAGCGCGCAGGTCGCGCAGATGAAGGACAAGGGCGTCAACCTCGTCATCTCGTGCGTGGACGGGAACGGTGCTGCCTCGCTCGGGCGTGAGATGAAGAAGCAGGGCCTGAACGCCATCCAGATCCTGCCGAACTCGTACAACCACGACCTCATCAAGAAGAACGCCGATGTGTTCGACGGGAGCTACCTCTTCACCACGTACGCGCCGTTCGAGGCGAAGCCTCAGAGCACCGGCATGAAGAACTACCAGGCGTGGATGAAGAAGAGCGGCGGGAAGCTCAACGAGAACTCGTTGGTCGGCTGGATCAACGCGGACGAGTTCTACACCGGCCTCAAGGCCGCGGGCCCGAACTTCACCCGGGCGAAGGTCATCGCCGCGACGAACGCACTGACGAAGTACACGGCCGCTGGGCTCATCCCGTCGATCAACTGGACGACCGCCCACCAGAAGGACGTCACGTGCTTCGCCGCCGAGAAGGTGGTCAACGGAGGGTTCAAGCCGGTGTTCGGCAAGCCGGGCAAGCCGTTCATCTGCTTCCCGGCCAGCCTCAAGAAGATGCCCACGACCCCGCAGGTCAGCAGCTAGCGGTCGTGCGTCGACCCTTCTCGCACCGCCGAACGGGAGCCGGGTGACGTGACCGATCTGATCGGTTACGTCATCCGGGGCATCCCGTTCGGCTGCGTGTTCGCGCTGGTCGCGATCGGCCTCGTCCTGACGTACAAGACGTCGGGGGTCTTCAACCTCGCCTTCGCCGCGCAGGCGTTCGTGTCGGCGGCGGTCTACTACCAGCTCCGGATCGAGGACGGCTGGGCGAACGTCCCGGCGTTCCTGGTCGCGGTGGTGGTCGTCGCGCCCCTGCTCGGCCTGGTCCTCGAACGCCTGATCTTCCGTCATCTGCGCACCGCGCCCGCCGTCGCCAAGCTCGTCGCCTCGTTGGGGCTGCTGGTGGCACTGCCCGAGATCGTGAACCTGTGGATCGGCTCGGAGGCCAAGTACGGCGTGCCGACGATCTGGCCCAACCAGTTCGGGATCTACCGGTGGGGCGACTACGCGATCGACGGCAACGAGGCCGCGACCGTCATCGCCACGGTCATCTCGGTGGTGGCGCTGACCCTGCTGTTCCGCTACTCGAGCATCGGGTCTGCGGATGCGGGCCGTGGTCGAGAGCCCCCGCATGACCGCGCTCGCGGGCATCAACTCCGACCGGGTCAGCGCGTTCTCCTGGATGCTCTCGAGCTTGTTCGCCGGTCTCGCCGGGGTGCTGATGGCGCCGCTCTTCACGCAGCTGTCGGCCAACAACTTCACGATCCTGCTCGTGGCGGCGATCGCGGCGGCCGCGTTCGCCCGGCTCACGAGCATCCCGATGGCCCTCCTCGGCGGTCTGCTGCTCGGCATCCTGCAGGGGATCCTCGCCGGGTACCTCCCGTTGAACAGCGTCATCGCCAACGGGCTCCGACCGTCGTTGCCCTTCGTGCTCCTGTTCCTCCTGTTGCTCTTCTGGCCGGGACTGCGCCAGCAGCGGGAGGCCGCGGACCCGCTCGCCGGCGTCGACCCGCCGCCACCGGGGCTCGCCGCGCAGGCGCGCGGGCCGCGGCCTGACCATCGCCACGTACGCGCTCGGCGCCGCGATCGTCGTGCTGTTCCTCCTGATCAGCCTGTTCTCGCTCGACACCTTCTGGCTCCTGATCGTGACCAAGGCGGTCGTCTTCGGCGTGATCTTCCTTTCGATCACCGTGATCACCGGGATGGCCGGTCAGATCTCGTTGTGCCAGGCGACGTTTGCCGCGGTCGGGGGTTTCGCGACCGCGCAGCTCGTGCACGCGTGGAGCCTGCCCGTGCTCCTGACGATGCTGATCGGCGCGGTGCTCGCCGCGGCGGTCGGCGCACTGCTGGCCATCCCGGCGTTGCGGCTCGGCGGGATCTTCCTCGCGCTCGCCACCTTCGCGTTCGCGCTGATGTTCGACAGCATCTTCGTGCCGCTCGGGTGGGTGAGTGGCGGGACGATCCCGGTCGACGTCCCACGTCCCGAGCTCTTCACGGGCGACCACGCGTTCTTCCTGCTCAGCGTCGCGGTGCTGGCGGTGGCCGGCGTGCTGGTCATGCTCGTCCGGCGAGGAACGACCGGTCGGTTCCTGGACGCGCTGCGGGGCAGTGAGACGGCCGCGGGCTCGATCGGCATCAACCCGGCCCGCAGCCGGGTGCTCGCGTTCGCCCTCTCCGCCGGCATCGCCGGCCTGGGTGGTGGCCTGCTCGCGATGCTCGACACGCAGGCCAACTACGCCGCCAACTACTCACCGTTCTTCGGGCTCGTGTGGCTCGTGCTCGTCGTCACGATCAGCGCGCGCACGGTGGAAGGTGCGGTGGTCGCCGGGTTCGCGCTGGCCCTGTTCCCGGAGCTCCTGAAGCAGATCGGCATCTCGCTCGAGTGGCAGTACGTGCTCTTCGGCCTCGGCGCGCTCGACCTACGCGCGGCACCCCGAGGGAATCCTCGAGGCGCAGAAGCGCCAGGCCATCGCGGCCATCCAGCGCCTCATCGATCGCCGCCACCGGTCGGACGTCGGCACCGAGAGCCCGCGGCCGGGCCGGGTCGACCTGGCCGCGCCCGAGGCCGCGGGGACGACGAAGCGCGCGACACCATGACGCTGCTCGACGCACGCGGCATCTCGAAGCGGTTTGCCGGCATCAACGCGCTCGACGACGTCTCGCTCGACGTCGAGGCCGGAGAGGCGGTCGGGCTCATCGGACCGAACGGCGCCGGCAAGACCACGTTCTTCAACTGCCTGCTGGGCATGCTGAACCCGGACCGGGGAAGCGTCACGTTCGACGGCACCGACATCTCGCGGTACCCCCTGTACCGCCGGGCCCGCCTCGGGCTCGGCCGCACGTTCCAACGCATCGAGCTGTTCGGCGGCATGACCGTGCAGGACCATCTCATCGTCGCGGGACGATCGCGACTCGGCACGGGCCGCCTCTGGAAGGACTGCCTCAACCTCGCGCGACCCGACCGCGGACGAGATGGACGCGACGGAGACCACGCTGGGGCTGCTCGGGCTGACGGACGTCGCCGGACCAGCCCATCGAGTCGCTGAGCCTCGGCCGCACCCGACTCGTGGAGCTCGGGCGCGCGCTGATGACCGAGCCGCGGCTGATGCTCCTCGACGAACCGTCGTCCGGCCTCGACCAGCAGGAGACCCGGGACCTGGTCCGCACCCTCCGGGACGTCCAACGCGAGCGCGGCACCGCCATCCTGCTCGTCGAGCACGACGTCGAGATGGTCAGCGCCTTCACCGACCGGGTGTTCGTGCTCGACTTCGGCACGCTCATCGCGCGAGGGCACGACCGCAGACGTGATGAGCAACGAAGCGGTGCGCAAGGCCTATCTCGGCGAGATCGACCACGTCGACGAGGTCGGACCGCGCGGCGAGCGACCGCGGCACGGATCGACGAGGAAGCACCGACCGAAGCACCGACCGAACCGCCGACCGAACCGCCGGCACCCGTGCTCGAGCTGCGCGACGTCGACGCGGGGTACGGCCCGTTCCGGGCGCTCTTCGGCGTGTCGTTCTCGATTCCCGCCGGCCACGTGGTCGCGCTGCTCGGTGGGAACGGGGCCGGCAAGACGACCGTCGCGCGCCTCGTCTCGGGCCTGATCCCGATCACTGCCGGGTCGGTGCGGTTCGACGGCGTCGACATCACCGGCATGAAGCCGTGGCGGATCGCACCGCTGGGCATCGTGCAGGCCCCCGAAGGGCGCTCCGTGTTCAGCACGCTCACCGTCGAGGAGAACCTCACCCTCGACTTCCGGCGCAACCTGGGTCGGCGGGGTGTCGCGCCCGGGCTCGAGCGCGCCTATCGAGCTCTTCCCGCGCCTCGGCGAACGGCGCAAGCAGATCGCCGGCAACCTCTCCGGGGGCGAGCAGCGGATGCTGTCCCTGGCTCGGGTGCTCGTCCGGCCGCCGCGCCTGCTGGTCGTCGACGAGCTCTCGCTCGGTCTCGCGCCCATCGCCATCGATGACGTCTACGCGACGCTCGAACAGGTGCGCCGGGAGGGGACGACGCTGCTCCTCATCGAGCAGTACGTCGGGTCACGCGCTCCGGATCGCCGACTCCGTCGTGCTCCTCCAGCACGGCGAGGTGATGTACGACGGTTCTGCGGCCGAGCTCGGCGACGTCGCCGAGCGTCTGATGCCCACCAGCCCGAGCTGATGCCGGTGGACGACAGCATCGAGCGCTTCGACATCAAGGTCGACGACTCCGTCCTGGACGACCTGCGGCGGCGGCTCGAACAGACGCGCCTGCCGGACCAGATCGAGGACACCGGCTGGGAGTACGGCATCCCGGTCGACTACCTGCGCGAGCTCGTCGACTCCTGGCGCGACGACTACGACTGGCGCGCGCAGGAGGCCCGGCTCAACGAGCTCGAGCACTTCCGCACCTCGATCGACGGGCAGTCGATCCACTTCGTGCACGCGCGATCGGAGCACGCCGACGCGTTGCCGCTGCTCCTCACCCACGGGTGGCCGGGCTCTGTCGTGGAGCTCCTCGACGTCATCCCCCGGCTCACGACCCCGGAGGCGTTCGGCGGTGAGGCGAAGGACGCGTTCCACGTCGTCGCGCCGTCGCTGCCGGGCTACGGCTTCTCGGAGCCCACGCGGACGCGCGGCTGGGACGTCTCCCGGATCGCCCGTGCCTTCGTCACGCTGATGGCGCGGCTCGGGTACGACCGCTACGGCGCGCAAGGCGGCGACTGGGGTGCGCAGGTCACGACCCGGATCGGGGCGTCGGACTCCGAGCACTGCGCGGGCATCCACCTCAACATGCCGTTGGCCGACCCACCGAACGACCCGGTGGAGCTGAGCGAGGACGACCACGCCGACCTCGCGGCCCTCCAGCGGTTCCGCGTCGAGGAGTCGGCGTACGCGCTCGAGCAGGGGACGAAGCCGCAGACGCTCGGTGCGGCGCTCAACGACTCGCCGGCCGGGTTGCTCGCGTGGATCGTCGAGAAGTTCCGCAGCTGGAGCGACTGCGACGGTGACCCCGAGCGCGCGTTCACCCGTGACCAGCTGCTCACCAACGTGACCGTCTACTGGGTGACCGGGACCATCACGTCCTCGATGCGCCTCTACTGGGAGCGCCAGCACGCGGGTGCCGCTGGCCGGCTGCCGGACTTCGTCGACGTGCCGACCGGGGTCGCGCGCTATCCCAAGGAGCCCCTGCGGCTTCCTCGCGCGTGGATCGAGCGTCAGTACCGGGTCACGCACTGGGCCGAGATGCCGCGCGGCGGCCACTTCGCCGCGATGGAGCAGCCGGAGCTGTTCACCGATGACGTTCGCGCGTTCTTCGCGACCGTGCCGCGAGACGACGGGAGACCGATGATGGGCGAGCTGGACGGGAAGGTGGCGGTGATCACGGGCGCGGGTTCGGGCATGGCCAAGGCGTCCGTCAAGATCTTCGTCCGCGAGGGAGCCAAGGTCGTCGCGGCCGACTTCAGCGGCGCGGAGAAGGACACCGCCGCCGAGGTGGGGGAGGGCGTCCTGCCGATCCACTGTGACGTGACGAACGAGGCCGACGTCGAGGCGATGATCGCGGCCGCGGTCGACGGAGTTCGGCCGGATCGACGCGGTGCTCAACGTGGCCGGCATCGCGGATGCCATGAGGGTCGCGGACGTCACGATGGAGCACTACGACAAGGTGATGGACGTCGACCTGCGCGGGGTGCTCCTCGGCATGAAGCACGGGATCCGAGCGATGCTCGCGCAGCGCGAGGGCGGCGCCATCGTCAACTTCTCGTCGGTCGGAGGACTCAACGGCTCGCCCTTCACGAGCGTGTACTCGGCCGCGAAGGCGGGGGTCGTGGCCATGACGAGGTCCGCCGCGGTGGAGTACGGCGCCAAGGGGATCCGCGTCAACGCGATCTGCCCGGGCTTCGTCCACACCGAGATCATGGGTGCCAACGCCGACGCGATGCCCGGCATCCTGGAGAAGGCGGCACTCAACCGCGGCGGCCAACCGCACGAGGTCGCGGAGGTCGCGGCCTTCCTGGCGTCGGACCGGGCGTCGTTCGTCACCGGCGCCGTCATCCCGGTCGACGGCGGCTGGGCCGCCAAGCTCGCGTAGCCGTCGATCCCGGAGAGAGGAGACCTGCGATGACCACCACCGGCGTGACCGAGCTCCGGTACGACCCGTACGACGTGGAGATCAACCGCGATCCGTATCCGGCCTTCCGCCGGCTGCGCGAAGAGGCGCCGCTCTACCACAACGACGAGCACGACTTCTTCGCGCTGAGCCGGTACGACGGACGTCGAGCGCGGGCTCGCGGACCGCGAGACGTACATCTCGGGCCGGGGCGCCATCATCGAGGTGATCCGGGCGAACATGGCGATGCCGCCCGGCGTCATCATCTTCGAGGACCCACCGATCCACACCCTCCACCGCGGGTTGCTGTCGCGGGTGTTCACCCCGAAGAAGATGAACGCGCTCGAGCCGAAGATCCGCGCGTTCTGCGCCGCCAGCCTGGACCCGCTTGATCGGCGAGGGTCGGTTCGACTTCGTCGCCGACCTCGGCGCGCAGATGCCGATGCAGACGATCGGCATGCTCATGGGGATCCCGGAGCAGGACCAGGAGTCGATTCGGGACCACGTCGACGCGTCGCTGCGCACCAAGGCCGGGAAGCCGATGAAGGTCTCGCAGGAGAACTTCCTCGACGGCGCGATGTTCGCGGACTACATCGACTGGCGGGCCGACCACCCGTCCGACGACCTGATGACCGAGATGCTCAACGCCGAGTTCGAGGACGAGACGGGGACGACCCGGCGCCTGACCCGCGAGGAGATCCTGACGTACCTGACCGTCATCGCCGGGGCCGGCAACGAGACCACGACGCGCCTGATCGGATGGTCGGGGAAGGTGCTCGCCGAGCACCCGGACCAGCGGCGGGAGCTCGTCGAGGACGCCGCGCTCATCCCGAACGCGATCGAGGAGCTCCTGCGCTTCGAGTCGCCGGCGCCGCACGTGGCCCGCTACGTGGCCCGCGACGTCGAGCACCACGGCCGGGCGGTGCCGGAAGGCAGCATCATGATGTTCCTCATCGGTTCGGCGAACCGCGACGATCGGCGTCATGCCGAGGGCGACCGGTTCGACATCCACCGCGAGATCGGCCCGCACCTCACGTTCGGGTTCGGCATCCACTTCTGCCTGGGCGCCGCGCTGGCCCGGCTCGAGGGCCGCATCGCGCTCGAAGAGGTGCTGAAGCGGTTCCCGGAATGGGAGGTCGACTGGGAGCACGCCCGGTTGTCGCCGACCTCGACCGTCCGCGGCTGGGAGACGCTCCCGACGTTCACGTCATGAGCCCGCGTCATCATCAACGAAGCGTTCGACCCAAGGAGTGACATGACCACAGTCCGGGCCACCACGACTCCCGTGCACCACGCGGACCGGTTCTTCATCGGAGGGGAGTGGGTGCAGCCGTCGTCCGACGCGACCTTCGACGTCATCGACTCCGGCACCGAAGAGACGTACTACAGCATCGCGGCAGCCGCGCCGGAGGACATGACCCGGGCCGTCGGTGCGGCGCGGCACGCGTTCGACGCAGGGCCGTGGCCCCGCCTGACGCACGCCGAGCGGGCCGACTACCTCCGGGCGCTGGCCGGCGCGCTCGGCGAGCGCGGCGACGTGCTCGGCCAGCTCTGGCCGCGCCAGTCGGGGGTCCTCTACAAGGTGTCGCAGTACGCCGGCCGGATCGGCGCCGGCGCGCTCGGCGGGGTACGCCGCGCTGGCCGACACGTTCCCGTTCGAGGAGGAGTGCCCGCCCACCGGCGGCGGCGAGTTCGGGCTGCTGGTGCGCGAGCCCGTCGGCGTGGTCGGCGCGATCATCCCGTGGAACGCGCCGGTCGCGCTCATCTGCCACAAGATCGGTCCCGCGCTGCTCGCCGGCTGCACGGTCGTGCTCAAGTCGGCGCCGGAAGCACCGGGCGAGGGCTACGTGTTCGCCGAGGCGGCCGAGCAGATCGGCCTGCCGCCCGGCGTGCTGAACGTCGTCACCGCCGACCGCGAGGTCTCGGAGCTGCTCGTCGCGCGACCCGGGCGTCGACAAGATCACGTTCACGGGATCGACCGCGGCCGGCCGGCGCATCGCGTCGCTCTGCGGCGAGCGGATCGCCCGGTGCACGCTCGAGCTCGGCGGGAAGTCGGCCGCGGTCGTGCTCGACGACATCGATCTCGAGACCGCGGCCACGACGCTCGCGCGCGCCGAGTGCGGGCTCAACGGCCAGGTGTGCTCGTCGCTCACGCGGGTCATCGTGACGCAGAGTCGTCACGACGAGCTCGTGGACGCGCTCGCCGCGACCTTCGGGAAGACCCGTGTCGGTGATCCGTTCGACGAGGCGTCCCAGCTCGGGCCGCTCGTGTCGGACCGCCAGCGCGACCGGGTCCTCGGCTACATGGCCAAGGGCGTGGACGAGGGCGCGACGCTCGCGACCGGTGGTGGGCGCCCCGACGGACTCGACCGCGGCTTCTTCGTGGAGCCGACGGTCTTCGGGAACGTCGACAACGGGTCCACGATCGGGCGGGAGGAGATCTTCGGTCCCGTCCTCGCGGTCATCAAGGCGGCCGACGAGGACGACGCGGTCCGGATCGCGAACGACTCGATCTACGGGTTGAACGCATCGGTGTTCACGGACGACGTCGATCGGGCGCGTGCCGTCGCGCGCGAGCTCCGGTCCGGCACCGTCGGCCACAACGCGTTCCGCACCGACTTCGGCATGGCCTTCGGCGGGTTCAAGCAGTCGGGGATCGGTCGTGAGGGCGGCAAGGAGGGCCTGCTGCCGTTCCTGGAGACCAAGACCGTGATCCTCGAGGGCCGCCCCGACGCCTACGGCCCCGCCTGACCCGGCTCGTTTCGGGGCGTCTCGTGGTCGCTCCGGCGACGCTCCCGCGCCCCGAAACGAGCTCGGGCGCGGTCACTCGGCGCGGTCACTCGGCGCGGTCACTGGCGTGGTCACTCGGGGATGAGTGGGCCGGTCGGGGTGGTCGTGGTCGCGTGGACGAAGAGCTCGGCGAGCTCGCGGGGCCGGCTCAGGAACGGTGAGTGCGACGCGTCGATGCCGAGTGGCTCGACGCCGAGGCGTTGCGCGACGAGGTCCGCGAGCCACCGGGGCTGCGCGTGGTCCTGCTCGCACCGGATGAAGCTGCGGGGGAGGTCCGACGCCCAGAAGCGCGGGACGGACACGGCCCGCGACGCGGTGTCGCCGACGTGCTCGGGGCACAGGCGGTCGAACGCCCACTGCGCGGTCGCCTCGTCGCAGTCGTTGTAGAAGAGCTCCCGGGCGCCGCGGACGTCCACCCAACGCATCCCGCCGTCCGCGTCGAAGGTCAGGTACTGCAGCATCCCGGTCACCTCGTCGACCGCGGCTGCGGAGTCGACGTCGCCGTCGCGCTGCGTGAGTGCCTCCGGGTACGTCCGTCCTTCGCGCGGGAGCGCGGCGGCGAGGAAGATGACGTGGCCCACGAGTTCCGGGGCGGCGTCGGCGGCGATGGTGATGTCGAACCCGCCGCCCGAGTGCCCGACCAGGACGTCGCCGGGCTGCAGCACCGACACGACGGCGTCGAGCCGGCTGGCGGCCGTCGACTCGTCGTCGATGCGCTCGCCGTGACCGGGCATGTCGATGGCGAGCGCATCGTGGCCGAGGCGCTCCAGCTCGGGAACCGTCGTCGACCAGCACCAGGCGCCGTGGAACCCGCCGTGGATCAGGACGAAGCGCACGTCAGTGGAGCTCGGGGTGCATGCCCGGCCGCCGCGCGGGATCGTCGAGCTGCGTCTCGTCGGTCCGGATCGGCGTCCCGTTCACGAGCACGTGCCGGACCCCCGTCGGCTCCTCGGCCGTGAGTCGCTCGGCGTCGGCGGGGAAGTCGCGCACGCGCCGCGTCGGACCGGTGCCGACGGTCTTCGGATCGAAGACGCACACGTCGGCCCAGTAGCCCTCGCGCAGGTAGCCGCGCCGGACGAAGCCGAAGAGGTCCGCCGGCTCGCCGGTCAGCTTGCGCACCGCGGCCTCGAGCGGCATCACCCGGCGGTCGCGCACCCAGGTCCCGAGCAGGTCGGTGGGCAGCGGCGCGTCGCACAGCTGGTCGATGTGCGCGCCCGCGTCCGACAGTCCCAGCGCCACGCTCTCGTGGTTGAGCAGGTGACCGACCGCGTCGACGTCGTCGTTGGCGATGTACGCCCGGAAGCGCGTCGTCAGGTCCTCGGCGACCGCGATCTCGCACATCACGTCCAGCGGGCTCGACCCGCGTTCCGCCGCGAGCTCGGTCACCCGCCGACCCTGCAGCTCGGGGAACCGCGACGACTCCGACACCTCGAACGTCTCCCAGCGCGGCTTCATCGGCGACAGCTCCAGGTCTGCGGCCGCGCGGGCACGCCAGGACGGGTCGCGGTAGGCGGCGATGCGAGCCTCCCGGCCACCCTGCAACAGCTCGCCGAAGACCTTGCCGGTGTTGAGGCTGTACGGGTCGGCCAGCGTGAACTGCATCGTCAGCGGGCGCGGCGTGACCTGGGGCCAGACCGACGCGCCGGCCGCGATGCCCTGCTCGTGCAGCGCGAGCGGCTCGAGGTGCTTGCCACCGGGGCTCGCGAACATCGGGTAGGTGAACGGGCGCCCGATGCGGGGCTGCCACTCGTACACGTCCGCGTAGGTGCACTGCTCACCCGGGGTGATGAGCACGACGCCCTTGCCCGCGTCGCCCGCGGCCGCGAACAGCGCGTGCACCTCGTCACGGTCGGCGAAGCGGCTCGGTACCGGCTTGCCGTCGACGCCGCGGTGGGCGTACGAGAAGCTGGTCGAGAACCCCGCCGCGCCCTGCTCGATCGCCTCGCGCACGAGCCGGCTCATGCGCTGCGACCTCGTCGGGAGTCGCGGTCCGCTCGTACGCCGCGTCGCCCATCACGTAGAGCCGGACGGGGGAGTGGCCGACGTACGCGGTGAAGTTGAGCACCGTCCCGCGGCTGCGGACCAGCTCCAGGTACTCGGGGAACGTCTCGAACTCCCAGGCGATCCCCTCGGTCAGCGTCGCCGGGTCCATGTCCTCGACGTTCTCGAGCGTGTGCACGATCATGTCGTGGTGCTCGGGGCGGGTGGGCGCGATGGCGAACCCGCAGTTGCCGGCGACGACGGTCGTGACCCCGTGGTACGAGGTCGGCCGCAGCGCGGGGTCCCAGAAGACCTGCGCGTCGTAGTGGGTGTGGATGTCGATGAAGCCGGGCGCGACCGCACAGCCGGATGCATCGAGCTCGCGCTCGCCGTCCAGGTTCGGGCCGATCTCCTCGATCACTCCACCCGAGATCGTCACGTCCGCGGCGCGGCCCGGCGCGCCGGTCCCGTCGATGACCGTTCCCCCGCGGATGACGATCTCAGGCATCGCGCGTTCCCTTCCCCAAGAGGTTGCGGAGCTGGTTGGCCGGTGGGCCGGCGGTCGTCCCGCCGTCCACGGGCAGCACGATGCCGGTGATCTGCGCGGCGCGCTCGCTCGCGAGGAACAGGACGGCGTTCGCGACGTCACGCGGCTGGCCCAGACGTTGGAGCGGCTGCATGAGCCGGACGATCTCGCCGATGTCGTAGCCCGTGTTGATGCTGGTGGCGATGTGCGCGGGGGCGATGCAGTTCACCCGGATGTCATGTTCGGCGAGGTCGATCGCGATCGACCGGGTGAACTGGATGATCGCGGCCTTCGACGACCGGTAGGCCATCAACCCGCGACCGGCGTTGATCCCGGCGATCGACGTGGTGTTGATGATCGAACCGCCGCCGTGCTCGGCCATGTGGCGCGCCGCACACTGGCTGCCCACCACCGTGCCGAAGAGGTTGACGTCCAGCACCCGCTGGAAGTCCGTCAGGTCGTCGTCGAGGAAGCGGCGCGAATGGCCGGAGATCCCGGCGTTGTTGAACATGATGTGCAACCCGCCGAAGTGCGCGACGGCGAAGTCGACGAGCGCCCCGACCTCGGCGCGGTCGGCGACGTCCGTGCGCCGGAACTCGACCGCGTCGCCGAGCTCGGACGCGATCGCCGCACCGCGCTCGGCGTCGGCGTCGGCGATGACGACCTTGGCCCCTTCGGCGACGAAGAGCTCCACGGTGGCCCGGCCGAGACCACCGGCGCCGCCGGTGACGATCGCCACCTTCCCGGCCAGCTCCGGATCAGTCATCCTCGATCCAGTAGCCCGGGACGGTCACGACCCCGTGACGGGCGAAGATCGCATCCATCTCGGCGAGGTCCTCGTCGTCGATCGTCCAGCCGATCGCGCCGACGTTGTCCTCCACCTCGGCGACCGTGCGACACCCGACGAGCGCGGTGCTGATCGCCGGGTGCGAGGTCGTCCATCGCAGCGCGAGCTGCGGCAGGCTCCGGTCGTACTTGGCCGCGATGCCCTTCAGCTCCTCGACGGCTCGGACGTTCTTGGGGAACGACTCCGGGCCGAAGAGCGAGTCGAAGAGCTTGATCGAGCCCATCTTCCCCTGGCGGGCCCGCCAGTCCTTCGTGCCGAAGTCCATGTCCTCGCTGAAGGTCCCCGTCAGCAGCCCGAACGCGAGCGAGCCGTACGCCATGACCCCGATGCCCTGCTCCTCGCAGTACGGGAAGACGTCGGCCTGCATCCGGCGATCGAACATGTGCCAGCCGTACTGCGCAACGTCAACGCGCCGGACGCGCATGCAGGCTTCGATGTCCTCGACCTTGAAGTTGGAGACGCCGATGAAGCGCGCCTTCCCCGCGTCGACGACGTCCTGGAGCGCTTCCATCGTCTCTTCGAAGGGCGTCAGTCGGTCGGGCCAGTGCACGATGTAGACGTCGACGTAGTCGGTGCCGAGCTGCTTCAGGCTCTTGTCGATCGAGGCCATGACGCGCGCGCGGCTGCTGTCACGAAGGTTCGGCTTGTCTCGGTAGCCCATGCCGAACTTGGTGACGACGATCGCTTCGTCGCGTCTGCTTCCCAGTGCCTCGCCGAGTGCCTGCTCCGAGGCTGCCGTAGCCCTCGGCGGTGTCGAAGCAGTTGACGCCGAGATCGAGCGCCCGACCGACGGCCCGCCCGAACTCGGTTTCGTCGACGTCCCCGTAGCCGCCGCCGACCTCCCAGCAGCCGAAGCCGATGGCCGACACCTCCAGCCCTGTCCGTCCGAATGGTCGAAGCTCCACGTGGTGGTCCTTTCCGCGACAGGAGTCGCACGCGTGGCACCGGAACTAACAGCTGTGTCATCGGACCGTAGCACCAGGCCGGTCGAATTGCCCAGGGCGGAGCGGGTGACGACGGCGGTCTGCTAACGCTAGTGTCACTACGACCTGGACGCGCCGAGTCGCGACCTGGACGCGTCGAGTCGGTGGAGGAGGCCAGATGCCCGACGATGAGCGAGACGGCCCGCCGGACACCGTGGCCGTGGTGCGCCGGGCTCCCTTCTCCGACAACCCCCGGGTCGGTGCCCGGGGCCAGCGCGCGCAGCAGCGGATCCTCGACGCCGCGCTCCGGGCGTTCGGCGACGAGGGCTACCAGGCGTGCAGCATCGACCGGATCACGAAGCTCGCGCGGTGCTCGCGGGTGTCCTTCTACCAGTACTTCGCCAGCAAGGAGGACGTGTTCCGGCAGCTCGCGGGGCAGGTCGCCCGGCAGGTCGGCGCGTCCACCGAGGCGTTCGACCCGCTCACCGCCGACGCGTCGGGATGGGACGCGATGCGCGCGTGGGTGGCTCGCTACGCCGCGATCCACGCCCGCTACGAGCCCGTCTTCCACTCGCTCGAGGGCGACAAGGCGTTGGCGAGCGTGGCGCGCTGACACCGGTGACGAGACGGTCACCCGGATCCACGCACGGCTGGTGACCGCGACCCTGCCGCCCCGACAGCTCGACCCGGTGATCCGTCTGCTCCTCGAGACGGTGAACCACACCTTGGACGTCAGCGGCATCCTGCGCTCCACGGAGTCCACGGCGTTACCCGGGCGACCGCGTGGAGGTCGCGCTCACGGACGTCCTCCACCGCACGTTGTTCGGGCTCGACCTCGACGTCAACGTCCACGCGCCCGATGGTCCGCCGCCACCGGAGCTCGCGTTCGGCCCCGAGCTGGTCGAGCTGCTCCGTGATGAGCGGCGACGCACCGGCGCCGACGGTTCGGCAAACGCCGCCCTCGTCGCGCTGCTGGCCGCGGGGCGCGACGTGTTCGTCGAGCGGGGCTACCAGGCCACCCGGGTCGACGACCTCGTGTCGGCCGCGGGGGTGTCGCACGGCGCCTTCTACCGGTACTTCCGCAACAAGGAGGAGCTCGCACGGATCCTCACCGTGCGCGGGGTGCGGGCCGTCGGCACGGTGGTCACCGAGATCCCGGCGCTGCACGCGCTCCGAGCATCGACCGGCAAGGGGGCCATGCGCCGCTGGTTGCGCCGGTACCACGCCGCGCACGTCGACCAGGCGGCGATGTTGCGCGTCTGGATCGACGCCGCGCTGGCCGACCCGGCGATCCGGGTCGAGTCGGCGCCGTTGCTCGACTGGGGGCGCCGGCGGATGTCGCGGTACCTGGGTCAGCGGGGCTTCGGCGACGTCGACATCGAAGCTGTGGTCATGGTGGCGCTGCTCGGTGTGTTCGGCGCGCGCCCACGATCGGCCGCCGAGTTCGACGCCGCCGCGCTCATCATCGAGCGGGGCCTGTTCGGCCTCGAGCCGTCCGGGAGGACCAAGGCGTGAGTGGCTCCGAGCTCGACGCGGTCGACTTCTTCCGCACCAAGCCCCTCTACCAGGATCCGTACCCGTACTACGAGTACCTGCGCGACGCACGGCCCGGTGTGGCGCGAGCCGCATCGCGGCGTCGTCATGGTCACCGGGTACGAGGAAGCGATGTCGGTCTACCACGACGCCGCGACGTTCTCGTCGTGCAACACGGTGAGCGGGCCGTTCCCCGAGTTCCCGGTCCCGCTCGAGGGTGACGACATCAGCGCGCTCATCGAGGAGCACCGCGACGAGCTGCCGTTCAGCGACCAGCTCCCGTCGTTCGATCCGCCGAAGCACACCGAGCACCGCGGGCTGCTCATGCGCCTGATCACGCCGAAGCGCCTGAAGGAGAACGAGGAGTTCATGTGGCGGCTCGCCGATCGCCAGATCGACGAGTTCCTCGCCCGCGGCGAGTGCGAGTTCATCCACGACTACGCGAACCCGTTCACGCTGCTCGTCATCGCCGACCTGCTCGGCGTGCCCGAGGCCGACCACGCCTCGTTCCGCGAGGAGCTGCAGGGGACGAAGCGAGCGTCCGACCCGCACGCCGGGCAAGGCCGGCGCGGCGATGGCGCACAAGCCGCTGGAGTTCCTCTACGAGCGGTTCACCGCCTACATCGAGGAGTGCCGCCGCGCACCGCGCGACGACGTGATGACCGAGCTCGCGACCGCGACGTTCCCCGACGGCTCGCTGCCCGAGGTCCACGACGTGGTGCTGATCGCGGCCAACCTGTTCGCGGCCGGCCAGGAGACGACGGCGCGCCTGCTCGGCTCCGATGCTCCAGCTCGATCGCCGAGCGGCCCGAGCTGCCAGGAGCTGCTGCGGGCCGACCGCGAGCCGCATCCCGAGCTTCGTCGAGGAGACGCTGCGGCTCGAGAGCCCGATCCAGGGCGAGTTCCGGCTGTCGCGGGTGCCCGCGACCGTCGGCGGCGTCGACCTGCCCGCGGGCACCACGTTGATGGTCGCGAACGGCGCGGCGAACCGCGACCCGCGCCAGTTCGAGCACCCGGACGAGCTCCGTCTCGACCGGGCCAACGGCCGCCAGCACCTCGGGTTCGGATTCGGCATCCACACCTGCGCCGGTGCGCCGCTCGCGCGCGCCGAGGCCCGCGTGACGTCTCGAGCGCATCCTCGACCGCATGGGCGACATCACGATCTCCGAGGCCGCGCACGGCCCGGCCGGTGCCCGGCGCTACGAGTACACCCCGATCTACATGCTCCGCGGCCTGGAGCAGCTCCAGGTGGAGTTCACTCCGCTGGCTGCACCGGTCGCCAGGACGTGACGACGTTGCTCGACGAGCGACGCCGCGCGGCCGGGGCCGGGGTGCCGGCGCCCGATCGGCAGCTCCGGGACGAGCTGCGCTCGTGGCTCGCCCGGCACCCGCCGCCCGCCGTCGCCGTCGCGGCAACCCGCGAGGAGGCGGAGGTGCTGCGCGACTGGCAGCGGTCGCTGCACGCGGCGCGGTGGGTCGGCATCCACTGGCCGGTGGAGTACGGCGGACGGGGTGCCTCGCTGGCGCAGGTCGCCGTCTACAACGAGGAGCTGGCACGCGCGGGCGCGCCACCGCTGCTCGGGCGGGCCGGGGTCAGCCTCGTGGGTCCGACGCTCATGGCCCACGGGACCGAAGAGCAGCGCGCAACGGTGGATGTCGAGGATCCTCTCCGGCGCCGACGTCTGGTGCCAGCTGTTCAGCGAGCCCGACGCGGGCAGCGACCTCGCCGCCCTCTCGACGCGCGCCGAGCGGCGGGGCGGCGTCTACCGCGTGTCCGGGCAGAAGGTGTGGTCGTCGTACGCGAGCTTCGCCGACTGGGGGATCGCCCTCGTCCGGACCGATCCGGCCGCGCCCAACCACAAGGGGATCTCGATGCTGGCGGTCCCCATGGACGCGCCCGGCGTCGAGGTCCGGCCGCTGCGCCAGATCACCGGCGAGCGCGAATTCAACGAGGTCTTCCTCGACGACGTCGAGGTCCCGGTCGGCAACGTCATCGGGCCGGTGAACGAGGGTTGGCGCGTGGCGAACACGACGCTGGCCAACGAGCGGGGCGCGTCGTTCGTCTGGAAGGAGCAGGTGCTCCATCAGGTCGCGATCGAGCGGCTGATGCGGTCCAGCCGGTCGCGCGGTGGGTCCGCCGACGCCCGCAGCCGGCAGCGGCTTGCGGCGGCCTGGATCGACGTCGAGATCTTCCGCCTCCACAACCAGCGCACGCTCGCGCGACTCGAGCGCGGCGAGGAGCTCGGCCCGGAGTCGAGCCTGGTGAAGCTGTTCTGGGCGGGGATGAGCCAGCGACTCTACGAGACCGCGCTCGCGGTGCTGGGCAGCGACGCACTGCTCCTGCCCGCCGACGAGCACGCGGTCGACGACGGAGCCTGGGTGCTCGGGTTCCTGGCGTCGCGCGCCACGTCGATCATGGGAGGAACGAGCGAGATCCAGCGCAACATCATCGGCGAGCGTCTGCTCGGGCTGCCGAGAGAGCCGAGCGGACGGTGACCACCGACGCGGATGCACGCGACCTCGTCGACCCGACGCGCTACGCGCGCGATGGCTACCCGCACGAGCTGTGGACCCGGCTGCGGGCGGAGGAGCCGGTCGCGTACTTCGCTCCGCCCGGCTTCGAGCCGTTCTGGGCGATCACGAAGCACGCCGACATCCTGGAGATCACCAAGCAGCCACTGCGGTTCTCGAGCGCGGCGGGGATCACCCTGCGACGGGCCGGCGCGCCGGTCTACTCGTCGGACATGGTGGTCATGCTCGATCCACCCGAGCACGGCCCGGTGCGCAAGGTCGCGAACGGTCGCTTCACGCCTCGGGCCGTGCGGGCCCGGAGCGACGACATCGATCGCATCGCGCTCGAGATCCTCGACGACGCGGCGCCGACCGGCGCCGCGGGTGACCTCGACTTCGTCGAGCGCATCGCGGCTCCGTTCCCGCTGGCGGTGATCGCGTGGATCCTCGGCGTGCCGAGCGAGGACTGGCCACTGCTGTTCCGGTGGACCAACGAGGTGATCGGCAAGGACGATCCGGAGTACCGGCGCGAAGGGGAGACCGCGGGCCAGACGATCAAGCGGGCACGAGGTGAGGTGCACGTCTACTTCCAGCACCTCATCGATCGACGCCGTGCCGAACCAGAGGACGACCTGGTGAGCGAGCTGATCCGCGGCGAGATCAACGGCTCTCCGCTCACCGACCGTCAGCTCGTCGCGTACTGCGAGCTCCTGGTGGAGGCGGGCAACGAGACGACCCGCAACGCGATCACGGGAGGTCTGCTGGCCTTCAGCGAGCATCGCGACCAGTGGGAGAAGCTGCGCGCCCGCCCGGAGCTGCTGGCCGACGCGGTCGAGGAGATCCTGCGGTGGTCGAGTCCCATCAGTCACTTCACCCGCACCGCGACCGAGGATTGCGAGGTGCGCGGGACGAAGATCGCGGCGGGGCAGCAGCTGGCGCTGTACTTCGCGTCGGCGAACCGCGACGAGGAGGTCTTCGAGGACCCCTTCGCGTTCCGCGTCGACCGGCGTCCGAACCCGCACCTGGCGTTCGGCTTCGGCGAGCACTTCTGCATGGGGGCGCTCGTGGCTCGCGTGGAGCTCGAGACGATCTTCCGTCACCTGCTCGCGCGTCTCGAGTGGTTCGAGGTCGCGGGCGCCGTGGAGCGCCTGAGCTCGATCGTCAACGGCAGCATCAAGCACCTTCCGCTCCAATTCCGCACGTGACCCGAGAGGAGAGCAGCGATGCTTCGTGCTGACGTCCAAGCGGTCTCGGTCGACGACCACGTCGTCGAGCCTCCGCACGTCTTCGTCGATCACATCGAGCCGCGGTTCCGCGACCGTGCGCCCCGCATCGTCGAGCAGGACGGAGCCGAGGGCTGGCTCTGGGAGGAGCGCTTCTACCCGCTGACCTTCCAGGGCAACGCGAACACGCGCCGCTTCCGGCCCGGCGAAGAGGGCCGGGGCGACGACCTCTACGCCCGGCGCTACGAGGACATGATCCCGGCCGCGTTCGACGTGCACGAGCGAGTCCGGGCGATGGACGACGACGGCGTGTGGGCCGAGCTGCTGTTCCCGACGTTTCCACGCTTCGGTGGGACGCAGTTCCTGCAGGGGGTCGACAAGGACCTTGCGCTGGCGATGGTGCGGGCCTGGAACGACTGGATGATCGACGAGTGGTGCGCGGCGTACCCCGATCGGTTCATCCCGCAGACGTTGATCCCGCTCTGGGACGTGACGGCATCGGTCGCGGAGATCGAGCGCTGCGCCGACAAGGGGTCACGCGCGGTGCTCTTCGTCGAGAACCCGTACCCGCTGGGGCTTCCTTCCTTCCCGACCGGCCACTGGCGTCCGGTGTTCGAGGCGTGCAACGCGACCGGCTTGCCGCTGTCGATGCACATCGGCACGTCGTCCGGCCTCATCCGGCCGTCACCCGAGACGAATCCGTCGGTCGGCATCGCGCTCTGCGGCATCAACTCGATGAGCGCGCTCGGCGACATGATCTTCGGCGGCGTGTTCAACGGCTTGCCGAGCTGTCGCGTCGCGCTCTCCGAGGGCGGCGCAGGCTGGGTGCCGTACGTGCTCGAGCGGCTCGACTACACGTGGAAGCGAACTCGCTACGAGGGCCTCGCGAACACCGCAGCCACCGACCGAGGTCTTCGCGGATCACGTGTGGGTGTGCATGATCTCGGACGAGTACGCGATCCGGAACCGCGACCTGATCGGGGTGGACAAGATCATGTGGGAGGCCGACTTCCCGCACAACGACTCGAACTGGCCGGACAGCCGCAAGGTGCTGACCAATGCGCTCGCCGACGTTCCCGACGACGAGGCCGCGCGCATCGCCGAGGGGAACGCCCGCGCGTTCTACCGGTTCCCGCGCCCGTGACGGGGGAGCGGCTGGCCGTCTTCCTCTCGACCTACGCGGCGGAGGATCCCGGATCCTGGGATCACGTCTTCGCGGTCGCGCGGGCCGCGGACCTGAGCGGCGTCGACCGGGTCGTCGTCTCCGACCACGTGGTGTTCGGCGAGCACCTGGACGCCTACGCCGATCCCGAGACCGGGGGAGTCGAGGGCGGGCGCCAACCCACGGGTCCCGACGGTCACTGGCTCGAGCCGCTCACCGTCCTCACCGCGGTCGCGGCGCAGACGGACCGGGTGCGGCTCGGCACCTACATCCTGTTGGCGGCACTGCGCCGGCCGGCCGTCCTGGCCAAGCAGCTGGCCACCCTCGACGTCCTGTCCGGCGGTCGCGTCGACCTCGGCGTCGGCATCGGATGGCAACGCGAGGAGTACGAGGCCGCCGGTCTGGACTTCGGCGCGCGCGGCCGCCTCCTCGACCAGTCGCTCGAGGTCTGCCGGACGCTGTGGCGGGACCAGCGCGCGAGCTTCTCGTCGCCCGACCTCCAGTTCGACGGGATCCATTCGATGCCCAAGCCGCTCCAGGCCGGCGGCGTCCCGATCTGGGTGAGTGGCCGCGGCAACGAGCGCGTCGCGCAACGCCTGGCCCGCTTCGGGAGCGGTTGGATCCCGTGGGGAGAGGACGCCGCGGACCCGGTGGCGAGCATCCCACGCCTGCGCGCCGCGGTCGACCGGGCCGGGGGTGACGGTGCGTCCCTGGCCGTGCTCGCTCCGTTGGCGTTGGCGCGCACGCCGGACCGGTCGATCGATCTCGGAGCGAGCATGGACCGGGTGCCCGCGCTCGCCGCCGCCGGCGTCAGTGACTTCCTCGTCCACGTCAAGGTCCCGGATTCGTACGACGGCACGCTGGACCTCTACTCGGAGCTGGTCGCGGCGTTCAGGGAGGCGACCGGATGAGCACGACCGTCGGTCGGTCCTCGGGGCCGCGGGACCGCCCGGTCCGCTCGGCCCCGGCGCCGGGAGCGGCACCGATGCCCGCCGCGGACGCGGCGGCGCTGCTGCGGAGGAACGCGTCCGATCCCGAGCTTCGGGACCGCCCGGCGCTTCGGTTCGGTGACCGGATCTGGAGCCATGCCGAGCTCGTGGCCGAGTGCCACCGCTTCTCGAACCTCCTCCGCGCGCGTCGGCCCGCGGGACGGGCGCGGGCGGTGCACGTCGGCGTGCTGCTCGACAACACCCCGGAGTACCTGTTCGCGCTCGGAGGCGCCGCGCTCGCCGGTGCCGCGGTCGTCGGCATCAACCACACGCGCCGGGAGGAGCATCTGCTGCGCGACCTCCAGCACACCGAGTGCGACGTGGTGATCAGCGAGCCGCGTCACGTACCGCTGCTCGAGCCCATCGCCGGCGGGCTCCCGGAGCTGCTCGTCTCGAACCGCTACCCCGACGAGTCCGATCCGGTCGTCGGCATCGGAGCGGACCTCGACGCCGCGCTCGCCGGTGTCGGTGCCGGCGACGCGGGGATCGAGCCGGGTCCGGACACCCTCTGGGGACTGATCTTCACGTCCGGGACCTCGGATGCCCCGAAGGCGGTCATCTGCACGCAACGCCGGCTCCTCGTGACCGGGAACCGCATGGGGATGATCATGGATCTCGGCGCGGACGACACCGGCTACGTCTGCATGCCGCTCTTCCACTCCAGCGCGCTCATGGTCGGTTGGGCGCCGTCGCTCGTCTCCGGCGCGTCGGTCGGACTGGCGCGCCGCTTCAGTGCCTCGGGTTGGCTCGACGACGTGCGGCACTACCGCGCGACGTACACCAACTACACCGGCAAGCCGCTCGCGTACATCCTCTCCACGCCGGAACGGCCCGACGACTCGGAGAACACGCTGCGGGTGGCGTTCGGCAACGAGGGATCGCCCGACGTCGTCGACCGGTTCGCGCGTCGCTTCGCGCTCGAGGTCATCGACGCCTACGGTGCGACCGAAGGTGGCATCGCCGTGAACCGCGACGTGGAAGGTCGCGCCGGCGCGCTGGGTCAGGTCGGCGCGGACGTCAAGGTCGTGGACCGCGACGGCGAGCCGCTCGCCATCGCCCGGTTCGACGCCGATGGTCGGCTCGAGAACGCGGACGAGTGCGTCGGTGAGATCGTCAACACGGCGGGCGCGGGCCCCTTCGAGGGGTACTACAACAACGACGCGGCCAACGAGAAGACCCTGCGCTTCGGCTGGTACTGGAGCGGCGACCTCGGGTACCTCGACGCCGACCGCTACCTCTACTTCGCGGGGCGCAACGCGGACTGGCTCCGGGTCGACGGCGAGAACTTCCCGGCCCAGCCGATCGAGACGGCGATCGGGTCTCATCCCGACGTGGTCATCTCGGTCGTCTACGGAGTTCCGGACGACCAGGCCGGCGACCAGGTGATGGCGGGCCTCGTGCTCCGGGACGGCGCGGCGTTCGATCCGGTGGCGTTCGCCCGGTGGCTCGACGCGCAGGAAGCAATCGGGCCGAAGTGGCGGCCGCGCTACGTGCGCATCCTGGCGGACCCGCCGACGACCGGCACGAACAAGATCGTGAAGCGGACGCTCGTCCACCAGAAGTGGCGCAGCGACCGGGTCGGGGGCGACGTCGTGTTCGTCCGTGGTCGCGGTGACGCCGACTACCGAGAGCTCGGGCCCGAGGAGGAAGCCGCGCTCTACCGGTCGTTCACGACGTACCAGCGCGAGCGCTTCTGGGACCTCTAGGTTCGGGACCCGGCTCGTTCTCGGCACGCTCAGCCGCGCCTGGCGCGGTCGAACGTGCCGAGAACGGGAGGGGTGGACCTAGGCTCCGGGGCCATGGTCGCCGGACTGCACCGCGCTGTCGTCGAGCGCGGACCCGGATCTGAGACGCAGGCGGTGAGAGCAGTCCGGATCGACGACCTCCGCGAGCCGCAGCGGGACGCGGGCGAGCAGGCGTTCTTCGACGTCGCGTGCGCGATGGCCGTCGATCTCGACCCGGAGCAGCTGGTGGCCCAGGCGCGCGCCGAGACCGGCCTGTCCGACTTCGGCGACGAGACCCTGCTCGACCGCCTGGCCGCCCAGGTCGCGGCGATCGAGGCCGACCGCGGGCTGTCCGGGCTCGGCCGCTTCATCGTGCGCGCAACGACTGGTCGGGCTCCTCGCGCGCTCGACTGCGCTTCGAGGACTTCGTGCGCCGGCACCCGGAGGCGCTCGAGGTCGAGCTCGAGCCGCCGGTCATCGTCGTCGGGCTCCCGCGCTCGGGCACCACCCACCTCGTGAACCTGCTCGCGGCCGACCCGCGGTTCCGCTCGATGCCGTGGTGGGAGGTCGCGGAGCCGACCCCGGTGCTCGGCGACGGTCCCGGACCGCGACGGGATCGATCCGCGCTACCTCCGTTGCCTGGCCGCCTGCGAGCTGACCAACGAGACCGCGCCGCTCGCGGCGCTCATGCACGACCGACCGCCCTGGAGCATCGAGGAGGACTGCGAGCTCGTCGACCTCGACCTGTGCGCGTACACGCTCGAGTGGCACGCCCGGGTGCCGTCGTGGCGCGACTACTACCTGCAGCTGGACCAGCGCCCGCACTACGCGTTCCTGCGCCGGGAGCTGCAGGTGCTGAGCTACCTGCGCGGTCCGAACCGCTGGGTGCTCAAGACGCCGCAGCACCTCGAGCAGCTCGGCCCGCTCCTGGACACGTTTCCCGACGCGACCATCGCGTTCACCCTGCGCGACCCGGTCGCCGTGCTGCAGTCGGCGATCACCATGCTCGCGTACGGCGACCGCCTGCGCCGCGTCCGCATCGATGCCGACGAGCTGGCCGCGTACTGGATCGACCGGATCGAGCGGCTGCTGCGGGCCGCCGTGCGCGACGCCCACCTGATCCCCGACGCGCCAGCGGGTCGACGTCGAGTTCGGCGAGTTCATGGCCGACGACCTGGCCATGGCCGCGAAGATCCTCGACGTCGCGGGGCTCGAGATCACCGACCCGGCACGCGGTGCGTTCGAGGCGTATCTGGCCGGCAACCCCCGGGGCAAGGACGGCCGGGTCGTCTACGACCTCCGGAACGACTTCGGCGTCGAGCCCGCCGCGCTGCACGAACGGTTCGCGTTCTACTTCGAGGCCTTTCCCCAGATCCGCACGGAGGTGCGCTGATGCCCGGCATCCACCGCGAGCGGCCCGGCGCGGCGTCCATCGCGGCCGCGACCGGCGACTCCCGCGGTCGACCTCGGCGACGACATCTGGATGTCGCCGGGCTTGTCCAACAGCTACCTGCTCCGGACCGACGACGGTCGAGTGATCGTCAACACCGGCATGGGCTTCGAGGGCCCGCTCCACCAACGGGCCTACGACGGCGTCGACGACGGCCGACCCGAGCGATCATCCTCACCCAGGGCCACTACGACCACGTCGGCGGCGTCGACGTGCCTGCGCGACGACGACACCGACGTCGTCGCGCAGGCGAACTTCGCCGACGTGGCGGGCCGACAACGAGCGGCTCGAGACGTTCCGCGCCCGCAACGCCGCGTTCGCCTGGATGGACGCGATCGTCGCCGCCATGGAGTACGCCGAGTCGCTCGGCGTCGGGGCGACCCCGCAGGCCCGTCCGGAGCCGACGACGACGTTCGACGACCGCCTCGAGCTGGAGGTCGGTGGGCGCCGGCTCGAGCTCCTGTCCATGCCGGGCGGCGAGACCACCGACTCGCTCGTCATCTGGCTCCCCGAGTCCCGCACTGCATTCACCGGCAACCTCTTCGGGCCGCTGTTCGGACACGTCCCGAACCTCGTCACGATCCGCGGCGACCGCTACCGCGACGCGCTCGACTACGTCGTCGTCGGTCGAGCGGGTGCTCGACCTTGCACCCGATCGGCTGCATCACCGGCCACTTCGATCCCATCGAGGGCGCTGACCGCATCGCGCGAGGAGCGTCATCGGCGATGCGGGACTCCATGATCTGGGTCCACGACCGCACGGTCGACGGCATGAACGCGCGGCGACGACGTCCACACGCTCATGCGCGACGTCGCCGTTCCCGACGCACCTCGACGTCGGCGAGGGCTACGGCACGACGAGCTGGAACGTGCGCGCCATCTGGGAGACCTACGCCGGCTGGTTCCACCACCGTTCCACCACCGAGCTGTACGCGGTGCCGCCCGCGGCGATCGCGGCGGACGTCGTCGCCGTGGCCGGTGCCGACGCGCTCCTGGCCGCGGCCCGAACGCACCTCGACGCTGGCCGACCGGTGGAGGCGCTCCACCTCACCGACCTCGTCCTGACCGTCGAACCCCGACCACCCGGCGGCCCGGGCGCTGGCGGCCGAGGCCTCCCGGGTCGCTGCTGGACGCCAGCGTCGAACTTCTGGGAGGCCGCATGGCTGCGGCGGTCGATCGAGACAGCTCGAGGCGGGCAGTGAACCAGGTGAGCTTCGACTTTCACTGGCGCGTCGGTCCTCGTCACCGGTGGCACCAGCGGGATCGGCCACGCGATCGCGACCGCGTTCGCCGCCGCGGGCGCGTGCCGTCACCGTCACCGGCACCGCAGCGGCGCCGCGGCGGACTACGAGACCGACCTCCGCGCGCTTCGCGTACCGGCAGGTCGGAGATGACCGATCCCGCCGTCGATCGACGCGCTGGTCGAATCACTCGATGCGCTCGACGTGCTCGTGAACAACGCCGGTGCGAACTTCCCGGGCGGCCGCGACGAGTGGGAGCCCGACACCTTCGCGACCGCGATGGACCTCAACCTCACCGGTCCGATGCGCCTCACGATCGGGTGCCGCGACCTGCTGCGGGCCAGCGACCTCGACGGCGGGGCGAGTCCGTGGTCAGCGTGGTGTCGATGGCCGCCTTCCGATCCATCCCGATCGTTCCCGGCTACGGCTCCGCCAAGGCCGGTCTCGTCGCCCTCACCCGCAACCTGGCCCGTCAGTGGGTCGGCGACGGCATCCGGGTGAACGCGGTCGCCCCGGGCGTGATCGACACGCCGATGACCGCACCGCTCGAGCGTGCTCCCCGAGCTCCTCGACGGCGAGCTGGCTCACACCCCGATGGGCCGGTTCGGCATCCCCGACGAGGTCGCGCCGATGGTCCTGTTCCTGGCCAGCTCGCGGCGCGGCTACATCACCGGCGCGACCATGTCCGTCGACGGCGGCTACCTCACGGTCTGATCATGCCGACCCTTGCCTCCGCACTACCACGTGGGCATCGTCGTCCCCGATGTCGTCGCCGCGCGCGCCAGGCTCACCGAGCAGCTCGGCGTCGCGTGGGGACCGATCCTCCACCTCGACGAGGTCGCGTACCGCGACGGGTCGGGCGCGGACCTCATCATGCCGACGACGCTCTGCTACTCGGTCGACCAACCCTGCCTCGAGCTCATCCAAGAGATGCCGGGCACGGTGTGGGACCGCAACGAGCACTCGAACCTGCACCACGTCGGCATCTGGAGCGACGACCTGCAGGGTGACAGCACGGGGCTCGCCGGCGTCGGGCTGCCCGCTGCAGCTGTGCGGCCGCGACGGCGACGACGCGCCGCTCTCGTTCGCCTACCACCGCGATGATGAGCTCGGCGTGCGCTTCGAGCTCGTCGATGCGACGATGCGCGACGACATGGCCTTCCTGTTCCAGCCCGATCCCGGCGAGGCCTGAGGAACGGCCGATGCTGCAGGTGCGAGTGCACGGCCCGGGCGACGCGCGCGTCGACGATGTCGCCGAACCGGATCCCGGGCCCCGCGACGCGGTCGTGCGGGTGGCGTCCTGTGGCATCTGCGGCAGCGACCTGTCCTACATCCGCCTCGGCGGGCTGGCCGGGCCGGGCGGCGCCCCGATGTGCCTCGGCCACGAGATCGCCGGGACGGTCGACTGGGTCGGTGCCGACGTCACACGTCTGCGAGTCGGCGAGCGCGGTCGTCGTGCAGCCCGGCGACGACGAGCTGGGCCGGATCGGCAACGGCGCGCCCGAGGGCGGCCTGACCCCGCTCCTGCTGGTCACCGACGTCGACCGGGGCCGGCTGCATCACGTGCCCGACGATCTGCCACTGGACGTGGCGGCCTTCGCCGAGCCGCTCGCGGTGGGCATGCACGCGGCGGAGCAGGCGGACGTGCGTCCGGGCGACGGGGTCTGCGTCTTCGGCTGCGGCCCGATCGGCCTGGCCGCCATCGCCACCCTCGTCGACCGGGGCCACGACCGCGTCGTGGCTGTCGACCTCAGCCCCGCCCGCCTCGAGCTCGCCCGGGCGCTCGGCGCGCAGGCCGCCTTCGACCCGACCACCTCCGACGTCTGGGCCGAGCTCGCCCGCCTCCACGGGACCGCGCCCTTCATGTTCGGACCGACACCGGCCACCGCCGCGTTCATCGAGGCCTCCGGTGCCGACCGCGTGATCGGCGACGTGATCGACCATGCCGCGGTCGGCGCCCGGCTCGCGGTGGTCGCGCTGCACTACGACCCGGTGCCCACGAGCTACCTCATGGTGCTGATGAAGGAGCTCACCATCCGCGGCTCGATCGAGTACCCGGCCCGCTTCGACGATGCCATCGACCTGCTGGCCCGCCGCGACCTGTCCGGCCTGCTGACGCACCGGTACCCGCTCGAGGAGTTCGACCGGGCGCTGGCCTTCCTCCAGACCTCCACCGACTGCGGCAAGGTGCTCATCGAGGTCGACCCGGAGCTCCAGTGAGCCGGCCCGAGCCGCGGTAGGTCCGTCGCGCCGATGGCGAGCCGATGATCCTCACCGCGATCGCGGTGTTCGCGGCGACCAACCTCGACGACTTGGTCGTCCTGATCGCCCTCGACGGGTCGCGCACGGTCGGGCGACGGCAGATCGTCGTGGGCCAGTCGCTCGGTCTCGCGGCACTGGTCGCGGTCAGCATCATCGCCGCGCTCGGCCTGGTCGTCGTCCCCGAGCGTTGGATCGGCCTCTTCGGGGTGGTCCCGCTCGCCCTCGGGGTGCGCGGCCTCCTGCGCCGCAGTCCCGAAGGGGCAACCGTGGTCACGACGACGCTCGGCGTCGCGGGCGTCGTCATCGCGAACGGAGCCGACAACGTGAGCGTGTACGTGCCGCTGTTCCGTCAGGCCGGGTGGGGCACGCTGGTCTACGTCGCGGTGTTCGCGATCATGGTCGCGGTCTGGCTCGCCGCAGCCGCGTACCTCGCCTCACGGGAACGGGTCGCCGAGGTGCTCGATCGGTGGGGCTACCGGATCGTTCCCCTCGTCTTCATTGCGATCGGCGTCGTGCTCATCGCGGGGGCCGTCGCCGGCTGAGCGGTGCGGTCGAGCGCTACGTGACCGCGATCGCGCCGATGAAGAGCTCGGTCGGCAGGTCGGCCGCCTTCGTGGCCCGCCCGGTGACGGTGACGCCCGCGACGCGCACGCTGTGGTCCTGCGGATCGTCCGTGCGCTGCACCATGGCCCAGACGTGCCCCGCGTCGGCGACCAGCGACGCGGGCTCCCGGAAGCTCGACGGTTCTGCCGCGAGCAGGTGCAGCGCCACGTCGGTGTGGCGCGTCACGAGATCGACCCGGACCAGGGTCGAACCGTTCCCGCCCAGCGTCCACAGCCCGCCGCGGGTGACCACGAGACCTCTCGCGGCTGGGGCCGGCATCACCGGGATGCCGATCTCGCCGGTGACCCGCAGCGTCTGCGCATCGACCTGCACCGCGACGTCCGCGGTCGCGATCCACACGGATCGACCGTCCGCGGCGAGGCCGGTGATCGGACCGTGACCCTCGATGGTGCTCGCCTTCGCGACCGTTCGACCCGACGGATCGATCCGGTCGACCGCGTAGCCGCCGGCAACCTCGGAGACCGCGACCACCGAGTCGCCGCTGGTGACGACCCGCGTCGTCGTGGGTCGCGCACTCCGGCCCGCAGCCCCCAGCCGGAGGGACCCACCCGCCCGTCGCCGCCCGAGATCGAACCGCGTCAACGTCCCCGGCGTGCTCACCAGCCAGAGGTCGCCCGACGACTTGGCGATCAGCGGGTCCACCGTCCCGGCGGCCTGCCCGCCCGGCGGGATCCGGCCGATGACCCGGAGCGTGTTGCGCGCCGCGTCGAGGAGCCCGACCCGCCCGTCCACCGGCTCGAACAGGTACACGGCGCCGGGCGTGGAGAGCACCGAGCCGAATCCCTGCGGCAAGGGGTGCGGAGCGGGACGCAGCGTCTCCGGGTTGATCCGCACGGTGGCGAACCCGAAGGCCCAGAGCGAGTGCGACGGGTGGCGACCCGGAGACGAATCGCCACCGCGGGGCAGGGCGAACGCGAGGACGACGCCGATGAGCCCGGCGACTCCGAGCGCAACGATCGTCTGTCGCCGCGAGAGCCCCCAGAGCCGCGTTGCCATCAGGCGGGGAGTCTTCCATCGACGGATTGGCGGCGCGGACCCGCATGACGCAAGCCTGCGGTGCTACCGATCGGTCGGTGGCCTGCCGACCGCAGCAGAGGAGGCCGACTCGTGATCATCGAGACGTTCGACGAGGCCCGCCGCGCGGTGGCGGCCGGCGAGCCGCTCGACGGCGTCGCACGCTCGCTCGTCGCCTCCCTCACGCCCGACGAGCGGCTGTGGTGCCTCGACGGCGACGCGCCGACCTGGGCCGGTCTCACCTTCCTGGGCCACGACGGCTACCACCAGGCTCCGTTCGTCGCGGCCGAGGTCGACCGCGTCGGGCTGCCCGGAGTCAGGTTCAGCGACGGCCCCCGTGGCGCGGTGGTGGGCAACGCCACCTGCTTCCCGGTGTCGATGGCGCGCGGCGCGACGTGGGACCCGGACCTCGAGGAACGGGTCGGCGATGCGATCGGCGCGCGAGCTGCGCGCGGTCGGTGCGAACCTCACCGGCGCCGTGTGCGTGAACCTGCTGCGGCACCCGGCGTGGGGCCGGGCGCAGGAGACCTACGGCGAGGACCCGCACCACGTCGGCGAGCTCGGGCGCCGCCCTGACCCGCGGGCTGCAGCGCCACGTGCATGGCGTGCGTGAAGCACTTCGCGTGCAACTCGATGGAGAACGCCCGGTTCTCCGTCGACATCGAGGTCGACGACGTCGCCCTGCACGAGGTGTACCTCCCGCACTTCCGCCGGATCGTCGACGAGGGCGTCGCGTCCGTGATGTCGGCCTACAACAGCGTCAACGGCGAGTGGTGCGGTCAGAACCGCGACCTGCTCACCGACGTGCTCCGCGACGAGTGGGGCTTCGAGGGCTTCGTCATCAGCGACTGGATCTTCGGGCTGCGCGACGCCGCGACGTCGCGTGACGGCCGGCCTCGACATCGAGATGCCGTACCGCATGGTGCGCGCCCAGCACCTTCCCGCGGCACTCGAGCGTGGCGACGCATCGTGGGACGACGTCGACCGCGCCGTCGAGCGGATCGTCGCCACCCTGCTGCGCTTCGACGACGTCCTGTCGCGCGCCGGCTCCGTCCGTCGACGTGCTCGGCTCGCCCGGCATCGCGCGCTCGCCCGCGAGGTCGCCGCCCGATCGGTGGTGCTGCTGCGCAACGAGCCCGTCGACGGCGTCGCCGGTCCTGCCCTTCGCCGCGCCGGACGGCATGCAGGTCGCGGTGCTCGGGCGGCTCGCGCGACACCGTCAACCTCGGCGACGGTGGCTCGAGCGACGTGTGGGACCTCGACTGCCACACCGTGCTCGACGGGCTGCGCGCGGCCGTCGGCGAGGTCGTGCACGACGACGGCACCGACCTCGAGCGTGCGGCGGGCGTCGCCGCCGCGGCCGACGTCGCCGTGGTGGTCGTCGGCTACACGTACCTCGACGAGGGCGAGTACATCGGTGCGACCGACCCGTCGCTCCCCGCGCTGTTCCCGAGCGCGGACGAGCCCGAGGTCGTCGAGCGGTTCGAGGCTTCGCTCACCGAGCTGCCCACGACCACGAAGCCGCCGCACATCTCCGCCCGCGGGCAGGCGTTCGGCACCGGCGGCGATCGCGACGTCGTTGCGGCTCCCGCCGGCGGACGTCGAGCTCATCCGCGCCGTCGCCGCGGCGAACCCGCGCACCGTGGTCGTCATCCAGGCCGGGAGCGCGGTCATCGCCTCCGAGTGGATCGACGCGGTGCCCGCGGTCGTGCAGGCGTGGTACGGCGGGTGCCAGGCCGGGCCGGGGCTCGCCGACGTCCTGCTCGGAGCCGTGAACCCTTCGGCGCGCCTGCCGTTCAGCGTCCCGGTCGACGAGGCCGACCTGCCGCCGTTCGACCGTGACGCGACTCGGTTCCGCTACGACCGCTGGCACGGCTGGTGGCACCTCGCCCGCCACGGGACGACACCGGCCTTCCCGTTCGGGTTCGGCCTGTCGTACACCACCTTCGCGCTCACCGACGTCGAGGTGACGGCCGGCGACGGACGTGGTGGACGTGCGCGGCGTGGTGCGGAACACCGGCGGGCGGGACGGAGCCGACGTCGTGCAGGTCTACGCCGAGCTGCCCGACCCGGACGCGCCCGCCGCGCCTCGTCGGGTTCGCACGCGTCGAGGTGCCGTCCGGGGGAGCGGCCCCCTTCGAGGTCGCGGTCCCGAGGGACGGCCTCGCCACCCGGGATCCCGACCGGCGGGCGTGGTGCCCGGCGGCCGGTCGCCACCGCTTCTCCGTCTCCCGCTGGGCGGGGGACCCGGGCGCGACCGTGGTCGAGGTGGAGCTCTGAGGACTCGGGATTGAAACGTGTTCTAGTTTTGGCTAGACAGGTCCCATGATGCTGCAGGGAAAGACCGTGATCGTGACCGGGGTGGGCAGTGGCCTGGGTCGGGAGTGCGTGACGGCGGCGTGGCGCGAGGGCGCGAACGTCGTGATGGCGGCGCGCACCCGGGAGACGCTCGAGGCGACCGCGGCGGAGGTCGACCCCTCCGGCGAGCACGTCGAGGCGGTGCCCGCGGACATCACCGATGCGGACGACTGCGCGGCACTGGTCGCCCGGGCGCAGGAACGGTTCGGGTCGGTCGACGCGCTGATCCAGGTCGCCGCGTTCGAGTACGTCTTCGGCGGGCTGCACGAGACGAAGCTCGACGACTGGCGGACCGCGTTCGAGACGAACGTGCTCGGCGCGCTGACCGTGCTCCGGCCGGTGGCGGTCGCGATGAAGGAGAGCGGTGGTGGCGCGGTCGTGCTCATCGGCTCGCAGTCGATGTTCAAGCCGTCACTGCCGCAGGCCGGCTACGCCGCGTCCAAGGGCGCGCTGCTGAGCACGATGTACTACCTCGCCGACGAGCTCGGGGCCGACAACATCCGCTGCAACATGGTCGTGCCCTCGTGGATGTGGGGCCCGCCCGTCCAGATGTTCGTCGAGGGCACCGCCAAGCAGAAGGGCATCTCGGTCGACGAGGCGCTCAACGACATCGTCGGTGACTTCCCCCTCGCCCGCATGACCGAGGACGGCGAGGTCGCGGACGTCGCAATGTTCTTCGCGTCCGATCACGCCAAGGCCGTCACCGGGCAGCACCTCATGGTGAACGCCGGCGAGATGATGCGGTAAGGGGAATTGCCGTGACCAAGCGAGTCGTCATCTGGGGGACCGGGGTCGTCGGGAAGATGGTGATCCCCGAGGTCGTGCGCCATCCCGCGTTCGAGCTCGTAGGCGTCGGGGTGAGCAACCCGGACAAGGTCGGGAAGGACGCGGGCGAGATCTGCGGCGTCGGACCGATCGGCATCACCGCGACCAACGACCTCGACGAGCTCGTCGCACTCGCGCCGGATGCGCTCGTCCACTACGGACCGACGGCCGCGCACCCCCAGGACAACATCCGGGACATCAGCGCCTTCCTCCGCGCCGGGATCGACGTCTGTTCCACCGCGATGACGCCGTGGGTGTGGCCGGCGATGCAGCAGAACCCCCCGAGCTGGATCGCGCCGATCACGGAGGCGTGCGAAGCCGGCCGCGCGTCGTGCTTCACCACCGGGATCGATCCCGGGTTCGCCAACGACCTCTTCCCCATGACGCTCATGGGGCTGTGCTCCGAGGTGCGCGTGGTGCGCGCGCTGGAGATCCTCGACTACCTCAGCTACGAGGGTGACTACGAGGACGAGATGGGGATCGGCCGGGATCCCGACTTCCGCCCGCTGCTCGAACACCCCGACATCCTCATCATGGCGTGGGGTGCGACCGTCCCGATGATGGCCCACGCGGTCGGCATCGAGCTCGACGAGATCACGACCACCTGGGACAAGTGGATGACGGACACGCCGATCACGACGGCCAAGGGCGTCATCGAAGCCGGCCAGGTCGCGGCCATCAACTTCACGATCAACGGCATCTACCAGGGTGAGACCCGCATCCAGCTCCAGCACGTCAACCGCGTGGGCACCGACGCCGCGCCGGACTGGCCGCGCGGAACGCAGGACGACATCTACCGCGTCGAGATCGAAGGCACGCCGTCGATCACCCAGGAGACCGCGTTCCGGTTCACCGACGGCAGCGGCCGCGCCCCCGCAGTCGCCGGATGCCTGGCCACGGGTCTGCGCGCGCTCAACGCGGTGCCGGCGGTCAACGACCTGCCCGCGGGCTGGGTCACCGCGCTCGACCTCCCGCTCATCCCGGGCTTCGGCACCATCCGCTGACCGTGATCGTGCGCGACGCGGCCGTCGACGACATGGCCGCGGTCAGCGACATCTACAACGCGCTGGTCGAGACGACGAACGTCATGTGGACCGAGGTGCGCGAGACCGTCGAGCAGCGTCGGGAGTGGTTCAGGAACCAGACGGACCACGGTTGGCCCGTGCTCGTGGCCGAGGACGGCGGGGCCGTGGTGGGCTTCGCCGCGTACGGCTCCTTCCGCGGCCAGGGCCGGTGGCCCGGCTATCGCCACACCGTCGAGCACACGGTCCACGTCCGCCGCGCCGCGTGGGGGTCGGCGTGGGGCAGGCGCTGATGAACGAGCTGGTCGACCGGGCCCGGGCGAGCGTGGTCCACGTGATGGTCGGCGCGATCGACAGTGGCAACGACTCGTCGATCCGGTTCCACGAACGGCTCGGGTTCACGACGGTCGGTCGCATGCCCGAGGTCGGCACGAAGTTCGGCCAGTGGCTCGACCTCGTCCTCGTGCAGCGGATCTTGACCGACGGGTCGTGATCGCCGGTGCCGAAGCTCAGGCGTCGCGGCGGGTGAGCAGGACGGCCCCGACCGACGAGCGACGCGACCGCGTAGGCGCAGAAGACGGCGAACCCGATCCAGAGCGGGAGGTCGGTGCTGGAGCGGGCCGCGGTGTGGAACAGGTTGTTGCCGGCTTGGAGCGGGAGGTACTTGCTGATGTCGGTGTTCCAGGGTGAGGGCAGGAAGTTCACCAGCACGGGCAGGATGAGGAGGAGGCCGACGAGCGCGGCGATCGCTCCGGCGGTGCGGCGCAGGATGGTGCCCAGGCCGATCCCGAGCGCCCCCAGGACGGCGAGGTAGACGGCCCCGCCGATCACCGCACGCAACACGCCCGGGTCCCCGAGGGAGGCCTGATGGAACTTGGCGCTGAGGATGCTCTGGCCGATGAAGAAGGCGGCGAAGCAGGCGACGAGTCCCACGACGAACACGACGACCATGAAGACCACGACCTTCGCGGCCAGGACGACGTGCCGCTGCGGCGTCGCACCGAACGTCGCTCGGATCTGACCCGTCGCGTACTCCGAGGACATGACCAGGACGCCCAGGACGCCGACGGCCAGCTGGGCCAGGAAGATGCCGTTGAGGCTGAAGCCGGTCGGGTCGAAGCTGCGGAGCTCGTGCGGGCCGAGTCGATCGGCGCGCGCGACTCGCGCCACGCAGAAGAGCGCCCCGAGCCCGACGATGATGGCGACGGTGACCAGCAGCGACCACAGCGTCGACCGGACGGACCAGAGCTTGGTCCACTCCGACCGGACGAGCGCGCCGAACTGACGCGCCCGCGACGGTGTCCGGCCGCGTCTGTACGTGCCGTGGGGACGGTCGGCGCGACGGTGCTCACGCCACACTTCCTGCGGCCGCCGAGTCGGCGGCGTAGTCGACGCTGTCTCGGGTCATCTCCATGAACGCTTCCTCGAGTGATGCTTCCTGGCGGGACAGCTCGTAGAGCGTGATGCCGGCGTTGGCGGCGAGGATCCCGACATCCCGACACTCGAGCCCGGTCACGATGAGTGTGTCTTCACCATCGACCGCGACGCCGGCGCCCGCCGCTTCCAGCGCGGCGCGCAGCTGCGGCATCTGGGGCGAGACGACCTTGACGTGGTTGGCCGAGGCCTGGGCGATCACCTCACTGACGCTGGCGTCCGCGATGAGCCGACCCTTCCCGATCACGATCAGATGGTCGGCGGTGAGCGCCATCTCGCTCATCAGGTGACTGGAGACGAAGATGGTCCGACCCTCGGACGCGAGTGAGCGCAGCAGCCGGCGCACCCACTGGATCCCTTCGGGGTCGAGCCCGTTCACCGGTTCGTCGAGCAGCAGCACCTCGGGATCTCCCAGCAGCGCGGCCGCGATTCCGAGGCGCTGGCCCATTCCGAGCGAGAACGTCCCGGAGCGCTTCCGGGCCACCGCACTGAGACCCACCTGCTCCAGGACCTCGTCGACGCGCGACCGGCTGATCCCGTTCGAATCCGCGAGCCAGCGCAGATGGTTCCGCGCGCTCCGACCCGGATGGATGGCCTTGGCCTCGAGCAGCGCGCCCACCTCGTGCAGCGGGAACCGCCGCGTCACCGTACGGACGGCCGTTGACCGTGATGCGCCCGGCCGACGGAGCGTCGAGGCCCACGATCATCCGCATGGTGGTGGACTTCCCCGCGCCATTCGGGCCGAGGAAGCCGGTGACCCGACCGTCGGCCACGGCGAAGCTCAGGTCGTCGACCGCCACGGTCGACCCGTACCGCTTGCTCAGCCCCTGGGCTTCGATCATCTGCGCTCCATCGACCACACCGACACCTCGAACGAGCTACTGCCTAACCCGTTGACCTGTGTCTCACCTGTGTTGCTCCCTGCTCTCATCAACTCCTCATCATCCGGTGACCGGGAGCAGGAACGAGTAGATGACCGTCCCGACGATGGCGATCGCCGCGAGCGCCATGAGGACGATCGCGAGGCGGGCGAGCACGCGGGATGAGTGCCACATCTCGGCCAGTCGGGTCGCGAGCTCGTCCACTCGCGGCAGGGTACGGAACCGTCGTTGAGAAGACCGTGTGAACGAGGGTCGGAGTCGGGCGATCAACACTCGTCCGCCGCTCGGGGCAGGACCTCGGCCACGACGCGGATGACGCCGGGGTGCCGGACCTGCACGCGCGTCCATGAGCCGCGGGTCCGGCTGAGGCAGCTTCCACCATCGGCGTCGACGATCGACCAGGTCGGCGAGTAGCGGATGCGGACGACGTCGGTGCCGGCGGTGCGGGCCGCAACGGTGAACTCGTCGGGGCCGAGCTCGGTGAGCCGGGCCGGACCGCTGACCAGACCCGTGGTGCCCTCGACCTTCCAGAGGACCCAGTTGCGGTCGCGCCAGACCGGCTCGAGGTACGGCGCCCCCGCCCGGAGCAGTCGGGCTTCGGATCGCGCGGAGTAGTCGAGCGGCGCATTCGGCAACGCGACCCAGCTGACGCCGTTCGCCGTGAGCCAGGAGCGGTAGGTCGAACGGTTGAGCGCGCCGGACCGGTAGAAGAGCGGGTTGTCGGCGATGTCGAGCTGGCGCTCCCAGCCGCGCGCCAGCGGGACCGTCGGAGCGACCCACGCCGTCTCCCAGTGCTCGTGGGTCAGCGGGATCTCGAGCCGGGTCGGCCCGGGCGCGAGCCGGTGCATCTCGGCAATCAGGGACGCGTAGTAGGCCGGGCTCGTCGAAGCGTCACGCTCGTCGATGTCGATCGCGCCCAGCGCGGGCGCCACCTCCCAGGCGAGGAGGAACGCGACGAGGGCGGCAACCACGGCACGGCGGCGCCCGACGGCGATCAGCACCGCGACCGCCATCGTGGTGGCGAGGCGGGCGTCGTTGGCTCCGATCGGCGTTTGGAACAGGAACAGCACCGCCGACATCGCGGCATAGAGGTAGACGCCGAGTCGAAGGGTGCGGTGCGCGACCGGGATCACGAGCAGGGCGCCGATGCAGGCGGCGAGGACGGCGGCGAGCGTGGTGGCCGGGAAGGGGAAGCGTCCCGCTTGGCGATAGGCGACCGCCACGATGAGGACCGGCGCGGCAGTCGACGCAGCGACGGCGGCTGCCGTCACACGCGAGGCCCGCGGGGCGGTGGCCCAGATCGAGATCGCGGCAAGAACGAGGAACAGCGCGGCGACGAAGCTGGCCAGCGCGCACGCGAAGCCGAGCAGCGAGGCCGTCCGCGTCCGTCCGCCCCGCAGTGCGACGAGCGCGACGAGGCCGAGGGCCATCCCGAGGAGGAACGACAGCTGGCCGATCACGACCTGGACCACCATCCCGGCGGCGAAGCAGAGCGACCCCACCCGGGCCGGGGCTCCGAGCTCGGTGGTGGCCAAGCGGTCGAACGCCCACGCTGCCGCGGCAGTGCTCGCCACGACGACGAACCCGACGCCCAGGAGCGCAGCCACGGGCGGGTACAGGGTGCTGTACGCCGCGGGCACGTTGCCGCCGTACCAACCGGTGTCGAAGCTCACCCATCCGTGGGTCTGGAAGAGGTGCACCCGATAGAGCTGCGCGGGCCAGTCGACGCCGTGCCAGCCGAGTCCCATCGCCACGGCCGCGACCGCGATGGCGAGCAGCGGCGCAGAGCTCTTGCCGACCAGGCCGCGCGGGACGCCGATGGTGGGCGCCGTCACGGCGATTCGGAGCTCATCTCGCCTGCTCGAGGTCGGTGATCCGGGCCTGCAGGCGCTTCACCTCGATCGCCAGATCGGCGACGCATGCCGCGAGGTCACCGATCGCGTCACTGAGGAACCGCCCGAACGCGGCATCGTGCGCCATGTCGACGATGTAGTCCGAGCTCGTCTCGATGCGAGCGAGGCGCGCATCCATGTCGTCGAGGATGCTCATCACCAGCCACCGTAGACACGGGCGCATGAGCGAAACGTGTGAGCGCGGTCCCACCGGACGGCATCCGGCCCGCTCACATCAACCTCACATCTCCCTCTCACTACGGTCGGACGATGCGGTTGCTCGTCGTCGAGGACGAACCCCGGATGGCTCGGCTGCTGGCGCGCGGCTTCTCCGAGGAGGGGTACGCGACCGATGTCGCCACCAACGGTCCCGACGGGCTCTGGCACGCAACCGAGCACGACTACGACGCGATCATCCTGGACGTGATGCTGCCGGGAATGGACGGCTTCTCGGTGTGTCGAGAGCTCCGCGCCGCGGACCGGTGGGCGCCGATCCTCATGCTGACGGCGCGCGACGCCATCGACGATCGAGTGCGCGGCCTCGACGTCGGCGCGGACGACTACCTCGCGAAGCCGTTCAGCTTCGCGGAGCTCAGTGCTCGCGTACGGGCACTCGTCCGGCGCGGCGGCGAGCCGCGCCCGGTCGTGATCGAGGTCGGCGACCTTCGCCTCGACCCCGCGCAGCGGCGCGCCTGGCGCGCAGGACTCGAGCTCGCGCTCTCACCCAAGGAGATGGCGCTGCTCGAGCTCTTCATGCGCCGTCCGAACGAGGTGATCACCCGGACCCAGATCCTGGACCACGTCTGGGACTTCGCGTACGACGGCCTCTCGAACGTGGTGGACCAGTACGTCTCGTATCTCCGCAAGAAGATCGACAAGCCGTACGGGCGCGACGATCTCCGCACGGTGCGCGGGGTCGGGTACCGGCTCCGCGACGGGTCGGAGTAGCGGTGCCGATTCGGCTGCGCCTCGCGCTGCTCGCGGCGCTCGGCGCGCTCGCGCTGGTGTCGGTCGGGGGCTGGATCTTCGTGCGCCAGCTTCAGCACGGCCTGCACGACTCCCTCGACGCGTCCCTGCGCGGGCGGGCGGACGCGGTCGTCGAGACGGTGAAGACCTCGCACGTCGACGCGACCGACGCGCAACCGACGCCGCTGCTTCCCTCGAAGGAGGCGATCGCGCAGATCCTGACCGACAGTGGCCGCGTGATCGAGCACTCCGAGGAAGCCGGACCGAAAGCCCTGCTGCCCCGATCGGCGATCCGTCAGGCGAGCTCGCATCCGGTCTACCGCAAGGGTCGCATCCCGCTCGAGACCCAGTCCGTCCGCTATCTGGCGACGCAGGCGAAAGGCCCCGACGGACCACGCGTGGTCATCGTCGGCAGCTCGCTCGAATCCGCCGACGAAGCCGTCGACCGCGTGCGGACCGGCATCCTGGTCGGCGGTGGCGTCACCGTGCTGGTTGCGGCGATCGGGGGGTGGTTCCTCGCTTCGCTGGCGCTTCGACCGGTGGACCGCATGCGGCGACAGGCCGCGGCCATCTCGGAGCACGACGCGAGCACGCGCCTCGCGGTCCCCGAGACCGGGGATGAGATCGCCGAGCTCGGTCACACGATGAACGAGCTGCTGGGTCGCCTGCAGGGTGCTTTGGCCCAGCAGCGCGCCTTCGTCGCGGATGCCGGCCACGAGCTCCGCACCCCGCTGGCGATCCTGCGCACCGAGCTCGAGCTCGCCGCGCGTCCGGGACGGGACGAAGGCGAGCTCCGCCAGGCGGTGGAGGACGCGGGCGCCGAGACCGACCGGCTCTCGCTCCTGGCCGAGGAGCTGCTCTTCCTCGCCCGTCAGGACGAGCGCATGAACCAGGACCATCGAGAGCTGCAGCCCTTGCACCCGTTGCTCGACCGGAGCGTGGAAGCCGCGAGGGGCCGGGCGCAGGCTCGGGGTGTCGAGCTGCGCAGCGCGTTGCCGCTGGACCTCGTCGGTGTCGTCGACGGTCCCGATCTCCGGCGCGCCGTCGACAACCTCCTCGACAACGCGCTCCGGTTCGCGCCCGCGGGCTCGGTGGTGGAGGTCGAGGCGGAGCGAACCGACGCGCGGGTCGTGATCATCGTGCGTGATCGAGGCCCGGGTTTCCCCCCGGACTTCCTGCCCCACGCGTTCGAGCGGTTCCGGCGCGCCGATGCCTCAAGGTCGCGGGCGGACGGAGGGAGCGGTCTCGGACTGGCCATCGTGCGCGCCGTGGCGAAGCAGCACGGTGGTGATGCGGCGGTCTCGAACCGAGCGGGCGGTGGCGCCGAGGTGCGCGTCTCGATCCCGGCGGAGTAGCTCCCGGCTCAGGCCGAGCGGGCCGCGGGTCGCAGCCTCAGGCACCGGATGTGGGTGTGGCCCCAGGACCAGTGCTTGGCGCAGGGCTCCGTGCTCACCGGCAGCGGCGCGCGGAACGTCCGCCAGTCGAGCAGCCAGAGGCGCCCGCTCGGGCGGCCCGTTCCCACGGTGAGTCCCGAAGCGCCGGGAACGTCGGGCACCCGGACCGGGTGCGTCTCGAATCGACTGCGCACCCCCAGCGACCACTGGAGCTCGGGTGCCTTGCTCACCGGGCGCACGGCCACGACGTCACCCGGCCGCACCACCTGCTCGAGCCGGCGCAAGGGCGCGTTGGGACCGGTCGGTTGCGTGATCACGGTGACGACCGGGGGCACGAGGAGGGCGAGCAACGCGACGGCGGCGAGCGCGCCCACGACGCGAGCTCGCCGGAACAACCGTTCGAGCACGTACGCGACGGCGAGCAACGGTGCCCACGCAACGACGGTGAAGGTGCGGTCGAGGACCACCGGTTCGACGCGACCCACCACCGCGGCGATCGCGACGGGCACGACCCAGCAGCACACCCACACCCGGCCCAGGAGCCGGTCACTCCGCCAGATCACCAGGCCCCCCACGGCGATCAGCGCGGTCGCCGGGACCACGAGCGCCGGATCGAAGGTCACGAGTCGGGCGAGCGCGGTCGCGAGGCCGATCGCCGTCGTGGGTGCGATCCAGCTCGAATGGCCGCCACCGGCCTGCGTCACGAACGTCGGGCCCCAGAGGATGAGCCAGCCGATGAACCCGAGCCCGATCCCGGCCCGCCACCTCCAGGCTTCGCGGTCGCGCCGTCGGCCCGGAAGTACGAAGAGCCCGCCGGCGAGCAGGAACATCGAGACGTGCGTGAGCAGTCCGACGAGGACGAGGACGCCGACCAGCGGTGCGTGCCAACGGCGGGGTCGCTCGAGCCAGCTCGCCGCCAGGACCGCCGCCCCCACCCCGATGAGCTCCATCTCCGCGTACATCCGCGCTTCGCGCGCGTGAGCCACCTGGAAGGCGTCGATGGCCATCAGGGCGGTGGCGATGATGCCGACCCGCCCTCGGGATCGCATCCACCAGGCGAACAGCACGAGTGCTCCGAGCGAGAACACGACGGAGGGAAGTCGGAACCACAGCTCGCTCACACCGGCCCGCGCCAGTGGAAGGTGCACGAGGTAGTCGAGCGGGGGATGCGAGTCGTGCGCGCCGAGGAAGTCGAACAGCTTCCCGACCGGGAGCCGGCCGGCCATGGCCGTGAACGACTCGTCGTAGTTGAGCCGCGACGAACCCAGATCCCAGAGCCTGAGGATCGCGCCGGTCAGGACGCAGGCGATGAGCCAGAGGCGGGTTCCGGCGCGCGCGTCGGCGCGATCCGACTCACCGGGACGCGGCTCGAGCGCTCGAGCCGCGCGCTGTCGTTGCGCGGTCGCGGTCATCGCGCGCGCTCCTCCATAACCGGACGATACGGAGGAGCTTCTTTGATGACGATGAAAGATTGATGTGAAGACGATGAGAGGCGGACGGTGACGGACGCGCGCAGCGCAGTTCGAGCGCTTCGATGAGGAGTTGGTGAGAACCGCTCTCACCGTTCTCGAATGTGCGGGTCGGTACAAACCCCGCCATGAGCACGAACCTCGTGCTCCTGTACCACCGCATCGGGAGCTACCGGCTCGGGCCGTGCGTGCAGGAGCGCTACTTCACCGACCACATGGACGTGCTGCGCGAACGAGTGGACGTCGTTCCCCTCACCGAGCTCGTGGGCGCTCCGAGTCGCGGCCGCCCACGCGTCGCCATCACGTTCGACGACGGGTACGCCGACAACGCGCTCACCGCGGCGCCGATCCTCGACCTCGTCGGGGTGCCCGCGACCTTCTTCGTCGTCTCCGGCGACCCGGGCGAAGAGCTGTGGGGGGACCGGCTCGGTCACCTGCTCCTCGACGCGCCCGGAACCCCCGACGTGCAGCTGGACGTCGCCGGTCGGGGGTTCACGTGCCGGCTCGGTCCGCCCGCTGAACGGGAAGCCGCCCTGCTCGCGTTGAAGCGCCGGCTCCGGACCGCCCCGCTCGAGATCGATGCGGTCCTCCGCGCGGTCGAGCGCCAGACCGGCGCCCCCGCGTGGCCGTGCGCCGAGCACCGGCGCCTCGACGCCCCCGAGCTGCGCCGGCTCGCGTCCCGTCACGAGGTCGGTGCCCATTCGCGCACGCACCGGATGCTGACCGGGCTCGACGACGCGTCCCTGCGCGACGAGCTGGAGGGCTCGCGCCGGGACATCACCGCGATCACCGGGGTCGAGACGGTCAGCTGCGCGTACCCCTACGGAGGCGTGAAGGCGTACGACGCCCGGGTCGTCGCGGCGACACGGCGGGCCGGCTTCCGTCTCGGTTGCATCAACGTTCGGGGCGAGGTCGAGCCCCGCACGGATCCATTGCTGATCCCCCGCCACGCGGTGCACGACTGGCCCGGCGACGAGTTCCGTGAGCACCTGGGATCGTGGCTCGGTGGGGATCCGCACGAGGCGTCGGTCCGGGCCCTCGTGTGACGCGACGTCCACCCGACGAGCGCGAGGGCACGGCTCGAACTACCGTGCACCGTGCAGGGGTGGGGAGAGGCTGACCCCCCAGATGGCGTATCCCGACTGCACTGATTGCGGGACGACTCTCGTCCTCACCGTCTCGCCCGTCGACTCGGCCGGCTGGTATCTGCGGCGCCGGAAGCTCGGGCTGCCCAAGGTGTTGCTGCGGTGCCCGGCATGCGGTTCGGCCTGGGAGGCCGACCTCGACGGCGTGCTGACCCGCTCGGCGCATCGCACGGCGCGTAGCGCCGCCGACCGAGCCCTCAGGGAAGGATCCCCGTCGTGGGCGGTCGGGGCGCGGCGGTGTCGCGGCCTTCGGCCAGCGCGAGACCGGCGAGGAGTGCGTTGCGCAGCTCGCGCGGGTCGATCACGTCGTCGTAGGACAGACGTGCACCGGCGGTGATCGACGCCTGGGCCTGCTCGGCGGCGACGCGCGCGCGTTCGTCGGGATCGTCGATCGCGCTGCCCGGCGATGACGCGGGCAGCGCCCCGAGCGTGATCGACGGGAACGCGAGCGTGAGGGTCTGGCCGTCGAACGGGTTCATCGCCATGATCGACGACCCGAACCCGAAGGCCTTGCGCAGGGTGACGTGGAGCTTCGGGACCCGGAGGCGGTGCTGCACCGCGAACATGCGCGCCGCGTGGCGCAGGATGCCCTGTTGCTCGGCGAGGGTGCCGGCGAGCACCCCGGGGTTGTCGGCGAGGAACACGCAGGGGAGTCCGAACGCACCGGCGACGTCGAGGAAGTGCGCGGCCTTGTCGGCCGCGTCGCTGTCGATGGTGCCGGCCCGGACGCTCGGGTCGTTCGCCACGAGCGCCACACTGCGCCCGCCGAGGTGGGCGAGCGCGGTGACGATCGCGCGCCCGAAGCCCGGCTGGATCTCGAGCAGCTCACCACCGTCCACGACCGCCTCGAGCACCGGCCGGACGGGGTACGGCCGGCGCGGGTCGGGCGGGATGAGCGCGAGCAGCTCGTCGAGCCGGCGGGGCCCGGTGTCCGGCCCGTCGCGACCGGGCGTCGCTGCCCAGGCGTTGAGCGGGAAGTGTCCGAGGTAACGCCGCGCGAGGTCGATCGCGTCGCCGTCGTCGGCGACCACGTTGTGCACGACGCCCGCCGTCGTCGCGACCTGCGGGCCGCCGAGCACCTCCTTGGTGACGTCCTCGCCCGTGGCCGACTTCACGAGCGGCGGGCCGGCCGAGAAGATCGAGGCGGTCTCCGTCATCACCACGAAGTCGCAGAGCGGCGCGGTCAGCGCACCGTGCCCGGCGGACGCGCCGAGCACGAGGGCGATCATCGGCACGGTGCCGGACAGCTCGGCGAGACCCATCAGGTCGCCGGGTCGCCGACCCGAGGCCGACTCGGTGACCCGGTGCCCCGCGCCCTCCAGCATCATCACGAGCGGCACCCGCTCCTGGGCCGCGAGCTGGCAGAGCCGGTAGCGCTTGTCGGCCGCGCCACTGCCGATCGACCCACCGAGCACGGTCACGTCCTCGGCCCCGGCGAGCGCGGGCCGGCCGTCGATGCGACCGGCGCCGGCGACGAGCGCGTCACCCGGAGCCGGCGGCTCCTCGGTCGTCCCCACGAGGCTGCCGATCTCGAAGAACGTCCCCGGGTCGAAGAGGCGCGCCAGCCGCTCCCGCGCGTTGAGCCGGCCCCGGTCGCGCTGGCGGACGAGGCGCGCCTCGCCGCCCATGCCGTGCGCTTCGCGCTTGCGGCGCTCGATCTCTTCGAGCGCGGGGCCCCAGCCGAAGAGCTCGTCGTCCATGCGGTCGGGAGGCTACCGGGCGAAGTCGAGGAGCTGGGGCGCGAGGAGCGGCCAGTGGTCGAAGAGGTGACCGGTGCCGTCGCGTGCGGCCTCCCCGCGCTGCTTCCACTCGTCGTCGGGCCATGGCGGTTCGACCAGACGGGAGCCCGGGATCAGCTCGTGCAACGTCTCTGACGTCGCGCGCGTGTGATGAGGGTCGCTCGCGCCGCTGCGGAAGATGAGCGTCGGCACGTCGAGCTTCGAGAGCTCGTCGTCGCGCAGGCCGGGAATGGTCGAGTCGGGGGCCGGGCAGTACACGAGCATCCAGCGTTCCAACGTCTCGATGAACCGGCGCGGGTCTTGGGCGAGGAACCGGGCGCGGTTGCGCGGGTTCCTCTCGATGACCTCGGCCCACTCCGGGAGCTCGGCGACCGCTTCCATGCCGCCCTGCCACGCGGCGCGGATGGACTCACCGCAGTAGTGGGTCGCGAGGAGCAGGAGCCCGTACACACCGCCCGAGATCCAGACGAGGGCGAGCCGGTCGGTCACCTCGGGGTGCCGGACCGCGGTGAGGAGCGAGACCCGCGAGCCGCCGGAGCCGCCCATGACGACCGCCGGCGCGAGGTCGAGCGTGCGGAGCAAGCCGGCCAGCGCGTCGGCCTGCATCTCCGACTCGGATGCTCCGTCGAAGCACACGTCCGAAGCGCCACAGTTCGGCCGGTCCCAGATCAGCACGCGCTGTCCCTCGCGTGCGAGGGACTCGGCGAGCTCGCGGATGCCGGGAGCGTCCATGCCGAACCGTCCGCCGGGCGTGACGACCCAGGCCGGGCCGTCGCGGCCGACGAGCTCGTAGGCGATCGCGCGTCCCCTCGATCTCCGTCGTGGGCATGCGGGCGACTGTACCGGCCGGTCGGGGCGGGAGCAGCGGTGGCCGTGGACGCGCGAGAGTGTGGAAACTCGACTGCAGGGGGTACCGGCGATGGGGTTGCAACTCGATGGCGTGAAGGTGGTCGACGCCGACACGCACATGACCGAGCAGCACGACCTCTGGACCAGCCGGGCCCCGGCCTCGCTGAAGGACCGGGTGCCCCAGGTCTCGCGGCTCGACGGCGTGGCGTGCTGGTGCGTCGACGGCGAGATCCTCGGTCGGGCCGGTGCCGGCGGCGTGGTGGACAACGAGGGCAACAAGGGCCGTTCGTTCGAGGGCCTCTTCGAGTGGGAGATCGACAAGGCGCACGCCGCGTCCTACGACCCCGTCGCGCGCGTCGAGCTGATGGACCAGCTCGGCGTGCACGCGCAGGTCGTGTTCCCCGGGGTGGTGGGGCTCGGAGGCCAGGGGCTGGCCGACGTCGTGAAGGACGTCGCGCTGCGCACCACGTGCCTCGAGATCTTCAACGAGGCGAGCGCGGAGATCCAGGCGGAGTCGGGCAACCGCCTGCTCCCGATGGGCCTGCTCCCGGCCTGGGACGTCGACGCGTGCGTCCGCGAGGCCCAGCGGATCTCGGACCTCGGCCTGCGCGGCGTGAACCTGACCTCCGACCCGCAGGACCTCGGCGCGCCGGACCTTGCCAGCCCCGAGTGGGACCCGGTGTGGGACGCGTGCAGCTCGCTCGGCCTTCCGGTGCACTTCCACATCGGTGCGAGCCTCACGACGATGAGCTACTTCGGGACGTACCCGTGGCCGTCCCACGACGAGGACACCAAGCTCGCGATCGGCGGAACCCTGCTCTTCATCGGGAACGCGCGCGTCGTCGTGAACATCATCTGCTCGGGCATGCTCGACCGGTTCCCCGAGCTGAAGATCGTCTCCGTCGAGAGCGGCGCGGGCTGGGTCCCGTTCATCCTCGAGGCGCTCGAGTACGAGATGGAGGAGAACGCGCCGGGGCTCAAGAAGAGCCTGTCGCTCACACCGAAGGAGTACTTCCGGCGCAACATCTACGCCACGATGTGGTTCGAGCGGACCGACATCGCGCAGGTCGTGGCTGCCGTCGGCGAGGACAAGATCCTCTTCGAGACCGACTTCCCGCACCCGACCTGCCTCTTCCCGAACCCGCTCGAGACGGCGGCGCGCAACATGGCCGCGCTGTCCGAGACCGCGCAGCGCAAGATCCTCGGAGGGAACGGCACCGCGCTCTACGGGCTCTGACCGCTACCCGTAGGTCCAGTCCGGGCGCTTCAGCTCCTGACGCGCGTCGTAGACGGCAACTCCGTCGGCGATGTCCGTCAGCTTCGGCACTGGGACGATAGGTGTGGGCGGCGCGCCCTCGAGGTGGGCGACGAAGTCCTCCGGGAACCGGCGCAGCAGGCTCGAGATCACGCGGCGTTCCTGCGCTCCGAGGTAGCACCGGTTCGCGTCGGTGACGGTGAGGAGCCGCGCGCCGATGAGCTCGATGTCGTACTCGTCACCCGTTCCGGCGGCGATGTTCTCGAGGTGCGCCGTGACCTCGCCGGTGCCGAACTTGCAGGCCGGGCACTGGCCGCACGACTCGACGTACAGGAACCGGCTCACCATCCGGGCGACCGCGGCCATGTCGGCGGTGTCGTCGTAGACGATGAACCCGCACGCGCCCAACCCGGACCCCGCGGCCAGCATCGCCTCGTAGGTGAGCGGCGTCTCGATCTCGTCCGCGGTCAGGACCGGGTTGGCGACGCCGGACAGCACGGCCTTGACCCGGCGGTCGGGTCGCGTCCCGCCCCCGATCTCGACGATCACCTCCGAGAGTGCGGTCCCGAGCTCGAACTCGGCGACGCCCGCGCGGCGCACGTCGCCGACCACGGTCGCGATCGCGGTGCCCGGCGACGCGGAGGTGCCCATCGACCGGTACCACTCGGCTCCGTGCGACGTGATCAGCGGGACGTTGGCGAAGGTCTCGACGTTCGACACCAGCGTCGGGTTGCTGCCGACGACGGTGCTGTCCTCGCTCACGCTCGCGCCGGAGGACCAGCCGACGGGCGGCGTCGTCGCGAACAGGCCCAGGAGATACGGCGGCACCGTGCGGGGCAAGGGCTCGCCGCTCTCGATGAACTCGAGCAGCCCGGTCTCCTCGCCGTACAGGTACTCCTCCGGCCCGGTCACGATCGTGATCGGCACCGAACCCAGCAGACCGCGCTCGGTCATCTCGCGTGACGCGCGTTCCAACGCGTCGATCTGCGAGACGAACGACCGCTTCACCGCGACGAACGCGCGCACCGCGCCGATCGTCTCGGCGGCGATCTGCAGACCTTCGAGGACCTGGTACGGGTTCCGGGCCAGCAGCGCGCGGTCCTTGAAGCTCCCCGGCTCACCCTCGGCACCGTTCGCGACGACATGCCGATCGCCCACGTCCGACCCGCCCGCTCGGATCGACGCCCACTTGCGCCCGGTGGGAAAGCCGGCACCGCCGCGCCCGCGCAACCCCGACGCGGTGAGGGCGTCGATGACGGCGTCCGGGCCCATGGTGCGGGCCGCGCGGAGCCCGGCGCCACCCTCGTGTCCGCTCTCGTACTCCTCGTACGTGCGGATCGGCGCGTCGGGCAGCAGACGATGGGTCCTCACGGTGAGGCCATCCTCACGCGTGGCCTGACCGGAAGCAATCGGCGCACCCGCGGTCGTCGTAGGCTCACCGCGTGCCCTACGACCTGTGTCCTGTGTGCCAGGCGCCGCTGATCAGCGATCCGGCGGACCCCGTCGGCGTCGACGTCGACGGCCACGAGTGGCCGACCCGCGAGTGCCTCGAGCACGGTCTCTTCGGCCGCCGTGATGACGGCGTGCTCGTCCCCGTCGCCGCCCCCGGCTGATCCGAGCGGGCTGCGAGGGCTGCGAGCCGCGCGCGCGGCTGCGTCACGACGGGGAATCGGGCGGATCGATTACGGTCCGATTGCAGCATTCGTTCAGTGTGGGGGGCCAACATGGACGTCAGCTTTCGGCGATCCGCTGTCATCGTCGCCACGGTCGGACTCCTGGCGGCGACGCTGGTGGCCGCGCCGGCGGGTGCGCACACGGCGGCGCCACCCACCGCACCGCCCACGAGCGGTGACCGGGCCCGGTACATCCTCCCGCCGGGGAACTACGGCGGCTTTCCCACGACGGACCAGTCGCGCGACCAGCTCCCGCTGTACGACGGCCTCACGCCGTTGCGCGGGCAACGTCACCGACGCAGACATCGACTCGCACTTCATCCCTGAGAACTTCAAGCCCGTCGGGGCCACCCACGTCGAGCCGACCGGACACCCGGGGACCACGATCGTCTACGACTCGTACGGCGTTCCGCACGTCTCCGGCAAGACGCGTGCGGACCTGGCCTTCGGCGCAGGCTGGGTGACGGCGCGTGACCGCGGCCTCCTCCTCCAGCTCGGGCGGGGTCCGGCGCGCGCGGCGGTCGCGGACGTCCCGGGCATCAACGCGTTCGGGCTCGTCACGAGTGGTCAGTCGTTCGTGCCGAGCGCGCAGACCGAGCAGCTCCTCACCGACCAGGCGAACCTCATCGTCAAGACCTACGGCGCCAAGGGTCGGGAGATGATCGCCGACATGCAGGCGGAGGCCGACGGCATCACCGCCTACTTCAAGGCGCACAACATCAACCAGCCGCCGGTGACGGTCAACGACGTGATCGCGGTCACCGCCTTCATCGGATCGATCTTCGGTGCCGGTGGGGGAGCGGAGGCGTCGAACGCGGAGTTCCTCTCGAAGCTGCAGGGCGAGCTCGGGCCGGTCAAGGGTCGCGAGGCCTGGGAGGACGCGATGTTGTTCGGCGACCCCGAGGCGCCGACCACGATCAAGCAGCCGTTCAACTACGGCATCTACACCGGTGGACCGGTCACCGGATCGGTGGGGATCGACGCCGGCTCGATCGTGTCGCTCGACCCGACCGCGCCCGCCGGCGCGGCCCCGAGCGCAGCCGCGGCATCGCCGGCTCCGGCGGCGTCGACCCGGGCCGCGACACGTCACGTCGACTCCGGTCGCCGCATCGGCGTCGCTCTCGACGCCGGGGCCGACCGCGAGCGATCAACCGACGTACCCGGCGGCGGGCCCGGTGCCGGCCAAGCAGGCGTCGAACTTCCTCATCGTCGACCCGACCCGGTCGGCGAGCGCCAAGACGCTCGCGGTGATGGGCCCGCAGCTCGGCTACTACTACCCGGAGATCGTGGAGCAGATCCACCTCAGCGGCCCGGGCATCGAGGCCCAGGGGGTCGCGGTGCCGGGTGCCGCGATGTACCTCCTCATCGGCCGGACGCCGGACTACGCGTGGAGCTTGACGTCCGCGGACCAGGACGTGCGCGACGTGTTCGTCGAGCGGCTCTGCAACCCTGACGGCACCCCGCCGACCCGAGCGTCGAACCACTACCTGTTCCGGGGCGTGTGCCGGCCGTTCCAGACGTTCGACGCGGGGACGCTCAACGGCACGCCCGTCGTCTATCCGACGTCGGTGCACGGTCCCGTGATCGGCACCGCGACGTCGAACGGCCGGCCGGTCGCGCTGACCCGGGAGCGCTCCACCTTCGGGCGCGACGGCCTGAACCTCGCGGCGCTCAAGGACATGACCGAGGACCAGGCCACGACGCCGCAGCGCTTCTGGTCGATCGCCAACGAGTTCGGCTTCACGTTCAACTGGGGGTACGCGTCCCGCACCAACACCGCGTACTTCTCCTCGGGTCTGCTGCCCGTCCGTGCGCCGGGCCTGGACCGGCGGTTGCCGACGGACGGGTCCGGGGCCTACGAGTGGCGTGGCTTCCTCAACGAATGGCAGCACCCGCACAGCGAGGCGGGACCGAACGGCCTGTTGCTGAACTGGAACAACCAGTCGGCGCCGGGCTTCATGCACGGCGACGACACGCCGTTCGGATCGGTGCACCGGGTGGAGCTGTTCAACCAGTTCCCGGCCCGGGTCACCCTGGCCAACGACGTCAGCGTGATGAACCGCGCCGCGACCGAGGACGTCCGCGCGCCGGTCTGGCCCGTCGTCAGCCAGGTCCTGCACACCGGGCCCGCGCCGAACCAGCTCGACGCGCGGGTCGTCAGCCTCCTCGACGACTGGGTGCGACGGGACGCGCCGGTGCTGGACGCGGACAACAACGGCCAGGACGACGACGCCGGGCCCACGGTCATGAACGCGCTCTGGACGCCGATCGCCACGGCCGTCATGCATCCGGTGTTCGGCGACCTCACCGGCGACGCTGGACGACATCCGCGGGCTCGGAAGCCTCTCGGGGGAGTCCTACGTCGACAAGGACCTCCGCACGCTGCTCCACGACCCGGTGCGCGGCCGCTTCAACCTGCGGTACTGCGGCAACGGATCGCTCGACCGCGTGCCGGGCGTCGCTGTGGGCGGCCGTCGACCACGTGGCCGCGAGCCTCGCGGCGGCCCAGGGGCCGAACCCCGTGGCGTGGCGGACCGCGTCGCAGCGGACCGGCTTCACGCCCGGCCTCATCCCCGACACGATGCGCGCGGTGAACCGTCCGACGTTCCAGCAGGTCCTCGAGCTCGCGCCCCCCGCCGGTCGGCCGCCCTGCTGCCCGCCGCCGCACTTCCCGCACCCGGTCCCGGGACCGCAGGGCCACTGGCCGCCCGGGATCGATCACCTCTGGGGCGGGGGCCACTTCCGCCGGTCCTGAGCCACACCCGCTCGTTTCGGGGCGTTCGGTGGTCGCTCTGGCGACGCTGAGACGCCCCGAAACGAGTGGGTCAGGCGTCGGCCATGACGAGCACTGCGGCACCGGTGACCCGGTCGTGCGCGAGGTCCCGCAGCGCGTCGTTCGCCGCCGCGAACGGGTACGGCGTCGCCGACACCTGGATGTGGATCCGGGCAGCGGTCTGGAGCAACATCCGGCCGTCGTCGCGCGTGTTCGCGGTCACGCTGCGCAGGACGCGCTCCTCGAAGAGGTGCTGCTCGTAGCTGAGCGGCGGAACGTCCGTGAGGTGGATGCCCGCGATCGCCAGCGTCCCGCCCCGGTCGAGCGCCAGCAGCGCGGGCGGCACCAACGTCCCGACCGGCGCGAACAGCAGCGCCGCGTCCAGGGGCTCGGGAGGCGGGTCCGCGGCGCCGCTCGCGCTCGCGGCGCCCAGCGTGAGCGCGAGCGCGCGGGCCTCCGGCGCGCGGGTCATGACGTGCACCCGCAGGCCCTCGGCGATCGCGACCTGGGCGATCAGGTGGGCCGACGCCCCGAACCCGTAGATGCCGAGGCGGCCGTCCGGCGGGCAGTGCGATTGGCGCAACGAGCGGTAGCCGATGATCCCGGCGCAGAGGAGGGGAGCGGCCTCGAGGTCGGAGAAGTCCTCCGGAACCGGGTACACGTACGCCGCTTCCGCGACGAGGTACTCGGCGTAGCCGCCGTCGACATCCCATCCGGTGAACCGCGGCGCGATGCACAGGTTCTCCCGTGCGGTCGTGCAGAACCGGCACACGCCACAGGTGTGCGCCAACCACGGCACGCCGACCCGATCGCCCTCCCGCAGCCGGCCGGACTCCTCACCGAGCGCGTCGACGATCCCCACGACCTCGTGGCCGGGCGTGACCGCGTCCCGATGCGGGAGCAGGTCACCTTCGGCGAGGTGGAGATCGGTGCGGCACACGCCGCACGTCAGCACGCGGACGCGGACCTGACCGGGTCCGGGGATCGGGACCGGTCGCTCGACGAGCACGAGCGGGTGATCGTCGATCGGGCCGGGCTCGTCGACGATCCACGCCTTCATCGTCGCCGGGCTCACCGCGTCGACTCCGCGCGCGTCACGGTCGTCGTCGCCGGCGCGGACGGCCTGCTCATCGCGGTGGCGCGGTCGGCTCCCCGGAGGCTTCGACGCGTGCAGCGATCGTTCGTACGGTGGCGTTCATGATGTGCTGGACAAAGGGCCGGATCAACCACCAGTAGCGCTCGAAGTCACGACGCGATCCTTCATCAGTGGTGAGCGTCCGGCACTCGTACGTCAGCAGGGTGCGCCGAGCACCGTACGGTCGGACCGAGTAGCTGCACGCGATCTTGCCCCATCCCGGCTGCCCGAAACCCGCGAACTCCTCCGGTGCGACGGCGACGTTCCAGCGGATGGTCGGCGTCCAGAAGACCCCGATCGCGCCGAAGACGATCTCGTGGCCGGGCTCCTCGTCGAGCACCATCCATCCGGGGAGCGCCAGCTCGCCTTCGAGCGTGCAGCTGCTCCGGTGGCGGTGGCTCCGGCCGGCGCAGCACCTTGGCGGGCAGCCCGCGCACCCAGAACGAGGCCTGGAGCAGCGGTGTGCGCACTTCGAGCAGGTCGAGCGTCTTGGCCGCCGCGAAGGTGTCGGCGGGCGCGCCGTCGACGATCAGGTGCGCCGCCAGGCTCGCATCCGCAACATCGACGAAGCGATCGAGGAGCAGCCGTGACCGCGCCGGATCCGGCGCGCCGACCGCGTGCTCGATCTGCCCGGCACTCGTCGCGGGCATCGTGCCTCCTCTGCTCATCATGCGCTCCCCGTCGCCGCGGGTGTCGCACGGAGCCGGCGGCCCGTCACCAGGTCGCAGTTGACCCCGACGTAGTGCTCCGCGCTCGCGTCGCCGATCCACGAGTGGGCGAGGAGCGCTCGCGCCCGGGAGATCAGGGTGGCCTCGGTGAGCACCGATGCGATCCCACGGACGAGGACGCTCCAGCCCTCGCCGGTCGCGGGGTCGTACCGGTCGGCTTCGACGGCCAGGATCGATCCGACGGCCGCGTAGTCGAGCTTGGTCCCCGGGATCGTCCGGAACACGACGCGGTCGTCGAGCAGTGCGATCGTCACCGGCAGGATCGCGGGCAGCGCGTCGACGCTGATGCCCACACGACCGAGGGTCGCGCCGGCGAACAGTGCCAGGCACTGTTCCCTGCTCAAGCGGGCGAGACCGTGGTCGTAGGGCATGCAGCCATCGTGCGACGGGCGCCGCCGAGTCACCAGGGCCGAAGGGCCCGAATCCCGGGCGGCTACTCGGTGCGCCCGCGCGCCTGCTGCATCCGGGCCCCGTAGACGGCGGCCTGGGTGCGTCGCTCCATGCCGAGCTTGGAGAGCAGGTTGGAGACGTAGTTCTTGACCGTCTTCTCAGCCAGGAACATCTCCTGCGCGATCTGGCGATTCGTAAGACCGTCGGTGATCAGCTCGAGGATCCGCCGCTCCTGCGGAGTCAGCGTCGCGAGCCGCTCGTCCTCCTCGGGCGGGTTCCGGATCCGCTCGAGCACCCGTCTCGTCGCATCGGGGTCGAGGAGCGACTCGCCGGCGGCGACGCGTCGGATCGCGTCGACGATGTCGGTGCCCTTGATCTGCTTGAGGACGTACCCGGCGGCTCCGGCCATGATCGCATCGAAGAGCGCCTCGTCGTCGGCGAACGACGTGAGCATGAGGCACTGGATCTCCGGCGAGCCGGCCCGCACCTCGCGGCACACCTGGACGCCGTCACCGTCGGGCAGCCGGACGTCGAGCACGGCGACGTCGGGGGCGAGCGGTGGGATCCGCGCCAAGCCCTCGGCGGCGGTCGCGGCCTCCCCGACGACCTCGAAGTCGTCGTGGGACTCGAGCAGCGCCCGCAGGCCTTCGCGGACGATCTCGTGGTCGTCCATGAGGAAGACGCGGATCACGGAGCTCGCGCCGGAGTCAGGCATCGCGCCCCGAGGGTACGCGCCAGATGATCGTCGTGCCTGCGCCCGGCCGGGACTCGACGATGAGCTCGCCGCCGCCGCGCCTCGGCCCGCCGGGCGAGGTTCGCGAGCCCGCTGCGGCGCTCGAGGTCCGCGGGGAGTCCCTCGCCGTCGTCGGCCACCCGGAGCTCCACGCCGTCGATCGACGACAGGCGGACATCGACGTTGCGGGCGTTCGCGTGGCGCGCCACGTTCGAGAGCGCCTCGCGGAGGACGGCGAGCAGGTCGGGCACCACGTCCTCACCGATGCCGGCGTCGATCGCCCCCTCGAAGTCGATGTGCGGCCGCAGCTGCGCGCGGTCGGACACGTCGTGCACCAGCTCCAGGACTTCGACGCGCAGCCCGCGGTGCTGGTGCGCCTCCAGGGCGAAGATGCTCGTGCGGATCTCGCGGATCGTCTCGTCGATCTCGTCGACGGCCTGGACGAGGCGGGCCTTGTCTGCCTCACGCCCGGCGTTCGGCGCGATCGCCTGGAGCATCATCCCGACCGCGAAGAGCCGTTGGATCACCGTGTCGTGCAGGTTCCGGGCGATGCGCTCGCGATCTTCCAGCCGGCCGAGGAGGTCCCGGTCCTCACGGCTCCGGGCGAGCTCCACCGCGAGCGCGGCCTGGTGGGCGAACGTCTCGATGACGCGGATCTCACGCGGTCGAACCGGACGCTGCCCTTGTGCCGGCTGACCCGCAGCACGCCGAGGCACGCATCCTGGCCGGTCAGCGGGACGTAGACGACCTCGCCGGGGGCCGCGCCCTCGAGTGCGAGCAGGTGCACCCGCGGATCCGAGGTCGCGTCCTCGACCCGCTGCACCTGCCGGCTCGTGAATGCCATGCCTGCCGCCGTGCCGTCGACCGGAAGACTCGATCCGAGGACCTGCTCCGCGTTGTCGCCGTGCGACGCGGCGACGCGCAGCTCCTCGTCCGACTCGGCGATCAGGATGCCGACGCTGTCCGCCGCCGCGATCTCGAGCGCGTGGTTGGCGATCTGGTCGAGTGCCGAAGCGATCGGGCCGCCGGCGAGCAGGTCGCGATTGATCTCGGCGATCACCGCGAGCAGCTGCTCGCGCCGGGCGCGCTCGTCGTAGAGGCGGGCGTTCTCGATCGCGATCCCCGCGGCGACGGCCAGCGCCTCGACCAGCTCCTCGTCGATCTCCGAGAACTCGGCGGCGCCCCGTTTCTCGGTGAGGTACAGGTTCCCGAAGACCTCGTCGCGGACCCGGACGGGCACACCGAGAAACGAGGTCATCGGAGGGTGCCCCGGCGGGAACCCGAACGAGTCGGGATGCTTGGACAGGTCGGCGACCCGCAGCGGCCGCGGGTCGCGGATGAGCAGGCCGAGCAGCCCATGCCCTTCCGGCTCGTGGCCGATGCGGGCTCGGGCTCGCCTCATCCACGCCGACCGTCACGAACTCGACGAGGTTGCTGCCGTCGGGTCCGATGACCCCGAGCGCGCCGTACTGCGCGTCGACGAGGCGGCACGCGCCCTGCACGATCGTCCGGAGCACCGTCGGCAGGTCCAGTCCGGCGCCGACCGTGAGCACCGTCTCGAGCAGCACCCGCAGCTGGTCCGCAGCGGCCGAGATCGTGATCGCTCGCTCCTGCAGCTCGCCCAGCAGGTCTTCGAGGCGGAGGTGCGCCGCCGAGAAGTGCTTCAGCTCCGGTCGTCCCGCGATCCCTTCGTCCCCAGGCACGCCTACCTCTGATCTCCGGGTGAGCAGGATCGCACCACCGCGTCGGGAGGGTCAGGGGCGACCGTAGTGGGTCAGGCTGCGCCGGGTGGCACCACGAGGACGGGGCACGACGCCACGTTGAGCACCGCCATCGTCGTGCTCCCCAGCGTCGCTCGGCTCAGCCCGCCGTGGCGGTGGGCGGCCATGACGATGAGGGTCGCGGGCGGCTCCTCGGCGAAGTCGACCAGCGCACCCGCCAGGAACGAGCTGCGGAACAGCTGGTTCCGGTGCACCGCGAGACCCTGGTCCCGCACGATCTCCTCGAGCGGCCCGAAGATGGCGTCGGGGTGCTCGGTGCCCTCGACGTCGAGCGGGTGCGTCGCGCACACGAGGTGAACCTCGAGGTCGAGCTCCGTGGCCCACTCGCACACGTGCGTGGTCTCCACGCGGCTCGTCGGGGACCCGTCGACGCACACCACGATTCGGCGCGCGGGTCGCGACCACGTCTGCTCCCCACGAGGGCCGACGAGGAGGAGTGGGTCGGCCGAGCCGCGGATCACTTCCTCTGCGACGCTGCCGGCGACCGCCCAGCGGAGTCGACCTCGACCGTGCGTCGTCATGCAGACGAGCGCGGCCGGGCGGCTCTGTGCGGCTCGCAGGATCGCGTCGGCGGCCGGGGCATCCACGACCAACGGCTCGAGGCCGTCGAGCTGCGCTTCCGCCGCGACGCTGTCGAGATAGATCCGAGGGGCCCGGGGGTCGCGCTCCCAGGGCGTCGCGAGGAGCACGACGTCCGAACCCAGCTCCCGGGCCAACGGCACCGCGACGGACACGGCACGCTCGGAGCGCGGTGATCCGTCGAGCGGGACGATGAGGGTCTTGGGCATCATGGAAGCTCCTTGCATTCGATCTCGATGCGCGCTGCGTCCATGTCGAATGCCCGGAGCGCTCCCACGACTCGCACCGACGCCGTGCCTCGTCGTCGCGGCGTGCAACCCGACGGGAGATGGACGGTGACTCGCAGGCCGTGGCCGCTGCGGCGCACGTCTGCCCTGGCTGCGCCCACCGCGAGACCGGCGCGCGTGAGCGTCTCCCGCAGCGCGGCGGTGGCGACAGCCTCGTGGCGTGGCTGCGGCCCGGTTGCCGCGCGTTCGCATGCATCGACCACCTCGTCGACCCGAGCCAGCGTCGCGGCGTGGTCCGAGAACGGGTTGCGCTTCGTGCGCCCGGCGACGACCACCGGCACGTGGCGTCGGAGCGCGCAGATCACGCCGTCCTCGAGCGGGCTCGGACGGGAGCTCGGCCGCGGTCGAACCGTCAGCACGACGTCGATGGCGCCGTGCTCGATCGGGCAGCGCCCCGTGGCCAGCCCGGCGCAGGGGAACGCCCCGTCGCCCGGTTCATGGCAGCGCTCCACCCGGTGGCCCGCGGCTTCCAGCTGCGCGACCGCGATCGATGCTGCACCGGCTTCCGACTCCACCACGAGAACGTCCATCACGTGCACCTCCTGTCCGCATGCTGCGCCCGGCGGAGGCCGAGCGGCAGTGCCCTCTGGTCCCCGGAGCGCAGGACTTTGGTCCCACGGGCACGTGCCGGCCGATGAGGCGGCGGGCGTCCCGGCATCAGAGGGGGTCGGAACGGAGTCGCCGCCCGGTGACCTCGTCGACGCGGATGCGGATCCACCGATCACGAGCGTTCGGCCACCACGGGCGGAGGGGCAGGTCGGCCAACCGTCGGAGCTCGTCGGCGTCCTCGACGACGTGCGCGGGCCCGTAGGCGAGGACGCTGAAGCCGCCGTGGTACATCGGATCGATCGCGTCGATCTCGAACGCGACGGATCGTCCGGCGAGCGCGGCCTCGAGCTTGCTGCCCCTCGTGCTCTGGAACACGACGAAGCCGCGATCGAACACGTAGTTGACCGGGAGCACGACCGAACGGTCGCCTTCGACGAGCCCGATCCGTCCGAAGTGGCCCCGAGCGAGAAGCCGGAAGCACTCCTCTTCAGAGAGAGCGAAGAGCCGATCCGTCATCGTGCACGTCCCGTCGTCGGGTGCTCGGGTCACGCCGCCATCGAAGACCGGGCCGACGTCAGCTCGCGGTGATCGTCGCCGCCATGCCGCGCATGAAGTGGTTCAAGACGCCGCCGGCGGCAGTCTTGTTGTCGATGTTGCAGAACATCACGTAGGTGCCGGGGCTGAGCGTGAAGGTCTTGACCGCCGTCTTGCCCGCCTTGATGTCGCCGGTCTCGCCGAGCTTGTCGGCCTCCGGGATGGCTTCCTCGTTGACGTCGCCGACCACGCGTTCCGCAGTGGCAGTCGTGACCCTGGGCAGTGCCGCGACGCTCGCGGCGCGCACGAGCACGAACTCATGGGTGATGCTGCCGTTGTTGTGGACCGTGAACTGCACCTGGCCCGCCTTCACCTGCGCCGGCTTCGGGCTCATCGTGAACTCCTGCAGGGCGACGGTGGTCTTGTGGCCCAGCAGGCCGCCGGCCGCGAGCTTCGCGACGTCCGACCGGGCGTCGTTGCTCCGGCTCCAGGCCTGGCCGGCCGTCACGACGGCGCAGAACGCCATGAGGAAGGCCAGCAGCGAGAAGACGGTGGTGGAAACCTTCCAGACCTCACGATTCGACCCTGAGGGCGTCGTGCTCGTGGGCGTCGGGCTCGTGGGCGTCGGGCTCGAAGGCTCGGGCCGCTCTTCAACGGGAGTCTCAATTGTGGTCATGCATCGACCGTACGGAAGCGGAGCGACGCCGGACAGAGGCGAAAGTCCCCTGCGCGCGGGTTCTCCCGGGGTCAGCCCGCCTTCACGTCGCGGCGCCCGAAGCTGAGGGTTGCCGCGAGGCACAACCCCAGCGCGAGCACGGTGGTGGTGACGAGGGTCCTCGGGGCGGCGTCCTGGGCCGGAGCGAGTGCCATGTAGTGGAAGAGCGAGAGATGGTTGAGCCACGTCAGGCCCGCAACCATCGACGCGAGCAGGTCGACGAGCAGCGACCAGGTGATCACGGCGTAGACGGACACGGCGGCGGCTCGCGGCGCGAACGAGAGGACGAGGGCGCCGATCCCGAGTGCGACGAGCGCAGTGGGGACGACGTTGAGGCCCGCGCCGACCATGGTGGCGAGGTGGAGGTCGACGCCCTGGCTCTCGGCGCCGAGCCAGGCCCCGAACCCGGCCAGCAGCCCGGCCGCGATGATCGCGGCACCAGTGAGCAGCAGGCGACCGGCGAACCAGGTGGTGCGCCGGGTCGGGCTCGCGAGGATCTGCACCAGTCGTCCCGAGGTCTCCTCGTCGCAGGCGGCGCCGACCTGACCGGCCGGGAGCAGGGCGACGACGGTGCCGACGAGCAGGAAGGCGACGCCGAAGTACTGCGTCGCGAAGCTGCCGTGCACTCCGAACTTGTGCAGGGTGTCACCGAGCGACCCCGGGATCTTCGCAGTGGTCAGCTCCGCGATGACGCCGAGCGCCAGTCCGCTCGCGGTCGCACCGACGCACCACGCAGCCAGCACGGGAAGCTCGAGGCGAGCGGAAAGGCCGAGCGCGGAGCCGAGACCGAAGGGCCGCAAGGGCGCGACGTCCGGGGAGGAGAGCAGGCCGTCACCGACGTCCCGCCGCGACGCGAGCACGACGGCCACCGCGCTCAGGGTGATCGTGGTGACCAACGCGGGCACGAGCGGCCAGAGGTTGTTCCGGGTGAACGGCGCCATGAGCTCGGTCCAGCCGAACGGGGTCGCCCAGCGCACCCAATGGGTGCTCGGGCCGGTGTCGCCGATCATGCGGAGGATGAACGCGAGGCCGAACAGCGCGATCGCCAGTCCGGACGCCGTACGACGGGTCCGGCACAGCTGCGAGGCAACGGCACCGACCGAGACGAAGACCAGCACCGGCGCCGCGATGCTCAGCCCGTAGAGCGCGGTCTCGCCCATGCCGAACCCCACGTCGTGGTTCAGGCCGGCGGCCAGCGTGATCAGCGTCGTGCCGGCGAAGATCACCCCGACCGCGGCGACCAGCGCGCTGATGACGGCAACGGTGGCCCGGGAGGCCCGAGTCGTGCCGGCCAACACCAGCTGCCAGCGCCCGGAGTCCTCTTCGCCGCGCAGCACGCGGGTGGACGCGAGGATCGCCCAGAGGGCGCCGATCGTCGTGAGGAAGACGAAGCCCTTGTAGACCGTGTAGCCGCCCACCGTGCCGACGGCCGACACCGGGCCGAGCAGGATGGCCAGGCCCTTGTCGGAGCTCGTCGTGACCGCGACCTGGTGCCGGCTCGCCGCAGTGCTGAAGCTGCTGACGTAGGAGAGCGCGGACGAGGCGGCGGTACCACCGAAGGCGACCGCGCAGACGCACGCACCGATCCAAACCTGCCGGAACGCATGCCTCGCGACCGCCCGGTCCACCTGACCGTGACCGGTCGCGCCATCGGCGCGTGCTTCGCGCACCAAAGTGTCGGTCACGCCGTGCGCGCCGCCTGCTCGTCGCCGTAGTGCGACATGAAGAGCTCCTCGAGTGAGGGTTCGCGGGTCGTGATCTGCTCGAGGCCGGAATCGGCGAGTGCGGCGAGCAGCGGCTGCATCGAGCCCTTCACATCGCACTCGAGCGCGCGGCCGTCCGTGACGACGTTGGCGACCCCTGCGACGTGGGTGAGGTCGGGCAACCCGCCGCTGACCAGCACCCGGACGTGGACCGCCGCGAGGCCCCGGAGGACGTCGAGGCGACCGGTCTCGATGATGCGACCGGCCCGAAGCATCGCGACCCGGTCGCACACTGCGTCGACCTCACTCAGGATGTGCGAGGACAGCAGCACGGTCTGTCCCCGGTCACGCGCTTCGCGCACGCAGTCGCGAAACACCTGCTCCATGATCGGATCGAGACCTGATGTCGGCTCGTCGAGCAGGAGAAGGTCCGCACGGCTCGCCAGCGCGGCGATCAGCAGCACCTTCTGGCGGTTGCCGTGGCTGTACGCCCTGATCTTCTTGTCCGGCGCCAGCGCGAACCGGTCGATCAGGTTCGTGCGGTACCCCTCGTCGACGGAGCCGTGGATCGCGCCCAGGAACCGGAGCGCTTCGGCCCCGGTGAGCGCCGGCCACAGGTTCGCCTCGCTCGGCACGTACGCGAGGCGGCGATGGATGGTGGGCGCATCGCGCGAGACGTCGAGACCGAAGATCTGGGCCCGGCCACCGGTGGCCCGGATGACGCCGAGGAGGAGTGCGATCGTCGTGGACTTGCCGGCCCCGTTCGGGCCCAGGTAGCCGAACACCTCGCCCGACTCGATCTCGAGGTCGAGCCGGTCGAGCGCGACGGTGTGCCCGTAGTGCTTGGACAGCTCTTCGGTGCGGATGGCTACGGCCACGGCGACGACTCCTGGGATCGGGAGCAGCCCGCAAGCTCCTCGTCTCGGTGTGCGACGAGCTCGGAGTGCTCGGACGGCCTGCTCACCATGATCGCCGACCCGCCGGCCCGAGCCGCGCCGCCGCCGGTTCGCTCGCTCAGACCCGCGTCGGGCGGGCCCCGAGCAGCCGCCCGGTGACCAGGTCACAGGTCACGCCCACGAAGTGCGTCTCGACACCGTCGACCCAGGAGTCGGCCAGCAGTGCGCGCGCCCGCTGGAGGTCGTCGGCGATCGCGAGCGGAGACGCGATGCCCCGCACGAGGACGCTCCAGCCCTGGCGTCTCGACGCGTCGTAGTGGTCGGCTTCGATCGCCAGGATCGCTCGCGATGCGGCAAACGCAAGCTTCGTCCCGGGGACCGTGCGGAACACGACCATGTCGTCCATCAGCGCGATCGTGACCGGGAGGATCGCGGGCAGCGCCTGCACGCTGATGCCGACCCGGGCGAACGACGTCGACGCGAGCAGGCGCATGCATTCGTCCCGGTCCAGCCGGGTGAGGCTCTCGTCGAACGGCATGCGCCCAGTCTCCGGGGTTCGGCGGCGAGCCACTAGGGGCGAAGGACCCCAACCACTGGGGATGCTCGACGCTCGGGCTGTGCTCGGTCAGCGCGCCAGTGGAGGTGACACCGCGCCGCTGAGGTTGCGGGCGAGCTCGGCGCCCCAGGCCCGGGCGCGCTCCTCCTCATCGGGTTCGAGATGGGTCTCCTTCGTCACCAGGAAGCTCACGGGTGCGCACAGCAGCGAGGCACCGTGCTGACGCAGGCGCTTGGCGATCCCCTTCGAGGCCCGCCCGGTGAACGCGGCCGGCGCGTCGACGCGCGTGTCGAACGCCGCGGCGTGGGCCGGGAGCCGGTCGAGCGCGTCGAACCAGTCGCGCAGCCCGGTCTCCTCGACGTCGGGCTCGAGCTCCAGCTCGCGACCCGGCTGCTCTGCGGCCTCGACCGCGGCCGCTCGGGTCGTGCCCCGGCTCATCCCGTGGACGTGGGTCGGACCCCCGACGACGAGCAGATCCGCGGCTTCGACGAGCTCGCGGCGCGCCGCTCCGACGGGGACCACCGTCACGTCGGCCTCGGTGCGCAGTCCCTCGCCGATGGCATTCGCGACGTGGTGCGTGTTGCCGTACATGGATTCGTAGACGACGACCGCCTTCATGGGCCCGTTCCTCTCCTCGACTTCGCGCGTGGGAATCGACGGTAGGAGTCGGGGCGAACGCGGGGTAGAGCCGAAGGTCCCGAGCGGCCCCGACCGGTCCGTTGGCGCACGGGTACCCGCTTCGGGACTTTCGGCCCTGACCCGCGGCCGAGGCTCGGTGCATGCTCGAGACGTTGTCGTCCCCACCCATTGAAGACTCGGAGGATGAGGTCATGAAGGATCTCCTTCGCATCGCCGATCTGACCCAGGACGACCTCGTGCACCTCATCGAGCTCGCGGACCGCTGCAAGCGCGAGCCGGCGTTGCGCCACGACGTGCTGGATGGACGGGTCGTGGTGCTCGGCTTCCGCAGTCCGTCGGCGGCCACGCGGCTCCTGTTCGAGGCAGCCGTCGCCGGCCTCGGTGGGGTTCCGTCCGTCGTCACGGCTGCGGAGCTCGAGCTCGGCGGACCCGACGCGGCAGAGGACACCGCTCACGTCATCTCGGAGTATGCCGCTGCCCTCGTCGTCGGCATTCCCGCCGACGACGAAGTGCGCAGGATTGCGTCCCGCACGTCGATCCCGGTGCTCAACGCGCTGGCCGATCTCGACGACCCGTGCCGAACCGTCGCCGAGCTCCTGACGATCCGGCAGCGCGTCCACCACTTCGTCGGGCACAAGATCGCGTACGTGGGTGACGGCAACGGTCTGGCCCACGGCCTGCTCGAAGGGGCGGCGCTCATGGGCGCGGACGTGTCCGTTGCGTCTCCGCCGCAGTACTCACCGCCGGCGGACGTGCTCGAGCGCGCGGAGCAGCTCGCGGTCGTCTCCGGCTCGTGGATCGAGATCGGCGCCGACCCCCACGTCGCTGTGAAGGATGCCGACATCGTCTGCACCGACATCTGGCGTTCGATGGACGCGGGCGACGACGAGCGGGCCGAGCGGGCGCGGGTGATGGATCCGTACCGGGTGACCGCAGCGCTGCTCGACGAGGCCGGCCCCGGCGTCCGGTTCATGCACGCGCTCCCCGCCGATCGCGGCTACGAGGTCGCCGCGGAGGTCATCGACGGACCGCGATCCCTGGTCTTCGAGCTGGTGACGAACCGACTCCCCGCGGTCAAGGCGATCCTCGCCTCCGTGGTCCAGCGCGAGCTGCACGGCAGCTGACGCGCACCGCGATCGTCACGCGTTGGCGAGAGGCTCGCTCCCGCCCGGATGACTCAGATGTCGGCGAGCCGTTCGCCCACGGGTCCGAGGCGCTTCGTGAACTCGACCGGATCGCCGTGGGGCACGAAGATCACGGTGTCGATGCCGAGGTCGGCGTAGACCCGCATGTCCTCGACGAACCTGTCGGTGTCGGTGAAGGCGTCCGCTCGGGTCAGCATCGTCTTCTCGATGGTGTCGTAGTCGCGCGCTTCGTCGTCGCAGTGGCCCCGGAGCACGTCGAGCTTGTGCGTGACCTCCGCGGGCGGGGTCTCGAAGAGGTTGCACGCGTCGGCGTAGCGCGCGACGAGGCGCAGCGTCTTGCGCTCACCGCTCCCGCCGATCATGACGGGCGGTCGCGGGCGGCTGATCGGCGGCGGCTGACAGATCGTCTCGGCCAGCTGGTAGTGCTTGCCCGTGTACGGCCCGTCGTCGTCGCTCCACATCTGGAAGCAGATCTGCAGCGTCTCCTCGAGCCGTTCGAACCGCTCGGACACCGGGGGGAACGGGACACCGAGGCCGGCGTGCTCGCGGTCGTACCAGGCCGCGCCGATGCCGAGCTCGCCCCGACCCTCCGACAGCACGTCGAGGGTCGCGACCGTCTTCGCGAGCAGGCCGGGATGGCGGTAGGTCACACCGGTCACGAGCAGGCCGAGGCGGATGGTCGACGTGTGCGCGGCGAGGAAGCCGAGGGTCGTGTAGCCCTCCAGCATCGGGTCGGTCGCCGGCGCCATCGCCTCCATCTGGAACCAGTGGTCCATGACGCTGAGGTGGCTGATGCCGGCTTCCTCGGCCGCGGTGGCCACGCCCGCGAGCGTGGGGGCGATCGATGCCGGGGTGTCCGGCCACGTGAAGCTGACGACGTGCAGTCCGATCTTCATGAGGTCCTTCGCTCGAGGTCGATCCGGTCACTTCCACGACGGTATGACGTCGAGCGCACTCGAAGTCAAGCGCTGGCGGGCGTGATCGGCCGGGCCGACAGCACCATCGCCGGCCGGGCGACGAGCGCCGAGTACCGGTCGGCGAGGCCCCGGAGCTCCGGGTGCGACGTCAGCCGGCCGATCAGCTCCTTCTGCGAGGTCGTGACCCCCATGCGCGCGTCGAGCTCGGCCTTCAGCCGGTCCCGGGTCGCCCGCTGCGCCGGGGTGAGCGGGTCGATGGTCGCTACGACGCGCCAGCCGTCGCCGGTCGGTCGGTCGGACGCGATGGAGAGGCGGAGCTCGAGCACCGCGGTCGACGGATGGGCGCGGAAGTCTCCGTACCGGTTCGCCACCTCCGCGTTCACGACGATGGGGACGCCCGCCTGGTGCAGGGTGGCGGCAAGGATCTCCGGGCCCAGGCTGTCGCCGGCTCCGCCGGGGACCCGACTGTTCGACTGCACGAGCACGGGACCGCGTGCGCCGCGCGCGACCGGGACCGCCCGGTCGGCGAGATGCTCGAGCACCTGGTCCTGCGGCGGAGGTGCCGCAAGACCTTGTCCGGCTTGGATCGTGTTCGCGATGCCGAAGCCGAGCACCGCGATCGTCAGCACGGGAACGCCGACCCGCGCGACCGCGCGACGAGCCCCGCCGCGCAGCGGCGAGAAGAGGCACCAGCCGGCGGCGAGCGCGGCGCCGACGCCGCCCACCCAGGTCGGCTGCATGATCTCGACGAAGACCGGCCCGATGAGGCGCGACAGCGAGACGATCTCGGCGGCGATCACCACGATGACGGTCGCGCCGAGGGCCAGCGACCGGTCGCGTCGCGCGGCCGCGAAGATCACGGCGGCGACGAGCAGGAAGAGCAGGATCGGCACCGCGGGCGTGGAGCCGGTCGAGACGACGGACGTGAACGGCCGCAGGGGGAGGGCGGCACCGGCCCACGGCGGTCGCGTCCCGAGCTGCGACGACGTCAGCTTGTAGGCGTCCGTGAGGCCCAACACGGTGTGTGGCGCCCGGAAGAAGCGCAGGATCAGTCCGAAGTTGCCGGTGCCGGGGCGCAGCTGCTGGAAGACCGGCGGGATCCACAGCACGACGACTGCCGCGGCCGAGACGATCGTGGGCGCGAGCCAGGACTGACGCGCGGCCCGGTCCCCGCTCGCCGCGTCACGGGGCGCGAACCAGCGGAACGCGAAGGCCACGAGCCCCCACACCAGCAGGGCGAGGGCGAGCGGCGCGGTGGTCGCCCACCCCTGCACGAGCAGGACCGTGAGGACCACCGCGACCGGGATGGTCCAGGCGCGTCCATCGCGACATCAAGGACGACGAACACCATGAGCACCAGCGCGAGCACGCTGACGTCCGGCTCCCAGAAGCTCGCGAGCATCGTCGGTTCCATCGCGTGCATGACGACCGCGAGGAGCGCGGCGGTCCAGAGGTACAAACCGAGCCCGCCGCGCTTGTGCGCGATGAGGAGCATCCCGCTGATGGCGAGCCCGTTGAAGACGAGCGCGCCGATCTGGAGCGCGGCGTAGCTCGAGCCGAAGAGCCGGTAGGGGATCGCGAGCAGGTAGAGGTAGGCCGGCCCGGGCTGGTTCCAGCCGAACCGCTGGTACGACCCGACGAGCGGGGTGTGCGCCGTGAAGACGTCGCTCACGCGGATCTGGAGCAGGGCGTGGTCGCCCCCGAACGTCTGCGGGTAGGCGAGGACGTGGACGATGCTGACGCCGAGTGGGACGAGCAACGCGGCGGCGACGAGGACGACGAGCCACTGCGCGCGCTCCATCGAGCTGATTCGACGCATCGTGTGAGTCACCCGGGTTCGCGCGGTCAGAAGGGTCTCGCTCCGCCGGCGGGGGCCGGGGATCTGACGGTACCAAGCACCTCGCGGCCGGGTGGGCCGGCGCGGGATCCCCGCGGGGACGACGTCAGGCGGGGACCCACTCCTCGGGCTCGGGAGCCTCGGCGAGCGACGGGTCGGCCTCGGCCGGCGCGCCGAACGGGCCGGTCTCGTCGTCGTCGTCCTCGCTCGGCTGGCCGTGCACGTACTTCCCGCCCCGCATCCACGACGCCGCGGCGGCGATCAGGCACATGATCATCGCGACGGAGAACGCGATGACGAGGCCGTCCTTGAACGGGCCCGAGATGAGGTGCGGGAAGAACGCCTTGCCCGTCAGGTGCGCGGCCTTCGCCTTGGGGAGCTGGGACAGGACGCTCGGGCCGCCGTGGGCACCGGGCGCACCCAACAGCTTCTCCATGGGGTTGTAGCCGAGGAACGCGGCGAAGAGGCTCCCGACCGCGGGCAGGTGCGCGATGCGCTCGGCCGTGGCCGCGGGCACCGCGTTCGCCTTGAGCTGGGTGGCCATGCGACCGGGCAGCGAGGCGGAGAGGCCGACGATCATCAGCGAGAAGAACACGCCGATGGAGAGCACCATGCCGGTGTTCTGGAACGTCGCGCGCATGCCGGACGCGGCGCCGCGCTGCTCGGGCGGCGCGCTGTTCATGATGCCGGTCATGTTCGGCGCGGAGAACATGCCCGTCCCGATCCCGTTCAGCAGCAGCAGCGCGCCGAACACCGGGAAGCCGAAGTTCGTGGGCAGCGTCATCAGCAGCCCGAAGGACGCGGCTGCGATCAGCATGCCGCCGGTCGTGAACCAGCGCGCGCCCCACCGGTCGGAGAGCCATCCGCACACCGGGCCGGCGAGCAGGAACCCACCGGTCAGCGGGAGCATGTAGATGCCGGCCCACAACGGCGTCCGCTCGAAGCTGTAGCCGTGCAGCGGCAGCCAGATCCCCTGGAGCCAGATGATGAGGACGAACTGCAACCCACCGCGCCCGACGGCGGCGAGCAGCCCGGCGATGTTGCCGGCGGCGAACGCCCGGATCTTGAAGAGCGCCAGGTTGAACATCGGGTCTTCGACCCGGGTCTCGATCACGCAGAACACGGCGAGCAGGGCCGCGCCGCCGATGAGCTCGAGCAGCACCCACGGACCGGTCCAGCCCATGGACGCGCCGTTGTGGGGGAGCAGGCCGTAGGTGAGGCCGATCAGCACGAGGACGAGACCCGCGCCGAAGGTGATGTTGCCCCACCAGTCGATGCGCGCCTTCTTGCGCGAGCCGACCTCGCGCAGCTTGGTGTACGCCCAGACCGTCCCGAAGACGCCGATCGGGACGTTGATCCAGAACACGGCCCGCCAGTCGATGTCGGCCAGGATGCCGCCGACGACCAGGCCGATGAACGCACCCGCCATGCCCGCGATCACGCTGACGCCGATCGCGAAGCCGCGTTGGTTCGCCTTGAACGCGTCGGTGAGGATCGCCGCCGAGTTCGCCATCAGCAGTGCGCCACCGACGCCCTGCACGACGCGCCATCCGATGAGCCACATCGCACCCTGTGACCCGGTCCACGGGCAGAGCGAGAGCGCGAGCGACGCGACGCTGAAGACTGCGAAGCCGGCGTTGTACATCCGCACGCGTCCGTACATGTCGCCGAGGCGGCCGAACGTCACGACCAGCACCGCGGTCACGACCAGGTACCCCATCAGCATCCAGAGCAGGTAGCTGATGTTGGACGGCTCGAGCGGGTCCAGATGGATGCCGCGGAAGATCGCGGGGAGCGAGATCAGAACGATCGAGGAGTCGAGCGACGCCATGAACACGCCGAGGGTGGTGTTCGAGAGCGCCGTCCACTTGTAGCGGTCCGACTGCTCCGGGTTGCCGGTCGGCACGGTGGTGGTGGCCGTCACCGCAACCTCCTTCACGAAACGCATCGAGGGGAGGGGATCCCGAATACCTGTGCCATACAGGTAACTTCTCTGTAGAATACATCCAATGAGCCGCGCATCGAAATCACTCTCGAGCCTGGAGACCGAGCTGGCGGTGCTGACCCGCACCCTGGAGGGGCTGAGCCGGCGCTCCGAGATCCACCGGGAGCTGGACCGGGCCAGCTACCTCATCGCCCGCACGCTCTCGACCGAGGGCCCGACGAGCATCGGCGGCCTCGCCGCCGCGCTCGGGCTCGACGCGACCACGGTCACGCGCCAGGTCGCGACGATGGAGGCCTCCGGGCTGGTCGAGCGGCGCACGGACCCCGACGACGGACGGGTCCGGCTCATCGAGCTCACCGCGCGCGGCGGGCGGAAGATCGCGCGAGGTCCAGGCGGCACGCGAGGAGCGGATCGGCCGGCTCGTCGCGGGGTGGCCGGCGGACGACCAGCGCGCGTTCGCCGAGCTCCTCGGCCGCTTCAACGACGCGCTGCTGGAACGGGTGCAACCCGCACCGACCGGCTGAACGCGGCTCAGACGCCCGGGAACGCGCGGCGCAGCTCGTCGAGATCCGCGGGGCCGTGCACGGTCGCCGGCGTGTGCGCGGGATCGAGCCGTCCGTAGACCAGGCGGGCGAACGCCTCGGCGGGCAGCTCGAGGTCCGGGGTGCAGTCCGGGTCCCGACCGGGGCCGAGCGTGACGGACGTTGCACCGATCTCGATCGTGAAGGTCCGATCGGGTCCCGAGGTGCGGACGTGGACGTCGTGCTCGGTGCCCGTGGGCTTGCCGGTGAAGCGGGCGATCATCTCGAGGTTGTCGATCAGCGATTCGATCGGCCCGGAGGGGACCGTCGCCGCCGGATCGAACGCCACCTCGACATCCCACGTGTGGAGCGCGTGCTCGTTGAGGCGCAGGCCGAGGAGTCCCTCGAGGTCGAGCTGCAGCGGGCCCATCGTGAAGGTGAGCCGCGCCTTGTCCTCCGCGCTCAACCCATCGACGGCCGCGATGAGCGACGCGCGATCCGCGGCCAGCGCGTCGGCGGCCTGCTCGTCGGGGGTCTTCGCGTTCCACTCGTCCCAGACCTCCTGCGCGTAGTCGTCCGGGAGGTCTTCGGTCGCGGCCGTCGCCTCGATCCGTCGCTGCATGATCACTGCGCCCGACCCGAGGTGCGACAGCGCCTCTGCGACGCTCCATTCCGTCGGGAAGGCGGAGGCGCGGAGCTGCTCGGGGGTGAGTGGCTCCACGATCTCGCGCAAGCGGGCGGACGAGTGCCGGATGCCTTCGAGGTGATCGGTCATGGGTGCTCCAGGGGGTCAGGCCTCGGCGGGCGCGGGAGGTGCCGGCGGTTTCGTGGTCACGATCTTCACGAACGAGATGGTCGTCAGGGTGGCCGCGCCGGCGAACGCGACCGCGGTCAGCCGAGGGTGCAACCGCGGGCTGAGCCGGATCCGGCCCGGACCCGAGACCGCGAGCACCGACGCGAGCGCGAGGTTCGTGAGCGCGAGCTCGTAGCCGCCGTTGGAGGAGAGCGGGCCGTTCCTGCGGTGCACGGCAACCGCAACCGTCATCGCGCCGACGATCGCGAGCGGTCCGAGCGGGTCGGCGACGCCCGCGGCAGTGAGGAGGCCGCCGCCGAGCTCGGACACGCCGGCCAGCGTGGCCATCTCCCGGCTCGGGGTGAGGCCCAGGCGTTCGAACCCGGCGGCCGTGGCGTCGAGGCCGTGGCCGCCGAACGCGCCGAAGAGCTTCTGGGCGCCGTGCACGGCGAGGTACCCGCCGACCACGAGCCGACCGGCGAGGAGCGCGGCACTGCGCATGCGGAGACCTCCGGCAGAAGTGGAGTGTTCCTCCGGATAGTACGACCGGGCCGATCCGAGTCGCGAACCGGGCCCCTACGGCGCTCGGACCGCCGCCGCCGCGGCGCGCGTCACCGCGGCGACGGGTTGCGTGCTGTCGATCACGACGACGTCGGGACCGAGCTCCAGGTGCTCCAGCTGGGAAGGGAGCAGCTCCGGACCCGCGAAGTGCTCCGGTCGCTCGCGCAGGCGGGCCTCGAGCACTTCCGGTGGGGCAACGAGCGCGATGAACCGCACGCCCTCGAGGTCGCCGGTCAGGCGCCGTCGGTACGAGTCCTTGAGCGCCGAGCACGCGAGCACGACCCCGGCGCCCGCGTGGTCGACCAGGATCTCGTGGAGCCGGTCGAGCCAGGGGCCGCGCGCCGCGTCGTCGAGGGGTTCGCCCGCCGCCATCTGCGCCTTCGCGGCCGCGGTGTGCACGTCGTCGCCGTCGACGAACGGAACGTCGAGCGTGTCCGCGAGGCGGGGCCCGACCGTCGACTTCCCGCAGCCCGCCACGCCCATCAGGACGACGAGCGGATGGTCGGTCATCGTGATGTGGTCGGAGGTCAGCCGGCGGGCCAGGTGGTGCTGGTCGTCACCGTCTCCCCGGTCGCGGGTGAGCTGGGTCGCGGTGGCGAACCCGGCGTTGAACGCCTCGACGTCACCCGTGAAGCTCGTCGCCGTCGACGAGCAGTCGATCCCCGCATCGGAGATGGCCGCGCTCATGTCCGACTTCGGGCTGAGCGGCTCCTGCTTCAGGCCCCGCAGCGTGCCGCTGAAGCAGGTCGGCACGTTCAGGTTCACGACGCCGACGGTCGCGCGGTGGTCGAGCAGCGCGGCGCGGTGCGCGGTCACCCAGTCCACGACGAGCTTCGCCGTGCCCGCGTAGTCGAGCGGGCTGGCGCCGCCCACGCTCGCCGCCAGCGCCGGGATCCCGGCCGCGGCACCGGCCTTCGCGGCGCCGACCGTGCCGGACAGCGCGGCGACCGGGCCGAGGTTCTGGCCCTGGTTCACTCCGGTCAGCACGACGTCGGGCTTCACCTTCACCACGTGTGCCAACCCGTAGTTCACGGAGTCCGCCGGGAACCCGTTCACCGCGGTCGCGGGGTAGCCGCTGATCGTGTGCTGCTGGGTCGCGGTCAGCGCACCCGGCGTCGTCGAGCTCCCGGTGCCGCTCTTGTTGGTGGCCGGGGCCGACACGGTGATGTTCACGTTCGGGAGCTTGCGCAGGGCCTGGACCAGCGTGTCGATGCCCTCGGACGAGTAGCCGTCGTCGTTCGAGACGAGGATGTTGAGGTCCCGGGCCTTCGCGGTGGTCGTCGTCGTCGACGACCCGGAGCTCTTCGAGCTGCTGCTGCTGCACCCCGCGAGCACCGCCAGCATGACTGCCCCTGCGACCGCGACCCGACGAAACCGCACGCTTCCCCCTCGAGGACGATGTCGGCGAAGGTTAGGCCGTCACCCGGGTGTGGAGTGGTAGAACCCCGCCTATGACGACTTCCTTCGCATCGACCCAGGAGCTGCTCGGCGCGGCGGGGCGGGAGCTCGGCACCACCGAGTGGCTCACGATCTCGCAGGATCGGATCAACCAGTTCGCGGACGCCACCGAGGACCACCAGTGGATCCACGTGGACGTCGAGAAGGCGAAGCAGGGCCCGTTCGGCGGCACGATCGCCCACGGGTACCTCACCCTGTCGCTGTGCGCGCACTTCCTCGGCCAGCTCGCGAGCGTCTCGGGCATCTCGATGGGGATCAACTACGGCATCGACAAGGCCCGGTTCATCGCGCCGGTGCCGTCGGGCTCGCGGGTCCGGGGCCACGGCGAGGTCGTCTCGGCGACCGAGGTGCCGGGCGGGGTCCAGGCCGTGATCCGGATCACGGTCGAGCTCGAGGGCTCCGAGAAGCCGGCCGCGGTCGTCGACACGGTCTCGCGCTACCTCGTCTAGCTCGCCGGCTCCGGCGCGACCGCGGTGACATCGGCAAGGAACGCGTGCACGACGTCGGGGTCGACGACGCGTCGCATCGGCGGGAGCGCGTCGAGGAGCGTGTCGCGGTAGCCCGCAGTCGCGAGGCGGCGGTCGAGCACGGCGACGACACCTCGATCGTTCCGGCTGCGGATGAGCCGGCCCGCCCCCTGTGCGAGCGTGAGTGCGGCCGCGGGAAGGTCGACGTCGCGGAAGCCCGAGCCGCCGGTGCGTTCGGCGGCTTCCCGCCGGGCCTGCGCGAGCGGATCGTCGGGCCGGCTGAACGGCAGGCGGTCGATGACGACGAGCACGCAGCTCGGCCCGGGGACGTCGACGCCCATCCAGAAGCTGCGCGTCGCGACGAGGACCGAGCGCTCGTCGGCGCCGAACTGCTGGAGCAGCGCGGAGCGTGAGCCCTCGCCCTGCACCAGGATCGGATGGTCGCCCTGGTCGCGCAGCATGACGCTCAACCGCGTGACGGCCGCGCGCGAGGTGCACAGCACGAGGGCCCGGCCGCCGGCCGCGCCGACCAGCCCCTGGACCTCCCGGGCCGCGGCGTCGGCCCACGCCGCGTCCTTCGGTTCGGGCAGGTGCTTGGCCACGTACAGGATCGCCTGCTCCCGGAAGTCGAACGGCGACTCGACCTCGAGGTCGGCGTAGCCGAAGCCGGGCCCGAACTCGTCCTCCGGGTCGTCGGCGCCGCCGTCGGGGCCGTCGGGGATGCGCACGGGACCGAGCTCGGCGGTGGGGTCGAGACCGAGCCGGCGCGCGAACGGGGCGAACCGCGCGCCACCCCCGAGCGTCGCCGACACCAGCACCACCGGCAGGTGCCGGAACAGCCGGTCCGCCAGCGCCTCGGCCACGCTGATCGGGGCGAGGTGCAGCATCGGGCCCTCCCGCCACGCGACCTCGTCGCGTCGGGGAGCCTGCAGCCGGCGCAGGGCATCGAGGCGCGACGCGCCGAGCTGGGCGACCTGGGCGGCCGCGGTGGCGTCCTCGGACGCGTCGATGGCCGCGTTCGCGGTGGCGAGCCGCTCGGCCGCGGCGGCCAGGGCCGCGGCGAGCGCGCCCTCGGTCGGGTCCACCCGGCCCTCGAGTGCGTCCAGCGCGCGCTCGAGCGCGTCGGCCGCCGCGTGGACGAGGTCCGTGTCGCCGCGGCTGACGCCCACCGTTGCGAGCCGCGACGCGAGCTGGCGGAGCCCCATCGGGTTGACGTCGAGGCCGAACGCCCCGGTGGCGACGTCGGGCAGTGCGTGGGCCTCGTCGAACACGACGACATCGTGCTCGGGGAGGACGTTGCCCGACGACGCCAGGTGCGCGCAGTAGAGCGCGTGGTTCACGACGAGCACGTCGGCCGTGGCCGCCCGCTCGCGAGCCTTCTCCGCGAAGCAGGTCTCGCCGTCGCTGCACTTGCCCGCGCCCGGGCACTCACGCGGCGCACAGCTCGCGGCGCGTCGGGCCGAGTCGGCGATGTCCACGTCGGCGAGATCCCCGCTGACCGACGTGGCGACGAACTGCTCGAGCCGCTCCAGGTCCCGGTTGAACGTCGGTCCCGGGCGCTCGTCGAGCAGTGGGTCGTCTCCGAGGAGGACGCGCAGCTTCGCCCGGCACAGGTACTGCGAGCGCCCCTTCAGCAGCGCGGCGCGAAACGGCACGCCACCGTGCTCGCGCAGGTGGGGGAGGTCCTTGTTCCAGAGCTGGTCCTGGAGCGTGAGCGTCGCGGTCGAGACGACGACCTTGAGCCCCGAGACGACGGCCGGCACGAGGTAGGCGAGCCCCTTGCCGGAGCCGGTGGGCGCTTCCGCGACGAGGTGGTGACCGGTCGCGAAGGCGGCGCCGACCGCGGCGGTGAGGCGCTGCTGGCCGGGCCGCTCGTCGCCGCCGAGCGCGGCCACGGCGGCGCGCAGGACCGTGGGCGCGTCCAGACCCCGGTTCTTGGGGGTGGATCTCGGGCCTGGGGTGGTTCCGGTGCCGCTCATCCCTCGCTCCTCGCGCAGGGGGAGGCTAGGTGGCCGCTGGGACAGGGACCGGCGGCGCCTCCCGGTGCCGGGCCGGGGGCGGTTCGGGCGCTGAATTCGGGGAATTCGGAGGAAATGACGGCCCGATCGCGCGAAAACCCCAGGAAAATCCGCAGTTTCGGAGCCCGGCCGTGCAAGGCTGACCCCATCAACCCAGTCCGTTCTTCGAAGGAGTCTCAGTGAACCGCAGAGATCTGGTCACGGCGATCGCCGAGCGCACCGAAACCGACAAGAAGTCAGCCGATGCGTTCCTGGCCGCTTTTACCGAGGTCGTCACCGAGACGGTGGCGTCAGGTGACCCGGTGGCCATCACCGGCTTCGCCAAGTTCTACCGGCGGGAGACGACCGCGCGCATGGGCCGCAACCCAGCGACGGGCGAGCCCATCAAGATCCCGGCCAAGAAGGCGGCGAAGATCACCCCGTTGAAGGGCTTCAAGGACGCGGTGCTCGGCGGCAAGTAGCACCACCGCGCCGGCAGGGCGCAGCGCTCGTTGACGAGGGGAGGCCACGCGGCCTCCCCTCGTCACGTTCGAGACCATGTTCGTGCCCGCGTTCGTGCGGTACCGCCCGCCGAGCTCACGGGCGCGGTGCGCTCGTAGCGCCAGCCGGTGTCGACCATCCAGAGCCGGTGGCGGGGACCCGGGCGGCTCGCGTCGCCGTCCTCGTATCCCGCGTCGCCGTGCCACAGGACGGTGAGTCCGTCGTCGGTCATGGCGGCCTTCGTCGTGAAGTGCTCGGGCTCGGCCGCCCGTGCCGCGTCCATCGCCGCCGCGACGGTCGGCGTGCTCGGCGAGCGTGTGGAGCGTGACCCACGTGGGCGGCGCGAGCTCGATCTCGAGCGCGTCGCGCCGGCGCATCGCCGCCGGCGGGGGAGACCCACATGTGGTCGCGGATCTCGCCGTCGTCGATCGTGACGGCACCGGGCGGCGCGGGCGCGACGAAGAACTAGGTGGAGAACCGCTTCGGGGCTTCGGGCGGCGGCGTCCAGTGCGAGAACGGCACGAGCGATGCGCCGTCGACGACGAGCCCGGCCTCCTCCGCGGCCTCGCGCACCGCGGCGTTGCGACCTGCGGTGGCGACGTCGGTCGCGTCGTCCGCCGGCCAGTCCGTCGGGGTCGACCCGTCCGCCGGGGAACACCCACATCCCGCCCGCGAACGCGAGGCGTGAGTCGCGCCGCAGCATCAAGGTCTCGAGACCACTCGGCGGTGTCACGCAGCAGGATGACGGTGGCGGCGGCGACGATCGGCACGGGTTCGGCGCCCTCGGCCGACGTGGCCCACCGTTCGAACCGCTCCTGCTCGGTGCTCATGGGCCCAACCTACCGGGGGACATCACCTCACAGGATTCTCATCATCTCCGCGCGCGGAACCGCTCGAGCACGCGGCGTAGGGTCGAGCCGATGTCCGAGACCTCGGTGGTCGAAGTCCGCGACCTGACCAAGCGCTACGGCCGCGTGCAGGCGGTCGCCGACCTCGACTTCGAGGTCGGCGCGGGCCAGGTGTGCGGGCTGCTCGGCCCGAACGGCGCCGGCAAGACCACCGCCCTGCGGATGCTCGTCGGGCTGATCCAGCCGACGGCGGGCGAGGCGCGCCTCTTCGATCGAGGTCGTGCGCCCGGGCGCGCCCGGAGCTGGCGAAGGTCGGCACGATGATCGAGCACGCCGCGTTCGTGCCCGCACCTCATCGGGGATGCGCCAACCTCCAGCTGTAGTGGGAGGCGGGCGGCGCACCGTGGACCGACGCCGACCTCGACGGCGCGCTCGAGGTCGCCGGGCTCGGTGACGCGATCAACCGCCGGGTGAAGACGTACTCGCAGGGCATGCGCCAGCGCCTCGGGCTCGCCCGGGTGCTGCTCGGCCGGCCCGAGCTGCTGCTCCTCGACGAGCCGACCAACGGACTCGACCCCCAGGAGATGCGCGCGGTGCGCGAGCTGCTGCGCACGCTGTCGGATGCAGGGGGCGACCGTCCTGCTGTCCAGCCACCTCCTCGCCGAGATCGAGCAGATCTGCAGCCACGTCGTCGTCATGGACAAGGGCCAGCTGGTGACGACCGGGACCGTCGCGCGACCTCGTGCTCCGTCAGCACGTCCGCCTACGTCGAGGTGGACGACGTCGAGCTCGCGCGCGGGTCCTGCTCGAGCGCTGCCGGGCGTCGACGCGGGTGCACGGTCGAGTCGCCCGGCCTCGTCGGTCGAGCTCGACGGGGCGACCCGCTCGGCGCTCGTGACCGCGCTCGTCGACGCCGGGCATCGCGGTGCAGACCGTCACCGCGCGCCACCAGCTCGAGGACGCCTTCCTCGGGCTCGTCGGCCGGCACACCGAGCGCCACGTCGGGAAGGGCGCCTGATGCTGCGGCTGATCCGGACCGAGCTGATCGAAGCAGGTGCGGCGCCCGCGCACGTGGGTCGCGCTCGGCTTCGTGATCATCGTTCCGATCATCATCACGGTCGCGCTGAAGCTCAACCCCCCGAGTCTGGGCGGCGGCGACGGCGGTGGTGGTGGCGGGCGGTTCTTCTACCTCTCGACCCAGAGCGGGCTCTTCCTGCCCCGTCGCGGCACTGCGGGTGATGAGCGCCTTCTTCCTCGTCGTGGTCGTCTGCATGTTCGCCGGCGACGCCGTGGCCAGCGAGGCCGGATGGGGCAACCTCCGCTACCTCCTGATGCGGCCGGTCGGGCGGGGCCGGCTGCTGACCGCGAAGCTCTTCGTGGCCGCGGTGTTCGCCATCATCTCGACCCTGCTCGTCGCGCTGTCCGGCCTGGTCGCCGGCGATCATCGCGTTCGGCTGGGCGCCGATCTCCATACCGTTCATCGGGGTCTCGCAGTCGACCGGCGACATCCTGAGCAACCTGTTGCTCGCGTCGGTGCTCATCACCTGGGGGCTCGCGGGCGTCATCGCCTTCGGGTTCATGATCTCGACGATGACCGACGCCTCGGCCGGTGCGATCATCGGCGCGGTCGGGCTCTACATCGTCTCGCTCATCCTCGGCGAGATCGACCTCGCTCGGTGGGATCCGGTACGCGCTGCCCGTCCACTACTACGACTCGTGGACCGACCTCTTCATCCGCAACACGTTCACGGACGACATGTGGCGCAGCATCCTCTTGCAGATCCCGTACGTGATCGTGTTCTGCGGCATCGCGTGGTGGTGGTTCCACCGCAAGGACATCAAGTCCTGAGCGTCACGCGGATGCGTCCTTCTTGGCCGCGACGTACCCCTTCATCATGTCGGCGAACTCCCCGACGTTGTAGATGTCCTCTTCGTAGGACCACTGGTTGTTGCCCGCGTACTTCAGCAGCGACCAGTTGATGGCCTGGTGGACGTTCCCGTCGCCGATGTCCTGCATCCGGTTCCAGACCGCGCAGACGACCCAGCCGCGGTCTTCGTCGATGACCCACCACTCGGCCGGGAAGTCGGTCATCTCGCGGTTGAGCGGCTCGGCCATCGTCGTGCTGATCCACTCGCGGATCGTCTCGCGGCCCTGGAACGTCCCGTAGAGGTGCTCGATGTACTCGGCGTCCTCGGTGAAGAGGTCGGCCCACGCGTCCCACTGTCCCGACGCACCGGCCGCACGGCCGCGGTCGCGCGGTAGTGGGCGTACGCCTGCTCGATCTCGTCCCGTGTGTGCTCACCCATCTGGGGTCCCCCTCATCCAGCGTCGGTGCACCCTAGCGACGGAGGAGGGCTCCGCCGTCGAGGGTGCGGATCGGTCGGTCGAGCTCTTCGAGGACCGCCGCACTCGTCGTGACGCGGCCGGTCATCTGCCCGGCGCCGACGGAGCACAACGCGAGTGCGGCCTCCGCCATCTGCTCGACGGGTTCGACGTGATCGGGGTCCTCGGGCGTCAACCCCATCGCGATCACGCCCGGAGTCGCCACGGCCCACACCGGCGACAGCGAGTTCACCGCCACACCGGCCGCGAAGACCTCGGCGGCGAGCCCGGTCGTGAACCGGTCGAGCGCGGCCTTGCTCGTGCCGTAGAGCGTGGCGCCGTTCTCGGCGTGGAACGCGGAGTACGGCGGGCCCTCCGGGTGCTCGGCGACACCGGACGAGATGTTGAGGATCGCGCCGCGACCCCGACGGGTCATGTCGGGAAGCGCCGCCCGGCTCAGGTCCCACGGCGCGTGCACGTTGACCTCGAACATCACCGCGTAGCGGCGTTCGCTCACCCGTTCGTAGGGCAGGTAGAAGCAGGCGGCGGCGTTGTTCACGAGGACGTCGATCTCCCCGAGCGCGGCGCGCGCGTCGGCGACGATCGCCGCCCGGTCGAGCGCCGGATCGGAGAGGTCCGCCACGATCACGTGGGCGCGGCCCCCGCCGGCCTCGATCTGCAGCGCCGTCTCCCGCAACGAGCCGGGATTGTTGCTGTCGCCGGCGGCCGCGGTGCGGCCCACCAGCGCCACCGCCGCGCCCTCGGCGGCCAGGCGGACGGCGATCGCAGCACCGATGCCCCGGCTCGCCCCGGTGACGATGGCGACCTGGTCGTCGAGCGCACGCGTCATGGCGTCAGGTTAAGGCTCGCCCCGACCGGCGCCGATCTGGCACGCTCGTTGGGCCATGGCTGCCCCGATCTCCGTCCGACTCCTGCCCGATCCGGACCTCCACGACCTGCTTGCCGCGACCCTCGAGCGGGTCAACAAGGCGTCGAACCTGGCCCGCACGCGCGCGCTCGAGGAGCACGTGAAGGGGAAGGCGGCGTTGCGGACCGTCGTCAAGGAGGAGCTGGACCGGTTCAAGCTGCCGGCCGCGTTCGTCGCGCCGGCGGTGGCCCGGGTCGAGGCCTCCCTGACCCGCCAGAAGTTCGGCACCTACCAGTCGCTGGTCTTCCCGCCCGCGTCGGTGAAGTGGCCGGCCGCCGACCGGGTGACCCTGCCCACGTCCGCGGGCAAGCGGACGGTGCGGGTCTACATGGACCCGGCGCGCGGCGGGCTGCGGCCCCCGCTCGAGGGCCGGCCGGCCGGGCTCGTCTACCGCAACGGCGAGTTCGATCTCGTCGACGCCTCCGACTGAGCCGCGTGGCGCCCGGAACCCCACCGCCGGAGGGCGTCGCGCGCCCGACGGTCCGGCGATCGCCCTCCGGAGATCCTGAGCAACCGCCGGAGGCGTCGCGCCGACGGCCCGGCTCCTGCTCGCCCGGCACGGCCAGTCCACCTGGAACGCCGACGGCCGCTGGCAGGGCCGCGCCGATCCGCCGCTCTCGGAGCTCGGGGAGCGCCAGGCCGAGGATGCGGTGGTCGTGCTGCGGGATCGGGCGGACGCGGGCCTGACGATCGACCGCATCTGGGCCTCGCCGCTGGTGCGGGCCCGTCGCACGGCCGAGATCATCGGCGCCGGCCTCGGGATCGAGATCGAGACGGACCCACGCCTCCAGGAGGTCGACGCGGGCGAGTGGACGGGCATGACCCGGGAGCAGATCGGCGCCGCCTGGCCCGACTACCTGACCGAGCACCGCCGCCCGCCCGGCTTCGAGCCCCATGAGCACCTGCTGGCCCGGTCGCTCGAGGCGCTGGGTGCGATCGCCGGGACCGCCGCCGGTCAGACGGTCCTCGTCGTGACCCACGGCGGGGTGATCGGTGCGGTCGAGCGCCACCTCGACGTCGAATGGCTGCGGATCCCGAACCTCGGCGGGCGCGAGGTCTTCTGGGGCGCGGACGGCCTGGTGCTCGGTGACGTGCTGATGCTCGTCGACCCCGATGACGTCGAGGTCACCACCCCCCGGCAAATTTCGAATCGTCATTCGAAGATCTCCGGAGGGCGACCGCCTGACTGGGGTTGCCGGGCGCCCTCCGGCGGTTCTCGCCGGGGCGGGCCATCTCGCTGATCCTCTAGAATGTCTGGTCCCCCGATGCTCGGAGCCGCGTTGTCCGACCGTTCCGATCCCGAACTCGCTGCCGAGCAGGCGTACCTCGACGCGGTCTATGACCGGCTCGACGCCATGCGGGCAGCCGCGGAGCGTGTGGCGGCCGCCTACGGCGACGTGCGCGCCGGCGGCACCCACCAGGCCCGGCTCGAACGGGACATCGCGGTCGAGACCACCCACCGCCGGCTCGCGGCGCTGGACATCGGCGACACCCCGCTGTGCTTCGGCCGGATCGACCGTGTGGACGACACCCAGTTCTACGTCGGCCGGCTCGCGGTCGACGACGAGGACCGCACGCCGCTGGTGATCGACTGGCGGGCCCCGGTCGCCGAGCCGTTCTACCGGGCGACCGCGCTGGAGCCGATGGGGGTGCTGCGCCGCCGTCACCTGCTCACGCGCCACGGGCCGCGAGGTCATCGGCCTCGACGATGAGGTCTTCGACACCGAAGCGGTCGAAGAGGCCGGGCTCACCGTGCTCGGCGAGGGCGCGCTGCTCTCCGCGCTCGAGCGCAACCGCACCGGCCGCATGGGCGACATCGTCGCGACGATCCAGGCCGAGCAGGACTCCGCGGTGCGCGCCGACCTGCCCGGTGTCCTCGTCGTCGCGGGCGGCCCGGGCACCGGCAAGACCGCGGTCGCGCTGCACCGGGCCGCGTACCTGCTCTACACGTTCCGCCGCCGGCTGGGGAACCAGGGCGTCCTGCTCGTCGGGCCCAGCACCGTGTTCCTGCGCTACATCGAGCAGGTGCTGCCGTCGCTCGGAGAGCACGAGGTGCAGCTGGCCACCGTCACGGGACTCAAGCCCGCCCTGCGCGCGCTGCTGCCGGACGAGCCGGCCACCGCCACGGTGAAGGCCGACGTCCGGATGGCCACCGTCCTCAAGCGCGCGCTCGGCGATCGGGAGCGGCCGCCACGTGCGGACGTCGACATCCCCATCGACGGGCTGCGGCTCCGGCTCACGCGCCGCGAGTGCCGTCGGGTCCTCGAACGGGTGAAGCGGCGCCGCTCGACCCACAATGCGCACCGTCCGCTCATCGAGCGCATGTTGCTGGACCGGCTCGTCGCGCAGTACCGCGCCGTGCTCGGCGCGCACGCACCGCGAAGTCCTGGATCTGCAGTACATGGACGACGAAGCGAGCTATGACGCGCAGGTCGCGGCGTCGCTCGCGCGCGGCGAGCCGCCACCGCGGGAGTGGGAGCGCGAGCTCAACGGCCGCCTGCGCCGCCACCCCGAGGTGCGCAAGCTGCTCGAGCGCATGTGGCCGGTGCTGTCCGGGCCCGAGCTCGTGCACGACCTGTTCAGCTTCCCGGGCCTCATCCGGTCGGCGTCCGACGGGGTGTTGACCCGTGAGGAGCAGGCGCGGCTGTACCGGCCTCGCTCCGAGAGCGTCCGCGAGGTGCCCTGGACCGAGTCCGACGTCGCGCTGGTGGACGAGGCCGACGCGCTGCTCGGCCCCGTCGAGGCCGCCCGCCCGCGCCGCAGCCGCGGGCGCACGGACGAGGACCGCCAGGCCGTCGAAGCCGCGCAGAGCGTGGTCCGGGAGCTCAACCTCGGCGGCTACACCACGGCGTCGGCGCTCGCCGAGCGCTACGGCGACACCTCCGGTCGCTCCGACGAGTCGATCCCCGAGCTGCGGACGTTCGGCCACGTCCTGGTCGACGAGGCACAGGACCTCACCCCGATGCAGTGGCGGATGCTCGCCCGCCGGTGCCCGAGCGGTTCGATGACGATCGTGGGTGACTTCGGCCAGGCGAGCCGGCCCGGCGCGCCCGGCGGCTGGGACGAGGTGCTCGCGCTGCTGCCGAGCCACGACACGCCCCGCACGGTCACCCTCACGGTGAACTACCGGACCCCGGCCGAGATCATGGACCTCGCGAACCGGCTGCTCGTCGTGGCCGCGTCGGGGGTCGCGCCCACCCAGTCCGTGCGCCGGACCGGTCAGCCGCCCCGATTCAGCCGGGTCGACGATCTCGTCGCGGGCGCGGCCGGCGCGGCCCGGGAGGCGATCACCGCCGGGGGGACCGTCGCCGTGATCGCACCGCTCGAGCTGCACGCCGACCTCGTCGCGTCGCTGGCCGACGCGGGCGCAGTGGCGGACGTGGCGGATGCGCTGGACGCGCCGATCGGGGTGCTCGTCGCGACCGACGCCAAGGGCCTCGAGTTCGACCACGTCGTGGTGGTCGAGCCCGCCCGGCTGGTCACCCCCGACTCCGCCGGGCTCCGGCTGCTCTACGTCACGCTCACCCGCGCGACCCAGACCCTCACCGTGGTCCACTCGGAAGGTCTCCCCGAGGCGCTCGCGTCCTAGGCTCGTCCTCATGACGACAACGGAGAACACCGACTTCACCGCCGCCGACGTCGCGTGGGATCTCGAGCCACTGGTCGACGGCCGGGGCGTCGCCGGCGTCGATGCGGCGCTCGACGCGGCCGACGCGCTGGCCACGAGCATCGAGTCCCGCCGCGGCACCATCGCGGAGCTCGACGCCGCGGGCCTGACCGAGGTCATGCAGGAGATGGCGTCGCTCGCCGAGCTCATCGGCAAGGCCGGGTCGTACGCCGGCCTGCGCTTCGCGGTGGACACGACGGATCCCGAGCTCGGCGCGCTCATGCAACGGGTCGAGGAGCGGGGCACCGCGATCAACACGCGCGTGCTCTTCTTCGAGCTCGAGTGGGCCGCGCTGTCCGACGAGCGGGTGGACGAGCTGCTCGCGGACGACCGGCTCGCGTTCGTGCGTCACTACCTCCGCTCCGCGCGGCGCTACCGCCCGCACCTGCTCTCCGAGCCGGAGGAGAAGATCCTCGCGGAGAAGGATGTCACCGGCTCGAGCGCGTGGTCGCGCCTCTTCGACGAGCTGACGTCCACCATCACGATCGACCTGAACGGTGAGACCGTGGGGCTCGAGCAGGGCTTGTCGCTGCTCGCGTCGCCGGACCGCTCGGTGCGCCAGAGCGCGGCCGCGGCCGTGACCGCCGGGCTCGCGCCGGGGTTGCGCACCCGCGCGTTCGTGTTCAACACGCTGCTCGCGGACAAGGCCACCGACGACCGGTTGCGCTCATTCTCCGGCTGGATCGCGAGCCGCAACCTCGCCAACGAGGCGAGCGACGAGTCGGTGCAGGCCCTGGTCGACGCGGTGCAGGGCCGCAACGACATCCCGCAGCGCTGGTACTCGCTGAAGGCCCAGCTGCTCGGGCTCGACCGGCTGGCCGACTACGACCGGATGGCGTCCGTCGCGACGACCGACGCCGAGTTCGGGTGGGACGAGGCCCGCGAGCTCGTGCTGGACGCGTACGCGTCGTTCTCGCCGCAGCTCGCGGACGTCGCCCAGCGGTTCTTCACCGAGAGCTGGATCGACGCCCCGGTGCGGCCGGGGAAGCGACCCGGCGCGTTCTGCGCGTACACGGTCCCGTCGCAGCATCCCTTCCTGCTCCTGAACTGGACGTCACGCCGGCGTGACGTGCTGACGCTCGCCCACGAGATGGGTCACGGCCTGCACGCGTACCTCGCGCGCGAGCAGGGCGTGTTCCACCAGGGCACGCCCTTGACCCTCGCGGAGACCGCGTCGGTGTTCGGCGAGACCGTCACCTTCGGTCGGCTGCTCAACGCGACCGACGACCCCGAGGCGCGCCTGACCCTGCTGGCCGAGAGCCTGGAGGGTCAGATCGCGACGGTGTTCCGACAGATCGCGATGAACCGGTTCGAGAACTCGGTGCACACCGCGCGCCGGGAGCAGGGCGAGCTCAGCGTCGACGACTTCAACCGCCACTGGACCGACAGCCAGACCGCGATGCTCGGCAGCTCGGTCGAGCTGACCGAGGGCTACGGCACCTGGTGGTCGTACGTCCCGCACTTCATCGGGACGCCCGGCTACGTGTACGCGTACGCCTACGGCCAGCTGCTCGCGCTCTCGGTGTACCGCCGGTACCAGGAGCAGGGCGAGGGCTTCGTCGGCTCGTACCTGGAGCTCCTCGCCCGGGGTGGGTCGCTGCCGCCCGAGGAGCTCGGGAAGATCGTCGGCGTGGACCTGGCCGACCCGGCGTTCTGGGACGGCGGCCTGAACATCATCGAGGAGCAGCTCGAGGCAGCCGAGGTTGCGGCGCTGGCCACCGGCCGCGTCACCATCCCCGCCCCGTGACGCACGCGCCGGGCCCGCTCCTGTCGGGTCGGGTGGCCCTGGTGACCGGTGGCGGGGGCGGGATCGGGCGCGCCATCGCCGAGACGTTCGCCGCGCACGGTGCGCGCGTCGTGGTCGCGGAGATCAACCCGGAGCGGGCCGAGGAGACCGTCGGCGCGATCACGGCCGCCGGTGGTGACGCGGTAGGCGAGATCGTGGACGTCGGCGACGAGGCCGCGGTGACCGACCTGGCGCAGGTGACGGGACCCGTCGACGTCCTGGTCAACAACGTCGGCCACTACCTGCCCGGTGACGGCGACTTCCTCACCAGCACGTCCGACGAGTGGCGCGCGCTGTACCGCGTGAACCTCGAGCACGTCTTCCTGTGCACCCGCGCCTTCGTGCCCGGGATGGTCGAGCGGCACTGGGGAAGCGTGATCAACGTGTCGAGCGTCGAGGCGTTCCGGGCGATCCCGCGCCGACCCGTCTACAGCGCGTTCAAGGGCGCGGTCACGCAGTTCACCAAGAGCCTCGCGGTCGAGCTCGGCAACGACGGGGTGCGCGTGAACGCGATCGCGCCGGACCTGACCGAGACCATCCAGGTGCCGTACTCGCGCTGGGTGCCGGAGGAGCAGCAGGCCCTCATCCCGCAGTGGGTGCCGGTCGGCCGCTTCGGCACGCCGGACGACATCGCCGGCGCCGCGCTCTTCCTCGCGTCGGACCTCGCCGCGTTCGTCACCGGCACCACGATCCACGCCGATGGCGGCAGCCTCGCCGCCGGCGGCTGGTTCCGCCGCGCCGACGACACCTGGACCAACCGGCCCGTCAAACCCTGAGCGGCCCGAGGCTCCTGGCGACCCGTCGTCACAACGGTACGAGCCGCTGCTTCGGCACCCGCGGTTGAGGCCGCTCAGAAATTAGAAGCGGGCCAATTCGGCTTTGAGCTGGTCGAGGCCCATGCTGCCGAGGTCGAGGCCGAACTGGTGCCAGGCCTTCAGGTCGAAGCTCGTTCCGTGGCGGCGCTTGGCGTCGTCGCGGGACTCGAGCCACACCCGCTCGCCGACCTTGTACGAGATCGCCTGGCCGGGCAGCCCGAGGTAACGGTCCACCTCACTGCGCATGAAGTCCTCGGGGAACATGCTGCGCTCGATGACGAACGGCAGCGCGAGCTCCGGCGTCCAGCGCTCGCCCGGGTGATAGCGCTCGTGCTCCGGGATCGGCAGCTCGAGGTGCATGCCGATGTCCACGACGACGCGCACCGCGCGCATCGCCTGGGCCCGCAGCATGCCGAGCTCGTAGTCCGGGTTGTCGAGGTAGCCGAGCTCGCCCATGAGCCGCTCCGCGTACAGCGCCCACCCCTCGCCGTGGCCCGACACCCAGCCGAGCGTGCGCTGGTAGCGGTTGAGCTGGTCCGCCAGGTAGCGCACCTGCGCGACCTGGAGGTGGTGGCCGGGGACGCCCTCGTGGTAGCAGATCGACACCTCGCCCCAGAGCGGGAAGCGGGTCTTGCCGAGCGTCGGGTACCACGTGCGACCGGGCCGGGAGAAGTCCTCCGACGGGCCGGTGTAGTACATCGCCGCCGCGCCCCCGGGCTCCGCGATCATCGCCTCGACCCGCTGCACCGGCACGGGGATGTCGAAGTGGACGCCGTTGAGCTCCGAGATCGTCGTGTCCATCAGGTCCTGCAACCATGCCCGAAGATTGTCCTCGCCCTCGATGGCGCGCGCGGGGTCGGACTCCAGGAAGCGGATCACCTCACCGAGCGACTCGCCCGGAAGGATGCGCTCGCCGACCGACCGCATCGCGGCCTCGATGCGGTGGAGCTCGTCCCAACCCCAGGCGTAGGTCTCGAGGAGGTCGAGCTCGGTGCCGTTGAACACCCGGGCCCAGACCGCGTAGCGCTCCGCCCCGACCGGGTCCGTCTCGGTCGCGGACGGCGAGTACTCGTCCACGAGGTAGCGCGCGAACGATGCGAGCGCCGCGGTGGCGTCGTCGGCCTGCTCGACCAGCGTGGCCCGCAGGTTCGGGGAGCTGATCTCCGAGGCGTCGAACCGCTCGACCAGGCCCTGGAAGAACGGAGTCGACCGGGCGTCGTCGGTGCCGGACCAGATCTCGGCCTGCTGCACGCACCCGACCACCTGGCGCCGCGCGGCCACCAGGCCCTGGGCCTTGCCCTCGTCGTACGCGGCCTGGAGGCTCGAGAGCCCCTCGCGCACGAGTCCGGCACGGGTCGCGATGTTCTCCCAGTCGTGTTCGGTCTCGGTCGGCATCTGGTCGAACACCATCCGGATGCCCTGCACCGGCGAGCCGAGGATGTTCAGGTCCCGGAGGTGCTCCCCGAGCTCGTAGAGCGCGACGTTGATGGACAGCCGGTCGCTCATCATCTCCGCGGCGACCCGTTCCTGCTCGGTCGCCGGGGTCACCGCGCCCAGCGCGCGCAGCGTGGAGCGATCGAGCTCCATCCGCTCCTCGGCACCGTCGGGGGAGTAGTCCGTCATCTCCGTGTCGTGGTCCGCGATCCCCTCGAGGGTCGCGCCGACGGGGTCGATCGCCGCATGGCGGTCGACGTAGTGGTCGGCGATCTCGGCGACGGCGCGTTCGTTCGGTGCAGGCACGGGCAGGCTCCTCTGGGCGTCCGGTCGATCCTATTTCCCGGGTGCCCGAAGCGAGAGGGTGGCGCGCTACCGTCCGGCCGTCGAGGAGGGGAAATGGCCGAGAAGACAACCCGCACCGAGCGCGACAGCATGGGCCCGATCGAGGTCGGCGCCGACCGCTACTGGGGCGCGCAGACCCAGCGCTCGCTGCACCACTTCTCGATCGCCGACGACCGGATGCCCGACGCGGTGATCCGCGTCGATGGCCGTGCTGAAGAAGGCCGCGGCGGACGTGAACCGCGACCTCGGGAAGATGTCCGACGAGCACGCGGCGCTGATCGTCCAGGCGGCCGACGAGATCATCGCGGGCAAGCTCGACGACCACTTCCCGCTCTGCGTCTGGCAGACCGGCTCCGGCACGCAGACGAACATGAACGTCAACGAGGTGATCTCGAACCGCGCGATCGAGATCGCCGGCGGGGAGCGGGGCAGCAAGAACCCGATCCACCCGAACGACGACGTCAACATGTCGCAGTCGTCGAACGACACGTTCCCGACCGCGATGCACATCGCGGCCGTCGAGGAGGTGACGAACCGGCTGCTCCCCTCGGTGCGCGGCGCTGCGCGACGCGCTCGACGCAGCGGCCGAGGACTTCGCCGGCATCGTGAAGATCGGCCGCACCCACCTGCAGGACGCGGTGCCGCTGACGCTCGGCCAGGAGTTCTCGGGCTACGTCGCCCAGCTCGACGCGCGACCTCGAGCGCATCGAGCTCGCGACGACGGGGCTGTTCGAGCTCGCGATCGGCGGCACCGCGGTCGGCACCGGCCTCAACACGCACCCCGAGTTCGCCGAGCGCGTCGCGGCGAAGATCGCGGAGATCACGGGCCTGCCGTTCACGTCCGCGCCGCAACAAGTTCGCGGCGCTCGCGTCCCACGACGACCTCGTCTTCGCGCAGCGGCGCGATCCGCACGCTCGCCGTGAGCCTGCATGAAGATCGCCAACGACATCCGCTGGCTCGGCTCCGGGCCGCGCGCCGGGCTCGGCGAGCTGATCCTGCCGGAGAACGAGCCCGGCTCGTCGATCATGCCGGGCAAGGTGAACCCGACCCAGTCCGAGGCGCTGACGATGGTCTGCGTCCAGGTGCTCGGCAACGACACGGCCATCGCGATCGCCGGGCTCGCATGGGCAACTTCGAGCTCAACGTGTTCAAGCCGGTGATGATCTTCAACTTCCTGCACTCGGTCGATCTGCTGACCGACGCGCTGCGCAACTTCCGCGAGCTTCTGCATCGAGGGCCTGGAGCCGAACCGCGACCGGATCGCGGAGTACGTCGCGACTCGCTGATGGTCGTCACGGCGCTCAACCCCGTCATCGGCTACGACAAGGCCGGCGAGATCGCCAAGAAGGCGCACCAGGAGAAGACGACGCTGCGCGAGGCGGCGATCGCATCGGGCCACCTGACCGCGGAGGAGTTCGACGCCGCGGTGAAGCCCGAAGAGATGATCGCGCCCAAGTAGCCGCGCGACGCGGCCGCGCAGGTCAGGTGGCAGGATCTCGACATGCGGATCAGCAACGCTCACGCGATCGTCACCGGCGGCTCGCAGGGGATCGGGTTGGCCACCGCGCGCATCCTCGCCTCACGCGGCGCCCGGGTCTCGCTCATCGCACGCGACGCGTGGCGGCTCGACGACGCGGCGGCCGCGGTCGGGCCCGGGACTGCCAGTCGCGTCGGCCGACGTCACGGACCACGAGGCGGTGACCGCGGCGGTCGCCGATCTCGTCGCCGCGCAGGGGCCGTGCGATCTCCTCGTCACCGCGGCCGGCGCGTCCGCACCCCGGCTACTTCGAGCAGCTCGAGATCGAGCACTTCCGCGCGCAGATGGACCTCAACTACTTCGGGACGCTGCTGCCGATCCGGGCGGTGCTCGGCTCGATGCTCGAGCGGGGGAGGGGGACGATCGTCGGCATCTCGTCGTCGGCGGGGCTCGTCGGCGTCTTCGGCTTCGGCGCGTACGCGCCGTCGAAGTACGCGGTGCGCGGGCTGATGGACGCGCTGCGGGCCGAGGTCGAGGGCCGCGGCGTCTTCGTCGCGTGCGTGTTCCCGCCCGACACCCTGACCCCGGGGTTCGAGACGGAGAACCTGCATCAAGCCGGCCGAGACCGCGGCGGTCTCGGCGGGGATCAAGCCCAAGCTGGCCGAGGAGATCGGCGCGGGCCTGGTGCGCGGGATCGAGCGGGACCGCCACGTCATCACGTTCGAGGCCAGACCGCCGCTGCTGGCCAAGGGCGGCGGCCTGGTCGCCCCGATCGCCTACCGGCTGATGGACCGAGAGGTGCGAAAGGTCGACGCATCCGTAGACTGCCTCCACTTGGCCCGGACGGGCCCGACTCCCCAGAAAGCAGGCAACCCCGATGGCGATCTACGACGTGAAGGTCAACCAGCTCGACGGCACCCCGGCCTCGCTGAGTGACTACAAGGGCAAGGAAGTGCTGATCGTGAACGTGGCGTCGTCCTGCGGCCTGACGCCGCAGTACGAGGGCCTCGAGAAGCTGCACGAGACCTACGGCGTCCAGGGGCTTCGACGGTGCTCGGCTTCCCGTGCAACCAGTTCCTCGAGCAGGAGCCGGGCACGCGCCGACGAGATCCAGGAGTTCTGCACCGTCGAACTACGGCGTGCACGTTCCCGCTGTTCGAGAAGATCGAGGTCAACGGCGAGCAACCAGCACCCGCTCTACGCCGAGCTCGAGGCGGTCGCCGACGTCGCCGACGGCCACACCGGCGACATCCGCTGGAACTTCGAGAAGTTCCTCGTGTCCGCCCGACGGCGAGGTCGTCGGCCGGTTCAACCCGACCGTCGACCCCCGAGGACCCGGCGCTCGTCTCGGCCATCGAGGCCGAGCTCCCGCGGCTCGCCGCGAGCGGCCGCGCGCTCGAGCCCGGCGTCGTCCGATTCCCGCGGTCCGGCTCGGGTCGCCGGAATGGGGCAGGGGTCCCTGGCGGGAGCCGGGATTGCCACCGAGTCGAGTTAATCCTGTAATCACGATCGGAGAACCCCGTGCCCGAGCTGACGGACACCCAAGCGCTGCCGGTGCTCCCGCTGCGACTGGCGTCGTGCTCCCCAACACGGTCGGCACGCTGACCCTCGACTCCGACGAGGCCCGAGGCCGCCGTCGCCGCGGCCGACGACGGAGACGGCCGTCGTCCTGCTCGTCCCCCGCATCGACGGGCGCTACGCCCGCGTCGGCACCGTCGCCGCCGTCGAGGAGTCGGGCGAGCTGCCCAACGGCGTCGACGCCGCGATCCTCCGCGGCCTGCACCGCGCCACGCTCGGCGCCGGCGTCGCCGGGACCGGTACCGCGCTGTGGGTCGAGGCCCACGAGATCGAGTCGATCGCCCGGCCTACCCCCCGGGCCGAGGAGCTCGGCCGCGAGCTGCGGGCGTGCTGTCGGTGCTCGGCGAGCGGCGCCGGTCGCCGGCGGCTGCCCGAGCTGCTGCGCACGACGACCGAGCCGGGCGCGCTGGCCGACGGCTTCGGCGCGTGGTCGGACATGCCGACCGAGCGCAAGGTCGAGCTGCTCGAGGCGGTCGACACCGAGAGCCGGGTCGAGCGCGCGCTCGAGCTGGCGCGCGACGCTGCTGGCCGAGCACGAGGTGGCCGAGAAGATCCGCCACGAGGTGGGCGAGGGCATGGAGAAGCAGCAGCGGGAGTTCCTGCTGCGCCAGCAGCTCCAGGCCATCCGCAAGGAGCTCGGTGAGGGTGCCGACGACGGCAACACCATCGAGGAGCTGCGGCGAGAAGGTCGCCGAGGCGGACCTGCCCGAGTCGGTGCGCGTCGCGGTCCGACCGGGAGATCGACAAGCTCGAGCGCACGTCCGAGCAGAGCCCCGAGCACGGGTGGATCCGCACGTGGATCGACACGATCCTCGAGCTGCCGTGGGGCAAGCGCTCCGAGGAGCGGACCTCGACGTGATCGAAGCGCGGCGCATCCTCGACGAGGACCACACCGGTCTGGGCGACGTGAAGGACCGCATCGTCGAGTACCTGGCCGTGCGCAAGCTGCGCGCGGACCGGGGCCTCGACGACGCGTGCACGAGTCCGCTCGGCGTGGCGAGTGGCCTGATCCTCGCGCTGGTCGGTCCGCCGGGCGTCGGCAAGACGTCGCTCGGTGAGTCGGTGGCGCGCGCGACCGGACGCGAGTTCGTCCGGGTGGCGCTCGGCGGCGTGCGGGACGAGGCGGAGATCCGGGGTCACCGGCGCACCTACGTCGGCGCGCTGCCCGGTCGCATCGCCCGTGCGTTCAAGGAGGCCGGGACGATGAACCCGGTCATCCTGCTGGACGAGGTCGACAAGCTCGGCGCGGACTGGCGGGGCGACCCGTCGAGCGCGTTGCTCGAGGTGCTGGACCCGGCGCAGAACCACACGTTCCGCGACCACTACCTGGACGTCGACCTCGACCTCTCGGGCGTGCTGTTCCTGGCGACCGCGAACGTCATCGACACGATCCCCGGACCGCTGCTCGACCGCATGGAGATCGTGCGGCTCGACGGCTACACCGAGGACGAGAAGGTCGTCATCGCCCGTGACCACCTGCTGGCCCGTCAGCGTGAGCGCAACGGGTTGGGCGAGAACGAGGTGACGGTGGACGACGACGCGTTGCGGACCGTGGTGACCGACTACACCCGGGAAGCGGGCGTCCGGAACCTCGAGCGCGAGCTCGGGAAGCTGTTGCGCAAGACCGCGGCCAAGATCGCCAGTGGCGAGTCGGTGCCTCCGGTCGAGATCGGTGCGGGCGACGTCCCCACCTTCCTCGGGCGGCAGCGCTTCTTCGCCGAGGAGGTGCGCGAGCGCACGTCCGCGGCGGGAGTGGCCACCGGTCTGGCGGTCACCGGCACGGGTGGCGACGTGCTCTTCGTGGAGGCGACCAGCCTCCCCGGTGAGCCCGGTCTGACCCTGACCGGTCAGCTCGGCGACGTCATGAAGGAGTCGGCGGAGATCGCGATGAGCTACATCCGAGCCAACTCCGACGCCCTCGGCGTCGAGGCGGACGCGCTCGACCAGCGGCGCTTCCACGTGCACGTGCCGGCCGGCGCGGTGCCCAAGGACGGACCGTCCGCGGGCGTCACGATGACCACCGCGCTGGTGTCACGGCTCACCGGGCGTCCGGTGCGGGCCGACGTCGGGATGACCGGCGAGGTCACGCTCCAGGGTCGGGTGCTGCCGATCGGCGGGCTCAAGCAGAAGGTGCTCGCGGCGCAGCGTGCCGGTCTCACGACCGTGGTGCTCCCGGCCCGCAACGGCCCGGACCTCGAGGATGTCCCCGAGTCCGTGCGGGAGCAGATGACCTTCCACCTGGCCGAGGACGTCACCCAGGTCCTCGACTGGGCGCTGGAGCCGGTCCCGGTCCAGCAGCCGGTCATCGCGGCGTAGGCACCGCGCAACACCAGCAATCCCCCCGGCGCATGCCCGTGATCGTTCAGATCACGGGCATGTGTCGTTGTGCGGCGATGCCGCGGAGATCGCGGTCGTCGTCGAGCCACGGCGTGACGGCATCGAAGCCGGTCGTGGCGAAGGTCTCGGCGAGCGCGGCGTCCTGGTCGCCGCCGACCTCGACGAGCAGCCAACCGCCCGGGCGCAGGAGGCGGGCCGCGGCCGCGATCACTCCGCGGACCAGCGTGAGGCCGTCCCCGCCCCCGTCGAGTGCAGGCCGCGGTTCGTACCGCTGCACGTCCGCGGGCAGCAGCCGGAGGTCATCGGTCGGGACGTACGGCGCGACCGCGGTGACGAGGTCGAAGGTGCCGTCACCGTGCACCGGCGCCGCAAGGTCGGCGACCACGACGGGCACACCGTTGCGGTGCGCGCACGCCGCCGCGGCCGGGTCCAGGTCGACGCCGACGACCGATGCGGTCGGCAGCTCGGCCCGCAGGTGTGACGCGATCGCGCCCGCGCCGGTGCAGAGATCGATTGCCCGCCCCTGTTCCGGCAGCACCGACGCGGCGCGACGGGCCAGCTCCTCGCTCTGATGGCGCGGGACGTAGACACCGGGATCGAGGTGCAGCGTCCGTCCGCAGAACTCGACCCGGCCGGTGATCCAGCCCGGCGGCTCGCCCTGTTCCCGCCGCTGCAACCAGGACTCGAAGATCCTCTCGTCCGGTGCCGCTGCGGCGAACGCGGCCGCCTCTTCGGTGGCCGCGACACAGCCCGCCGCCACGAGCCGGTCGACGACGGGTGCGAGATCGACGTCAACGGGCACCGCGACAGTCTGGCCGCGTCGCTTCTCGGCATGCTCGGGCACGTCAGCGGTGCTTCAGCGTTCCGAGAACGTCGTTAACGGGCCCGGTTCGGCGACGGGGCCTTCTAGGGTCGCGGGGATGTTGTCGGCCAAGGGCGTGACCGTGTCGCTCGGCGGGCGGCTGGTGCTGAACGACGTCTCCGTGTCGGTCGCGGCGGGGGACCGGCTCGGCATCGTCGGACCGAACGGGATCGGGAAGACGACGTTGCTGCGCGCGCTCGCGGGCCGGGTCGCGCTCGACGCGGGTGCGGTCGAGCGCGCCCCGGCGTCGCTCACCGTCGGCTTCCTGCCCCAGGAGACCGACGCCCGGCCGGGCGAGACGCTGCGCGAGTACCTCGGTCGCCGCACCGGGGTCGCCGACGCGAGCGCGGAGCTGGACCGGCTGACGGACGCGCTCGCGACGGACCCGGACGCAACCGGGGCGTACACGGACGCGCTCGAGCGGTTCCTCGCGCTCGGTGGCGACGACCTGGACGCGCGGATCGGCGCCGTCTGCGCCGACCTCGGCCTCGCTGCGGATCGACTGGATGTCGAGGTCGCGGTCCTCTCGGGCGGGCAGGCGGCCCGCGCCGCGCTCGCGGCGATCCTGCTCAGCCGGTTCGACGTCCTGCTGCTCGACGAGCCGACCAACAACCTGGACTTCGCGGGCCTCGACCGGCTCGAGCAGTTCGTGCACGACGCGCCCGGCGCGGTCGTCGTCGTGTCCCACGACCGCGCGTTCCTCGACGGGACCGTGCACCGGATGCTCGAGCTGCAGGAGGAGAGCCGCCGCGCGGTGGAGTACGCGGGCTCGTGGAGCGACTACGTCGCGGCGCGCGACCTGGCCCGGAGCCAGCAGTACGCGCGCTACGGAGAGTTCCGGGCCAAGCGGTCCGCGCTGCTGGAGCGGTCGCGCACGCAGAAGGCGTGGTCGGAGCAGGGCAAGCGCGCGGTCAAGAAGAGCGGCGAGACCGACAAGAGCATCCGGTTCCGCGAGACCCAGCGCAGCGAGAAGCAGGCGTCCAAGGCGAAGATCACCGAGCGGGCGATGGAACGGCTCGAGGTCGTGGAGAAGCCGTGGGAAGGCTGGGAGCTGCGCCTCCAGCTCGCGCCGTCGGCCCGGAGCGGGGACGTGGTGGTGCGACTCGAGCAGGCGGTCGTCACCCGCGGCAGCTTCCGGCTCGGACCGGTCGACCTCGAGATCGGGTGGCAGGAGCGGATCGCGATCCTGGGCCCGAACGGCAGCGGCAAGACGACGTTGCTGCGGGCGCTGCTCGGGGAGATCCCGCTCACCTCGGGCCGGCGCTGGATCGGTCCCGGCGTGCAGGTCGGGGAGATGGACCAGTCCCGCGCGCAGCTGCCGGCCGACGAGCCCCTCATCGACGGGTTCCGCGCCGCGACCGGGATGGGACGGTCCGAGGCGCGCTCGCTGCTCGCCAAGTTCGGGCTCAGCGCGGCGCACGTCGAGCGGGTCGGAGCCGAGCTGTCACCGGGGGAGCGGAGCCGCGCGATCCTCGCGGGCCTCATGGCCGGCGGCGTCAACTGCCTGATCCTCGACGAGCCGACCAACCACCTGGACCTCGAGGCGATCGAGCAGCTCGAGCTCGCCCTCGACGGCTACGACGGCACCCTGCTGCTCGTCAGCCACGACCGCCGCCTGCTCGAGACCGTCCGGATCACGAGGACCATCACCCTCTGACCCGCCCCACCCCCGTTTCGGCGTCATGTACCCCACCTCTACGGGGTGTAAGTGACGCCAAAACCGAAGTTGGTCCAGCCGCTGGAGCCCGCCGGGTGATTGCGGTCCGGCGATGGGGCTCCAGGGAACCTCAGGAAGCCGCTGGAGCCCGCCGGGTGATCGCGGTCCGGCGATGGGGCTCCAGGGAACCTCAGGAAAGCCGCTGGAGCCCGCCGGGTGATCGCGGTCCGGCGATCGGGCTCCAGGGAACCTCAGGAAGAAGGAGGTGTACTTCCGTTGGGCGCCACGGCGCCGGGGAGGGTCTCGCCGACCTCGAGCGGGAAGTGGCAGGCCACGAAGTGGTCGGGCCGGATCGCGCGGATCTCGGGCTCCTGGCTCGCGCAGATGTCCTGGGCCTTCGGGCACCGGGTGCGGAAGCGGCACCCGCTCGGCGGCGCGACCGGCGACGGGATCTCGCCCCGGACGACCGACCGCTCGGCCAGCTTGATCGTCGGGTCGGGGATCGGGATCGCGGAGAGCAGCGCCGCGGTGTACGGGTGCGCCGGGGCCTCGTAGAGCTCGTCGGGCGCGGAGACCTCGCAGATCTTGCCGAGGTACATGACGGCGACGCGGTCGCTCACGTTCTTGACGACCGCGAGGTCGTGGGCGATGAAGATGAGCGTGAGTCCGTAGCGGACCTTCATGTCCTGGAGCAGGTTCAGGATCTGGGCCTGGACCGACACGTCGAGGGCCGAGACCGGCTCGTCGCAGATGATCAGCTTCGGGTCGGTCGCGACGGCCCGCGCGATCGAGATGCGCTGGCACTGGCCGCCGGAGAACTCGTGCGGCGCGCTTCGGCCCCGCGCTCTCCGGGTCGATGCCGACGGTCTCGAGCACCTCGCGGACCTTGGCGTCGCGGCTGGCCTCGTCGCCGATCTTCCAGATGTCGAGACCCTCACGCACGATCTTGCGGATCCGGCGCCGCGGGTTCAGCGACGAGATCGGGTCCTGGAAGATCATCTGCAGCTTGGGCCGGGTCTGGCGCAGGGCCTCGCCGTGCAGCGCGGTGAGGTCGTTGCCGTCGAACTGCACGTGACCGCTCGTGGGGTGGACCAGCTGCATCACGGCGCGGCCGGTCGTGCTCTTGCCGCAGCCGGACTCACCGACGAGCCCGAGGGTCTCGCCCTCCTTGACGTCCAGGCTCACCTTCGAGACGGCGTTGACCTTCAGCCCGCTGCGCCCGACCGGGAACTCGACGACGAGGTCCTCGATGCGCAGGAGCGTCTCGTCGGCCGGGCGAAGGTGTGCGGTTCCGCTGCCCGGCCACGTCAGACGCTCCCGATCATGGCCATCGCCGACGTGACGCCGGCCTGCTGGTTCGCCTCGAGCGCGGCCCGGTTCTCGGGCGTCCCCACCGGGAGCCAGCAGCGGTACTCGTGTCCGGGCGTCTCCGCGTCGAGCAACGGTGGTTCCTCCTCGACGCACTTGGTCTGCACGTACGGGCAGCGGGGCGCGAACTTGCAGCCGGGCGGCGGCGCCACGATGTCCGGGGGCCGGCCGGTGATCGTCGCGAGGCGCGAGTGGCTCGGCGCGTTGAGCTTCGGGATCGAGCGCAGCAGCGCCTCGGTGTACGGGTGCCGGGTCTCCGCGAACAGCGTGCGGGTCGGCGCCTTCTCGACGATGCGGCCGGCGTACATGACGGCGATGTCGTCGGTGCGTCCGGCGACGACGCCGAGGTCGTGGGTCACGAGGATCATCGCCATGAACCGCTCGCGCTGCTGCTCCTGGAGCAGGTCCAGGATCTGGGCCTGCACCGTGACGTCGAGCGCGGTCGTCGGCTCGTCGGCGAACAGCAGCTTCGGGCCGCACGCGATCGCGAGGGCGATCATGACCCGCTGGCGCATGCCGCCGGACAGCTGGTGGGGGTACTCCTTGAGCCGCTGCTCGGCCTCGGGGATCCCGACCGACTCGAGCAGGGCGAGAGCGAGCTCGTTCGCGTACTTCTTCGTCACGTCGAGATGGAAGAGCAGGCCCTCGGTGATCTGGTTCCCGATCTTCATGACCGGGTTGAGCGAGGTCATCGGGTCCTGGAAGACCATGGCCATCTGGGATCCCCAGAGGTGGCGGAGGTCTTCGTTCGACGCATCGATCAGCTCGTGGCCCTCGAACAGGATGCTGCCGGAGCGTTCGACGCCCTGCTTCGGGAGCAGACCCATGATCGAACGTGAGAGCACGGTCTTGCCCGACCCGGACTCGCCGACGACCCCGAGCGTCTTGCCCCGCTCGAGCGAGAGCGACACCCCGTCGACCGCGCGGGCGCTGCCGCGCGCGGTGGCGAAGTGGGTGTGCAGGTCGGTGACGTCGAGCAGCGGGCCGTCGAGCGGCGCGGGCTCGAACCGGGTCTCGGGCTGCGCTCTTCCTGCCGCGGCGAGGGCTCACAGGGCGCTTTCGCGGACTTCGAGCCGGGCCCGGACGACGTCGCCGAGGTAGTTGAGCGAGAGCACCACGCCGAAGATGACGAGCGAGGGAGCGAGGACGAGCTGCGGCGCGTCGCGCAGGTCGGTGCGGCCCGCGCTGATCATGTTCCCCCAGGTCACGACCTCGGGCTTCACCCCGGCCCCGAGGATCGCGAGCCCGGCTTCGGCGACGATGACGACCGCGATGCCGAGCAGCGCGATGGAGAACATGGCCGGGAGGATGTTGGGCAGGACCTCGCGGATCATCGTCCGCCCGTGCTTCGCGCCTTGGGCGCGCGCGGCTAAGACGAACTCGCGTTCGGACCAGCTGAGGGTGGACGCGCGCGCGATGCGCGCCAGGACCGGGACCGAGACGATGGCCAGGGCGAGTGTCACGTAGAAGATCGTGCGCTCGAGGTTCGTGGTGATGGCCAACGCGAGGACCAGCGGCGGGAAGGCGAGGAGCATGTCGGTGACGGACCCGAGCGCGGTGCCGGTCTTGCCCCGGAAGTAGCCGGCGATCAGGCCGAAGATCCCGCCGATGATGAACCCGATGATGATCGCGAACAGGCCGATCGCCAGCGAGTTGCGACCGCCCCAGATGACCCGGGAGAGCACGTCGCGCCCGTTCGCGTCGACGCCGAAGAGGTGGTCGATCGACGGCCCGGCGCGGTTCAGGCCGGGGAACACGTCGTTGTTCGGGTCCGGGATGGGCAGGATCGGCGCGAGGATCGCGGAGCCGACGACGATCGCGAGGAACGAGATCGAGGCCCACGCAGCGAAGCCGAGGTGCTTGCCCTTGGCCGCGTGGCCTTCGTCCCCGGCTTCGATCGCGGAGAAGCCGACCTGCTGCGGGGCGAGGGGGATCCCGGAGCGCTGCTCGTCGCTGACGAGCTCCTCGGCGAATGGCTTAGGCGAGTGCTCGGGCATGCCGGATCCGGGGGTCGAGGACGGAGTACAGGATGTCCACGAAGAAGTTGAACAACACGTAGATGATGGCGATGATCGCCACGAACGAGAGCTCGGCCGGGTACTGCTGGGCCAGGATCGCCCGGTAGAGGGCGTCGCCCATGCCGGGGAGCCCGAAGATCGTCTCGACCACGATCGCGCCACCGATCAGGGCGCCGACGTTGAGGCCGGCGACGGTCAGCAGGGTCAGGCTCGACGGCCGGAGCGCGTGGCGGAAGAGCACCCGGTTGGGCTTGATGCCCTTCGCCTTCGCGGTGGTGATGAAGTCTTCCTGCAGCGTCGCGATCATGTCGGAGCGCAGCAGCCGCATGTAGACGGCGATCTGTCCGGCCGCCAGGGCGATGACCGGCATGAGCATGAGCTGCCAGTTGTCGACCGGGCTGAGCGGGAAGGTTCCTGTCACCGTGCTCTGGGTCGGTAACAAGTCCCATTTCGCGCCCACGTAGATCTGGAGGAGCAGCGCGAGCGACGAAGGTGGGGAGCGCGAGCAGGGCGAACATCGCTGTGTTGCTGATGCCGTCGAAGCGCGAGCCCTGCTTGTAAGCGGTGTAGACGCCGAGGGGGATCGCGATGAGCAGCGAGAGCAGCTGCGCGTAGATCATCAGCTCGAGCGAGACCGGCAGCCGCTGGTCCACGACGTCGCGCACCGGGGTGCCGGAGTCGTAGAGCTTGCCGAAGTTGCCGGTGGTGAAGTCACCCAGCCAGGTCGCGTACTGGTCGAAGAAGCCGTTGTTGAGGCCGAGCTCCTGGGTGATCTGCGCCCGTTCCGCGGGTGGCGCGAACGGCTTGACCTTGGAGACCGGGTCGCCGGGCGAGAGCTTGGTGAGCCAGAACGTCAGGAACGTGACGACGATGACGACGGCGACGAGCCGGAGCAGCTTGAGCGCGAACCCGCGTAGGCCGCCCATCTCACTGCTCCAGCGTGTCGTCGTCGCGCATCGGACGTGACGCTACTTCTGGACCCAGAGGCCGAGGAGCTGGTGGTAGCCCGCCAGCACGTCGACCGGCTTCTGGGTTCCGACCGCGCCGCTGGTGGTCGGCAGGTCCGGGCCGAGGATGCCCTTCACCGTGCTCTTCGACGCGATGTACCAGTTCTCGTACCACGTCCAGATGTTGTACACCTGGCTCGACATCCGCTTGTTGAAGTCCGTGTAGTACCCCGTGCGGGTCGGCCCGTTCGGCGTCGCCCGGCCCTTGTCGAGGTCCGCGTTGATCTGCGGGTCGTTGATGTGGTTGAAGTTCACCGGCGAGCCCCCGTAGAACCAGACGTACAGCGTGTCCGGGTCCTGGCCGAGGTAGTTGCGCCAGAGGAACGAGTCCACCTGGCTGCCGATGGCCTGGTTGATGATCGTGGCCTGGTCCACCGGGGCCGGCAGCGTCACCTTGATGCCGATCAGGGCCATCTGGCGCTTGGTCTCCTGGGCCAGGGCCTTGGTCTGCTCGTCGAACGTGGACTGCAGGGCGAAGGTCGGCGTCTTGCCGCCGTTCGCGGCCTTCCAGGCGTTGACGAGCTTCTTGGCGTCCGTGGGGTTGTACGTGGGGGTCGGGGGGTTCTTCAGGTAGCCCATGACGTCGCTGTCCATGACCTGGTTGGCGAGCGTGAAGTTCCCCTTGTTCGCGATCTCGTTCAGGGCGTTCTTGTCGGTGCCCTCGGCGATCGCCTTGCGGATGTTGAGGTCGTTGAGCGGCGGGCGGGTCACGTTGAGCAGCGCCTGACCGAGCTCACGCCGCCCCGGGGGCTCGAGCAGGGTGCTGAACCCGCTGCCGAAGCCCTTGACGGTGTCGTAGTTGACGCCGTTGTCGTCGTGGATGATGTCGAACTGGCCGCCCTGCAGACCGTTCACGCGCTGGTCGCCGGACTCCTGGATCTTGAAGTCGAGGCCGTCGAGGTAGGGGAAGCCCTTGCGCCAGTAGTCGGTGTTCTTGACGGTGGTGACGTCACCCGTCGAGGCGTTGAAGTTCGTCACCTTGAACGGCCCGGTGCCGATCATGTGGGTGCTGCAGCCCGACGGGGTGTCGTTCAGCTGCGCCGGTGCGGCGATGCCGACCCGGCCGCTCGCCCAGAGGTAGGCCGGGAACGCGACCCACGGGGTCTTCATCGTCACGACGACGGTCATGTCGTCGGGGGTCTGCGTGTCGGCGATGTTCGAGTACACGAACTGCAGGAGCGTGCCCTTGCGCCAGGCGTCGATGTTCTGCTTGACCGCCGCGGCGTTGAGGGGCTCACCGTTCTGGAACTTGATGCCCGAGCGCAGGCCGATCGTCCACTGCGTGTAGTCCGCGTTGTGGCTGATGCTCTTCGCCAGGTACGGGGCGTACACGTTGGGGTCCTGGGTCGGTGCGGCGAGCGTGTCGTAGACCGCCTCGACCACCATGATCCCGGAGATCGCGAGCTGCGCCGACGGGATGCAGAAGTCCGTCGTCTTGCCCTCGAGGCCGTAGGTGAGGGTCCCGCCCGGCGTGGGCTTGCCCTCGTTGGCGGCGCTGGTGTTGCTGCTCGAGCTGGAGCTCGAGCCGCCGCCGCCGCATGCCGCCGCAACGATCGCGAGGATGGCGACGAGCGCCAAGAAGGTGAGCGTCCGACGACGCGGTCGCAGGCTGTGTCGCACGATGGTCCCCCCGTGTGGCCGGGCCGTACCCCGGCTCGCTGCTGAACTGACAGATGTTGCTGGCGTGGTGTCTGTGGTCCCGCAACCTAAGAAGCGCGCCAACCATTGTCAACCACACTCGGCCACCACAGTGGCACCAATGGAGGCGTCGCGCGGGTCGCCCGGCGGCCCCTCTCTCCCGGCATACGCTCGACGAGTGCCCGGGGATCGTTTGCGCATCAGCGGGTCCTGCGTCATCGGCCTCGACGAGCTGGAATGGCGGTTCAGCGGCTCCGGCGGACCCGGGGGCCAGCACGCCAACACCTCCAACACCCGGGTCGAGGTCCGCTTCGACATCGCCGGCTCGCCGTCGCTGGGCCCGCGCCAGAGGGCCCGGCTGATCGAGAAGCTCGGGCCGGTGGTCCGGGTCGTGGCGTCGGACTCACGCTCCCAGCACCGCAACCGCGAGGTCGCGATCGAGCGCCTGCGGGAGCGTCTCGCCGCCGCACTGGCGATGGAGCGGCCGCGGGTGCCCACCCGCGTCGGCCGGGGGGCCAAGGAGAAGCGGCTCCAGGAGAAGCGCCGGCGGTCCGAGCGGAAGCGCTCCCGAGGCCGACCCGTGGAGGACTAGGCGGATGGAGACCGCTGGGGACATCGCGCTCTGCGTCGTCGGCGCGGCGCTGGTGATCATCGTGCTCGACTCCGCGCTGCGGACCTTCGTCCTCCCACGGGGCGCGGTCGTGCGGCTCACCCGGCTCGTGAGCGTGGTCGTGCGCAAGCTCTTCGACATCCCGACCCGCTGGGCCAAGACCTATGAGGGCCGGGACCGGGCCATGGCGCTCTACGGACCGGTCGCGATGTTCGCGCTCGTCATCCTCTGGATGGTCATGGTCCTCACCGGCTTCATGATGATCTTCGTCGGGGTCGAGCAGGTGACCTGGCGGGAAGCGTTCCTCCAGAGCGGGTCGTCGATGTTCACGCTCGGATTCGAGCCACCGTTCGGCTTTGCCGCCGCGACGCTCGGGTTCGCGGAGGCGGCCATCGGGCTCGGCGTGCTCGCGCTCCTGATCGCGTACCTCCCGACGATCTACGGGTCGTTCTCGCGGCGCGAGGTGCTCGTCGCGCACATGTCGGCGCGCGCCGGCACGCCGCCGAGCATGGTCGACCTCCTGCGCCGTGCATACCTGATCGGCCGGCTCGACAACCTGGACGACCTCTGGGTCGACTGGCAGCTCTGGTTCGCAGAGCTCCAGGAGACCCACACGTCGCTGCCCTTCCTCAACTTCTTCCGCTCGCCCGAGCCCGCCCGGTCGTGGATCACCGCTTCGGGCGCGGTCCTCGACGCCGCCGCGATGGTCAACTCGACCATCGCGGTGCCGAACCAGCCGATGGCGAGCTTGTGCATCCGGTCCGGCTACAACGCGCTCCGGGCGATCGCGCGGTTCTTCCGGATGCCGCACCCGGACGACCCGGCCCCGGACGACCCGATCAGCGTCGGGCGGGACGAGTGGGAAGCGGCGTGTCGCGAGCTCGAGGCGGCCGGCGTGCCGCTCGTGGCCGATCGGGACCAGGCCTGGCGCGACTTCGCGGGCTGGCGGGTGAACTACGACATCCCGCTCGTGATGCTCGCGGGGCTGCTCGTCGCGCCCTGACGCGCCCTGGTCGTCGGACCGCTCGATCCCGTTCCGGGTCCGGATCATCCGCCGCGGCGGCGACTTCGAGTCGCCCTTCTAGCGGTCGGCGCCCGGGACCGGCTCGAGTGCCGGCGCGAGCCCGACGTCCTCCGGGGTCCGGTCGGGCGTCTCGGGGCGGGGCCGGTCCACGATCCACGCGAGGAAGCGGTCGACCGCGCTGACCGCGTTGGCGGTGCGGGTGGAGTGGAACACGTCGAAGGCGTGCGACGCGCCCGGAACCTCGGCGTAGAGGACCGGCTCGTCCGAGACCTCGCGGAGGCGCTCGACGAACTCCCGGGCCTGGGCGACGGGTGCGAGGTTGTCGTGGGTGCCGTGGATCACGAAGAACGGCGGCGCGTCGGCGCGGGCGTGGTTGACCGGCGACGCATCCGCGAACGCGTCGGGGTCCTCCTCGGGCGTGGCCTTCATCACCCACCGGGCGAGCAGCCGCGCCGCGCGGTCCTTCGCCCGCTCGCCGGCGAACATCGAGACGAAGTCGTAGACGCCGTAGAACGGCACGCACGCGGCGACCGACGTGTCGGCCGACTCGAACTCCGGCTGGTACCGCGGCTCGTTGGCGGTGAGGCCCACCATCGCCGCGAGGTGGCCGCCCGCCGAGCCGCCGGTGACGCAGATCAGGTCGGGGTCACCGCCGTACTCGGCGATGTGCTCGCGCACCCAGGCGAGCGCGCGCTTGCAGTCGACGAGGTGCTCGGGCCACGTGGCCTTGGGGCTGAGCCGGTAGTTGATCGCCACGCACACCCAGCCCTCGGCGGCCAGCTGCAGCATCAGCGGGAGCCCCTGCTGGCTCTTGTCGCCGATGACCCACGCGCCGCCGTGGATCTGGAAGAGGACGGGTGCGGGGGTTTGCGCCGTGGCGAGATCGCGGGGCCGGTACACGTCGAGCTGGTTGCGCTTGCCGTACGGGCCGTACTCGAGGTTCTTGATGCGCTCGACGCGACGGTCGTGCAACAGGAACGGGAAGACGGCCTGGCTCCACTTGGCGGTGCGCGGGTCGGACGGGCCGAGCCCGAGCCCGTCGGTCAGCGCGCTCTCGAACACGCCGCCCGAGCGCCGGGAGATCAGGGCGATGACGACGAGGCCGACCCACGACGCCAGGGTGATGACGAGGCCGAGCCAGCCGGGCCACGCGTCCAGCGCGCCGAGCGCGATGAAGATCGCGGTGGCGACGGCCTGCCAGACGATGTTCCACACCGCGAGCTCACCGGTGAGCCACGCGGCGAAGAAGCTCGTCCCGATGAACTGCCAGCGCGAGGACGGCCGGAACGCGTTGACCGTGAACCACGCGCCGATCAGGCTGACGGCGAGGAAGACCCAGGGCACGCCCCCATTCTGGCAGGGCGGCTGCGGGCGGGAGCGAAGCGGGGAGCGGGCACGAAGTGCGGACGCCGCGGCGACCCGGAGACCGGTACGATCCGGAGCGTGGAACGCCTCACCGGACTCGACGCTGCCTTCCTCTCGCTCGAGACCCCGAGCAATCACATGCACCTCATCCTGGTGGCGGTGCTCGACCCGACGGACGTGCCGGGCGGCTTCACCGCCGCCACCATGAAGCGGCTGATCGAGCAGCGCATCGACAAGCTGCCGCCGTTCCGGCGCCGGGTCGTGCGGGTCCCGTTCGGCCTCCACCACCCGCTCTGGATCGAGGATCCCGGGTTCGACCTGGACTTCCACGTCCGCCAGGTCGCGGTGCCCGCGCCCGGCGGTGAGCACGAGCTCGCGGCGTTCGTCGGTGAGGTCGCGGGCTGGCCGCTCGACCGCGACCGGCCGCTGTGGCAGATGTGGGTCGTCGAGGGGCTCGAGCACGGTCACGTCGCGCTCGTCGCCAAGGTGCACCACGCGGCGGTCGACGGCGCGTCCGGCGTCGAGGTGCTCGCGTCGCTCGTCGATCTCGAGCCGACGCCGGTCCCCGAGACCGTGGTGAGTGACCAGCCGTGGGAAGCCGACCGCGTCCCGAGCGACGTCGAGATGATCGGCGCGTCGATGGTGTCCATCGCGCGTCAGCCCGTGCGCATGGCGAAGGCGACGGTGCACCTCGGCAAGTCGCTGGCGCGCCTCGTCACGCGCATGCGCAACGAGGACGTGCATGCGGGCGTCCCATTCACCGCGCCGCGCCTCAGCTGGAACGTGATGATCACCCCGCACCGCCAGGTCGCGTTCAGCGGGATGTCGCTCGAAGACGTGAAGGCCGTCAAGGACGCGTTCGGGGCGACCGTGAACGACGTCGTGCTCGCGGTGCTGTCCGGCGCGTTCCGCCGCTACCTCGAGGAGCGCGACGAGCTGCCCGACAAGCCGCTCGTCGCAGTGATCCCCACGTCGGTGCGGGCGATGGACGAGAAGCAGCTGGGCAACCGCGTCTCCGCGATGTTCACGCAGCTCTCCACCGACCTCGACGAGCCGCTCGAACGGCTGCAGGCCGTGCAGTCGACGATGACCGGCGCCAAGCAGGTGCACGAGGACATCGGCGGCAACACGCTGGAGGAGTGGGCCGAGCTCGCGGCGCCCGCGATGCTCGCCCGGGGTGCGCGCCTCTACAGCCAGCTCCGGCTCGCGGACCGGCACCCGCCGATCCACAACCTCGTCGTCTCGAACGTGCCCGGCCCGCAGTTCCCGCTCTTCATGGCGGGGTCCCGGATCGTGGACCTGTACCCGATGGGCCCGGTCTTCGACGGCGCCGGGCTCAACGTGACCGCGTTGAGCTACCAGTCCCGGGTCGACATCGGGTTCATGGCGTGCCGCGAAGCCGTGCCGGACCTCTGGCGCCTCGCGTCGGAGGTCCCCGAGGCGCTCGCGGAGCTCGTGAAGCTCGCGCGCGACGCAGCACCGACCGCTCAGACCTGATCGAGGTCCGGGCGCGGGTGCGCCCACGGCCGCACGGCCTCGAGCTGGGCGGAGAGTGCGAGCAGCGTGGCCTCGTCGTCCGCGCGCCCGGCGAGCTGGATCGAGAGGGGAAGGCCCGAGCCGCTGAACCCGGCCGGTACGGAGACCGCCGGCTGCCCGATCACGTTCCACGGTCCGTAGTGCGGGATCAGCCGTCCCGACGCGATGAAGGTCCGGAGCGCGCCCCGGCGTTCGAGCTGACCGATGCGGAGCGGTGGCTGGACCGCGCCGGGCGTGAGCACGACGTCGAAATCCTCGAAGATCCGGTTCATCGCGCGCGCGATCGTCACCTCCTGCTCCCGGGCGCGGCGGAGCCGACGGGCCGAGACCAGCCGGCCGTAGCCGGCGATGCGCCGGGTTCGCGAGGAGAGATCGTCGGGATGCTCGACCGTGGTGACGCTCTGGGTCACGCCCGCGAGGTACCGGACGATCACGTTGCTCGATGCGTGACGGGAGAACTCGAGCTCACGCTCGACGACGGTGTGCCCGAGCGCGCGCAGGAGCTCGACGGTGGCCTGGACCGCCCGCCGCGGCTCGTCCGCGAGGTGGGCGGCCAACGGGAACTTGGCGAGTGACTTCCATGCGACGGCGATCCGGAGCGGGCCGAGCTCCGACCTGAGCGCGTTCGTGAACCGATCGGCGTGGGGCTCGGCGGTGGCGTCGAGGAAGAGCGCCGCATCGGCAACCGTCCGGGTGATCGGGCCGTTGACGGCCAGACCGTTCCAGTCCGAGGGTCCGTGCCAGACCCGACCGCGTTGCGGCTTCAGGCCGAAGACGCCGGTGAAGCCGGCGGGGGTCCGGATCGATCCCAGGCCATCGGAGCCGAGCGCGAGACCGCACATCCCGGCGGCAACCGCGACGGCCGACCCCCCACTCGACCCGCCGGGGCTGTACTCGGGGTTCCATGGGTTCCGGGTGGCGCCCCACGCCGGCGTCTCGGTGAACGGCCAGGCGGCGAGCTCGGAGCACGTCGACTTCCCGACGATGATGGCTCCCGCCCGACGGAGTGCCGCGACGACCGGGGCGTCGGCTCGCGCGGCAGCCGTGTTGCCGCCGGTGCCCCACGTCGTGACTTCGCCCGCGACATCGACGGTGTCCTTGATCGCGACCGGGACACCGAGCAGCGGCCTGCTCTCCCCGCGGCGACGAGCGCGTCTGCCCGATCCGCTTCGTCTCGCGCCGGCCCGGTGAGCACCACCCGGTACGCGTTGAGCCGGGGGTTCAGGATCGCGATGCGTTCCAGCGTGGCGTCGAGGAGCTCTCGCGCCGAGACCTTCCCGCGGCGGATGAGTCGCGCCTGCTCGTGCGCGCCCGTGTAGCAGAGGTCGGCCGCGTCATCGCCCACGAGGAGGCTTACTTCTTCAGCGTCTGGGTGTAGGTCACCTTCACGGGCAGGAACGCCTTCACGACGCCCGGCTGCAGCCCGATCGGCGTCTTGTCGAGCTTGAACGCGTAGCGCAGCTGGGCTGTGACGAAGTGGTCGGTGACCGGCCAGACCTCACGGGACGGGAGCGCGGGCGGGAAGCAGCCGTCGGTGCCGAGCTTCACGAGGTTCGCCGGGACCGGGATGCCGGCCCGCTGCGCGAGCGCGACCACGCCTCCGCCGCCCTTGCCGATCTCGCAGATGTCACTCATCCCGTTCAGGTGGCCGGAGCCGTCGATCGCGACGAAGCGCTTCGGCGGCGGCACGGTCTTGTACGCGGTGCTCACCCGGTCGAAGCTCGCTACGCCGTCCTGGCGCCCGCTGATGTACATCGACGGCTTCGCGGCCGGCTCGGTCGGCGCCGCGCCGTTGACGCTGAACGGTGCCGCCGACAGCGCGATGTATGTGATCACGTTCGGGTTGTGCGAATAGGCGATCGCGGTACCACCTCCGGCCGAGTGGCCGACGATCGCGATCTTGCCCTTGCGCACCGTCTTCGGGAACGCCTGGCGGGTCGCGGCGATCGTGGCGCCGAGCACGTCGTTCTCGGTGCGCGGCGTCTTGGGTGGCGAGCCGAGCTGCGCCGCGAGGCCGCGCTCGAGGAAGTCGGGCGACGCCACCACGAACCCCCAGGACGCGAGGTGGGTGGTGAGGAACGTCGACTGGTCCCGCCAACCGCCGAAGCCGTGACTGAACAGCACCAGCGGGAACGGCCCCTTCGTGCTCGCGGGCACACCGCGGTACGCGTCCGTCGTGAACGGTGCGGTGACGTGCTTCGACGCCAGCAGGTCTTGGAGGCCTTGCGGCAACCAGCGCGCGATCTCGTAGACGTCGCGGTGCTTGCCCTTCACCGAGGCCGGTGATGCGGGGTACCAGATCTCCGCCTTACGGTCGCCGATGGTCACCGTCTTGACCCCGACCGCGTAGGGGCCGTGCTTGGAGAAGACCGCCACCGGCTTCGTGGTGGCGGCGCCGGCGGCCGGCACGGCCACCAAGCCCGCGACCGTGATCGTGGCGCTGAGGACGGCGACGAGCGCGCCGAACCTTCGTGAGGTGTGCATGGATCCTCCCGGGCGACCGCGAGCTAGGTGTCGAACAACCAGGTCTCATCCTGGCCGGGCGCGTCGCCCCGCCGGATGAACCATTCGTTCCCGAACGTCTCGCGGAAGGCGTCCGGTGGGAGCTGCAGGAAGAAGGAGTCGTCCGGGATCTGACTCGCGTGCGCCTGCATCGCGGCTCGCTTCCGGTCGACGAAGTCGCGGACGTCCACCGTCGTCGTGATCACGGACGCGGGCATGCCCATGTCGAAGTCGTCCGGGTTCGGCGCGTCGGTGATGCCCTCCATCTCGTCCGATCGGCGCCGCATCAGCTCGAGCACGTAGTCGCGGTTCAAGGTGGCCTCGTAGACCCGCGGCGTGCCGGCGAGCTCGCCGGCGCGCGCGCCGACCCGGTGCACCTGGATGTGGTCGGGATGACCGTAATTGCCGTTCTCGTCGTAGATGGTCAGGACCTCCGCGTCTTCCTCGCGCAGGATCGCCGCGAGCCGCTCGGCCGCTTCCTCGACCGGCGCCGCGGCGAACGCCCCCGGCGCCGAGTTCGTCGCCTCCCCGGCCATGCCCGAGTCCTGGTACCCGAGGAACGCGATGCGGGAGACGCCGAGGATCTCGCCCGCGCGCTCGACCTCGATCGCCCGGCGTGCCGCGAGCGCCTCGCCCTCGTCCAGGAAGCCGTCGGGGACCTCACCGAGCTCGCCACCCGTGCCGAGCACCAGCACCACCCGGTGCCCGTCGGCGGCGGCCCGGGCCATGGATCCACCCGTGGTGATCACCTCGTCATCGGGGTGCGCGTGGAAGGCGACGAGGGTGCCGGGCATGCCGGCATGTCTACCCGCGCGGAATGCATGCGGAAAGCCGGACATGATCTGCATGTCTGGTGGGTAGAAGAACCTGACGTTAGAGTCAGGTCGCATTCGAACCGGGGGGTTATTTGATGCGAGCTCGACTGATCGTGGTGTTGGCGGTGCTGACACTCGTCGCGATGGCGTGCAGCAACGCGTCATCGAGCGGGAAGTCGTCAAGCGGGACGTCCAGCACGACGGCAGGGGGATCCGGCGGCTCGAGCGCCGCGGTGAGCCAGCCGGGCGTCACCAAGGACACCATCCGGGTGGGTGGCGTGGCCTCGGTGACCAACCCGCTGAACGGGCCGTACGGCTCCGCGTTCGACGGCGTGCGGGCCTTCTTCAACATGGTCGACAGCGGCGGCGGGATCTACGGCAAGAAGCTGGAGCTCGTCTCCGCCCGTGACGACCAGATCTCGAACAACCAGGAGCAGGTCCAGGCGCTCCTCGACCAGGACAACGTCTTCGCCGTGGCACCGATCGCGACGATCTTCTCGTTCAGCGGCGCCCAGACGTTGGTCGACCAGAAGATCCCGACGTTCGGTTGGAACATCAACGACGAGTACACCGGGCACCCGAACATGTTCGGCAGCAACTCGGGCGCGCTGTGCAACGGCTGCGTCGGCACGTACGCGCCGTACCTCGCCAAGCAGCTGCACAAGAAGAAGATCGGCGTCCTCGCCTACAACGTCGCCAACTCGGCGCAGTGCGTCGACGGGTACAAGAAGTCGTTCGACCGGTACCCCACGGCCAAGATCGTCTTCCTGACCAAGAGCCTGTCGTTCGGGGCGACCGACTTCAGCGTCGAGGTCGGCCAGATGAAGGACAAGGGCGTCGACATGGTCATGACCTGCATGGACACGACCGCGGTGCTGAACCTGGCCAAGGAGATGCGCAAGCAGGATCTGAAGGCCATCCAGTACCTCCCCAACGGCTACGACGCCAAGCTCGTCGGCGCCAACAAGGAGTTCTTCGACGGCGACTACGTCGGCGTGTCGTTCACCCCGTTCGAGTTCAAGCCGCAGCCGCCGGGGCTCGTCGAGTTCAACAAGTGGATGGACAAGGCCCACTACACCAAGAACGAGACCGCGATGCAGGGCTGGATCTCGGCGTTCCAGCTCTGGGCCGGGATCAAGGCGGCCGGGCCGGGCTTCACCCGCCAGAAGGTGATCGACGCTCTGAACAAGATGACGGCCCTCACCGCCGACGGGCTCATCCCGCCGCGGAACTGGACCAAGGAGCACAACATCACCCACAACAACCCGCTGAGCTGCACCGCGTGGGTGAAGATCGTGAACGGGAAGTTCGTGCCGACGTTCAACCAGCCGGGCAAGCCGTTCCAGTGCATGCAGGACCAGCCCGCGACGCTCCCGACCTCCGCCACCTACAAGTAACCGAACCCGTGCTCCTGATCTCGAACGCGTCCAGGTAGCCGCCGTGCAGGATCTCATCCGGTACGTGATCCTCGGGATCCCCGTGGGCTGCGTCTTCGGTCTGGTGGCGGTGAGCCTGGTGCTCACGTACAAGACGTCGGGGGTGTTCAACCTCGCGTTCGCGGCGCAGGCGTACCTGGCGGCGGCCGTCTACTACGACGTCCACGTCCGGCACGGCTGGCCGATCATCCCGGCGTTCGTCTTCGTGGTGCTCGTGGTCTCGCCGTTCGTCGGGTTCCTGCTCGACCGGCTCGTGTTCCGGTTCCTGCGCGGCGTCTCGCCGATCGGCAAGCTCGTCTCCGCGCTCGGCCTGCTCGTCGCGCTGCCGCGGATCATCGACGTCTGGCTCGGCCCCAACCAGCTCTTCGGGATCAAGGGCATCTGGTGGGACGACAACGCGCTGTACCACATCGGCAGCTACACGCTCGACGGGCGCCAGATGGCGATCCTCTTCAGCGTCGCCGTGGTGGTCCTCCTGCTGGTGGCGCTGTTCCGCTGGACCGCGATCGGGCTGCAGATGCGCGCGGTGGTCGAGAGCCCGCGGCTCACCGAGCTCGCGGGCGTCAACGCGGACCGGGCCAGCTCCGCGGCCTGGATGCTCTCGAGTGCGATGGCCGGGCTCGCGGGCGTGCTCCTGGCCCCGTTCTCGGCCTCGCTCAACGTCAGCGACTTCACGACGCTGCTGATCTCCGCGATCGCGGCCGCCGCGTTCGCACGGCTCGTCAACATCCCGCTCGCGCTGCTGGGCGGGATCCTGCTCGGGATCACGCAGGCACTGCTGGCCGGGTACCTGCCGCCGGCGAGCCTGATCGCTCAGGGGCTGAAGCCCTCGCTGCCGTTCGCGGTCCTGTTCCTGCTGCTGCTGTTCTGGCCGGGGCTGCGCAACCGGCGGGAGACGACCGACCCGCTCTCGGGTGCGGACCCGCCACCGCCGTCCCTCGCCTCGGCCACCCGGAGTGCCCTGTTCACCCACTCCACGCACATCCTGGGCGTCATCTTCGTCGGCGCGATGGTCTACATCGCGCTGGGCCGGGCGGACGCCTACTGGCTGTCGCTGCTCACGCTCACGCTGGTGTACTCGGTGATCTTCCTCTCGATCACCGTCATCACCGGGATGGGCGGCCAGATCTCGCTGTGCCAGGCGACGTTCGCGGGGATCGGCGCGTTCTCGACCGCGCAGCTCGTGTCGGCGCTCGGGTCGAACGTGCTCCTCGGCATGATCGCGGGTGCCGTCATCGCCGCGGCCGTCGGCGCGCTGCTCGCGATCCCGGTCCTGCGCCTCGCGGGCATCTACCTCTCGCTCGCGACGCTCGCGTTCGCGTTGATGTTCGAGAACGTGCTCGTGCCCGTCGGCTGGATCGGCGGCGGGGTCACGCCGGTGCGCGTGCCGCGCCCGCTCATCGGCCCGTTCGACCTGTCGAACGACAAGTCGTTCTTCGTGTTCTGCCTGATCGTGCTCGCGATCGTGAGCGTGCTCGTGATCTTCGTCCGGCGCGGGACCACGGGGCACTACCTCGACGCGCTGCGGGGCAGTGAGACCGCGGCCCAGTCGATCGGGATCAACCCCTCGAAGGCCAAGGTCGTCGCGTTCGCGCTGTCCGCGGGGATCGCGGGGCTCGGGGGCGGTCTGCTCGCGATGCAGAAGGGGATCGCCCAGCCCGCGGACTACAGCTACCTGCTCGGCTTCGTCTACGTGGTGATCGTCGTGTCCACCGCGGCGCGCACGGTCGAGGGCGCGGTCAACGCCGGCATCGCGTTCGTGATCCTTCCCGTCGTCCTCTCGGACTGGTTCGGCATCTCCCAGACCTGGGCGTTCGTCCTGTTCGGGTTCGGCGCGATCCAGTACGCCCGCCACCCGGAAGGGACGCTCGAGAACGGGAAGCGCGTGTCGATGGCGTTCTTCCAGCGCCAGGTCGACCGGCTCGCGGCGCGGCGCTCGAAGTCGTCCGGCGGCGCGTCCGGTGACGGCACGCCGACGACCACCCCGGTGCCCGCAGGAGCGGAGTCATGAGCGCAGCGGCGGCACCGCGCGGCTGCGGCCGATGGACGAGCGGAGCGTGGCCCGAGCGGCCCGGGCCGCAGGCCCGAGAGCGGGAAGCATGAGCTTGCTCGACGCGCGGGGGATCACGAAGCGGTTCTCGGGCATCACCGCGCTCGACGACGTCTCGATCACGGTCGAGGAGGGTGAGGCCGTCGGCCTCATCGGGCCGAACGGCGCGGGCAAGACGACGTTCTTCAACTGCCTGCTCGGGCTGCTCCGCCCGGAGGCGGGCCGGGTGGAGCTCGGGGGCAAGGACATCACCCGGCTCCCGGTGTACCGCCGGGCCCGGCTCGGGTTCGCCCGCACCTTCCAGCGCATCGAGCTGTTCGCGGGCATGAGCGTCCGGGACCACCTCCTCGTCGCCGAACGCGCCCGGCTCGGCACCGGCCGGTTCTGGAAGGACGTGCTCAACCTCTCCAAGCCGACGAGCGACGAGAACGACCGGACCGACAAGACGCTGGTGCTGCTCGGCCTCGATGACGTCGCCGACAGCCCGGTCGAGGCGCTGAGCCTCGGGCGGGCCCGGCTCGTCGAGGTCGGCCGGGCGCTCATGACCGAGCCCAAGCTGTTGCTCCTCGACGAGCCCTCGTCCGGGCTCGACGGCCGCGAGACCGAAGCGCTGGCCGACACGCTGCGCGCGGTGCAGGCCGAGCGGGGGACCGCGGTGCTGCTGGTGGAGCACGACGTCGAGTTCGTGCGCAGCTTCTCGACCCGGCTCTCGGTGCTCGACTTCGGCCACCTGATCGCCGCCGGTCCGACCGCCGAGGTGCTGGCGGACGACGCGGTGCGCCGCGGCGTACCTCGGGGAGCTCGTATGACCTCCGTGCCGCCGGCGCCGGCCGTCGCGCCGCTGCTCGAGCTGCGGAACGTCGAGCGCGGGCTACGGCCCGTTCCGCGCCATCTTCGACGTGTCGCTCGAGATCCCCGAGGGCAAGGTGCTCGCGCTGCTCGGCTCGAACGGCGCCGGCAAGACCACGATCGCCCGGGTTGCGTCCGGCCTGGTCCACCCGACGAGCGGCGAGGTGTACTTCGAGGGCGTCCGCATCGACAAGCTGCGGCCGTACCGCATCGCCCGGCTCGGGATCGTCCACGCGCCCGAGGGCCGGTCCGTGTTCGCGTCACTGTCGGTCGAGGAGAACCTCACGCTCTCGTTCCGTCGGGAGTTCGGGCGCCGAGGCGTGGCGAACGCGCTCGTGCGGGCCTACGAGCTCTTCCCGCGGCTCGGCGAGCGCCGCAAGCAGGTCGCGGGGACGCTCTCGGGTGGTGAGCAGCGCATGCTCTCGCTCGCCCGGGTGCTGGTGCACCCGCCGCGGCTGCTCATCGCCGACGAGCTCTCGCTCGGGCTCGCGCCGATCATCGTCGACGAGTGCTACCGCAACCTCGCCGCGGTCCGCGATGCGGGCACCACGCTCCTGCTCGTCGAGCAGTACGTCGGCCACGCGTTGCAGATCGCCGACGAGGTCGCAGTCCTGACGAAGGGCACGGTCGCGTTCCGCGGCCCGACGGACGACCTCGGCGACCTCTCGGACTGGCTGCTCCCCACCCCGGGCTGAGTCAGCGGCGGGCTACGGGCACCGGGGCGCCGAACAGCGCCGCGTGGGTCACGGTGGCGAGCGTGTCGATCATCTTCTCGCGCGAGATCTGCACCTGGTTCGAGAGCACGTAGTAGTTGCAGCGCTCGATCATCGCGACGAGCGCGATCGACGCGATGACCGGGTCGAGGTCGACCGGCGCCGCCTGGCGCACCCGGTCGAGCAGGACCCGCGTGAACTCGGTGAGGACGTCGGTGCCCATCCGGCCGAACTCGCTGGCGCCGATCTCGGCCTCGGTCCACGCCCGGATCACCGGCCCGTAGTGCTCGTAGACGTCGGCGAAGGAGCCCAGCCAGACCCGGAGCGCCTTGGAGCCGGCGGTGTCCGGGGTCACGGGGGGGAGGGAGTCCGCGAGGGTCCGCATCTCGCCGGCGACCTCTTCGGCGAGCGCCCGGAAGAGGTCCTCCTTGTTCGCGAAGTACAGGTAGAACGTCCCGTGCGAGGTCTTCGCGACCTTGACGATGTCGTCGACCCGGGCCGAGTGGTAGCCCCGCTTGGCGAACACCTCGACGCCTGCGTCGAGCAGGCGCTGTCTGGTGCGCTGCCCCCGTGCCCGGAGCTCCCGTCGCGGCGCCGCAGCGGCGGTCTGGCGACGGCGCGGCATCCCGGCAGGCTACGCGGAGTTGACACCCGTGTCACCTTTCCGGCGGCCTCGGATAGTCTCGGCGACCCGCGACCGCCAGCTGCTCGAGGAGACGCGCGTGAGCCCGACCACCAGCACCCCGACCACCCCCCGGTTCGCCGATCTCACCGTCGGCCAGGACGCGCCCCCGCTGGTGATCGAGAACCTCAGCCGCACCCACTTCGTGCGCTACGCCGGTGCCAGCGGCGACTTCAACCCGATGCACCACGACGACACGATCGCCACGCAGGTCGGCAACCCGTCGGTGTTCGGCCACGGCATGCTGACCGCGGGGCTGATGGCCCGGGTGGTCAAGGACTGGTTGGGCCCGGAGTCGATCCGGAAGATCAACGTGCGATTCGCCAAGCAGGTCTGGCCGGGTGAGACGCTGACGTTCCGCGCGTCGGTCACGGGCCTCGAGCCGGCCGGCGACGGTGGTCTGGTCGAGCTCGCGCTGTCGGCCACGAACCAGGACGGCGAGGAGAAGCTCACCGGCACGGCCACTGCGGCCGTCGACCGGTAGGAACGACACCATCGAGTCAACGAGGAGCTGAGCAACGCACATGGGGATCTTGGAAGGACGGGTGGCGGTCGTCACCGGGTCGGGTCGGGGCATCGGACGCGAGTTCGCGCTGAGCATGGCCAAAGAGGGCGCGAGCGTCGTGATCAACGACGTGGGTGTCAGCCTCGACGGGCAGGGGACCGAGGACGACCCCGCCGCGCAGACCTGCAAGGACATCGAGGCACTCGGCGCGCGGGCGGTGCCCAACTACGACTCGGTGAGCGACTTCGAAGGTGCGAAGCGGATCATCGACACGGCCGTCAACGAGTTCGGCAAGATCGACATCCTGGTGAACAACGCCGGGATCGTCCGGGACCGCTCGCTCGTCAAGATGAGCGAGGAGGACTTCGACGCCGTCGTCGCGGTGCACATGAAGGGCACGTTCAATTGCGCCCGGCACGCCGCGCCGTACATGAAGGACGCGGGCTACGGCCGGATCATCAACGTCACGTCCCAGGCCGGCCTGCGCGGCAACTTCGGCCAGACGAACTACGGCGCGGCCAAGGCCGCGATCATGGGCATGACGTTCGTGTGGGCGATCGAGCTCGGCAAGTACGGCATCACGGTGAACGCGATGTCGCCGGCCGGCGCGACCCGGATGACCGCGAGCCTGTTCGAGCGGACGGGCACCGAGCCGCCGCCCGAGTCCAACCCCGCGCTCAACGCGCCGATCGTCACGTTCCTCGCGTCCGAGGGTGCGGCGCACGTGAACGGCCAGATCGTCGGGCGCACGGACTTCGCGTACACGATCTACCAGACGCCCAAGCAGATCGGCTTCATGTGGCGCGACGGCGGCTGGGAGGTCGACGGGGTCGTCGACAACTTCGACAGCATCCTCGGCCAGCACATGCAGCACGTCGGCATGTCGATGCCGGGCGGCATGGAGTTCAAGAAGTAGGTGCGATGACGCTGCGCGTCCTCAACGAGCTCGGCGCCAAGATCGGTGAGCAGATCATGGCGGCGGTGCCGGGCGTCGAGGTCATCGACGTCGGGCCCGAGCCACCGGCGGACGGCCTGACCGCCGACGTGCTGTTCGGCGGGTGGGCGCCCCACAGCTTCGAGTACGCCCAGCTCGTCCCGTGGGTCCAGATGGGCGGCACCGGCGTCGACCGGGTGCCCCACGAGATGCTCGAGGGCCGGATCGTGACCTGCGCGCGCGGGGCGAGCGCGGTGCCGATCTCGGAGTACGTGCTCGGCGCGATGCTTGCGTTCGAGAAGCGGTTCCCGGACGTCTGGCTGCACGAGCCGCCCGAGCACTGGAACTTCGACAAGCTCGGTGGGCTCTCGGGGCGCACCGTCGGCATCGTCGGCCTCGGGGGGATCGGAGTCGCGGTCGCGCGGCGGGCGCTCCCGTTCGGCATGCGCGTGCTCGCGTTGCGCCGCACGGACGCGCCGAGCCCGGTCGACGGCGTCGAGCTGCTCTCGTCCCTCGACGCGCTGCTCGAGGCGTCGGACCACCTCGTCCTCGCGGTGCCGCTCACCCCGCGCACCGAGCACCTCCTCGATGCCGACGCGTTCGCGAAGGTGAAGCCGGGCGTCCACCTCGTGAACATCGCCCGCGGCCGGCTCGTGGACCAGGACGCGCTGCGGGTCGCGCTCGACGACGGCCGGGTCGCGATGGCCACGCTCGACACCGTCGATCCCGAGCCGCTCCCCGCCGGCCACTGGCTCTACGACCACCCCAAGGTGCGCCTGAGCGCGCACATCTCGTGGGCCTCGCACCTCGGCATGGGGAGCACGGTGGACCTCTTCACCGCCAACCTGCGCCGGCGCATCGCGGGCGAGCCGCTCGAGGACGTCGTCAACCCCGACGAGGGCTACTAGCTCGTTCGCACCCCCCGCCGTTCGTCCCATTCGGTTCCCCTACGGAACCCTTTGGCACAAACGCAGCGGGGTGGGGTGGGGTCAGGTGGTCCAGGGGGAGCCGTAGCGGTCGCGGTGGGTGTGGGCCGCGAACGGGTCGCGCCGGGACGGGCCGAGCGGCCGGGCGGGCACACCGAGCGGCACGACCGCGACGGGCACCACCGACTCCGGGAGCCCGACCGCGTCACGCAGCTCGGCGGCGAACGAGGTCGCGATCGTGGTGAGCGCGGAGCCCAGCCCGAGCGCGCCGGCCGCGAGCAGCAGGTTCTGGATCGCGGGGAAGATCGACGAGGGGACCGTGACCGGGAGGGCGCGGGACGTGTCGGCCGCGACCACGATGAGCACCGGGGCCGCGCTGATGGACCCGGTGGCGCCGCGCTCGACCTCGGCGAGCAGCTCGGGTGAGAGCCGGCCCTCGGAATGCGCGCGGCCGTGCTGCTCCCAGGCCCGGCGCGTGAGGTCGCCGATCTGCTTGCGCACCTCCGGGTCCCGGACGACGACGAACTCCCACGGTTGGCGGTTCTCGGCGCTGGGGGCGAAGGTCGCGGCGTCGAGCACGCGACCGATCAGCTCGTCGGACACCGGGTCGTCGGTGAAGCTCCGGTGGGCGCGCTGAGCGCGCGCGACGGCGAAGAAGTCCGGGTCCGGGCTCACCGCGAGCGCTCCCCGAGCCGGCGGAAGCTGTTGACGTACATGATGCGGAGCTCGGGGTGGCGGGCCCAGTGGTCGAACGCGGGCGTGCCGGGCTCGCCGAGCAGCTGGGCGACGAGCGGGGTCATGGCCTGGAACGAGGCTTCGGGGTCATCCGTGTCCATCTCGTAGAAGTGGAGGAACCGCGGGTCGCCCCCGCCGTCGTGCTCGTACGGCGTGATCATCGAGTACCCGGGCACGCTCACCTCGGCGATGTGGCGGATGTGCACGAAGTCGGCCCAGTCCCGGAGCGCCGGGGCCCCCTCCGGTGACCGGGGGGAGATGAGCACGAGCGACAGCCCGATCGTCGGCTTCGCGGTCAGGCGTCCCTGCCCCGGCCGTCCCGTGCGGCGGAAGTGGTGACCGGTGACGCCGTCCGGCACCGGCGGCGCGCGGAAGCTGTCGTCGACCTCGTAGACGCCCAGGTGCGAGAACTCGGGGAGCTTGCGGGGGAGGTCGGTGCGGTCCCGCACGCAGTTCTCCCACCACGTCGCGCCGCGCGCGCCGGACGCGCCCAGCACCTCGGGGACGCGCTGTTCGGCGTAGTCGGCGATCGGCGCGTCGGTCATCTCCAGGTACAGGCCGGCCGACGTGCGATCTTCCACCGGACCGATCCTACGGCCCGCGCGCGACCCGCCCCATCCGAGGGCCGGGGCGCGGTGCGATGATCGACGGATGGCGACGGCGGCGGAGGCACCCGACACCGGAGGAGTCTTCGCACCCGCGCGCCGCGCCCTCACGGCCGGTCTCGTGCTCACCATCACGCTGGTCGGCTTCGAGGCGTTGGCGGTGGCGACCGTCCTGCCGGTGGTCGAGCGCGACCTCGGCGACCTCGCGCTCTACGGCTGGGTCTTCAGCGTGTACCTGCTCGCCAGCCTGGTCGGCACCGTGGTGGCCGGGCGCGAGGCCGATCGCCGCGGCCCCGGCCCGCCGTTCGCCGTCGGCTGCACGCTGTTCGCGCTCGGGCTCATCGGCGCCGGGCTCGCGCCGACGATGCCGCTGCTCGTGGTCGCGCGCGTCGTCCAGGGGCTCGGCGCGGGCACCGTCCCGGCCGTGGCGTACGCGTGCATCGGGCGCTCGTACCCACCGTCCGCGCGGCCGCGCATGTTCGCGGTGCTCTCCACGGCATGGGTGGTGCCCGCGCTCGTCGGCCCCGCGCTCGCCGGTGTGGTCGCGCGCGGGCTCGGCTGGCGGTGGGTGTTCCTGGGTCTCCTGCCGCTCGTCGCGATCGCCGCGGTGATGACGCTGCCCGCGCTGTTCCGTATCGGCCCCGCGCCCCGGCCCGACCCGGATGCGGGCCCTCCGGAGGGCCCACCCGACGTTCCCTCGGGGGCGAAGACGAGCGACGCGGTCCTGGTCGCGGTCGGCGCCGGCCTCGTGATCGGCGGGCTGACCGCGAGCGGCACCCCGTGGCTCATGCCCGTGCTGATCGCGGCCGGGATCCTGCTCGGCCTCCCGCCGTTCATCCGGCTGGTGCCGACCGGGACGCTGCGGGCGCGGGCCGGGCTTCCCGCGGACGTCCTCGCGCGCGGCGTGCTCACGTTCGCGTTCTTCGGTACGGATGCGTTCGTCCCGCTCGCGATCCAGAACGTCCGTCACGAGTCGGTGACCTACACCGGGTTCGTCTTGACCGCGTCGACGCTGTCGTGGACGGCGTTCGCATGGGTGCAACAGCACTACGTCCACCGCCTGGGGCCGCGCTTCTTCGTGCGGCTCGGCTTCTGCTGCATCGCGGTCGGGATCGTCGGTGTGGCCGCGAGCCTCTCCTCCTCGGTGCCGGTGTGGACCGTGGTCGTGAGCTGGAGCATCGGGGCGGCCGGGATGGGATTCGCCTACGCCCCGCTCTCGCTCGTGATGCTGGACGCGGCCGAGCCCGGTCGGGAAGGCGCGGCGAGCGCGGCGCTGCAGCTGTCGGACCAGCTCGGCTTCGCGCTCGGCACCGGCGTCGCCGGCGCGGCCGTGGCGCTGGGTGACGTGCTCGGCTGGTTGGAGTCGACCAGCCTGCTGCTCGGGGCTGGGATCACGGGAACGGTCGCGGTCGCCGGCATCGTGCTGGCCCAGCGGCTGCCCACCCGCCTAGCCGGGAGCGGCCGAAGCCAGAGCGCCTGAGACCGGTGCGAGATGTGCCTCGTGCAGGATCCACCGATCGGCGATCCGAGCGCCGGCACCGGTGAAGTGCGTGTCGTCGGGCCGCAGCACGACGCCGTCGAGCTTCTGGCGGCAGGGGAGCTCGTGCGGGCACGTCCACCGATGGAGATCGATGAGCTGCAGCCCGAGCTGCTGCGCGACCGCGGTGCGCAGGACGTCCGAACATCGGAGGTTGGCGGCCGCCCGCCCGTCGTACATCTCCGTGAGCGAGTAGGGCGCGGTCGTCAGGATCACGCGGGCGCCCCGGGCCGAGAGCGTGGCGACGGCCCGGTCGTAGTCCTGCCGGAACATCGCGGCGTACGCGGGGTCGCAGGGCGAGAGCCGCCGGCCCGCGAACTGGTACGGGGTCGAGCAGCACTGCAGGACCACCAGGACCACCTGCGGGTCGAACTCCCGCACCGCGGTCTTCCAGTACCCGTCGCAGTGCGCGAAGTGGCCGAGCCCGGCCTGGCCGCGGTGGGTGGCCCCCGCTTCGGGGTCGGTCGACCTCGGCACCCCCCACGGGAGGGCGCACGTGATGACCCCGTCGTTGAGGACGACGATCGGTGGGCTCGTGCGGAGCTGCTTGAGCCCCACCGCGAGCGTGTAGGCCGTCGAGTTGCCGACGACCATGACGCGCGTGGCCTGCGGGTTCCTCTGGCTCTCGTGGAAGGCGACCTTCGCGGAGTCGGGATGGGCGTCGGCGAACGACGGCGTCGGTTGCGCGCCGCTCGTGACCACCAGGACCAGCGCAACGAGGACGACGGCGACGGCAGGAGTCGCGACCCGCCACGTGTGCGCGGTCAACGCGCCGTGGCGGATCGGCTGCTCGACGATCAGGTACGACGCAACGGCGACGACGAGGGTGAGCGCGACGCGGATCGCGACCAGGGGCCAGCCGGTGATCCCGGTGCTGCCCTCGGTGACGACGACGTAGATCGGCCAGTGGAAGAGGTACACGCCGTACGAGATCAGGCCCAGCAGGCACAGCGGCCGGAACGAGAGGGCACGCGAGATCGGTCCGGCTTCCGGATGCGCCGCGGCCGCGATCACGGCGATGGCGGCGAGCCCACACACGCAGGAAGCCACCGCGGTACAGGGTGCCGGACTCACCCGAGAGCCGGGTCCACGCGAGCGCGAGGACGATCACGCCCGTGACCCCCGCGACCTCGAGCGCGACCCGGCCGCGCCGGCCGCGGACCGGGCCCCACACGGCCAACGCAGCCGCGAGGGCCACGCCGAGGAGGATCGCGGCCCCGCGCGTGTCGGTGCCGTAGTACGAGCGGTTCGTGTTCCCGGGGTCGTAGAGCACCACCATGAGCACGCTCGAGACCGCCGCGGCGGCGAGCGCGGTCACGAGGACGGCCTTCGCCGCGGCGCGCTTCCACCACACCAGGAGCCCGACGAAGACCAGCGGCCAGATCAGGTAGAACTGCTCCTCGATCGCGAGGCTCCACGTGTGCTGCAACGGTGACGGCGCGCTGAACAGCGACCAGTAGTTCTGGCTCGCGCCCACCGCCCGCCAGTTCGCCACGTACGCGAGCGTCGCCAGGGCGTCGCCGCGGTATCTGCGCGAGCTCGGTCGGCTTCGCGACGACGATGCAGTACAGCGCGATCCCGACCATCAGCAACGCGAGCGCCGGGAGGAGCCGGCGGGCCCGCCGGGCCCAGAAGTGGCCGAGGGCCACGGAGCCCCGGGAGCCGGCTTCGACCAGGAGCAGCGACGTGATGAGGAACCCGGAGAGCACGAAGAACAGGTCGACGCCGAGGTAGCCCCCGAGCAGGTGACCGCCGTGGAACAGCAGGACACCGGCCACCGCCGCGCCCCGGAGCCCGTCCAGGGCGCGCACCCGCGGGATCCTCACGCCGCCGGGCGCGGCAGCGTCGCGCGTCCCGTCTCCTGCTGTCGCTGTCTCCGTCATGCGCCGCCCCGCCGCCTGAGAGCCGGAACCGTAGGCCACTTGGCTAATCTCCGGAGCCAGTTTTTCTCAAACCTGAGGTGACGATGACGGCCACGAATGGACTGCTCGACGGCGTGCGGATCGTCGAGGTCTCGATGCTGGGTCCCGCGGCGATCACGACGGCCCTGGCCGACCTGGGCGCCGAGGTGATCAAGGTGGAGACGCCGGCCGGCGACTACGTGCGCCAGATGACGTGGCCGATCGTCGAGGGCGTCTCGCTGATGCACCTCCACGTGAACCGGGGGAAGCACAGCGTCGTCATCGACCTGCGCACGGAGGAAGGCGTCGCGCTCTTCCTGGAGCTCGTGCGCGAGTCCGATGTCGTGGTCGAGGCCATGCGCCCGGGCGGGCTCGCTCGGCGGGGCCTGACCTTCGAACGCATGCAGGAGGTCAACCCGCGCATCGTGCAGTGCACGATCTCGGGCTACGGCGCGACGGGGCCGTACCGGAACCTCGCCAGCCATGGCATCGCCTACGACGCGTGGGCCGGCATCTTCGCCCCCGAGGCCGACGCCAACGGGCACCCGGGCATTCCCGACCACGTCTCGATCGGCATCAACGCCGGGCCCCTGTTCGGCGCGTTGGGGATCCTCGCCGCGATCATCCGGGCGCGCGCGACCGGCCAGGGTTCGGAGCTCGAGCTCGCGCAGTCCGACGCGGCCGTCGCCTTCGACTGGTACCGCAGTGAGACGTACCGTGCGTACGAGCGCCCGGAGTCCGAGGTCACGGGGAACAAGTCGGACGACTACGCGCGCCGTGAGCCTGCGATCGCGGGCATGCGCGGCGGGGTGCGCTACCAGGTCTACGAGTCGTCGGACGGCAACGTGCTGTTCATGGCGAGCGAGCAGCACTTCTGGAAGAAGTTCACCGAAGCCGTCGGCCGCCCCGAGCTGTTCGAGCGCTGGCCCGGCTCGCAGTACGGCGACCACGCACGGGGCAACACCGAGATGCAGACCGAGCTCACCGAGATCTTCCGGGGCCGCACGACCGCCGAGTGGGTCGGGTTCGGGATCGAGACCGACGTCCCGATCGCGCCGGTCAACACGCCGCACACGGTGCACGACGACCCCCAGTTCCAGGACCGCCTGAGCTGGTTCCCGGCCGAGGTGCTCGGCGCGGACCAGCTCCCGTTCCCGGTCAAGGTCGCCGGGGAGGAGCCGCTCGTGCCCACGAAGGCGCCCGAGGTCGGGGAGCACACCGACGCGGTGCTGCGGGCCGTCCTCGGCTACGACGACGCGAAGCTCGCCGAGCTCCGCGCCGCCGGCGCGATCACCTGAGCAGGCTCGTGGTGTCGCCGCCGCCGATCTCGGTGACGACGCGCGTGAGCTCCGACCGGTACCAGCGGAACCCGGGGCTCGGGAGGTCGACCCGGGCCAGGATGCGGACCGCGTCGGAGTAGTACGCCAGCGTCCGGGCCCGGCGCTCGGCGCGGTCGTAGCCGGCGCCGCGGAAGAGGTCGAAGACGCGATCGTCGCCGTCGTTCCACATGTCCGCGCGGATCGAGCGCGCGTTGTGGAGCTTGTCGGCGAGCGTGACCCGCAGGTAGCCGCCGTAGCGAACCGAGTCGTCGGCCTTCTCGTCGAGCCGGCGCAGGTACGCGATCTTGCGGCTCGACCACCCGGCCTTCGGCTGCTCGGTGGAGTCCGTCGCCAGCTCGACGATCTCGCGCACGACGGGCCCGAAGCGCTGCTCGATGCCCTCGAACGTCGCCTCCTGGTCCTCGACCGCGTCGTGCAGGAGCGCGGCGATCGCGGCATCCTCGTCACCGTCCATCTCGAGCACCATCGCGCTGACGCTCAGCAGGTGGGAGATGTACGGGGTCCCGGCGCCCTTGCGGACCTGGTCTCGATGCAGGTGGCGGGCGTACGCGAGCGCGTGGTCGTAGCGGTCGGTCAGGGTCACCCGGTGCGGGCGCGGTCCCGTCACGCGGTCGGCGCGATCGCAGACGGGCGGCGCAGGAACGCGAGCGCGGTCATGGGGAAGATGAGCACGGAGATCATTCCTGCCGCGACCAAGGAAGCGGCGTTCACCGGGCGCAGGTCGCCGACCGCGACGCCGATCTCGGTGGCCACGACGATGAACGACAGGGAGGTTGCCTGCATGAGCCCGACGGCCGCGATGTCGGGCGTGGTGAAGCCGTCGTGACGCAGCAGGAGCGCGGGGAGGCCGCGCACCAGGAGCAGCAGCACGAGGAACAGCGGGATCCGCAGCACCGCCGACGCGTTGGAGAACAGGGCGCTGAGCGGGAAGGCGAGCCCGGTGGCCACGAAGAACACCGGGATGAAGAAGCCGAAGCCGATCGCATCCAGCTTGTGCCGGAACCCGCCGAGCTCCTCGTCGCGCGCCTCGTCGGTCAGCGCCGAGAGCAGCGCGCCGGCCATGAACGCGCCCAGGATCGCGTCGAACTTGAGCTGCTCGCTCAGCACCAGGAGGGCGAGCAGGGCGAGGACCGCGATGCGGATGCGGATCTGCGCGCTGGTGTCCTGGAGCCGGGCGACGGCGTCGTGCAGCCGGTGCCACCGGTCCGCGCGGGCGGCGACGAGGGCGATGACCGCCACGGTGAGCGCCAGCACGACGAGCTTCCCGACGGTCTGGATGGGGTGGGGCGCCCCGGTGCCCGAGAAGAACATCGACAGCAGCACGATCGCGCCGAACTCCGCGACCGAGCAGGCCGCGATCACGAGCGTGCCGAGCCGGGTCGTGGCCTGGTCCGCGTCCTTGAGCACCGGCATGACGATGCCGAGCGAGGTCGCGCACAGGATGATCGTGACGAGCAGGGGATCGATGATGACGTCCGTCAGCCCCAGCGGGATCGTGACCGCGAGCCCCAGGATGATCGACGCGCCGAAGCCGATGAGCCCGAACTGCAGCGGCCGGCCCCGCAGCCGGTCGAAGTCCAGCTCGAGCCCGGCCAGGAAGAGCAGGAACGCCACGCCCAGCTTCGCGAGCACCTGGATGGCCCGGTCCGGGCTCACCCAGCCCAGGACGGCCGGGCCGATGATGATGCCGGCCAGGATCTCGACGACGGATCCGGGCAGCGGCAGCCGCGGGAACAGCCCGAGCGCGAGGGGGATCACCACGGCCATCACCATCACGACGAGCAGCCCGTCGAACGTGATGTCGCCGGGAGACGAGGCGCCGAGCATCGGACGACCGTAGCCGGGGCAACGCCGCGTAGAGTGACGCCGATGTCAGGTCCCATCTCCCGGCCGCGCCGGGCCGCGCCGCCCCCGGGACAGGCCCCGCTGCCGGCCGAGAACGCCGCCGCGCTGCTGCGGGCGAACGCCGCCGATCCCACGATCGCGGCCCGGCCGGCGGTCCGCTTCGAGGACCGCGTCGTGACCCACGGGGAGTACGTGGCCGAGTCGTGCCGGTGGGCGAACCTCTTCCTGGACCGGCTCCCGGCGGGGCGACCGCCGCACGTCGCGGTGCTCCTCGACAACCTGCCCGAGTACCTCTTCGCGTTCGGTGGCGCAGCGTTGTCGGGCGCCGCGGTGGTGGGTCTGAACCACACCCGGCGCGGCGAGCACCTCCTGCGCGACATCGAGCACACCCACTGCGGGCTCGTGATCACCGAGCCGAAGCATCGCGAGCTGCTCGCGCCGATCGCGGACCGGCTCCCGCCGGTGCTCGAGGTGGGCTCGACGCTCGAGGCTGCGCTCGCGGACTACGACACGACCGATCCCGGGCTCGAGCCGTCGGTCGACACCATCTGGGCCCTGATCTTCACGAGCGGGACCTCGGACTCGCCGAAGGCCGTCATCTGCTCGCAGCGCCGGCTGCTGGTCACCGGGAACCGCATGGGCATCATCATGGACCTCGGTCCCGACGACATCGGCTACGTGTGCATGCCGCTGTTCCACTCGAACGCGGTGCAGGTCGGTTGGGCCCCGTCGATCGTCGTACGGCGCGAGCGTCGGGCTGGCCCGCAAGTTCTCCGCGTCGGGCTGGTTGCCCGACGTCCGCCACTACGGCGCCACCTACTTCAACTACACCGGCAAGCCGCTGGCGCTACCTCCTCGCGCAGCCGGAGCACCCCGACGACGCCGACAACCCGCTGCGGGTCGCGTTCGGCAACGAGGGCTCACCGCAGGTCGTCGACGAGTTCTCCCGCCGGTTCGGCGTGGAGGTCATCGACGCGTACGGCGCGACCGAGGGCGGGGTCGCGGTCAACCGCGACGCGGAGGAGCGCGCCGGCGCGCTCGGCCTCGTGACCGGTGGCGTCAAGGTCGTCGACGAGGACGGCACCGAGAAGGCCGCGCGCCCGGTTCGACGAGTCGGGTCGCCTGGCGAACGCCGACGAGTGCGTCGGCGAGATCGTCAACACCGCGGGCGTCGGTCCGTTCGAGGGCTACTACAACAACACGGACGCGACGGAGAAGACGACCCGCTTCGGTTGGTACTGGTCGGGCGACCTCGGGTACATCGACGCCGACGGCTACCTCTACTTCGCGGGCCGCAACGCCGACTGGATCCGGGTGGACGGCGAGAACTTCCCGGCCGGGCCGATCGAGGACGACGATGCGCCACCATCCCGACGTCGTGCTCGGCGCGGTCTACGGCGTGCCCGACGACCGACGCCGGCGACCAGGTCATGGCGAGCCTCGTGCTGCGCGACGGGGCCGGCTTCGACGCCGCCGCGTTCGCGCGGTGGGTCGACGGGCTCGGCGACATCGGGCCGAAGTGGCGGCCCCGGTACCTCCGGCTGCTGCGCGACCCGCCCACGACGGGCACGAACAAGATCGTGAAGCGCACGCTCGTGCACCAGAAGTTCCGCACCGATCGGGTCGTGGGAGACGCCATCTTCGTCCGCGGCCGCGGTGAGGACGTCTACCGCCCGTTCACCGACGCCGACGAGCAGGAGCTGCGCGCCGCGTTCATCGCCGCGGGCCGCGACCGGTTCTGGGACCTCTGATGGACCTCAGCTTCACCGCGGCCGAACGGGCCTTCGCCGAGGAGATCCGGAGCTGGCTCGAGGCGAACCTCGAGCTCCCGCCCGGCTTCGACTCGCTCGACGAGCAGATCGCGTGGGGCCGGGCCTGGCAGGCCAAGCTCGCGGCCGACCGCTGGGTGGGCATCCACTGGCCGGCCGAGTACGGCGGGCGCGGCGCGACCCCGGTCGAGGTGGCGATCTACAACATGGAGTACGCGCGATCGCGGGCGCTCCAGCCGGTGAACCGGGTCGGCATCAACCTCGCCGGGCCGACGCTGCTCGCCCACGGGACCGACGCGCAGAAGGCGCGCTGGCTGCCGACGATCCTCGACGCCAGCGAGATCTGGTGCCAGCTGTTCAGCGAGCCCGAGGCCGGCTCCGACCTGGCGTCGTTGCGCACCCGCGCGGTCCCGGCCCCGACGGCGGCTGGAACCTGCGAGGGCCAGAAGGTGTGGACGTGCTACGCGCAGTACGCGCGGTGGGGGATCGCGCTCGTCCGCACCGATCCCGACGCCTCGAAGCACCGCGGCATCTCGTACGTCGTCGTCGACATGCAGGCGCCGGGCATCGAGATCCGGCCGCTGGTGCAGATCACCGGCGAGGCGGAGTTCAACGAGGTCTTCTTCGACGACGTCTTCGTCCCCGAGGACCATCTGATCGGCGGGCTGCACGAGGGCTGGGCGGTCGCGAACACCACGCTGGCGCACGAGCGGGGCACCGCGTTCCCGTTCAAGGAGCAGGTCGTGCACGAGGTGTTCCTCGACGAGCTCTACGCGCTCGCGGCGGAGCGGGGGGTCCTGGACGACATCGAGGTCTCCGACGCCCTCGCCCAGTCGTTCGTCGAGCTGCGGATCCTCCGGCTCCACAACTGGCACACGCTCTCGCGCCTCGCGCAGGGCATCGAGCCGGGCCCGGAGTCGAGCGTGACGAAGCTGGTGTGGACCGACATGAGCCAGCATCTCGCGGAGACCGCGCTCGCGGTGGTCGGGCGCGGTCGTCACCGCTCGACGGGAAGTGGTCCCGGCAGTGGCTGTGGTCGAAGGCCGCGTCGATCGCGGGCGGCACCTCGGAGGTGCAGCGCACGCATCATCGGCGACCGCATCCTCGGCCTCCCGCGCTGACCCTGGCCTTCTCGGCACGCTGGAGCACCGCCGGCGTGCCTGAGCGGGCCGAGAACGGACGAAAGAAGGGCGGACGGGGGCTCAGAGCGCGCGGCGCAGGATCGGGCGGCCGCCGCGGCGGGCGATCTCGTCGAAGCCCGCGGCCCGGAACATGTCGAGCACGCCGGTGTAGGCCGAGGCATTCGTGACCGTGCCGTCGCCGGGGTCGATCGGGTACCCCTCGAGCAGTGTCGCGCCGGCGCCGCGGCGTGCTCGACGGCTGCGGCGAGCAGGGCCCCGGCGACACCGGTGCCGCGGAACAGGCGATCGATGTAGAAGCACGTGACGGACCACACCGGGGCGTCGTCCACCGGCTTGAGCTTCGGTGAGCGGTTCAGCCGGGGGTACTCGGTCCGCGGCCCGACCGCGACCCAGCCCACCGGCCGACCCTGGTGGTAGGCGAGCAGTCCGGGCGCGGGCCCGCTCGTCACCGACGCGACAGAACGACTCGCGGTTGCCGGCCCCGGCTTCCTGCTCCCACTCCTTCGCCCCGAGGCGCCACCACATGCACCAGCACCCGCTCGACGCGCCGCGTGCGCCGAAGAGCTGTTCGAGGTCGGGCCAGCGGTCGGGCGTCAGCGGGGCGACCTCGAAGTCGCGCTGTCCGTCGCGCACCGGTGCTCCCGCGGTGGGCGTCACTGCTTCCGGCCCGCGAGCGCCGGGGCCCGGGACGCCGCGGTGAGGGGAGTGGTGTCGCGCCCGGCGAGGCGCAGGCCGACGCGGGCGAGCGCGAGCCCGAGCCGTTCCCTTCGGGGCTCGCGGGGCTCGGGCGCGAGCGCGCGGTCCCGGGCCGCCGCGTGACCGAGCCGCTCGCGCTCGCCGCGGGCCCGGGCGTCGTGCTGCATGGTCTCGATGATCCGTCCGGTGATCCAGGGGTGCATGGCGGCCTCCCGATGCCGGGCTCTCGTGGAGTAACTCCCAACAGCATGACACCGGTGACGTCACCAGTCAAATGCATTGACTGGTGATTCGCGATATCCTGGTTCCGTGAGCAGCACCCGTACCCCCGTACCGGCCACCGCCGAGGCCTCCCGCCCACCGGCCCCCGACCCGCTCGAGCTCGTGCGCACGTTCGTCAACACCCTGGACGTGGAGACGGGCGCGGACGAGCTCGCCGACGCGCGGGGTGAAGGCGTGGTTCGTGGCGCGCGGGCTGCTCGAGGACCGGGCCCGGGTGACCGCGGCCGACCAACGGCGCGTCGTCGAGCTGCGCGAGGCCCTGCGTGCGCTGCTCCTCGCGAACAACGGCGTGCCCCTGGAGCCCGACGCGGTCGAGGTGCTGAACCGGTTCGCCGAACGGGCGCCGCTCGCGGCACGGTTCGACGCCGGCGGCACGATCGGCGTCACCGGGCGCAGTGGGGGGCTCGACGGCGCGCTGGGCCAGCTGCTGGCGGTCATGGTGCAGTCCGTCGCCGACGGGACGTGGACGCGGCTCAAGGCGTGCCGCGAGGACGAGTGCCAGTGGGCGTTCTACGACCGCTCGCGCAACCGCTCGGCCCAGTGGTGCGTCATGGCGGTGTGCGGCAACCGCAACAAGGCCCGCGCCTACCGCGAGCGCCGGCGCGACTCCACCTAGCCGTTCTCGGCACGCTGGACCGCGCCAGGCGCGGTTGAACGGACCGAGAACGAGTGGTCAGACGGGCGCGCCGGCCCACATCGTCATCCGGAGCAGGCGCAGGTAGCCCATGGCCTCGTAGACGGGCTGGCCCGGGTCGCTCGCGATCAGCACCGCGGGCTTGGACGGGTCCGCGAGCGTGGCCGCCCAGGTGACCGCGGCCCCGAAGCCCCGGCCCCGGACGTCGGGGTGGGTCGCGACGTACTCCACGTCCACGCAACCCTCGGTGACGTGCGCGCCCGCGGACGCGACGGGGCGGTCGTCGAGGTAGCCGACCCAGATGCGCAGGCCCGGGACGTCGAGGAGGCGGGCGTCGGCGAACACCTCGGCCCCCGACGCGGGATAGCCCTCGAGCGCGCGGCTGAAGTCGCGCAGTCCCGCTTCGTCGTGGGCCTCGCGCACGACCAGCCCGGATGGGGACGGCGGCGCGGCACCACCGGGCGACCGGACCATGAACGGTGGGTGCCCGATGAGGGCCATGCCGTCGATCGGCGGGATGGGCCAGGCCGACAGCAGCATCCAGCCGACGCCCGGACCGTCCGCATAGAACCGGTGCAACCGGTCGACGATCCCGGGAAGCTCCGCGTCGCGGACCGGACGGCGGAGCACCGCGCCGTTGGCCAGGAAGAAGTCCGACCCGATGTCGAGGGCGACCACGTCGTCGTCGTCCAGCACCCGACCGTCGATGGCCGCGCCCATCCCGGTCAGCAGGCCGGCGAATCCCACGACGTAGCTCCGCAGGAGCGAGTCGGTCTCCGCAGTCTCGCGAGACCACCCGTGCTCGAGTGCTCCCACCGCGGGCTCAGCCGGGTTGGTTCAGCTCGATGATGTTGCCCGTCGGGTCCTTGAAGAACGCCTGGAGCCCCGCGCCGTCGACGGTCGGGCTCGCGGTGACGTCGAGCCCCTGCTCGGCGAGCTCCTCGAGGATCGAGTTGAGGTCCTCGACCTCGAGCGCGAAGTGCTGGAACGTCACGGGCGCGGTGCCGGGCTGCATGTGGAGCTGGTGCGCGCCCATCTGGAACCAGAGCCCGGGGAACCCGAAGTCCGGGCGCTCGAGCTCCTCGAAGCCGAGCGTCTCGCCGTAGAACCGGCGCGCGACGTCGATGTCCTCGAACATCAGGTTGACGTGGTGGATCCCGACCGGCTTCACAGCAACCTCCGCAGGAGCTTCGCCTTGATCCCGCGGTACGGGGGGTAGGCGATGCTCGGATCGATGGACGTGGGCTTGGTGAGGACGCTCTTCGCGTGGCTGAACGTCTCGAAGCTCGCGCGGCCGTGGTACGCGCCCATGCCGCTCTCGCCGACGCCGCCGAACGGCAGGCCGGGGACCGCGAGGTGGTACAGCGGCGCGTTGACGCAGACGCCGCCGGCCGTGGTGTTGCCGACCACCCGGTCGGCGACGGACCCGTCCTCGGCGAAGACGTAGAGCGCGAGCGGCTTGTCACGTGCGTTGACGAAGTCGATCGCCGCGTCGATGTCGTCGACCGCGATGAGCGGGAGGATCGGACCGAAGATCTCCTCCTGCATGAGCGCGGCGCTCGGCTCCGGACCGCGCACCGCGGTCGGCGCGAAGTAGCGCTCGGCTTCGTCGCGATCACCGCCGTAGACGATCTCGCCCGCGCCGTCCTCGTCGAGCAACCTCGAGCAGCCGCTCGAAGTGGCGGTCGTTGACGATGCGGCCGAAGTCCGCGCTGGTCCGGGGATCGGCGCCGTAGAACTGGCGCACCGCGTCCCGGAGCCGGGCCATCAGCGGACCTTCGACCCGCCGGTCCACGAGCACGTAGTCGGGGGCGACGCAGGTCTGGCCCGCGTTGATGTACTTGCCCCAGGCGATGCGCCGCGCGGCGACGTCGAGGTTCGCGCTGCGGTCGACGATCGTCGGGCTCTTGCCGCCGAGCTCGAGCGTCACCGGCGTCAGGTGCTGGGCCGCCGCGGTCATCACGATGCGGCCGACCGCGCCGTTGCCCGTGTAGAAGATGTGGTCCCAGTGCTCGGCCAGCAGCGCGGTGGTCTCGGGAACGCCGCCTTCGACGACCGTGACGGCATCCGAGTCGAGGTGGCGCGCCACGAGATCGGCGAGCGCGTGGGAGACGTCTCGGGGAGAGCTCGGACGGCTTGATCACCGCGGCGTTGCCGGCGGCGAGCGCGCCGACCAGTGGCGCGAGGACGAGCTGGACCGGGTAGTTCCACGGCCCGATGATCAGCACGACGCCGAGCGGGTCGCGGTGGATGCGCGCCGGTCGCGGGCTGCTGCTTGACCGGGACGTGCACCTTCTCCGGGCGGAGCCAGGCGTCGAGGTGGTGCAGCGTGTAGTCGATCTCCGCGCGCACGAGCGCGATCTCGGTCACGAACCCTTCGACCCCGGACTTGCCGAGGTCGAGCGCCAGGGCGGCCAACAGCTCCTGCTCACCCTCGGCGAGCAGCGTCTTCAGCGCGCGGCAGCTGGGCCTTGCGCCATTCGACCGGGCGGGTCCGGCCGCCGTCGAAGGTCGCACGCAGGCGCTTGACGAGGTCGGCGGGGGAGCCGTCGACGCGGTGATCGGCAACGTTCGTCATGGCCCTAGGGTACGGCCGCGCCTTCGACGAGGTCGAGAAGGCCGCGCAGGTCCGCGAGGACCGGGACGCCGCTCGCGCCCGGCTCGTCGGCGGGACGGGTGCCGTCGGGCCAGTGGCCGTCCGCCGGAGGTAGACCGCCGGGATGCCCGCGGCGAGCGGACCCGTCACGTCGGGGCCCCAGGTGTCGCCGACGAACCAGGCCTCGCCCGGCTCGACGTCCGCTTCGGCCAGGGCCTTGGCGTAGATGCGGGGGTGGGGCTTGCGGGCTCCGACCCACGCGGAGGAGACGACGGCGTCGAAGTGCGCGGTGAGGCCGGACTCCGCGATCGCCTCGCGCAGGTCCCAGTCCCAGTTCGAGCAGATGACGAGCCGCAGGCCGCGCGCTCGCAGGTCGTCGAGGACGGCCGGGCGCCTCGTCGTACGCCTCGATCGTGCGGGTGGACGCTCCCGGCCCGGAGCTTCTCGAGGATCTCCTCGTACTCGCCGGGGTGCACGTCGGTCTCCGCCAGCATCGAGAGCGTGCGCTGGCGCTGCCACGCGACGTACGTCTCCCGGCTCCGGGAGTGCTCGTCGTGGGCGATCCCGTCGATGCCGTCGTTGTACCAGCGCTCGAAGAGCTCGGGCTCGAGCTGGTAGCCGTGCTCGGCCAGGACCTCGTCGGCCGAGACCCAGCTCGTGGCCCGCGCCACGGTGCCGTAGAAGTCGAGCAGCACCGCCTTGGTGGCGGTCATGCGTTCGCACTCCGGTCCATGGATCGGAATGGTACGAGGCTGACGGCGCGCACCCCCTTCGTCACGCCAGAACGGGGGTGGGGTCAGCCGGGGGGCGGGAAGCGGCAGGAGGGCGAGGAGGTCGAGCTCGCCGGCGCGGGTCTGGGCACCGGCCGCGAGCGCGGCGTCGAAGCGCGCGTCGAGGTCCGGGTCGGTCAGCGTCTGGTTGAACGCGTGGGCCTCGGCCAGCAGCCCGTCGTGCGGAGGTCGGGAGCGCGGCGTCGACGGCCTGCTTCGCGAGCCGGACCGCGGCCGGCGGGAACGACGCGATGCGCCGCGCGAGCTGGTCGACGAACGGGCCGATCTCGTCGTCGGGCAGCGCGCGGTTGACCCAGCCGTAGCGCTCGGCGGTCATCGCGTCGAAGTCCGCGCAGCCGAGGATCGCCTCGAGCGCACGCCCCCGGCCGAGCAGCCGACCCAGGCGCTGCGTGCCGCTCCCGCCGGGGATGATCCCGATCGCCACCTCGGGCTGCGAGAGCACCGCGCGCCCGATCGCCGCGAAGCGCAGGTCGAGCGAGAGTGCGAGCTCGCTCCCGCCGCCGCGCGCGCGACCTTCGATCTGCGCGATCGTCACCTGGGGCAACGTGCGCCACCGTTCGACGAACGCGTGGAAGAAGCCGAGCTCGGTGGGGTAGGGCTGCGGCTCACGCGGCAGCGCCTTGATCATCTCGAGGTCCACGTCCGCGATGAAGAACTCGGGGTCCGCGCTGCGCAGGACCACCACGCGGGTCGCGTCGGCCGGCTCGGTCGGTCCGGCCAGGTCGCCGACGAGCCGGGAGAGGTCCATCAGCATCGGGACGTCGAGCAGGTTGACCGGCGGGTGCGAGATCGTCACCCAGGCGATCCCGTCCTCCCGGTCGACCGTGAGGGTCTGGAACGGCCGGCTCGTCCTCGTCCATGCTGCGGCTCCTCCCACGGGTGCGGCTCCCCGCGGATCCTGCCATGTTCGCAGGTCAGCGACGTTTTCCGGCCCGGCCGAGCCAGCCTACCTACTGGTAGGTAGGCTGGCTCGATGTCGAATTCGATCAACTCCCTCCGGCGCGCCGACGACGAACGGGTCAACTGGGCCCACTCGATCCCGTTCTTCGCCGTGCACGTCCTGTGCCTCGCCTTCGTCTTCACCGGGATCACCACGACGGCACTGGTGCTGTTCGCGGTGATGTTCTTCGGGCGGGCGTTCTTCGTGACCGCGGGGTACCACCGGTACTTCTCGCACAAGAGCTTCAAGCTCAATCGCGCCTGGCAGTTCGTCTTCGCCTTCATGGCCGAGGCGACGGCGCAGAAGGGCGTGCTGTGGTGGGCGTCGAACCACCGCCACCACCACCGCTACTCCGACACCGATCTGGACCTCCACTCGCCGCGCAAGGGGTTCTGGTGGAGCCATGTCGGCTGGATCCTCGCCGACAAGTACAAGGCGACGAACTACGACGGCATCAAGGACTTCAACAAATTCCCCGAGCTGCGGTTCATCAACAAGCACGACTGGATCGCGCCGTGGACGTTCGGGGTCGTGGCGTTCCTCATCGGCGGCTGGTCCGGTCTCGTCGTCGGCTTCTTCTGGTCGACGGTCCTGCTGTGGCACAGCACGTTCCTGGTGAACTCGGCCGCCCACGTGTTCGGCAAGCGCCGGTACGAGACCGACGACACGAGCCGGAACTCCCTCGTGATCGCGCTCCTCACCGGCGGCGAGGGGTGGCACAACAACCACCACCACTACCAGGCGTCGGCCCGCCAGGGGTTCTTCTGGTGGGAGATCGACCCGACGTACTACGTGCTCAAGGCGATGAGCTGGGTCGGGATCGTCAAGGACATGAAGGTCCCGCCGGCGCGCGTCCTCTACCCCGAGGCCGCGCCCGAGCCCGAACCCGAGCGTGCGCTCGAGCCCGTCTAGGCCCCGTCGTGCTCCGGCCGCGACGCGTGGCAGGCTTTCCGCATGGACGATGACAGCAAGCAAGCGTGGATGAAGGTCGGTCTGAACTTCGCGGCCGCGGGCGACAAGCTCCGCGCGCACGCGAAGGCGGCCGGCGAGGCGACCAAGGGCTCGACCGACGACGGCCCGGATCAGGCCGCGGTGGTCGACGCGCTGAACACGCTGGGCAAGGCCGTCAACCAGGCGGTCAGCTCGCTCAGCGGCGCGGTCAAGGATCCCGAGGTCGCGCGACAACCTCACCGACGCCCTGAACTCGATGGGTGAGGCGATGAACGTGACCTTCGGCGACGTCGGCGAGAAGGTGGGCGACAAGGTCGCAGACGTCGGCGCCAAGGTGAAGGACACGTTCGGGCGCAAGCCGAACAGCTGAACGCGCTCCGGCCGCAGCGGGTTCAGGAAGACGAGGGTCGGCTCGACGTGAGGGGGTCGAGGCCGGCCAACGCGCGCGACGCGCGGATCGCGAGCGCGACGATCGTCAACGTCGGACCGTAGCCGGTCGACGTCGGGAACACCGACGAGTCCGTGCAGAGCACGTTCTCCATCTCGTGCAGCCGTTGCCACCGGTCGAACACGCTCGTCGCCGGGTCGTCACCCATCGCGCGCGCCACCCATGATGTGCCGCGACATCGGCGCGCGCGAGCCGGGCTTGTCGCCGAAGGATCCCGGGATCGGCGGGGAGGTGGCCCAGAACGCGTTGTCGGCGCCCGCGTCCTTCATGACGGCCTCGAGTCGCGGCGCCCAGTGCCGCGCGCACACGATCTCGTGGCGGTGCGGCGCGTACGTGACCCGGCCCGCGGGCGCGCCGAACACGTCCTTCACGTGCGGGTCGAGCTCGATGCGGTTCGTGGCCTGGGGGAGGTCCTCGCCCTGCATGGTGAACGCGGCCATGCGGTCGCGCATCGGTGAGTCGAGCATCGTGCGGGCGTGCCAGGGGCCGGAGGGTGAGTACACCGCCTCCTGGACCGGGTGCCCGGCCGCGCCGTGCTCCACGATGCCGCCCCGGATGAAGGGCAGCCCCACGTCGCGCGCGGCGGCGAGCGCGAGCCGCGTCGGGAACGATCGGGTCGTCCATGAGGTGGGTCACCGACCGGCCGCGGTGGCCGTGCAGGCGGTAGGGGAAGATGCCGAGCACGAACGTCTGGAAGTGGTACTGCAGGAAGCGGCCCACGACGTCGGGGTTCCCGAGCTCGGTGCGCAGCAGCAGCCGCGGCGTCTCGAACGCGCCGGCGGCGAGGATCACGTGGTCCGCGGACACCTCGTGCTCGCCCATCTCGTGGTCCAGGTAGCGCACGCCGCGGGCCCGGCGACCCGAGCCGTCGCGCAGCACGTCGGTCACGTAGGACTCCGGCCGGATCTCCAAGCGGCCGGTGCGCAGCGCGTGGCGCAGCGGCGCGACCGGGTCGCCCTTCGCGTCGATCGGGCAGCCGTAGTAGCCACAGAAGCCGCAGTTGTTGCAGGCGGGCCGGCCGTCGAACTCGACGCTGTTCACGCCGGTCGGCGCCCGGTAGGGGTGGTAGCCCAACCGGGTCGCGGCCTCGCCGGTCACGACCGCGCAGAACATGTCCGGGCCGGGCGGCATCGGGTACGGGTCCGCGCGCCACGCCGCGAACGGGTTCGCGCCGGCCTCGCCCGCGACGCCGACGGTCCGCTCGGCCGCGGCGTAGTACGGCTCCATCTCGTCGTAGTCGACCGGCCAGTCGACGAGGTCGGCGCCCTCGACCGGCCCCGCCGCGCTCAGGGGGGCGAAGTCGTCCTCGCGGAAGCGGGGCAGCTTGCCGTCGGCGTGGAAGCCGCCGCCCCCGACCGTCGACGGCAGGTTGTTCACCTCGCCGACGTCGACGTCGTCGCCCTCGTCGGGGTGGTTGCGATAGGTCCGGGGCTCGAGCAACGGGTCGGGGCCGAGGAAGTGGCGCCGGCTGAACTTGATCTCGTCGTTCGAGACCGCGCCCAGCGGGTGCGAACGGCGGGTCGAGCTCGAGGAGGTGGTTGCGGCCCTTCTCGAGGATGATCACCGACCAGCCGGCCGCGGTCAGCACGTCGGCCGCGGTCGCACCGGCCGGACCGCTGCCGACGATCACCGCGTCGCAGTCAGTCACGGCCGGAGACCTCCAGGTCGGTGTAGCCGCGGGGCTGGACGTCGCCGGGGAACTGGATCGCGGCCCAACCCAGGCCGTCGCGGTTGCCGCCGTACTCGGGCGCGCCGTACGCGCCTTCGCACGCGTGCCCGTAGAGCAGCTCCTTGAACTCCGGGTCCGCGTCGAGCCGGCGGTCCTGCTCGTCGCCGTCGACGGCCACGAAGTCGGACCCCGAGCGCGGCGATGCCGGCGCGGTAGTCGGCCTGCAGGCCCGCCACCGGGCCGTTGAACTCGCGCGCCGCGATCCCCTGGGACCCCTCGATCCGGGTGCGCCAGGCCAGCTCCTCGAGCCGGCCGAGCGGCGTGAAGTCGGCGAACCGGGCGTCGCCGCCGAACCGGCCGGAGAACGGGCCGCCGGCGTAGACGCGGGGCGGGTCGACGAGGAAGGCGCCGAGCAGGCCCTCGATGTAGTCGGCGACGCCGAGCGCGGTGGCTCCCGGATGGCCGTCCACCGCGGGGATCAGCCGCGCGCACGCCGCTTCGAGGACCGCGTGCTCGTCCGGCGCCAGGTACGGCGGTGGGATCGATCCCGGTGGAGTCGAGCCGGAGGAAGGAGGACGGGAGGGAGGCACGGGAGGGCGAGCCTAGTGATCACCTGACGTCGGTGTCAGGTGCGGGGGGTCCGGTCCAGCCCCCGTCGCGCAGGAGCCCGGCACGAGGCGCAATCCCCGCCGCGCTCTCGTGCGTATCCCGAACGGCTGCTGAGCTCGAGGAGCGCGCGGCCGTTCCACCCGATGGGCTCGACGTGCCCGCCCCGGGGCGCGTCGGGCCCATCGACCTTTGCCCGGGGCCGCCCTCGACGCGTGGTCAGTCCGCCAGGTCCTTCTCGGAGACGACGTGCCGGGGCCGGAGCCGGACCAGCAGCTCACCGGGTACGCCGTTGCGCTCGCCGTAGGCCTCGGCCTGGTCCGCGCCCATGTAGCGACCGCCGATGATCGCGGCCCACTCGCGGACCTGGTCCGGGTCGTCGATCAGCTCCGCTGTGCCCGACACGATGACGAACGAGAACGGCGCCCGCTCGTCGTCGACGCACATCGAGCAGCGCGGGTCGCGGCGCAGCGTCCGGCCCTTCAGGGTCTCGGCGCCGGTGTTGAACATGATGCTGCCGTCGTCGTCGAGCGCGAACCACACCGGCGCGACGTGCGGGCTCCCGTCCTTGCGGGTCGTGGCCAGCTTGCCGGTGTGCGGCGGATCGCCGGCGAGGAACGCACGCACTTCCGCCTCGGTCATCGATGCACCCATGCCCAGGACAATGCCATGCCGGGAGCGCGGCCGCGCGCTCGCCTCCGCTCAGCCCGAGCGGGATGTCCGCGCTCGGCTCAGAGGGTCAGGTCGTAGTTGCCGAGGTCGTCCAGGCGGACCGTCGCCCCGGGCGGGACGACGACCACGGTGAACGGCTCCTCGATCAACGCCGGACCCTCGAGCTGCGCCCCCGGTCCCGAGCGCGGGTCCGTCGTAGACCGGCGTGTCCACGAACTCCACCCCGAAGTACGCGAGCCGGTTGCCCTTCCGGGCCTGGGCCACGTCGGTGACCGTGCCGAGCTCCGCGAACCGTTCCGGCTTCGGCGTCGTGCCCCGCGCCACGAACCGCACCCCGCGCACCAGGGGCTGCTGGTTGCGGAAGCAGAAGCCGCGCTCGGCTTCGTGCTGGTCGTGGAACCGCTCGGCCAGATCGAGCAGGCCGACCTCGTCGAGACGCTCACCTTCCGGGACCGGCACGCTCATGTCGAAGTTCTGGCCCGGGTAGCACATCTGGGTGAAGAGGGTGACCTCGGTCTGCGCCTCGGCGAGCCCGGTCGGCTCCATCTCCTTGTGGGCTTCGTCGGACACCTCGTGCATCAGCTCGCGCAGCCGTGCGAGGTCCACCTGCGACAACGGCACCACGTAGGCCCGCACGAGATCCACGACGTAGTCGGCAACGAGCACACCGAGGGCGGAGAACGCGGGCGCCGCCTTCGGCACCAGGATCCGGTCCATGCCCAGCTCCGCCGCGATCGCCCACACGTGCACCGCGCCGTTGCCGCCGTACGCGATCAGCGAGAGCCGCCGGTGATCGGCGCCGTGCCCGGCCAGCACCCGCCGGGTCGCGTTCGCCATGTTCGCGTTGACGATCCGCTCGATGCCCCACGCCGCCTCGACCGCGTCGATGCCGAGCGGCTCGCTGACCTCGCGCTCGATGGCCGCGCGCGCCGCCGCGATGTCGAGCGTCATGCGCCCGCCCGCGAAGCCGTCCTCGGGCAGGTAGCCGAGCACCGCGTCCGCGTCGGTCACCGTCGGGCGCTCGCCGCCGCGGCCGTAGCAGACGGGGCCGGGGGAGGAGCCCGCGCTCTCCGGGCCGACGAGCAGCGCGCCCTGGCGCACGCGGGCGATCGAACCGCCGCCGGCGCCGACGCTCTGCACGTCCACCATGGGCAGGCCGATGTAGTACCGGTAGCGCCAGTTCCAGTCCGTCTTGATCTCGGGCCGGCCGCCGCGCACCAGGCACAGGTCGAAGCTCGTCCCGCCCATGTCCACCGCGACGAAGTCGTCCACGCCGGCGCGCCCGGCCGCGAGCGCCGCGCCCATCACGCCGCCGGTCGGGCCACTTGCGAGCAGGGTCACGGCGCGCCGCGCGACGTAGTCGGGTGGCATCACGCCACCGGTCGCCTGCATGATCAGCAGCTGACCTGCGTACCCCGCGCCGCGCAGCTTCTCCTGCAGGTGCTCGACGTACGACGCGATCCGCGGGGCGACGTACACGTTGACGAGCGTGGTCGAGACCCGCTCGAACTCGGGGCCGCGCGCCATCACCTCGTGCGACAACGAGATGTGCTCGACGTCCGGGAACTCCTCGCGGATGATCTCGGCGGCGCGGCGCTCGTGCTCGGGGTTCACGAACGAGAAGAGGAACATGACCGCGATCGACGTGACACCGAGCCGGCGCAGCCGGCGGACGCCCTCCCGGACCGCGTCCTCGTCGAGTGGGAGCATCACGTTGCCGTGGTGGTCCATGCGCTCCGGGATGGGAATCCGGGCCCGCCGGCGGGCGATCGGGATCGGGGCGGGGTACGTCGGGTCCCAGATCTCCTCCTTGTGGACCCGGCGCATCTCGATCTCGTCGCGGTGCCCGCGGGTGACGAGCAGCCCGGTGGCCGCGCCGTCCATCTCGATCATCGTGTTGTCCGCGGTGGTCGTGCCGTGCACGACGATGTCGAGCTGCGCGCACAGCTCGTGCAGGCTCATGCCGAACCGCTCGGCGACGAGCGCGATGCCGTTCATCACCCCGGTCGACTGGTCGTCGAGGGTCGACGGCGTCTTGTCGAGCAGCACCTCGCCCGCAGGGGTGACGCAGATGACGTCGGTGAACGTGCCGCCGACGTCGACGCCGATTCGGTAGCCCACGTCAGCCGGCTCCCTCGACCGTGCTCCGCCGCTCGGCCCGCAGCTGCTCCGTCGCCTCGTGGTCGACCGCGAGCGTGAGGTCGGCGAGCGAGCCGGTGAGCACCACGCCGTAGTCGCGGGTCGCACCCTCGGGGCTGACGTACTCGTCGAGCACGTCGTCGAGCACCAGGTGCGGATCGCGGTCGAGCGGATCGCCCCAACCGCCTCCGCCGCCGTAGTTGTACATGACCCGTTGCCCGGCCGCGATCGGCACCCAGTCCGCGGTGTGCTTCACCACGAAGGGGTCGTCGGAGCCGTAGCGGATGATCATCTGGTTGGGCTCGCCCGGCATCCCGCCGCAGATCCCCGGCATCGGGTACTTCATGCCGACGACGTAGGTGTAGACCTTCGCGTCGACGAGCACTTCCTTCTCGTAGTGGCTGCCGCACAGGCCCCGCCACTGGCCGGGCCCACCCGAGTCGGTGCGGTAGTCCCGGTCCCACTGCACGTGGGGGTAGAGGCTCTCGTTGATCTCGGCCGTCGCTTTCCACAGGTTGCCGAAGCTCGCGTTCTGCGCGCCCCAGGCGTCCATGCCCTTGCCGGCGTTGCACCAGCCCGCGTACACCTCGGCCGAGTGGTCGGTGAACGACGCACCGGTCACCGGGTCGACGCCGACGATGATCGTCGGGATCCCGGTCTTGTAGGTCTGGGGCACGGCCTTGTCCGGGAGCACGTGCTGCATCGCGACCGCGATGACCTCGCCCACGTCCGCGCCCGGGTGGTGCGTCCCCGCGCTCACGGGCTTGCCCGGCGGCGGGTTGAGCACGCAGCCCTCCGGGACCACGAGCTTGATCTGGTCGAAGAAGCCCTCGTTCTTGGGGATCTCCGGATCCATCATCGAGGCGATCTGGCCGACGGTGTACCCGCGGGTGTTCCCGAACGTCGACCAGGCCTGGAGCTCGGGCCGCGTGTCGCTGCCCGTGTAGTCGATCGAGAGGTGCTCGCCCTCGACGGTGATCTTCACGTGCAGGTGCACGTCCGGGTTGCCGAGCGGGTCGTGGTCCACGTACGCGTCGGCCTCGTACACGCCGTCGGGCCAGGTGGTGACCTCCTCACGGAACCGGCGCGCCGCGTAGTCGATCATGTAGTCGACCGATTCCTCGACGGTGCCCGCGCCGTACCGGTCCATGACGTCACCGAGCCGTTGCGCCGCGAGCTGGGCCGCGCCGATCTGGGCCCGCAGGTCGCCGATGTAGCTGGGGATCCGGTTGTTGACCTGCAGCGCGTAGAGGATGTCCCGGCGCTCGACACCGCGGTCGACGACCTTCACCGCCGGCCACCGGACGCCTTCGCCCCAGATGTCGCCGGCCGTGACGTTGTAGCCGCCGGGCACGCCGCCGCCCGTGTCGCCGTGGTGGCACTGGATGCTCGCGATCAGCACCATGCGCCGACCGCCGGGCGCCGCGGGGTCGTCGGCGTAGATCGGCGCGAAGACGTTGTAGTCGGGGAGGTGGCCACCGCCGTGGTACGGGTCGTTCGCGACGAACACGTCGCCCTCGCGGAACTCCTCCGGCCCGAGCAGCTGGAGCGCGAACCGCACCGGCAGGGTGGACGTGAGCATGAACTGCGGGATGCCGACCGACAGCGCGGCCAGGCGGCCCTGCGCGTCCAGGATCGTCGCGTTGCGCTCGTTGCTCTGGTTCAGGATCGGCGTCGTCGCGGTGCGCGAGACGTAGACGGCCATCTCGAAGCAGATGGTCTCCATCGCGCCCCGGATCACCTCGGCGGTGACCTGGTCCACGGTCGGTTCGACGCTCAGCCGGCCCCGGCTGCCGGCCAGCTGCACGAGATCTACGTCGGTCATCTCTGACCCCCCTTCGACGGCGCCCCAAAACCTGACGCCTGTGTCACAGAAAATCTACACCGTTGCCTCCCGCCGATGACGGGGTGCCCGCTCGCCGGGCGGGCTCGGCGGTCACGGATCGGGCGGTGGTCGAGGCCCGGGCACGAGGACCCTGTTGCTGCCTTCGCCCACGATCCGAAGGTTGCCGGCCGTCTTGACTCGATGATGGTGGTGGCAGACCCGGTCGAGGTTCCAGATCGCGGTGACACCGCCCGCTTCGACCGGCTCGTTGTGGTCGATCTCGAGGTGGCGGTCGACGTGGCAACCGGCGATCACGCATTCCGGCTGGAGCTCCTCGAGCGCGGTCCGCACGCGGGCCGGAATCGTGCGACCGAGGTGGCTCACCGCTCGGACGTCCGTGCCGTCGGTGATCAGGGCCTTGAGGACCACATCTTGGGACAGGCGTCGCGCCACGCTCGCCGGGATCGGTCCGACCCCGACGACCTCGCACGTCTCCCCGGGTTCCGTCGACCCACGGAGGAACGCGGTGTGGTCCACCCGCAGGACCAGTGTGGCCGGGGCGCGGCGGCCCTCGGCAAGCACGGCGGCCGCGGCGGAGTCGTCGGCCATCTGCTTCATCGCGTCGAACGCCAGTGCCTCCGGAAGCTCCCGTTGGTCGGTGTCACGCGCCCGCTCGAAGTGCTCCTTCTCGATCGGCTGCAGCGCCGCCATGACCGCGGCGGTCTCGTCGATCGGACCGCGCATCTCGATGAGCCCTTCCACGTCGGAGAGGGCACGGTGGCGCAGGTGTCGTCGGACCCGCGCGGTCTCGTAGCGCTCGTCCTGATCGGTCGATGCAGCGGCTTCCACTCGTGCGCACGCGTTCTTCAGTCCGCGGATCCCGTCGGTGGATGCGGACCGCAACAGCATCTTCTCGGCGCGCGGATTCGCGACCGCCGCGGTCGTGATCGCATCCACCTGCACCTCCGACAGCGACCCGGCGCGGAAGGCCGCCGCGGTTTCGGGCAAGGCTGCGAGGCGTTCTGCCGTCTCGATCGTCGCCTTCGCTCGGCCGACGGTGGTACCTGCCACGCTCGCCATCCATGCACCGGCGTCGCGGAACGGTCCGTCATTGGCCCAGGCACCGGTCTCGGCCACCCGTCCCGCGGCGAGCGTGCGCACCGCACCCGCGAGGCGCTCGAGCTCCGCGCTGTCGACGACCAGCTGCTTCGCCTGCGCGCCGTTCAGCGCGGCCGGTTCGAGCACGGCAACGAGCGAGCGCAGCGACTCGATCGACTCCCGCATCACCTCGAACACGACGCACTCCGCTCCGGAGAAAGGCTCAGACGGGGGAAGGTCGGTGAAGGGGAGTGTCGACACTCTATCGAACGTACGTTCGGGTGTCAGACAACGCAACGCAGAAAGTTCCTAGGGACTCAGGACACCGGTCCTTTCCAACGCGCGCTGCGCCTCCTCGACTCCCCGGACCGTGCAGGCTGCGAAACCCGCATCGCTCGCCGCGTCGACGTTGATCTCGTTGTCGTCCAGGAACAGCACGCGATCGCGGGAGGTGGGGAGGAGATCCGCGACGCGGTCGAACACCTCCCGGTCCGGCTTCAGCATCCCGAGCTCGTGCGACAGGAACGCGAACTCGAACACAGCCAGGATCGGCCAGCGACCGAAGTTGCGCTCCCAGTGCAGTGCGTTGGTGTTGCTCAGGCAGCCCACGGGCACCGACCGGCGCACGGATGCGACGAGCTCCTCCGCGCCGGGAAGCGGACCGCGCGGCCACCGTGCGAAGGCGTCGAGGAACGCGCGCGGCTCGACGGTCAGCTGCCACTCGTCGACCATCCCGGCCGCGAAGTCCTCCGCCGAGCACTGCCCGCGCTCGAAGCTGCGCACCCACGGGCAGGTGAGCCAGCGGCGCCACAGCTCGTCGTCTCTCTCGATGCCGGTGAGCTCCCGCATCGACTCGACGCCACCGAACTCGATGAGCACACCACCCAGGTCGAACAGCACGAGCTCGATCGGCGGGTACTCCACCGGCTGAGCGTATCGATGGGGGTCGGGTCGTGCGTTGCCCCGAACGCGATGATGGCGGGGATGGACGTCAAGTACTCGGTCTCGACCTGGCAGCAACCGGTGCCGCCCGAGCCCGGCGCAGATCGGGCGCACCTGCTGGATACCGTCGTGGAGATGATCGACGGGCTCGGCTCGCACCGGCTGCGGATCGCGATCGACGGCCGGACCGCGTCCGGAAAGACCAGCCTCGGACACGAGCTCGCGCGCGGACTGGCGCAGCGGGGTCGGTCCACCTTCCGCGCGTCGCTCGACGACTTCAAGCGGCCCTGGAGCGAGGCCAACGAGTACGACCGAATCTCGGGGGAGGGCTATTACCGCAACGCGTTCGACCTGCCGGCAGTCCGCGCACTGCTCCTGGACCCAGCCGCCCCGACCGGTGATGGCCGCGTCGCGCTGTGCAGCATCGACCCACTCACCCAAGTCGCCCACGCCGCGGTCACGACACAGATCCCAAGAGACGGCGTGCTCGTCGTCGACGGTGTCTTCGCGTGCCGGCCCGAGCTCGACGACGCCTGGGATCTCCGGATCTGGGTCGAGATCGACCCCGAGCTCTCGGTCCGACGGGGGATCGACCGCGACGCGCAGCACGAGGGCGGCCGAGCGCAGGCCGAAGCGCTCCACCGCGATCGCTACCTCGCGTCCGAGCTGCTGTACCTGGAGGAAGTCGATCCGTTCGCGCTGGTGGAGGTCGTCATCGACAACACGGACTTCGACCACCCGAGCCTCCTCGGCCCGAGCTGACCAGCCGAACGTGGACGCGAAACCCCTCAGCGCATCAAGAGGTCGGCCAACCGGTCGTGGTGCCAGCCGGTGGTGCCGAGCAGTGATTCCGTGCCGAAGGCGCGACGCATGAAGAGGTGGAGGTCGTGCTCCCACGTGTAGCCGATCCCACCGTGGATCTGGATGCCGTCCTTGGCCGAGTGCTTCGCAGCTTCACCGGCCGCGGCCTTCGCGACGTGGACCGCGCGACTGCGGTCGTCGTCGTCCGCATCGAGGGTCATCGCCGCGTAGTACACCGCGCTCCACGCCCGCTCGACGTCGAGGCTGACGTCGGCCAGCTTGTGCTGGATGGCCTGGAACGAGCCGATGGGCACCCCGAACTGCACGCGGCTCTTCGCGTACTCGAGCGCCATCGTGAACAGCCGGCGCGCGGTTCCCACCTGCTCGGCGGCGAGCGCGACGGTCGCGCGCGCGATGACGCGCTCCAGCGCGGCCGGAGCGATGGTCCCGACCACCGCCGCGACCCCGTCGGTGCGCACGTCGTACAGCGGCCGGCTCGGGTCGATCGTCTCCAGACGGTGCAGCTCCGGCGCCTCGAGCCGCGACGACCACCCCGGACCCGTCGACCGCGAGCACGACGTCCGCGACCTCCGCGTCGGGCACGAAGCTCTTGAACGGCCCGTCATTGAGCACCCAGATGCCCTCGGGCCCCGCGAGGGCCAGCGTCGCGGTCGACGCACCGGTCATCACGGGCTCGACGAGGTCCGAGCCGACCGCTTCCAACACCGGCAGCGCGAGCACTGCGGAACCGAAGAACGGCGTCGGCGCGCACACGTACCCGAGCTCCTCCATGAACACGCAGAGGTCGACCGCCGGACCGATGCCCAGCGCGCTGAACTCCGCGAGGTGGGCCCACAGCGGGGCCGCGGCCGCCAAGGAGTCCATGTGCGCGCGCACCAACGTGGTGGGGCACTCGGCCGCCAGCAACGCTCGGGTCGAGTCGCGCAGCAGCTCCTGCTCACTGGTCAGCGCGAAGTCCACAGCCGGTCCTTCATCCGCGGGGGAGTCCGAGGACCCGCTGGGCGATGATGTTGCGCTGGATCTCGCTCGAGCCGCCGGCGATCGTGTTCGCGAAGCTCACGAACATCCCGAGCACCCACCGGCCGTGCTCCGGGCTGCGCTGCTCGTCGATCACCGGTCCGTACGGTCCCTGGATCTCCATGCCGAGCTCGAAGAGCGCCTTGCCCAGCTCCGACGACGCGAGCTTCAGGTACGAGTGCTCGGGTGCCGACGATCCCTGCGCGAACGACGTGAAGCCCTTGTACCCGAGCGAGCGCAACGTTGCCGCACGCTGGGCCGCTTCGCCGATCCGGCGCCGGATGACGGGGTCGTCGGCCACGCCCACCTTTCGCGCGAGCTCGATCAGCCCGGTGATGCTCTGCTCGAGCCGAGCCACGCTCTCGACCCAGAGCCCGGCCCGTTCGTGCGCGAGCGAGCCCTGGGTCAGGCGCCAGCCGTCGTGGAGGTCGCCGACCAGGTTGGAGCGGGGCACCACGACGTCGGTGAAGAACACCTCGGCGAAGTCGGCCGCGCCGGTGAGGTGGCGCAGCGGGCGCACCTCGATGCCCGGCGTGCTCATGTCCACGATGAGCAATGAGATGCCCTTGTGCTTCGCCGCGTCCGGGTCCGTCCGCACGTAGCAGCAGCACAGCTGCGGCATCCATCGCGTACGACGTCCACACCTTCTGCCCGTTGATGACGAAGTTGTCGCCGTCGAGCTCCGCGCGGGTCTGCAGGCCCAGCGAGGTCCGAGCCCGCGTTCGGCTCGCTCATCCCGATGCACCACACCGTGTCGCCGCGGATCGCGGCGGGTGCGAGCGCCTGCTGCGAGGGCGTGCCGAACTCGAGGAGGGTCGGCGCGACGATCGCGTACCCGGGGAAGTGCACGGAGCGCGGCACGCCGAGGCGCGCCATCTCCTCGAGGTACACGAGGGTCTGCACCGGGGTCGCGTTCCGACCGCCGAGCTCGGGTGGGTAGCCCGGGATCATCCAGCCGTGGTCGAAGAGCGTGGCTTGCCAGTCCCGCGCCCACTGCGGGATCAGCGAGCCGTCGCCACCGCTGCGCACGTCACCGGCGAAGTCCCGGCGGACGCGTGCCTCGGGCGGCGCGTGCTCCTCGAGGAACGCGAGGAGCTCGGCGCGAAACGTCTCCTCCGCTTCACCCCACGCCAGGTGCATGCAGGTCGCTCCGGCTCAGCTTTCGACCGCGGGCATGAACGGCGGGACACCCGTGTCGGTGTCGCCGATCAGCGCGGCCCGGCTGGCTTCGATCGAGTCGAGCGTCCACACCGCGTCGGACGTGGCCTCGGTCACCGGCCGCCAGCCCCGCAACAGCTGCGTCTGGCCGCCCTGGACCTTGACCACCTGACCGCTGATCCCCGCCGCGAGCGGCGACGCCAGCCACACCGCGATCGCCGCCGGGTTCTCCGGCGCGAAGCGGTCGAACTCGCCTTCCTTCGCGTTCATGAAGTCGCCGGCGACCGCTTCGGTGAGCCGCGTGCGCGCCACCGGCGCGATGGCGTTCACGCGCACGCCGATGCGCTCCAGCTCGCGCGCCATGACGATCGTCATCGACGCGATCCCGGCCTTGGCCGCGGCGTAGTTCACCTGGCCGGCGTTGCCGTAGAGCCCCGACTCCGACGCGGTGTTGACGATCGCCGCCTCGACCGGGCCACCGGTGTCCTTGCTCTGCTGCCGCCAGTACGCGGCGGCGAACCGGCTCGTGACGAAGTGGCCCTTCAGGTGGACGTTGATGACCGCGTCCCACTCCTCTTCGGTCATGTTGAAGCTCATCTTGTCCCGCAGGATCCCTGCGTTGTTGATGAGCACGTGCAGCCCGCCGAGCTCGTCGACCGCCTGCGACACCAGCGCCTGCCCTCCGTCCCAGGAGGCGATGTTGTCGAAGTTCGCGACGGCCCGGCCGCCCCCGGCGACGATCTCGTCCGCGACCTGCTGGGCCGGGCGCTGGTCCGCGCCCTCACCGCTGGACTCGCCCCCGAGGTCGTTGACGACGACCGCGGCACCCTCCGCGGCGAGCAGCAGCGCCTCGGCCCGCCCGATCCCGCGACCCGCACCGGTGACGATCGCGACCTTCCCATCGAGCTGACCCATGGACCCCCCTCGGACGAAAACTGACGTGGACGTCAGACACTATCGGCGCGCCCCGATTCGGCGCATCCCGCCTGCTCAGGTGCCGGTGAACTTCGCGTCGCGCTTCTCGCGGAAGGCGGCCATGCCCTCGACGAGATCGCTCGAAGCCGTCGCGAGCGACTGGTACGCGCCTTCGAGCTCGAGCAGCGACGAGAGGTCGGTCTCGAAGCTCGCGTTGAGCAGGCGCTTCGAGAGGCCCAGCGCGCGGGTCGGTCCCGGCGGCGAGCCGCGTCGCGAGCTCCAGCGCATCGCCCGCCGAGCTGTTCGGGCTCGACGCAGCGGTAGGCGAGGCCGAGCGCGACGGCTTCCTCGCCCGTCGCGCCCTCGCCGAGCAGGATCATGGCCTTCGCCTTCGGGAGCCCGACCAGGCGCGGCAGCAGGTAGGCCCCACCGGCGTCGACGACGAGCCCCCACTTGTGGAACGACCACAGGAACCGTGAGCGCGGGTGGACGAGCACGAAGTCGCACGCGAGCGCGAGGTGGGCGCCGGGACCGACCGCGGCGCCGTTGACCGCGGCCACCGTCGGCTTGTCCATCTCCCAGAGCTCATGGATGAACGCCTGGACGCCGACCCGAAGTGCCTCCGCGGTCGTGCGCGGGTCGAACCCGGGTTGGCCGGCCTGCGAGACGGTCGACGCCGAGAGGTCCATCCCGGCGCAGAACGCGTCGCCGGTGGAGGTGATGAGGAACGACCGCACCGCGGCGTCGGCCCGGCCGGCCCGGAGCGCGTCGGTGATCAGGTCGCGCATCTCGACGGTCAGGGCGTGCTTGGCCTCGGGGCGATCGAGGGTGATGACGCACACCCCGGCGCTGGTGGTCTCGACGTTGACGGTCACGACGTGATGCTCAGGCCCGGTTGGTGAGGATGTTCACGACGCTGACCCCGGAGCCGCGCCCGCCGACGTTGTGCTGGAGCGCGAACCCGTTGCGGATCTCGACCTGCCGGCCCTCGGCCTGGCCCCGCAGCTGCCACCAGCACTCGGTCATCTGCGCGATGCCGGTCGCGCCGATGGGGTGGCCCTTGGCCAGCAGGCCGCCGGAGGGGTTGACCGGGATGCGGCCGGTGAGCGACGTCTCACCTTCGAGCGACGCGATCCCGCCCTTGCCCTTGTCGACGAACCCGAGGTCCTCGATGTCGAGGATCTCGGTGATCGTGAAGCAGTCGTGCACCTCGGCCATGTCGATGTCCGCGGGGCCGACGCCGGCCATCGCGTACGCGCGCTGTGACGCGAGGACGGTCGCGTCCATGCCGACGAAGCTCGTCTTCTCGTGGAGGTACGGGTGGTCGGTCGCGACGCCGAAGCCGGCCACGTAGACCGGGTTGTCGGTGAACTCGTGGGCGCGCTCCGCCGACACCAGGAGGGTGGCCGCTGCGCCGTCGGTCTGCGGGCAGCAGTCGAGCAGGTGCAGCGGCGAGCAGACCGCCGGCGCGGCCAGTGCCTGCTCGACCGTGATCTCGTTCTGGAAGTGCGCGTAGGGGTCGAGCGCGCCGTTGTGATGGTTCTTGACCGCGACCGAGGCGAGCATCTCGCGGGTCGTGCCGAACTCGTGCATGTGGCGGGTCGCGAACGGAGCGAAGAGCACCGGCGCGGTCTCGCCCCGGGTGAGGATCGGGTGCCCGGCCGCGGCCCGGGACAGCAGGCCTTCCTCGGTGGACTTGTCGCGCATCTTCTCGACGCCGATCACGAGCACGACGTCGTGCACGCCACTCGCGACCGCCATCGCACCGACCCGGAACGCGTCGGAGCCCGAGGGGCACGCGTTCTCGATGCGCGTGCACGCGATCCCCGCGAGCCCGAGCGCGGTGGGCACCGTGTTGCCGGCGATGCCCTCCTGGCCCCAGAGCGTCCCCCGCTGGGTCGCCACGAACGCGGCGTCGATGGTGGTGGGGTCGAAGCCCTTGTCGACGGCGTCGCACGCGGCGCGGAACGCGCCCGCGGCCATCGTCTCGTAGGACTGGTCGAAGAGCTCACCGAACTTGATCAGCCCGGCGCCGACGACCGCTACCCGGTTCCAGCTCACTGCACATCCTCCGTGGTGATCGCGGCCGGCAGGGCCCGCGCCTTCCACCCGTAGACCGGGACGCCGCGCTCGTGCGCGTAGCGGCGCAGGACCAGCTCGACGTCCGTGCCGATCTCGAGCCCGGCACCGTCGCCGACGACCTGCAACATGATGCGGGCGCCGTCCTCGAGGTCGATGACCGCGATCGGCAGCGGCGCGACGAACGGCGCGGGCATCGTCTGGTTGATGATGAACGTGTGGACCACGCCCCGCCGCGCGAGCGGGACGGGCTCGAGCTTCGTGCCGCCACAGGCGATGCACGCGGGGTGGATCGACGGCGGCGTGTTGATCGTCCCGCAGTCGGTGCACCGACCGCCGAGCATCTGGAGCATCTCTTCGGCGCCGCGGGCGAACATCGCGCTCTCGGGCGGGACGCCCATCGGGATCATCTCGCCCGCCGGTGTCAGCTGGCCGCGCGCCCGAAGCACCTCGGCGTAGGTCGCGGCCCGCCCGCCGGACAGCGCGTCCGCGACGCCGGCCGCGCCGGGCACCGGTGCCTCCGCGGTGACGATGATGCCGGTGGTGCGACCGCCTCCGCTGCCGAGGATGGCGACCGCCCCGGCCGCGTCGAGGGCGCCGATGCCCCCGAGCAGCGGTGCGGCCGCCGCGGTGTCACCGACCGCGGCGTAGACCGCGGGGGAGGCGACCGTGTTGGCGCCGAGTGACTTGGCGACGCTGGCACCGAGCCGTCCGTCGGGGTCGGGGATCGACCAGGCGCGCACGTCGAACGCGGCGAGGTGCTCGCCGACCTCCTGCACGATGGGCAGGAACATCTCCTCGCGGAAGAGCCGCGGGTCGTAGAGGTCGCGGGTCGCGGTCTCGTTGTCACCCCGGTAGCGGTCGAGCAGCGGTTGGGTGCGCGTGACGCGCGCGGTGATCGCCGCGGTGCCACCCTCGGTCGCGAGCACGATGGCGGCCGCGCCCGCACCGCACCGGGCTTCGAAGCTGGACCCGAGCCCCGGGACCAGCGCGTCCGACGTGATGACCAGCGCGACCCGCGCCGAACCGGCGGCGATCGCGTCGGCGGCGCCGAGCAGCGCGTCCATCCCCGAGTGCGGTGAGCCGGCGGCGAGCGCGCCACCGGACTGGTGCGAGAGACCGAGCGCGGATGCGAGCACCGCGTGGCTCGGGCCTTCGGCGAACGGTGGGCGGGTGGTGCCCCACCACAGTCCGTCGACCCCGGCGGCGGCGACGCCCGCGGCGTCCAGCGCCCGGAGGCCGGCCTCGACTGCGAGGGTCAGCCCGTCCTCGTCGGGAGCGCAGATGCCGGCCTGGCCCTTGCCGCCGCCCCGGCCCCACGCGGCGCCGGCGTCGCGGGCGGAGAGGCGGAGGCTCGGCGCGGCCGCGCCGACCGCGAGGATGCGCACAGGTTCGCTCACAAACCTGACTCTAGCGTCAGTGATCGGCCTGCTCTCAGGGCGCGAGGACGTCCGCGGGGGCGGCGACCGGGCTGATGAGCGCCCGATCGGTCAGGGCCGGACCGAGCCACTGCGCGACCCAGTCGGCCCCCGGATCCGAGAAGTGCATGCCGTCGGGACGGCCGTTCGCGACCGGGCCGAGCTGGTCCGAGAACTGCCCGCCCGGACAGACGTGGGAGAAGAGGTCCACGGTGACCACGCCGGTGGTGCGGCGCAGCGCGGGGAGGAACGTGTTGTTCGCATAGGTGAGGCGGCCGGTGAGCGACGGCGTCGACGCGCACGGATCGGTCAGCCACACGACCCGCGCACCGCTCGACGCGAGCAGGGTCTCGGCCTGCCGCCACTCGCTCTCGATGAACTGGTCGAACCGGGGGTCACCCTCGTCGACGAACCCGGGTCCCCACTCGGCCCGTTGGCGTCCTCCGACGTCCCAGATCGTCGACAGCACGACGACGAGATCGGGGTGGAAGCGGTCGAGGAGGGGAGGCCACTGGCGGGACCAGTCGCCACAGGTGCTCTGGTCGTGGCCGAAGGCCATGGCCAGCCGTCCGCCGCGCGCGATGCCGCAGTAGAAGCGCGCCGCGTTGACGACGCGCACGCCGTGGGCCGGCCCCCACCGTTCGAGACCGCGCCCGAGCGTCTGGGCGACCGAGTCCCCGAGCAGCAGGATGCGGTGCACCGGTGGCGCGGGGTACGTGACGACGGGTGGCGGCGGCGCGGCCGGAGGTGCCCCGGGCCCGGTGACCGGCAGCGTCGGCGCGTTCGGCGCCGCGCGGCTGGTGGACGCCACGGTCACCGACTTCGGGTCGGCCTTGGGTGCCGCGGCGATCGCCTGGGCGGGGGAGTGGACCGCGCTGAACACGAGCTGCGGCGCGCTCGTCGAGCTGGGGACGCTGATGAAGAGCAGCGCGACGCACGCGGCGAGCGACGGCGCGACGACCGCGGGCCGCCAGCCGGTGATGCGGCGGCCGTGGCGGATCGGCTGCTCGATCCAGAAGTAGGACCCGACCGCGATGGCGAGCGTCAACGCGATCCGCTCGCCGAAGAGCGCCGCGCCGTCGAGCCCGGTCCGCGCCGGGGTCAGCCAGAGGAAGATCGGCCAGTGGTACAGGTAGACGCCGTAGCTGATGAGCCCGAGCGCGCACAGCGGCTTCGTCGAGAGCGCGCTCCGCACCGGTCCGGGCACGAGCACCGCGGTGATCACGAGGGCGACGAGCAGGGCATGCAGCGGGAGGCCACCGCGGTAGAGGAAGTCGTCGCCCTGCTTCACGACCACCCACGCGGCGAGGAGCGCACCGAGCGCGACCACTCCGCCGGCCGCCACCGCCACGCGCACCCTCGGTCCCTCGAGGCGCCGCCGTCCGGTGAGCGCGATCGCCAGCAGCGCGCCCACGAGGAGCTCGACCGCCCGGGTGTCCGTGCCGTAGTAGACGCGGGAAGGGTCGTGGCCGGGGGAGAAGAGCAGCGCCGCGAGCACCGCGGAGCCGACCGCCAGCGTCGTGACGAGGATCGCGAGCCCGCGGCGCGACCGTCGGGTCCACAGCGTCATGCCGACGAGGAGCAGGGGGAACACGAGGTAGAACTGCTCCTCGATCGCCAGCGACCAGAAGTGCTGCACCGGTGAGGGCGCGGAGAACAACGACGCGTAGGACTGGTCGCCGAGCACGAACCGCCAGTTCGCCACTTCGCCGAGCGCGCTGAGCCCGTCCCCGGGTAGGCGCGCCGCCTGGTGGGCGTCGGCGACGGTCAGGCCGTAGAGCGCGATCCCCGCGAGCGCGACGAGCGCGGCCGGCAGGATCCGGCGCGCCCGGCGGGACCAGAAGTGGCCGAGCGAGATCCGGCCGGTCTTGTCACGCTCCTGGAGGAGCAGGGAGGTGATGAGGAAGCCCGAGAGGGTGAAGAAGATGCTGACGCCGAGGAAGCCACCACCCGCCCACCCGAAGCCGGCGTGGAACAGCAGGACGCCGGCGACGGCCAGGCCGCGCAGGCCGTCGAGCGCGGGCTGCCGCGCCGAATTTCCCCCGTTTCCCCCCACACGGTCGCGAGGATGCCACGTCACGCACCGCGCCAAACATGGGCCGAACGACCCAGGCCGCGCGCTCCCGGGTTCCGGGACGGGGGTGCGAGACGGCGGGGACTCAGCTCCCGATGCCGAGGAGCCGCTCGCGCGGCAGCGACGTCGCGCCGCGCCAGACCGCGAATGCGGCACCGGCCCAGGCGACTGCACCGACGATCCACGCCGGGGCGGCGGAGCCGAACAGCGACGCCTCGGAGACGCCGTAGGCGAGGATCACGATCGGCAGCGCGATCAGCGACGAGGCCTGCTGCGCGGCCGCGCCGCTGGTGACGCGCGACGAGATCGAGACGATGAACGCGATCGCCATCGCGATCAGGGGTGGCATCACCCAGATCACGAACACCCACCAGTTCCCCGCGGGGAAGAGCACACCGTCGGTGCGGGTCGAGACGATCAGGTTCACCACCGCCGAGTAGACGACGAGCCCCCCGATCGCGGTGATGTAGCCGGGGATGAGCGCCGCGATGAGCTTGCCGAGGTAGATGTCCTGGGTCGACGCGGGCGAGTGCGCGAGGAACTCGCCGCTCCCGCGCTCGCGCTCACCGACGAACGTGTTCGCGCTGATGGACGATGAGATCGTGAGCGGCACCAACGTCACCAACGGGGCGAAGAAGTAGATCGCGAGCGTGTAGGAGGCCTTGATCTCCGGCGCGGTGCCGCGGAGCCGGGCCCGCAACGGGGCCGGGAGGTGCCCGACGACGTCCACGAGCTTCGCCAGGAGCCGCGGATCCTGCACCGTCGAGATGACGTAGAGCATCACGGCCGGCACCACGACGAACATGAACAGCGCGATGACCGCGAGCGGCACCCAGAAGTCCCTGCTCGCGCGGAGCTGGCGGAGGTCCGCCCGCGCGACCGTGAGCACCCGGCCGCGGTTCACTGGCGCTTCCGGACGGTGAAGTACAGCTCTTCGAGGGTCGGGGTGCGGGGCTCCACGCGCAGCAGCCGGACTCCTCCGGCGACGAGCGTGTCGACGAGGTCCGCGACGTGCTCGCGGTCGTCGAGCTCGACGACCGCGGAGCCGTTGCGCTCGTAGGAGCGGACGAAGGGGAACCCGGCGCAGCGGTCGAGCATCGTCGGGTCCTCGGCGTCCACCAGGACGGTGATCGACGGCCACAGCTCCCGCGTGAGATCACGGGCGGTGCCGGCGACGAGGGTGCGCCCCCGATCCATCACCACGACCTGGTCGGCCAGGCCCTCCGCCTCGAGCAGCAGGTGGGTGCACATCACGACGGCCTTGCCCTGGTCGGCCATCTCGTCGATGAGCCCCAGCACGACGCGGGCGGACTCCGGGTCGAGGCCCGCGGTCGGCTCGTCGAGGAGCAACAGGTCGGGATCGTGCAGGACGGCGCGGGCGAGCGCGAGGCGGGCGCGCATCCCGGTCGAGTACCCGCCGACGCGCTGGCCGAGCGCGTCGGCGATCCCGAACCGGGTCGCGGCCCGGTCGATGCGGCCCGCGACGTCCGCGACCTCGTAGAGCTCCGCCGCGTAGCGCAGGTTCTCGTAGCCGTCGAGGCGGTCGTAGAGCGCGGGCCGGGCCGGGACGACCCCGCAGCGGGCCCGGATCGCCTGACCTTCGCGGCCGGTCGGATCGTGGCCGAACACCCGGACCGTGCCGTCCTCGGTGGCGATCACCCCGGTCACCACGCGGACCGCGGTCGTCTTGCCGGCACCGTTGGGGCCGAGCAGGACCGTGACCTCGCCGGGCCGGACCGTCAGCGAGAGCCCGTTCAACGCGACCACGTCACCGAACCGCCGCGTCACGCCGACGAGCTCGATCACAGGGTCGTCCACGCGCCCCAAGATTAGTGGCGATTTCGGACACTCCGGACCACTCGGAGTCGGCGGGTAACCTCGCGGCTCGCCGGTGGCGTAGCCGAGTGGTTCAGGCAAGGGCCTGCAAAGCCCCGTACGCGGGTTCGATTCCCGCCGCCACCTCCATCAGTCGCGCGGGTTGGGCGCGAGTGCGATCCCATTACACGGAGGTAAGGGACGGAGATGCGCCGATCTCACATGCGTCGCTGGCTCGCGCTGGGGACGGTGCTCACGCTCGGCACCGTGGCCGCGGGTGTGGGCCTGGGTGTCAGCTCGTCCGGCGCGACGGCGGGGTTCAACGCCTACGGCTCCGTGCGCTGCACGATGTCGGGGGTGCAGACCAGCAAGCCGGCGCTCAAGACCGCCGCGACGGCCGGCGTCGTCCAGGTGCTCAAGGCCACGCTGGCGTGCACGACGGGAACCACCGGCAACGCGAACGTCACCGTGAAGACCGGTCGCATCGTGGCCACGAGCGTGGCCGCGACGCTGAGCTGCGCGACTGCCGCGCTTCCCCGGCTCAACGCGACGATCAAGTGGTCCGCGACCGGCGGGAAGGTCAACCCGACCTACGTGCTGTGGACCGGCGGGACGAACGCCACGTCGCCGCGGGTCGCGAAGAGCTACGCGGCCTCCTCGTCCTTGATCTCCGGCTCCTACGCGCAGGGGACCGCGGCCGCGAGCATCGTGAACGACGCGCTCGGCATCGCGCCGTGCTCGGCCCGGACGGGCCTCAAGAAGCTGACGTTCACCGGGGCGGGGGGTGTGTCGACGTTCGCGATCCCGAGCTCGCCCCCGATCCTGCTCTTCAGTGACGAGTTCACCGGCACGTCGCTCGACCTGAGCAAGTGGCGGCCGAACTGGGTCGGCAAGACCGACGCGGCGATCTCGAAGCCCGTCAACACCACGGAGCAGGGTTGCTACGACCCGAGGCAGGTCTCGGAGTCCGGCGGCTACCTGCACCTGAACGCCGTCGCGCGCTCGTGCACCGGGACGAACGGCGTCACGTACCCGTACGCGTCCGGGTTGGTGCAGACCAAGGACCACTTCACGTTCACGTACGGGCGGGTCGAAGCGCGGATCTGGATGCCGCCCGGGTTGGGCGCGATCCAGAACTGGCCCGCGTTCTGGACCGACGGCACCGGCGTGCATCCCAGGACCGGCGAGATGGACGTCGTCGAGGGCATCGCGGGTCGCGCGTGCTGGCACTTCCACTCCTCGAGCGGGGCACCCGGTGGGTGTGCGGCCGGGGTGAGCCCGGCGGGGTGGCACACCTACGCCGCGGACTGGCGGGCCGGGGTCGTCACCTACTTCTTCGACGGCGTGCAGGTCGGGCGGATCACGCAGGGGATCACGTCGGCGCCGATGTTCGTGGTCCTCAACCTCGGGCTCTCCTCGACCACGTCGGGCCCCGTGACGCTGCCGTCGGAGATGCTCGTCGACTACGTGCGGGTCTCCGCCTGACCCGAGCGCACGCTCGCGCCGGTCAGCTGCCGCGGCACGTCCTTCCAGGGCAACGCCTTGTCGGTGCGCGGCTCACCCGGGAGGCCGAGCATCCGCTCACCGAGGATGTTGCGCAGGATCTCGGAGGTGCCGCCTTCGATCGAGTTGGCCCGCGACCGCAGGAACATCTTGCGGGGATCGCCGCCGCCGGTCAGCTTCGCGACTTCGGGCCGGACGAACGTCGTAGGTGTCGATGAGCACGCCGTCCGGTCCCATCAGGTTGACCGCGAGCTCGTAGATGCGCTTGTTCACCTCCGCGAACGCGAGCTTGCTCACACTGCCCTCCGGCCCGGCGATGCCCGCCTTGCGGTTCTGCGTCGCGCGGAGGTTGGTGAGCCGCAGGACCTCGGCGTCCGTCCACATCGTCGCGACCTTGTCGCGTGACGACCGGGTCGGCGCGCCGTTCGTCCGGGAGCGACGCGCCAGAGCCGCATGAGGTCACCGATCGGGCCCGACTCGCGTTGCGCGACCGCGCCGCCGATCGTCACGCGCTCGTTCATGAGCGTCGTCATCGAGACCCGCCAACCGTCGCCGACGTCGCCGATGCGATCGGCGTCGGGCACGCGCACGTCGGTCATGTAGACCTCGTTGAACTCCGCCTCCCCCGTGATCTGCACGAGCGGCCGGACCTCGACGCCCGGCGCGTGCATGTCGAGCGCGAAGTAGGTGAGTCCCTTGTGCTTGGGGACGTCCGGGTCGGTGCGGGCGACGAGCATGCCCCGGTCGGCCATGTGGGCGAGCGTGTTCCAGACCTTCTGCCCGTTCACGAGCCACTCGTCGCCGTCGCGCACGGCCCGGGTCGCCAGCGACGCGAGGTCCGATCCCGCGCCCGGGCTCGCTGAACAGCTGGCACCAGACCTCCTCACCGGTGAAGAGCGGGCGCAGCAACCGGGCCCGGGTGGCCTCGTCCGCGTGCTTCACGATCGTGGGCGCCGCGAGGAACAGGCCGAAGCCGTTCCATCCCGTCTCCGCGAACTCGATCTTCTCCTCCCGCAGCCGGGACTCGACGGTGCGCTGGAGCGCGGGATCGACGCCGAGCCCGCCGAAGCCGACGGGGAAGTGCACCCACGCCGAGCCCGAGGTCGTACTGCGCGCCGCGGAACGCGAGTCGGTCGGTGGGGTCGTAGTCCCGGATCAGCTGTTCGGTGAGCGCTGCGACCTGCTCGGCATCAGTCATATGGGGTGAGCGTAGGCCGCACGCGATCTGCACCCTCGTTCGTCGACACCGGGATCTAGATTGCAGCGCATGACCGCTGCGACTGCGACGTTGATCGATGCCGAGCACGGGGCCCACGAGGTCGCGGCCCGGATCGTGGGGGACCGGGTGCTCATCACCCCGGACGCCCTCGAGGCGGAGACGGGGTGGGTCCTGAAGCCGGAAGGACTCTGCCGCGGCCCCGTCTGCGTGCCGGTGCGCGACCGGGACGCGCTCGTGGTCGACGGTGCGATCGACGTCGCCGCGTTCGCCGCCGCGCTGCACCGTCCGGTCGTCGTCGACGCGTCGGTCGGGGTGGTCGCGATCGGGGTGCCGGCGGCGGAGCGAGTCGCGGCGATGGAGTCGCTCGAGGCCCCGGACTTCGAGCTGCCGGACGTCGAGGACCAGCCGTTCCGGTACTCGTCGATCGGCAAGCGCAAGAAGGTCGTCGTCACCTGGGCGTCGTGGTGCGGGTGCCGATACGACCTCCCCGCGTGGCAGCAGCTGTCGGAGGAGCTCGGGCCGCAGGGGCTGGACATCGTGTCGGTGGCCATGGACGACAGCGCGGCCGCCGCGAAGGAGTGGGTCGACCGGGCCGAGCCGGCGCCGACGTTCCCGGTGCTCTACGACCGCGAGCACCTGCTGAGCGAGCTGTACGGCATCACGAACGTCCCGTCGGTCGTGTGGATCGACGAGGACGACCACATCGTCCGGGCGCCGGTGATCGCGCCCGGAGACGATCAGTTCAAGGACTTCACCAACATCGACTCGACCGTGCACCACGACCAGCTGCGCCGCTGGGTGCGCGACGACGAGCTGCCCGAGGACGAGGCGGGCGTGCCGCGAGCTGCTGCACGAACCCACCGAAACGGAGCAGCTGGCCCGGCTCGAGCGCCGGGTCGGCGCGCACCTGGCCCGCGAGGGGAACAAGGACGCGGCCGACCGTCACTTCGCCACCGCGTACGAGCTGGCGCCGATGGACTGGACGATCCGGCGTGGATCGCTGCCGCTGCGGGGCGAGGACCCGTTCGGTGCCCCGTTCTTCGACTTCTACGCGGAGTGGGAGGCGGCGGGTCGGCCCGGGACCAGTTCCGCCGACGAGGTGTGGACGAAGAGTCCCTGACGATCCGCTGACGCGGTGCTACGTTCCGCGCCGACACGTCAGTAACGGTGGGGCACGTTCCCACGGGGGTGGACATATACATGGTTGCCGCGGTGCTCGACATCTTCTCGCGCAGTGGATACGCCTTCCTCACGCGGTACCTCCACGTCGTGGTCGGCATCTGCTGGATCGGGTTGCTGTACTACTTCAACTTCGTGCAGGTGCCGGCGTTCGCCGAGATGGAGGCCGCAGCCCGCAACAACGCGATCGACAAGCTCGCGTCCCGGGCGCTGTGGTGGTTCCGCTGGGCCGCGGTCGCGACCGTGGTCACCGGCCTGCTGCTGCTCGGGCTGCAGCGCACCGGCTCCGGCGGCTCGCAGCTCACGACCATGGACTACTTCAAGTCCCTGCCGGGCATCAGCATCGCCACCGGCGTGCTGCTCGGACTGACGATGTTCGTGAACGTGTGGGGCATCATCTGGCGCAACCAGAAGATCGTCATCGCCAACGCCCGCAACGTGCAGGCCGGTGGCGAGGCCGACCCGGAGGCGGCCGGCGCGGGCCGCAAGGCGCTGCTGGCCTCCCGCCAGAACACGATCTTCTCGCTGCCGCTCCTGGTCTTCATGGTCGGTACGGCGCACTTCCCGTACAACCAGATCCTGCCCCCCGACGGCAGCAAGCGGGCCCTCTACTGGGGCATCACGCTGATCCTCTGGATCGTGCTCGAGCTCAACGCCATCGGCGTGATCGGTGGCACCAAGCCCGGCGGCACGAACGTCATCTACGACACCCACAAGAACGCGATCATCACCGGCTTCGTGCTGGCGGTCGTGTGGCTGTTCCTGTTCTCGCTGGTGCTCGCCCGGTAACGCTCTCTACCAACCCCAGACCGCGCTGGCTACGAGCTGGCGGTGGTGGCCGGGCCCGCCGAAGAGGGCGGTGCTCGACTGCAGGCGGCGCGCGTACAGGTGCATGTCGTGCTCCCACGTGTAGCCGATGCCGCCGTGGATCTGGATGCCCTCCCGGGCGATCCGCTGGGCCGCGTCGCCCGCCGCGGCCTTCGCCATGGACGTGGAGATCGCGGCGCGCTCGTCGGCTTCGGCGATCGTCAACGCGGCGAAGTAGCCGAGGGCACGCGCCCGCTCGAGCAGGATCAGCAGATCGGCGAGCTTGTGCTTGGTGGCCTGGAACGACCCGATCGGGACGCCGAACTGCTCCCGCTGCTTGGCGTACTCGACCGAGATGTCGAACGCCTGCTGCGCGGTGCCGACGCACTCGAGCGCGAGCGCCATGGTCGCTTCCTGCACCACGATGCGCAGGGCGGCCGCGGTGGTGGGCCCCGGTGATGCGAGCACCCGGTCGGCCGGGACGTTCACGTCGGCCAGGCTGACGGTGGCGAGCACGCGGCTCTGGTCCAGTGACGCGATCGGCGTGATGTCGAGCGCATCGGCCGCGACGACGAACGCGCCGACCCCCTCGTCACCCGCGGTGCCCTCCACGCGCGCCACGACGACGATCTCGCTGGCCGCGGTCGCTTCGAACACGCCGTGCTTGACGCCCGCCAACCGGTAGCTCCCGTCGCGCGCCGCGGTCGCGGTCGCCGCGACCGCGCCCGGCTCGAAGCTTCCGGTCTCCTCCGCGATCGCGAGCGTCCCGGCCGAGCCCGCGGTGGCGACGGGCTCGAGGAACCGCAGCTGCTGCTCGGGAGTCCCGAGCGCGCGCACGGCGGGGACGAACTGGCTGATCGTCGGCAGCAGCGGCCCGGGCGCGAGGGCCCGGCCGAGCTCCTCGACCACGACGGCCAGCTCGACCGCACCGAGCCCGAGCCCACCGGCCGACTCGGGCACCGTCAGCGCGGGCCAGCCCAGCTCCACCATGTGACCCCAGAGCCCGTCGGCGCTGGCCGGCTTGCCCGCGGTGCGCGCCTCGACGATCTCCCGCACGACGGCGGGGGAGCACTGCTCGGCGAGCACGGTGCGCACCGTGGCCTGCAGCTCTTCCTGATCGGCGGTGAAGTCCAGCTCCATGCCGGGCGCACGTTACCTGACGTACGCGTCAGCCCCGCCACCCGCCGCGGGGCCACCCGCGGTCAGGTCAGGGTGTGACGGTCCGGGCCAGGGCGGCGCGGTCGAGCTTCTCCATCGGGGTGAGGGGGAGCACGTCGACGATCGCCAGCGCCTCGGGCAGCTTGTAGGCCGCCAGGCGGGGGCGGGCGAAGTCCCGCAGCTCGTCGAGCGTGGGCGGGTGCGCGGCGTCGCGGGGGACGACCGCGGCGACGCCGATCTCGCCCATCACCGGATCGGGCCGGGGGACCACCGCCACCGCGGTGATGCCGGGATGCGCCGAGAGCACCCCCTCGACCTCGACCGGGTAGACGTTGTAGCCGCCGCGGACGTACATCTCCTTGCTGCGCCCGACGAGCCGGAGCCGGCCGCGATCGTCGACCCAGCCGAGGTCACCGGTGCGGACGAAGCCGTCGGCGGTGAACGCTTCGCGCGTGCCGGCGGGGTCGCGCCAGTAGCCGGCCATCGCGGCGGGGGAGCGCAGGCAGACGCGCCCGACCTCGCCCGGAGTCACCGCGACGTCCGACTCGTCGAGCACCGCGAGGTCGACCGCCGCGTGCGGTCTCCCGACGCTCACCACCGCGTCTTCCTCGGGATCGTCGAACGCAGTGCCGAGGCCGATGCCCGCCTCGGTGCACGAGTACCGGGTCGCGAGCGCGGCGCCGAAGCGGGCGCGTGCTTCCTCGGCGAGCCCCGGCGTGACCGGCCCGCCTCCGACGATGAGGTACTTGACGCTCTCGAGGTCGTACGCGTCGAAGTCGGGTCGGGCGAGCATGAGCGCGAGCTGGGTCGGGACACCGGCCACCACCGCCATGCGCTCGCGCTCGACGAGCCGCAGCGAGGTGTCCGCGCGCCACCGCGACATGATGAAGCTCGTACCGCCGCGCTTGAGGTTGCCGGGGAGCTTCGTCATGAACCCGAGGTGCGCGAACGACGTGCCCGTGAAGCTGCGCGTGCCCCCGCCCCAGCTGTCGCCGACGTCGGTCTGGGTGATGAACGCGAGCTGGCGGTTCGTGTACAGCGCCCCCTTCGGCGCCCCGGTCGTGCCGGACGTGAAGATGATCGCGACCGGCCGGTCGGGGTCGTCCGGGAGCCCGGGGATGGGCTCGTCGCGACGCAGGTCGGCGAGCACCGGCGCGTCGGGGTCTTCCTGGCCGACCGCGACGGTGACGACGTCGGCTTCGGTCCGTTCCGGCTCGACTCCGGGTGCCGCGAGCACGAGGCGCGGGCGGCGCGGTCGAGGACCACGTCCCGCTCGGCCGGTGAGAGGCGATCGTTCACGCCCGTGGTGATGGCGCCGAGCTTGGCGGCCGCGAGGTACGCGAAGAGGTACTCGGGCCCGGGCGGAAGGATCAGCGCGACGACGTCACCGGGACCGACGCCGCGGGCGGCGAGTCCCGCGGCGACCTCGTCGGACGTCCGGTCGACCTCGGTGTACGAGATCGGCCGGCCCGGCTCGGTGACGTAGGCAGTAGCATCGCCGAACCGGCGGGCCGCCTCGCGCGTCGTCTGAGGGAGCATGGGCTCAGGATCGCACAACTCCGCAGCACCGAAGCGCGCACGGGCGGCAGGCACGCCGGCGCGTCAACGGGAGCTCCGCGCGCAGGGTCGCAAGACCATGCGCCGCCTCTCCGACGCCGGGATGCGGGTCTTCGCCGAGCGGGGCTACCACCAGAGCCGGGTGGACGACATCGTCCGCGCCGCGCGCACGTCCCACGGCACCTTCTACCTCTACTTCGCGAACAAGGAAGACCTCCTGCGGGCCCTCGCGGTGGACTGCGCGCAGGAGATGGAGGCGCTCGCGGGGGAGATCGAGCCGATCGACGGCAGCGACGACGGCTTCGAGAAGCTGCGGGAGTTCCTGAGCCGGTTCGTCACGACCTACCGGCGCTACGGCGTGGTGATCCGGGCGTGGATGGAAGACCAGGTCAGCGACCGCGAGGTCGACCGGCTCGGCGTCCGCGCGTTCACGCACATCGCCAATGCGTTCGGGCGCCGCATGGCCGAGACCGGGTCGGTGCGGCCCGAGGACTCGACCGCGTCGGTGGCCGCGCTCATGGCGCTGCTCGAGCGGTTCAGCTACGCGATCTCCTCGCGTGACCTCGGCTTCGACGACGACGAGATGCTCACGTCGCTCACCCGTCTGATCCACCGCGGATTCTTCGGCGCCACCGCCGCCGCGTGACCCGGCGGACGGATCTCAGTCGAGGCCGAGCAGCAGCGTCGCGGCCGACGAGAACCAGCCGCCGGTGCCGTTGACGCAGGCGACGCTGCGCGATCGGGGACCTGGCGCTCGCCGGCCTCGCCGCGCAGCTGCTTCACCGCTTCGACCATGAGGAACATCCCGCGCATCCCCGGGTGGCAGGACGAGAGCCCGCCGCCGTCGGTGTTCGTCGGGAGCGCGCCACCGACCCGGAGCCGACCGTCCTCGACGAACGCGCCCCCTTCGCCCTTGCCGCAGAAGCCGAGCGCCTCGAGCGACATGAGGACCATCGACGTGAACGCGTCGTAGATCTGGCACGTGTCGACGTCGGCCGGGGTGATGCCGGCCCGCTCGAACGCGAGCTTGCCGGACCGGATCGCGGGGGCCTCGGTGAAGTCCTCCCACTCGCTCATCGTGGTGTGGCTCGACGTCTCGCCTGAACCGAGCACCCAGACCGGCGGCCGCTTGAGGTCCTTCGCCCGCTCCTCGGACGTGAGCACGATCGCGCCGCCACCGTCCGAGCGGATGCAGCAGTGCAGCTTCGTGAGCGGGTCGGCGATCATCGCCGAGGACTGCACGTCCTCGATCGTGATCGGGTCCCGGTAGTACGCGTCGGGGTTGAACCCCGCGTTGTAGCGCGTCGAGACCGCGATCTCGGCGAGCTGCTCGATCGTCGTGCCGTACTCGTACATGTGCCGGCGCGTCGCCATCGCGTACTTGGCGATCAGTGCGTGGCCGTACGGCGCGTCGAACTGGATCGGGCCGCGCGTGCCGAACGCGAGGTTGGCCCGGCGGCGCTTCGACTTGAGGTCGGCGCGTGTGGTCGACCCGTAGGCGAGGACGATGATCTCGGCGTGCCCGGCGAGGATCGCCTCGACGGCGTGCTCGGCCATGACGACCCAGGTCGCACCGCCGACGCCCGTCCCGTCGATCCACGTCGGGCGCAGGCCGAGGTACTCGGCGATCTCGACCGGCGCGAGCAGGCCCATGCCGTTGGAGCCGAACCCGTCGACGTCGGCCTTGGTCAGCCCCGCGTCGTCGAGCGCCCGCTTGGCGCCCTGGTAGTGGAGCTCGAAGGGCGATTTGGTGTCGACGCGCCCGCAATCGGACAGCGCGGCACCAACGATTGCTACTCGACCCGTCATAGTTCAGCGGAGCTTCCAGTCGATGCGTTTGCCGGACTCGAAGATCTTCTGACCTTCGGCGATCGAATCCTGGTTGGTGCCCATCGCGACGTACGCGTACCCGAGCCGGAGCGCCTGGCGACCGCCCATCTCGCGCGTCGCCCAGAGCGCGCGGACGGTGCCTTCGATGGCCAGCGGCGGGCTGCGAGGCGATCGCCGTGGCCGCCGCGCCGGCCCGATCGAGCAGCTCACCGGCCGGGCGCGACCTCGCGAGACCATGCCGATCTCGTAGGCCCGCTGCGCCGACAGTCGCTCGTAGTTGCCCATGAGCGAGAGCCGCATGATCTCGCCGAACGGCATGATCCCCGACATGTGGATCGGCTCGTACGCCGCGATCATCCCGTAGGTGACGTGCGGGTCGAAGAACGTCGCGTGCTCGGCCGCGATGATGAACTCGACCTCGCCGAGCATGTAGAACGCGCCGCCGCAGGCCATCCCGTTGACCGCCGCGATCACCGGCTTCCAGAGGTCGCACGACTTCGGCCCGATGTTGTCGCCCGGGTCGTTGAACATGAACGGCGTCGAGCCGGAGCCGACGACGTCGCCCTCGGTGGTGATCGTCGCCCTCGCCGCCCATCTGCTCCATGCGGTCGATGCCGGTGCAGAACGCCTTCTCGCCCGCGCCGGTGAGCACGACGCAACGCACGTCGTCGTGCCGGCGCAGCCCGCGCCACAGCGCGTGCAGCTCGCGCTGCATCAGCGAGTTGAACGCGTTGTGCTGCGTCGGGACGGTTCAGCGTGACGGACGCGACGCCGTCGCGCTCCTCGTACAGAAGCGTCTCGAAGCTCGGGGTCGAAGGCCACGGATGAATCAGGCGCGACGCTGGGCGTCGATGCCGGGGTTCATCGTCTTGAAGTGGTAGCGGCCGAGGATGCGACCGATGTCGGCCGGGTCCCACTGCGTCGGGGTTGCCTTCCTTGTCCGTGGCGAAGAACTGCTCGCCCATCTCCCACGGCTTGTAGACGCGCGAGGTTGTTGCCGACCATGCGGAGCACCTGGCCGGTGACGTGCTTCGACTCGTCCGACGCGAGGAACACGACGCGCGGGCGCCGAGTTGCCCGGGGTTCATGGGCGTCGAACTCCGTGTACTCCTCGGGGTTCTTGATCTCGATGTTCATCGCGCTGCGCCGACCATGCGGGTGGCGCCGCCGGGGCCGATGCAGTTGGCGCGCACGCCGTAGCGGCTGAGCTCGAGGCTGGCGATGATCGTCATCGCCGCGATCCCGGCCTTGGCCGCGCCGTAGTTGATCTGGCTGGCCTGGCCCTGGAGGCCGGCGCTCGAGACCGTGTTGATGATCGACGCGCGCGGCTGGCGACCTTCCTTCGACTCGTTGCGCCAGTACTCCGAGGCGTGCTGCATCGTGTTGAACGCGCCGTACATGTGGACCTTGACGACGGCGTCGAAGTCCTCGGGCGACATCGAGAACATCATCTTGTCGCGCAGGATGCCGGCGTTGTTCACGAGCACGTCGAGGCGGCCGAACGCGTCGATCGCGGTGCTCGATGATGTTCTTCGCGCCGTCGAAGTCGGCGACGCTGTCGTAGTTGGCGACCGCCTCGCCGCCGCGCTTCTTGATGACCTCGACGACCTCGTCGGCGACCCGGTTGTCGGATCCCTCGCCGGTCACCGAGCCGCCGAGGTCGTTGACCACGACCTTGGCGCCGTGGTCGGCGAGCATGCACCGCCTCGCCGCGGCCGACCCCGTTGCCGGCTCCGGTGACGATCGCCACCTTGCCGTCGAGCATGCCCATTTGCGCGTTCCTCCCTCGGCGACAGAAAACTGACGTTGGCGTCACCGTAGCGCGGCACATCGACGAAGCCGCCAAGGCGAACGCAGTAGGGGAGCAACGCCACATGACCGTCGACACGAGTGTCATCGGCAAGCACGACGGGGGCGTGGAGGGTCACCGTCGAGCGGGGTCCGGTCAGCAACTTCGCGAGCCGCGCTCGGCGACACGAACCCGATCTACCGGGACGTGCGATGCGGCACGCGACGCCGGCTTCGAGCACGTGCCCGCGCCGCCGACGTTCACGTTCGCGATGCCGTTCTGGGGCGCGTTCGCGCGAGGACCAGCCGCCGGACCCGACCGGCGGCGCGGAACCCGATGCACACGATCATGGGCGACCTGTTCGCCAAGGGTGCGCTGGTGCTGCACGGCGAGCAGGAGTTCGAGCTACCACCGCACCGGTCGAGGTCGGCGACGTGCTCGTCGGCGCGGCAGAGATCACCGACATCTACGAGAAGGAGACCGACTCCGCGCACATGACCTTCGTCGTCATGGAGACGGAGTGGACGGACGCCGACGTCCGGCGTCGCCGGTCGTGACCGAGCGTTCAACCTGATCGCCCGACTGAAGAAGTAGCCGCACGACCGACGAAGGGAGCCGCATGGGACGACTTGCAGGACAAGGTCGCGATCATCACCGGCGCGGGGCAGGGCATCGGCTCGCCTACGCCGAGCGCTTCCTGGCCGAAGGGCGCGAAGGTCGTGGTCGCCGAGATCAACGAGGAGCGGGCCGCCGGCGCGATGAAGCAGCTCGACGGCAAGGGCGACGCGATGTTCGTGCAACCGACATCTCGATCGAGCAGTCGGCGCAGGACTGCGTCGACGACGACGGTCGAGCGCGTTCGGCACGGTCGACATCCTCGTGAACAACGCCGCGCTCTACTACGACATCGACAACGTCGAACGAGCTACGAGTACCTGCAGAAGGTGTTCGCGGTGAACCTGCACGGCGCGTGGCTGATGACGCGGGCCTGCGCGCCGGTGATGGTCGAAGCAGCGCTACGGGCGCGATCATCAACCAGTCGTCGGGCGCCGCGTACATGTACAACATGACCGCCGGTCGGCGACGATTTCACGGGCTCGGCAACTTCAGCTACTCGATCACGAAGTGGGGCATCGTCGGCCTCACGAAGTTCATGGCCGCCAGCTCGGTCAGTACAACATCACCGTCAACTGCATCGCGCCGGGCGTGACGATGACCGAGGCGACGAAGAAGATCGTCCCCGAGGAGTACATCAGGGCATGACCGCCGATGACCGCGATGAAGAGCACCCTCGAGCCCGAGGACCTCGCCGGCACCGTGCGTGTTCTTCGCGTCAGCGACGACGCCAAGTTCGTCACCGGCCAGACCCTCGTGCGTCGACGGCGGCTCCTGCATGCCCGCCTGACTGCCACCGCGCATGCGGTCACGTGAGCTCCGTGCCGTCGGGGCGCACCACCCGGAGCTCGTGGCCGTCGAACTTCACCTGCCAGCCGCGTTGGTGGACGACGTGATGGTGGCGGTCGCACAAGAGGGTCAGGCTGTTGATCTCGGTGCGACCGCCGTGCATCCACGCAGTCGTGTGGTGGGCATCGCACCAGCCGGGAGGCCGGTTGCAGCCCGGGAACCGACAGCCGCCGTCCCGGACGACGAGCGCGCGGCGCAGCGCGGGTGGGACGCTCCGGCGGGTCCGGCCGACGTCGAGGGGGAGCGAGTCCGGTCCGGTCACGATCCGGCTCACCGAGCAGTCGCAGAGCAGCCGCTCGATGTCTTGACGGTGGATCGGTCCGGTGAACGCACCGTCTGCCCGCCCGGCGCGCCCGTCCCGGAACGTCGCCCAGTCGAGCACGAACGAGATGTAGGCCCGGGGCCGGCTCACGCCGCCGGTCTGGGCGATCGCCACCTCGCAGATCCGGACCAGCGCGGCAGCCGATCGTTGCGCGGTCGTGCGGGTGTCGTCGGCGGACGGCGCGTCGGTGTACGCGTGGAGCGCGGTGACGACCGTCTCCGCGGCTGCGTCACCGAGCTCGCCCGAGACGACGGTCCGGCCGTCGTAGAGGCGCGACACGTAGAGCCCGTCCTGTTCGCCGGGAGCCGCGCCGTCGGCGAGCGCGAGCTTGCGGAAGTGCGAGGTCACGAGCCGAAGGCTGCGCAGGTCGTTGCGGCGGGCGAGGTCGAGGAGCTCCGGCTCGCAGGCGGCGAGCTCGTCGTCGTGCCCGACGACCCGCGCGGCCGCGATCGTCCGTGCCGCGCCCGTGGAGACCTCGCCCGCGCGCCAGGCCCGGCCGGTCTCGGTGAGGATCTCGAACACCGCACCTGACTCGATCGCGGCCTTCGCGTCGCCCTCGCGCATGCCGGCCCGATGTCGCAGCCACGCCGCGGTCGAAGCTGCCCCGTCGGCACTCCCGATCCCGCGGCGGTGCGCGGCGTGCGCCAGCCGCGCGAACGCGGCCTCCTGCCGGTCCATCTGCCGGCGGAGCGCGACCAGGTCGTGGGCCAGCGCAGGGTCGGAGAGGTGCAGGGGATCGAGCTCTGCGATCTCGTCGACCGCGACGCGGAGCAGCTCGATCGGATGCCGCACCTCCACCGCCATGCCAGCGACCACTGCACGTCTCCCGTCGACTCGATCCGTGATCAGACGAACTGGAGGCGAGCGCCTCGAGACCTGAACCGGGAGAAGTCGCAGCGGTGAGGTACCGACACTCTATACGAACATACGTTCGGGGTCAAGGACGACGACGAAGAACGTGCGCCCGCGCCGATCAGTGCATGGACGCGACCGTCGTGGGTCGGGTTACCTCAGCTCGGTTGCGGGACGATCCGGATGTAGGGCTTCGGCTGCTTCCACTCGCCGAAGATCTCCTTCGCCTCGTCGTTCGAGACGGAGCCCGCGATGACGACGTCCTCGCCCTGCGTCCAGTTCGCCGGCGTCGCGACCCGGTGCTTGGCGGTGAGCTGGAGCGAGTCGATGACGCGCAGCACCTCGTCGAAGTTGCGGCCCGTCGTCATGGGGTAGACGAGGATCAGCTTGATCTTCTTGTCCGGCCCGATGACGAACACGTTCCGCACGGTCTGGTTGTCCGCCGGCGTGCGCTGCTTCGGGTCACCTGACGTCGCGGCGGGCAGCATGTCGTAGAGCTTCGACACGTTGAAGTCGACGTCGCCGATCATCGGATAGTTCGGCCGGGTCCCCTGGGTCTCCTCGATGTCGCTCGCCCACTTCTCGTGATCGGCGACAGGGTCGACCGACAGCCCGATCACCTTCACACCGCGCCGGTCGAACTCGGGCTTGATCTTCGCCAGGTAGCCGAGCTCGGTCGTGCAGATCGGGGTGAAGTCCTTGGGGTGGGAGAACAGGACCGCCCACGAGTCACCGATCCAGTCGTGGAAGTGGATCGTGCCCTCCGTGCTGTCGGCCTCGAAGTCCGGTGCGGTGTCGCCGATGTGCAGTCCCATGGTGATGTTCTCCTGTCATGCGGTCCGTGAGCGCCGCGGGTGCGCGGCGCCGGTCGGAGCGGATCCCTGCGGCCCGGTTCACGGGCTGCGCAGATTCGGTACACTCCTCTGTAACTGTTACAGGATCATGTATCGAATGCCTTCGCCTGTCAATCGCCGCCGACCTTACGACTCCACGGGGCGCCAGGCCCACGCGCGGCAGAACCGCGCCGCGATCCTCGCCGCGGCCCGACAGCTCTTCCTCGACCAGGGCTACGCCGCCACCACCATGGGCACCATCGCGGCGCAAGCCGGCGTGTCCGCCGAGACCATCTACAAGGCCTTCGGGAACAAGGCCGGCTTGCTGCAGGCCCTCTTCGACACGGCGGTGAGCCGCGACGAGGAGCCCACGCCGCGGTCTGATCGCGTGCCGCTCGATCAGCTCTGGGCCGAGCTCGATCCGGCCAAGAAGCTGCGCCTGTACGGCCAGACCCTCGGCCGCAGCGCGGCCCGGGTCCAGCCCGTGCAGCTGCTCGCCCGGCAGGCCGGGGCCAGCGATCCGGCCGCCGCCGAGGTCTACGACAGGATTCGCAGCGAACGACTCGCCAGCATGAGCGAGTTCGCCGGCTTCCTCGAAGGCACCGGAGCGCTCCGCGCCGGCGTCAGCGCCGAAGAAGCCCGCGACGTGCTCTGGACCTACAACTCCGCCGAGCTCTGGGAGCTGCTGGTCGTCGAACGGGGATGGAAGCCCGAACGCTACGGACGCTGGATCGGCGACGCACTCGTGGCCGCGCTCCTGGAGCCGCCCTGAGCCCGGCGCCCTTGACGCAGCTGGTTCGGGCCCGCACGCTTCGACGGTGTCCGGAGTGGAAGCCACTGCCGCGGTGGAGCACTACCGCAGGTACGGCTACACGGTGCTGCCGAACGCGGTGCCCCTCCGGATCCTCGACGAGGCCGAGCGCGTGCTCGACGCGCACGAACGATCATGGGAACGACAGCTTCGCCGGCTGCCGGACGGGCGCTCGTGGATCTCCCATGCCGGCGAGGTCACGTTCACCGCTCGACTGGCCGGTGCCGAGCCGGTGCTGCTCCGGATGCTGGAGTCCAGTGCGCTGGTGGAGCTGAGGACGCAGGTCGTCGGTCCTGCCGTGCGGCTGTACTTCGACCAAGCGGTCTACAAGAAGCCGCAGTGCGAGCACGTGGTGCCGTGGCATCAGGACAACGGCTACAACCCGAAGGACCCGGCCGACTACGTGACGTTCTGGTTTGCCATGACCGACACCACGGTCGCCAACGGGACGATCCGGTTCCAGCCGGGGCGACACCGAGAGGGCCCGTGCCCACACTGGCGGAACCCCGGTGGGTATCTCGTCTGTGACGACGACGCCGCGGGCGGTGTCCCGGTGGAGCTCCGACGCGGCGACGCCGTCGCGTTCTCGTCGCTCGTTCCTCACGCAACCGGCCCCAACACGACGCGGCGCGTCCGCAAGGCGTACATCGCGAGCTGCATCCCGGACGGGACCCGACTCGCGGACGGCACCGAGTGCGACGACCCCGTCAACCAGCCGCGGCTCGTCGGGGCGGGGTGAAAGACGTCAGCCGCCAGGGTTATCGAGCAGCTCGCGGATCCAGTCGCTGGATGCTGCGGCCGCGACGGTCTTGCCGTTCGCATCGACGTCGGTCGCACGCGCGCCGTGGTGGAGCAGCAACGCGATGACCCGGGCCTGTTCGTCCTTGGCCGCCTCCGACCCGGAGCTGCTGCGGCCCGTGTTCTGAACCGCAAGGTGCAGCGGGGTCGAACCGCTCTGGTTCACCAGCTTCGGGTCCGCACCGCCCTCGATGAGCGCACTGACCGCCGCGGAGCTGCGAGTGCGAACGGCTCGATGCAGCGGCGCCACGCCGCTCGTGTCCAACGCGTTGGGATCCGCCCTCGCCGCGATCAAGGCGGCGATCACCTCACGCTGTGCCAGGGGATCCCAGCGCTCCGCGCCGGGTCTTCCGTCGGCGGCGTAGTGGAGCGGCTCCGCGCCCCGTCGGTTCCGAGCGCGCACATTGGCGCCGTTCGCGACGAGCCGCTCGGCGAGTGCCCGCTGGTACGCGGCGGCCGCGATGTGGAGCGCGGTGTCACCGGCGTAGGCGTAGTGGCCGATCGCGGTGAGGAAGTACGTCTCGGCGTCCTGGCGGCTCGCCCCGACGCGCATCGGACGGCAGGCGAGGTCGGGCGACGAGTCCAACCGGCGAGCGATCTCGAGGTCATCCCGTGCCGCGATCACCCGGAAGAGCGCGAGCAGCGCGTCGTCGTCGGAGCCGTCGCCCCGGTCATCTGCCTTCGCCATCCGCACAGACTGCCAGCGCGGCCGCCGGGCGACGAGGCAACCAGGTGCTCCATTGAGCGGAAGGCCGATGGCTCGTAGCATCCAACCGATGTCTACGACGCCGCGGCGCATCACTCCCATGCTGGTCTGCGAGGACATCGCCTCGACCCACGACTTCCTGGTCGAGGCCTTCGGCTTCGAGCCGGGCGGCGTCCAGTGCGACGGTGAAGGCCGCCCGGTGCACGGCGAGGTGCGCACCGGTGACGGGGCGATCTGGCTCCACGTGGTCTCACCCGAACACGAGCTCGCGTCGCCGACGGCTCTGTCGGCCGCGAGCGCCGGGCTCGTCGTGTACGTCGACGATGTCGATGCCCACCATCGTCATGCGTCCGATGCCGGGGCGGTCATCGATACGCCTCCGACCGACCAGGAGTACGGCCAGCGGGAGTACGGCGCCCGGGACCCCGAAGGCCACCGGTGGTGGTTCGCGACTCCGACCCGACCCGCGTAGCGACATGCGGAGGTGCGACGCGGGCTGAGGCTGGTCGGCCGTCGACGCCGCGCGCTAGTGGGACGTGCTGAGCAGTGCGAGGAACGTCAGCACGAACGTGACCCCGAGCAGCAGACCCGCGGGGCGCTGCCACAGCGCGTCGTCGGTGTGCTGGCGGCGGGGGACGGTGCCCAGACCGAAGGCCAGCGTCGCGTACTGCTCCTCGAAGCTCCGCCGGTCGGTGACCACGCCCGCACCCCGGTAGCCGGGATCGGTCAGGTCGATCACCTCGAGCTCGAGGACGCTCAGATCGTCGAGGACGCTTCCACGCACGCCCGAATCGTACCTCTCTCAGTCGAAGACGCCGTCGGCTTCGAGGGCGGCGCGCTCGTCCGCACCGAGGCCGAGCAGCTCGGTCAGGACCCAGTCCTGGTCCTGGCCCAGCGTCGGGCCCGCACGGTCGTAGCCGCCCGCGGCGTCGGAGAGGCGGAAGCCGTTGCGCTCGTAGAGCCCGTCGCCCATGAACGGGTGGGTCAGCGGGACGAAGTGGCCGCGGTGGGCGACCTGCGGATCCGAGTGGACGTCGCCGAAGTCCTCGACCGGCACCGCCTCGATGCCCGCCGCCTGCAGCGCCTCCGCGACCTCCAGGCGGGTTCGCGTGGCGGTGTAGTCCGCGGGGTCGCCGCCGGTGATCTCCATCAGACGGGCGAGCTCCGCGTCGGTCCACGCCGCGACCGCGACCCACCGGTCGTCGACGGTGGAGCCGTCCACCTCCTCGGGGGTGCAGGCGAGCACGCCGTGGAACCGGGCGCGGTCGTTGCTGTTCCCGGCCCGCGACCGGGCGACGCCGGACGTCTGGAAGTCGAGCAGCCAGGGTGACAGGGAGTAGATCGCGGCTTCGACCTGCGACACGTCGAGGTGGACGCCCCGCCCGGTGCGCCGGCGGTAGAGCAGTCCCGCAGCCAGAGCGGTCGCGACGAAGCGCGGCGCGAGCGAGTCGGTGATCGTTCCGTGCGGTCCGACGGGCTCGCGGTCGGGCCAGCCGGTCAGGAAGTTGTAGCCCGCGAGCGCGGAGCCCTGCCCGCCGAAGCCGGGGTAGTCGCTGGTGCGGGCCGGTCTGGCCGTTGAGGCACGCGCTGATCATGACGAGGTCGGGCTTGTCCGCGGCCAGCGACGTCGTAGTCGAGCCCGAAGCCGCGCATCGCGCGCGGCGCGAAGTTCTCGGCGACCGCGTCGGCCCACTCGACGATCGAGCCGGCGCACGAGCTCGACGGCCTGCGGGTGCTTCAGGTTGAACGTGACGTCGCTGCTTGCCGACGTTCAGGCCGTCGAACATCGGCGCGCCTTCGAGGCCGTGCGGGTTCTTCGGTCCGAGCGCGTAGACCCGCAGGAAGTCGGGACGGCTCTTCGACTCGACCCGCAGCACCGTGGCACCGTGCTCGACGAAGTAGCGCGTGCGCGATCGGGCCGGCCGCGCCGGATCCGAACTCGAGGATGTTGGTCCCCGCCCATGCGCCACCGGGGGAGGGCAGCGCCGGAGTAGCCGGCCGGGCCTTGCGGGTGCGCAGCGTCGCATCCCCGAGGCGTGGGGCGGGTGCCGACGGCAGGGACCGGGCCGCGTGGCCGTCGCCCGACTCGATCGTGACGAACGATGCCGGGAACTTCTCGTAGCCGCCGAGCGGGCCGAAGAAGTCGCGCGCCGCGAGCTGCGCGCTCGCGAGGATCTCGCGCGGGGAGTTGATCGGGGCGAGCATGAGGTTCGTCTCGCACGCGATGTCGTAGAGCTCCTGCATCGTGTGCCGGGCGAAGAAGGCGGCGACGTCCACCTCGATCGCGCGCAGGGTCTCGTCGTCCGCGGTGTTGGGCGAGAACGTGGACCAGTCCATGGCGCGCAGGGTCGGGGTGTCGACGAGCCGGGTGAGCGTCTCGAGGCTCGGTACCCGCGCCTTGCCGCCGCGCAGGCCGAAGCTCACGAAGCCGTCGCGCGTCGGCCAGATCTCGCGCGTCCGACCGATGTTCGCGCCGCGGCGCACGCCGCGGAACCCGGTCTTGGGAAAGCCGGCCGGCGTCGCCATGTTCGCGATGAACACGACCTCCTGCATCGAGACGTCGACGCGCTGCGGCCGCCCGCTCGCCAGGCCGGTCAGCGCCGCGAACGCGGACTCGGCGCCGACGTGCGCGTACCCCGACGGCTCGGTGCAGCGAACCGGCTCCCGGTCCGGGTCGCCGGTGCAGTACATGTTGCCGCTCGCCGCCATGACCCCGAGATCCGACGCGCGCCAGCCGGCGCGGGGACCGGTCGAGGCCGAAGGGCGTGACGCTGACCCACACCGTGTCCGGCGCGAGGGAGGGGTCGAGGGCCCACGCGCCGGGGAATCCCGGCGTGTCGATGACGATGTCCGCGGTCGCCCAGCAGCTCGAGGAACATCCCGTCCTCGGCGCTGTCGACCACGATCGACTGCTTGCCCGCGCCCCACGCGTCCCAGCGGTCCGGGACCGTCCCGCAGCGGATGGCCGCCCGACGGTTCGACGACGATGACCTCGGCGCCGAGATCGGCCAGGATGCGCCCGGCCATCGCCGCGGGCTCCCCGGCCAGGTCGACCACGCGACCCCGTCGAGCAGGCGTTCTCCCGGATGTTCGTGCTCCAAGACCGGCGCTCCTCTTGCCTGACGTCGGCGTCAGTCTACGCTGCGACTACGCCCGATCAGGAGGGGAAGCGGATGTCCGAGCCGCGCATCGTCGACGCCGACTGTCACATCCTCGAGCCGCCCGACATCTGGGACCAACTGGCTGCCCGAGCGGTACGCGGACAAGGCGCCGAAGCTGGTCAAGGACTCCCAGGGCGGCGACGCGTGGCTCACCGCGGTCGGCGGAGAGCCCGACCCGATCGGCCTGGTCGCGACGCCGGGGATGCCGTTCGACGAGTTCCGCTGGTTCGGCGTCACCTACGAGGAGGCGCGCACCGGTTGCTACAACGGCGCGGCGCGGCTCGAGGACATGGACATCGACGGTGTGTACGCCGAGATGCTGTTCTACCCACCGCAGCGCACCATGAGCCACTTCCTCGGCGACGACGACGACGACTTCGTGCTCGCGGGCGTCGAGGCGTACAACAACTTCCTGTTCGAGGAGTTCTGCGCGCCCGGACCCGAAGCGGCTCATCGGCGTCGCGCAGATCCCGTCGCTCGGGATCGACACGTCGATCGACGCGCTGCGCAAGGCCAAGGCGCGCGGCGCGAAGGGCGTGCTCATCTCCAACTGGCCGTCGGGCAGGAGCGAGCCTCTCGACCGACGACGACCCGTTCTGGGCCGCCGCGGTCGACGAGGGCCTGCCCGTCGCGATCCACATCAACATCATCAGCCGGCAGCAGCGCGCCGCGGGTCGCAAGGCCGCGGCGAAGCGCGGCAACGCGCTCTACGACATGACGCAGCGAGGCGACCCGGGCGAAGGCCATCGGTGGGATGAGCCACGTGTTCTCGATGGCGGCCGGCAACATCACGTCGATGATCTTCACCGGCGTGTTCGACCGCTTCCCCGAGCTCCAGGTCGCATGGATCGAGATCGGCGTCGGTTGGCTGCCGCACTTCATCGAGTGCCTCGACGACCGGTACTGGCGCAACCGCGCGTGGGGCGAGCTGCCGATCCGGCAGCCGCCGTCGTACTACTGGTACCAGAACAACGCCGCGAGCTTCATCAGCGACCGCACCGGGATCGCGCTGCGTCACCAGGTCGGGATCGACAACATCATGTGGTCGAGCGACTACCCGCACCACGGCAACGACTGGCCGTACTCGCGCAAGGTCATCGAAGAGACGATGAACGGGATCCCCGCGGCGGAGAAGGCGCTGATCGTCGGGGGCAACGCGGCCCGGATCTGGAACCTCGACCTCGGCTGACCGGAGCGCGAGGGCTCAGCCCTGCGCGTCGCGCTCGATCGCGCCGAGCGTGAGCCGCTGCAGCGTCCGCTGGTGGACGTACTCGACGATGCGGGTGACGAGCGGGAGCAGCTGGCCCGCGGCTGACGCGGTCCGGGCCTGGAACGACTTGAGCTCCTCGGGCTTCCACGCGGGTCCGCGCTGGCCGGAGAAGAGCGAGAGCACCTCGACCTGCATCTGCTCGACGCCAGTGACGTAGATCGACGCGAGCTCGACGAGCACGTCGTCGGGGAGGCCGAGCCGTTCGAGCTCGACGACCGCGCGCAGGACGTCCAGATCGGTGGCGTCGTAGGTGTCGCGCCCGAACTCGGCCGGGTCGCGGAGCAGCCCGGCATCCCGCAGCCGGGCCGACGAGCTCGGCGGACCCGCCGCTGCGCTCGACCAGGTCGGCCAGGGAGTAGGAGAGCGAGCCCTCACCGGAGAAGATCCCGTCGACGAGCTCGGGGCGCTCGGACTCGAGCAGCGCCCGGATCGCGGCGAGCGAGAAGCGGCGGGCCTGGAGGTCCCGGATCTGGGCCAGCCGGGCGAGGTGGTCCTGCCCGTAGACCTTGGCCCGGCCGGACCGCTCGGCCGGGGGGAGCAGGCCTTCGCGCTGGTAGAAGCGGATCGTGTCGACGGTCAATCCGGCCCGGCGGGCCAGCTCGTCGATGCGGATCTCGGTCACCGCGGACCCGGCCTCGGCGTGGGCTTGTGACGGTGGGCACAAAGGTTGACAGTGAATACCTTGAGAGTGTTTACTCTCAGTGTCATGACTTCGAGTCTAGAGGAGGTCCCGGTGAGCACAGCCACCACCACCGAGCTCAACCCGGGCCGCCAGGTCCGGTCCGAGGCGAAGGAAGCCAAGTCCTGGATCGAGCGTCAGCTCCGCTGGGAGCGCACCCTCGGCACCCTCCGCAACGAGCGGTCCGAGGAGCGCGAGCAGCGCGCCGCCTGACCCAAGCGCTCCACCGTGGGATCGATCGGATCCCACCGCATCGACGCCGTCACTCCGGTCGACTCCCCCCGTCGACCGTCGCAGCGACGGCGTCGCTGCTTTTTTCTCAAGATCTCCGTCGGCCGCCCTTTCCGAAGATCTCCTGCGGCCGCAGGCGGTCTAAGCCCTGAGCCAGCGGGGGAGGGTGACGTCGTCGACGGCGCTGAAGGTCACTCGTACGGGCTCGCCGATCTCGATGGTCGCGGGGTCGATCTCGTTGATCGGCCCGTCGGCGCGTGCGAGCAGGTTGCCGACGAAGCGGATCGTCGGCTCCTCCTCGAGCGCGACGACGATCACGTTGTAGGGCGCGAGCTCCGCGTAGGCGGGGAGCAGCGGCGGGTGGGGGACCGTGAAGGACCAGATCGTCCCGCGCCCGCTCGACGGGACCCAGTCGTGGTCGAGCGACCGGCAGTACGGGCACATCGGCCGAGGGGGCATGCGCCGCCGCCCGCAGCTCGAGCAGGTCTGCACGAGCAGCTCGCCGCGCGCGGTCCCGGCCCAGAACGGCGCGGACGTCTCGTCGTCGAGATCGGGCAGCAGCCAGGTCGCGTCGGTCGTCATCGGCGGAACAGCACCGCGCTCGTGGGGACGCCCTCGCCACTCGTGACGAGGCAGGACTCGGCCCCCTCGACCTGGGCCGTCGAGGTCCCCCGGCACTGGCGCACGCCTTCGAGGATCAGGTTGAAGCCGTGGACGTAGGCCTCCGACATCCCGCCGCCCGCCGTGTTCGTCGGGAGCCGGCCGTCGGGCCACTCGAGGTTGCCGTCGTCGGTGAACGCGCCGCCCTCGCCGCGCGCGCAGAAGCCGTAGCCCTCGAGTGACAGCGGGACGAGTGGGCTGAACGCGTCGTACAGCTGCGCGACGGGTACGTCGGCGGGTTGGAAGTCCGACTTCTCCCACAGCAGCCGCGCGCAGGCCCACGCGGGACCGAGGAGCGGGTCCTCGTTGAAGTAGTTGGTCATCACCTGGTGCTGCTGCGGGATGCTCTGGGCGAACGCATGGATGTAGGCGGGCGGTCGGGGTAGGTCCCGGGCCCGCTCGGCGCTCGTGATCACGACCGCGAGCGCGCCGTCCGTCTCGAGGCAGTTGTCGAAGAGGCACAGCGGCTCCGAGATCCACCGGGCGTCCATGTACTGCTCGCGGGTCATGGGCTTGTGGCCCATCGTCGCGTTGGGGTTCCGCTGCGCGTGCTTGCGGAACGCGAGCGCGACGTTGGCGAGGTGGTCGCGGGTGTAGCCGTACTGGTGCATGGCCCGGCGGGTCAGCATCGCGATCTCGTCGACCGGGCGCAGGAGCCCGAAGGGCCGGCTCCACTGCTGGTGGCCCGCGAGCCGGTCCGCGACCTGGGCCCACGGGCGGCTCGCCTTGGCCGCGCGCTTGCGCGCCCGCCACGCGACCGCGACCCGGCACTGGCCGGTCGCGACCGCCATCGCGGCCTGGCCGACGACCCCGCAGCCCGCGCCGCCGCCGAAGCCGACCTCCGAGAACCAGGTGATGTCGCCGAGCCCCACGTTGCGGGCGACGTCGACCTCGCGGCCTTCCTCCATCGAGTACATCGCGAGGCCGTCGACGTCGGCCGGGGTCAGACCGGCATCGTCGATCGCCATCGAGATCGCCTGGCACGCGAGCGACAGCTCGCTGTCCTCCAGACCCTTGGCGAACGAGGTCTGGCCGATGCCGACGACCGCGGTGCGGTCCTGCCGCCGGCGCTGCTACCAGCCCTTCCACTCGGGGGTCGCGCTTCTCCATCATCGCGGCCATGCGCTCCTTGCCGTCCGCAGTGCCGAGGTTGAGCTCGATGAACGCCGCCTCCTCCTCGAGCACGTGCGTCCGGGGGAGCTCGGTCGCATCGTGGAGCAGCTTCTTCGACCAGCCGAGCACCTTGGTGGGCTTGGTCGCGAGCTGCTCCGCCCACTCGCGCGTCGCCGTCTCGAGCTCGAGCGGCGCGACGACGCGGTTGACGATGCCGAGATCCATGGCCTCCTTCGGCGCTGAGCTGCTCACCGAAGAACACGATCTCCTTGGCCTTGTGCATGCCGACGAGGCGCGGGAGCAGGTAGAGGAAGCCGCCGTCCGGGATGAGCGCCTGCTTGCCGAAGACGTCGACGTAGCGGGCCGTCTCCGACGCGATGACGAGGTCAGCGGCGAGCGCGAGCATCGCCCCGCCTCCCGCCGCGGTGCCGTTGAGCGCGGCGATCACCGGCTTCTGGCAGTCCTGGATCGACTCCATCAGCCGCTGGAAGCCGGTGCGCATCATGTGGAAGGCCGAGCCGACCACCATGTCCGGGGCGCCCTCGGGCTTCTCCGGCATCGGCGGGCGGATCCGCAGGTCGGAGCCGGTGCAGAAGTGGCGCTCGCCCGCGCCGGTCAGCACCACCACCCGCACCGCGAGGTTCGAGCTCGCGTCCTGGAAGTGCTCGATGAGCCGGTCCCGCACGTAGAACGGGATCGCGTTGCTCGAGTCGGCCCGGTTGATCGTGAGCCACAGGACGCCGTTCTCCAGCGTGGCGAGGAGCTCCTCGTCGACGTTCGTCGTATCGCTCACTTGCTGCGCACCACCAATGCATCGAGGGCGACCGCGCCACGGGGGCGGACCACCAGAGGGTTGATGTCGAGCTCGGCGATCTCGTCGGAGAGATCGAGCGCCAGGCGCGACACCTTCATGATCACATCGACGAGTGCGTCGACGTCGGCCGGCTTCGCCCCGCGCACGCCTTCGAGCATCGTGAAGCCCGCGAGCTCGTGGAGCATCCGCTCGGCTTCGTCCCGGCTGAACGGCGGGACGCGGAACGTCACGTCCTCCAGCACCTCGACGAAGATCCCGCCCAGGCCCGCCATGACGACGGGCCCGAACAGCGGGTCCCGGGACGACGCCGACCACCGTCTCGACCCCGCCGGTGACCATCTCGCACACGAGCACGCCCTCGATGCGCGCGCCCTTGCCCCCGGCCCGCTTCGCCTTGGCCATGAGCTCGGTGAACGCGGCCCGCGCTTCCTTGGCCGACGCGACGCCGACCCGCACGAGCCCGAGGTCGCTCTTGTGGAGCAGGTCGGGGGAGGAGACCTTCATCACCACGGGGTAGCCGAGGCTGCCGGCCGCCTTGACCGCGGCGGCCGCGCTCCCGACGAGGATGTCCTTCGACGTCTTGATGCCGTAGGTCGCGAGGAGCCGCTTCGACGCGTGCTCCGAGAGCGCTTCGCCCGGCGCGGCCTCCTCGAGGATGGCGCGCGCCCGCTTCGCCGCGGGCAGCGGGGTGGTCGGCGCGTCGTCGAACGCAGACGTGTAGCGCGCCGCGAACTTCCAGTAGTCGACGTAGCCGCGGACGGCCTTGGTGACGTTGCCGAACGTGCGGAACACCGGCAGCCCACCGTCGAGCAGCTTCTTGTAATAGGTGTCGTCGGTCCCCGGAGGCGATCCCCACACGACGAAGATCGGCTTCGTCGGTCGTCTTCGCGACCTCGATCAGGTCGCGGGTGAACGGTTCGCTGAAGATCGCCACCACGCCGGTGATGGGCACCACGATGATGTCGACCTTGGGGTCGGCGACGATCGCGTCGAGGATCTGGCGACCGCGGGCGTCGGCGACCGGAGGGCCACCGCTGTCGACCGGGTTGCTGACCCGCAGGTACGCGGGGATGAGGCCGTCGTGCAGGACCCGCTGCGTCTCCTTGGCGAGCGGCGGGAGCCGCAGGTCGGCGGCCGCGAGCATGTCGGCCATGTGCGCGCCGGTCCCGCCCGAGATCGCGTAGACGCAGACCCCCGGCTCACCCTTGCGCTTCGCCCACGCCGGGATCTTCTCCGGCTGCGTGCGGGCGAAGGACGCCGACACTTCGAGGAGCTCGTCGAGGCCGTCGACCCGGGTCACGCCGAGCTGGCGGAACACCGCGTCGGTGATCGCATCCGAGCCGGTGAGGTGGCCGGTGTGGCTCTGGGCCATCGAGCTGCCGGTCTCGGTGCGACCGACCTTGACCATGACGATCGGCTTGTGCAGCTTCGCCGCGTGATCCGCGGCGAGCATCAGCGTGCGGCCGTCCTTGAAGCCCTCGATGTAGCAGGCGACGACGCCGACCTCGTCCTGGTCCGCGAAGTAGCGGGTGAAGTCGGCGAACTCGAGGTCGACCTCGTTGCCGGTCGGCGCCCAGTGGGTGAGGCGGATGCCGATCTCCTGGCCCTGGAACACCGGACGACCCTGGTGGCCGGACTGCGTCACGAGCGCGATCGACGGTCCTTCGAGGTCGTCACGGAAGCTCTCGAACGCGTTGAGGTTCGTGTTGGGCCCGAGGAGGCGGACGTCGCCGCTCTGCACGAGGTCGGTGAGCCGGGCCTCGAGCTTCTCGCCGTCCTTGCCGGTCTCGGAGAACCCGGCCGCGAAGATCACCGCGAACTTGGCCTTCCGGGCCAGGACCTCTTCGAACGTGTCGACGGCCTTGCCGGTGAGGATGATCGCGAGGTCGATGTCGCCGGGGATGTCGAAGATCGACGGGTAGACCTTGTGGCCGAGCACCGTCTCGTAGTTCGGGTGCACCGGGTAGAAGGTCGCGCCGTTCGCCTTCGCCCAGGCGTCGAACTTCTTCGTCATCGCCGTGTTGGGCTTGCGGGACTGCTCGGACGCGCCGATCAGGGCGATCGTCTTCGGGTGCAGGAAGGCGTCGAGGTCGACGTCGCGCAGCTCCAGCGGGCGACCCGAGACGTCGATCGGCGGTCGGGACTTCGTGGTCTTGACCATGGGCGCGCGGCTCCAGGGGTCGATGTTGACGGACTCTCCAGTATGACGCCGGAGTCAGGTTCGCATCTGGTCCGGCCCGCGCGCCAGACGCGTAGGGTGCCCCCGTGGCGTCGACCGAACCGTCCTCGAGCGTTCGGCGGCTGGGGTGGGTCGTGACGGTCGGGGGGATCCTGGTCGTCGTGGCGGCCGTCGTCATCGCCCTGGCGATGCGTGGCAACGACTCGCCGTCCGGAACCTCGGTCCCGACGGGCAGCTCGGTGGCCGCGCCGGGCCCCGAGGGGGTGCCGACCGACCGCGTGTCGGTCGGGCCCGGCGCGGTGGAGAGCTCGATCCGCCAGGTGGTCCGGACGCTCGACGGCCGGGTCTACATCGCCGCGCCCGACGACGACGGTGCGATCCGCAACGGGTTCACGACCCCGACGATCCTGCGCATGTACCGGGCGACGACCACCGGGATCCCGACCAGGTTCGCGGTGGCCGACGCCGCCCACTCTCCGACCGTCGAGCCGCCGGGAACGATGTCCGGTGGCGACGCGCGCCTGGACCGCGCCGGCGTCATCCACGTCGTCTACTACCGCACCGACACCCACGCGACGATGTACCAGACGTTCTCGACGATCACGAACACCTGGGGACCGGCGGTGCTCGTGTCGCACTACGGCTCGCTGACCGGCAACACGTCGTACGGGGCCCGTGCGGCGGCGGTGAACGCGATCGCGCTGGACCGCGACGGGACGCCGTTCATCCTGTTCGCCGGTGCGACCGGGGTGCGCGGGTTCCGGCCGGCCGGGGGCGCGTGGGTCGAGGACGGCGACCTGTCGACGGTCTCGTCGTTGCATCCGGCGATCACGTTCGACCGGCAGAACCGGTTGCACGCGGCCTGGCTCGAGGGTGAGCACGAGATCCGGTACGCGATGCGCGATGCGACCGGCCACTGGAGCGTCCCGGAGGTGGTCGCATCCGGAGCACCCGGGGTCCTCTCCAACGGCGGGGGAGACCAGAGCCCGAGCATCGCGGTGGACCCGACCGACGAGCCGATGGTCCTGTACCTCTCCGGCAACGTCGGGGCACCGGACGAGCGCGTGCGGATGCGCGTGAAGACCGCGGCCGGATGGGTCGCGGACGATCCGAACGTCTTTGCCCACGCACCGGGGATCTACGCCCATGGTGACGGTCGCTGGGCCCTGCTCGGCCACGACGTCAACATCCACCCGGCGTACCTGGCCCGGGTCGGGTCCATGCCCAGGTGGAGCCCGGTCATCGTGTTCCCGCCGACGAACGTCGACTACCAGTACGACGGCTCGATGTCCGCCCGGTACGACCCGCAGTTCGAGGTCGACTGCACGGTGATCGACACGGTGTTCTTCGACGAGGACTCGGATGTGCGCGGTGGCTTCAAGCCGGACCTGTACTACGGGGCGATCCGGCTCGCCGGGGCCCGGAGCGGCAACGGGTCCTGCCGGGAGATCACGCCGCCGTAGCCGACGCCGCCGGCGGATCCGGCGGTAGGGTCCGCGCCACGCCGTCGGGAAGGAGCGCTCCATGAAGATCGTGGTCGACTTCGACAAGTGCAACAGCAACGCCGTGTGCATGGGCATCGCGCCGGAGGTGTTCGAGGTGCGCGACGACAACTTCCTCTACGTCCTCCAGGAGGAGCCGCCGGAGGCGCTCCGGCCGAAGATGGAAGAGGCCGTGCGGATGTGCCCGACCGGCGCCATCTCGATCGAGGGATAGCGCGGCCCTGGCCCCCCAGCCGCGGACGAACCGGCCGCCGTCGGCTCCCGCGCCCCGATGAAGTCGATCGTCGTCGTCGGTGCGTCGCTCGCCGGGCTGCGCGCGGTCGAGACGTTGCGGCGCGAGGGCTTCGAGGGGCGCCTGACGCTCGTCGGCGCGGAGCCCCACCTGCCGTACGATCGGCCGCCGCTGTCGAAGGAGCTGCTCGCCGGGGACTGGGAGCACGATCAGGTCGTGCTGCGGAAGGTCCCGTACGAGGACCTGGACCTCGAGCTCCGGCTCGGCGTCTCGGCGACCGCGCTGGATGTGAGCGCCCGCACCGTGACCCTGGCCGGCGGGACGCAGCTCGACTTCGACGGGTTGGTCATCGCGACCGGATCCACGCCGCGCACGCTGCCCGGGCAGCCGGCACTCGCCGGCGTGTTCACGCTGCGGACGATCGACGACTGCCACGCGATCCGCGACCGGCTCGACGCCGGCGCGCGCGTCTGCGTGATCGGGGCCGGGTTCATCGGCGCGGAGGTCGCGGCGACGTGTCGCAAGCGCGGCCTCGACGTGACGGTGCTCGAGGCCCTGCCCCAGCCGATGGTGCGCGGGGTCGGCATGGAGCTCGGCGCGGTGCTCGCGCGGTTGCACCGCGATCACGGCGTCGACCTCCGCTGCGGCGTGACGATGGAGTCCATCGAGGGCACCGATCAGGTCGAGCACGTTCGCCTCGCGGGCGGGGAGCGGATCGACTGCGACGTCCTGCTCGTCGCGGTGGGCGTCGGCCCGGAGACCCGCTGGCTGGAAGGCTCGGGTCTCGTGCTCGACGACGGGGTCGTGTGCGACGAGACGCTGCAGGCCGCGCCCGGCATCATGGCCGCGGGTGACGTCGCGCGCTGGCCGAACCCGGCCTTCGACGGCGAGGTCATGCGGGTCGAGCACTGGACGAACGCGGCCGAGCAGGGCGTCTACGTCGGTCAGCGGCTGCTGCACGACGACGCGGCGTCGCCCCCGGAACCGTTCGCGCCGATCCCGTTCGTGTGGTCGGACCAGTACGACGTGAAGATCCAGATCGCGGGCCGCTTCTCCGGTCAGGACCGGATGGAGGTCGTGCACGGCTCGCTCGACGACCCGCGCTTCGTGGCCATCTTCGAGCGGGGCGGCCGGGTCTCGGGGGTGCTCGGCTTCTCGGAGGCGCGCCGCGTGATGCAGTACCGGCGCATGATCGCCGAGCGCGCCACGTTCGACGCCGCGCTCGAATTCGCGGCCGCCGCCGCCGGCTGAGCGCGACCATCCCTCGATGCCGGAGCAACGGGCGCGCCTGCTGACGCGGGCAATTCCTGACCGTCACCTCCGCGGGCGCGCTCTACTTCCTCTCGCTCGGAATGCTGCTGCCGGTGCTGCCGCAGTTCGTGGAGCACGAGCTCGGCGGGGACACGCTCGGGGTCGGCATCGCGGTGGGGGCGTTCGCGGTCGGGGCCGTGTTGCTCCGGCCCTACGCCGGACGACTCGGCGATCGCTACGGCCGGCGCATGCTCGTCATCGTCGGCGCGTTCGTCGTCGCGACCTCCGCCGCGCTGTACCCGCTCGCGTCCAACCTCGTGATCCTCGTCGCGGTGCGGGTCCTCGGCGGGCTCGGGGAGGCGGCGTTCTTCGTCGGGGCCGGGACGATGATCGCCGACCTCGCGCCGGTCGAGCGGCGGGGCGAAGCGATCTCCTACTGGTCGGTTGCGGTCTACAGCGGGCTCGCGTTCGGCCCGTTCCTCGGCGAGGTCGTGCTCGACGCGTCGAGCTACGACAGCGTGTGGATCGTCTCGGCGCTGCTCGCGTTCGGGGCGGGTCTGCTGGCGCTGCTCATCACCGAGACGCTGACCGACGAGGCGCGCGCCGCCTACCTCGCGCTCGAGGAGCGCCAGCCGCTGCTGAACCGCAGTGCCCTCGCGCCGTCGGTCATCCTCTTCCTCGGCCTGTGCGGCCTGGCCGGATTCACCGAGCTCGTGCCGCTCTACGTGACGGACATCGGGCTGAGCGACTCGCGCCTCGTGTTCCTGCTCTACGGCTGCCTGATCCTCGTGGTGCGGATCGTCGGCGCGAAGGTGCCCGACCGGCTCGGGCCACGGCGGGCGGGGACCCTCGCGTTCATCGGTGGTGCGTCGGGCCTCGCGGTGATGGCGGCGTGGGCTTCGGTCGCCGGGCTCATCCTGGGCACGATCCTCTTCGCGGCCGGGATGTCGCTCATGTACCCGGCGATGCTCACCCTGGCGCTCACCGGCATCGACGACTCGCAGCGCGGCGTCGGTGGTCGGGACGGTGAGCACGTTCTTCGACCTGTCCCAGGGGCTCGGCGCGCTCATCCTGGGCGGCGCCGCGGCCGTCACGAGCGACCAGGGCGGCTTCCTGGCCGGGTCGTTGCTGGCGGTCGCGGGCCTCGCCCTGCTCTGGGCCGGGATCGACCCGCGGGCCCGCCGGCCACCGGTGGCCGTGCACGCCTACGACGAGATGCCGGAGCCCGAACCGGGGACGTGAGCCGGAGCCCCGAACCCCGATCCTGGGCCACCTAGAGTCGACGGTTCGTGCCTTCCCTGCTCGTGACCAACGACTTCCCACCCAAGTTCGGTGGCATCCAGTCGTATCTCTACGAGCTGTGGCGCCGGCTGCCGCCGGAGGCGACCACGGTGCTGACGACGCCGCACGCCGGCGCGCGGGAGTGGGACGCGGCCCAGCCGTTCCGGGTCGAGCGCACCCGCGAGCCGGTGCTGCTGCCCACCCCGATGCTGGCCCGGCGCATCGACGCGCTCGCGCGCGAGGTCGGCGCGGACGTGATCTTCCTGGATCCCGCGCTGCCGCTGGGCGTGCTCGGCCCGCGCCTCGAGGCGGCGCCGTGGGTCGCGGTGCTCCACGGGGCCGAGGTGACCGTTCCGGCCCGCCTGCCCGGGAGCCGGCGCGTGCTCGGCAACGTGTTGCGCGACGCGGCGGGCATCGTCGCCGCCGGCGCGTATCCCGCCCGCGAAGCAAAGCGCGCCGCGGCGCGCCGACCTGGCCGGGCTGGTGATCCCCCCGGGGGTGGACGTCGAGCGGTTCACGCCGGCCGGGTCGTCCGAGGAGGTGCGCGCTGGCGCGGATCGTGCTCGGACTGGATCCCGATCGCCCGACCGTGGTGGCGATCAGCCGGCTCGTGCCGCGCAAGGGGTTCGACGTCCTGCTCGACGCCATCTCGATCCTCGAGCTCGACGCGCAGCTCGTCGTCGCCGGCGCGGGCCGGGACCGGAAGCGGCTGGAGGCCCGCGCCCACCGGCTTGGGCTCGACGACCGCGTCCGGTTCCTCGGCCGGGTGTCGGACGCGACGCTGCCGGCCGTCTACCGGGCGGGCGACGCGTTCGTGATGATGTGCCGGGAGCGGTGGGGTGGGCTCGAGGCCGAGGGCTTCGGGATCGTCTTCCTGGAGGCGGCCGCGTCCGGGATCCCGTCGATCGCCGGTCGTAGCGGTGGCTCGCACGAAGCCGTGGTCGACGGGGAGACGGGCTACGTCATCAACCCCGATGACGTGATGCTGCTGTCGCAGAGCCTCGAGCGGCTGCTCGTCGATCCCGCGCTGCGGCAGCGGATGGGTGCCGCGGCCCGGGCGTGGGCCGTCGAATGCTCCTACGACGCCCGCGTCGCCCTGCTCGCGCCGCTGGCCGCCGGCGACCTCGGCGTCCTCCGGCCGCTCTGAGATGCCGAACGGCCGCGACCGGGGTTTACGCTCGGGTCCGTGCCGGGCGTGCGGATCATTCGGAGCTCGTGGATCGTCAACATCCTCTTCGCGCTGTCCGCCGCGCCGTTCGCGCTCGGGGTCGGGGCGCTCGAGCCGCTCGCCGTCGGCATGGCCCTCGCCCTGTTCGCGGTGTCGCTCGGGGTGTGGGTCTGGGCGTTCGGGGTCGCGGTCGTCCGCAGCTCGCGCGGCGACGACATCGCCGTCGGGAACCTGTTCCTCTTCGAGGGCGACGTCCCGCCCGGGGTCCGCAAACAGCTCTTCTGGTCCGTCGGGGTCTGCCTCGCGATCACCGCGGTCACCGCGTCGGCGAACCCCTTCGGCGTTCTGGTCCCTATGCTTCCGGTCGGGCTCATCGGGCTCTGGGGCGCGAAGCACGGTGTGTTCAAGATCCGTCCCGGCTTCGAGCCTGAGGTCCGGCCGCTCCGACCCCAACGGGGCTCGGCGCGGCGGCCGCAGCGACCATCAGAGCGCTAGGAGGACGAGTGGCGGAGCAGGCGAGCGAGCGGATCCGGATCGACGCGTCGCGTCGAGCAGTGCCTCGAGGTCGTGCTCGACTTCGAGCGCTACCCCGACTGGGCCCGCGACGTGAAGCAGGTCACGATCCTCGAGCGTGACTCCGACGGGCGCGGCTCGCAGGTCGAGTTCCGCGCCGCGGGGCTCGGCAAGAGCTTCCGGTACACGCTGGCCTACGACTACTCCGAGCTGCCCACCGCGTTCTCCTGGGAGCTCGTCGAGGGTGAGGGCCTCCGCCGGCTCGACGGTTCGTACCGGTTCGAGCCCGAGGACGATTCGACCCGCGTGCACTACGAGCTGGTCGTCGACATCGCGATCCCGCTGCCGGGGCTGATCAAGCGGCGTGCGGCCGGGATGATCATGGGCACCGCGCTGAAGGAGCTCAAGAAGGCCGTCGAGACCCGCGGCTCGTAGACCGCGCCGGCCGAGCGCGCCGAACGCCCGGAGCGACCCGGAACGGCGCGCAGTAGCCTCGCGGGCTTCATGCGGATACTTCTCTTCACCGGCAAGGGCGGCGTCGGCAAGACGACGGTCGCGGCGGCCACGGCCGTGCGCGCCAGCCGGCTCGGACTGCGCACGGTGATCTGCTCGACCGATCCCGCGCACTCGCTCGCCGACGTCTTCTCGACTCCGCTCGGCGACACCGTGGCGCCGATCGGGCCCGGCCTGGACGGCGTGCAGCTCGATGCCCGGCGGCGGCTCGAGGAGTCCTGGGGTTCGGTGCGCGAGTACCTGGTGGCCCTGCTCGACTGGGCCGGGGCGGGAACCGTCGAGGCCGAGGAGCTGGCCGTGATCCCGGGGCTCGACGAGGTCTTCGCGCTGGCCGACATCAAGGCGTTCGCCGACTCGGGGGACTACGACCTCGTGGTGGTCGACTGCGCGCCGACCGCCGAGACGCTCCGACTGCTCTCCCTGCCCGACGTGCTCGGCTGGTACATGCAGCGGATCTTCCCCGCGCAGCGCAACGTCACCCGGGCGATCCGCCCACTCCTGGCGCGCGTCGTGAACATGCCGCTCGCGGGTGACGGCGTGTTCGACGCGGTGCGTGAGTTCTACGCCCGGCTCGACGGCGTGCGCGAGCTGCTCACCGACGGGTCGGTCACGAGCGCGCGGCTCGTCGTCAACGCCGAGCGCATGGTCGTCGCGGAGGCGCGGCGCACGTACACGTATCTCTCGCTGTTCGGCTACCACGTCGACGCGGTGATCGCGAACCGGTTGCTCCCCGCCGAAGTGGTCGATCCGTGGTTCAAGGGGTGGAAGGAGCTCCAGGCCGAGCAGCTCGAGGAGATCGAAGCTGCCTTCGCGCCGGTGCCCGTCCTCACCGCGGAGCTCGCGGCCGAAGAGCTCCTTGGCCCCGATCGGCTCGATCTGTTCGCGACGGCCGTCTACGGCGTGTCCGACCCGGCCGCGCGCCGCACCGATACCGAGCCGTTCCGGGTCGAGGCGGACGGGACCGCGCTGGTGCTCTCGATGCACCTCCCGTTCACCGAGAAGCACGAGGTCGAGCTGGGGCGCCGCAACGGCGAGCTGCTCGTCGCCGTCGGGCCGCACCGCCGGGCCATCGTGCTGCCGGACAGCCTGCGGCGCCGCGAGGTCGGGGGCGCCCGGCTCGACGGTGACCGACTCGTCGTGGACTTCGTGGAGGTCTGATGGCCATGCGCGATCCCGGAACGCCGGGACGGAACCCGTTCTTCGACCACGGCCCCGACGCCGAGCTCGGTGACCTGCCGGACGAGCCCGTCGTCGATGCCGGCGGCCCGGGCCCCGAGCTCCCGCTCGGGCCGGAAGGTTGGCCGGGTGGCGCGGGCGCCGACCCGCTCGGCACCCTCGCGGCCTTGGTCGACGCGCTGCAGGGCGCCCAGCCGGAGGCCACCGAGCACCTGATCGCCGCGGCCCACGAGCTCGTCCTCGCGGTGAAGACCGTGGTCGATGCGACCGAGGCGGTGCTCGCCGCGTCGCGAGCCGCCGCGGACGCACCGCGGGATCCCTCCGATGACAGCGGGCACGGCCGCCGCGCGTTCGACCCGTTCGCTGCTCCCGACGAGCCACCGCCGGCGTCACCGAGCTCGGGCGTGCGGAGGATCGATCTCGGGTGAGCACTCCGCGCGTTGCCGTCGGTGTCGACATCGGCGGCACCAAGGTCCTCGGCGCGCTCGTCGACGAGACGGGCGCGCTGTTGCGCGAGCACCGCGTCCCGTCCCCGGGCCCGTGGCCCGACATGCGCGACGCGATCGTCGGCGTGATCGAGGAGCTGCGGATCGGTGCGGACGTCGCCGCGGTCGGGGTCGGCGCCGCGGGGATGGTCGACCTCGACGGGATGATCCACTACGCGCCGAACGTTCCCGGGTTCCGCAAGGTGCCGGTGCAGGCCGCGCTGGCGGCGGCGACCGGGCTCCCGACCGTCGTCGACAACGACGCGAACACGGCGGCGTACGCCGAGATCAAGATCGGCGCGGCACGCGGGTTGAGCGACGCGCTCGTCGTCACGCTGGGCACGGGCATCGGCGGCGGGGTCATCGTCGGCGGTCAGGTGCTGCGCGGCGCGAACGGCTTTGCCGCGGAGATCGGGCACTTCCAGATCGACCCGGCCGGCCCGCTGTGTGCCTGCGGGGAGATCGGGCACTGGGAGGCGATGGCGTCGGGCAACGCGCTCGGCCGCATGGCCCGCGAGCTCGCGGCCGCGGGTGACGCGCCGAGCATCCTGAAGCTCGCGGGTGGCGACGTCGATGCGATCCAGGGCGACCACGTCAGCGAAGCCGCGCGGGCCGGCGCGCCCGACGCGCTCGCGCTCGTCGACCAGTACAGCTTCAACGTCGCGATCGGGCTCGTCGGGCTGGCCAACATCTTCGATCCGGCCGTCATCGCGATCGCCGGCGGGCTCGTGACCGACGGCGAGCTGTTCCTCGCCCCGATGCGGAGCCACTTCCTCGGCCACATCGAGGGTGCGACCTACCGCACGACCCCCGAGATCGTCCCGGCCACGACGGGTGAGCACGCCGGCGTGATCGGTGCCGCGCTGCTCGCCCTGGACCGCTACCCGGCGACCATCCGGACCTGATGCGGCTCGCGCTGACGCTGCCGTCCTTCGTCGAGGACCCGGAGGTGCCCCTCGCCGTGGCCCGGGTCGCGGAGGCATCCGGTCTCCACGGCGTCTTCGTGTTCGACCACCTCTTCCGCACGACCGCGTCGGGTGAGATGCGGCCGGCGCTCGAGTGCGCGGGCCTGCTGGGCGCGGTCGCGGCGGAGACCCACCGGATCGCGATCGGCCCGCTCGTCGCGCGCGCCACGCTGCGCCCGCCCGCGACGTTGGCCGCTGCGCTCGACACCGTGCTGCGCATCGCCGGGCCCCGCCTCCTCGTCGGGCTGGGCGCCGGCGACGAGGAGAGCCGCGCGGAGATGGAGACCTTCGGCCTGCCGTTCGGCTCCGAGGTCGACCGGGTGATGGCGTTGCGCCGGACGGTCCGCAAGCTGCGTGACCGCGGCTACCCGATCTGGATCGGTGGGCGGGCCCGGCACATCGGGCTCGTCGCGGCCGAGGGCGCGGACGGTTGGAACCGGTGGGGGAGCAGCGCCTCGGCGTTCGCGCGTGAGGCGGCGGAGGTGCGCTCGCTCGTCGACCGGCTCGGACGTGACCCGAGCCGGTTCACGCCGTCGTGGGGTGGGCTGGTGCTGCTCGGCCACAACGAGGCCGCGGCCGAGGCGAAGCGTCAGCGGTTCGAGGTGGGTTCGAACGTGCTCGTCGGCGGGCCGGAGCGCGTGGCCGAGGCCCTCCAGGGGTACGTCGTGGCCGGCGCCCGCTGGCTCATGGCCGGCCCGATCGACTCGTCGGATCCGGACAACGCCGCGATCCTCGGCGAGTCCGTCCTCCCCCTCCTGACCTAGTCCAGGAGGAGGTGGGCGGCGAGGGCGAGGTCCGCGGCCATGCCGTCGGCGTCGATCATCCCGCCGACCCACGCGTTCAACGTCGCGAGCCAGACGTAGCCGAGCACGCGCACGATGCCGTCGAGATCCGGGACCTCCGCGCCGTCGGTCGCCCCGCTGATGATCGTGCGGAGGATCTCGTAGACCTCGCGCTTGGCCGAGACCGCCTCGGACTCGGGCGCCGAGAGCGCGGTGACCATGGCGCCGGTGATGCGCGGGTCACGGGTCAGTGCGCGCGTCGCGCGGCGGAGCACGTCGGCCACGCGCTCACCCGGCTGCTCGCCCTGGGCCGGTCGTAACGCGAGGCGCGTGCGCAGCGTGCTCGCCTGGTCCGCGAGCGCGGCGAGCAGCAGCTGGTCCTTCGAGGAGTAGTGGCGGTAGAGCGTGCCCAGCGCGACCTGGGCCCGCGCCGCGACGTCACGCATCTGCACCGCGTCGTAGCCGCCCTCGGTCGCGAGCTCGATCGCGGCTTCGAGCAGCCGGCGCCGGCGCGCCGCGGTCTCGGCGGCCCGCGCGCTCGGCGGAGCCGACGCCGGGGACGGCGGCGAAGCGTCCTGTCGGGTCACGCCTGCCCCGTCCGTGATTGCCCCACGAGCGGTCACCCTAGCCAGGATGCGCCCGGACAACGAGAACGCGTTCTAGGTACACTCCGCGGCATGCATACCCCCATCTGTGACCGCTTCGGCATCGAGTTCCCGATCTTCGCCTTCAGCCACTGCCGCGACGTCGTCGCCGCGGTGAGCAAGGCCGGCGGGATGGGAGTGCTCGGCGCGCTGTACTTCACGCCCGAGGAGCTCGAGATCGAGCTCAACTGGATCGACGAGCACGTGGACGGGCGCCCGTACGGCGTCGACCTGGTGATGCCGGCGACGCTCCTCGAGGAGGCCCGGGGCGCGGACAGCGACCCGGCGGAGCTGGAGCGCCAGCTCGAGGCGATGATCCCGCAGGCGAACCGCGACTTCGTCGAGAAGGTGCTCGCCGAGCACAACATCGCGCCGTTGCCGGAGGAAGCGCACCCGCACCACCTCCTCGGCTGGACGGACACCACGGGGCTCGCGCAGATGGACGTCGCGCTCGAGCACCCGGTGTCCCTGCTCGTGAACGCGCTCGGGCCGCCGCCGGCGGAGGTGGTGCAGACCGCGCACGAGCGTGGCATCGCGGTGGCCGCACTTGCGAGCAGCCCGCGGCACGCGCTGAAGCACAAGGAGAACGGCGTCGACATCATCGTCGCCCAGGGCACCGAGGCCGGTGGCCACACGGGTGACATCTCGTCGGTGGTGCTCTGGCCCGAGGTGATCGACGCGGTCGGGCCCGACACCGCGGTGCTCGCGGCCGGTGGCATCGGCCGGGGGAGCCAGATCGCGGCGGCGATCGCGATGGGTGCGCAGGGTGCGTGGACCGGCTCCATCTGGTTGACCGTCGCCGAGAGCGACATGGCACCGCTGGTCACCGAGAAGCTGCTCGCCGCGACGTCCCGGGACACCGTCCGCTCCCGCTCGCTCACCGGCAAGCCGGCCCGCCAGCTGCGCACCGCGTGGACCGACGCGTTCGAGCGCGAGGACTCCCCGGGCTACCTCCCGATGCCATTGCAGTTCATGCTCGTCAGCGACGCGTACGGGCGGATCAACCGGTCCCAGGACCGCGACCTCATCGGCGCGCCGGTCGGTCAGATCGTCGGTCAGATGAACGCGGTGCGCCCGGTGCGCGACGTGATGTTCGACCTCGTGGACGAGTACGTCACCGCGAGCGAGCGGCTCGCGCGGGTCACCGGCGCGTAGCCGGCGCGCCGGGCGTCAGCCCGCTCCGTCAGGCCGCGAGCATCGCGAGTCGGTCGGCGTGACGTCCGTGCTTCAGGCGCCGCAACGTCGTCTCGCGCACGATCCGCACGACCGTGGCGTTGCGTTCCGCATCCATCGCGTTCATCCCCATCGCTTCCTGGTCAGCGCCACTGGGCTGGAACACGACGACCGGGATCCCGCGCCGGCGGAGTCGACGGACCTCCTGCTGGAGGCGGAGTCGGAAGTGGCGGCGCACCGGTTGGCTGCGGGTGAGGATCGGTGCGTTGCGCGAGGTCGACATCGGCGACGACACGAGGACGAGATCGAGGTCCTCGGCGCGCAGGACGTCGGCGTTGGTGGGGGAGTGCACCCCGCCGTCGACGTAGAGCTGACCGTCGATCTCCACCGGTTGGAAGTACCCCGGGATCGCGGCCGACGCGCCCACCGCGGTGGCCACATCGGTCTCCGGTGCGCCCTCGCGACCGAACACGACTCGGCGGGCGTCGTCCATGCGGACGGCGCAGATCCACAGCGGGTCCGCGGGCCACCCCGGGCCGGTGAGCGCCCGCAGCGCGCTGGTCCAGCTCTCCACTGGGATCCGGCCGGCGGGGAAGGTCACACCGAGCACCGCCTCGGGCCGGATCTTGAGCGGCCGGGTGATGGCCCGCGCCACGAGACGGGGATGGGGCGGCTTCGGCCAGGTGCGCGGACCGATCGGCGTGGTCCAGTCTCCCGTCGGGCCGAGCCGCCCGATGAGCTCCGCCCCCGCCTCGGAGAGCGGCTCGGTCGAGAGCATCGCGGCGAGATCCGGCGCACTCAGCCCGCGGCGCAGGTAGGCGCCGACCCCCGCGCCGGCCGACGTGCCCACGATGACGGACGCGTCGCGCGGATCCCATTCCGTCGCCTCGATCAGCGCCGACAGGACGCCCGCGTGGAACGCCTGGCCGGTGAGGCCACCGGCGCCGAGGACGAGCCCGATCCGTTTCACCGCCCCATCATCGCCGATGGTCGTCGAGGGGACGCACTGGAGGGTCGCGGAGCGCCGCGAGGAAGGTCCGGACCTCCGTCGCCGATCGCAGGTGCACCAGGCGGGTCGTGGCCGAGTAGGTGCCGAGGATCGCGAGCAGGCGCGGGCGGGTCCGGTGGGGAAAGTCCCAGATCCAGCGGAGGAACTCGGCGTCCACCTTCTGCGGGCAGCCGGGGGCCTGGAGGATCGGCGACCGGAACCGGCGGATGGCCCGGAGCAGGCACACGTGCCGGGGAAGGTCGAGGAAGATGATCGTGTCGGCCAGCTCCGCGCGCAGCTCGAGGGTGCCGCCGTAGTTCCCGTCGACCACCCACGCATCGCCCGCGAGCAGCTCGCGTTGGGTCACGAACCACTCGGGGTCGGGCATCGGGACCCAGCCCGGGGACCAGTAGTGATGGTCGAGATGGATGACCGGCAGCCCCGTGACCGCGCCGATCTGGCGGGCGAGCATGGACTTGCCCGCACCCCCTGATCCGATGACGGCGACCCGGCGCATCACCCGGCCATCGTGCCTCACAGCTCCGAGGCCGGCACCCCCGCGGCCGCGGCCTCGCCGGTCGCCTGGTTGAAGTACCGCGCCGCGAGCTCGGGGTTGATCGTGACGAACAGTCCCTCGGCCTCGGCCGTCGTCTCCCCGTCGACGGTCATCCGGCCCTTGGCCACGATCCGCCGTCCCTCGACGCGCTCGGTCCACCCCTCGAGATCGACCCGGCGGTGCAGCGGGGTCGGACGCAGGTAGCGGACCTTCAGCGTCGCGGTCATCCCGGGGTGGCCGCTCGCGATGTTCGCCATGCCGAGGAACTCGTCGAAGGTCGAGCGCGACCCAGCCACCGTGCACGTAGCCCGGGGGTCCCTCGTACGCGGCGTGATAGGTCCCGTGGCCGACGATCCGGCCGTCGACGAGGTCCCACACGATCGGCGGCGCGATGGGCGACACCTCGCCGACGAGCGGGGAGCGGGGGAGGTAGTCGTCGTGATCGGCCTCCGCGCGTAGACGCACGCCGCGGGCCCGGGCACCGCGCGGCGTGTCGTCGGCGTACGGCTCGCGGCCGAGGTGGCGCGCCACGGCCTCGGTCATGTCGGCGGCGGTGCCGAGCTGCTCCTCGGTCGCGTCCTCGACGGTCAGCACCGCGTCGATCACGTGACGCACGGCCTCGGCGAGCCGCTCGCGCTGCTCCGACACGAACGGATGACTCTCGGTCACGGCGTCACTTTCCCTTGAACTCGGGCTTGCGCTTCTCGGCGAACGCGCGCGGACCCTCCTGTGCGTCCTCCGACGCGAAGACCTCCCAGCCGATCGTGTCCTGGATCGGCATCGCCTCGGCTTCGGTCATGTACTCGGTCTCGCGCCAGGCGCGCAGGATGGCCTGCGTGGAGAGTGGTCCACACGCGGCAACCTGCTCCGCGACCGCGAGCGCGGCGTCGAGCGCGGTCCCGTCGGGCACGACCCGGCCGATGAGACCGATCTCCTTCGCCTCGATGGCGCTGACGGGCTTGGAGCTCAACAGGATGTCCATCGCGATCGTGTACGGGATCTGGCGCGGCAGCCGGATCGCGGAGCCACCGAGTGGGAACAGGCCGCGCTTGCCCTCCCACACGCCGAAGATCGCGCCCTCGCCGGCGACGCGGATGTCCGTGCCCTGCAACATCTCGGTGCCGCCAGCGACCGCGTATCCCTCGACCGCGGCGATGAGCGGCTTCGAGAGGCGGTAGTCCCGCAGCAGTGCCTTCCAGTGGAGGTTCGGCGTCTCGGCCATCCGGTTGCGCACGTGCTCGCTCTCCGACGGCGTGCCCATCGCCTTGAGGTCCGCGCCGGAGGAGAAGTGGCCACCCGCGCCGGTCAGGATGGCGCAGCGGATCTCGGGCGTGTCGTCGACGTACTGGTAGCCGTCCGCGAGGCCGACGAGCATGTCGGGGCTCAGCGCGTTGCGCGCTTCGGGCCGGTTCATCGTGAAGATCACGACGTTGCCCTCGCGCTCGACGGTGCAGTGCTTCGTGGTCATGGGCAGGGTCTCGGGCACGCTCACTCCAGGTCGTTCGGGCCGCGGGGCTGATGGTGACGGCGGGCAGGATTCGGGGTCGCATCGGCTACCCTCGGCGACAGGTTAGAACCTGTTCTACTTCTCATCCGGGGGACGCCGTGGCGCGCATCGCAGACATCGACCTCTCGAACCCCGACACCCTGGCCGCAGGGGTCCCGCACGACTACTTCACCCGGCTGCGCAACGAGCAACCGGTGTACTGGCACGAGAGCGACTTCAACCCGCCGGGCTTCTGGGTGTGCACGAAGTACCAGGACGTGATCGGCATCGAGCGCGACGCGAAGACGTACTCGTCGGCGCGCGGCGGCGCATTGCTGGACGACCAGGGCGAAGGCACCGAGCTGATGATGCTGAACCAGGACCCGCCGCAGCACACTCGATTGCGCAACCTGGTCGCGCGTGGGTTCACGCCGAAGGTGATCAAGGGGATGGAGCCGCACATCCGCGAGGCGGCCCGTCTGATCGTCGACCGCGTCGCGACGCGCGACGAGATCATCGACTTCGTCCCGAACCTCGCGGCCGAGCTGCCGCTCGTCGTCATCGCCGAGCTGCTCGGCATCCCGTACGAGGACCGGCACAAGGTGTTCGAGTGGTCGAACCGGCTGATCGGGGCCAACGACCCCGAGTACGCGGGCCTCGGTGCCGACGCGGGCATGCAGGCGTCGATGGAGCTGTACGCGTACGCGCAGAGCCTGGCCGACGACCGGCGCGCCCGTCCGATGGACGACATCGTGACGACGCTCGTGACCGCGGAGCTCGACGGCGAGAAGCTCTCCGACATCGAGTTCAACGTCTTCGTGCTGCTCCTGTCGGTCGCGGGCAACGAGACGACCCGCAACCTGATCAGCGGCGGGATGCTCTCGCTGATGGAGAACCCGGACCAGCAGGCGCGGCTTGCCGCGGACCTCGACGGTCTCATGCCGACGGCGGTCGACGAGATGCTGCGCTACGTCAGCCCCGTGCAGTACTTCCGGCGCACCGCGACCGAGGACACGGAGCTGCGCGGGGTGCCGATCGCCGCCGGCGACAAGGTGACGATCTGGTACGGCGCGGCGAACCGTGACGAGGAGATCTTCGAGGACCCGCAGTCCTTCGACGTCGGCCGCACGCCGAACGAGCACCTCGCGTTCGGCGGCCGGGGTCCGCACTTCTGCCTCGGCGCGAGCCTCGCGAAGCTGGAGATCCGGGTGATGTTCGAGGAGATCCTGGGCCGGCTGCCCGACATGGCGCTGGCGGGGGAGCCCGAGCGGCTGCGGTCCACGCTCATCGCGGGGATCAAGCACCTGCCGGTGCGGTACACCCCCGAGTCGTAGCGCGCGCTAGCGGCCGAGCAGGAGGCGCGCCGCGCTCGCGAGCTGCGCCTTCGCGTAGTCAGCGTCCTGGCGCCCCGTCGCGAACGCGATGATCGTCGAGAAGCAGACGTGCTCGAGGACCTCGATCACCGCGTCGCGCTCGGCTACCTCGTCGTCGCCGAGCGCGGCGTCGATCCAGCTGGTCATCAGGCTGTGGAAGTCGCCCTGCGCGTCGAGCGGCCCGCGCTCGACGGACAGCACCGCGTCGACCACCGCGGACGCGAGCTGCGGGCGGGAGCCGGCGACGTCGATGACCCGACCGAGGGCGGCGGCGACCCGGTCCGCGGGACCGCCCTCGCGCGGCGGATCGGCGGCGAGGGACTCCGAGAGCTGGGCGCCCCAGACGAGCAGGACCTCGGTGAGGAGCTGGTCCTTGGAGGCGAACCAGCGGTAGATGGTGGCGAGCGCGACCCCGGAGCGGTCCGCCACCTCCTTCATGACGACCGCGTCGTAGCCCCCGGCCTCGGCCAGCTCGGTCGCGGCCTGGACCACGAGATCACGCCGTCCCGACTGCTCGTCCGAGAGGACCGTGGGGATCAGAAGGGTCCGGCTGGCCACTGGCTCGTGCTCCCTGCTCGACGTGACGTCGGTCTCAGTATGGCTTCGACATCGGGTGAGAACGTATTCTAGAATAGATTCTCACGAGGCGCCGGTCCGGCGCCCGGCCCTCCCGCTTCCTTCAGGAGTTCGACGATGACCATCGACACCCCGGCAGCGCTGGCAGACCTCAACGACCCCGACGTCTTCGTCCGGGGAGTTCCGCACGAGACGTTCGCGTACTGGCGCGCCACGGACCCGGTGCACCGCACCAAGCACCCCGAGGGCCACAGCTACTGGTCGGTCACCAACTACGACGACGTAGTGCTCGCGAGCCGCGACGGCCAGCTCTTCTCGAACGAGCGCGGCGGCGTGTTCATGTTCGAGATGGAAGAGGAGATGTTGGCGCAGCAGAACATGCTGATGCTGATGATGGACCCGCCGCGCCACACGCGGTACCGCCTCCTCGTCAGCCGGGCGTTCACCCCGCGCAACATCCGCTCGCTCGAGGAGTACATCGACCGCACTGCGACCGAGATCGTCGACAACGTGATCGAACGGGGCGAGTGCGACTTCGTGACCGATCTCGCGGCCGAGCTCCCGTTGCAGGTGATCGCCGAGATGATGGGCGTGCCCCAGCCGGACCGGAAGCTGATCTTCGACTGGTCGAACAAGATGATCGGGAGCGAGGACCCGGAGTTCGCGACCGAGGAGGGCGACGCCGAGACCGCGATGGCCGAGCTGTTCGCCTACAGCCACGCGCTGGTGGAGGAGCGGCGGGCGAACCCGCGCGAGGACATCATCACCGCGCTCACCCAGGCCGAGCTCGAGGGCGACGTGCTCTCGGAGCTGGAGATCGACCTCTTCTTCCTCCTCCTCTCGGTGGCCGGCAACGAGACCACCCGGAACCTGACCGCGAACGGCATGCACGCGCTGTTCCAGCACCCGGACGAGTTCGCGAAGCTGCGCAACGACCCGTCGCTCATGGACAGCGCGACCGAGGAGATGCTGCGCTACTGCGCCCCGGTCATGTACTTCCGCCGTACCGCGACCGCGGACACGACGCTCGGCGGCAAAGAGATCAAGCAGGGCGACCCGCTGGTGCTCTGGTACATCAGCGCCAACCGGGACGAGACCCACTTCGATGCGCCCCAGGAGTTCCGGATCGGCCGCACGCCGAACGAGCACATCGCGTTCGGCGGTCGCGGGCCGCACTTCTGCCTCGGTGCGAACCTCGCCCGGTCGGAGATCAACAAGCTGTTCGTCCAGGTGCTCACGCGCCTGGACAACCTGCAGCTCTCCGGCGACGTCTCCCGACTGCGCTCGAACTTCATCAACGGGATCAAGCACATGCCGGTGACGTTTGATCCAGCGCGCAAAAGCACAGGCTGACTCTCGAGTTCTAGGAGTCTTCGCCTGGCCCGGCCCGTCGCGCGTTCTGCGACACCTTGGTCAGCACACCGTCGTCGCCTCGGTGCCAGCGCGCACCGCAGTTCCGGCAACACAGGTCGCGTGCCGTTTCAACGGTCGCCTCCGGTCCCCTGTCGTCGGCGGTCCACCCGGCGGTGCCGGTCATCAGCGGCTCGACGACGAAGTTGCAGTTCCCGCACTTCAGTGGCTCCACGTCCGGACGCTATCGACTGCAGCAGAACCGCTGGGCGCGCGGCCTGGTGCGCGCCGGGTGAGTCTCGTCGACCTCGACGATCTTCGTGGACTCACGAAGATCACACGAGAGAGCCGTAGGGTGCGACTCGCCCCGTCGCATGTCGGGGAGCGTCGATAGAGGCCCTGACTCCACTCCCACCCCGGGGATCGGGGCCTCGACGCGTTCACACATGGGTCTCATTGGTGCAGGCGTACCGTCGGTGCTGATCGTCTGGTCAACCCGCCGCCCGGGTGGATCGGCGAGCGTCAGGCCTTGACTCCTCGCGGGGGTCAGGGCCGCGACGCGAGTCCATTTCACGTTGGCGGGCCCTGCGAGCGTTTCACGGTCCGGACTCCACCCTGCCCGGAGCCGAGGCCTCGACGCGTTCACACATAGGTCTCATCAGTCGAGGCGTACCGTCCGTGATCGCTGGTCTCCCGGCCCCGAAGCCCGTGGATCGGCGAGCGTGAGGCCCTGACTCCTCGCCGGGTCGGGGCCTCGACGCGTCGCCGGTTGGAACCCTTGACGAACGGGTCGAACAGGATCGTCGAACCAAGCCCCTAGCCTGAGCGGCGCATGGAGCTCGGGGAGCAGGTCGAGGCCGCGGTTGCCGGTCAGCCGGGGGTGTTCGGGGTCTACGCCCGGAACCTCGGCACCAACGAGGTCATCGCGATCAACGCCGACCTGGTCTTCCCGGCGGAGAGCACGGCCAAGGTGTTCGTCCTCGTGTACTACTCGCAGCTCGTCGAATCCGGAGTGGTGGACCCGACGACCCGGGTGCGCCTCGACGACGAGAGCCGCTACATCGGCACCGGTGTGCTGCGCTTCCTCGACGACGGGCTCGAGCCGACGCTCGATGATCTCGCGTGGCTCATGATCATCGTCTCGGACAACACCGCGACCGCGATGTTGATGCAGGCGATCGGTGGGCCGGCGGAGGTGAACGCGGCGATGCGCGAGCTCGGGCATCCGACGGCGCGGCTGAACGAGACGATCACGCTCGAGACCGCCATGGAGGGCGAGCCGTTCTCGACGTCGAGCCCGCGCGACCTCGCCGAGGTCTACACGCAGCTCGACGAAGGCGGGCGCGAGATCCTGTACCGCCAGCAGAACCTGATCGGACTGCCGCGGCGGTTGCCGCACGTCTCGCACGCGATCGACGTGGGGATCACGATGCCGGTGCGGGTGTTCAACAAGACCGGCAACGGTGCGGGGAACTTCATCGACTCGGGTCTCTTCGAGACCGACACGGCGTCATGGATCGTCGCGGCGATGGCCACGGAGCAGACGGACTTCGCGTGCCGACCGGACGATGTCGCGCCGACGGTGTTCGGAATGGTCGGCGAGCTGCTCTACGACGCGTGGGGCGGCTGACGCACGTCCGGCTACGGGGCGAGGCCGAAGAACTGCACGCGCCCGTCGGCGGTGCCCACGTACACCCGCCGTCCCACACTTCGTAGGCGCGCCCGCCGGCGCTCCACAGCCCGCATCGACGGTCCATCGGCGCGCGGGCCGCACGTAGGCTGCGCCGGATGGTCGACGACGCGACCGCGTACCTGCACGCCGCCATGCCCCTCTGCGCGACCCTCGGGATGCGGGCGGTGTCGCTCGACCGCGAGGCCGTCGTGCTCGAGCTCGACTGGGCGCCGGACCGGCTGACGTCCGGCGGGCTGCTCCACGGCGGCGTCGTCATGGCACTCGCGGACTCGGCCGGCGGCTACTGCGCGTTCGCGAACCTGCCCGAGGGGGCGACCGCCACCGCGACGATCGAATCGAAGACGAACATGCTCCGGGCGGTGCGTTCCGGCACGATCACGGCGACGTCGTCGGTGCTGCACGCGGGCGGCACGACGATCGTCGTCGAGACCGAGGTCCGCGATGACGCCGGACGCCTCGTCGCCAAGACCACCCAGACCCAGGCGGTCCTCCGCAAGTAGCGCGGTTCGGCAGCTCGTTTGGTCCTTGACACCCGAACGTACGTTCGTATAGGGTGATCGGACCTTCCCGGTGACGCTTCCCCCGTCCTTTGACCTGCAGGACCGTTGGGAGCGCGCGTGTCGGAGATCGTCGGTGAGCTCGTGGCGCGGGCGCGCGGTGTGTTGGGGTCGTTCGATCCCGCGGCGCTCACCGGTGCCGCGGCGAAGCGACTGGTCGCGGAGTTCGCCGAGCTCAAGCGGCTCGCGAGCGCGGGGGAGATGCTCGCAGCCGGGCGCGTCGCCCAGACCGGCGCCTGGGTGGGCGAGGACGGCGCGTTTCGCGACGTCGGCGCGTGGATGGCCCACGTGGCGGGGACGTCGGTCGGGCGCGCCCGAGCGACGGTCGAGACGGCCGAGCGCCTGGGTTCGTTGCCCGAGACCAGCGCGGCGCTGCGCGCGGGCTCGCTGTCAGAGGTGCAGGTCGACGTGATCACTTCGGCGGCGACCGCGGATCCGCGCGCCGAGGCATCGCTGTTGCACGCGGCGGCGACCCAGGGTGTGAAGGGCTTGCGGCAGGTCTGCGCGCGGGTCGAGGCCGCCGCCTCGAAGGATCAGGCGGAGCGGTACGAGCGCGCTCGCGTGCGGGCGGTACCTCCGGGAACGGCGGATCTCCGACGTGGAGGGGCTGATCGAGATGCGGGGGCCGATCGACGTGACCGCCCGTGTGATGGCCGCGCTCGGTCCGATCGAGCGTGATCTGTTCGATGAGGCGCGATCCTCGGATCGGCGCGAGCTGCCCGAGGCGCTGGCGTTCGATGCGCTGGCGCAGATGGCGGACGACTCGGCGACGGTGGCGGCGGAGTCGAGCGGGCGCCGCTCGCCGGCGACGGTCGTGTACCGGGTCGATCACTCGGCCTTCACCCGCGGTGTGACCGAGCCGGGCGAGGTGTGCGAGATCGTCGGGATCGGGCCGGTGCCGGTGTCCGTGGTCCGGAAGCTCGCCGGTGACGCGGTCCTGAAGGCACTCGTCACGGACGGCACCGACGTGCGGAGCGTGAGCCACCTGGGCCGGACCATCCCGGCGCGGCTGCGAACCGGGCTCGAGGAGCTACAGCCGGAATGCGTGATCGCGGGCTGCCACGTCGATCGTCACCTCGAGATCGATCACGACACGCCGGTCGCCGAAGGTGGACGGACCGAGATCGAGAACCTGAACCGGGTCTGCCATCACCACCACGATCTGAAGCACGCCGAGGATCTGCGGATCGTCGGCGAGGGCACGTCCAAACGGTTCGTCGCGGCGATGCGGGCACCCCCATGAGGCCCTCCGGTTGCCTTGCGAGGCCGCGCGAGAACGTGTTCTACTTCGCGCGCGGCATTTCCGAATGAGGGGGAGCTCCGCATGGCCGGTGGGTTCTGGAACTACGCGCTCGAGGATCCTGCCGCCATCGTGGTGGTCGATCCCGACGGCACGGAGTACAGCGCCGCCGAGGTCTCGGAGCGCAGCCACCGGATGGTGCACGGGCTCCGATCGCTGGGACTGGAGGTCGGCGACACCGTCGCCGCGGTCCTGCCCAACGGCATCAATCCGGTCACCGTGTACCTCGGGGCGCTGGAGTCGGGCCTCTACTACGTGCCCATCAACTACCGGCTCTCGGCGCCCGAGGTGGCCTACATCCTCTCGGACAGCGACGCGAAGGCCTTCATCTCCCACGAGCGGCTCGCCGACCTCGCGGTGGCCGCGGCCGACGAGGCCGGGATCCCCGCAGCGGCGCGGTTCGCCGTCGGCACCGTCCCCGGCTTCGCCGACTTCGACGACTTCCTCGCCGGCCAGCCCGCGGACGTGCCGGACGACCGCACTCGCCGGCGCCGCCATGCACTACACCTCGGGCACCACCGGTCGCCCCAAGGGCGTGAAGCGGAAGCTCACCGGGCTGGACGCCGACCTCGTCGGCGGAGCTGTTCACCGACGTTCCTCGGGCTGTTCGGCATCCCGCCCGCGGGACGGCAACGTGCACCTGTGCACGTCGCCGAACTACCACACCGCGGTCACCACGTTCGCGGGCAACGCCCTGCAACTCGGGGCACACCGTCGTCTTCATGGACAAGTGGGACCCCGAGCAGACGCTGGCGCAAGATCGAGCGCTACCGGCTGCACCCACACCCACATGGTCCCGACGCAGTTCCACCGGATGCTGCAGCTGCCCGACGACGTGAAGCACGCGTACGACGTCTCGTCGATGCGCTGGGCCATCCACGCCGCCGCGCCGTGCCCGATCGACGTGAAGCGCCAGATGCTCGACTGGTGGGGTCCGGTGATCTGCGAGTACTACGGCGCGACCGAGGGCGGCGGCACGACCGCTACGCCCGAGGACTGGCTGAAGTACCCCGGCACCGTCGGCAACGTGTGGCCGATCTCGGAGCTCAAGATCGTCGACGACGACGGCAAGGAGTGCGAGCCGGGCGAGCCCGGCACCGTGTGGATGAAGCATGGGCGCCGGCGACTTCGAGTACAAGGGCGACAAGGGCAAGACCGACGACAACCACGACGCCGACGGCTTCTTCACCGTCGGCGACGTCGGGTACCTCAACGAGGACGGGTTCCTGTTCCTCTGCGACCGCAAGAGCGACATGATCATCGCCGGGCGGCGTGAACATCTACCCGGCCGAGATCGAGGGCGAGATGCTCGCCCACCCGGAGGTCGCCGACGTCGCGGTGTTCGGCATCCCCGACGACGACATGGGCGAGCAGATCAAGGCCGTCGTCGAGCTGCGGCGAGGGCGTCGCGCGCGGACGACGCGCTCCGCGGCGTCGATCATGGAGCACCTGCAGGGTCGGCTGGCCAAGTTCAAGTGGCCGCGGACGATCGACTTCATCGACGAGCTGCCGCGCGAGCCCACCGGCAAGCTGCTGAAGCGGAAGCTGCGCGACCCGTACTGGGCCGACCGCGAGACGCGCGATCTGACGGCACGTGACGCGAACCGCTGATCGACAGAGTGGAGCCAGCTCTGTGACGGACGCACCGCTCGTCGAGCACCACGTCCTCGAGTACCCGGGTGGCTACACCCGGTCGATCGGCCCGGCGCTGTCGCCGCTACTTCACCGGCCTGCGCGACGGCGCGATCGTCGGCGTCCGCCCGCCGACGGCCGGGTGATGGTGCCGCCGACCGAGTACGACCCGATGACGGCCGCGGCGCTCGACGAGTACGTCGAGGTCGGGCCGGCCGGGCACGGTGCACCGCCTGGACCTGGGTCGACGAGCCGCGGCCCGGCAAGCACCACCTCGACAAGCCGTTCGCGTTCGCGCTCGTGCGGCCCGACGGCGCCGACACCGCCGATGGTGCACGTCGTCGACGCGGCCCGCGGACTCGATGCGCGGTCGGCATGCGGGTGCAGCCGCGCTGGCGCGGCCGAGCGGGTCGGGTACGTCACCGACCTCGACGCCTGGGTCCCGCTCGCCGACGGCGGCCGAGCCCGACCCGGCGCCGGCCAACGGGCGACGGCGCGACCGACGACCCGGTCACCGGCATCACGACGCCGATCCGGCTCGAGTACGAGATCAACGCCGGGCACGGCGTGCGAGCAAGTACCTGCTGCGGCCTGGCCGAGCGCAAGATCCTCGGGGCCCGGGCCGAGGACTCCGACCAGGTCTACGTGCCGCCGCGCGGCTCGGACCCGACCGCGGGCGCGCCGACGACCGATCGAGGTCGAGGTGGCCGACACCGGCACGCGTCACCACGTTCTGCGTCGTCAACATCCCGGCCTGTCGGACAGCGCGCCGGAGATGCCGTACGTCTCCGCGCAGATCCTGCTCGACGGCGCCGACACGCCGTGCTTCGGTCTCATCCAGGGCGTCGCCGTCGGAGGAGGTCCGCATGGGGATGCGGGTGCAGGCGGTCTGGGCCGAGGAGCTGCAAGGCCGACGCGCAGCAACATCAAGTGGTTCGAGCCCACCGGCGAGCCCGACGCCGACTACGACTCGTACAGAGGAGTACGAGTGATGAGAGACGTCGCTGTCGTCTGGCTTCGCGCAGGCAGACCGCGGTCAACGGACCGAGAGCGCAACGAGGTCGAGTTCGTCATCCCGGTGGTCCGGGAGGCGATCGAGCGCGTCGGGCATGCAGCGCCGGGACATCGGCTTCACGATCTCGGGATCGTGCGACTACCTCGCGCGGCGGGCCGTTCACGTTCGTGCATGGGCGCTCGACGCCGTCGGCGCGTGGCCGCCGATCAAGGAGAGCCACGTCGAGATGGACGCGGCCTGGGCGCTGTACGAGGCCTGGGTCGCGATCCAGACCGGCGACGTCGACAGCGCCTCATCTACGGCTTCGGCAAGGCGTCGCTCGGCGACCTGCACCGAGCGTCTGGACCCTGCAGACCGACCCGTACACGGTGGCGCCGCTGTGGCCGTCGCATGGTGGACATGGCCGCGCTGCAGGCCGACGCGCTACATGGACGTCGTCGGGTCGCACGGACGCGCGACCTCGCCGAGGTCGCGGCGCGCAGCCGGCGCAGCGCGCAGGGCAACCCGCACGCGGTCGACCGCAGAGGACGTCGAGCGTCGACGACCTGCTCGGCCGGCCGGTGACCCACCGTCCCCTGCGCGACAGCGACGTCGCGCCCGATCACCGACGGCGCGGCCGCGATCGTGATCGCCGCCGACCGACGTCGCCCGCGAGCACTGCGAGCGGCCGGCCTGGATCCGCGGGATCGAGCACCGGATCGACCCGCAGCACCTCGGCCTGCGCGACCTCACGACGAGCGCCGTCGGCCCGCTCGCGGCCGAGAAGGCCGGGCGTGCACGACGGGCGCGATCGACGTCGCCGAGATCCACGCCCAGTTCAGCCACGAGGAGCTCATCCTGCGCGAGGCGCTGGGCTCGGCGACGGCGACGATCGTGAACCCGTCCGGCGGCGCGCTCACCGCCAACCCGATGATGGCCGCCGGGCTGGTCCGCATCGGCGAGGTGGCCAACCGGATCATCGACGGGCGAGCGCGGGTCGGGGCATCGCCCACGCCGCCGCAGGGCCCGTGCCTGCAACAGAACCTCGTCTGCGTCCTGGAGGGGAGTGATGGGAGCCGAGCGCACCGCCGTCATCGGAGTCGGCCAGACCCGGCACGTCTCGGCCCGTCACGACGTCTCGATGGCCGGCCTCGTGCGCGAGGCGGCCCTGGAGGCGCTCGACGACGCCGGCCTGGACTGGGGCGACATCGACGCGGTCGTGATCGGCAAGGCGCCCGGACATGTTCGAGGGCGTCATGATGCCGGAGCTGTACCTGGCCGACGCGCTCGGGCGCCACGGGCAAGCCGATGATCCGGGTCCACACCGCCGGCAGCGTGGGCGGGTCGACCGCGATCGTCGCGGCCAAGCTCGTGATGGCGGGCGTGCACGAGCGGGTGCTGACCGTCGCGTTCGAGAAGCAGTCCGAGAGCAACGCGACCTGGGGCCTGTCGGTGGCGATGCCGTTCCAGGCGCCGCTCGTCGCCGGCGCCGGCGGCTACTTCGCGCCGATCATCCGGGCCTACATCCGCCGGTCCGGGCGCGCCGGAGCACATCGGTCACCTGGTCGTCGGTGAAGGACCGGCTCAACGCGCTCCGCAACCCGAAGGCGCAGCTGCACCTGCCCGACATCGACCTCGAAGACGGTGCAGGAGTCGATGCTGCTGTGGGCGCCGCTGCGCCTGCTCGACGTCTGCCCGAGCTCCGACGGCGCGATGGCGATGGTGCATCGGCAGCGGAGCCGCGGCGGCCGACGCCGCGCCGGGCCCGGTGGCCTGGATCCACGGCACCGCGATGCGCAGCGAGCCGACGATGTTCGCCGGGCGCGACCAGGTGAACCCGCAGGCCGGCAAGGACTGCGCCGCCGACGTGTACCGGCAGGCCGGCATCACCAACCCGCGCGAGGACTTCGACTGCGCCGAGGTCTACGTGCCGTTCTCCTGGTACGAGCCGATGTGGCTCGAGAACCTCGGGTTCTGCGCCGAGGGCGACGGCTGGAAGCTCACCGAGGCCGGCGCGACCGCGCGCCGACGGCGACATCCCGTGGAACCCGTCGGGCGGCGTGCTGTCGTCGAACCCGATCGGCGCCTCCGGGATGATCCGCTTCGGCGAGGTCGCCCAGCAGGTCCGCGGAACGGGCCGGCGACTACCAGGTGCCGCTCAAGACCGGGAAGGCGCTCGGCCACGCGTACGGCGGTGGCTCGCAGTTCTTCTCGATGTGGGTCGTCGGCAACACCAAGCCCGACTGATTGTCACAAGATCACGCTCGATGCGGCGCCGCCGTGGTCCCGTGAACGGGTGGCACGACGGCACCGCGTCGAGCGCGGCGCATGCTTCTCGCTGTTCCCCAATCAGCTCGAAGCCGCGGCGAAGTGTGCAGCCACCCGGGCGGCGCTGAGCGCCGTCGGGTAGACCGCGATCTCATCGAAGGTGCCGCTGAGGGCACTCGATGCCGGAGCACTCGGCCAGCCGGTGAGGTTTCCTCCACCGATCCGCCAGTAGCCGGTGGCGGCGTCCGGGGTCACGGTGGGGTTCGTCCCCACGAGCACGCCGTCGACGTAGAGCGCCATGCCGCTCGCGCCCTGGGTGGCGACGATGTGGTGGAAGACGTTGTTGTTGTAGCTGGCCGTGGTGATGATCGTCTGCTGCACGCCGCCGGACAGGATGCCGTAGGCGATGCGGCCGTTGTTGGTCATGTACAGCTGGCGGTCGTAGGTGGTGCCCCAACCGGTCTGCACGTTCTCGAGGCCGATGATCTTCCCGCCGTTGAACGAGCTCGTCTTCAGGAACGCCTCGAGCGAGAACACCGTCGGGCCCGCGGCCGACTGGTTGGTGTATGCGATCCCCGACGATCCGGGGCTGCTGACCGCGGTGTCCGAGCCTCCGGTGAGTGCACCGGGGGCGCCGAAGGAGAGGCCGCTGCGGTAGGTGCCGGGGTGGTTGTTGCCGGAGGCGTCGGCCATCGGCAGCGTTCCCGCAGCCTCACCCAGGTGCCAGTAGCTCGTCGGACGCGTCGGCGAGCACCGTGGCCGGGTACGCACTCGGCGGCGGCGGGGGAGGCGGCGGCGGGGGAGGCGGCTGCTCCGGCGGCAGCGGCGCACCGTGGGCCGAGCCGGACGCGTAGAGCGCCGCGACCTGGCCGGCGGTGAGCGCCGTCGGGTGCAGCGCCGCCTCGTCGATGCTCCCCTGCCAGAAGTAGCTCATGACGGCCGGGGTGTGGGCGAAGTTGGTCCCGAACACCGTGTAGAAGTTCGTGAGGTCCATGTAGCCGACCCGGAGGTAGCCCGCCGTAGGTGCGAGCACCTGGAGCGGGTTCACGGCCGTGGTCCCGACCAGCTGGCCGTCCAGGTAGAGCGAGATGTTGTCGGTCCCGTTGTAGACGCCGACGGCCTGGTGCCACTTGCCGTCGTTGTAGGTGCCCAGGCTCCGGGAGAAGGTGGTGCCCGGGACCGTGCCGCGACCGGCCCGGATGCCGAAGACGACCTTGCCGTCGTTGTCCATCCAGATGGCGCGGTTCTCGTTGTTGCCGGTCACGCCGGTCTGGGTGTTCGAGAAGCCCATGATGGCCCCGCCGCGTTCGGTCGTGGTGTTGAACCACACCGACTGGGAGAACGCCGCGGTCGGCGTGATGGGCGCCGACGAGGTGACGTAGCCGGTCGACCCGTCCGTCGCGATCGCGGCGTTGCCGAGCTCCGCGCCGGGCTGACCCGTGGTCACCCCACCGACGATGGTGCCCGTGTTGCCGTTGCCCGAGCTGTCGGCCAACGGGCTGGTGGCGCCGTCGAGCTGCCAGTGCACCGTCGAGCCGACGGTGCTGACCGCGGCCGGGTACGCCGGCGGGTTCTGCCACCCGACGGTCACCGGCAGGCTTGCCGGACCGCGGACGCTCGTCGCAGTGCCGTCGCTGGCGGTGAGCTGGTACGTGTGGGACGTGCCGGCCGTCAGACCGGAGTCGATGAACCGGAGCGTCGGCTTCGACCACGGCCACGACTCGTCGCTCGTGGTGGCGATCGGCGTGGAGCCGCCGTCACGGTAGAGCGCGTAGGTCAGCACACCGTTGTTGTTGTCCGACACGCCTTCGGCGCTGATCGACAGCGTGCCGGCGGCGGTCGGGGTCACCCGCGGCGCGGTGGGAACGTCCGGCGGGGAGTTGACCCCGGTCGGGCCGAAGCGAGCGAGACCCTCCTGGCCCGCGCCGTTGAGGTCGCTCTCGTCGCCGCCGACGAAGAGCTGGGTGCCGTCGGTCGCCATGACCAACGGGCCGAAGGTCGTGGCGGTGTTCGGCGCACCACCGTTCATCTTGGGCGTCCAGTGTCCGAGCCGCCCATCCGAGATCTGGTGCGTCTCGAGCCGGTACCAGACGAAGTTGTTGGCGTTGTTCGGTCCCACGAATCCGTTGACGTTCTTGGAGCAGTCGTGGTTGTGCGACGCGCGGTACATCCATCCGTTGACGATCGACAGGGCCTGCGAGCCGCCGAGGCAGGCCTCGTTGTAGATCAACGAGCCGTCGGCGATGTTGGCCGCGTAGTAGCCCTCCCAGCAGCCCGGCTCGGTGCCTTCTGCCGTGACGTAGGCGATCGTTCCGCGCACGATGATGTCGGTCGTGTCGGCCGAGCACCCGCCGTTGGAGGGGCGGGGGACGATCCCGGTCGCGGCCCACGGCTCGAGCGCGCCGTTGGCGGGGTTCAGGGAGGCCACCGCCGTCTGGGGCTGGCCGTCGACGACGTCGTTCTCGCCACCGATCAGCACCCGGCTCCCGTCCGGTGCGATGGCGCTCTCGGTGATCCGCTTGTCCGAGCTCGCATTGAAGGCGGCGACAACGTCGCCGTTCGTGGTGTTGAGCTTCGCGACTCGGGTCCGGGCGACGTTCTTGATGTTGGTGAAGTCGCCGCCGACGTAGACCGAGTTGGCGTCGGAGGTCACCGTCGCGACGATCGCGTTCGCGTTCGCGCTCCACGTCGTGTCCACGGTGCCGCTCGGGAGGTTCAGGCGGGCGATCCGCTGACGGGCCACACCACCGATGGTGGTGAAGTTGCCGGCGACGTAGAGCTTGGTCCCGTCGTTCGAGACGTCCAGGTCGTACACGTCGCCGTTGACGTTCGGGTTGAACGAGGTGATGAGCGCACCCGTGCTGGTGTTGAACGCCGCGAGGTGGTTGCGTGCGGTCTCGCTCGTGCCCAGCGCGGCGCCCGGCGGCCGTACCGAGGTGAACGGGCCACCGGCGTAGAGAACGCCGCCGCCGGTGTCGAGGGCCGTCACCGAGTTGTTGGTCTGCCAGATCGGGGAACCGACCGCGCTGAGGCCCTGGTCGGGGACCACCGCCGCGGGCGGGGGGCCGAGCGCGGACGCCGGCGCCACCTCCACGATGCCGATCAACCCGGCCGTCATGAGCGCGACGGCGATGGCGGAGGTCAGCGCTCGGAACGTGCGCGATCGTCCGGAATTCACAAGTTGCTCCCATTTCGCCCGTAAAGGGGGCAGTGTGACCCGGACGGAGAACAGGGGTCAATAGGTCCAACGGTCCATCGAGGCTCGAAACCGGGCCCCTGACCGCCCTCGGCACCCTCCGCGCGCCCCTCTCGGACCACTTCCCGCAGCCGGGGTCCGCTCCGGCGCGCGCTGCGTGGGAACTCCGGTGACGTTCGGCACGTTTCGGGATGATAAATCGTCCGTTCGGACCATTGTGCCCAGAGTTCACCCTGCGTTACTCTTTGCCCCGGTCAGGACGGGCTTGGCCGGGCAGGGCGGTAATGCACACATTTTGTGGACGCGCGCAGAGTGGGAAGGGTCACCATGCGTAGCCGGGACGAGGCATCGAGCGCCTCGGCGAGCGAACATCGGAGGGTCGGCCCGCGCGCGCATGCGCCCCGCCGCCCCCGCGAGGTTCGCCCGGCACCCGTGGCACCGCTCCTCGAGCTGGACGACGCACCGATCCTCGAGTCGGTCGCGGCACCGGAGCTGTCGAAGGGCGGGTCGCGCCTGCGGGCCATCCTCGTCGGCGCCGACGTCGCCGCCGCGAGCCTCGGCTGGGTCCTCGCGGTCGGCGTCCCGGCCCTGCTGGCGGGGGACACCGCACCGCACCTCGCCCAGGTCCTCCTCATCATGGTCGTCGGCGTGCTCGCGACCATGTTCATGATCCTCTCGCAGGGCCTCTACCGCTCCCGGGTGTGCGCGGTCCGGGCGGTCGAGACGGCCCGCCTCGGGCGGGCCGCGGCGGTCTCGAGCGTGGCGGCGCTGCTCCTGGCCTCGGCCGCGGACCTCGCCTTCGGGCTCGAGGAGGCGATCGCCGCCGCCATCGTGACCTGGTTCCTGCTCAGCCTGTTCCGGGGCCTCTACACCGCATGGCTCCGCCGGGCCCGGGCGGCCGACCGGTTCTGCCGGCCCGTGGTCGTCGTGGGCACCGGCCTCGAGGGCTACGAGCTGTACCGTCTTGTCGACCTTCACCCTGAGCTCGGGCTGCGGGTCGCCGGCGTCATCGGTCCCCGCCACAGCCTGGCCGGGTGGAACGGGGACGTCGAGTGGCTCGGTGACATCGGTGAGGCCGCCGCCGCGGTCGACGACGCCGGCGCCAACGGCGTGATCGTCGCGGTCAGCGATCTCGGCCCGGACGACCTCAACTTCCTGACCCGTCAGCTGCTCGCCGACGGGATCCACGTCCAGCTCTCGAGCGGCCTGCGGGGGATCGACCAGCGTCGGCTGCGCTCGCAGCCGCTCGCCCACGAGCCGCTCTTCTACCTGGAGCCGGCGTCGCTCTCGCGCTGGCAGCTGATGACGAAGCGCGTGATGGACGTGGCGCTGGCGAGCATCGTCCTCGTGCTCGCCGCACCGGTGCTCCTCGTGGCGGCGATCGCGGTGAAGCTCGGTGACGGCGGATCGGTCCTGTTCCACCAGACGCGGGTCGGCCAGGACGGTCGCCTGTTCCAGCTGTTCAAGCTGCGCACGATGGTCCCCGACGCCGAGGAGCGGCTCGTCGACCTCACCTTCGCGAACGAGCGCCAGGACGGGCCGCTCTTCAAGCTGACCCAGGACCCCCGCCGGACCAAGGTCGGCAAGATCCTCGAGCGCACGAGCCTCGACGAGCTGCCCCAGCTGTTCAACGTCCTGCGCGGTGAGATGAGCCTGGTCGGGCCGCGCCCGGCGCTGCCGCACGAGGTCGCGCAGTTCGACGAGGAGCTGCGCGGTCGCCACCGGGTGCTGCCCGGGATCACCGGCCTGTGGCAGGTCGAAGGGCGGGAGAACCCGGCCTTCGACGTGTACCGCCGCCTCGATCTCTTCTACGTCGACAACTGGTCGGTGGGCTTCGATCTGGCGATCCTGCTCGCGACGTTGCAGAGCGTATTGCTGCGGTTCGCGTGGCACTCGAGCTCGTCAATGCCGAAGTCGGAGCCCGCACCTGCCCTGGAAGTGACCACGGAGAGTAGCTACACCTAAGTGGTCTGACGCAGGGGTGATGGCGCGGCTTTATGCGGCCGGCGGGCCCTTCCGGGCCGGATCGCTCAATGTTCTCGGGCTGTGGTCGTGCGCGCGCGGTACGCGCGATTCCGGGTAATTGATCATGTAAGTCAGGTAGATCAAGTCTCGTCGGGTAGATGTCGATACCGTACGTATGCAGCATTCGTTCCACGAACTTCGCTGCACTGAGTGGTTTTGCCGTGGGCATGTTCATGCGGCACCACGACGCCCCGACCCCTGCCATGGAGCCTGACTGTGCCGAGGACGTCCCGTTCCTCCTCCCTGAAGACCCCGCGCCTGAAGTTCCCGCGCCCCGTTCGCCTGATCGCGGGCGCGGCCTCACTCGCGCTGGTTGCCGGTGCACTGCAATTCCTGCCGTCCGCGGGAGCGGACAGCGTGACGATCAAGCAAGTGGCGAGCAAGGACGACTCCGGTCTCGTCGACCTCAATCGTGATGGCGTGGGCGACTACGCGGAGTACGGGATCACGAACGAAGCGCTCTCCGTCGGCGAGCAGCCCGGTGACGGGAGCGACCTGCGGCTCGTCATCCCGTTCAAGGTCTCGAGCGACGCGCTCGACGCGGTCCACAACGGTGGCAGCGCGAACGTCGCCATGAAGGTGTGGCGGGCCGACAACCTCGGCGCCCGCCAGGTGGTCATCGAGTCCTTCAACAACACCGAGGCGCTGACCAAGGCGGCGTACGCCCGCACCGGGACCCAGGTCACGACGCTGGTCCCGGTCGAAGGGCGCGTCGCGGTGGACGTGACCGACGAGCTGGCGTCGATGACGACGCCGGGTTGGTTCACGCTCCGCCTGCGCCTCGACCAGCCCGCGCCGAGGACCGGCGGGCAGCTGACGCAGGTCAACATCGCGACGGCCGACGCCCGCACCGCGGCCAACCGGCCCGTGCTCTCGGTCAGCTCGAACGCGTCGCCGTTGGCCGCCCCGGTGGTGACGACCCCGACCGTCCCGCCGGTCACCACGCCGACGATCCCGCCGGTCACGACGCCCACCGTCCCGCCGGTCACCACGCCGACGATCCCGCCGGTCACGACCACCGGGGACTCCGGCCAGCCGCCGGCCGCGGTCACGGGTGGGGCGCAGTGGAAGTCGATCTTCGACGACAACTTCGACGGCACGAGCGTCAACACCGCCAACTGGAACGTCCAGGACCACAGCAACTACGGCTCCGGCAACAACGAGGACGAGTGCTACATGGCGGCCAACACCACGGTGGCCAACGGCGCGCTCGAACCTCACGGGCAAGCGCGAGACGGTGTCCGACTGTGGCGCCAACCCCGACGGTGGCAACAACTACTTCTTCACCTCGGGCATGGTCACGACCCGGGCCCAGGGCGGTGGGCTGAAGTTCAAGTTCCGCCAGGGCTACGCCGAGGTCCGCATGCGGGTGCCCCGCGGCAACCTCTACTGGCCCGCCTTCTGGCTCGTGGGTGCGGGTGACGGCTCCAGCCCGGGCTGGCCCGACTACGGCGAGATCGACGTCACGGAGATCTACGGCTCGAAGCCGGACATCAGCGAGAGCAACTTCCACAAGGCCGACGGTGACATCGGCGCCCTGAACAGCAACGTGGGCAACCTGGCCTCCGACAGCAACGGCATCAACATCAACCCGCCGAACGCCTTCGTGGCCGGTGCGACCAACGACTGGCACACGTACGGCATCAACTGGACCGCCAACCAGCTGCAGTGGTTCATCGACGGCACCCTGGTGCGGACCTACACCGCGAAGTCGGCGGCGGACGTCGCAGCGCTCGGCTACGAGCACAGCATCATCTTGAACCTCGCGATGGGTGGCGCCGGGCCGCAGTCCTCCGACCACGGCTACACCGGCGGTGAGTCGGGTGGTGGGTACAACAACGGCAACCTGGTGGCCGACCTGCCGGGTGCGATGCAGGTGGACTACGCGAGGGTCTGGCAGCCCTAGCCCGGCCGGCGCCGGAGCGGTGCCGCCGAGGAACGCCATGTGATGCGGGCGGGTCAGCTCCGGCTGACCCGCCCGCCGCGCGCGTCGGGTTTGCCCACCTTGGGGTACCGGTGCGATCCTGGCCGCAGTGGGCTTGGCGGAGTGGGCCGAACGGAGAAGATCCGGTCGCGGCGTGTTGCGTTGCGTCCTGGCGACCTTCGCCGTGGGCTTCATCGGCGCCGCCGCGCTGGTGCCGATGATCGAGGGTGCACCGTCGGCGACCGCGGCGGACCCCGCCAAGCCGGTCTCCGCCCCGCTCGCGGCGCCGAAGTCCGTCACGGTCCGGATCCTCCCGTCGAGCATCGAGCCCGCGACCGTGAAGGTGGCACCCGGCGCGACCGTCGTCTGGGTGAACGACGCCGGCGCGGCCCGATCGATCCTGGCGAGTGACGCGAGCTTCGACTCGGGTTCCCTGTCGGACGGCGAGCGGTTCCAGTTCGTGTTCACCCAGCCCCGCACGGTCTCCTACTCCGTTGTACAGGCGCCGGGGGTCAACGGCACGGTCGTCGTCGCGGCGCCGGGCACCGCCGCGCCCGCGCCTGCTCCGACCCCGTTCGCGCCGCCGGCGGCGAGCCCGACGGATCCGCAACCCGCGGGCTTCGCGTACACGGGCTCGGCGACCGCGATCAACGGCCTCATCGGCGGGCTCGCGCTCGCGGTGGGGGCCGGCCTGGTCATGACGGCCCGGCGCTACGGCGTCGTCGCCACCCTCTCGCGGCTGTCGTTCAACTTCGGCCCCGACGACCTGCTGCCGTCGCGGCAGCACCGGCGCACCCGGCGCGACCAGTCCCGCCGCGGTCGCGTCCGCCGCTGAGCACCTCGAGGACCGGCACCAGGTCCTGACGCGGCCGGGTCGAGACGCTCGTACCGGGGTTGTGCCGCGCGGTGAGCGACGCTAGGCCTGGGACGATGGGTCTGGTCGATGCAATCGGTCACGCGTTGTCGATCGCGGCGGCGATGGGCTGGGAGATCCTCTGGGCGCTCATCCTCGGGTTCCTGCTCTCCGCGATCGTCGAGTCCATCGTGAAGCGGGGAACCATCGACCGGTTGATGGGCACCGACCGGCCCCGGAGCTTGGCCGTGGCGACGGGCCTCGGCGCCGCGAGCTCATCGTGCAGCTACGCCGCGGTCGCGCTCGCGCGCTCCTTGTTTCGCAAGGGCGCCAACTTCACCGCGGCGATGGCGTTCGAGATCGCCAGCACCAACCTCGTCATCGAGCTCGGGGTGTTGCTCGCGCTCCTGCTCGGCTGGCAGTTCACGCTGGCGGAGTTCATCGGCGGTCCAGTCATGATCGTCCTGTTGGCGATCCTGTTCCGCGTGTTCCTTCGCACCCGGATCCTCGAAGCTGCCCGCGCCCAGGCGGACCGAGGCCTCTCCGGGAGGATGGAAGGCCATGCCGCGATGGACATGAGCATCCAGGGGGACAGCTCGGTCTGGCGCCGGATGCTCAGCCCGGCGGGCCGAACGTCGATCAGCGAGTACTTCGTCATGAACTGGGCATCCGTCTGGGTCGACATCGTCGGCGGACTGCTCATCGCCGGCGCCGCCGCGGCATGGATCCCCGAGTCCTTCTGGCAGAGCTTGTTCCTGGTCGATCACCCGACGCTCGCGAAGCTGTGGGGGCCGATCATCGGTCCGCTCGTCGCCGTGATCAGCTTCGTGTGCTCGATCGGCAACGTCCCCCTCGCCGCGGTGCTGTGGAACGGGGGAATCAGCTTCGGCGGAGTGATCAGCTTCATCTTCGCCGACCTGATCGTCATCCCGGTGCTGATCATCTACCGCAAGTACTACGGCACGAGGATGATGCTGTTCATCTTCGTCACCTTCTACGCGACCATGGTCGCGGCGGGCTACGTCATCGAGATCCTGTTCAGCGTCACGGGCCTCACGCCGACCGAGCGCAACGCGCAGGTCATCGAAGCGCACTTCTCGTGGAACTACACCACGTATCTCAACATCGCGTTCCTCGTGTTGGCCGCCGCGCTGGTGAGCCGGTTCGTCCGGACGGGCGGCATCCCGATGCTCAAGATGATGAAGGAGGCACCCGAGGGTGCGGGAGGAGATCATCGTCACGACGAGACGTCGTGACGCGGTCGAACCCGCCGCACGGAGCGACGGGTTCGACGAGATGGATCGGGCGGAGGCCGTCCCGGCGCACCCCCGAGGGGGCCCGCCGGGAGCAGCTCCCGCTTAGAAGATGACCTGCGACGATGCGGTGATCGTGCTGGTCGATGCCGCGTTCCCGGCGATGTCCTGCAGCGCGGTGGCCGGCACGTACTGGAAGGCGCCGCTCGACGGCGTCGTGGCCAGGGCGGTGCAGGTTCCGGCACAGGCTCCGGTGACCGTGAACGTCAGCGTCTTGCCATCCGCGCTGATCGTCTGGTTCCCGGCGAAGGTGACGGTCCGGGTGCTGAAGTTGCTCGTGAGGTAGCCGGTGCCGCCGGTGCTGCGCAGCCCGTTCGTGAGCCCGCTGATCCCGTACGACGTGGTGCCGTTCGACCGGGAGAGCGTGAGCGTCCCCGTGGCCGGCAGCGTCGCCGGGTTCATGGCCTCGTTGAACGTGACCGAGAAGGTGTCACCGGTGTTGATGGCGCCGTTCTTGTTCGTGGTCACGAGCCCCGCCGCCGACGTCGTCGGTGCCGTGCTGTCGTAGAGGAACGTGGAGACCGAGTTCGCCGACAGACCGCCGGCGCCGTCGATCGACCACGACGACACGGTGTAGCTGACGCCGCTGGTGAAGTTGCTCGAGTTCATCGAGTACGTCCACGTGGTGGTGCCGGTGGCCGAGAGCGTGGTCGAGGTCGTCGACCAGGTGCTGCCGGTCCAGAAGCGGCTGTCGCTCGAGCGCTGGATGGTGAGCTTCACGCTCGAGAGGCCGGAGCCGCCGGTGTCGGCCGCCGTACCGCAGATGCGGGACGATGTCGTGCAGCCGGCACTCCACTTGGTGGCGTTGTACGTGCCACCGTTGACCGGGAACGTCATGACGTTCGTCGGTGCCGTGGTGTCGATGCGGATCTGCGTGCCGGCCGTCTTGACCGCCGCCGCGTTCCCCGCTGCATCCACCGTGAAGTACTTGATGGTGTAGGTGCCCGCCGTGGCCAGCACGATCGAGGTGCCCTGGGCCGATGCCGTGGTCGGCGTCGATCCGTCGGTCGTGTAGTACGTGGCCGCGATGCCCGACCCTCCGGTGTCGACCGGCGTGAGCGTCACCGTCTGCGGGGTGCTCTTCCAGGCGTTGCCGATCGTGGACGTGTTGTCCGTGACCGTCGGCAGCGTCTTGTCGATGCGGATCGGGTTGGTGGCGGTCTTGACCGGCTCGGCGTTGCCGCTGGCGTCGACCGAGAAGTACTGGATGTTGTACGTGCCCGCGGCGGTCAGGGCGATGGACGTGCCCTGGGTCGATGCCGTGGTCGGCGTCGTGCCGTTGGTCGTGTAGTAGGTCGCCGCGACGCCGGAGCCCGTGTCGGTGGGCGTGAGCGTGACGGTCACGTTCTGGTTGGTCCAGCTCGAGAACGACGCCGTGTTGTCGGTCGTCACCGGCGGGTTGAGGTCGACCCGGATCTGCGTCGCCGCAGTCTTGACCGGCTCGGCGTTGCCGACGGTGTCCACCGAGAAGTACTTGATCGTGTACACGCCGTCCGACGCCAAGGTGATGGTGGTGCCCTGCGCCGACGCGGTGGTCGGCGTGGAGCCGTCCGTCGTGTAGTACGTCTGGCCGACGCCGGCCGCACCGATGTCCGTCGGCGTCAGCGTGACCGTCGCGGCCGTCGTGCGCCACGCGTTCCCGATGGTGCCGGTGTTGTCGGTGGTGGTCGGCGCAGTGGCGTCGATCTGGATGCTCGTGGTGCCCGAGCCGACGTTGCCGGCGAGGTCGGTCTGCGATGCGACGGCCGTGTACCCGCCGGTCCCGAGCGGAGAGCTCGGCGACCGACCAGGCGCCGGCGGTGCACGGCGTGGTGAGCGTGGCTGCACCGCTGCCGGTGATCGCCACCGTCACGTTGCCGTCGGTCGTGCTGCAGGTGCCGGAGAACGTCGGGGTGGACGCCAGCACCGTGCCGGTGACCGGCGAGTCGAGCGTGACCACCGGAGCGGTGCTGTCGACCGTGAAGTTGGTGGTGGAGCTGGTGCCCGTCGAGGTGCCGGCGGTCTGCGACGCCACTGCGGAGTAGCCACCGTCGGGGAGCGTGCTGCTGGTGCTCCACTCGTTGGCGACGCAGGGTGCCGTGAGGATCGCCGGGGTTGCCCCGGTGACGTTCACCGTGACGGTGCCCGCCGAGGTCGTGCACAGACCGGAGAACGTGGTCGGCGCCGAGACGTTGGCGGCGTTGGCCGGTGCGGTGAGCGTGACGACCGGTGCGGTCGACACCACCGTGGCCTTGAGCTCGAGGTCGAACACCCCGCGGGTGTCGGACTTGGAGTCCTGGTGGAGCTCGGCCGCGATCACGTTGTCACCGGCGACGAGCGCGGTGCCGGGGACGGTGAACTGCTTCCAGGTGACCCCGTCGGCCGCGGTGACCTTGGTGCTCGAGTAGGTGGCGGCGGTGAGGGGGCCGGCGGGCAGGTTGTCCCGCAGGACCTCGGTGCCGTTGATGTACACGGCCGCGCCGTCGTCGCGCTTGAGGCTCAGTGCGAGCGTCTGGAGCGTCGACGGGTCGGTGACGTTGACGTGGCGCACGAAGTACTGCGTCAGCGTGCCGGTCGGGAGCGTGGTGAGCTCGCCCCGTCCGCCCCAGCCGAGCTGCGACGGGCCGGACGACCACGACGATGCGTCGAAGCCGGGCTGGCGCCATGCCGTGCCCGGGTCGGTGTTGGTGGCCAGGTACGACCACGTGTCACCGGACTTGACCACCGTGGTGGTGCCGGTCGTCGTGGCCGCGAGCGAACCCGTGGTCGACGCGTTCCCGGAGGTGTCGATCGCCACGACCTGGTAGCCGTAGGTCGAGTTCCCGTTGAGACCGGTGTCGGTCAGGCTCGTGTTCGTCGTGTAGGCGATGACGGCGCCATCGCGGCGCACGACGTAGCCGAGGATGCCGGCGTCGTCGGTCGATGCCGTCCAGCTGATGGACAGCGAGTTGTCCGTGGTGCCGGTCAGGCTCACGACCGGGCGGGTCGGCGGGTTGGTCTCGGCCGGCGTCGAACGCACCAGCTCGAGGTCGAACACGCCGCGGGTGTCGCTCTTGGAGTCCTGGTGGACCTCCGCGGCGACGACGTTGTCACCGCTCACGAGCAGGTTGCCCGGGACCGTGAACGTGTACCACGTGACGCCGTCGGCGGCCGTGACCTTGGTGCTGGAGAAGGTGCCGGCGGTCAGCGGGCCGGTCGGGAGGTTGTTGCGCACGACCTCGATGCCGTTGAGGTACACGGCCGCGCCGTCGTCCCGCTTCAGCCGCAGCGTCACCTGCGGGATCGAGCTCGGGTCGGCCACGTTGAAGTGGTGCACGTAGTACTGGGTCAGCGTGCCGGTCGGGACCGTGGTGAGCTCGCCCCGTCCGCCCCAGCCGAGCTGCGACGGGCCGGTGGCCCACGACGATGCGTTGAAGCCGGGCTGACGCCAGGTGGTGCCGGGGTCGGTGTTGGTGGCCAGGTACGACCACGTGTCGCCCGACTTCACGATCGTCGGGTTGCCCAGCGTCGTGGTGCCCACGGTGCCGGCGGCCGAGGCGTTGCCGGACGTGTCGTAGGCGAGGACGTCGTAGCTGTAGTTCGTGGTCGGCGTGAGGCCGGAGTCGATGAACGACGTCGAGGTCGTGAACGCCACCGGGGTGCCGTTGCGCCGGACGAGGTAGCCGATGACGGCCGCGTCGTCGGTCGACGGGGCCCAGCTCACGGTCGCGGCGCTGTAGGTCACGTTCGAGACCGAGGGTGCCGGCGTGGTCGGCGGGTTGGCCTCGGTCGACGTGCGGGCGACGAGCTCGAGGTCGAAGATCCCGTCGGCGTTGTTGGCCGTGGCCTGGTGGAGCTCGACGGCGATCGTGTTGTCACCGTTGGCGAACATGCTCGCGGGCACCTGGTACTCGTTCCAGGTGCTCTCGGCGCCACCCGACACGAACGAGCTCGCCGGGGTGCTCGCGGTGAGCGGTCCCGCGGGCAGGTTCGAGCGCACCGCTTCGACGCCGTTGATGTAGACGACGGCGCCGTCGTCCGCCTTCAGGCGCACGGTGACGGTGCTGTAGATGCTCGGGCTCGGGATGTTGACGTGCTTGACGAAGTAGTCGGTGACCGGGGCGCTCGGGACCGTGGTGGTCTCGCCCTTCGAGCCCCAGCCGAGCTGGGAGGCGCCGGTGGACCAGGCCGAGGAGTCGAAGCCCGGCTGGCGCCAGGCGGTGCCGAGGTCCTGGCCGTCACCGTTGTAGGACCACGTGTCGCCGTGGGCCACGAGGGTCGCGGCGGCGGGCGGCGGCGGGGTCACCGAGATGACGGAGGTGCTGGCCGAGCGGTTGCCGGTGTTGTCCTCGGCCCGCACGAAGTAGCGCGCGGTGCCGGTCACGCCGGTGTCGGTCCAGTTCCGGTCGAACGTGGTGCCGACGACGATCGTGCCGAAGGTCGGGTCGTCCTTGAGGATCTCGTACTGGATCGGCGTGGTGGAGTTGTCGGTCGACGGGGTCCAGCTCAGCGTCACGTTGTTGCCCGTGATCGAGCTCTGGACGTTGGTCGGCGTCGACGGGGGAGTGGTGTCCCGGTCGCAGAACTTCTCGTAGCCGCCGTAGTACGGGCTGGCGGATGCACCCTGGCGGACCAGGTCACCACCGGCCCACATGCAGCCGTTGCTGTCGAAGAAGAGTGCCCACGGGCCTTCGCCGCCGGAACCCTTGAGCTTGAGCTGGGTCGGGTTGAACTCGGGGAGCGCCGACATGTTGTTGGTGGTGTCGTAGGCGCCGATCAGGTTGATCGGGTCGGCCCGGGTGTAGCCGGTGGGGTTCGAGAAGTTGGTGGTGTCCTGGAACTGGTAGTCGGTGACGCAGTGGCAGGAGCCGTAGAGGATCCCGTTCTTGTAGGCGAGGGCTTGGAAGTCTCCGCCGTTGTTCTGGGCGATGTAGCCCTTCTCGAACGTGTAGTTGCTCCGTGCGTAGGAGTGGAGGTAGTGCTGCGAGCCGCCCTGGTAGACGTGGTCGCCGACCTCGAGGATGGTGTTGCTCGGCTCGGTGACGCCGGGCGATGTGGCAACCCAGGGCTGGAGGCCGGGCACCAGTGCGCCCGTCGTGGTGTCGACGGCCGTCTCGTGCGGCGAGGCGAGTGCGGTGCCGTTCAGGGTCGTGAACGTGCCGACCGCGTACAGCCGGTCACCCTGGGCGCTGGCGTTGATGTCCATCGGCGCGGTGTCGAGCGTCGGGGTCCACTTCCAGTCGGGCTGGCCGTTGCTGATGGCGACCCGGGCCAGACGGCCGACGTTGAGCGGGCCGGCGGTGTTGAAGCCGGTGCCGCCGGTGATCTTGGTGAAGTTGCCACCGAGGTAGAGCCACGGGCCCTGGATCGACATGGCGCGGATGTCGTAGGAGCCGGTCGGCCGGGAGGCGTACGCCTGCCAGCTGGTGGAGGGGACGACCGCACCGGTGGTGGGGTCGAGCGCGGCCAGCGCGGTGGTGTTGGCCTGGCCGTTCACGCTGGTGAACTCACCGCCGACGAACAGCTTGGTGCCGTCGGGTGAGGCCATGATCTTCCAGACCGGCGCGTTGATCACCGGGTTGAAGGTCGGGATCCACTCGCCGGTGTTCACGTCGAACGCCGCGAGGTACGACTGGGTGAAGGTCGGTCCGCCGATGCCGTGCTGCACCTGGAGGAACTTGCCGCCCATGTAGAGGACGTTGCCGATCTGGGCGAACGTCTTCACGTAGTCGTTCATGTTCGAGATGGCGGTGCCGACGTTGATGCCGGTGACGGCCCAGCCCTGCGAGACCGGGGTGCGGTCGAGCATCGGGCGCACCGTCGATGCCGAGGTGCCGCTGTCCGGGCGCGTACGAGACGCCCGCGTTGGCGATGTCCGCGTCCGTGATCTTCGGGCGGATGAACATCTGGGTGAACGGGATCGCGCTGTTCTCGTTCGCGAACTCCCAGAGGTAGTTGTTCGGGTCGTTGGTGCCGTTGGTGACGCTGCTGCCGAACGCGAAGCCGGCCTCGCTGTTGTGGGCCGTGACGTCGTAGGAGGTGACCTTCTTGAACGTGGTGTCCACCTGGACGTTGGCGGTGGTGTTGGTCTCGAACGTGGAGTTCGCGGCGGTGAAGCTCGTGGTCGCGCCGTCGAACGTGATCGAGTTGAGCTGGAACCCGGCGCCGAAGGCCCAGGACCACGACGACAGGGTCCGCAGGTTCATGCGGACCTCCTGCCAGGTCGTGCCGGTGGTGTTCGTCGCACGCCGCAGGCGGATGCCGTCCGGGAGCGCGTCGGGACGGCCACCGTTGAGGAGGCCGTCGACCGTCGGGGTGGGAAGGGTGGCAGGTGCGAACGCGGCCGGGCCGGTCACGGTGTTGCGCACGTCGGACGGGGAGCCCTGGCCCCAGTACGGGAAGGTCCAGGCCTCGCGGCCGCGGCCGACGAGCACCCAGCCACCGCCGTCGGTGGTCATGTCGCAGTAGAACTGCTGCGGCGTGACCAGCTTCGGCGTCCACAGCCAGTAGACGCCGTCGGTGCTCGCCGGGTAGCTCTGCTTGATGGACCAGCAGCTCGGCGACGCGGTCTGCGACGTGAGGCCGTCCTTGGCGACCGTGGTCGCGCTCGCCGGCGCCGCCGTTGCCGTCACGGCACCGATCGCGCCGAGCCCGAGCAGGCTGACGACCGCCAGCATCGAGATCGCCTTGCGGCTCACGTGGCGAAAGCCGCCAGAAGTACGTCCACGAACCTTCACGTTTCCTCCGCCCTCATCCCTGCGCCACGTTGGGGCGTGTCGCCGGGGGGTTGCCTCCGATATGGGGTCCGAACGTCATTGGGGTGGCGTTCGGTTCCAGTGCCCTTTTTGTTTGCTCATCGCCCTGGAAGGGCAAGATAACGGTTTCTGACCAAGAAAGCCAACAAATACCGATAAATGGTGCACACGGCCTAGGGGGCATTGTGAGAGGATTCTCATCATGCTCCCCGACATTTCCGTGATCATCTGCACGCGCGACCGCCCGGTGCTGCTCCGGCGGGCTCTGGAGGCGATCCGGGTCCAGACGTTCTCCGGGGTCATCGAGACCGTCGTGGTCTTCGATCGGAGCGATCCGGACCCCTCCCTCGAGGTCGCCGACGGTCCCCGGCCGGTCCGGGTGACCCGGAACAACCACACCCCGGGGCTTCCCGGAGGCCGGAATGCCGGGGTGGATCTCGCATCCGCCCCGATCGTGGCCTTCTGTGACGACGACGACATCTGGTTCCCGGAGAAGGCCGCGCTCCAGTTCGAGCTGCTGAAGTCTCAACCTCAGGTAGACGTCGTGGTCTCGGGCGTCCGGATCGAGATGGACGGTGAGTCCGTGGACCGGGCGCTGACCCGGACCGAGGTGACGTTCACCGACCTCCTGGACGACCGGCTCATGGAGGTCAACTTCTGCACCGCGATGGTCCGGCGGGCGGCGTTCCTCGACAAGATCGGCCCCGCGGACGAGCACATCCCGGGGGGCTACGCCGAGGACTACGAGTGGGTGCTGCGCGCGGCGCGGTCCCATCCCATCGCGGTGGTGACCGAGCCGCTCGTCATCGTCGAGTGGCACGCGGAGTCGTTCTTCGCCTCCAAGTGGCAGGTCATCGCGGATGCCCTCGACTACCTCGTCGACGCCTACCCCGAGTTCCGGTCCGCGCCGCGGGGGCTCGCCCGCATCCGGGGCCAGCGCTCGTTCGCGCTCGCGGCCCTCGGCAAGCGGCGCGACGCCTGGACCGAGATCCGCGCCACGCTCGGTCAGAGCTGGCGCGAGCCCCGGGCCTACCTGGCCGGGGCCGTCGCGACCGGGATCGTCGGACCCGACCCGGTGGTCCGCCAGCTCAACAAGCGGGGCCGGGGCATCTAGGTGGGCGCAGGCCAGAAGCTCCTCGAACGGTGCATGGTCGTGCACACCGTGCCGTCCACGCTCGCGTTCTCCCCGGTCGGGCGCTACGTCTCACCCGGGCTGGCCGGCGTCGGCACGAAGGGCCACGTCGCGCTGACCTTCGACGACGGGCCGGATCCGGCCTCGACGCCGGCGTTCCTCAGCCTCCTCGACGAGCTCGGCTGGCACGCCACCTTCTTCATGCTCGGCGACATGGTCCGGGCCGCGCCCGGGCTCGCAGCCGAGGTCGCGGCCGAGGGCCACGAGGTCGCGGTCCATGCCGACGCGCACCGGAGCCAGAAGATGATGGGGCCCCGGGCGATCCGTGCCGATGTCCAGCGCGCGCACGCCGCCGTCGCGCATGCGGCCGGCGTCGAGCCACGGTGGTTCCGACCGCCGCACGGGGCGCTGTCGCTCGAGGGCAAGCTCACCGCCCGGAAGCTCGGGATGCGGTCGGTGCTCTGGACCACCTGGGGTCGCGACTGGCGGGCCGAGGCGACGCCCGAGTCGGTGCAGGCCGACGTGCTCGGCGGCTACCTCGACGGCGGGACGGTCCTCCTGCACGACTCGGACTGCACCTCGGACCCGGGCGCGTGGCGGTCGACGCTCGGCGGGTTGCGGCTGCTCGCGGGCTCCTTCGCCGACCGGGGACTGAAGGTCGGTCCGGTCGGCGAGCACGGCCTCCGGGGCTGAGGCCCGAGGCGTCTCCCCGGGCCTGGCCGCTCCGGCGCTACGGGATGACCGAGGTCAGCGACAGGTCGAAGCTCACGTCCGAGCTCGTCCGGGCGCCCTGGTGGACCTCGACCGCCAACGTGTTGGTGCCGTTGACGAAGGCGGACGTGGGCACCGCGTAGGAGAAGAACTGGTTCTCCGTGTCGCCGGCGTCCTCTCCGAGCATGTTGTACGTGATCGTGCCCGTGCGCATGTTGCTGCGGACGATCTCCGTGCCGTTGAGGTAGACGATCGCGCCGTCGTCGCGCTTGAGCTGCAGCGTGACGGTCCCGAGCGTGGAGGGGTCCACCGTGATCTGGCGCCGGAAGTAGCTCGTGACGTACTTGTTGTTCGGATCCGGCCCGTAGGAGATCACGGTGGCCTCGTCACCGTCGCCGTATCCGAGCTGCGCCGGGCCCTGCTTCCACGAGGTGTCGCTGAAGCCGGTGGCCCGCCACGCGGTGCCCTGGTCGGTGCCGTTGTCGAGGTAGCGCCAGACCGATCCGGCCGCGACGAGCGTCGTGGTGCCCGGCGGCCCCGCCGGCTTCGTCGTGGTCGTGGTGGTGGAGGTCGACGTCGAGGTCGATGTCGACGTCGTGGTGGTCGACGTCGACGTGGTCGTCGTGCTCGACGTCGAGGTCGTGGTCCCACCGGTGCCCGGCAGGATCGCGACGCCCGTGACGGAGACCCCGCTGACGCTGGTGAACTCGCCACCGATGACGAGCGCGTCCGCGTTGACGCTGATGGTTCGGACGCCCCAGAAGCCGGTCATCGGGAGGCGGTAGCTCGGGTCGATCGCCCCGCTGCCCGCGTCGGCCACGAGCATGCGCACGGTCCCGTCGCCGATGTCGCCCTCGTGGAAGCCGAAGTAGACGTTGCCGCCGAAGTACCGGATCGCCTGCACGTCACCGTCGACGGTGTGGGACCAGAGCCGGCCCCCGCTCGACGTGCTGAGTGACAGCGCCTGGTTCCCGGTGCCGCCGACGCCGGCGAAGAGCTGGTCGCCGGCCGGTGAGATGTCGAGGTCGATGATCTGCGAGTCCGAGGGGAAGTAGAAGGTGAGCGACTGGAGCGCCCCGTTCGAGGCGGCGAACGCGGCGACCGAGCGGTGCGAGATCCCCCCGACCGTGGTGAAGTCGCCGCCCGCGTAGACGCGCGCGCCGTCCGGCGACTGCACGATCGCGTGGACGGTGTCGTTGGGGCCCGGTGGGTTGAAGCTCGAGTCGACCGCGCCGTTGCTGGTGGACACCGCGGCGAAGCGGTTGTGCGAGCTGCCCCCGAGGGTGGAGAACGCGCCGCCGACGTAGAGCCGGCTCCCGCCGATGGCGAGCGCGTACACCCCGGAGTTCGTGTTGGCGCTGAACCCGGTGGCCACGGCGCCGGTGGTGAAGTCCACCGCGGCGACGTTCTGGCGGCTCACGCCCTTGATCGTCGAGAACGTCCCGCCGACGAACAGGCGGGTCCCGTCGGTGACGAGCTCGCGCACCACGCCGTTGGTGTCGGCGGTGAAGCCCGGCAGCACCGCGCCGGTGGTGCGGTCGAACGCCGCGAGGTTCGCCCGGTTCGCGCTCGGGCTGCCGCCGGGCCCGGTGACCCGGCTGAAGTTCCCGCCCACGTACACGGTGTTGCCGACCGTGAGGACGGCCCACACCGGTCCGTTGGCGCTCCAGCCGTTGACCGGCGTCGGCGAGAACGCGATGGGCGCCGCACCGGCGCTGACGGTCGGAACCAGCGTGCCGACGGCCAACAACGCCGCGACGAGAACAGTCCCCAGCCTCCCGAATCTCCCCACGCCCACCCCTAGTTCCGAAGCTGCCCAACCCGCGCGCACGCGGTGGAATACGTCGGAACGGACGATAACGACGAGATGTTCGCGAAGGTAGAGGGATGTTCTACACATTCACCTCTGAATGCGCGCGAGCCATGTTCGCAACTCGGCGTTCTCCGGACAAAGCGATCACGCGGTTCAGACGCGCGGGCGCTGCGCGACGACGATGAACTCGGTGAGCCCCGGGTCGTAGTCGTCGCCGAGCACCCCGCAGACGAGCTTGCGGAGCGTCTTCCACTTCGATCCGGTGAGCCCGACCTTCTCGCGCGCGTAGCGCTGCTTGTTGTCCTCGAAGCGCTCGACGTACGCGATCTCGAGGCCGAGCGCACGCAGGAGTCGCTCGAGGCGGTCGCGCTGGAGCGTCCCGTCGAGCACCGTGGGGAACGGGCCGCCGTGCTCGTCGTCGTCGGTGTGCACGGCCTTGCGGTCGAGCACGTGTCGGTAGGCCCACACGTGGAACTTCGTCGGCGTGGCCTTGGTGAGCATCGCCTTGGCCGAGTGGACGTTCGGGAACACCGCGATGAGCACGCCGCCGGGGCGCAGCAGGCGGGCCATGTCGCCGAGGGCGACGTCGGGCTCGGAGATGTGCTCGAGCGCGTAGACGCTGACGATCCCGTCGAAGCTCTCGGGCGGGAAGTCCATGTCCTCGACCCCGACCAGGTAGCTCTCGTCGAGGCTGAGGTTGCCGGAGAGACCCTCTTCGTCGAGGTCGATGCCGACGAGGTGGGTGGTGCCCGGGATCATGACGCTCGACTGCAGCCCGCAGCCGACGTCGAGCACCTTGCGCTCGGCGTTGCCGACCAGGAGCTGGTCCGCGATGGCCTCGGCCCGGTCGTAGACGGCGCGCGTCACCGGGTTGACGTGCCAGTGCGCTTCCTTGGGACGCTCCGCGAGGAAGTCCTCGGTCTTCGCCATGCCCACGATGTCGCTCCTCCTCGGGTGCCCGCGCTGTCTGATGAATTTCGGACAAATGTTACCCCGACTGAAGGGGCTCTTTGACCGTTCCGCGCAGGTTTGAAGCCGTCCCTACTGGTACGTCGCGGTCAACCGCATGTCGAAGCTGAGCGCGTCGGTGCCACCCCGCCACCCGTGGTGGACGGAGACTGCGATCACGTTGGTCCCGTCGTGGAGCATCGAGGCCGGGATCGTGAACGGGTGGTAGATCTCCTGGGCCCGTTCGGCGCTGCTCAGCACGTTGACCGCGTAGGTGTCGAAGTTGATCGTCCCCGTCGGCATGTTGTCGCGGAACGCTTCGACGCCGTTGACGTAGACGACCGCGCCGTCGGTGCGCAGCAGCGAGAGCGTCAGCCCGGTGATCTGCGAGGAGTCCGAGACGGTGATGCTCTTGCGGAAGTAGTGGCTGATGTACCGCAGGTTCTGCACGGCGCCGCCGTTGTTGAGCACCGTCGACTCGTCGCCCTGGTTGTAGCCGAGGATCCCCGCGCCGCTCTTCCAGAGAGAGTCGTCGTAGGTCAGCGCCCGCCACGCAGTGCCGCGGTCCACGCCGTCATCGGTGTACTTCCAGATGGACTTCGCCGCGACGAGCGTCTCCGTCGTGGCGTGGGTCGCGACCACCAGCGCGGTCGACGGGTTGGAGGCGTTGAGCGCCGCGTCCGTCGCGCGCACCGTGTACGTGTAGGTGGTGCCCGGAGCGAGCCCCGTGTCGGTGAACGTGGTCTGGGTGGTGGCCGGCAGGTCGACGCCGTTGCGGGTCACGATGTAGCTCGCAACCCCGGTGTCGTCGGTCGACGCGTCCCAGGCCAGGCCGATCTGCGTGGTGCTCCGGGCGGTGCTCCGGAGGTTCTGCGGGATCGACGGCGGGGTGAGGTCAGTGCCGTCGGGTGTCGTGACCGGCAGCGGAGCGGAGTCGGCAGAGGTGTTGCCCGCCGCGTCCTTCGCCCGCACCGTGTAGCTGTAGCTGGAGTTCGGCGCGACGGTGGTGTCGTTCGCCGTGGTCTGCGTCGTGGTGCTTGCCACCACGACGCCGTCGCGGACAAGGTCGTAGCCGGTGACGCCGACGTTGTCCGTCGTGGGGTTCCACGAGACGACGACGTGGGCCGCGCCGACCACCGGCGCGGTCAGCCCGGTCGGTGCGATCGGTGCGACGACGTCCGGGGTCGTGACCGGGAGCGCCGCGGTCGCGGGCGACTCCACGTTGTTGCCCACGGCGGTGACCGTGTAGCTGTAGCTCTGGGCACTCGTCAGGCCCGGGTCCGTGAACGAGTTCGTGGCGGGTGTACCGACGAGCGTGCCGTTGCGGTACACGTTGTAGTTCGTGACCGGGCCGCTCGGAGCGGTCCACGCGAGCGACGCCGACGTGCCGGTGACCGCCGTCGTGTGCAGGTTCGTCGGCGCCGACGGACCCTGCTGCCGAGCCGCCTCGAGGGCGAGGTTGAAGCTGATGTCCGAGCTTCCCGCCCACTGCTGGTGGATCTCCACCGCAATGGTGTTGGTGCCCGTGACGAGCAACGCCGGACTGACGTTGAACACGTTCCACGTGCTCTCGTCAGTACCTTCGATGTTGTTGACCGCGAACGTGCTGCTGGTGATCGTCCCGGTCGGCATGTTCGAGCGGACGACCTCGGTCCCGTTGAGGTACACGACCGCGCCGTCGTCACGGACCAGGCGTAGCGTGAGCGCACCCATGTCGGCGGCGTTCGCGACCGTGAACTGCTGCCGGAAGTAGGTCGTCGGGTACTTGTGGTTCGCGTCAGGGCCGTAGCTGACGACCGTGGCCTCGTCACCGTCGCCGTAGCCCAGCTCAGCCGCGCCCGTCTTCCACGTCGAGTCATTGAACGCGCCGGCCCGCCAGGCGGTGCCCTGGTTGGTGCCGTTGTCGAGATACCGCCACGTCGAACCGGCGTTCAGGAGCACCACGCCCGTGCGGCCGACGATCGGTGCACTCGGCGGGGAGAGGTTGGCGGCGGCGTCCACCGTCTGGATCGTGTACGTGTAGTCGGTCCCCGGTGTGAGGTACGTGTCGGTGAAGGTCGTCGTGGTCGGGTAGCCGACTTCGACGCCGTTGCGGAGCACGCGGTAGCCCGCGACGCCCTGGTTGTCGGTGCCGGGCGCCCACGAGAGCGTCAGCGACGTGCCGCTGGAGGCCGTGACGCTCGGCGTGCCGGGCGCGGTCGGCGCCACGGTGTCGTTCGAGGCCGGTGGCAGAAGCGCGACGCCGTGGGTGTTCACGCCGTTGAAGTTCGTGAACTCACCTCCGACGACGAGCGTGTTGTAGGTCGGCGACACGTCGATGTCCCACGTGCCGTAGAAGCTGTTCACCGTCGGGCGCCAGTTGTTGAGTGCGCCGGTGGCGGCGTCGACCGAAAGCAAGCGCACGGTGCCGTCGCCGATCGCGCCTTCGTGGAACCCGAAGTACACGTTGCCCTGGTAGTAGCGGACCGCCTGGCCATCGCCGTCGACCACGTACGACCACTGCTTCTGGCCGGTGGTGGTGCTCCAGCTCGCGACCTGGTTCTCGAGGCCGGCGAGCGCGGCGAAGACCCGGTCGCCCGACGGGGAGATGTCGACGTCCTCGACGGACGGCGGCTGGGTCGGGTCGAACACGAGCGGGTACTGGAACGTGACCGAGGTCGCGGCTCCCGTCGCGGCGGTGACCGCCGCGAGGTACGAATGCGCGGCGCCACCGATGTTCACGAAGTCGCCGCCCACGTAGACGGTGTTGCCATCGGGCGAGGCCACGACGCTGTGCACGGTGTTGTCGGGTGCCGGGTTGAAGTTCGGGTCGACTGCGCCCGTCGTGGTGTCGACCGCGCCGAGGTGCGCGCGCGTGACGCCGTTGAGCGTCCCGAACGAACCGCCGACGTAGAGCCGCGTCCCGCTGACGCGCAGCGCGTAGACATTGGAAGTGGCGCCGCCGGTGAACGTGCTGCTCACCGCGCCGGTCGTGGGATCGAGTGACGCGAGGCGGGTGCGAGCCTTGCCACCGATGGTGGTGTAGTCACCGCCGACGAAGAGATGCGTGCCGTCGCTCGCGAGCGACAGGACCCGGCCGTTCGTGTCCGCCGAGAAGCCGGTGCGGATCGCGCCGGTGGTGATGTCGAACGCCGCGAGGTTGGCGCGTGGCAACGTCTGGGTCCCGTCCGTGGACTGGACGGAGGTGAACACACCGCCGGCGTACACGGTGTTGCCGACCACCAGCACTGCCTTCACGATGCCGTTGGTGCTCCACCCGGCGACCGGCGTCGGATTGAACACGATCGGCGCCGGAGCTGCCGATGGCATCCCCGCCACGCCGACGAACGTCAATGCCGCGACGAGCGCGACTCCCAGCTTCCCAAGCTTGCTCACTGCCCAGCCTTCCCGTCCCGGTTGTGCCCGCGCCCCGCGGACGCCACAAAGTGGCTGAGGGGAGACTATATGGGATTGTGGGTCGAGATATAGGTCGTTCTTCCTAAATCTCCCAGGGAAGCTTCCGACCGAGGAGCGCCTCCACCGCCGCGATGTCCGGGGCGAGCCGGATCGCCAGACGAGCCCGAGTTTCGGGGTCCAGGCTCTCGTCCGGCTCGGCGTTGTGCTGCTCCGGGTGGCGCAGCGCCCGCCGGGGCAGGTCGAGCCGGTCGGTGACCCGGTCGACGCTGGCCTGCGGGTTCGCGTACATCTCCTCGCTGATCTCGACGAGGACCTGGTCGCGGCCGAACGCGTCGAACCAGCGCTCGAGCATCGGTGCGTACCGACCCTGGTCCACGTACGAGGAGTGGCGGTGGCCGAAGCTCACGTAGCCGTCGTCCACCAGGATGCGCGCTTCCTCGCCCGCGAGCCGCGTGGGCTCGAGGTCGATCGCCTCGGCGAACGTCAGCGGCTCCGTGCCGTTGCTGCGCCGCTCCTTGAAGTGCGAGAACGCGCGCTCGACGGGATCGCGCAGCACGACGACGATCAGTGCGTCGGGGACGAGCGCGCGGGCGTGGCGCGGTGCGAGTGGGTGGTACAGGTAGTACGGCGTCGACTCGCCGGCCACCACCCGGTGGCCGAGCCGGCGTGCCGTGAGTCGACGCGTCGCGATGGTGGGGAAGTGCGAGCGGTACCAGCGCTCGCCGCGCGCGAAGTTCTCGTCGAAGTAGTACGTCCCCTTGATGTTCTCCGGCCCCGGGAAGAGGTTGAGCACGCCGTCGTGCTCGGCGAGGTAGCGCCACATCGACGTCGTGCCACCGCGCTTCGCGCCGACGAGGAGGAAGTCGGGGAGTGGACGGAGATCCGCGGTGGCCATGCCGTACCCGCGGAGCGCGCGCTTGGCGGCCTCGCGTCCGAGCGCCTCCCCAGGGAAGCGCGGGGCGGCAGCGTCTCGTAGCTCGGAGCCGGCTTGACGTTGGGCGGGTGCGGGCTCGCGGGCGCGGTGGTCGTCGCGTGCATCGGGTCCGCTTTCACTGGAGCTCGATCGCGGCGAGCTGCGGATGGTCTTCGCGCCAGCAGATCCCTGCCGCGACTCCGACCAGGACGAATTGGGGCAGCAGTCCGTAGTACGGGACCTGGGTGAGTGCGATGACGATGCAGATGTGGGCCCACATGGACGTCGGCGTCCGGGCGCGCGCGGTCGCCAGCGTGAGCGTCACCATCGCGATGAGCAGGAGGCCCAGCCCGACGAACCCGTGCGAGAACATCACGTACCAGATGAGTCCGTGTGTACCGATCGGAAAGCCGGTGGTCTCCGTCTGGGGTGCGCCGTAGCCGACCAGCGGGGACTCCTGGGTCTTCTCGAAGGCCAGGCTGTAGAGGTTCCCCCGGTCCTGGTTGCTGACGTCGGACTGGTCGAGGCGCGTCGAGACCACCCCGGCGAGCGGGGTGAAGAGGACGAGCGCGAACACGAGCGTGCCCAGCATGACGATCGCGAACAGCGGCCGCGCGTCTCCGCGGAACGCGCGGCGGCCGGCGAAGTAGATGAGCGCGACCGCGATGCTCAGCCACGCGCCGCGGTTGGTCGAGATCACCAGCGGGACGAGCGCGAACGCCGCGATCGTCCACCCGATCGTGCGCCGCCGGGCCGACGGTGCGAGCAGCCACGACAGGATGAAGAACGGGGTGAGCAGGCCGAGGGTGGACCCCCAGCCGTTCGTCGCCTCCATCGGTGCGGCGGGACGGGGGACCGAGCCGCCGACGAACGTCTGCAGCTCCGCGAACCGGACCACGGTCAGGTCGTAGATGAACTGGTTGTTGAGCACTCCCTGGGGCACCACCCGCTGCAGGAGCGACGGCTGCACGGTCGAGGGGAACAGGAGCGCGAGGTAGCCGAAGAAGATCAGGACGATCCACAGCGCCGCGAGCAGGTCCACGATCCGCTTGGTCGGGACACGCCGCGTCGACGTGTTGCAGAGCCAGAGCATCGCCACGACGGTGGAGACCCAGATCAGCCACCGGTACGTGAACACGCCGGCGGAGTTGAGGTTCGGCAGGTTCAGGGCCGTGATCGGGATCCAGAGCACGAGCGCGACGAGCGGGAGGATCGATCCCGGGACGCGCAGGGTGCGCCGCTGGATCATCGGGATGCCGAACGCGAACGCCGGGATGACCCAGACGATCGCGGCGATGCCCAGGAAGTAGGCGACGGGCATCCAGACGGTGAGCAGGAGCATCGGCCAGATCGGGTCGAGCAGCGGGCGCTTCTGCTCCTGGAGCTGCGGACCCGGCTCCTCGATCGGGTCGACGAGCTCGGGGACGACGGCCGTCATCGGGCGCCCCAGACCAGGTCGTCCACGAGCGATGCCACCCCGGCGATGCCCGGGGGAGATCCGACCGTGGCCGGGATCGCGTACGCCTCGGGGTCCTCCAGCACGTGATCGAGCGCCGCGAACAGGTCCGGGCGGTCCTCGGCCAGCGTCACCAGGTCACGGCCGCCGAGGAAGCGGGAGAACGCCAGCTGGTGGTTGTCCACGTGCTCGCCGAGGTCGCCCCGTCGGGGGACGACGATCGGGCGCCGGCCTGCGGCGCGCGCTTCCATGATCGCTCCGGGCCCGCCGGGGCACACCACTGCGGATGCCTCGCGCAGCAGCTCGCGGAACCGCTCCGGAGGCAGGAAGGCGATGGACTCGGCCCGGTCGACCGCGCGCGCATTGCCGTGCTGCACGACCAGACGCGCCTGCGGGTGCTGCTCACCCCACGCGTCGATCCAGTCCATGAGCCGCTCGAAGCGATGGTGGTCGGTGCCGACCGTCGCGAAGACGAGCGGACCGGAGTCGGGGCCCACGATCAGTACACCGGCCCGGCGGTCACGGTGTCGCGGTACAGCTGCTGCTGCTCCGGCCACTGGACCAGGAAGAGATCCGTGACGGGACGACAGAGCCGGCCGGTCATCGTCGCGGAGTCGATGCGGTCGTAGACCTCGAGGTACACGGTGTGCGCGCCCAGCAGCCGGCCGACCCAGAAGAAGGGGACCGCGACGCCGGCCCCGGTCGAGATGATCACGTCGGGCCGCTCGCGCCGCAGGACGCGCACGGAGAGGACCAGGTTGCGCACCAGGTTGACGACGTTGCGGGTGGTCGGGTGGTACACCCACGTCACCTGCTCGCCTTCCAACCGGCTCTCGGCGTCGGGGAGCTGGAAGCACGCCCAGCTGCGCTCGTGCTCGCCCCACCACGGTCGCAGCAGCATCAGCTGCGCGAGGTGACCGCCCGAGGAGCAGACGAGCAGGACGCGGTAGGCCGCGCCGGGCGCGACGGACCGGGGGGCGAGGCCGGGCAGCCACCAGGGGCGGCGCCGACCGCCCCGAGTCGTGCCGGGAGGGCTCGTCGCGGTGCGCGTCGCCATGGCTACCAGCCGGTCGGAACTCGGTACGTCACGATTCCGAGGACCTCGGTGCCGACGGCCGAGAACAGCTCGAGGGTGCGGACCAGCTGCTCGCGCGTGCTGTTCGAGGGGTCGAAGACGACGATCACGGAGTCCACCAACGGGCAGAGCTCGAGCGACTCGGCGGAGGTCAGCACCGGCGCGCCGACGATGATCTCCGTGTCGAAGCGCGAGCCGAGCTCCGCGAGCCGCGTCTCCGCGGTGGTCCCGGTCTCGACCGCGAGCGCGCCCGAGCCGGAGCGGGCGAGCGCCGGCATCAGCGTCAGGCCGTGGACGTCGAGCGGCTCGACGAGGAGCCGCTCGATCGGGCGGTCGCCCACGAGCACCTCGACGTTCGGCGCGGCCTCGACGGCGAAGTACTCCGCGAGGTCGGTCTTGTTCGGCCACGCGAGGAGCGTGCTCCAGCCCGACGACGAGATCGTCACCGCGAGGTTCGCACCGACGGCGTCGGCCGCAGGGCCGGCGGCGACGCCGGCGATGAGCAAGCGGCGCGGACCGGTGCCGCGGCGGGGCCAGAGCCGGACCCGCAACCCGCGGTAGGCGCTGGCTTCGTCGCCGGCGGGGTCCACCAACGACGGCAGCCGGCCGGGCGTGTTGTTGCGCGGCCGTGGGATCTCCGCGAGCGGCTCACGGCCCGAGACCTCCACGAGGTCGTGGCGGCTCCGGATCCCCCGGTCGGTGCGGTCCCGCACCAGCGCGAGGCCGAGGCCGATCAGCGTGCCGAGCACGCCGGTGGCGAAGATGGTGATGATCAGGGAGCTCTTGCTCGCCGGGCTGGGAAGGTCCGCGGGGCGGATGATCTCGCCCGGCTCCGTGTCGATGGACGACGTGGCTGCAGCCTGCGTCTCGAGGTCGCTCAGCTGGGCGATGAGCGCGCTGCGCCGGGCCTGGGCCTGGGTGGCCGCGTCGCTGCCGGCCGGGTTGGCGGCGATGGTGGCGGCGGCGTCCGCCAGGTTCCTGTTGATCGCCGCCTGCTGGTCGGTGAGCTCGGCGATGGTGCGCTTCTGGGTCTCCTCGGCGTTCGTGCGCCGGTAGTCGAGGTACGCCTGGGCGAACGCCTGCGCGCCGGCCTGGGCCCGCGCCGGCGTGCTCGCCGCGAACGAGATGTTCAGGATCAGCGTGCCGACCGGGTTGTCGACCGTGAGCCGGTTGACGAGGTCCTTCGGGTCCTTGTCGAGCTTGAGCCGCTTGGCGACCGTGTTCGCGACGACGGTCGAGTCGAGCACCTTGGCCTGGGTGTCGGCGCCGACGTCCTCGATCCGGTTGTCCGCGAAGGGGTCGGAGAGGATCGGACGGATCACGACGGACGAGTTGCTCGTGTAGGTCACACCCTTCTTGAGGGTGTAGAGGCCGCCGAGCACCATGAAGACGAGCGCGCTCGCGACGACGACCCGCCAGCGCCGTTTGATGATCGCGGCGTAATCGCCGAGCGACATCGACTCGCGTTCCTGAGGCATCAGGGTCTCCTAGGTGGGGCTGGGGGCAACGATCACTCTGGGCGGTTCGCGCCGGAAGCTGTCGAGCAGCTCCTGGAGGTGTATCGACCGGCGGAGCCGCCACGTGAGCACTGAATACGCGGTGCCGCCGACGAGGGTGGCCGCGAAGAGGCCGGCCCAGCTGTCCCCGAAGGCCAACCGGGCGCCGAGGCAGGCCAGGCCGACGGTGCCGAGCGACAGGGCGATCGTGCGGACCATGGGCATGGACCAGGGGTGGATGCCCATCCGGCGGGAGGCCTGCAGCGCGGGCAGCCCGTCGGCGACGATGAGCGTGAGGCCCCACACGAAGCCCGCCGCGCCGATGCCGTACATCGGCACGAGGATGAGGTTGCCGATCACGTTCACGCTGAGTGCCGCGGCCGAGTTGAACAGGCTCTGACGGCTCCGACCGCTCATGAGGATGACGCTGTCGCACGGCCCGCCGAGGCAGGCGAGCATCATGCCGATGGAGAGGAAGATGAGTGCCGCCTCGGCCTGCACGTACGCCGGCCCGAACACCCGGAGCAGCACCGCGGCGAACGAGCCCACGATCAGGTAGGTCGGCCAGATGATCGCGACCTGCCAGGTCGTGGTCTGGGCGACGACCTTCTTCGCGTCGTTGATGCGACCGATGGTGAGCAGTCCGCTGACCTTCGGGCCGACCGCCTGCATGAAGGCCTCGGCGATGAACGCGCCGACGAGGAGGTACCGCGTGCCCGCGGCGTAGATGCCGCCGGCGGTCGCGCCGATCAGCGCGGAGACGAACAGCGTGTCGAACCAGAGCACGACGACGTTGAACGCCTGACCGAACGCGTGGGGGAGCGTGAAGATCCAGAAGGTGCGGAGGAGGGGCACGAAGGGCGCGGGGGGACGGTCGGCCTTCGGAGGAAGTCGTGCCTCTTCCTTCCGGATGAGCCGGATGTAGAGGAACACGGTGACGAGCGCGGCGATGAACGTGGTGAGTGCCCACGAGACCATCACCGCGACCGGTCCGCCGCCCGCGACGATGACGAGGTACGCGGCGATCGGCATGGCGAGCGCGCGGACGATCTTCTCGACCCAGACCTGCACCTTCATCGTGCCGAAGCCGCGGCTGCCCAGCACCAGCACCGAGTACGCGGCCGAGAAGGGGAGGAACGGCGTCAGCAGGCGGATGAGGTCGGCGATGAGCTTCGTGTCCTCGCCGCCGCTGAAGAGCCGGGCCAGGCCTGCCGCGCTGTACCAGAGGATGATGGAGAAGAGGATGCCGAGCAGGAGCACCGGCACGACCGCGGCGATCACCGTCGGGCGGATGCGCTCCTCCCGGCCGAGCGCGCGGTCCCGGCTGATCATCCGCACGAGCCCCGTGCTGCCGCCGAGCTCGGCGAACCGGCTCATCACGGTGAACACCGCGATCACGACGATGACGGAACCGGCCTTCGTCGCGCCGAGCTCGCGGGTGAGCACGACGAGGAGCAGGAAGCTCGCGACGCCGTAGATGATCGAGCCGACGATGTTCAGCGCGCCGCCGCGCGCGACCTGGCGCACGTGGCTCTGGGTCTCGAGGTGGTCTTCCGCCTCCGAAAGGGTGTCGCTGGTCGTGTCGTGGGTGGTGTCGGTCATCGCGCCACCGACGTGGCACTCCGCGAGACGTGCCGGCTCCACTGCGGGCCTGGCGGGCGCGCTCTTCGCGCAGGAGCACCTCGGTGTGGTGCAGCGCGACGACGGCGCGCCGCTCGTCGAAGGGGATGCCCAGGCGCGCGAGGCCGGGCCCCGCGTCGGCCGCGGCGTAGGTGAGCGCGACCTCGGGGGCTTCCTCGCGCAGCACCAGGTGACGAAGGTGGAAGAACTGGAGCAGGTCGAGACCGAAGGGGACGTCCGCCGCGCTGTACGCCCAGTCCCACGCCCACAGGTCGCCGTCGGCCACGGCCAGGTTCCACTCGACCCAGTCGCCGTGCCAACGTCCGAACGCGAGCTCGGCGTCCCCGTGCTCGCGCTCGACTGCTTCGAGGTGGTCGAGGAGCTGCGAGCGGCCGGAGCGGATGGCGATCTCCGCGGTCGCCACGGCGTCGGCCCAGTAGGTCGACGCCGTCACCTTGTGGCGGGTCATCGGGCCGTCGAGGCCCGCGACGTCGAGCAACGGCTCGATCGGCGGCAGCTCGGAGGACCGCAGCCGGCGCGCGGTGCCCGGCATCGGCGCGGTGACGAGGAGCTCGAGGCCCTCCCACGACCCGCGCCATGCCACCTCGGGTACGCGGACGCGGTCCCAGCCCGCCCGACCGGCGAGCTCGAGCGCATCGGCCTCGGCGTGGATCATCGCCGTCGTCACCGGGTCCCAGCCGATCTTGGCGAAGCCGATCGAACGACCATCGGGGGAGAACAGCTGGAGGACGGGGGTCACGAAGCCCGACCCGCCCTTCTCCGTCCCCGCGAACACGACCCGGGGCTCGTCGAGCACCGCGGCCAGGTGGTCCAGCAGGACCGCGGCGTCGGGTGCGGCGACGATCTCGCGCGACTCGGAGATCCGGCCGGCCGCGCCGGACCACAGCGCGGCGCCGATCACCCCGCGGGCGACCCGGACCTTGAGCGGCCGCAACCGGTTGTAGGCCAGCACCGAGCGGGCGGCCGCCCGGCGTGACGAGGCCGGGACGAGGAAGTGGCCGGCGGGGCCGCGCACGGCCAGGAGCTCGGCCACCACCCGGCCGGGTCCGTTCGATTCGTCGTGGAGGAGTCCGGAGTGGGCTCCGCCACCAGCGTGCGATCGGACGATCAGCTCCGAGAGCGGCGGTGCAGCCCACCCGTCCTTGGTCGCAGAGCCGGGCACGTCGCGATTGTAACCTTCCTGCCCCTCATTACCTATACACCCCATTCCGAGCAACTCGCGCACTCCATCCCCGCGGGACCCGGGCGGGGACGGGTCTCCGGTCGGGCTCACGACGTCGCCCGCGGCGGTCCGAGGAAGGCGATCGGGGCCGATCCGACCGCGATCCGGACGTCGTCGAACTGCACCTCGTTCGTCTTGGTGGTGCCGCCGGGGCCGAGCACGAGGTCGCGCACCGAGGTGGGCACCTGGCCGGTCGACGTGATGGACGCCTGGGGAACCCCGTCGACCCGGACGTCGGCCACGTAGGTGGTGGAGGCGAACGACCCCTTCGCCTCCACGAGGTGCCACTGCCCGAGCGTGACCGGGCCCGGTTCGATGGCGGTGTTGCCCCGGTAGAGGTCCCACCGGAAGGTCCGCACCGGGGTGTCGACGAAGAAGTCGAAGTTGTTCTTGGCCGGCCGGTTGCGGACCGTGAAGAGGTCGACGCTCTCGCCCGGGGTCCACGAGACGACGCGCATCCACGCCCGGAACGACCACCAGCCGCCGTGGTCGCCCGCGTCCCAGCTCGCGAAGGCGTCGGCGCCGGTCGCGTGGACGTCGAGCCCGAACTCGCCGTTCTTGGCCGCGGCCCGGGTGACCTGGGCGCGCTGGCTCTCGGCGAACGGCCCGAGGGTGCCGGTCTCGAACCCGGTCGCGGCGGTCCCGGAGCGGGCGGCGGGCGTCCCCGTCTTCGCCGCGGGGCCGGGATTCGCGGCCGCGGTGCCCGAGCCGGAGCTGCACGCGGGAGCGACGAGTGCGAGCGCGAGCGCGGCGAGGCACCACACGTTGCGGGTTCGCCTCAGCTCCATCACCCAGTCCTTCTCGCGTTGGCTCTCGACGTCGGCACCCGCGTCCCCGATCCTGAGCGCGGCACGCGCTTCATACCATGTGAGCCTTTCGACCTATCTGTACCGAGTTGGGCATATCCGATCTAGTCTTCGGGGGTTGCCGGGTACGGGGACACGCGGGGGGAGCGGATGCGGCGCGCACTGCTGGGCACGCTGATCGTGGGTGGCGCGCTGGCCGGCGTGGCTGCCGTCGCGATCGGATCGCACGGTGCCGGAGGCGCGACGGTGCCGACCGTCAGCGTCGCGACCGCGGGCATCAACGTGGTCGAGGGCACGTCCGGGAGCACGCCGGTGGTGCTCACCGCCACGCTCAGCGCACCCTCGTCCACCTCGGTGCAGGTCGCGTACGCCACCGTCGACGCGACGGCGAAGGCCGCCGACGGGGACTACGTCGCGACGACCGGAACCCTGACGTTCCCGGCCGGGGTCGTCAGCGAACCCATCACCGTTCGGATCAATGGCGACACCAAGCTCGAGGACACCGAGATGTTCCGGGTCAAGCTGTCGAAGCCGGTCGGCGCGACGCTCGGCAACGCGAAGGAGAAGGTCGAGATCGAGAACGACGAGCTTCCTGCCGTCGTCGTCAAGCCCGTGACGGTCAACCCGGGCAAGAACGCGGTGTTCAAGGTGAAGCTCGCGCAGCCGTACTACGAGGGCCTGACGCTGAGTGCACGAACGGTCAACGGCACCGCGAAGGCACCGTCGGACTTCACCGCGATCAACACCGCGATCACGTTCCCCGCCGGATCGAAGGGTCCGATCAAGGTCACGGTGGCCACCGCGCCGCACGCCGCGCCCGAACCCGCGGAGACGTTTTCGATCGCGGCCGGCACGACGGTCGCGACCCTCGGCACCGGCACCGCGACGATCAGGGCCGGCGGGACGGCAGCCCCCACGCCTCCGCCCAACAGCGCCGCGTGCCCGAGTGGCTCGACCGTGACGACCCCGGTGGCGTCCGGCCCGAGCTCACCGTCTTCGCCGGCGACGCTGCTGCCACCGGCCGGCGTCACCTCGGGAGCGCAGTGGGACCTGATGTTCGACGACGAGTTCAACGATCCGGCGGTGACCGCCTCGAAGTGGAGCACCGGGATGCGCACGGGTGCGCAGACGCTCGAGAGCAACGGCGAGCTGGAGTGGTACCAACCCGCGAACTCGGTGGTCACCACCGACAACGACGGCTTCGGCCAGATCGGGGTGCTCCGCCAGACGCTGCAGCAGCAGACGGTCCCGAGCGAGCACTACACCGTCCGCACGCTCAGCCGGATCTACCCACCGTCGAAGTGCGCGTCGTACTACGACCCGAACGTGAACAACTCGACGTCGGCGTCGAACACGAACCTCACCGAGGTTCCGTACCGCTTCACGTCCGGCATGCTGAACAACTCGAAGAGCTTCGGCTTCAAGTACGGCTACGTCGAGGCCCGCGTGAAGATGCCGAAGGGCTTCGGGCTCTGGCCCGCGCTCTGGCTGCGCGACTGGCGCGGGTGGAACTACGAGATCGACGCGTTCGAAGGCTTCGACCGCAGCGCGCGCGTGTTGCGCACGAGCTACTGGTGGGGCGACGGCAGCAGCCACAGCACCGAGAACGACGGCGGCGACATCGGCATCGCGGCGGACGGTTCGCCGTGCCGCCAGGACGTGCCGGTCCCGCCCACCTCGTCGAGCCCGTCCAGCTGCTCACTCGCCGACGGGATCGACCTCTCGGCGGGCTATCACACGATCGGCCTCAACTGGACCTCGACGAAGTACGAGCTCTACCTCGACGGGGTCAAACGGTGGACGTCACCGGCCGGGGCGAACGTCGAGAAGTACTACAGCCATCTGATCTTGAACCTGGCGCTCGGCAACAACGCGTTCGAGTTCGACTGGAACAAGGAAGCGGTCAAGCCGCTCGACGCGAACCTCTTCGGCTCGACCATGTTCCCGAAGCGCACCGTCGAGTGGGACTACGTCCGGGTCTGGCAGCCGGCGGACGCGCACGACACGTGCGCCCCCGCCTCCTGCGGCTGAGGCGAACAAAGCGGTCGGGTCCCGGGGCCGCCCGGCGCTACCCTCGATGCATGGAATTCCGCCGCATCCACGCGCTGCCGCCGTACGCCTTCGCCGAGATCGACGCGTTGAAGATGGCCGCCCGCCGTTCGGATGTCGACGTGATCGACCTGGGGTTCGGCAACCCGGACATCCCGTCGCCGGCGATCGCGGTCGAGAAGCTGGCCGAGGCGGCCAAGAACCCGCGCAACCACCGGTACTCCCAGACCCGCGGCGTGCCCCGGCTGCGCCTCGCGATCACGGACCTCTACCGCCGCCGGTTCGGGGTGGAGCTCGATCCCGAGACCGAGGCGTGCGTGACCATCGGTGCGAAGGAGGGCTTCTCGCACCTGATGTGGGTCCTGCTCGGTCCGGGTGACACCGCGCTCGTCCCGAGCCCGTCGTACCCGATCCACATCTGGGGCCCGATCCTCGCCGGAGCGGGGGTGCACTACGTGCGGCTCGGCCCGGAGCAGGACTTCTTCGCGAACCTGCACGCGGCGTGGGAGCAGGCATGGCCGCGGCCGCGCGTCGTCGTGATGTCGTTCCCGCACAACCCGACGGGGACGTGCGTGGACCTCGAGTTCATGACCCGCATGGTCGCGTTCGCACGCGACCACGACGTGTTGCTCGTGCACGACTTCGCCTACGCCGAGCTCGGCTTCGACGGCTACGAGCCGCCGTCGCTGTTGCAGGTGCCGGGCGCGAAGGACGTTGCGGTCGAGATCTACAGCCTGACGAAGAGCTTCTCGATGGCGGGGTGGCGGGTCGGGTTCATGCTCGGCAACCCCGAAGTGGTCGCCGCGCTCGCGCGGCTGAAGAGCTACCTCGACTACGGGACGTTCCAACCGATCCAGATCGCGTCGATCGTCGCGATGAACGAAGCGCCGGAGTACCCGCGCGAGGTCAACCAGATCTACCTCGGCCGCCGCGACGCGCTCGTGGACGGTCTCGCCCGCATCGGATGGCACATCGAGAAGCCCAAGGGGACGATGTTCGTCTGGGCGCCGCTGCCGGAGGCCTACGAGGAGCTCGGCAGCCTCGAGTTCGCCAAGATGCTGGTGAAGGACGCGAAGGTCGCGGTCTCACCGGGCGTGGGGTTCGGCCCGGGCGGCGAGGGCTTCGTGCGGTTCGCGCTGGTGGAGAACGAGCAGCGGATCGGTCAGGCGTTGCGGGGCATCCGCAAGGCCCTCGTGAAGCTGGGCTAGCCGTCGGTCCCGGTCCGGGCCGGCTCGGTCAGCCCATGAGGCCGCGGAGGCAGAACGCGACCGCAGCGTCCGCGACCTGGTCGACGGGGTCGTCGCGCTCGAGCAGATAGGTCTGCGCCAGCCGCTCGGTCACGCCGACGACGGCCTCCGCGAGCACCTCGGGGTCCTGGTCGGCGATCCGGCCCTCGACGATCCCGTCCTTGATGTGGCGCACCGCATCCGCGATCGCGACCTCGCGGTTGTGGCGCACCACGATCGCGAACCGCTCCTCGGTGGCCGCGAACTGCACGAGGTTGAAGGAGCTGCGGTGCTCGTGGAACCAGGCCATCGACGCGCGGATCCCGAGCTCGATGCGGGTCACCGGGTCCGGTTCGTCACCGATCGCGGCCTGTTGGCGGCGGCGCAGGTCCTGGTGCGCCTCCCGGAGCAGCTCGACGAACAGCTCCTCCTTGCTCGGGAAGTACCAGTAGAAGACGCCCTTGCCGACGTGCAGGCTCGCGACGATGTCGGCCACGGAGGTGGGGTGGTAGCCCCGCTCGGAGAACAGGCGGGCGGCCTCGCGCAGGATCTGCGAACGGCGGTCCCGACCACGCTGCGTCAGCTTCCGCGACATCGCGTCACGCTACGGGCGCCTTGACCGACCGGTCAATCGGCGCGACCCGGGACGCCGGTTCAGGTGATCGTCAGCGCGGGTTCGTCGCGCTGGACATGCGGGTGTGGGCCCACAGAAACCCTGGTGGTTCACGCTGTCGGTGACCCCCCGGAGGTGCCCCATGGTCCAGCTGATGTCCCGGCTCCGCGCCGCAGTGAGCGCACTCGGCAACGAGGGCGCGCTCGCCAACGTCGTGGAGGAGATGGGTCGGGCTGCGGCGGCCCGTCACGCGGTCGACCAGCTCGAGCTGCGGCTGGCGACGGTCTCGCCGGCGCGCGTGCCCCACGCCGCCTGACCGCCCGCCCTCGCACTGCACCCGCCGCGCGGCGCGGCGGTTTAGTGTTGGGCCGCGCCGACGCGAGCCGGTGCGAGGGGGGAAACGTGGCCTACTGGGTCCTCAAGGCGATCCTGACACCGGTGCTGCGCCTGTTCTACCGGGTGCGGGTCGAAGGCTCCGAGCACGTGCCGACGCGTGGACCGGTCATCCTGGCTGCGAACCACCGCTCCTTCCTCGACTCCATCTTCCTGCCGCTCGTGATACGCCGACGGGTGACGTTCGTCGCGAAGGCCGAGTACTTCGACGACCCGAAGACCGCATGGTTCTTCCGGGCCGTCGGTCAGATCCCGATCCGGCGCGAGGGGGGCAGCGCGGCCGAAGGTGCGCTCGCCGCGGCGACCGACGTCCTCGAGCGGGGTGGCGTCTTCGGGATCTACCCCGAAGGGACGCGCACGCGCGACGGGTACCTCCACCGCGGCCACACCGGCGTGGCGCGGCTCGCGCTCGCGACGGGCGCGCCGATCGTCCCCGTCGGTCTCGTCGCCACGGACGAGTGCCAACCCACCGACAAGAAGCTCCCGCGCGTCTTCCGCACGGTGTGGATCCGGTTCGGCACCCCGTTGCCGCTCGAGCACTACGCGGGCCGGGAGCACGACCGCCTGGTCCTGCGCCAGGTCGCGGACGAGCTGATGTACGAGATCCGCGAGCTCAGTGGCTACGAGTACGTCGACTCGTACATGACCAAGAAGCGCGAGGAGACGGATCAGCCGGAGCTGGTGCCGAACCCCGCGGTCCTGCAACGACTCGCCAGCTAGGGCGCGCGTCGGCTCAGTCGTGGGCCCAGTCGCGTGATCGCTCGACCGCGCGGCGCCAGGTCGCGAGCCCCGCGTCCACGACCGCGTCGGGCATCGCGGGGGTGAAGCTCGCTTCCTCGATCCACGCGTCGGCGGCTTCGGCCGGGCTCGCCCACACGCCCTCGGCGAGGCCCGCGAGGTACGCGGCCCCGAGCGCGGTCGTCTCCTGCACCGCCGGTCGACGGACGGTGACGCCGAGCAGGTCGGCCTGCAGCTGAGCGAGCAGGTCCATCACGCTCGCGCCACCGTCGATCCGGAGCTCGGCGAGCCGGGTGCCCGTGGCCGCGGTCACCGCGTCCACGACGTCGCGGGTCTGGTACGCCATCGACTCGACGACCGCCCGCGCGATCTGGGCGCGGCCGGTGCCGCGGGTGAGCCCGAGGATCGTCCCGCGCGTAGGGATCCCAGTACGGGGACCCGAGGCCCGTGAACGCGGGGACGAACATGACGCCGCCGCTGTCCGGCACGCTCGCGGCGAGCGGCCCGGTCTCCGCGGCGTCCGTGATGATGCCGAGACCGTCGCGCAGCCACTGGATCGCCGCGCCGGTCACGAAGATCGCGCCCTCCATGGCGTACACGGTGGGCGCGTCCCCGACCTGCCAGGCGACGGTCGTCAACAGTCCTTCCGCCGGCTCGGGCCGGGTCGCACCGAGGTTCACCAGCACGAACGAGCCCGTGCCGTAGGTGTTCTTCGCCATGCCCGGCTCGAAGCACGCCTGGCCGAACAGCGCGGCCTGCTGGTCACCCGCGATCCCGCTCACCGGCACCGAGAGCCCGGCCGCGGCATCCGGATCCGTGACGCCGAACCGTCCGCTGCTCGGGCGGACCTCCGGGAGACAGCTCGTGGGGACGCCGAAGAGCTCGCAGAGCTCGGACGACCACTGCAGGGTGCCGATGTCGAAGAGCATGGTCCGGCTCGCGTTGGACGGATCCGTCGCGTGCACGCGACCTCCGGTGAGCCGGTACAGGAGCCACGCGTCGACGGTCCCGAACGCGAGATCGGGCGACGCCTCGACGCCACCCTCGTGCAGGAGCCACGCCAGCTTCGAGGCGGAGAAGTACGGGTCGAGCACGAGCCCGGTGCGTTCGCGGATCAGTGGCTCGAGCCCGGCCGCGCGTCGTTCGTCGCAGTCCTCGGCGGTGCGGCGGTCCTGCCAGACGATCGCGCGGTGCAGCGGACGCCCCGTCCGCCGGCTCCACACGACGACCGTCTCGCGCTGGTTCGTGATGCCGATGCACGCGATCGTCTCGCCTGCGGCTTCGGTCGCGCGCGCGACCTCACCCAACGTCGCGACGGTCGCGTCCCAGATCTCGTCCGCGTCGTGCTCGACCCAGCCCGGCTGCGGGAAGTACTGCGGGAACTCTCGCTTCGCGCTGCGCAGCACCCGGCCGGTCTCGTCGATCGCAAGCGTGCGGATCCCGGACGTGCCGGCGTCGATGCTGAGGACGACCGCCATCAGCTCGTGGTGGCGGGGACCTCGGTGGTGGGTGGCGCCGGAGTCTCGCCGCGGAGGGCCTGCACCAGTCGGTGGCCGAGGCGCCGGTCCCGCGGCCGGAACTCGAGCACCAGCTTGCGGCCGGACGCAGTGGTGAGCCGCACCTGCATCATCGGCGCGAACGTCCGCACTCCGTCGAGGGTGACGTCGCCGAGCGGGGAGTCGAGGAGCAGGTCCTTGTCCTCGGCGGGCCGGACCTCGTGGGGCCGGGCCCAGATCAGGACCCGGCGATCCGTGAGCCCGACGAGGTGCGGCCGGCGCGCGAGCACGACGGTCGAGACCTGTGGTCGCGGGAACGCGATCCACGCGAAGCCACCCCCGAGGAGCGGCTCGCCGATCTCCAGCCGCCAGCGCGCGGCTTCTTCGACTCGGTCGCGGGCTTTCACGGCTCGCAGGCTATTCGGGGGTTGCGGCCTGCGGCAGGATGGCGAGGGGAGAAGGGGAGCGACATGCGCATCGGAGTGCTGACCGGGGGTGGTGACTGCCCGGGCCTCAACGCCGTGATCCGGGCCATCGTGCGGAAGGGCGAGGGCGTCTACGGGCACAGCATCGTCGGCTTCCGCCACGGCTGGCGGGGTGTGGCCGAGTGCGAGACGGTCGCGCTGACCACCGCGACGACCCGCGGGCTCCTCCCGCGCGGCGGCACGATCCTCGGTTCGAGCCGCACGAACCCGTACAAGACGGACGACGGTGTCACGCGCGTCCTGGACACCATCCGCCGCGAGCGGATCGACGCGTTGATCGCGATCGGGGGCGAGGACACCCTCGGCGTCGCGGCCAAGCTCGGCGCCGACGGGGCCGACGTCATCGGGGTGCCCAAGACGATCGACAACGACCTGTCCGCGACCGAGGTGACGTTCGGGTTCGACACCGCGGTGCAGACCGCGACGGATGCCATCGACCGGCTGCACACCACGGCCGAGTCGCACGACCGGGTCATGGTCGTCGAGGTGATGGGTCGCCACGCCGGATGGATCGCGTTGCACTCGGGGCTGGCCGGCGGGGCCGACATCATCCTGATCCCGGAGCTGCCCTTCGACATCGGCGAGGTGTGCGAGCGGATCGAGCACCGCCATCGCGGCGGCGACAACTTCTCGATCGTCGTCGTGGCCGAGGGGGCGACGCCGATCGAAGGCACCATGACCCTGCAGTCGGGTGAGCCCGACGAGTTCGGGCACGTGCGGCTCGGGGGAGTGGCCAACCGGGTCACGGAGGAGATCAGCGCCCGCACCGGCTACGACGCACGGGTGACGATCCTCGGCCACGTCCTGCGCGGTGGCACGCCGACCGCGTTCGACCGGGTGCTGGCGACCCGGTTCGGCATCGCCGCGATCGACGCGGCGGAGGCAGGCGCGTTCGGCACGATGGTCGCGCTCCAGTGCGGCCAGATCGTCCGGGTCCCGATCGACGACGCGGTGCGGGAGCTGAAGCTCGTCGATCCCGCGCTGTACGACGTTGCCAGCATCTTCTTTGGCTAGCGTGCGGCGAGATGGGAACTGCGCTCGACGACCTGATCGCGCTGCTGGACCTCGAACCCCTGGAAGTGAACCTCTTTCGTGGCGTCTCGCCGAAGGAGGACCGGCAGCGGGTGTTCGGGGGTCAGGTCGCGGGGCAGGCGTTGGTGGCCGCGGGCCGCACCGTCGAGCCCGGTCGGCCCGTGAACTCGCTGCACGCGTACTTCCTGCGCCCGGGTGACCCGACCGTCCCGATCGTCTACGAGGTCGACCGCATCCGCGACGGCAAGAGCTTCACGACCCGGCGCGTGGTCGGCATCCAGCACGGGCGCGCGATCTTCAACCTGCAGGCGTCGTTCCACGTCGTGGAGACGGGCCCGGACCACCAGGACCCGATGCCCGACGTCCAGATGCCCGAGGAGCTGCCCACGTTCCAGGAGCAGATGGCCGAGCACCGGGACCGCTTCTCCCCGGACATGATCGAGTGGCTCCAGCGGGAGCGCCCGATCGACCAGCGCCCGACCGAGCTGCCGAGCTGGATGGACCCGGGCCCGCGCGAGCCGCGCCAGGACGTGTGGATCAAGGCGAACGGGATGCTGCCCGACGACCCGTTGCTGCACGTCTGCATCGTCGTCTACGCGTCGGACCTCACGATCCTCGACACCGCGATGCTGCCGCACGGCAACTCGTATCGCGAGGACGAGTTCCAGATCGCGAGCCTCGACCACGCCATGTGGTTCCACCGCCCGTTCCGGGCCGACTCGTGGCTGCTGTACCACCAGCGGAGCCAGTCCGCGAGCGGTGCGCGCGGCATCGCGGAAGGCTCGATCTTCACGATCGACGGCACCCTCGCGGTGACCGTGATCCAGGAGGGGCTGATGCGTCCGCTCCGGCGCACGTAGAGGAGGACGACGATGCCTTCGACCGACGGCCGGGTGGACCTGCGCTCGGACACCGTCACGACACCTACGCCCGAGATGCGGATCGCGATGGCGCGCGCGCCCGTCGGCGACGACGTGTACCGGGAGGACCCGACCGTCAACCGCCTCGAGGAGATCGCGGCCGAGACGCTGGGGAAGGAAGCCGCGATCTACACGGCGACCGGCACGCTCGCGAACCAGCTGGCGATCCACGTCCACACGCGGCCCGGCACCGAGATGCTGAGCCCCGAGCGCGCGCACGTGTACCGGTACGAAGCCGCGGCCGTGGCGTCCAACTCCGGCGTGCAGGTCCGGCCGTTGCCCGACGAGAACGGCGTCGTGTCGCCGCACGCGGTCTCGGCGGCGCTCGAGGCCAGCCGTCACCACTTCCCGCCCGTCTCGCTCGTCACGATCGAGAACACGCACATGCCGGCGAGTGGCCGGCCCGCGTCGGCGAGCGAGGTGGCCGACATCGCCTGGGCCGCGGCGGCCCACGCGCTGCCGCTGCACTGCGACGGTGCCCGGATCTTCAACGCGGCCGTCGCGCTGGGCACGACGGTGCACGCGCTCGCGGCCCCGCCCGACACGGTGATGTTCTGCGTCTCGAAGGGACTCGGTGCACCCGTCGGCTCGCTGCTCTGCGGGCGGACGACCGTCATCGACGAGGCCCGGGAGCAGCGCCAGCGCTTCGGCGGCGGCTGGCGGCAGGCGGGGATGCTCGCGGCCGGGGCGATCATGGCCATCGAGACGATGCCCGAACGCCTGCCCGACGATCACGCCCGGGCGCACCGACTCGCGCTGGCGCTCGCCGATCGCTTCCCGGGCTCGATCGACCCCGACACCGTGCGCACGAACATCATCTGCGCGCGGGCCGACCGGCTTCCCGTCAGCTTCCTGAGCGTGCTGGAGGGGCGGGGCATCCGGGCCGGGATGATCGACTCGGACACCATCCGCCTGTGCACCCACAAGGACATCGACGACTCGGACGTCGACCGGACGATCGCGGCGTTCGATGCCCTCGCGCTGGAAGCCGTCGAGTCCCGGCGCACCACCTGGCCGACCGAAGAGTCGCCCCAGCCCTGAGCCGGCCGATCGTGTTTCCGTGCGAGTTCCCCGCGTCCTGGCGCGGGGAGCTCACCCCGAAACGAGGTCCCGTCCGACCGTGCGTCGGGCGGTAGCCTCCGAGCGTCAGGCCACGATCGGGACGGTGCGACCGTGCGAGTGCTGATCACGGGATGTTCGGCCACCATGCGAGAGACGCTCGAGCTCGGCTGGTGACCGCGACGGAACCGGCGACCCCCCGTCGCGCCCTCGCGGTCTACGCGCACCCTGACGACCCCGAGGTCTCGGCCGGCGGGACCCTGGCGCGCTGGGCGGCCGAGGGCTGCGAGGTGTGGGTCCTGGTCACGACCCGCGGCGACAAGGGGACGAGCGACCCGAACGTCGACCCGGATGTCCTCGCCGAGGTCCGGGTGGGGGAGACCGCGAGCTCGGTCGAGCTGCTCGGGCTCGCCGGCCATCGTCACCTGCACCACGGCGACGGGGACCTCGAGGACGACCGGACGCTGCGCGGGGAGATCTGTCGCGTCGTGCGCGAGCTCCGGCCCGAGGCCGTGCTCTGCCCCGATCCGACGGCCGTGTTCTTCGGCGACGGGTACTTCAACCATCGCGACCACCGGGTCACGGGATGGGCGACCCTCGATGCGATCGCTCCGGCCGCCGGGCTCCCGCACTACTTCGCGGAGCAGATCGCCGAGGGTCTGAGCGTGCACCACGTGCGCGAGGTCTACCTCTCCGGGACCCTCGAGCCGAACTGCTGGGTCGACATCTCCGAGCACCTCGAACGCAAGATCGACGCGTTGTTCTGCCACCAGAGCCAGCTCCAGGAGACGGGGGAGCCGTTCCGGCAGTTCCTCCGCCAGCGGGCCGAGCACGACGGGCGCCAGGCCGGGGTGCGCTACGCCGAAGGCTTCCGGCGGCTGACCTTCGGCGACTGATCCCCGCGCTTACGGGCGCGGGCGGCGGTCGTTCGCGCCGGCACCGGGCGGCCGTCGCCACTCGGCCATCGCCCGCAGCGCCAGCACCGCGACGATCCCCACGCCGACCGCGGCGACGATCGCGCCGACGAGCGCCCCGATCGCCTTCTCGACCGCGGTGCCTCCGGTGCTGCTGACGTTGACGAGGCCGTAGCCGATGGCACCGCCGAACAGCCCGGCGAGCACGACGCCGAGGTACGCGAGCAGGAACGCGCCGCGCGGCGGCCCGGGACCCGTGTCGAACGCCGGCTGCTCCTCTGGTTCGGTCACCGTTGCGGAGGTTACGACCTCCGGGCACTGCGGGCCGGACCGTCGAGCGCCCGTGCCACACTGGCCGCATGGCTCGGCCCACCCACGAGTGGACGGTCGCCGGCGCGGTGTTGGAGGACGGCGACGGTCTCTTGCTCGTCTGCAACCAGCGCCGGAACGGCTCACTCGACTGGAGCACGCCCGGCGGCGTCATCGACGAGACGGATGCCTCGGTCCTGGACGGGCTCACCCGCGAGGTCGAGGAGGAGACGGGCCTGATCGTGCGGGAGTGGGAAGGTCCGCTCTACGAGGTGACGATGGTCGCGCTCGACCTCGGCTGGGTGATGCACTGCGAGGTGCACCGGGCGCTCTCGTTCGAAGGGGAGCTGCGCGTCGACGACCCGGACGGCATCGTGGTCGACGCCGCGTTCTTCCCGGTCGCGGAGGTGCGGGACCGGCTCGAGGCCTGCTTCCACTGGGTGCGGGAACCGCTCGCGGAGTGGTTGGACCAGCGGTGGGAGCCGGCCCAGCGACGCGGGTTCAGCTACGACGTCCGCGGCACCGCGCTCGACTCCCTCGAGGTCATCCGCACCCTCGACTCCTGATGCGCGCGGGGCGCCGTCGATCCTCCATCACGCCGGGTCGGATCGCCGGCGCGCCGGGGCGAGCTCGTGACGCGCGGGGCGCCGTCGATCCTCCATCTCGACCTGGACGCGTTCTTCGCGTCGGTGGAGCAGCTCGCGGACCCGGCGATCCGCGGCCGGCCGGTCGTCGTCGGCGGGCTCGGCAACCGCGGGGTCGTGGCCGCGGCGAGCTACGAAGCCCGCCGGTTCGGCATCCATTCCGCGATGCCGATGGCCCGCGCGCGACGCGCCTGTCCGGACGCGGTGTTCCTCTCACCCCGGTTCGACGCGTACTCGGACGCGAGCCGGCAGGTGATGGCCGATCCTGCGCGACGTGACGCCGCTCGTGGAGCCGCATCTCGCTCGACGAGGCGTTCCTCGACGTCGCCGGCGCGCGCGACGTCGCTGGGCACCGGCCCGGAGATCGGCGCCCTGCTCCGGCGCCGCATCCGGGCCGAGACCGGGCTCACCGCGTCCGTCGGCGCCGCGACCACGAAGCTCCTCGCCAAGCTCGCGAGCGACCTCGCCAAGCCCGACGGCATCCTCGTGGTGGAGCCCGGCACCGAGCTCGCGTTCCTGCACCCGCTCCCGGTGACCCGGCTCTGGGGCGTCGGGCCCGCGACCCGCACGCGGCTCGAACGCTACGGGGTCGAGACCGTCGGCGACCTGGCCGGGCTCCCGGAGTCGACGCTCGTGCGCAGCCTCGGCGACGTCCGCGCGGCGCGCACCTCTACGCCCTCGCCTGGAACCGCGACGACCGCGCCGTCGAGCCCGACCGGGTGCTGAAGTCGATCGGGCACGAGGAGACGTTCGCCCAGGACCGCACGCGACCTCGACGGGCTCGAGCGGGACGCGTTGCGCATGGCGGATGCCGTGGCCGCCCGGCTCCGGCGGGACCTCCAAGACCGCGCGCACCGTGCAGCTGAAGCTGCGCTTCAGCGACTTCCGGACCATCACCCGGTCCGCACACGCTGCCGACGCCGACCGACCTCGCGGCCGAGATCGGCGACACCGCGCGCGACGCTGCTCGCGCGCGGTCGACCTCGGCGACGGCATCCGCCTGCTCGGCGTCTCCGTGTAGCAGCTCGAGGACGGCGTCGGCGTGCAGGGCGCGCTCGACCTCGACGGCGCGCCGACCGCGACCACCGACGACCGTCGCGCGCTCGAAGCCGCCATGGACGACGGTGCGGGCGCGCTTCGGCACCGACGCGGTGGGTTCGGCGGCGTTCATCGACCGCGGCCGGCTCCGCACCGGCCGGCGTGCCAGCCTGTGGGGCCCCGACGACGACCCGGCGACGCCCACCCGGACGACGCCCGCCCGAACCACGACGAGGAGGAATCGCACTGATGCTGCGCATCGGGTTGATCGGCTGCGGCCACATCGGCACCGTCCACTCCTACGCGCTCCGCCAGCTCGCCGACGCGGGGCTCATCGACGCGCGACATCACCGCGACCTTCGACACCGACCCGGAGCGGGCCCGCAGGCTCGCCGAGCCCAACCACGCGCGAGCCGGCCGAGACCGTGGATGCGCTGCTCGACGCGGTCGACGTCGCCTGGATCTGCACCTGGACCGCCGGCCACCTCGCGGCGGTCGAGGCCGCCGTGGCCCGGGGGCTCCCGGTGTTCTGCGAGAAGCCGCTGGCCCCGACCCTGCGCGGACTGCCGGCGCATCGCCGAGCTGCTCGATCAGGTCCCGCACCAGGTCGGGCTCGTCCTGCGCCACGCCCCGGTGTTCCGCAACGCTGGCCGAGATCGTGCACTCCGGGCGCTACGGCACGCCGATGGCGCTCGTGCTGCGCGACGACCAGTACTTCCCGATCCAGGGCATGTACGGCTCGACGTGGCGCGCGTGACGTCGACAAGGCCGGCGGCGGGACGCTGATCGAGCACTCGATCCACGATCTCGACGTGCTGCAACTGGGTCCTCGGCCGCGCCGAGTCGGTGTCGCGCCCACACCGCGTCGCATCTTCGGGTACCCGGGGATCGACGACTCCGCCGCGCTGCGCTGCGCGTACGCCGGCGGCGCGACCGCGACGCTCGTCAGCGTGTGGCACCAGGTCCTGACCCGGGCCTCGACCCGACGCCTCGAGCTGTTCTGCGAGGACGCGTTCCTCTGGACCGAGGACGACTACCTCGGCCCGCTCCACGTCGAGACCTCCGCGGGGGTCGAGACCGTGGAAGGCGATCCACCGGCGTGGATCGACCGGTTCACGGTCCCCGAGGTCCTGGCCAAGCCGCTGGCCCAGTACGCAGAACCGAGCAAAGCGTTCCTCGATGCCCTGGTCGCGGAGGGGGACGCGGCCCGGCGGGATGCCGGGGGTGGACGAGGCCCTCGCCGCCCACGAGGTCGTCGACGGGGCCTACCGGTCGGCCGCGGCGGGTGGCGAGACCCAACGATTCGCGCCGCATCCCGGAGGCCCTGCGTTGAGAGGCGGGTGTCGACGCGCGAAGATTGGCTGATGCCGCTTTCCGAGGAAGAGCAGCGGATACTCCAAGAGATCGAGGCCAACCTGACCGCGACCGATCCTGGTCTCGTCCAGCAGGTCTCGGAAACGACGCTGTACCGGCACGCCGCCCGGGCAATCAAGTGGGCGGTGGTCGGCTTCGTCGCCGGCTTGGTGCTCCTGCTCTTCACCTTCACCCAAGTGCTCTTCCTCGGCGTCGTCGGCTTCCTCGTGATGCTGGCGTGCCTGCTCGTGATCGAGCGCAACGTCCGCAAGCTCGGCAAGGCCGGCATGCAGAACCTGACGGGTTCGTTGCGCGGCGGCTCACTCGGCGGGTTGCTCGGCAGCACGTCGCGTCGGTGGCGTGAGCGCTGGCACCGCGACGAGAACAGCTGACGGCACCCGCGTTGGCGTACTCCGCGCTGCAGGCCGCTCGGCTCACCGGGTGCTCCGAGGCGCAGCTGTCGTACTGGGAGCGCATCGGGCTCGTCGCGCCGCAGGGGGGCGACTACAGCTTCCGTGACCTCGTCGCGCTGCGGGTCGTCGCGTCCCTGCTCGAAGCCGGGCTCGCGCTCGGCCGGGTGCGCCAGGCCGTCCGCTACCTCGTGGCGTCCGGCGAGGACATCGCCGGGCTGCGGCTCGTGACCGACGGCGATCGCGTCTGGGCGTGCCGCGACGACGGGCAGATCCTCGACGCGCTGCGTCGCGGTCAGATGGCCCTGTTCGTCGCCGTCGATGCGTACGCGCAGGAGGTCGACGCCGAGGTGCGCAGCTTCGACGCCGAGCGCCGGGAATTCGTCGAGGGGCTGCGGGCGTCCTCAGAGCCGTAGCGCGCGGCGCACCTTCTCGCGTGGCGTGACGCCCTCGGAGAGTGCATCCCGAACCGAGTCGGCATCGGCCCAGGCGCGGGCGACGTCCTCGTCGGTCGGTTCGCGCAACGACCACCCCGCACTCGAGTAGAGCTCGGCGAGATCCTCCAACGACGTGGTCGCGTCGGGCGGTGCGCCGCGAGCCGCGTAGCCGTACGCCTGCTCGTGAGGTGTGAGCGTCACCGATGGTGGAAGCCCCGCGTCCGTGAGCCGCTCGAGCGCGTCCTGCCACGCGCCGGCGACCGAGTGCGCGGGGATGGTGCTCTTGCGCCGGCGGGTGCGGCGGCGGATCTTGCGCGAGATCCGCACGACGAACCATCCGAGCCCGACGAGGAGCGCCAGCGCGGCGATGGCGGCGAGGATCAGCCAGTGGCTGCTCGACCCGCCGCTCGTCGTCGCGGACGGTGAGCCGGCCTGCACCTCGGACTCGCCGCGCGGGAACGGGTTGGCGCGGGAGCTGCTCGAGGGCGGCGTCGACGTGGCCGTCGTGGTCGGCGTCGTGACGGTGGATGCGCTCGGTGCCGCGGGCTGGCCGACCGTGCCGTCCGCCTGGCCCGGCGCGTTGCCGGCGGGCGTGGGCTCGAACTGGGTCCAGCCCAGCCCGGCGAGCCAGACCTCGGGCCAGGCATGCCGCGTCGCGGGCCCGCACGGAGAACACGCCGCGGCTCGGTTCGTAGGTTCCGGGAGCGAAGCCGACCGCGACGCGCGCGGGCAGCCCGATCGAGCGGGCCATCGCGGCGTAGGCCCCGGCGAACTGCTCGCAGAACCCGTGGCGCGAGCGCAGGAAGTTCGTGATCGCGTCCGAGCTGCTCCCCGACGGTCCCCGCAGGTCGTAGGTGAAGCTCCCGTTCAGGAAGAAGCTCTGGAGCCGCAGCGCCTGCTCGTACGGGTTGGTCGTTCCCGCGACGATCGCACGCGCCTTCGCCCGCACCGACTCCGGGAACGAGTCGGGGAGGGCCAGGGACGAGTCCAGGCTCGCGGGGACGCGGGCCCGGGTGGCGGCGATCTGGCGCGCGGTCGGCGGCGACGCGATCCGTGAGTCCACGCGGTAGCTGAGCCCGGTGATCTGGCGGTTGGGCGCGAGCAGCGTCCCGGAGTCGGAGACCACGCGCGCGTCCTGCAGGTCCGTCGCGCGCGGCTGGTACGCGGCCGGGAGCCACTGGTCGTCGAGCGCGGTGATCGTGAACTCCTGGCGGACGGTGCCCGGCGGACGGCGCCGGGCCAGCGCGGTGCTCACGTCCTGCGCCTGGCTCTCGATGCCCCAGACCGTCCCGTCGAACCGGTCGAGCGCGGCGATCCGCCAGTAGAGCCGGGTCGGTGCGTCGACGGTGAACAGCTCGATGTCCGGTTGGTCGGTGAGCCGGGCGCGCAGGTCGACGAGCGGGCTCAGGGTCCGGAAGTTGCCCGACGACTGGCTGCTCGACCCGCCGACGCTGCGGTAGTCGAGCAGGGGGCCGTCGCCGGAGCCCGGGAGTGCGGGGGCGATCACCAGGCCCGCGAGCAGTGCGATACCGCCGACGAACGCGGCCGCGTTGACGAGCGTCGCGTGCGACCCGAGCCGGCGCCCGCTGGCCCACGATCGATGCTGCTCGAGCAGCGCCTGGTGCTGGAGCATCAGGAACACGAGGGCGACGAGCGAGTAGCCGATCGTCGTCGCGGTGCGGAGCTCGGTCGTGCCGAGCGTCGACGCGAACACGAACAACAACAGCGACGGCACGACGGCGGCGAGCGTCGCCTCGGAACGGAACGCGAGCGCGTCCGCCGATGCGGCCACCAGCGCGGTGAGGACCATGCAGAGCAGCAGGACGCCGTGCGTGACCGGCACCGGGGCGTGCCCGGTGCGGAAGACGTGCCATCCGTCGGCCAGCCGGTGCGCGAGCGCCGCGATGCTGCCCGAGCCGGGGATGCCGTAGGTCGTGGTCCCGGGCGCGATCACGAGCGTGAGGTACACGATGACGAGCGCGATCGAGACGAGGGTGAGGACCCACCCGGGCCAGCGCCTGGCGCGCGCGTAGCCCCCGATGACGTGCGGGAGCAGGGCGGCCCCGATGATCGGCAGCGCGAAGGAGCCGTCGGCGAAGACGCGGCCGAGCCCGAGCGCGGCGGCGATCGTCAGTGCGGCCAGCGCGGCTGCCGCGTAGAGCGCGGACCGGTTGAGGGTCATCGCCGCGTCACCCGGCCCGCGGCGCGGGCCCGGCGGACCATCGCGGCGTCCCACGCCGGCGCGAAGGCGCCCATCGCGCCGTCGACGGTGACGACGCCGGCCGACGATCGGGCGGGCGCGCCGCCGCGGCTGTTCGTCATGACGAGCACGAGCGGGGCGCCCGGCGCGCCGAGCGCGGCGATCGTGTCGAGCTGCGGCTTGGAGAGCGCGCCCATCACCGCGACGAGCAGCCCGCGGCGTTGCGCGGCGCGCAGGGGCCGGGCGACGGCCGCCAGGTTGTCCGGCCCGCCGCGGGCCACGACCGCGAGCTGGTCCATGATGAACGCCTCGATGCCGACCCCGTGGCGACGCCCGGCTCCGGTCAGTCCGAGTGTGCGCCCGTCGGTGGTGATGACCTCGACCGGCAGCGCGCTGCGCACGAGGCGGGCGACGATGGACGCGGTGGCCTCGACCGCGGCCTCGAACGACACGTCGTCGTGGGCGCCCGGCCGCGTGTCGAGCAGCACGACCGCGTGCGGCTGCCACTGCGCTTCGTCCTCGCGCACGACGAGCTCGCCGGTGCGGGCGGTGGAACGCCAGTGGATGCGCCGGAGGTCGTCGCCGACCTCGTACTCGCGCAGGGTCAGGAACTCCTCGCCGTCGACGGCCGGGGCGTGGAACCGCACCGCGAACGGCGATGCGTTGCGCAACCGGCCCGGCGCGCCCGGTGGCATCCGCAGCTCGTGCACGCGCGGGCAGATGGTCACCTCGTCGGCGGTACCGGCGGTCCAGCTCCGGCGCGCGAGCCCGAACGGGTCGGTGACGGTGAGCGTGATCGGCCCGAGCGCGTAGCGGCCGCGCTGGTTCGTCGGCACGCGGTACGCGGCGCGTGCCGTCTGGCCCCGTCGGAGCGCGGGGACGAGGAAGCGCGCGGCGCGTCGACCACCGTCGAACACGTCGGTCAGGAGGAGCTGGGGGGAGTCCGCCGAGCCGGGGTCGTCGACCTCGAGGTCGACCCGCGCGTCGCCCCCGACGTGCACCCGGGTCGGCCGGACCCGGCGTTCCACCCGCACCACGCGGGTCCGGCTCCGGACCCAGAGCCACGCGAGCAGGAGCAGGCTGAACGTGATGACGCCGAGGATCGTGAGCTCGAGCGCGCCGAGCAGCCGGCCGGCCAGCAACAGCCCCGACGCGGCACCGGTGAGCGTCCAGCCCCGCCGGGTCAGCGCCGCGGCCGACGGGATCATGAAGGCACTACGTGAGGCCGGTGGCTCCGGGCACCGCCACCGATGCGAGGACGTCGCCGAGGACGTCCGCGGGGGAGAGGCCGCGGAGCTCGGCATCGGGGGTGAGGAGCAGGCGGTGCTCGAGGACGACCGGCGCGACTCGCTTCACGTCGTCGGGCATCACGTACTCGCGTCCCATGCTCGCCGCGAGTGCCCGCGCCGCCCGCTGGAGCGCGAGGGCGCCGCGCGGGCTCGCGCCGAGCGCGAGGTCGTGGTGACGACGGGTCGCGTCCGCGAGGTCGACGATGTAGTTGCGCAGCGAGGAGGCGACGTGGACCGTCTCGATCGCGTCGGCGACCGCGGTGATCTCCTCCGCGCTCACCACCGGGAGCAGCTCTTCGACCGCGAGGTGGCTGGTCTGGGACTCGAGGATCGCGACCTCCGCGGTCCGGTCCGGGTATCCCATCTCGATGCGCATGAGGAAGCGGTCCAGCTGCGCCTCGGGCAGCGGGTAGGTGCCTTCGAGCTCGATCGGGTTCTGCGTCGCGATCACCATGAACGGCGCGTCGAGGGGATAGGTGACGCCGTCGACGCTCACCTGGCGCTCCTCCATCGCCTCGAGCAGCGCCGACTGCGTCTTGGGCGACGCGCGGTTGATCTCGTCGGCGAGGACGATGTTCGCGAACACGCCACCGGGCCGGAACTCGAACTCACCCGTGAGCCGGTTCCACACCGACACGCCCGTCACGTCCGACGGGAGGAGGTCCGGGGTGAACTGCACCCGGTGCCAGGTGCCGCCGATCGAGCGGGCGATCGCCTTGGCCAGGGAGGTCTTGCCGACGCCCGGGACGTCCTCGATCAGCAGGTGGCCCGACGCGAGCAGGCAGACCAGGGCGAGATGGACCGCCTCGCGCTTGCCCTGGATCACCTGCTCGACGTTGTCGACCAGCGCCCGGAACAGGGGCTCGACCCTCGCATCGAGGGTGCGGTCGTCGCTTGCGGGTTCGAGCGGGCTGAGTGCCGGCCGGCTCGGTTCGGGCTGTGCCACCTTGCCCCTTCCCCCGTGATCGGGCTGCCGGCGGAGCGCGTGAGTGTACGGGATCACCTCGGAGTACGGTCCGCGACGCGAGAAGGCTCTCGCGGGCCGACCGGTATCGTCGCTCCCTGTGGACGGTCAGGACGTCGGAGCGAAATTCTGGGTGCAGGCCGGTACCGCGCTGGCGCGGGAGCCGGGCCTCTGGTCGACCGCGCTCGGCCAGGCCGGACGGCTCGCGCGCCCGGGGTGGTGGCGGCGGGCGCCGTTCCTCCCGCTCCCGGACCCGGCCTACGTGCGGTTCCGCCTCGACACCCAGTACGGCGCCGCCGGCACCCCCGAGCCCGGGGACCTGGTCACCTACCTCCGCTGGTGCAAGCAGGTTCATCGCTGATCCGGCTTGCATAGACTTCCGGGGACTTCGGGGACGGTTCGATCGAGGAGGTCTCGAGGCTTGGGAAGAGCGCTGATGCTCAACGCCAGCTTCGAGCCGCTCTGCGTCGTCTCGGTTCGGCGGGCGGTGGTGCTGGTCCTGAAGGAGAAGGCCGTCGTGGTCGCGCGCGACGAGGCGGAGCTGCACTCCGAGCGGATCGCGTTCCCCGTCCCGACGGTCATCCGGCTGACCCACTTCGTCCGGGTCCCGTACCGGTCGCGGGTGCCGCTCTCCCGACGGGCCGTGTTCGCTCGTGACGGCCAGCGCTGCCAGTACTGCAACCGGCCGGCCGAGAACATCGACCACGTCATCCCCCGGTCGCGCGGGGGAGAGCACACGTGGGAGAACGTCGTGGCCTCGTGCCGACCGTGCAACGCGCGCAAGGAGAACCGGATGCTCGCCGACACCGACCTCCGGTTGCACCGCCGCCCGGTCGCCCCGCACGCCACCCTCTGGGTGATCGCCACCGCCGGATCGATCGACCCCGCCTGGGCCCCCTTCCTCCCGGCGTTGGAGTCCGTCCCCGCCTGACCGGATCGCTGTGCGCTAGGTCGCGCCGTTCCCTCGGCCCGACCTCCTCTTTCTGGTCACTCCGAGCGCTCGCACTTCGTGCCCGCTCGCTCCTCCGCTCCTGACCCGCAGTAGCCCGATCGCGACCTGAACCGGGCGCGCTCGTTGGCGGTCGCGGGTGGAGCGCGGTGGTGCGCTCGCGCAACCGCGCTCGTGGCCGTCGCCTGCCGGAGCGAAAGGCCGCTGGAGGGCGCCGTTCGGTCGCGGTCGCGGCACTCGCCCTCCAGAGATCTTCGAAGGTGGGTGGCGCGAAGTGGCGCGATGTGGGTTGACAGGGCACCTAGTGGTGCCTTAGGGTGCTCCTGGTGGGGTGAGGGGAGCAAGTTCCGGTCCGAAAGCTCGGATCGGCCGCGAATGAGGGGTCGGGAATGTCGCTCGGGTTTCTTGGCGAGTACCAGCACGCGCTGGACGCCAAGGGGCGGGTGATCCTCCCGGCGGAGTTCCGGGAGCCGCTCGCGAACGGGGCGGTGCTCACCAAGGTGTTGGACGGCTGTCTGGCGGTGTACAGCCGGGAGGGGTTCGAAGAGATGGCGGAGCGGGTCCGGGAGAGCGCACGACGGGGGGAGCGGGAACGCCGCGCCGCCCGGTCGTGGTTCAGCGCCGCCCGGCCGTTCACTCCGGACAAGCAGGGGCGCGTCGCGATCCCGCAGACCCTGCGCGAGTACTCCGGCCTCGAGCGCGACGTGATGGTGCTCGGGGTCGACAACCGGGTCGAGCTCTGGAACCCGGTGCGGTGGCGCGAGCACGAAGCCCAGGGTCAGGCGGACATCGCGTCCGGCGAGGGCCTCTCCGACGTCGGATTCATCTAACGGTTCTTCCACGCAAGGTCAGGCGCAACGACGCGCGAACTCGAGACAGCACGCCCGGCACAACGAAGTGCCGACATTGACAGGCGGGACCCGGTCATCGGGTCCGCCACCAGCCCCCCGGTTGGCGCGGTTGAAGGCCCTTACTCCGCCCGCTTTTGACCGAGTCGCTTTCGGGGAGAAATCCGGATCGGCATCGTCCGACCGGGGGGCCGGTGGCAGACCCGGTGTCCGCTCCCGACGACACGGGGGAGCACCAGGTGAGTGCGGCGTTCGTCCATCGTCCGGTCATGGGCCGGGAAGTGGTGGACCTGCTCTTGCCCGTTCCTCCCGGCACGGTCATCGACGCCACGGCCGGCGGCGGTGGGCATGCCGGGCTCCTGCTCGACGCTCGACCCGACCTCCGGCTCCTCGGCATCGACCGGGATCCGGTGGCGGTGGCGGCGGCACAGGAGGCACTCGATCGCTTCGGTGACCGGGCCCGGGTCGTGCACGGCGGCTTCGAGCACCTGGCCGAGATCGCAGAATCCGAGAGCGAGGGGAACATCGTGGGAGTCCTGTTCGACCTGGGTGTGAGCAGCCCGCAGCTGGACCGGGCCGAACGCGGCTTCTCGTACTGGTCCGATGCGCCACTCGACATGCGCATGGACTCCAACCAGACCTTGACCGCCGCCGACGTGGTCAACGGGTACGACGAGGCGGAGCTGGTGCGGGTCATCCGGCGCAACGGCGAAGAGCGGTTCGCGCGGCGGATCGCCCGTGAGATCCTGCGCCGCCGACCCCTGACGACGACGGGTGAGCTGGTCGACGCGATCAAGGCCGCGATCCCGGCGCCCGCGCGGCGCACCGGTGGTCACCCGGCGCGACGCACGTTCCAGGCCGTCCGCATGGAGGTCAACCGCGAGCTGCCGAACCTCGGTGAGGGCCTCGAGGACTCCGTGCACCTCCTCACGCCCGGTGGACGCGTCCTCGTGCTCGCGTACCACTCGCTCGAGGACCGGATCGTGAAGCAGCAGCTCGCCGAGTGGTCGGGCGCCGCGCCGCGCACGGAGCACATCCCGCGCGGCCTGCCCGCGCCCGAACGCCCGGCTCCGCTCGTGCGTCTGATCACGCGCAAGCCGATGTACCCGAGTGACGCCGAGCTCGCGGAGAACCCGCGTGCCTCGAGCGTGCGACTGCGCGCGGCGGAGCGGCTCACGTCATGAGAGTGGCCACCGCGCCCGTACGGGCGCCGCGTTCTCGTCCCGCGCCCGCACCCGAGGCGCGACCGCGGCACCTCGCCGTCGTCGATCCCGCGCAGCGCAAGCGCGAGCGGCGGGCGCGCATCGGGGTGCGGCTCGCGATCGCGTCCGTCGTCGCCGCGGTGCTCATCGTCGTCGGCTTCCACGTCGTGATGGCCGAGGGTCAGCTCCAGCTCGAGCGGCTCAACCGCCAGACCACCGTCGAGCAGCAGCGCTACGAGTCGCTGCGCCTGACGTTCGCGAACCGCAGCGCGCCGCAGGCGATCGTCAAGCGGGCCACGAGCCTCGGGATGATCCCGGCGACGAGCCTGCGCTACATCACCGTGCCGGGCCTGACCGCCACGGACACCGCGAACGCCGCGGCAGGCGCGACGGCACCCAGCCTCGCCCGGGATTGGGAGAAGGTGAAGAAGCACCTTGTCGCAGAGCCGTGATGGACAACGCAGTGCCGGGACGAAGGGGACGTCCGCAGCGGGGTCGGGCGGGCGCGGGGACGCGCCCCGGCGGAAGGCTGCCGCATCCGGAGCCGCCGTCGCCCGAACGCGCGGCCGTGCGGGTACCACGGGCGCGGTAGCGCGCCGACGCGGACCCGGTCCGCGTCGGCCAAGGCTCCCGCCGCCAAGCGGGTCAGCACGAAGACACCCGGGACGCGCACCGCCCCGTCGAAGAACACGTCGACGCCGCGCGCCAAGGCCCAGCCGGCCCGGGCGAAGCAGCCCGTCGCGAAGCGTCCGGCCGCGAGGAAGGCGACGCCGGCGCGTCGCGCGCGCGAAGACCGCGACGCGCGCGTCGCAGGTCCGCCGCGCCCCGGTCCGCAAGGCCCCCGCGCGCAAGCCGCCGACCCGCAAGGCCCCGGTCCGCACGGCGCCGGCCGCCAGGCGCGTCTTCACCGCGGTCGCTCCGCACAAGCGGCTCATCGCCCTGTTCGTGATCATGACGCTGGCGCTCGGCGTCATCGTGGTCCGGCTCGTCGACGTGCAGGGCGTCGAGGGGAGCCACTACGAGGCGATGGCGTTGGCTCAGCGCGTCCACTCGATCACGCTGGCCGCAGAGCGCGGCAGCATCTTCGACCGCAACGGCAACGATCTCGCCCTGTCGGTGCCACAGCACACGATCTTCGCGGATCCGCGCGTGGTGAAGGACCCGACACGCTACGCGCGGGAGCTGGCCCCGATCGTGCACGTCGACCGCGCGGACCTGCGCGACCGGCTCGCCCAGCCGAAGACCGCGTTCGTGTACGTCGCGCGCAAGGTCGACGACGCGACCGCGGCGAAGGTCAAGAAGCTGAACCTGCCGGGCGTCGGCACCGTCCCCGAGTCGAAGCGGTTCTACCCGGGCGGGAACCTCGCGGGCCCGATCCTCGGGTTCGTCGGGACCGACAACGACGGCCTCGGAGGCCTCGAGTCGAGCTACGAGAACACCCTGCGGGGCCGGCCCGGCCGGCTCGTGGCCGAGGAGGACCCGGACGGGCGCGAGATCCCGGCGACCCAGCGCGTCGACGACCCCGCCAAGCGCGGTGGCGACCTGGTGCTCACGCTCGACCAGTCGCTGCAGTACGAGGTGGAGAAGCAGCTCGTGGCCCAAGTCGGCAGCGCCAACGCGCGCGGCGGCATCGCGATCATCGAGGACGTCAAGACCGGTGACGTGCTCGCGATGGCAACGGCCGACGGAAGTGACGCGCACGGGCCCGCCCGGCTCGCTTCCGCCGGTGAGTCCAACCGTCCGCTGACCTCGGTCTACGAGCCGGGCTCGACCGCGAAGGTGGTCACCGTCGGCGCGGCGCTGCAGACGGGGGTGGTCAAGCCCGACACCACGTTCCAGGTCCCGTGGCGCCTGCAGATCGCCGACCGGCTCTTCAGCGACGCCGAGCAGCACAACGTCGAGAGCTGGAGCGTGAGCGACATCGTGCGTGAGTCGTCGAACATCGGCGTGATCAAGATCGCCGCGGAGCTCGGCAAGGAGCGGCTCGACCAGTACCAGCGCGAGTTCGGCTTCGGGACGAAGACGGCGATCAACTTCCCGGGTGAGTCGGCGGGGCTCATGAAGAACGTCGCGGACTTCGGTCCGAGCGACATGGGCAGCGTGCCCATCGGCTACACGACCGCCGTGACGCCCATGCAGATGCTCGACGTGTTCGCAACCGTGGCGAACGGCGGGAGCACCCGCCCGGCGCGCCTCGTCGACGCGACCATCGGCGCGGACGGGACGCGGCAGGAGGAGCCGGTCAAGGCCGGCAAGCGCATCATCAGCGAGAACACCGCGGCCGAGCTCAACCTCATGTTGCGGGCCGTGGTCACCGGTGGAACCGGCACCGGCGCCCAGGTCTCGGGCTACACGGTGGCCGGCAAGACCGGGACCTCGCGCAAGCCGGGGACCGGGACGAGCTCGCCGCCGCAGTACATGGCCAGCTTCGCCGGGTTCGCCCCGGCCGAGTCGCCCCGGCTCGCCGCGATCGTCGTGATCGACCAGCCCGGCACGAGCAACGACCAGTACTTCGGCGGCGCCGTCGCCGCGCCGCTCTTCTCGCGGATCATGCAGTACGCCCTGCGCCTCGAGCACGTCCCGCCGACCACCACGATGAGTGCCGACGCCACGAGCCCGGGCCCCGGAAATGGGGGCGGATACTCGTCGAAGCCGTCGGGATCGAGCCTCACCGCGGCCGGTCCGGCTCCGGGCCCGACGGGCGTGGCCGGTATCGTTTCCCAGCCCGTTCGTTGACGGAGAGGATCCCGTGCGCCTGCACGACCTCCTCGATGCCGTGGACCTGCTCGAGCTGACCGGGGACTCGCAGGTCGACGTCTCCGACATCGTGCACGACAGTCGCCGCGCGACCCGAGGTGCCCTGTTCTGCTGCATCCGCGGTGCGGTCACCGATGGCCACGACCACGCCGCGGCCGCAGTCGCACGCGGCGCGGTGGCGCTGCTCGTGGATCGCCCGGTCGAGGTCGCGGTGACCCAGGCGCGCGTGCCGGACGTACGGCGGGCGCTCGGTCCGGTGGCCGCCCGGTTCTTCGGCGACCCGTCGCACGCGATGCGGGTGCTCGGCGTGACCGGGACGAACGGCAAGACCACGACCACCTACCTGCTGGAGGCGATCGCGCGGGCGGCGGGAGAGCCGGTCGGGGTCATCGGGACCACGGGCGCCCGGATCGACGGCGTCGCGGAGCCAGTCGAGCTCACGACGCCGGAGGCACCGCAGCTCCAGGAGCTGCTCGCCCGGATGCACCACGCGGGCGTCGACACCGTGGCCATGGAGGTGAGCTCGCACGCACTCGCCTATGCGCGCGTCGACGGCATCCGGTTCGCGGCCGTCTGCTTCACGAACCTCTCGCAGGACCACCTCGACGAGCACGGGACGATCGAGGACTACTTCGAAGCCAAGGCGCGCCTGTTCACCCCCGAGTTCTCGGACCGGGCCGCGATCGCGGTCGACGACCCGTGGGGCATCGAGCTCGTGGGTCGCGCGGCGACGCGCCGGCCTCGACGTGTTGACGTACGGGCTCGACCCGGGTGCCGCGGTGCGTGGCTCGGTGGTGGAGCTCGACGCGGACGGCTCGACGGTGCGCATCGAGCTGGACGGTGCTCCGGCCGAGACGGTCCGGGTCCCGCTCGTCGGCCGGTTCAACGTGCAGAACGCGCTCGCCGCGGCCGCCACGGCACGCGTCGCCGGCCTTCCGCTCGACGCGGTGCTCGTGGGGCTGCAGACCGAGCTCGTCGTGCCCGGCCGGATGGAGCGGGTGGCTGCGGGACAGCCGTTCACGGTCCTCGTCGACTACGCGCACACGCCCGACGCGCTGACCCGGCTGGTCGAGGAGTCGCGGCGGCTCGCGGCCGGCCACCGGGTGCTGCTGGTGTTCGGGTGCGGCGGCGATCGCGACCCGATGAAGCGCGCTCCGATGGGCGCGGCGGCGGCGGACGCCGATCTCGTGATCCTGACCTCGGACAACCCGCGCTCGGAAGATCCCGCGGCGATCGCCGCCGCGGCCGAGGTCGGACTGCGCGACCGCGGCGCAAGCTACCGGGTCGAGCTCGACCGCCGGACGGCCATCCGCGACGCGCTGGGTGCCGCGAAGGCGAACGACGTCGTCGTGATCGCGGGCAAGGGCCACGAGTCGGGACAGGACGTCGCGGGCGTCGTCACGCGGTTCGACGACCGGGTCGTCGCTCGCGAAGAGCTGGAGTCACTCGCGTGGACCTGACCCGGGACGAGATCGCCACGATCACGGGCGGGCGCGCCGTCGGGCCGGCCGCAGTCGCGCGCGGGTTCGGCTTCGACTCCCGCACGCTCGATCCCGGCGTCGGGTTCGTCGCCCTCCGCGCCGAGCGCGACGGTCACGAGTTCGTCGCCGATGCCTTGGCCCACGGCGCGAGCCTGGCGCTCGTCGAGCGCGTTCCCGACGGGGTGGACGGCCCGCTCGTGGTGGTCGACGACTCGTACGCGGCACTCGCGCGCGCTCGGGGTAGAGGCGCGCCGCCGGCTGGAGGGCGCGGCGGTCATCGGCGTCACCGGTTCGGCGGGCAAGACGTCGACGAAGGACCTGACCGCAGCCGCGCTTGCTCCCGCGTTCGTCGTGCACGCGAGCGCGGCATCGTTCAACAACGAGATCGGACTGCCGATCACGCTGCTCGACGCGCCCCCCGACGCCGGCGCGGTGGTGCTCGAGATGGGCGCCCGCTTCCCGGGGAACATCCGTGAGCTCGGTGCGATCTCCCGTCCGTCGATCGGCGTGATCACCCACATCGGGCTGGCGCACGCCGAGCACCTCGGGGGTCCCGACGGCATCGCCGCGGTCAAAGGCGAGCTCCTGGACGCGCTCCCGGTCGACGGCCTGGCGGTGCTGAACGCCGATTGCCGTTACCTCGACACGCTCCGGCGCCGCAGCCCGGCTCCGGTGCTGACCGTGGGCTTCGGTGCCGGCGCCGAGGTCCGCACGTCGGACGTCCGGCTCGACGCCGAGCTCCGGGCGACGTTCCGGATGGACTCGCCGTGGGGAAGCGAACCGGACCTCCGACTGGCGGTCCGCGGGGTGCACCAGGTGGCCAACGCGGCCCAGGCTGCCGCCGTGGCGTTGCACCTGGGGGTCCCGATCGCGACGGTGGTGACGGCGCTGGCGAGCGCGACGAGCGCGACCTGGCGCATGGAGCTCACCACGTCGCCGGACGGAGTCCTCGTGCTCAACGATGCGTACAACGCGAGCCCGAGCTCGATGCGGGCCGCGCTCGAGACCTTCGCCCGCCTGCCGGTGCGCGGTCGGCACATCGCGGTGCTCGGCGAGATGCTGCGAGCTCGGCGCGATCGCCCCGGCCGAGCACGACGCGGTCGGCGCACTCGTCGCGACCGCCGGCGTCGGTGTCCTCGTCACCGTCGGTCCCGGCACCGACGAGCTCGCCGCGGCCGCGCGGGCGCACGGCGTCGAGGTCCACCGGGTCGGCGACGGCGCGGCGGCGGTGACGACCGTCCGCGCCCTGGTCGAGCCGGGCGACGCCGTGCTCGTGAAGGCCAGCCGGCTCGTCGGGCTCGAGCGCGTCGCCGGCGGCACTGCTCCAGTCCCGAGAGGTCACCTCATGATCGCCGTCCTGATCGCCATCTCGGTCGCCTTCATGGTGAGCGTGCTCGGCACCCCGTTCCTCATCCGGATCCTGCGGGCGCGCAACATCGGTCAGCAGATCCGCGACGACGGCCCGATCGCCCACCCGCACGAGCGCAAGGCCGGCACCCCGACGATGGGCGGCATCGCGATCATCGTCGCCGCCTTCCTCGGCTACGTCACCGCGCACATCCGCACCGAGGCGATCAAGTTCGGTGACGCCGCCATCGCGCTGTGGTTCCTGATCCTCGGGCTCGGCTTCGTCGGCTGGCTCGACGACTACCTCGGCGTGCGCCGGGCGCGGAACCTCGGGCTCCGCAAGCGCGGGCAAGACCGGTGGGATCCTCATCGTCACGGTCGGGTTCGCGCTGCTCGCGCTGCAGTTCGTCCAGGTCTCGACCCACCTGTCGTTCACCCGGCCCATCGGCGTCGATCTCGGCACCATCGGTTGGTTCCTCTGGGCGACCGCGGTGGTCTACGCGACCGCCAACGCGGTCAACATCACCGACGGTCTCGACGGGCTCGTCGCCGGCTCCGCCGCGCTGGTCTTCGCGGCCTTCATCGTCATCGCGTTCACGCAGTTCCGGCACCCGCACGCCTATCACCTCATCGCGGCGGGATCGATCGACGTCGCGGTGGTGGCGGCCGCGCTCATGGGCGCGTGCGTCGGCTTCCTCTGGTGGAACGCGCCACCCGCGCGCGTCTTCATGGGCGATACCGGCGCGCTCGCGCTCGGTGGCGCGATGGCCGGCATGGGCCTGCTCACCAAGACCGACCTGCTGCTCCCGATCATCGGCGGGCTCTACGTGCTCGAGACCTGCAGCGTCATCGCCCAGGTGATCTCGTTCCGGGGCTTCGGCCGGCGCATCCTGCGGATGTCACCGATCCACCACCACTTCGAGATCCTCGGTTGGCCCGAGTCGACGATCATCGTGCGGTTCTGGATCCTGGCCGGCCTGGCCATGGCGCTCGGCCTCGGCTTCTTCTACGCCGACTTCATCCGGATCCCGGGCATCATCGAGTGAGCCGACGCGTCCTGATCGTCGGGTTGCGGGCGACGGGTGCCGCGGTCGTCCGGGCCGCCGCGCGGCGCGGCGACACCATCACCGTCGTCGAGGACGATCCGGGCCAGCGGGCGTACGCCTCCCGGGTGGCGGAGGCGCGCGACCTCGGCGCGACGATCGTCGAGCGTCCCGATCCTGATGCGTGGACCGACCTCGTCGCCGGCGCCGACCTGATGGTGCCGAGCCCGGGCGTCCGGCCACAGCACCCCGCGTTCGTCGCCGCGATCGCGGCCGGTGTCCCGGTGCGCGGCGACATCGACCTGGGGATGGAAGCCGCGCGGGTACCGGTCGTCGCCGTCACCGGCACCAACGGCAAGAGCACGGTCACCACGTTGGTCACCGCGATCCTGAACGGCTCGGGCGTGCGCGCCGAGGCGGCCGGCAACATCGGCCGGCCGTTGCTCGACGTGGTCGAGGAGCCGTGGGACGTCATCGTCGCGGAGATCTCGTCGTTCCAGCTGCACACGACGACCGCGGCGTTCCGACCCGCGGTGGCGGTGCTGCTCAACGTCGCCGAGGACCACATCGACTGGCACGGCTCGTTCGCCGAGTACAGCGCGGTCAAGGCCCGGGTCTTCGCGCACCAACGAGAGCGACGATCTGCTGGTCGCGAACCTCGACGACCCGATCGTGCGCGACCTCGCGGCCACTGCCCCGGCCCGCGTGGTCGGGGTGACGCTGGCGGGGACCGCAGGTGCGTACACGGCCGCGGGCGGGTCCCTCGTGACGCCGACCGGTGCACCGATCGTGGCGGTCGCGGCCCTGCCGTCGCGCCTGCCGCACGACCTGACCAACGGCCTGGCGGCCACGGCAGCCGCGGTCGCGGTGGGTGGCAACCTGGACGCAGCGCGCGAGACGTTGGTGAATTCGCCGAGGCTCCACCACCGAGTGGAGCCGGTCGGTAAGGCTTCCGGGGTGGAGTACTTCGACGATTCGAAGGCAACGAACCCCCACGCCACGCTGAGCGCGCTCTCCGGATTCGAGCGCGTGGTCCTGCTCGCCGGGGGCGACAGCAAGGGCGTGGACCTCGGGGCCCTGGCCCAGGCCCGGTCGCGGCTGGCCGCCGTCGTCGCCATCGGCGACACCCCCGAAGAGGTGGAGCGCGCGCTGGGTGACCTCGTCCCGACCGTGCGTGCCGGCTCGATGGCGGCCGCCGTCGACGCCGCCGCCGAGCTCGCGCACCCGGGGGACACGGTGCTGCTCTCGCCCGCGTGCGCGTCGTTCGACTGGTACGAGAGCTACGAGCAACGAGGTGACGACTTCCAGCAGGAGGTCCGCCGCCTCATCGCCGAGGAGAACGTCCGCGCGTGAGCACGACGGCCAGCCGGCTCCCCGGGATCCGGGTTCCCGCGCGCCTGAGCGGGATCCGACGCGGCTGGACGAATGCCGGGACGCAGCGCACGACGACGTACCTGCTGCTGCTCATGGTCGTCGCGGTGCTGAACGTGATCGGCGTCGTGATGGTGCTCTCGGCCTCGTCGGTGCAGTCGCTCGACAGCAAGGGCACCGCGTGGTGGTTCTTCGAGCGCCAGCTGCTCTGGACCGGCCTCGGCGTCGCGGGCTTCGCGATCGCGTCGCGCATCGACTACCGCTCCTGGCGCAAGTACACGGTCCCGTTCCTCGCGCTGGCGACCTTCCTGCTCGTGATCGTGCTCGTTCCCGGCATCGGCATCTGGGTCGACGGCTCGCGCCGGTGGATCGGGTTCGGGTCGTGGCGCGTGCAGCCGTCCGAGATCGCGAAGCTCGCGCTGCTCGTCTACGCGGCGGACGTGCTCACGCGCCAGGAGCTCAAGGTGGGCGACTGGCGCAAGGCGCTCCGCCCGGTGATGTTGGTGTTCCTCCTCTTCGCAGCGCTGATCATGAAGGAGCCGGACCTCGCGTCGACGATGGTCCTCACCGTGATCCTCGGCGCGCTGCTCGTCGTCGGGGGCATCCGGGCCCGCCACCTCGCGGCCATCGGTGGTGCCGCGGTCGGCACCGTCGCGCTCTTCGCGATCGTGGTCCCGTGGCGGCGCGCCCGCCTGCTCACGTTCCTCGATCCGTGGCACGACAAGTCGAACACCGGCTACCAGGTCACGCAGTCGCTCATCGCGCTCGGCAGTGGCGGCTGGACCGGCGTCGGGCTGGGCCAGAGCCGGGCGAAGTGGCGCTTCCTGCCCGCGGCCCACACCGACTTCATCTTCGCCATCGTCGGCGAGGAGCTGGGGCTCTTCGGCTGCATCCTCGTCGTCGGCCTCTTCGCGGCGCTGGCGTACCTCGGGGTCCGCACCGCGCTGCGGGCGCCGGACCGCTTCGGCATGCTGCTCGCCGGCGGGGTCACCGCGTGGATCGTCGGGCAGGCCGTCATCAACATCGGCGCGGTCGTCGGGCTGCTGCCCGTGTCCGGGATCCCGCTGCCGTTCGTCTCGTTCGGTGGGACCGCGCTCGTGTTCACGATGATCGCGGCCGGGCTGCTGGGCAACGTCGCCCGGCAGGGTGGGCGGTGAAGCCGGCGCGAGCCGCGGTGTTCGCGCTGGTCGCCGGCGGCGGGACGGGCGGTCACGTGTACCCGGCGCTGGCGCTGGCCGACGCGCTCGTCGCGCGGGGCCACGACCGGGCGTCGGTCCGCTTCCTCGGGGCGAGCCGCGGCCTGGAGGCGCGCGCGGTGCCGGACGCGGGCTACGAGATCGACCTGCTCCCCGCACGCGGCTTCCAGCGGGGGATGTCTCCGCAGCACCTGGTGGACGACGTCCGCATGGCCGGAGCGATGACGGTCGCGCTGGCGCGCGCGGTCCGGATCGTCCGCCGGCTCCGGCCCCGCGTCGTCGTCGGGGTCGGCGGCTACGCGTCCCTTCCGGGCGTCCTCGCCGCCCGCGCCCTGAGGATCCCGGTGGTCATCCACGAGCAGAACGCGGTGCCGGGTCTCGCGAACAAGCTCGCGGCGCGGCTCGGCGCCCGCGTCGCGGTGTCGTTCGCAGACACCGCGCTGCCCGGCGCGACGGTGATCGGCAACCCGGTGCGCGGCGTCGCTCGCGACCCTCGTGCGCGCGCCGGACGTGGCGCGCCCGCTGCTCGGCGTCGTCGGCGGCAGCCTCGGCTCGCCCCGACTCAACGACGCCGCGCTCGACCTGTACGACCGGTGGCGCGAGCGCGGCGACGTGCAGGTGCGCCACGTCGCCGGGACCCGCCACTACGACGACTGCCGGGCCCGGCTGGATCACCTCCACCGGACCCAGGACACGCTCGTGTACGAGCTGGTCCCGTACGAGGACCAGATGGACCACTTCTACGGGCGCGCGTCGCTCGCGGTCTGTCGTTCGGGCGCGATCACGGTGGCGGAGCTCGCCGCCGCAGGCGTGCCGTCGGTGCTGGTGCCGTGGCCCGGTGCCGCCGGCGACCACCAGACGGACAACGCGCGGGTCATGGAGCGCGCCGGTGCCGCGGTGCTCGTGCCCGACGCGCAGGCGGACGGCGCGCACCTGGATGCCGTGGCGCGCGAGCTGCTCCTCGATCCCGATCGCCTCACCTCGATGTCCGCCGCGGCCCGCGCGCTCGCCCGTCCCGACGCCGCCGAACGCCTGGCCGAGCTCGTCGAGGAGACCGCCCGTGCCCGCGCCTGAGCCCGGTCCCGTGCTCGACCTCACGGAGGTCCGGCGCATCCACGTCGTCGGCGTCGGTGGCGCGGGGATGAGCGCCTACGCGGCGATCCTGGCCGAGATGGGGCACCGCGTGAGCGGTTCCGACCTCCACGAGCACCCGCGCATCGACCGGCTCCGGCTGCTCGGCGTGGAGTGCCTCGTCCCGCAGGTCGCGGGAAACGTACCGCCGACGCGCGACGCGATCGTCATCAGCTCCGCGGTGCCGCGCACGAACGTCGAGGTGCGCGCCGCCGAGGCCGCGGGCATCCCGGTGCTCGCGCGCGCCGACGTCGCTCGCCGGCATCGTGGACGCACGGCGAGGGCTCGGCGTGGCCGGCACCCACGGCAAGACCACGACGACGTCGATGATCACGTTGATCATGCGGGCCGCGGACCTGCACCCGAGCTTCCTCGTCGGCAGCGAGCTGAACGAGGTCGGCACGAACGCCGGGCTCGACTCGGGGGAGTGGCTCATCGTCGAGGCGGACGAGAGCGACGGCACGTTCCTGCGGCTCGCGCTCGACGCCGCGATCGTCACGAACATCGAGGAGGACCACCTCTGGTACTGGGGCGACATGCACCGGCTCGAGGACGCGTTCCGCCGGTTCGTGGACGCGGTCGACGGCCCGGTGGTCCTGTGCGCCGACGATCCCAACACCCGGCGCCTCGCCGCGACACGGCCCGACGCGATCACGTACGGCTGGGCCGACGACGCCCGGTACCGCGCCTCGGGCTACCAGGGCGGTCGCGGCGGCTGCTCGTTCGTGCTGGAGCGCGACGGTGAGCTGCTCGGATCGATCCGGTTGCCGATCGTCGGCCGGCACAACGCCCAGAACGCGGCGGGGGCCGCCGCCATGACGCTCGAGCTCGGCGCGAGCTTCGAGGCCGTGCAGAACGCGCTCGCGGGCTTCGGCGGCGTGGCCCGGCGCTTCCAGCACCGGGGCGAGCTCGACGGCGTGACGATGATCGACGACTACGCGCTCCTGCCGCCCGAGATCCAGGCCACCATCCGCGGCCGCCGGCGAGGGCGACTGGGGCCGGATCATCGCGGTGTTCCAGCCGTTCCGGTACGCGCGCACCGAGCTCATGTGGCGGGAGTTCGCCGACGCGTTCGTCGGGGCCGACCAGGTCATCCTCACGGACGTCTGCGGCTTCCACGAGCAGCCGATCCCCGGCGTGACGGGCCACCTGCGTCCTGAACGCGGTGCTCGACGCGCACCCGGAGCTCCCGGTCGCGTACTTCCCGCACCGGGCGGAGCTCGTGAAGGTGATCCCCGCCTACGCGCCGTCGCGGGCGACCTCGTGCTGACGCTGGGCGGCGGCGACATCACGACGCTCGCGGACGACCTGCTCGCCGAAGCGCACGCGCGGGGCGGGGGAGTGATCGTGGCCGACCCGGGCCCCCTCCGCGCCGACGAGCTCGCGGCCTCGCTCGAGCCTGCGCTCCCGGGCCGGGTCGAGCTCGACGCGCCCCTGGCCGGGCTGACGACGTACCGCGTCGGAGGTCCCGCGGCGGTGCTCGTCCGCGCCCGGCGCGAGGGCGACCTCGCGGTGGTGGCCGATGCGTTGCGCCGCCACCGCCCACCGCTGCTCATCGTCGGCCGGGGCTCGAACCTGCTCATCGCCGATCAGGGGTTCCCGGGGCTGGCGCTGTTGCTCGAAGGCGAGTTCGAGGAGATCACTCCCGGTGAAGGGCACGGTGCGCGCCGGCGGCGCGGTCGGGCTGCCCGTCCTCGCCCGCCAGGCCGCGGCCGCGGGGCTCAGCGGGTTGGAGTTCTACGTCGGGATCCCCGGCACCGTCGGCGGCGCGGTGCGGATGAACGCGGGTGGGCACGGCCAGGAGACGCGCGAGGTCCTCATCTCGGCGCGCGTCGTGGACCTGCTCGGCGACGGGCTGGGCGTCGATCGCGCGATGGACGAGCTCGCGCTCGGGTACCGGACGTCCTCGATCGGTCCCAGCCAGGTGGTCGCCGGCGCGACGTTCCGCGTCGGTTCCGACGACGCCCGCCGTGTGCGAGGCGCGCATCACCGAGATCGTCCGGTGGCGCCGGGAGAACCAACCCGGAGGTGCGAACGCGGGATCCGTGTTCCGAAACCCGCCCGGTGACAGCGCGGGCAGCCTCATCGAGCGGTGCGGCCTCAAGGACTTCCGGATCGGGGGCGCGTTCGTCTCCGCCAAGCACGCCAACTTCATCCAGGCCGAGCCCGGCGCGACCGCGGCCGACGTGCGCGCGCTCGTGGCAGAGGTGCAGCGCCGGGTCCGTGACGCGACCGGCATCGAGCTCCAGCCCGAGCTGCACTTCGTCGGGTTCGACGACGACGAGGCCGCTTCGTGAACGACCCGACGCGACCCGAGTCGACCGGCTCGCCCGCGGTCCGCACCGCGGAGGGCCCGGCGCCGGTCGCGGTCCCGCCCGCGGCGCGTGGACCGTTCGGCGACCCGGCCCCGGCTCCCGCGCCGCCCGCCGCACCGGACGCGTCACCACCCGGGGCTCCCGACCCGTCGGGGGATCCCCAGGCCGGGGTCGAGACGAAGGAGCACTCGGTCGCCGACCTGCGCGCCGCGGCGCGCCAGGCCGGAGTGGTCCTGCCCGACGTCGACCGGCCCGATGTCGACCCGCCCGACGCGGATCCGGCGGACGACGACGCGGACGCGCCGGACGTCGAGGTCGACCTGGTGGAGGCCGAGCGCCGGGAAGCCGCGGACGAGGCCGGCATCGAGCGCGACCCGCTCGCTGATGCCACGGGCCCGGCGACTCCGCGCTGGATCGATCCCCGCATCCGTGAGCGGCGGGTGGCCGTCACCCGGGCCGAAGGCCGCCGGCGCCTGCGGATCCTGCTCACCGCGGTGTGCATCGCGTCGGCGATCGGCATCGCGTGGCTCGTGGTCCAGTCACCGCTGCTGGCCGTGGACACCGTCAACGTGCGCGGCACGACCCAGGAGAGCCAGGCCGAGGTGCGGGCCGCCGCCGACGTCCACACCGGCTCCGCGTTGCTCTTCGTCGACACCGGCGCGGTCGCGCGCCGGGTCGAGGCGCTGCCCTGGGTCGCGTCGGCGAAGGTCGACCGCAGCCTGCCCAACGACCTCACGATCACCGTCGTGGAGCGCGCGCCGGTCGCGTGGGCGCGCCAGGCGGTGCCGAAGGGCTCGCCGCGCGGCACGCTCGGTGCCATCGTGATCGTCGATCGCTCGGGCCGGGTGCTCAGCACCGCCGCCGCGCCGCCGCCGGGGTTCCCCGAGCTGCTCGGGGTCCGACGCGTCCCCGGACGCGGCGGCACCATCGAGCCGCCCGCGCCCGCCGCAGCGCTGGCGCAGCTCCCCGACGCGCTGCGCGCCCAGACCGCGTCCCTGACCCTGCACGACGACCAGGCGGTCCTGAAGCTCGCGGCCGTGTCGGGCGGCGCGATCCCCGCGGCGGGGGAGGTGCGCCTCGGCGATCTCGAGGACGTCGGCGCGAAGGGTGCGGCCGCGCTCGCGGTGCTCGACCAGCTCGCGGCCGACGGCCAGAAGGTCCACTACATCGACGTGCGCGTTCCCGGCGCGCCGGCGACCAGATGATTGAATGGCCGCGTCGGGTCCGTTAGAGTCTCCACCACAACCACAGGTTGACATAACTCTCAACCTCAAGCAGAGGTCGAGAGTTGCCGAGCATCCCCGCTTTCCGGCCTGTGTGCCTCCAAGATTCCCTGCAAGAGCGCCACGTTTCCGCGAGCGACCCGTGGCCCCCGACCCGTCCCACCGAAATGAGCGAGGGAGATCGTCCACGATGCTGGGTTCACCGCAGAACTATCTCGCCGTGATCAAGGTCGTCGGCGTGGGCGGTGGCGGCGGCAACGCCGTGAACCGCATGATCGACGCCGGACTCAAGGGTGTGGAGTTCATCGCGGTCAACACCGACGCGCAGGCGCTGCTGATGAGCGATGCCGACGTCAAGCTCGACCTCGGCCGTCAGCTCACGCGCGGCCTCGGCGCGGGATCGGACCCCGAGGTCGGTCGCCAGGCTGCCGAGGAGCACCGCGAGGAGATCGAAGAGGTGCTGAAGGGCGCCGACATGGTGTTCATCACCGCGGGCAAGGGCGGCGGCACCGGCACCGGTGGCGCGCCGATCATCGCGGAGATGGCGAAGGCGGCCGGCGCGCTGACCATCGGCGTCGTCACCCGGCCGTTCACGTTCGAGGGCCGGCGCCGCTCGGTGCAGGCCGAGCAGGGGATCCAGCACCTGAAGGAAAAGGTCGACACGCTCATCATCATCCCGAACGACCGGCTGCTCCAGGTCTCGGACGAGAAGACGTCGATGCTCAACGCGTTCAAGATGGCCGACGAGGTCCTGCTCCAGGGTGTGCAGGGCATCACGGACCTCATCACGACGCCGGGGCTCATCAACACCGACTTCGCCGACGTGAAGATGATCATGACCAACGCCGGCTCCGCGCTGATGGGCATCGGGTACGCGTCGGGCGACGGCCGCTCGGTCACCGCGGCGCGTGCCGCGATCTCGAGCCCGCTGCTCGAGGCCAGCATCGAGGGCGCCCGCGGCATCCTGCTCAACATCTCGGGCCCGTCGGACCTCGGGCTCTTCGAGGTCAACGAGGCGGCCGAGATCATCGCCCAGGCCGCGCACCCGGACGCGAACATCATCTTCGGCGCGGTGGTGGACGACGCGCTCGGCGACGAGGTGCGCATCACCGTGATCGCCGCCGGCTTCGACCGCTTCGAAGGGGAGCGGCGCACCGAGTCACCGCTGGGTCTCATGGCCGAGGAGCGCGCGCTCGCCTCCGAGTCGGGTGACGACGTCGACGACGGGCTCGACTCCGGCGACGACGACTTCGACGTTCCGGAGTTCCTGCGCTGACCGAAGCCCTCGCCGCGTGATCGAGCTCACGCTCGGTTGCGCGCGGGTCGCCTTCACCGATCGTCACGGCGGTGCGTCCGTCGCGCCCTATGACTCGATGAACCTCGCCGGTCACGTCGATGACGATCCCGTCGCGGTGGCCGAGAGCTACGGGCGGCTGGCCTCGCGCCTCTCGCTCCCTGATCCCGCGACCTGGGTGCGACCGTTCCACGTGCACGGCACCGACGTGCTCGAGGTGTCCGCCGCACCGGCCGGGCCCGTCGAGGCGGACGGGAGCGTGACCACCGTCGCGGGGCTCCCGCTCGTCGCGATGGGCGCGGACTGCGCGCCGATCGCGCTCGCGAACGACACCGCGGTGGCGGCGATCCACGCCGGGTGGCGCGGCGCGCTGGACGGCGTGGTCGAGGCCGGCGTCGCGGCGGTGCGCCGGCTCGGGCACGGCCCGGTGCGGGCCGCGATCGGTCCGTGCATCTGTGTGCGCCACTACGAGTTCGGCGCGGACGCGCTCGCGCCGATCGTCGCCCGGTTCGGCGACGAGGTCGCGGGAACGACCGCCGACGGCCACGTCGCGTTCGACCTGCCGCGCGCGCTGCAGCTCGCGCTCGAGGGGGCGGGCGTCGACGAGATCACCGACACCCGGTGCTGCACGTTCGAGTCCCAGGATCACTTCTCCTACCGGCGCGATCACCGCACCGGGCGCCAGGCGGTCGTGGTGGTCAAGCAGCCGTGAGCGGCCCGGTGATCGCCGACGCGCTGGCCGAGGTGCGGGAACGGATCGCCCGGGCCGCGACGCGGGCCGGGCGCGACCCCGAGGGGGTCCTGCTCATCGGCGCGTCGAAGACGATGCCGGTCGAGGCGCTCGGCGACGCGCTCGACGCGGGTCTGACCGACCTGGGCGAGAACCGGGCCCAGGAGCTGCTGGCGAAGGCACCGGTCCTGGCCGGGCGGGCCGCTGCGCCCACCTGGCACTTCGTGGGCCAGCTCCAGCGGAACAAGGTGGCGGGGCTGGTGCCCTGGGTCACCTGCTGGCACTCGGTCGACCGCGCGCCGCTGGGGGAGGCCATCGCCCGGCGGGCGCCCGGGGCCCGGATCCTGGTCGAGGTCAACCTGGGCGAGGAGCCCCGCAAGGGTGGGTGCGCACCCGCCGAGACCCCGGCCCTGGTGGGGGCGCTGCGGGACCTGGGCCTCGACGTGGCGGGCCTCATGACGGTGGCACCGCAGGCCGGGGACCGCCGGGGCTGGTTCGCTGCGCTCCGTGAGCTCGCGACATCGCTCGAATTGCGCGAATTGTCGATGGGGATGAGCGATGATTTCGAGGCCGCGATCGAGGAGGGTGCCACCATGGTGCGCGTCGGTCGCGCGATCTTTGGTGACCGGTCCCGGTGAGCTGATCGGGGCCCCTACGAGCACGCAGCGTGATCCGCGGATCGAACCAGGCCCGACGGTAGGGTGGCAGACGGGAGGAGATCGGATGCCGGGTATGTGGCAAAAGACGATGGTGTACCTCGGACTCAAGGACGACGAAGAGGGATACGAGTACGACTACGACGAGCTCGCACTCGACGAGGAGCCGGCCGACCCCGCGTACGAGCGCTACGAGCGCCCGGAGCGCGTCGAGGCCGCGCCGCCCCGCGGATGCGTGAGCCGGTAGCCGCCGTCGTCGCGCAGCCCCGCGTGCGCGCGGTCCCGGTCGACGAGGTCTCGCCGGTGCGCGACGCCGCGACCCCCCAGATCCGGCCGATGCCGGCGAGCTCGGCCCGGGTGCACGTCGTCGAGCCCCACGGCTTCAACGACGCGCAGGAGGTGGGGGACCGGCTCAAGGCCGATCAGCCCGTCATCATCAACCTCCAGGGCCTGAGCCGCGATCTGCAGCGCCGCATGATCGACTTCTCGAGCGGGCTCACCTACGCGGTGGGCGGGAGCATGTCGCGGGTCGCCGACCAGGTCTTCCTGCTGACGCCGAGCAACGTCGAGGTCTCCCAAGAGGAGAAAGAGCGCTTGCAGGCTCGCGGGCTCTTTCGCGCCTGACACACTGCATCTGTGCTGGAGCTCCTGGGCGCGTTCGTCACCGTCTACCTCGTCATCATGGGTGCCCGCGCGGTCCTCTCCTGGTTTCCGCCCACGTCCTCGAGCGGCGGTCTCGCGACCATCAACCGTCTGCTGATGGACCTCACCGAGCCGGTGCTCGCGCCGCTTCGTCGCGTCATCCCTCCGGTGGGGATGTTCGACTTGTCCTTCATGGTGGCGTTCTTCGGTCTTGTGATCCTCCGGGGGCTCATCTACGCCGCCATGTGACGCATGCGACGAGGGTGAGATTTTTCCCCAGCGTCCCTACATTGCGTGGGTCGCGCGTCCTACCATGAACGCATGGACGTGACGCCCCGCGAACTCCGTGACATCGACATCCGCGAAGGCTTTCGCGGCTACAACCGCGACGACGTGGACGAGCTGCTCGAACGGGCCGCCGCGACGATCGAGGGCCTCAACGAGCGCATGCGCCACCTCACCGAGCAGGTGAGCTCGGCCGAGGGGCAGCAGGGCCAGTCGCGCGAGACCGAGGACATGCTCCACCGCACGCTCCTGCTCGCCCAGCGCGCGGCCGACGAGGCCGTGGCGGAGGCGCAGTTCAAGGCACGCCAGATCCTCGACGACGCCGAGACCAAGTCCCGCGCCCAGCTCGCCGAAGCCGAATCGGCGGCCCGCCGTCAGGTGGACACGGAGCGCCGGCGGCTCGAGAGCGAGGTCATGGAGCTCGGTTCCCGGCGTGAGGCGCTGCTCGCCGACGTGGACGGGCTCGAGAAGTTCGAGTCCGAGTACCGCGTGCGGCTGCGGCGCGCGCTGGAAGCCGACCTCGAGTCCCTCGCCGGCCAAGGTCCGGCCGCGCCGTCCGCGCGCCCGCCGATCCACGAGGTCGAGGTCCCGACATCGGGTGTGAACAACACGACGACGGAGACCACGTCCGCGCCGCCGAGCGCGCCGCCTTCGAGTGCGCCGCCCGCACCGCCGGTCGGCGCGTCGGCATCACCGCAGACGCCGCAGCCGCCGTCGACCGATGCCGGTCCGCCGACCGCCGAGATCCGCGCGGTCGGCAGCTGGGATCTCCCCGCCCGTTCCCCCGAGGCACCGCCCGCCGCGAGCAACGGCCCGACCGCGTCGACGACGTCGCCGGTGAGCGAGCCCGCGAGTGCCAAGGCCGACCCGCCCGCACCGCGCGCGCCGCTGTTCTCGGCGGAGGCCGATGCCGAGCCGCTCGATGACGAAGCGTTCTTCGCGAGCCTGCGCGAGGCCGTGAGCGACCAGGCGCCGCTCGGCCCGCGTGACGAGATCCCGGACTCGACCGGGACCTACGAGGACGACGACGCGAAGTCGGGCCTGTTCCGCCGCCGGCGCTGAACCGGGCTCAGACCTTCTCGATCCTGACCCCGATCGTGGCGTCCCCCACGCCGATCGGCTTGTAATCCCCAGCGTTTCCGGGGCTCTCCGACTCGAGCTGCAGGTCGACCGCGAGGACCTCGCGGGCGATCCAGTCGCGGTGGCGGGTCACGGCTTCGGCCAGGTCACCGTCGGCGCGCAGGCGGACGGTGATGCGGTCCGAGATCTCGAGGCCCATGGCCTTGCGCCGGTCGTTGAGCACCCGGATGACCTCCCGGGCGAGCCCTTCGAGTGCGAGGTCGCGATCGACGCGCGTGTCGAGCGCCACCGCGATGCCGCCGTCCTCGGCGAGCGCGAACTCCTCGTGGGACGTCGCGCGGACCTCCACGTCGTCGGGTTCGAGTCGGATCGTCGTGCCGTCGACCTCGAGGTCGTACGCGCCGTCGGTCTCCAACGCGTGACGGATCGTCGCGCCGTCGGCCTCGGCGAGCAGCTCCTTCACCTTCGGCATGAGCTTGCCGACCTTCGGACCGAGCCGGCGGAAGTTCGGGACCACCGCGTACTCGAGCAGGCCTTCGAGGCTCGTCACCGCCTCGAGCTGCTTCACGTTCAGCGCGTCTGCGATCTCGGCTTCGACCGGCGCGGGCAAGGTCGTCGCGCCCGGCAGGAGCACCAGCGCGCGCGCCAGCGGTTGACGAACCTTCAGCCGCGCTTCGGTGCGCGCCGCGAGGCCGAGCGACACGACCTGGCGGGCGAGGGCCATGTCCGCCTCGAGCGCGGGATCGATGGCTGCGGTGTCCACCACCGGCCAGTCGCTCAGGTGCACCGACTCCTTCGTCTGGGCCAGGTCCTGGTAGAGCGCGTCGGACACGAACGGGCAGAAGGGCGCGAGCACCTGCGTCGTGAGCAGGAGGCACTCGTGGAGCACCGCGTGCGCGTCGGGATCGTCGGCGTTCCAGAAGCGCGAGCGCGATCGGCGCACGTACCAGTTGGAGAGATCGTCGACCAGGCGCTCGAGCGCCTGTGCGCCGCGCAGCGCGTCGAACGCTTCGAGCGCATCACCGACCTCCGCGACCGTCGAGTGCAGCCGCGAGCGGATCCAGCGGTCGAGCACGTGGCCCGGCTCCCGCACCGGGCCGGTGCCCGGGCTCCAGCCGTCGAGGTTCGCGTAGGTCGAGAAGAAGCTGTAGGTGTTCCACAGCGTGAGGAGGAAGCGGTTGGTGGTCTCGTCGATGCTCTCGAGCGACACCCGCTTCGGCATCCACGGCGAGCTGGCCGAGACGAAGTTCCAACGGAGCGCGTCGGCGCCGCGGTCTTGGAGCACGGTCCACGGGTCGGTGACGTTGCCCCGGCTCTTCGACATCTTCTGGCCGTCCTGGTCGAGGAGCAGCGCGAGGCAGACGACGTCGCGGTACGGCGTGCGGTCGAACACGAGCGTGTTGATCGCGAGCAGTGAGTAGAACCACCCGCGGGTCTGGTCGATCGCCTCACAGATGAAGTCGGCCGGGAACCGGCGTTCGAAGACGTCGTCGTTCTCGAACGGGTAGTGCAGCGATGCGGTCGGCATCGATCCGGAGTCGAACCACGCGTCGAGCACCGGCTCGACCCGCCACGCCCGCCCGCCTTCGCACGCGGGGCAGTCGAGCACCACGTCGTCGACGTACGGGCGGTGGAGGTCCAGATCGGCCAGCGGCTGGCCGGCCAGCTCCGAGAGCTCGGCGACGGACCCGACGCACGTGTCGTGACCGCAGTCGCGACACCGCCACACCGGGATCGGGGTGCCCCAGAACCGGTCCCGGGACAGCGCCCAGTCGACGTTGTTCTCGAGCCAGTCCCCGAACCGGCCGTGCTTGATGTGCTCCGGGTGCCAGCCGATGGTCTCGTTCTCGCGCAGCATCGCGGCCTTGACCGAGGACGTGCGCGCGAACCACGTGGGCTTGCCCCAGTAGATGAGCGGGGTGCCGCAGCGCCAGCAGTGCGGGTACGAGTGGAGGTACGGCTCGACCCGCACCAGCCGGCCGGACGCCTCGAGGGTGGCGATGAGGCCGGCGTCCGCGTCCTTGACGAACTGGTTCTCGAAGCTCGGGACCGCGTCCGTGAAGCGGGCGGCGCCGTTCACCGGGTTGAGGATCGGCAGGTGCTCCGCGGCGGCGACCTCGCGGTCGATCTCGCCGAACGCCGGCGCCAGGTGCACGATCCCGCTGCCGTCCTCCGTGGTGACGAAGTCGGCCGCGACGACCCGCCACCCGTCACCCTCGACCGGCAACCAGTCGAAGGGCCGCTCGTAGTGCGCGCCGACGAGGTCCTTGACCGCCACCGGCTCGACGATCTCGGCCGTCTCGCCCAGGACCGCGCTCACCCGGGACCGCGCCATCACGAGATCGCGCCCGCCGGGCTCCCGCGACCGGACCCGGACGTACTCGATGTCCGGGCCGATCGCCGCGCCCACGTTCGACACCAGCGTCCACGGTGTGGTGGTCCAGACGACCAGGTCGTAGTCGCGATCGGTCACCGGGAACCGGACGTAGATCGAGTCCTCGGTGACGTCGCGGTACGCGCCGGGCTGGCCGAGCTCGTGGCTCGAGAGCGCGGTGCCGCACCGCCCGCAGTAGGGCACGACCTTGAAGCCCTCGTAGAGCTGCTCCGCGTCCCACATCTGGCGGAAGAGCCACCACACGCTCTCGATGTAGGAGTTGTTCATCGTCCAGTAGGCGTCGGACATGTCGAGCCACATGCCGATCCGACCCGTCAGCGCGGACCAGTCCTCCACGTAGCGCTGGACCGACTCCCGGCACCGCTGGTTGAACGCCTCGATGCCGAACTCTTCGATCTCGGGCTTCCCGGCGAAGCCCAGCTCCTTCTCGACCTCGACCTCCACCGGCAGCCCGTGGCAGTCCCAGCCGGCCTTGCGGGGGACGTACCGGCCCCGCATCGTGTGGAACCGCGGGTAGATGTCCTTGAAGAGCCGGGCCCAGACGTGGTGGATCCCGGGCCGGCCGTTGGCGGTCGGCGGCCCCTCGTAGAAGACCCACTCCGGCGCACCCTGCCGGCGCCGGACGCTCTCGGCGAAGACGTCGTCGTGCTTCCAGGCTGCCAACACACGGTTTTCGAGCGCAACGAGGTCGAGCTGGGTATCGACGGGTCCGAAGGGCACGGGCCGTACGATAAACGGCGGTGTCCGATGTCTCCGATCTCTTTCAGGCGCACGACGGCTACGTGGTGGTCGACGTGCACGTCCAGCCCGGCGCGGGGCGGACCGCGGTGGTGGGTCGCCACGGCACCGCGCTCGAAGCTCCGGGTCGCGGCGCCGCCGGCCGAAGGGCGCGCGAACGACGCAACCTGCGCGCTGCTCGCCCGGACCCTCGGGGTCAAGGACGCGGCGGTCTCGCTGGTCAGTGGCGCGTCGTCCCGGACCAAGCGGGTGCGGATCGACGGGATCGACGGGCCCGAGACGGCGAATGCGCTCGAGCTGGCGATCTCGGCCGCTCAGACCGACGGCGGGAATCTCCGACGGGGTCCGCGGGGTTCACCGTAGCTGCGCCATTGCCCTGAGAGCTCAGGGCGCCTAACATTCCCCGCTTTCCCCGTCCGGGGGCAGCGCGACGAACGAAGGGAACGACCGATGGCGAAGGCCACCGGCAAGTCCGCCAGCGCACGAAAGGCACCCGTGGCAGCCGCGAAGAGGGCTCCGGCCAAGGGTGCCGGCGCGAAGAAGTCCGGCGCCGCCCGGAAGGCGGGCCCGACGAAAGCCGCGAAGCGGACGCCGGTCGTGAAGAAGCCGGTGAAGCCGGCCACCCGCACCGCGGCGTCCCGGCAGACCCCTCCGGCCAAGAAGAAGCCGGCCGGGAAGTCGAGCGCGAAGAAGGCGACCACGAGCAAGACGACGACGAAGAAGGCGACCACGAACAAGACCCTGACCAAGAAGTCCGCCGCGACGAAGAAGGCGACCCCCGCGAAGAAGACCGTGACGAAGAGCCCGGCGAAGACCACGAAGAAGTCCACCGCCCCGGTGAAGAAGGCCGCGGCCAAGGCCGCGGTCAAGAAGGCGGTCCCGGTCAAGGCGAAGCCGGCGCCGAAGCCGAAGAAGCAGCCCGCCGGCAAGACGTGCCCGCTCTCGGGGATCTTCGTCCCGAAGCAGTCACCGAACATCGCGCCGAAGACGATGGAGAAGCTGCGCGAGCTCCTCATCGAGGAGCGGGCGCGCCATCTCCACCAGGCCGTCGAGCTGCAGGCCGACGCCGACCTCCTGGTGAACGAGCGCGAGCAGGGCGACACGCAGTTCGACGAGGAGTCGGGCGAGGGCGACACGATCTCGGTCGAGCGCGAACGGGACCTGATGCTCTCCGCGAATGCCCGCCAGGCGGTGGACGAGATCGATCGGGCACTGGAGCGGATGGACAACGGCACCTACGGCGTCTGCGTCCCCGCCGGGCGGCGCATCGTCGTCGCCCGCCTCGAGGCGATTCCGTGGGCCGAGTTCTGCGTGGATTGCAAGCAGCGTGTCGAGCGGCCGCGCCGCTAGCGCCGCGCGCCCGGTCCCGCGCTGGCTGGCCCCGTCGATCGTCGTCGGGGTCGTCGTCCTCGATCAGCTGACCAAGATCTGGGTCGTCGCGTCACTGAGCGACGGGCCGCTGTCGATCGTCGGGACCGACGTCGAGCTCCACCTGGTGCGCAACAGCGGCGGTGCGTTCAGTCTCTTCACCAACGCGACGCTCGTGCTCGCGCTGCTGGCGATCGCGCTGTCGGTCGTCCTCGTGCGCGCGGTGCAACGGGCGCGCGACCGTCTGACGGTCGTCGCGCTCTCCATGGTGCTCGCCGGCGCGCTGGGCAACCTCCTGGACCGCATCACCCGGAGCCCCGGGTTCCTGCGCGGCGAGGTCGTGGACTTCGTGCACGTCGGCTCGTTCCCGAGCTTCAACGTGGCCGACTCCTCGATCACGATCGGGGCGATCCTCCTCGTCATCGCGGCCTTCCGTGAGTCCGCCCACGTGACCGACGAACACCCCGTATGACCGCATGAGCGAAACGGGGAAGCTCCGCGCGGGCCGCCGCACGTCGAGTGGAGCGTGGCCCGAGCGGCCCGGCCCGCAGGGCCGAGAGCGGAACGGATGAGCGAAACGGGGACGCCGCTCGAGTCGCTCGTCGTGCCGGCGGCGTTGGCGGGGGAGCGGGTCGACCGGGCGGTGGCGCTGCTCACCGGCTGGTCGCGCGCCGAGGTGCAGGTCCTCATCGACGCCGGCTCGGTGCTCGTCGACGGGAAGTCGGTGATCAAGAGCCGGCGGCTCGTCGAGGGTGACGTCGTCGACCTCCTCGCCGAGCCCGAGCCGGTCGGCGTCCCCCAGGCCCAGGACATCCCGATCGTGGTGGTGCACGAGGACGCGGACGTGATCGTCGTCGACAAGCCCGCCGGGCTCATCGTCCACCCCGGCGCGGGCCACCCGGACGGGACGCTGGTGAACGGCCTGCTGCAGCGGTTTCCCGAGCTGGCGGGCGTCGGGGATCCGTACCGGCCGGGGATCGTGCACCGGCTCGACGGGAACACGAGCGGCCTGCTCGCGGTCGCCCGCACCCCGGCTGCGTACGACGCGCTCGTCGACGCGCTGGCCGCCCGCACGGTCGAGCGCGGCTACCTCGCGTTGGTGTGGGGCGTCCCGGACGCGGCGAGCGGACTGATCGATGCGCCGATCGGGCGCTCCATCCGCCGCCCGACCCGGATGGCCGTGCGCGACGGCGGGCGCCAGGCGCGGACCCGGTACTCGGTCGAGCGCACGCTTCACCGATCCCGAGGTCAGCCTGTTGCGCTGCTCCCTCGAGACCGGTCGGACGCATCAGATCCGCGTGCACCTCGCCGCGATCCAGCATCCGGTCGTCGGCGATCCGGCGTACGGAGGGATTCGTGCCGGGCTCGAGATTTCCCGCCCGTTTCTGCATGCCGCGACGTTGGGATTCGTGCATCCGGTGACCGGCGAGCCGCAACGCTTCGCGTCGGAGCTCCCTCCGGAGCTGCAACGGGTACTCGACCGGGTCGGGTGCTGACCACCCGGAGCACGGTGAGGTTCACGACCAGCAGCGTCGAGAAGATGGCGAACCAGAGGACGGGGGTGCTCCCCGAATCCGTACCCGCGGTGAGGGCATGGACGGTGGCGACCGCGAAGAGCCCGAAGCTGCTCAGGTGGATCGCGTGCCACACCCGGCGGGGGATCCGGCGCTGGAGCAGCGAGGTGACCTCGATGGCGATGAGCAGGTAGAGCCCGACGACGCCCCACGCCACCGCGCCCGGCTTCCAGCTCGAGGCGAGCGGGACGAAGATCTCGGCCGGACCGAAGTGCACGAACGAGTCGAGCCAGATCGCCAGGACGTGCACGGCGACGAACACCACCGTGAGCCCACCGAGGAAGCGGTGCAGGTCGAGCACCCACGCCGGCTTGGGCCGGCGTGCGAGCCGTCCCGACAGGAGCAGACCCCACACCACCGAAGCGGTCGCGAGGCCCCACGCGACGAGGCCGCCCGCGCGTGCGGTGTACCACCAGAACTGCGGGCTCATCGGAGGTACTCCTCGACGTGAGTGAGGTGCACGACGTCGCCCGAATCCGTCAGGAGCAGCCCGGTCGCCCCGAGCTCCTCGATCGCGGCGGCGGCGCCGCGTGCCCCCGCGACGAACGCGGCCTTGGTCAGCATCTCGGCGGTCGCGGCGCGGCCGGCGATGACCGTGACCGCGACCAGGCCGGCGCCGACCGGTTGGCCGTCGCGCGGATCGAGGAGGTGGTGGACGGGCTTGCCGTCTCGGAGCCACCTCCGCTTCGTGGTCGAGCTCGTCGCGACCGCACCGTCCACGACCGCGAGCCGGAGCCCGGGCATCGGCTCGACGTCCATCACCCAACCGTCGCCCGACGGCGCCAGTCCCCGGACGCGCACGTCGCCGCCGACGTTCACGCAGGCACCCTCGGCTCCGGCTGCGATGAGCTCGTCGACGACGACGTCGGCGGCGAGTCCCTTCCCGATGCCGCCGAGATCCAGCCCGAGGCCCGCCGGCAGCGTGATGGCGCCCACGATGGGATCGATGTCGATCTCCCGGCATCCGGGCGCGGGCATCGGATCGCCGTGTGCCGGGCCGAGGGAGGCCGGGTCGAGCGTCGCGAAGTCACGGTCGTAGCCGGACGCGACGAGGGCCGCGAGGACGGTCGGATCGAATCGGCCGTCGGTCGTGCGCCAGGCCTCGACCGCGGCCGCGACGGCCATGCGGGTGTCGTTCGACACCAGCACCGGGCGGCCCTCGGCCCGGTTGAGCCGGCTCAGCTCGCTGTCGGGGAGGAAGCGGCTCCAGCGTCGTTCGAGCTCGTCGATCCGCGTCTCGGCGTCGCGGTCGAGACCGAGCGTGCCTCCCACCACGATCACGTGGACGTCGCTCCCCATCGCGCGGAAGCGCGCCGAAGCCTTCGCAGGTGCCGTGAGCATCGGGTCGGTCAGCTCGTCTTCGTCGTGGTCACCGGCACCGGCCGGGGAGCGGGTGCCGGGGCAGGTGCCGGTGACGACGCAACCGGCGCCGACGCGACGGGAGCCGAAGCGACCGGAGCCGAGCTGCCGGACGCCACCGTGCGGGTCGACGTGCTCGAGCCGCCGGAGCCGCCCGACGTCGCCGTGCCGGACCCGGGAGCGGGACCGGTCGCAGCGGGCGCCGGAGCCGGCTGGTGGATGATGACGACGACTTGCTTCGGGGGTTGCGTGGTCGCGACGACCGGCTGGCTCACCGGTGCCGTGGTCGTCGGCGCGGTGAAGTTGAGCGCCGCGATCAGGCTGAACAGGGCCGTCCCGCTGAGGCCGGCGACGACGATGCGGCTCGTGGACGCCGCGTGGCGCCGCCCCTTCTTCTGCTCCGGGGCGGCACGACCGGCGAGTGCTGCGGCGCGGCGCGCGAGGTCCGGGTCAGTCATCGTCGTGGTCCGCGCCCGGGGTCGCAGTGCCGTGGCCGGTGTCGTCGTCGTGGTGGGTCGGAGCCACGGTCGGCGAGGCGGGGGAACCCGGGCTGACGGTGCCCGCCGAGCCGGACCCGCCGGACGGGGTCGTGGTCCCGCTCCGGGTGGGGACGTCCCGGTGGTCATCGGCGCGAGGGTGGGTGGCTTCCGACTCGGTCGCCCCGCTTCCGGGCGCGTTGGAGTCGGACGCGGCCGGCGCGGGGTCGGTGACGATGATCGTCTTGGTGGTGGTCCGGGCGGGGCGGCTCACGTCGATGGGGCTGAGCTTGCCGACCCTCGAGCTCGTGTCCGCGAGGCCGAACAGGCCCATGCTCGAGCCGAGTGCGACGACTGCCGCGGACGCGGTCAGCGAGATCGCTCCCACCGTGGCCAGGGTCCTGCGTCGGTCCATGAGTCGTTCCTTCGTGTCGGCGTTGGTCTCGAACGTCGTGGTGTCACCGTAGAGATCGGCGCCCCAAGCAGGGTCCTGTGGACTTCCAAGATTGGGTCAAGAGTCCCTGCTGGCGTGGGGGGCGGTGTGCGAGGGTGGTCGTCGTGCGAGTGCTGATGGTCGAAGACGACGACTCCATTGCCGTTCCCTTGGCCCGCGGGCTCGAGCGGGAGGGTCTGGAGGTGGCGCGGGCGGCGAATGGCGCCGCAGCACTCGCAGCGCAGGACTACGACGTCGTCCTGTTGGATCTCGGGCTGCCGGACGTCGACGGGTTCGAGGTGTGCCGCCAGCTGCGCGCCGGCTCCGACGTGCCGATCATCGTCGTGACCGCGCGCGGCGACGAGATCGACCGCGTCGTCGGGCTCGAGCTGCGGTGCGGACGACTACATCGTGAAGCCGTTCGGCTTCCGCGAGCTGCTGGCGCGCATCCGTGCGGTCACCCGGCGGGCGCAGGCGCGACCCGAGGACCTCGCGCCTCGCACGGTGGGCGCGCTCACGATCGATCGCCGCACGCACCAGGTCACGCTGGCGGGCCAGGTGCTCGCGCTCACGCCGAAGGAGTTCGATCTGCTCGGGCTCCTCGCCGAGGAGCCGGGCACCGTCTTCTCCCGCGCCCAGATCCTCGAGGAGGTGTGGGACGCGCACTGGTACGGACCGACCAAGACCCTCGACGTGCACGTCGCCGCGTTGCGCAAGAAGCTGGGCGACCCCGCGTGGATCGAGACTGTGCGCGGCGTCGGGTTCCGATTGGTGGAGCAGTCGGAACCTGCGCCCGAGTCGTCACCCGAGTCCTAGCGATCCAGACCGTTCGTGCGCCGGCGTCTGCTCATCAGCTACCTGTCCATCACGGTCTTCGTGCTGCTCGTCCTCGAGATCCCGTTGGGCTTCGCCTACGCGCAATCGGAGCGCCGGCGGCTGACTGCCGCGGTGCAGCATGACGCGCTCGCGTTGTCGATCCGGGCCGAGGATGCGCTCGAAAGCCACAACGTCGCTCGACTGCAGGCCGTGGTCGACGACTACCAGCGCACCACCGGCGGTCGCGTCGTCGTGGTCGGGAAGGACGGTGCCCTGGTTGCTGACTCGGACCCGCTTCGAGCCGGTCCTCGGAACTTCTCGAGCCGACCCGAATTCAAGGCCGCGCTGGCGGGCAAGGAGAACAGCGGCACTCGCCACTCCGACACCTTGAAGGAGACGCTGCAGTTCTTCGCGGTTCCGATCGTCGAAGGGAACGCGCCGGTCGGTGCGCTCCGGGTGACGTACCCGACGTCGTTCGTCGACGCGCGCATCCGCCGCACCTGGTTCGTGCTGGCGGGCGTGGGGGCGATCATCCTCGCGGTCGTGTTCCTGGTCAGCCTGAAGCTGGCCCGCGAGGTGACCCGGCCACTCGACGACCTCGAGCGTGCGGCCCGGCGGCTCGGTCAGGGTGATCTGGACGCCCGCTCGGCCGTACCGTCGAGCCCCGAGGAGATCCGCGAGCTCGCGGAGTCCTTCAATCGCACCGCGGGCCGGCTGCAGGAGCTCGTCTCGTCGCAGCAGGCGTTCGTGGCCGACGCGTCGCACCAGCTGCGGACCCCGCTGGCGGCGCTCCGGCTGCGCCTCGAGAACCTCGAACGCGAGATGGACACCGCATCGGAGCCGGCGCGGCGAAGACGTCGGGGGATCGCTCGCCGAGGTGGCGCGCCTATCCCGTCTCGTCGACGGGTTGCTCGAGCTGGCCCACGCCGAGCGCAGCTCGGACCCGTCGGCGCTGCTCGAGCTCGGCCCACTTGTCGACGGTCGGGTCGAGGCGTGGTCCGCCCTGGCTGCAGAGCGAAACGTCACACTGCTCGCCGAGCTCGACGACGACCTCGTCGTGCGGTCGGGTCCGGGCCGACTCGAGCAAGTGCTCGACAACCTCTTGAGCAACGCTCTGGAGGTCGCGCCCTCCGGCACCGCGGTGCGCATCACTGGGCGTCGCATCGGGGACCGCATCGAGCTCGCGGTGCTCGACGCCGGACCGGGGATGACCCCGGACCAGCGGGCGCGTGCGTTCGACCGCTTCTGGCGGCCGCAGGGCGCGGACGGCGACGGTGGGTCGGGGCTCGGGCTCGCGATCGTGCAGCGACTCGTGACCGCCGACGGCGGCACCGTCGAGCTCGACCGGTCGCCCGAGGGGGGCCTGGCCGCCCGCGCGGTGCTCAGGCCGAGGTAGCCCGGCTCGGCTTGCGGTCGCGGGCCGGTGCGGGATCCGGCGCGACCTCCGGGTGGCCGATCCGGGTCCGGTCCACGAGCTCGGCGAGCGTGTAGCCCGCGAGGAGCTTGCCCATCTCCTCGGAGACCCCGACCCAGACCTCCTGCAGGACGCAGTGCCCCTCGCAGTGGTCGTGCTCACCCATGAGGGTGGTGAGGGGGCCGTCGACCGCGGCGAGGATCTCCGCGACCGTGATCTCCGTCGGCGGCCGCGCGAGCACGTAGCCGCCGCCGACGCCGCGCTTCGATCGCACGAGACCCGCGCCCTTCACCGCGAGGAGGATCTGCTCGAGGTACGGCTGGGGGAGGTTGGTGCGCTCCGCGATCTCCTTGACCGACGTCGGACGATCCGACTCGTGCAGCGCGAGCGAGAGCAGCGCCGCGGGCCGCGTAGTCACCACGAGTCGAGACCTTCACCCACCCATGGTCGCATACGGGAGTACGTTCGACCGATGGACCCGGTAGTGGAGCCGGTGAAGGCTGCCTACGGAGCCGGATCCCTCGATCAGATCGTCCCGTCGCTGCTGCACGGTCGCCATGACCCTTGGATTCCCGAGCCGGTGCGGGGTGCGACCTCGGTCGTGCTGCTCGTCCTCGACGGGCTCGGGTGGGCCCAGCTCGAGGCTCACCGCAGCCGGGTGCCCGAGCTCGCCGCGATGACGGGCGGCGCGGTCACGACCGTCACCCCGTCCACGACGGCCGCGGCCCTGACCTCGCTCGCAACCGGGATGGCCCCGGCCGAGCACGGCATCGTCGGGTTCCGCATGCGGGTCGACGACGCGGTCCTCAACGTGCTGCGGTGGCAGGTTCCGTACGGGCGGCGGCGCGCCGGAGCCGTTCTCGGTGCAACGGCACACGGCCGTTCCTCGGCCGCCCGGTCCCCGTGATCACGAAGAAGGAGTTCCGCAAGACCGGCTTCACCGAGGCCCATCTGCGCGGCAGCCGGTTCTTCGGCTGGAGCACGGTGTCGGTCCTGGTCGAGCACTGCCGGCGCCTGGTCGGTCACGACGAACGGTTCGTCTACGCGTACTACCCGGGGATCGACACGGTCGCGCACGAGTTCGGCCTGCACGACGAGTACTACCTCGCGGAGCTGGCGTACACCGACGAGCTCGTCGGCCGCGCTGCTCGACGTGCTCCCGTCCCACGCCACCCTCGTCGTGACCGCGGACCACGGGCAGGTGCACGTCGGCGACAGCTGGGTCCCGCTCCACCCGCTGCGCGAGATGTTCAAGTACTGCGCGGGGGAGGGGCGGTTCCGCTACCTGTACGCGAACAAGGGCGCGGCGGCCGAGCTGCTCGAGGCCGCGCGCGACGAGTTCGGGGACCAGGCGTGGGTCTTCTCCCGGGACCAGCTGCTCGACGAGGGGTGGCTCGGGCCCGGCTCCGTCATCGCCTCGATCCGGCGCCGGGTCGGGGACGTGATCCTGGCCCCCCGGGGCACCAGCGCCTTCGTGGACCCGGACCTGCCCAACGAGGCCAACCTCGTGGGAGCGCACGGCTCGCTCACCGCCGAGGAGATGTTCGTGCCCCTGATCGCGGCCCGCGGCCGGGCGTCCTGAGGAGCGGGGAGAATCACCTCTGGTTCGCGCGGGAGCACCTCGTCTACCCTGAGTTACAGCAGTGTGATTTGTCCACAAGTCTGTCCACAGGTGTCCACAGGGCTGTGAGTAAGTCGTTCGTCCATCTCCACGTGCACACCGAGTACTCGATGCTCGACGGTGCCTCGCGGATCGGCGACGTGGTCGCGGCCGCGGCCGCCGACGGCCAGCCCGCGCTCGGCATCACGGACCACGGCAACATGTACGGCGTCCTCGACATGTACCAGGCGGCGCGCGAGGTCGGGATCATCCCGATCATCGGGACCGAGCTCTACCAGGCCTACGAGCACCGCACCGAGCGCCCGGCGCGCCGCAACAGCAAGGTGGACGACTCCGGCGGCGAGGTCGAGGGTGGGCGCAAGGCGTACTACCACCTGACCGCGCTCGCCGAGACGCTGACCGGCTACCGCAACCTCATCCAGCTCTCGAGCCGCGCGTACCTCGAGGGCTACTACCAGAAGCCCAAGGTGGACTGGGAGCTGCTCCAGGACCACCACGAGGGGATCATCGCGACCACCGGCTGCCTCGGCGGCCAGGTGCTCCAGGCGCTGCTGAAGGACGACGACGCGGGCGCGCTCGCAGTCGCGGGCCGGCTCCAGGACATCTTCGGGCGCGACAGCCTCTTCGTCGAGCTCCAGGACCACGGGATCGCGGACCAGCACCGGACGAACCCGAAGCTCATGGAGATCGCGCGGGCGATCAACGCGCCGCTGCTCGCGACGAACGACAGCCACTACACGCACCAGGGCGACGCGATGGCCCACGACGCGCTGCTGTGCGTGCAGACGAACGCGAAGATCCACGAGGAGAACCGGTTCCGGTTCCATGGGGACCAGCACTACCTGAAGAGCGCGGTCGAGATGCGCAGCCTGTTCGACGAGGTGCCGGAGGCGTGCGACAGCACGTTGTGGATCGCCGAGCGCGCCGACGTCGAGCTCGAGTTCGGCAACCCGGTCCTGCCCAGCTTCCCGGTGCCCGAGGGCCACACCGAGAAGACCTACCTCCGCGAGCTCACGATGGAGGGGGCCAAGGACCGCTACGGCCACTCGCCGTCGGCCGAGGTCCTGCAGCGACTCGAGCACGAGCTCAACGTCATCGAGTCGATGGGCTTCTCCGCGTACTTCCTCATCGTGTGGGACATCGTCCACTACGCGAAGTCGCAGGGCATCCGGGTGGGTCCAGGCCGGGGGAGCGCGGCCGGCTCGTGCGTCGCGTTCTGCCTGCGCATCGTCGACATCGACCCGATCAAGTACGACCTGCTGTTCGAGCGGTTCCTCAACCCGGGCCGCAAGCAGATGCCCGACATCGACATGGACTTCGACTCCCGCTACCGCGCGGAGATGATCAAGTACGTCTCGCAGCGCTACGGCGCGGACCACGTCGCGCAGATCGTCACGTTCTCCACCATCAAGGCGCGGGCCGCGGTGCGCGACGCGGCGCGCGTCCTCGACTACCCGTACGGGCTCGGCGACAAGATCGCCAAGCTCATGCCGCCGCTGATCATGGGCCGGGACACGCCGCTGAACGCCTGCTTCGAGAAGAACCCGAAGTTCGAGGACGGCTACAAGATGGCGGCGGACCTCCGGGAGTTCTACGACTCGGACCCTGACGGCAAGCGCGTCGATCGACGTCGCCAAGGGCCTCGAGGGCCTGCGCCGCCAGGACGGCATCCACGCGGCTGCAGTCGTGATCACCCGGGAGCCGCTCACCGAGTACCTGCCGGTCCAGCGCAAGCCCGAGCCGGGCGGCACGATCGAGGACGCCCCGGTCGTCACCCAGTACGAGATGCACGGGGTCGAGGACCTCGGCCTGCTGAAGATGGACTTCCTCGGCCTGCGCAACCTCGACGTCATCGAGATCACGCTCGAGCTCGTCGAGCAGTCCACCGGCATCCGGCCCGACATCGACAACGTCCCCCTCGACGACCCGAAGACCTTCGAGCTGCTGCGCGCGGGAGACACGATCGGCGTGTTCCAGCTCGAAGGCGGCCCGATGCGCGCGCTGATCCGCTCCGTCGCGCCGGACAGCTTCGAGGACGTCTCCGCGGTGATCGCGCTCTACCGGCCGGGGCCGATGGCCCAGAACTGGCACAACGAGTACGCGGACCGCAAGAACGGGCGCAAGCCGATCAGCTACCCGCACCCGGTGCTCGAGGAGCTGCTCGCGCCGACCTACGGGTTGATGGTGTACCAGGAGCAGCTCATGCGCCTGAGCCAGCAGCTCGCCGGCTACTCCCTCGAGGACGCGGAGAACCTGCGCAAGGCGACCGGCAAGAAGATCCGCGAGCTCATCGTGAAGGAGCGCTCGAAGTTCGTCGATGGTTGCGTCGCCCAGGGCCACGAGCGCGCGTTCGGTGAGCAGATGTTCGACACGATCGAGCCGTTCGCCGACTACTCGTTCAACAAGTCGCACACGGTCGGGTACGGCCTCGTCACGTTCCAGACCGCGTACCTGAAGGCGAACCACCCGCACCAGTACCTCGCCGCGCTGCTGACCAGTGTCAAGGGGGACAAGGACAAGTCGGCGATCTACCTGAACGAGTGCCGCCAGATGGAGATCCCGGTGCTCGTCCCCGACGTCAACGAGTCCGCGATGGACTTCGTCGTGCGCCGGACGGTCACGGGCAGCACCTCCGACGGCGACCCGGTCGAGGTGGACGCGATCCGCTTCGGTCTCTCCGCGGTGCGCAACGTCGGTGAAGGCGTGGTGGCCAAGATCCTCGAGGCCCGCGAAGCGGGCGGCCCGTTCGTGGACTTCTACGACGTGTGCGAGCGGGTCGATCCGTCGGCCCTGAACAAGCGCACGGTCGAGTCACTGATCAAGGCGGGTGCATTCGACTCGCTCGGTCACCTCCGCCAGGGCCTGTTCCTGGTCTACGAGGAGATCGTCGACGTGATCCTGGCCCGTCGGCGTGAGCGCGACGCCGGGATCATGAGCCTCTTCGGTGACGCCACGTCCGGCGGCGACGACGTCGCGGCGAGCTTCGACCGGCCGCCGATCCCGGACCAGGAGTTCTCGAAGACCCAGCGCCTGGCGTTCGAGAAGGAGATGCTCGGCCTCTACGTCTCGGACCATCCGCTGATGGGAGCCGAGGCCGCGCTGCGCCGGTTCGCGGACACGACGCTCACCGAGCTCAAGGAGATGCGCGAAGGCGAGATGCGCACCGTCGGCGGGGTGGTGACGGCGCTCGCCCGCAAGTACACGAAGCGGGGCGACCTCATGGCCACGTTCGTGCTCGAGGATCTCGGTGGGGCCGTCGAGGTCATGGTCTTCCCCAAGACGATGGCGAGCTACGGCGAGCTCCTGACCGAGGACGCGATCGTCTGCGTGAAGGCGCGCATCGACATGCGTGAGGACGCCCCGAAGCTGATCGCGATGGAGATCACGCAGCCGCCGCTCGTGATCGACGGCGGCCAGCCGGTGCGCATCCGGACCCGCCCCGGCGCGCTGAGCGACCCGAAGGTCGCGCGCCTGAAGGAGGTGCTCCTCCAGCACCCGGGGGACAGCCCGGTGCTCGTCTACATCGAGGGCGCCGAGAAGACGACGGTCGTGTCGTTGGGCGACGACCATCTGCGTGTCGGATCGCAACGGCCTGTTCGCCGAGCTCCGGGTCCTGCTCGGCGCCGACTGCATCCTGGCGCCCGAGACCGCTCAGGCGCTGATCACCAAGCGGTAGCCGACGTCGAGCGCGGCCTGGTCGCGCAGGCCCGGGTGCCGCTCGTCCCAGGCGCCGGACGCGAGGTCGTCGGCGAGGCGGAGGATGCGTTCCTCGACGAGCACCTGGTCCAGGAGCGAGCAGCACGAGATGCCGGCGCGCACCGTGGGATCGAGGTAGGCCTCGGGCCGGGCCCAGTAGGCGGCGAAGAACCCGTCCTGGCAGTCGGCGGGAACGGGGACCGGTTCCACGCGGATGCCGCCGAGCGCGGCATCGAGCTCCGCGAACGTCGGTCCGTCGAACTGGTCGTCGGTCAACGACTCGGGGAGGTACTCGTCGGTGAGCCAGAAGAGCCCTTGCACCGCGGGGTCCCACGTCAGCATCACGATCCGCCCCGCGACGCGCTGCACTTCGGCGATCCCGGCCCGCCAGTCCGTCCAGTGGTGGATCGTGAAGATGGCGAGCGCCGAGTCGAAGGCCCGATCGCGGAACGGGAGCTGCTCGGCGACTCCCAGCGCAGCCGGCGCAGCGTCCGGCGCTCGCTGTGCGAGCATCACCGGCGACGGATCGACGGCTGCGACGACGGGACCGGCCGTCTCGTACGAGCCGGTGCCGCCGCCGACGTTCACGATCCGTCGGGCATCACCGAGCGCGACGCGGATCTGCGCCTCGATGCGGGGATCGGCCCGCCGCGTCGCGGTGTAGGTGGCGCCGATCACGTCGTAGCGCGGGCTCATGGCTCCTGAACGTTAGGCGCAGCGGGTCGGTCCGGCCCCGAGGTTTCAGGCGCGCCGCCGGTCCGTGACAGGATCAGGCCGTGAAGATTGGGGTGCTAGGAGCAACGGGCCCGGCGGGCAAGGGTTTGGCGGCCCGACTGGCCGATGTCGGCCACGAGGTGCTGGCCGGATCGCGCGACCGGGCCAAGGCCGAGGTCGTGGTCGACGAGCTGCGCGAGCGGTGGGGCGATCGGTGCGCGGGCATCACGGGCGTGGACAACCGCAGCGCCTGCGACGCGCCCGTGGTCGTGCTCGCGGTGAACGCCGACGCCGCGCTGGCCACCGCGAAGGACTTCGCCGACGAGCTCGACGGCAAGATCGTCGTGTCGATGGCGAATCACCTGGTCCGGAGGGGCACCGAGTTCAACGCGGTGCTGCCCCCGCACGGCTCGCTGGGCAAAGAGATGCAGGCGATGCTCTGGCGCTCCCAGATCGTGACCGCGTTCCATCTCGTGCCTGCGGCCGAGTTCGCGGATCTGGACCACACCATGGAGAGCGACGTCGTGGCCTGCGGCGACGATGACGCAGCGCGCGCCACGCTCATGACGATCATCGAGAGCATCCCCGACCTCCGCGCGTTCGACGGCGGCTCGCTCGAGAACGCCATCGGGATGGAGACCTTCGCCGCGGTGCTGCTCACGATCAACATCCGGCACAAGGTTCGGGCCGGTCTCCGGCTCAGCGGAATTTAGTGTCGCCGATCCAGCTGTACGACACCGCGCGGCGGGCGATCGTCCCGTTCGCACCGGACCATGTCGTGCGGATGTACGTCTGCGGGATCACGCCGTACGACTCGACCCACCTCGGGCACGCGGCGACGTACCTGACCTACGACATCCTCACCCGCCGGCTCGAGGAGCTCGGTCACGAGGTGCGGATGGTCCGCAACATCACCGACGTCGACGATTCCATCCTCCCGAAGGCGCGCGAGCTCGGCATCCCGTACCTCGAGCTCGCGGAGTCCGAGATCAAGCGGTTCCGCTCCGACATGGACGCGCTCGGCATGCGCCCGCCGATCGCCGAGCCGCGGGCCACCGAGACGATCGACGAGATCGTGTCGATCGTCGAACGGCTGCTCGACTCCGGGCACGCGTACCTGACCCACGGCACCGCGTACTTCGACGTCGCGTCCTCGCCGAAGTTCGGTGCGCTGTCGCAGTACTCGCGTGAGCAGATGGTCCGGCTGGCGCGGGCGCGCGGCGGCAACCCGGACGATCCGCACCGCCGCGATCCCCTGGACTTCGTCCTCTGGCAGCCGTCGCTGGCCGACGAGCCCGCCTGGCGCGCCCCGTTCGGCGTCGGCCGGCCCGGCTGGCACATCGAGTGCTCGGCCATGTCGATGCAGGAGCTCGGCCCGACGCTGGACCTCCACGGCGGGGGCACCGACCTGATCTTCCCGCACCACGAGTGCGAGGTCGCGCAGAGCGAGGCGCTGACCAACAAGCCGTTCGTGCGCCACTGGCTGCACTCGGCGATGGTCGCGTACGAGGGCGAGAAGATGAGCAAGTCGCTCGGCAACCTCGTGTTCATCAGCGACCTGCTGAAGGTGGCCGACCCCCGCGCGATCCGGCTCGCGCTGATGCACCACCACTACCGATCCGGGTTCGAGTGGCACGACACCGACATCCAGGACGGCAACGCGCTGCTGCGCCGCCTGGTCGCGGCGGCGCAGCAGTCGAGTGGTCCTGACCCCGCGCCGTTCGCGCGCCGGGTGCGCGCGGCCATCGACCACGACCTGGATGCACCCAAGGCGCTCGAGGCGCTCGGCGAGCTCGCCGACGCCGTGCTCTCGGGTGGGAGCGACGAGACCGCGCCGGACGTCCTGCGGGAGCTGAGCGCCCTCCTCGGCATCAACCTCACGGTGCCGGTCTCCAGCTACAAGGCCTGAAAGAACAAGGGCGGGAAGTGCCCCGCCGGTAACCTCACCTGCGTATGAGCGCAGCCGGGAAGGTCACGATCACGCTGCCGGACGGCTCTGCGAAGGAGCTGCCCGAGGGTACGACGGGCGGCGAGGTCGCGGCGTCGATCGGCAAGGGCCTGGCCAAGGCGGCCGTGGCCGCGGTCGTCGACGGGGTCGAGGTGGACCTCGACCGTCCGATCGACCACGACGCGTCGGTCGCGATCGTCACCGCCAATTCGGACGCGGGCCGGGAGGTCCTGCGCCACTCGACGTCGCACCTGATGGCCCAGGCGGTGTTCGACCTCTTCCCGGGGGCGAAGTACGCGATCGGCCCCGCGATCGCCGACGGCTTCTACTACGACTTCGAGCTGCCGGACGGCCAGCGGTTCACGGACGCGGACCTGGAGCGCATCGAGGCGCGCATGCGCGAGATCGTCGCCGAGGACGAGCCGTTCGTGCGCGAGGAGTACGACTTCGACCGCGGCCTCGAGCTGTTCGCGGATCAGCCGTTCAAGCAGGAGATCATTCGCAATGTGAGCGCCGGGGCCGCCGACGAGGACGACGAGGGCGAGGTCACCGGCGACGGCACGGTCGGCGTCTACAAGAACCTGCATCCGGACGGCACCGTCGCGTACGTCGACCTGTGCCGCGGTCCGCACGTCCCGTCGACCGGCAAGCTCGGCGCGTTCAAGCTGACGAAGGTCGCCGGCGCGTACTGGCGGGGCGACGAGAAGCGTCCGATGCTCCAGCGCATCTACGGCACCGCGTGGGAGAACGAGAAGGCGCTCAAGGACTACCTGCACCGGCTCGAGGAAGCGGAGCGCCGCGACCATCGCAAGCTCGGCGTCGAGCTGGACCTGTTCTCGTTCCCCGACGAGATCGGCTCCGGGCTCGCGGTCTTCCATCCGAAGGGCGGCACCGTCCGCCGGGTCATGGAGGACTACAGCCGGAAGCGTCACGCCGAAGCGGGCTACGAGTTCGTCAACACCCCGCACATCACGAAGTCGCACCTCTTCGAGGTCTCCGGCCACCTCGACTGGTTCGCCGAGGGCATGTACCCGCCAATGGAGCTCGACGGCGGCACGGAGTACTACCTCAAGCCGATGAACTGCCCGTTCCACATCCTGATCTACAAGAGCCGGACCCGCTCGTACCGCGAGCTCCCACTGCGGCTCTTCGAATTCGGCACCGTGTACCGCTACGAGAAGTCGGGCGTCGTGCACGGCCTCACCCGCGTGCGCGGCATGACCCAGGACGACGCGCACATCTTCTGCACCAAGGAGATGATGGACGACGAGCTGCGCTCGACGCTGCGGTTCGTCCTCGACGTCCTGCGCGACTACGGGCTCTCGGACTTCTACCTCGAGCTGTCCACCAAGCCCGAGGGGAAGGCGGTCGGCACCGACGCCGAATGGACCGAGGCGACCGAGGCGTTGCGCCAGGCGGCGCTGGAGATGGACCTCGAGCTGGTCATGGACGAGGGCGGCGGCGCGTTCTACGGGCCGAAGATCTCGGTGCAGGCCCAGGACGCGATCGGGCGCACCTGGCAGATGTCGACGATCCAGCTCGACTTCCAGATGCCGCAGCGCTTCGACATGCAGTACATCGGCGCGGACAACGCGCGCCACCAGCCGATCATGATCCACCGTGCGCTGTTCGGGACGATCGAACGCTTCTTCGCGGTGCTGCTCGAGCACTACGCGGGCGCGTTCCCGCTCTGGCTCGCGCCGGTGCAGGTGAGCGTCCTCCCGGTGGCCGACCGCCACCACGCGTACGCGTTCCGGCTCGCCGACCGGCTGAAGGCCGAGGGCTTCCGGGCGGAGATCCTCGACGCGCACAACGACACCTTGGGCAACCGGGTCCGGCGTGCGAAGACCGAGAAGGTCCCGTACGTGCTCGTCGTCGGCGACGAGGACGCAGACGACGGGACCGTCGGCGTCAACGCGCGCGGCGCGGAGCGACCGGAGCGCGGGGTCAAGGTCGACGAGCTCATCGAGCGGCTGCGCGTCGAAGCCGTCGAGCGGGTCTGACCGCCCCGCGTGACCAATCTCGACCACCTGTGGGCCGGCTGGCGCTCGGAGTACATCGCGGGCGTCACGGCGAAGCCGCCATCCGACGAGTGCTTCTTCTGCGCGCTCCAGCGCCTGGACGACGCCGAGGCGATGATCCTCGAGCGCACGGCCACGACGTTCACGCTGATGAACGCGTATCCCTACACCTCCGGGCACCTCCTCATCGCGCCTCTGCGCCACGAGGCGACCCTGGTCGGGCTGGAGCCGGGGGAGTCGGCGGAGCTGATGGAGGCGATCCGGCGGGCGAACGAGGCCTTGGACGCCGCGTACCGGCCCGGTGGGATCAACGTCGGGGCGAACATCGGGCGTGCGGCGGGCGCGGGCGTCCCCGGTCACGTCCACGTGCACGCGCTGCCGCGCTGGGACGGTGACACGAACTTCATGACCGCCGTCGCCGACGCCCGGGTGCTCCCCGAGGGCCTGCGGGCGAGCTACGACAAGCTCCGCGCCGCGTGGCCCGTCTAGGGTCGACGCCGTGAGCGAGGACACCGCACCACTGACACCGGACGAGCCGGGCGAGCCGCACACCGACGCGCTCCCCGAGGACCTGGACGTGACCAACTTCGTCGGGCCGACCGTGTTCCCGGACGTCGCCAAGCGTCGCGTCGCGGGCACGATCTACCTCGTCCTCGCGGTGACGTGCCTCGCCCAGTGGACCCAGAGCTCGAACGAGGGAGTGCTGGCGGTCGGGGTGCTGCTCGCGCTGATCGGTGGCTACCACTTCCTCGCCGGTTGGCAGCTGAAGATCGACGAGACCGAAGGTCTCGTGATCGCGACGCCGCACCGTCGGGTTCCCGGTCGGCCACGCCTCCGCGCAGCTCGCCTGGTACGGGCTCCGGAGCCGGCCCGCGTGGCGCATCCTGCTCTACAGCGCGGACGAACCTCCGAGCCTGCGCGGCCTGGTCGAGTGCGACGGCGTCGACGGCCACGTGATCGGTGAGTACACGGAGAGCAATCCCGAGGACTGGTCCGAGTTCGGCCTCACCCCCGAGCCCGGCTCCGGCGACGGCGTCGACGGCCGCGAAGCCGAAGGGCCCGCAACCGGCTGATCGCTACGCGCTCGCGCCCGCGGTGATCTTGTCCGTGACGTGGGCGGGCACCGGGTCGTAGTGCGAGTGGGTCACGCTGAACGTCCCGCGCCCGTGGGTCATCGAGCGCAGGTCGATCGCGTAGCGCAGGATCTCGGACGTCGGCACCATCGCGACGATCTCGACCTCACCCGACCCGACGGACGCACTGCCCTGGATGCGGCCGCGCTTCGCGTTGAGGTCGCCCATGATGTCGCCCTGGCTGGCCTCCGGCACCGTGACGACGAGCTCGCTGATCGGCTCGAGGAGGATCGGGCCGGCGTCGGCGAGCGCCTCCTTGAACCCGTGTGACGCCGCGGTCTTGAACGCCATCTCCGAGCTGTCGACCGGGTGGTGCTTGCCGTCGAAGCAGGTGACCCTCACGTCGACGACGGGGTAGCCGAGCGCGCCGCCGTGCTCGAGGGTCTCCTGGATGCCCTTCTCGACCGCAGGGATGTACTGGCGCGGGATCACGCCACCGACGATCGCGTCGACGAATTCGAACCCGGACCCGCGCTCGGTCGGCTCCACCCGCAGCCAGGCGATCGCGAACTGCCCGTGCCCGCCGGTCTGCTTCTTGAGCTTGCCCTCGGCCTCGGCCGTGCCGGTGATCGTCTCGCGGTAGGGGACCTTGACCGGTTCGGTCTCGACCTCGACGCCGAACTTCCGGGCCAGGCGCTCGAGCGCGATCGACAGGTGGGTCTCACCCATGCCCGAGAGCAACGTCTGGTGCGTCTCCGGGTTGCGCTCGAGCCGCAGGACGGGGTCCTCGTCCTCGAGGCGGTGCAGCGCGTTCGCGAGCTTGTCCTCGTCGCCCTTCGACTTCGCCAGGATCGCGGTGGAGAGCACGGGCGTCGGCATCGCGAGCGGCTCGACGTCGATCTGCGTGCCGCGCACCGCGAGCACGTCGCCGGTGGTCGTGTCGCTCAGCTTCGCGACGGCGGCGATGTCACCGGCCGGCACCTCGCTCACCGGTTCCTGGTCCTTGCCCCGCATCGTCGTGATCTGGTGGAGCCGCTCGTCGGTGACCGTGCGCCCGTTGAGCAGGCTGGCGTCCGACTTCACGGTGCCCTGCAGCACCTTGAAGAGGTTGACCCGCCCGACGTAGGGATCGACGAGCGTCTTGAAGATGAACGCAGCCGGGGGTGCCTCGCCCGCGCTGAGGTGCGGCGCGGGTCCCTCCTCCACGATGAAGCGGGCGAGCCGGTCAACCCCGATGAGCTGGGCCGCGCTGCCGCAGAGGACGGGGAAGACCGTCGCCTGGTCGATGCCGGTGGCGAGCGCGTGCGCGAGCTCGGTGGGGTCGATGCTCTCGTCCGCGAGGTAGCGCTCCATGAGGTCGTCGTCGGCCACGACGATCCCCTCGATCAGCGCGTCGTGCACCGAGTGCTCCACGTCCGCGAGCTCGGCCGGCACCGGGCCCTTGGTCCCTTCGGGCGACGAGCCGTCGTAGAGCATCGCGGTGTCGGTGAGCAGGTCGATGACGCCGCGGAACTCGCCCTCCTCGCCGATCGGGAGCTCGAGCGGCGCGACGCCGGCACCGAAGCGGTCCTTCAGCTGTTCCAACGTGCGATCGAACGACGCCCGCTCCCGGTCCAGCTTGTTGACGAAGATCACGCGCGGGATCCCGCGCGCTTCCGCCATCTTCCACGCCACCTCGGTCTGCACCTCGACGCCCTCGACCGCGGACACGACGCAGACGACGAGGTCCACCGCGCGCAGCGCCGCCGCGACGTCGCCGATGAAGTCCGCGTAGCCCGGGGTGTCGATGAGGTTCACCTTGTGGCCGTCGACCTCGAACGGCGCGAGCGCGAGGCTCACCGAGATCCGGCGTCTGGCCTCCTCGGGGTCGAAGTCGCAGACGGTGGTGCCGTCCTCGACCCGGCCGACCCGCGGGATCGCTCCGGCGGCGAACAGCAGCGCTTCGGCCAAGGTCGTCTTGCCGGCGCCGCCGTGGCCGACGAGCGCCACGTTGCGGATCTTCGCGGTCGGAAACGTCTTCACTCGCGACCCCCCGCTCGTTTCGGCCCGTTCTGACGGTCCCGAGGGCCGTGCTGACGGCGTGGTGATTGTACGAGTGGGCCGGCGGGTACGACCAGGGCCATCTCGCCGGGGCCCGAAGTGTCCGGGAACCCGGAAGGGTGCGTGGTACTTTGTTCAACAGTCGCGAGCGCGCGGAGCGGTCGCGGGAAGCACCCACGACGGCCCTCCCAGCTCGGATCCCAGGGCCCGCAGATCGGACGAAAAGGAGCGCGCCAGGCATGCTCGACAAGCGCCTGCGGTCCCGCGTCTCGCAAGGTCTCGCCCCCATCGGGAAGGGACTGGAGCGGGCGGGGATCAGCGCCAACCTCCTGACCGGCATCGGACTCGGCTTCTCGGTCGTCACCGCGATCCTCATCGGTGCCGGCGAGCTGCGCTGGGCCGTGCTCGGCCTCATCGCCAGCGGCTTCGTCGACCTGCTCGACGGGGCGGTCGCCCGTCGCACCGGCCAGGCCAGCCCGCGTGGCGCGTTCTTCGACTCGGTGACGGACCGGGTCTCCGACGCGGTCGTGCTCGGCGGTGTCGCGTGGTACCTCGCGGGCGAGGGCCGCTACCTCTCGCTGCTCGCGTTCGCGGCCGCGGGGCTCTCGATGCTCGTGTCCTACGAGCGGGCGCGCGCCGAAGGGCTCGGCTACGACGCGAAGGGCGGGCTCATGGAGCGGGCCGAGCGCATGGTGCTGCTCGGGATCGGCCTCTTCTTCCACCTGCTCGTCCCCGCGCTGTGGCTGATGATCGTCCTCACGTCGATCACCGCGGTGCAGCGGTTCATCAAGGTGTGGCGGCAGGCGTCGGACCTGCCCGCCCGGCCCAAGCTCTTCGAAGCTCGCCACCGGCGGGTCAACGGGGCGCCGGCCACTGGCGAAGACCGCGTGCCGATGCTGGCCCGCTGGCGCGAGCAGCGAGGCCCCGACGCCCGTCGTGAGGCGCGGCGCCAGGCGCGTGCCGCGCGCCGCAGCCGACCCTGAGCGCGCCCGTGGCCGAACGGCCCGGCCTGACCGACCGCGCGTCGTACCTCGCGTACCGCGGCGCGGCCGCGCTCGCGAACGCGGTGCCGCTGCGGTTCGGGACGCCGATCGCCGAGGGTGCCGGCCGCGCGCTCGCCCTGATGATGGGGGGCCGGCGGGAGATCGTGGCGCGCAACCTGAGGCGCGCCACCGACGGCCGGCTGCAGGGCCGGGCGCTGGAGCGCGCGGTGTCGAACACGTTCGCGTCGTACGGGCGCTACTGGCTCGAGCTGTTCCGGCTCCCACGTGACGCGCAGCAGTCGTTGGAGCCCCGCTTCGACGCCGACGGGTGGGAGCACATCGCGGCGGCGATGGCCGACGGATCGGGGCTGATCCTCGCCCTGCCCCACCTCGGGGGCTTCGACTTCGCGGGAGCCTGGCTCACCGAGCGCGGCGTGGGGCCCACGGTCGTCGTCGAGCCGGTCGAGCCGCCGGAGCTCTTCGAGTGGTTCGCCGGCGTCCGGGAGGCGATCGGCATCGAGGTGGTGCCCCTGGGCCCCGACGCGGGCAAGGCGATGCTGCGGGCGCTCAGGGACAATCGGATCATCTGCCTGCTCTGCGACCGCGATCTCGCGGGCGACGGGGTGGAGGTGGAGTTCTTCGGGGAGCGCACGACGATGCCCGGGGGCCCGGCGATGCTCGCCCTCCGCACCGGCGCGCCGCTGGTCCCTGCCGGCGTCTACTTCCGCCCGCACGGTGGGCACTTCGCCCGGATCGGGCCGCCGATGACCGTGCAGCGCCAGGGCCGCCTGCGCGACGATGTCGCACGAGTCACCCAGGAGCTCGCCCGTCGCTTCGAGGAGCTCATCCGCTTGGCCCCCGAGCAATGGCACCTGATGCAACCCAACTGGCCGTCCGATCGACCTGACGCTGCTGTGGACAGCGTCCGCATGAAGGTCTCGATCATCTCGCCGTACTCGTTGTCGGCGCCCGGCGGCGTGCAGGGCCAGGTGCTGGGGCTCGCCCGGGCGCTGCGGACGCTCGGCGTGGACGCGCGGGTCATCGGGCCTTGCGACGGGCCGCCCCCCGAGCCGGGGGTCACGTCCGTCGGCCCGAGCATGCGGTACGAGAGCAACGGCTCGATCTCGCCGATGGCCCAGGGACAGAAGCTCGCGTCGGAACGGACGCTCGACGCGCTGCGCAGCTTCCGGCCCGACGTCGTGCACCTCCACGAGCCGTTGGTGCCCGGGCCGACCGCGGCCGCGCTGCTCGGCGCGACCGCCGCGAAGGTCGGCACGTTCCACGCCGCCGGCGAGGACGGGCACCCCGCCTACCGCGCGTTGAAGAAGGTGGCCGTGAGCGCGGCCCGCCAGCTCACGATCCGCACCGCGGTCTCCGCGGACGCCCGCCAGATGGCCGAGGAGGCGCTCGGCGGCTCGTACATCGTGTTGCCCAACGGCGTGGACCTGGACCTGTTCGCGAAGGCGGACGCGGCCCCGACCAAGCGCCCCGCCGTCTTCTTCCTGGGTCGGCACGAGCCCCGCAAGGGGCTGAGCGTCCTGCTCGACGCGTGGGCCGGGCTCGATCGGGACGCGGTCCTCTGGGTCGCGAGCGACGGGCCGGAGACGAAGGCACTGCGAGACCGCCGGACGCCGAACGTCGAATGGCTCGGCCGCATCACCGATCACCAGAAGGCGGCGCGGCTCAAGGCGTCGACCGTGTTCTGCGCGCCGGCGCTCGGTCAGGAGTCCTTCGGCATCGTCCTGCTCGAAGCGATGGCCGCGGGGACCGCGGTGCTCGCATCGGACATCCCCGGGTACGCGAACGTGGCCCGCCGCGACCAGGAAGCCCTGCTCGTCCCGCCCGGCGATCCCGAGGCGCTGCGCGCGGGCCTGCGGCGCCTGCTCGACGCCGACGGGCTGCGGAGTCGACCTCATCGAGGCGGGGGAGCGGCGGGTCTCGGAGTTCTCACTGACCCGGCTCGCCGAGCGCTACATCCCGGTCTACGAGACCGCGATCGCCGTCGGGACCTGAGCGCGGTGCATCCCCACGAGCTGGCGGTCGAGGTCGCGACGCGGGTGCACGACGCGGTCGCGCCGCACCTCGGCACGTTCGAGGCACGCGAGAAGGTCGGAGACGCGCCCGGCGGTGACGCGACCCTCGCGATCGACGAGGTCGCCGAGACCGTCGTCCGCGACGTCCTCGCCGCCGAGGGCGACATCGCGTTCTACTCGGAGGACCAGGGCCTGGTCCGGTACGGGGACCCACGCGCGATCCTCGTGATCGACCCGGTCGACGGGACCCGCCCGGCGGCCGCCGGCCTCGAGTCGTGCTGCGTGTCCGTCGCGGTCGTGCCGCCCGACGAGCACGCGACGTTGGGTGAGGTCTCGTTCGGTGTCATCTCGGAGCTGAAGACCGGCCAACGCTTCGTGGCCGAGCGGGGTGCCGGCGCGAGCGCGGTCGAAGCCGACGGCACGCCGATCCCGATCTCGCTGTCGGCGAACACCGATCTCGACGCGCTGTTCTGGACCGCCGGGCTGCGGGGCCGGCCGTCCCTGCCGATGACCGTCGTCCTCGAGGAGCTCGTCGACCGGTCGGGGATGCGGGGCGGCTACTTCGATCTCGGCTCCGCCACCTTCAACATCACCCGGATCGTGACGGGCCAGCTCGACGCCTACGTCGACGTCGGCCGCCGCGTTCTCGACGAGTTCCCCGAGACCGAGCCCGCGTTCCTGGCGGTAGGTGACGGGAACGTCTGCACGAACTTTCCCTACGACGTCGCGGCCGCGACCTTGATCCTGCAGGAGGCCGGCGGCGTCATCACCCATGCCGACGGAAGGTCGCTCGCGTCCCATCCTGCGGTCGGCTCGGGCCGGGCCGAAGGGCTCGCGGTCCTGGCCGCGGCATCCGCCGAGCTCCACGCCGCCCTGCTCGAGGCGGTCGACCGGGGAATGACCCATCTCGGGTCGTGGTTCTCCGCAGCACGGGGTCACTGACCCCGACATTTGCCGTCCCGGGCCTACGATGGCCCGGAGACCTCCCAACCAGGAGCCCCCATCGTGTTGGCCATCATCATCGTCGTCGTGGTCGTGGTGCTGATCCTCTTGTACCTGATCCTTGCGTACAACCGGCTCGTCCGCACCCGCAACCAGATCGACAATGCGCACTCCCAGATCGACGTGCAGCTCAAGCGGCGCTACGACCTGATCCCGAACCTCGTGGAGACGGTCAAGGGCTACGCCGCCCACGAGAAGTCCACGTTCGAGGCGGTCACCGCCGCACGCGCCAACGCCATCCAGGCGCAGGAGGGCGGCTCGCCCGCCCAGCAGGCCCAGGCCGAGAACGCCCTGACCGGCACGCTGAAGTCGCTGTTCGCGGTGGCCGAGGCCTACCCGGACCTCAAGGCCAACCAGAACTTCCTGAACCTCCAGGAGGAGCTGACCTCGACCGAGGACCGGATCGCCTACGCGCGGCAGTTCTACAACGACAGCGTGCTGGGCTACAACAACCGCATCCAGTCGTTCCCCTCGAGCATTCTCGCCGGCGCGTTCAACTTCGAGAAGCGCGAGTACTTCGAGGGTGACCCCGAGGCAACGGGCCCGGTCAAGGTCCAGTTCTAGGACCTTCGGGTCCAGAGGGCACTGTCATGGGGATGTACGAACAGATCGCGCGCAACAAGCGCCGCACCATCGTGATGCTCGCAGCCTTCGTGCTGCTGATCGCGCTCGTCGCCGTCGCGCTGGGCTTCCTGTTCCAGGCCGGCGTCGCGATCGTGCCGATCGCGATCGTGATCGCCATCGCGCTGGCGTGGACGTCCTACTTCTACTCGGACAAGGTCGCGCTCGCGGCGAGCCGGGCCAAGCCGGCCGACGGCCCCGAGTACCGCCGGTACCACAACCTCGTCGAGGGGCTGATCATCGCGGCGGGCCTGCCGAAGCCGCGGCTGTACGTCGTCGATGATCCCGCGCCGAACGCGTTCGCGACCGGCCGGAACCCGAAGCACGCCGCGCTCGCGGTCACCACCGGCCTGCTCGAGAAGATGAACCGGGTCGAGCTCGAAGGGGTGCTCGCCCACGAGCTCAGCCACGTGAAGAACTACGACATCCTCGTCTCGACCGTCGCGGTGACCGCGGTCGGCGCGGTCGCGCTCATGGCGGACCTCGGCATGCGCTTCCTCTGGTTCGGCGGGCGCGCCGGCCGCCGGGACAACAACGACTCCGGTCCCATCGGACTGATCCTGGTCATCCTCGCGTTCGCGCTGCTGCTCCTCGCCCCGTTCGTCGGCGCAGCTGATGCAGTTCGCCATGAGCCGCCGCCGCGAGCTGCTCGCCGACGCGTCCGGGGTGCAGCTCACCCGGTACCCGCCGGGGCTCATCTCCGCGCTCGAGAAGCTGCAGGCGGACCAGGCGGTCGTGCACTACGCGACCCGGGCCACCGCCCAGATGTGGATCGAGCAGCCGCTCGACCGTGGCCAGGAGAAGAAGGGGACGAAGGGTTCGTGGCTCAACCGCGCGTTCGACACCCATCCACCGCTCGACGAGCGCATCGCCGCCCTCAAGGCCATGTGACCAAGCCCGCGTTCGCGGCCGCACTCGCGGTCGCGGTCCTCGCCGCCGCGTGTGGTGGCGGGGGTAGTCGACGCGGCCGCGAAGAAGTCGGCCGCCACGTCGACGACCAAGCCCGCCGCGGCGGCAGTCGCGCCGTTGACCGGCCTGCCCGACCCGACCGGCGTCGCGCAGACCCGGCCCGTGCTCAGCGTGAAGGTCGAGAACACACCCGAGGCCCGGCCGCAGTCGGGGATCGAGGACGCGGACATCGTCTGGGACGAGGTCGTCGAGGGCCAGATCACCCGGCTGCTCGCGATGTTCCAGTCGAAGTCGGCCGACGTCGTCGGCCCGATCCGGTCGGTGCGCCTGACCGACCCGCTCATCGTCTGGCCGGTCGGCGGGATCTTCGCGTTCTCGGGCGGAGCGAAGTACGCGCTCGAACGCGATCGAGGATGCGCCGGTCACGCTCGTCGACGAGAACAAGGCCGGGACGGCGATGTTCCGGGACCGCACGCGCGCGGCACCCCACAACCTCTTCGGCAAGCCCGACGCGCTGTGGGCGATCGGCGGCACGCCGGCACCGCCCCCACCCCTGTTCCCGTACCTCAAGGTCGGCCAGGCGTCGCCCGGCACCGCCGTCTCGGCCGTCACGATCGGCTTCAAGGGCGCGTACGCGGTGACGTACACGTGGGACGCGGCGTCCGGCACGTGGATGCGGTCGAGTGCCGGGCGACCGTTCGTCGCCCGGTCCGGCACCCAGATCGCGCCGAAGAACGTCGTGATCCTGCCGGTGACCTATCAGGGGGGTCTGGGGCAGATCGGCGCCGAGGCGGAGCTGATCGGGCAGGGGACCGCCATCGTGCTGCGCGGTGGCACCGAGACCGACGGGACGTGGGTGCGACCCGACAAGACCAAGCCCATGCAGCTTCGCGACGCCGCCGGGGCGCCGATCAAGCTGGTGCCCGGGAGCACGTGGGTCGAGCTCCCCGACGTCTCGTACCCGATCGATGTCTCCAAGGTCGCGCTCGGCGCGTCCACCGGCACGCCCTGAGGATTCGACCGCCACGGGCCGGTATTGCCTGCCGGGCGCCGCAGGGGTGGCCGGTAGACTGCGGGCATGTCTGATCCCACCTCCACCGGAACCGCACGCGTCAAGCGCGGCCTCGCCGAGATGCTGCGCGGCGGCGTCATCATGGACGTCGTCAACGCCGAGCAGGCCCGCATCGCCGAGGACGCCGGCGCCACCGCGGTCATGGCCCTCGAGCGCGTGCCCGCCGACATCCGGCGCGACGGCGGCGTCGCCCGCATGTCGGACCCGGCGATGATCGAGGACATCCAGGCCGCCGTGACGATCCCCGTCATGGCCAAGTGCCGGATCGGCCACTTCGCCGAGGCGCAGGTCCTCGAGTCGCTCGGCGTCGACTACATCGACGAGTCCGAGGTGCTCACCCCGGCCGACGAGGCGCACCACGTGGACAAGTGGGCGTTCACCGCGCCGTTCGTCTGCGGCGCGACCAACCTCGGGGAGGCGCTGCGGCGGATCTCCGAGGGTGCCTGCATGATCCGTTCGAAGGGCGAGGCGGGCACCGGCAACATCGTCGAAGCCGTCCGCCACCTGCGCACGATCCTGGGCGACATCAAGAAGCTGACGGTCGCCGAGGACGAAGAGCTGTACGCCTGGGCGAAGGAGCTCATGGCGCCGGCCGCGCTGGTCCAGGAGATCGCGGAGCGCGGGGAGCTGCCCGTGCCGCTGTTCTGTGCCGGCGGGATCGCGACGCCTGCCGACGCGTCGCTCGTGATGCAGCTCGGCGCGCAGGCGGTGTTCGTGGGCTCGGGCATCTTCAAGAGCGACGAGCCGGCGACCCGGGCCAAGGCGATCGTCGAGGCGACCACCCACTACGCCGATCCCGAGATCGTCGCGAAGGTGTCCCGGGGCCTCGGCCCGGCCATGAAGGGCGAGAGCATCGAGAGCCTCGACGTCAAGCTCGCCGGCCGCGGTTGGTAGCCGATGATCAGCCGGCCCCCAGGTGCCGCCGGAGACCTTCGGAGTGAAGACGGGAGTGCTCGCGCTGCAGGGAGCGTTCCGCGAGCATCGTGAGGTGCTCGACGCGCTGGGCGTCGACGCGGTCGAGGTGCGCACCCCCGAGCAGCTGAGCGGCCTCGACGCACTGTTCCTGCCGGGCGGCGAGTCGACGACCATCACGAAGCTGCTGCACACGTCGGGTCTGGTCGAGCCGGTGCGGGCCGCGCTCGCCGACGGGCTCCCGGTGTTCGGGACCTGCGCGGGGCTCATCGTCCTGGCCGACGACCGGCGCGACCAGCACGGCGCGCCCGAAGCACCGCTGTTCGGCGTGCTCGGCGCCACGGTGCTGCGCAACGGCTACGGCACCCAGCTCGACTCCTTCGAGGCGCCACTGCGGGTTGCGGGGATCGAGGGTACGTTCCCGGGTGTGTTCATCCGCGCGCCGCTGATCGAGTCCACCCGTCCCGGAGTCGAGATCCTCGCCACCCACGACGGGAACCCGGTGCTCGTGCGTCAGGGCCGGGTGTGGGCGGCGACGTTCCATCCCGAGCTGTCCGGCGATCTGCGGCTGCATCAACGTTTTCTCCAGGAGGTGGGCGCATGAGCGAAGCGCCGAAGTCATGAGCGGTCATTCCAAGTGGCACTCGATCAAGCACGCCAAGGGCGCGGCCGACGCGGCCCGGGGCAAGGTCTTCGCCCGGTTGGCCCGCCAGATCGAGGTCGCGGCGCGCCAGGGCGGCGGTGACATCGAGGGCAACCCGACGTTGCGCACCATGGTGCAGAAGGCACGGGACGCCTCGATGCCCAAGGACAACATCGAACGGGCGATCAAGCGGGGGATCGGCGAGCTCGACGGCGTCACCTACGAGCAGGTCAACTACGAGGGCTACGCGCCCCACGGGGTCGCGGTGTACGTCGAGACGCTCACCGACAACCGGAACCGCACCGGCTCCGAGGTGAAGAACGCCTTCTCCCGCAACGGTGGCTCGCTGGCCGAGCCCGGCGCGGTGAGCTGGCAGTTCGAGCGCAAGGGCGTGATCATGCTCGACAAGTCCGCCGGCACCGAGGACGACCTCATGCTGGCGGCGCTCGAGGCGGGCGCCGAGGACATCGAGGACCAGGGCGACTCCTGGCAGATCACGACGCCCCCGACCGAGCTGCACGTGGTGCGCAGCGCGCTGGAGGAGGGTGGCATCCCGTTCACGAGCACCGATCTCACGATGCTGCCGTCCCAGACGGTCCCGCTGACGGACGCGTCGGCCGCCAAGTCGGTGCTCCGGGTGATCGACGCGCTCGAGGAGCACGACGATGTCCAGAACGTCTACGCAAACTTTGACATCCCCGACGACGTACTCTCCGCCGTCGTCGCCTAGAGGAGCAGACATGTCGGTGGAAGTGGGAGACCAGGCACCGGACTTCACGTTGCCGGGGGTGCAGGGGACCGAGCGCCGGGACTACTCGCTGTCCGAGTACCGGGGCCGCAAGGTGGTCCTCGCGTTCTACCCGGGGGACTTCACCCCGGGATGCACGAAGCAGATGTGCCAGTACCGCGACAGCTTCGAGGAGTTCCAGGGAGTCGAGGCGGTCCTGCTGGGCATCTCGCCCCAGGACGTCGACTCGCACGCGAAGTGGATCGAGAAGCGCGACTTCCCGTTCCCGCTCCTCGCGGACACCGAGAAGACGGTCATCGACGCGTACGGCGTGCGCGGCTTCGGCCCCATCGCGGTGAAGCGCTCGACGTTCGTGATCGACGCCGAGGGGATCGTGCGGCACAAGCGGGTCGCCTCGATCGGGGTCACCTGGGACAAGCCCGGCGCGCTCGCGAAGATCGTGGCGGGTGTGTGAGCTCGTTGCAGGTGAACGTCGACACCGCGCTCGAGTTCCTGCGGGCGAACCACCACGCGGTGCTCGCGACGACGCGAGCGGACGGACGACCACAGCTGTCACCGATCGTGGCGAACGTCGATGCCGAGGGTCTGATCGCGATCAGCAGCCGGGAGACCGCGGTGAAGGTGAAGAACCTGCGCCGTGATCCCTACGCGAGCCTCTGCGTGGTCAACGACAGCTTCTACGGCGAGTGGATGCAGCTCGAAGGCCCGGCGTCGATCTTGTCGCTGCCGGACGCGATGGAACCCCTCGTCGACTACTACCGGTCGTTGTCGGGGGAGCATCCCGATTGGGACGACTACCGCGCCGCGATGACGCGCGACGCCCGGGTGCTGATCCGGATCCGCCCCGAACGAGCGGGCCCGAACGTCAGCGGATAGCGCATTCCCCCTGCTCCGGCCCAGGGGGCTATGCTGATTCGGAACATCACGGAGCGCTCGAAGATCGAACGCTCCGCTCGGGCCACCAAAGCCCGTGAGACCTGCCCCCGTGCCCGCTGGATGACGGGAAACGCACCGCCATCAGTCGTGCCGCACCCCCAGGAGCCGGCCCCCGTACCAAACTTCCTTTCAAGATTTGCGCGCAGTACCACGTATGCCGCGCCACCAACCGCGCCAGGAACGGCACGGATACACAGCAACACTCACAAGGAGCACATCGTGACAACCGGCACCGTCAAGTGGTTCAACGCCGACAAGGGTTTCGGCTTCATCTCGCGTGAGGGCGGCGACGACGTCTTCGTTCACTTCTCCGCGATCCAGGGCGATGGTTACCGTTCGCTCGAAGAGGGTCAGCGTGTCGAGTTCGACGTTGCGCCCGGTCGCAAGGGTGAAGAGGCCCAGAACGTCCGCGCCATCTGAGACGTCCCGCTTGACGGGCGGCTCGGGCCTCGTGCCCGGGTCGTCCGTCGACCGGATTCTGACGATCGACGGTTGCATCTGAAGGGAACCAATGGCGAAGAAGCGCCGTACCACCTTTCTCAAAACTCAGAAGGAACGCGCCCGTCTCGAGAAGCAGGCCGAGAAGCGGGCCCGTCGCCAGAACCGGGAGACCGACGTTCCGGGCGACCCGTCCTTCGCCGGACCCCAGCCGCTCACCGAGACGCTGCCCGAGGTCGCACCACCCCCCGTCTAGCCGCGCGGTCCGCGGGCTGACGTCGGCGGCTGCCGACTCGCCTCGACCGGTGGCGACTCTGACAAGATGCGGCCCATGCGGGTTGGGATGACCGTCAACGGCTCCGGCCAGGACCATGACGTCGAGCCCCGGACGCTTGCTCGTGCAGTACCTGCGCGAGTCCGCCGGGCTGACGGGGACCAAGGTCGGCTGCGACACGTCGAGCTGTGGTGCGTGCACGGTGCTGGTCGACGGCGAGTCGGTGAAGTCCTGCACGATGCTCGCGGCCCAGGCCGACGGTGCGTCGATCACGACGATCGAGGGTCTGGCGACCGACGGTGTGCTGCACCCGGTCCAGCAGGCGTTCCACGAGCAGCACGGGCTGCAATGCGGCTTCTGCACCGCCGGCATGGTCCTCGCCGCGGTGTCGCTGCTCGAGGAGAACCCCCACCCGACCGAGCGCGAGGTCCGGCTCGGGCTCGAGGGCAACCTCTGTCGCTGCACCGGCTACCACAACATCGTGCGCTCGGTGCTGGCGGCCGCGGAGCGACCGGCGCGTGATCCCCGCCGCGTTCGACTACGAGCGCGCCGACTCGGCCGAGGCCGCGGTCGCGCTGCTCGCCGAGCACGGCGACGAGGCCAAGCTGCTCGCCGGCGGGATGTCGCTGCTTCCGCTGATGAAGCTGCGGCTCGCGGTGCCGACGGTGCTCGTCGACGTCGGGCGGCTCACGGACCTCTCCTACGTGCGCGACGACGGCGACCAGGTCGCGATCGGTGCGCTGACGCGGCACCGGGACCTCGAGACGAGCGCGGCTGCTGCGCGAATCCTGCGGGATGTTGCGCGCGGTGGCGGCCGAGGTGGGCGACAACCAGGTGCGTCACCGCGGCACGATCGGTGGCTCGGTCGCGCACGGCGACCCGGCGTCGGACCTGCCCGCGGCACTCCTCGCGCTCGACGCGACGTTCGTGGCGCAGGGACCGGGCGGTCGACGCGAGATCGATGCGGAGAGCTTCTTCACCGGCTTCCTCGAGACCGCGCTGGCCCCCGACGAGCTGCTCACCGAGATCCGGGTCCCGAAGACGGGGCCGAACGGCTTCTCGTACCAGAAGTTCAACCGGCGGGCCCAGGACTACGCGATCGTCGGCTCCCTCGCGGTGCGGGTGGACGGCGCGACCCGGGTCGCGTTGGTGAACATGGGCCAGACCCCACTGCGCGCGACCGGCGTCGAAGCCGCGCTCGCGGCGGGCGCGTCGATCGCCGACGCCGCGCAGCGTGCCGCCGACGGCACGGACCCGTCGGGCGACCTCAATGCCGGGGTCGAGTACCGCGAGCAGCTGGCGCGCGTGCTGACCCGCCGCGCGCTCGAGGCCGCGGGCGCTTGACCGCAACCGCGTTCGCCGTCCTCGCGGCGGGTCGCGGGTCGCGCGTCGCGGGTGCCGGCGACACGCCCAAGCCGCTGCTCGAGCTCCGGGGCCGCCCGCTCGTGAGCTGGGCGCTGGACGCGGCGATGGACTCGGGGCTGCGGCCCGCCCTGCTCGTCGTCGGCTATCAGGGCGCGAAGGTGGGCCGGGTCGTCCCGCAGGGGGTCGCGGTCGTGCGGGCGCGCGGCTGGCGCTCCGGGATCGGTCAGAGCCTGCGCGCGGCGCTCGATGCGCTCGACGGGTGGGCGCAGGTCGGCGCGGTGTGCATCGGCCTCGCGGACCAGCCGCGGGTCGGTGCCGACGCCTACCGTCGGCTGGCGGCCGCCTACGATGACGGCGCGACGCTCGCGGTGGCCACGTACGGGGGAGTCCGCGCCAACCCGGTGCTCCTGGCTCGGCAGCCTCTGGCCCGCGGCGCGGAAGCTCAACGGTGACGAGGGTGCCCGGGTGCTGATGCAGACCCACCCGGTCGTGGAAGTGGTGTGCGACGGCACCGGGGATCCGCAGGACGTCGACACGCTCGAGGACCTGCGGGCGATCGAGGCAGCGCTGGACCGGGAGATGGAGAGCTAGATGCAGATCGACGATACGTTCCGGGTCGACGTCCCGGTCGACGAGGCATGGCGGATCCTGCTGGACATCGAGCGCATCGCGCCGTGCCTGCCGGGCGCGCAGCTCCAGGAGATCGAAGGCGACGAGTACCGGGGCGTCGTGAAGGTGAAGGTCGGCCCGATCACCGCGCAGTACAAGGGAACCGCGAAGCTCGAGTCGGTCGACGACGCGTCACACACCGCGATCATCGTCGGCTCGGGGCGCGACACCCGGGGCCAGGGCAACGCGTCGGCGACGATCAAGCTGACGCCTGCTGCCCGACGGTACCGGCACCCGGGTCGACGTCGACACGGACCTGTCGATCACCGGCAAGGTGGCCCAGTTCGGTCGCGGGGTGATGGCGGACGTGTCCACGAAGCTCCTCGCCCAGTTCGTCGACAACCTCGAGCGCGACGTGCTGCGGACCGGACGTCGTGGACCTGACCGCCCCGGACGACGGCCGAGGAGGCCGCACCCGAGGCGACCGCGGAGACGTCCGACGAGATCGTCGCCGAAGCGGTGGCCGCGGGCGCGGAGCCCGCGGCCGAGCCCTCGGGCAACGGTGCCGCGGTGCGCCGCATCGATTCGGCCGAGGCCGAGCCGGTGGACCTGCTCGAGATGGGCGGGACGCCGATCCTGCGCCGCCTGGCCCCGCTGGTCGGGATCGTCCTGGCCGCCCTCCTGGTGCGCGGCCTCCTGCGCCGCCGCCGGCACTGACCGGGGTCCGCGTCCGTGCCCGCCCGGGAGCTCTAGCATCGAACCCGTGTTCGATCCGACGGGGCCGGTGCTCGGGATCGACCCGGGTGTCTCGCGCTGCGGTTACGGCGCGGTCTCGGGTCGAACGGCGACCGGTCGCGGGTCGGAGTGCCGCGCGGTCTCGTTCGGGGTCATCCGCACCGGCGGCCGAGCTGCCGCTGCCCGAGCGGCTCGGCCGGCTGCAGAGCGAGCTCGAAGCGCTGATCGACGAGCTGGCGCCGTCGGCGGTGGCCGTCGAGCGCGTCCTGTTCCAGGTCAACGTCCGGACCGCGATGTCCGTCGGACAGGCGAGCGGGCTCGCGCTCGCGACCGCGGCGCGCGCCGGCATCCCGGTCGCGCAGTACAGCCCGAACGAGGTGAAGCTCGCGGTGGCGGGGTACGGGAACGCCGAGAAGGACGCGGTCCAGGCGATGGTGGTCCGGCTGCTCAACCTCCCCGGGCCGCCCGGCTCGCCGGACGCGGCCGATGCGCTGCGCGCTCGCGCTCTGCCACCTCTGGGGCGCCAAGCTCGCACGCGACCCGTGACGCCGACGCGCGAGCCCGCCACGGGATACGACGGCAGGCCGTCGCGGCCGCGCTGGCGAAGGACTCGGGCACCCGATGATCGGCTCCGTGCGCGGCACCGTCATCGAGCGCAGCGCGACGGGCGAGGTGCTCGTCGAGGTCGGAGGGGTCGGATACCGGTGCCTGGTCCCGCTCGGCGCGATCCCTTCGCTCGTCCCGGCGGGCCCCGCGTTCCTCTTCACGCACCTCCACGTCCGCGAGGACGCGATGACGCTCTACGGCTTCCCGACCCGCGACGAGCGCGACACGTTCGAGGTGCTGATCGGCGCGAGTGGCGTCGGCCCGAAGCTCGGGCTCGCGATCCTCTCGGTGCACCCGCCCGGCCGCTGCGCCGCTGCGTCGTCGACGACGACCTCGACGCGCTGTGCCTCGTCCCCGGCGTCGGCAAGCGCACCGCCCAGAAGCTGATGATCGAGCTGAAGAACCGCCTCGGCGTCCCCGACCTCGACCTCGTCGAGCCCGGCGGCGACACCGCGCCGAGCGCCCGCGCCGAGGTGCGGGCCGCGCTGACCGAGCTGGGCTACGGCCCCGACGAGATGCGCGCCGCGGTGAACGACCTGCCCGCGGACGGTACCATCGACGACCTCCTGCGCGCCGCCCTCAAGCGCCTGGCGGTGAAGGCATGACGCGGAGCTGACGTCACCGCGGGACAAGAGCGGCGGGAACACCACACGCCGAGCCGATGGACCAGCGCAGCGTGGGCCGAGCGCCCCGGGACGAAGTCCCGAGAGCGGGAATGTCGTGAGAGACGAGCTGATGCGGGCGAGCGCGGATCCGGTGGAGGCCGCGGAGGAGACGACGCTGCGGCCCCGCCGGCTCGACGAGTTCGTCGGTCAGCCGCGGCTCAAGGAGCACCTCGACATCCTGCTCGGCGCGGCGACGCCAGCGCGGCGCAGGCGGTCGACCACCTGCTGTTCGCCGGTCCGCCCGGCACCGGCAAGACCAGCGCTCGCGGGCATCGTCGCGGCCGAGATGGAGGTGTCGCCTGCGGATCACGAGCGGTCCCGCGCTCGAACGGGCCGGTGACCTCGCGGCGATCCTCACCAACCTCGACGACGGCGACGTGCTGTTCGTCGACGAGATCCATCGGCTGCCGCGCGCGGTCGAAGAGGTCCTCTATCCCGCGATGGAGGACTTCCAGCTCGACATCGTGATCGGGCGCGGTCCGTCGGCCCGCTCGATCCGGCTCGACCTGCCGCGGTTCACGCTCGTCGGCGCCACGACGCGGACCGGGCTGATCACGGACCGCTGCGCGACCGCTTCGGCTTCGTCGCCCGCCTCGACTACTACGAGCCCGCCGACCTCGAGCCACGATCGTCGAACCGGGCGGCGCGGATCCTCGGCGTGCCGATCGACGCCGCAGGGCGCGCGGGAGATCAGCGGCCGGGCCCGGGGCACGCCGCGCATCGCCAACCGGTTGCTGAAGCGGGTCCGCGACTACGCCGAGGTGCGGGCCGACGGCCGCGATCGACGGCGACGATCGCGCGCCGCGCGCTCGACGTGTTCGAGGTCGACGAACGGGGTCTCGACCGCACCGACCGGGCCGTGCTCACCGCGCTGTGCGTCACCTTCGCCGGCCAGGCGGTCGGGCTCGGCACCCTCGCGGTCGCGGTGAGGGAGGAACCGGACACGGTGGAGGAGGTGTACGAGCCGTTCCTGCTGAAGCAGGGCCTGCTCCTGCGGACGCCCCGGGGCCGGGTCGCCACGCCGGCGGCCTACGCCCACCTCGGCCTGCCCCGCCGCCGCCCGGGCATCGTCATCCTCGTCGAGTGACCGGCTCGGGTGTTCGAGGCGACGGTGGACATCGACACCCAGAGCTCGAGCCGCCGGGATGCCCGTGGGAACAGGGGACGGTCCGCTAACCTGCCCGACCCGGTCATGCCTGTCTTCATCGTCTACCTCGCGCTGCTCGCCGTCGCCTTCTTCATCTTGATCGTGCGACCGCAGCGCCGGCAGATGGCGACCCGGCGGGCGCTGATCCAGGCCGTCGAGGTCGGTGACGAGATCATCACCGTGGGTGGTATCTACGGCATGATCCTGGATCATGAGGACACCGACTCCGGGTCGAGATGGCGCCCGGGTGTGGTGATGACGGTGGCGCGCGAGGCGGTGACGCCCGGCGCCGCGACGACGTCGCGCCGCCGACGGTCCCGTCGATGACGATCGACCTCGGTCCGAGGACGATCCCGCCGATCCCATCGGGCCGGGCGACGCCGGAGGACTGACGACGGCTGATGCGTCGCAGCTTCTGGTACCTGACGATCACGGTCGTGCTGATCGTCGGCACGTTCGTCGCTCACCTGCTCGCGGACGACCGGCCCCGTCCTCGGCCTCGACCTGCAGGGCGGCATCGAGGTCGTCCTCGTGCCGATCGGCAAGGAGCGTCCGAGCCGCGGTCCTCAACAAGGCCGTCGACATCATCCGGAACCGGGTCGAACGGGCTCGGCGTCGCCGAGACCGAGATGAAGCCGCGACGGCGACAGATCATCATCGACCTGCCCGGCGTGAAGGACACCGCCAAGGCGCGTCGCCTCGTCGGCAAGACCGCGGAGCTGCGCTTCCGTCCGGTGCTGGCGATCCTTCCGCCCGACACCTCGACGACGACCACCACGAAGAAGGCCACGTCGAAGACGACGGCGGTGGCCGGCGCGACCTCCTCGAGCACCGCGGCGACCACCACGACCACCAACCCGGCGAACCCGAAGACCTCGACGCCCGAGCAGGACACCGCCAACGCGACCGTCATCCTGCCCGGGCGCGCGACCGGGAAGAACGCGGTGCGGTACCAGCTCGGCCCGGCCGCGCTCGTCGGCAAGGACGTCAGCGGTGCGAAGGCCCAGTTCGACAGCGGGGGCCAGGGCTGGACCGTCGACCTGTCGCTGAAGAGCAGCGGCGAGACGCTGTTCAACCAGCTGGCGAAGACCTCCTTCCCGAAGACCGCGCCCCAGAACGCGGTCGCGATCGTGCTCGACGGAGTCGTCCAGTCGGCACCCGCGTTCCAGACCGACAACTTCAGCGGCGACGTCCAGATCTCGGGGAACTTCAGCGAGGGTGACGCCAAGGACCTCGCGACCGTCCTGCAGTACGGCGCGCTGCCGGTGCAGCTCAAGCAGCTGACGGCCGAGAGCGTGTCGCCGACTCTGGGCACCGACCAGCTCCACGCGGGCATCGCCGCGGGGCTCATCGGGCTCGCGCTCGTCGCGCTCTACATGCTCCTCTTCTACCGGCTGCTCGGGCTCGTCGTGATCAGCGGCCTCGCGCTCGCGGCGATGGCGATCTACTCGATCATCTCGTACCTCGGAGCGGCGATCGGCCTGACCCTGACCCTTGCGGGAGTGACCGGCCTCATCGTCTCGGTGGGTGTCACCGTGGACTCGTACGTCGTCTACTTCGAGAAATTGAAGGACGAGGTCCGCACCGGCCGCACGGTGCGCTCGTCCGTGGACCGCGGGTTCGAGAAGTCGTTCCGCACCATCCTGGCCGCCGACTTCGTGTCGCTGATCGGCGCCGTCGTGCTCTACGCGCTGGCGATCGGGTCCGTCCGCGGGTTCGCGTTCTTCCTCGGCATCTCGGTCATCCTCGACCTGCTTGATCTCCTACTTCTTCATGCACCCGCTCGTGTACTTCCTCGCGCAGCGCGGTGAGCTCGTGCGTGCGAAGAAGGTCGGGATCGCGGCCGGCCTCGACGCGGTGGGGGTGACGACCTGATGCGCCCCGACGGCAAGCACCACACCCTCAAGGACCTCTACCACGAGCGAACCCACTTCGACTTCCTGCACCGCAAGTGGCGCTGGGCGCTGCTCTCGGGCGTCGTGCTCCTCGCCGGGCTCGCCGGGTTCCTCGTCAACGGGCTGAACCTCGGCATCGACTTCACCGGCGGGACGGTGTGGGAGCTCACGCACGCACCAGTCCCCGTCCACCGCGACGCTGCGCTCCACGTTGGAGGGCCTCGGGGTCAAGGACCCGAAGATCGTGATCGTCGGGTCCAAGGGCGTGCGCGCCCAGGGCCAGGACCTCTCCCAGGCCAAGACGGACAAGATCACCGAAGCGTTGGCCCAGTACGGCGGGATCAGCCGGAACTCGGTGAGCGTCAGCAGCGTCGGCCCGACGTGGGGTGCCACCGTCAGCAGCAAGGCGCTGCGCGCGCTCATCATCTTCTTCTTCGTGATCGCGCTCTACCTGTCGCTGCGGTTCACCATCAAGATGGCGACCGCCGCGATCATCGCGGTGATCCACGACATCTTGATCACCATCGGTGTGTACGCCATCACGGGCTTCGAGGTCACACCCGCCACGGTCATCGCGTTCTTAACGATCCTCGGGTTCTCCCTGTACGACACCGTCGTCGTGTTCGACAAGATCCGGGAGAACGAGCGCCTGGTCGGCACGACCAACAACCTGTCGTACACCGACATGGCGAACACCTCGCTCAACCAGGTGCTGATGCGCTCGCTGAACACGTCGTTCGTCGCGCTGCTCCCGGTCGCGTCGCTGCTCGTCGTCGGCGTGTGGATCTACGGCGCGCTCGCGCTGCGCGACTTCGGTCTCGCGCTGTTCGTCGGCCTGCTCACCGGTGCGTACTCCTCGATCTTCGTGGCCACGCCGATCCTCGCCTGGCTCAAGGAGCGCGAGCCCAAGCACCGCGCCGTCGCCGCCCGGGTCGAGACCCGCGCGCAGCGCGCCGCGGCCCCCGAGTACCAGGGCGAGCCGGAAGCGGTCGCCGCCGCGGCCAAGGCCGGCGCGGGCACCGCACCCGTCGCGACCTCGGCCCCGACCGGCCGGCCGGGCGGTCCGGCGCCGGTGATCACCCCCCGTCCGCGCCAGCAGCGGGGTCGCAAGCGCAAGTAGTGAGTCGGGTGGCCCGGGGTTCCTGCGCGACAATGGGGCGTACCCATGGCCATCACCGAGCCCCCCCGCACCGAGACCCGGGCCGTCGATCGGCGTTCCGTGCTCCCGTGGCGGCGCCACTACGTCGACGTGGCGGTCGCCCCGCTGATCGACGCGTACCTCGAGCGCCATCGCAAGGCGGACACGGATCTCATCGAGCGGGCCTACCGGGTCGCCTGGCGGGCCCACTCGGAGCAGGTCCGCCGCTCGGGTGAGCCCTACATCTCGCACCCCGTCGGCGTGGCGATGATCCTCGCCGACCTGGGCCTGGACGACGTGACGATCGCCGCCGCCCTGCTCCACGACGCGGTCGAGGACACGGCCACGACCCACGACGACATCGAGCGGGACTTCGGTCCGGACGTCGCCGCGATCGTCGACGGGGTCACGAAGCTGGACCGGCTCCAGTTCAACTCCAAGGAGGCCCAGCAGGCCGCGACGCTGCGCAAGATGCTCGTGGCGATGGCCAAGGACATCCGGGTCCTGCTGATCAAGCTCGCGGACCGGCTCCACAACATGCGCACGATCGCGTCCCTGCCCGAGGCCAAGCAGCTGCGGATCGCCCAGGAGACGCTCGACATCTACGCGCCCCTCGCGCACCGGCTCGGCATCGGCGACGTGAAGTGGCAGCTCGAGGACCTCGCCTTCGCCGTCGTGCACCCGAAGCGGTACGCGGAGATCGAGCAGCTCGTCTACACGCAGACGCCGGAGCGCCAGGAGTACCTCGACGGCCTCCTGCTCGAGCTGCACGACCGGCTGGTCGAGCTGAAGATCGAAGCGGACGTGCGCGGCCGGCCGAAGCACTACTGGTCCATCTACGAGAAGATGGTCGTGAAGAACAAGGAGTTCGACGAGGTCCAGGACCTCGTCGGCATTCGCGTCGTCGTCGAGACGGTGAAGGACTGCTACGCCGCGCTGGGCTCGATCCACGCGTGGTGGCGACCGGTGCAGGGCCGGTTCAAGGACTACATCGCGATGCCCAAGTTCAACCTGTACCAGGCGCTGCACACGACCGTCATCGGTCCCGGCGGTCGCCTGGTCGAAGTGCAGATCCGCACCACGGAGATGCACCGGCGCGCCGAGTACGGGATCGCCGCGCACTGGGGCTACAAGGAGCGCGACGAGCCGAGCACGAACAAGGCCGACGACCTCGTGTGGCTCCAGCGGCTGGTCGACTGGCAGCAGGAGACCGAGGACCCGGCCGAGTTCATGCAGTCCCTGAAGATCGACCTCGAGCAGGACGAGGTCTTCGTCTTCACCCCGAAGGGCCGGGTCGTCACCATGCCGACGGGCGCGAACCCGGTGGACTTCGCCTACGCGATCCACACCGAGGTCGGGCACCGCTGCATCGGGGCGCGGGTCAACGGCCGGCTGGTCCCGCTCGACTCGACGCTCGCCTCGGGGGACACGGTCGAGATCTTCACCAGCAAGGTGGAGGGTGCGGGGCCGAGCCGCGACTGGCTGCAGTTCGCGCAGACGCCCCGGGCCCGGACCAAGATCCGCCACTGGTTCTCACGCGAGCGCCGGGTCGACGCGATCGACACCGGCCGCGAGGAGCTGGTCAAGGCCCTGCGCAAGGAGGGCCTGCCGATCCAGACCGCGTCGAAGCGCCTGCGCGAGATCGCCGAGACGCTGCACTACTCGGACGTCGAGGCGCTCCAGGCGGCGATCGGCGAAGGTCACGTGTCCGGCAAGGCGGTGGCCCAGCGGCTGCGTCGCGACATGGCCGGGGGCGAGGAGCAGATCCCGATCACCGCCCGCCGCCCGGCACGCAGCAACGCGCGCCGGCGCTCCGCGGGCGTGCACGTGGAAGGGCTCGACGACGTGCTCGTCCGGCTCTCGCGCTGCTGCACCCCGGTGCCGGGCGACGAGATCATCGGGTTCGTGACCCGCGGCCGCGGCGTGTCGGTCCACCGGTCCGACTGCGCGAACGCCGGGGGTCTCGCCACCCAGTCCGAGCGGCTGATCGAGGTCGAGTGGGACCACGACTCACCGGCGACCTACGTGGTGTCGCTCGAGGTCGAGGCGCTCGACCGCTCCCGCCTGCTGCGTGACGTCGCCAACACCCTGGCCGACCACCACGTGAACATCCTCGCCTGCACGAGCCAGACCTCGACCGATCGCGTCGCCCGGTTCCGGTTCGACTTCGAGCTCGCCGACCCCGGCCACCTCGAGTCGATCATCACCGCGATCAAGCGCGTCGACTCGATCTACGAGGTCTCCCGGGTGCTCCCCGGTCACGCCAACAACTAACTCGTTTCAGTTCGCGCGTCACGCTCAAGGCGGGGGTCCTCGGCTGCCGATACACGGCGGCAGCGAGGAGATACGTCCCGAAATGACCGTACGCAGACGAGCCGGAAGCGGAGCTGGCCAACGAGCCGGAGGGGACGAGCGCGGCCTCACGATGATCGAGCTCGTGGTGGCCGTCAGCGTCTTCGCCATCCTGGCCGGCGGCCTCGCGCTCACCATCGAGGGTGGCCTGAACCTCGCCCGCAACAACCGGAACCGCAGCGTCGCGGCCAACCTCGCGAGCCAGGAGATGGACGACATCCGGTCCGCGAGCTTCACTTCGCTCCCGCTCGGGCAGGTCGACCGCACCCAGGCCGTCGACGGCGTGCCGTACACGGTGCGGCGGGAGTCGGAGTGGGTGGCCAACGCCTCGACGACCGGCCCGTGCGACTCGGCGAGCGGGACCCCGCAGGTCCTGCGCGTGACGGTCAGCGTCTTCTGGGCCGACATGCGCGGCGTGACACCGGCCGAGTCGTCGACGATCCTCAGCCCGCCGGTGGGCTCGTACGACCCGAACAACGGCCACATCGCGGTCAAGGTGCTCGGCAGCGACGCGACGCCGCTCGGGGGCGTGCCGGTCACCGTGACCGCGAGCGGGTTCAACCGCAACCTGACGACGACCTCGGACGGCTGCGCGTTCTTCGCGTTCGTGCCGCCGGCGAGCTACACGGTGACCCTCGGCGCCGTCGGCTACGTCGACCGCCAGGGCAGCCCCAGCCCGTCGCAGGTCACCGGGGTCACCTCGGGCGCGATCAGCTCGGTCGCGTTCGACTACGACCGGGCCGCGGCGCTGACCCTGACGATGGGCTCGACGGGCGGCGGCTCGTTCCCGTCGAACCTCTCGGTCGAGGTCGGGCAACAGCGCGTTGGTGCCCACCGGGTCGAAGGAGTTCCCCGGGACCGGGGCGATCCGGACGGTCGGGAACCTGTACCCGTACGCGGACGGCTACGAAGCCTGGGCCGGGAGCTGCGCCGACGCGGACCCTGAGGGCAAGGACGGCAACGGCCTCGCGTTCTGGCCGGGGGCGAGCCGCGACCCGGGGTTCGACACCGCCCCCGGTGGCGCGACGACCGGATCGGTGAACATGCCGACCGTCGAGCTGCACTACGGCGACACGCACGCATCGAGCGGGACGCACAGCATCATCGCCACCCACCTCGCGGACAACGGCTGCCCGAGCGGCCTGCAGTACACGATCGGCACGTTCAGCGGCCCGGCGACCTCGCTGGTCGCGCTGCCGTACGGCACCTGGACGTTCTCGGTCTCCGGTGGGACCGCGTACAGCGGGAGCTGGCCCACGGTCCCCCTCGACCCCCGCGTCTCGGGGAACACCGTCGTCCAGGTGGACTCACTGTGATCGGCCGCCGCCGGCCCGGTGCGTCGCGTCCGAGGCGATCCCGCCGCGCCCGGGACGAACGCGGCCAGACGTTGTTCGAGGTGATCGTCGTCGTGTTCCTCCTCGGCATCGTCCTCGTCATGGTCTACGACGGGATCGACTCGGCGACCCGGGCGATCGGTGGCACGGAGAAGCGGCTCGCGAACCTCGACGAGGCGCGCACCCTGATGGCGGTCACGACGAAGGACGTGCGGACCGCCACCCGGCTCCAGGCGGGCACGTCGCCGTTCACGCTCGCCAACGCGCGCGAGGTGATCTTCTACGCCAACCTGAACAACAACGGCTCGAGTGGCTCCGTGGTCGACAACGGCCCCCGCAAGGTGCGGATCTACGTCGATGCGAACGCCCAGCTGATCGAGCAGGTCACCAAGCCCGACGCGACGTCGGTGGCTCCCGCGTACACGTACAACGGCGTGCCGACGAACCGGTTCGTGGGCCGCTACGTCGCCAACCCGACGTCGGAGGCCATCTTCCGCTACTTCGACTCCAACGGCAACGAGCTGCTGCCGGCTCCACTGTCGGCCGCGAACCTGCTGGCCGTGGACTCCGTCGAGATCACGCTCTCGATCCGGCAGTCGACCACGTTCCCGATCTCGAGCACGACGCTGATGAACACCGTGCGCCTTCCCAACGTCGACTACCAGCAGACCCTCGGCGGATGAACGGCACCTTCTCTCCCATCGAGCGGCGCTCGCGCGGTGAGCACGGCTTCGCGCTGATCACGGTGCTGATCGCGTTGACCGCGCTGCTGGCGCTGTCCGCGGCGGCGGTCGAGTACGGCGTCGGCTCCCAGACGCTCTCCCGGCGCGACGAGAACTGGAACGCCTCGCTCTCCGCGGCGGAGGCAGGCATCGACGACTTCGTGTTCCGGCTCAACGCGAACTCGAACTACTTCCAGTTCAGCGCGACGAACGCTCCGCCCGACGGCAACAAGGCCTTCACGCAGTACGTGCCGGTGCCGGGTGGGAACACGACCTCGTCGTTCCGGTACTCGACGGACACCTCGAAGATCGCGGTCGACGGGACGATCCTGATCACCTCGACCGGTGAGGTCGGCACCACGAAGCGCACCGTGCAGGCGACGCTGCGACGGCGAACCTTCATCGACTACCTCTACTACACGGACTTCGAGACGCTCGATCCCGCGCTCTACACGGGACCGCTCTTCACCGGCGACACCACGTACACGCCGGCGCAGGCGACCGCGAACTGCACGACCTACTCCTACTCGACGCCGACGCGCGGCACCGGGTGCACCGAGATCAACTTCATCACCGCGGACACCGTGAACGGCCCGTTGCACAGCAACGACTCGTTCCTGGTCTGCGGTGCGCCCCACTTCAACGGCAACACCTCGACCGCCTGGAACACGCCGGCCCAACCGCGGTACCGCACCAACAGCTCGTGCTCCGGGAACAACCCGGTCTTCGCGACACCGGGTGATCCCAAGTACCAATCGAACCTGGCCATGCCACCGAGCAATTCGTCGATCAAGGCCGAGACGGCCTCCGGGAAGGGCGGCTGCATCTTCACCGGGCCGACGAGCATCACGCTCAACTCGACGGGCACGATGACGGTGTCGAGCCCGTTCTCGAAGGCCGTGAACGGTGCGTGCATCGCGAACGGCACCGGCGCGCTCCCCACGAACGGGGTGATCTACGTGCAGGGCGTGCCGTCGACGACGACGGACCCGAACTACACGAACGGCTGCCCGTACAGCAACCCCGCGTACCCCATCCCCTCGCTGATCATCGCGAACGATGCGACCCAGTACGCGTGCCGTGACGGTGACGTGTTCGTGCAGGGCCAGCTCAAGGGGCAGCTCACGATCGCGACAGCGAACAACATCAACATCACCGGGAACTTGACCTACAACGGCGGCACCACCGGGACGTCGCTACTCGGGCTGGTGGCCAACAACTTCGTCCAGGTGCGCCACCCGGTGCAGATCCAGACGTTGACCTACGCCGCGCAGTCGACCGCGAAGTCGTGCACGACTCCACCGACGTGGGACCGAACCGACACCGTCCAGAACTCGGCGGGCAAGTACGTGCAGACCGTCTGCTCGAAGAACCTGACCGGTGCGCAGAGCAACCCGACGATCAACGCCGCGATCCTCGCGGTGAACCACAGCTTCACCGTGCCGTACTGGCAGCGCGGCAACACACTCGGCACGTTGTCGGTCACCGGGGCGATCGCGCAGCGCTTCCGGGGGCCCGTCGGCACGAACAGCAGCGGCAGCGTCGTCACCGGCTACGCGAAGAGCTACGTGTACGACCAGCGGCTGAAGTACCTCTCACCGCCGAAGTTCCTCGATCCCGTCGCCTCGGCCTGGGGCGTCGCGGTCTGGCGGGAGATCAGCGTCCCGGCGGGCCTCTAAGGGCCCGGTCCGGAGCAGGGTGGCCGGTAGCATCGACCGGATGCCCCGAGTGCCCGCTGAAGCGTTTCGCGCCCCCAAGGGGGTGCACGACGTCCTGCCGCCGGAGTCGGCGACCTGGGCGGGCCTCGTCGGGCGCTTCGCGGACCGGGCGGCCCGGTTCGGCTACGGGCTGATCGTCTCCCCGGTGTTCGAGCACATCGAGGTGTTCCAGCGGGTGGGGGAGCACACGGACGTCGTCAGCAAGGAGATGTACGAGTTCGAGGACAAGGGCGGCCGCACGCTCGCGCTGCGTCCCGAAGGCACGGCCTCGGTGGTGCGGGCCTACGTCCAGCACCGGCCGACCCCGCCGTGGAAGGTCTGGTACGTGGCGCCGAACTTCCGCTACGAGCGGGCCCAGAAGGGCCGGTACCGCCAGCACTGGCAGCTCGGGGTGGAGGCGCTCGGCGTCGACGACCCCGCGCTCGACGTCGAGGTGATCGCGCTGCTCGACGGGTTCTACCGCGACCTCGGCCTGACCGGGGTCACGCTCGCGCTCAACTCGATGGGTGACGCCCAGAGCCGCCCGGCGTACCTCGACGCGCTGCGCGAGTACCTCCTCGGTCACGCGGCCGCGCTCGGCCCGGAGTTCCTCGAGCGGGTCGAAGCCAACCCGATGCGGGTCCTGGACACGAAGGTCCCGGACTGGCAAGAGGTCGTGGAGCGCGCGCCCAGCTCCCCGAGTACCTCTCCGACGCCGCGCGCGAGCACTTCGAGCAGGTCCAGGAGGGTCTGCAGGCGCTCGGGATCGCGTACGAGCTCGCGCCCCGGCTCGTGCGCGGGTTCGACTACTACACGCGCACCACGTTCGAGTTCCAGAGCGACGCGCTCGACGCCGCGCAGAACGCGCTCGGCGGGGGCGGGCGCTACGACGGTCTGGCCGAGGAGATGGGTGGGCCACCGACTCCGGGCATCGGCTTCGGCGCCGGGATCGAACGCCTCGTGCTCGCGCTCGATGCGGCGGAGGTGGCGCCGACCATCCGCGGCCTCGACGCGTTCGTCATCAACGGTCTCGGGGACGCGGGCAGCATCCGGGCCACGCTCCTCGTGAGCGACCTGCGGGAGGAAGGGCTCGGCGCGGACCGCGCGTACGGCGGCCGTTCCGTTCCCGCGCAGTGGAAGATGGCCGACCGCTCGGGCGCGCGCTTCGGCGTGATGCTCGGTCGGGACGAAGCCGCCCGCGACGCGGTCGCGGTCAAGGATCTCGAATCGGGAGAGCAGGTAGAGGTGCCGGAAAAGGGTCTCGCTTCGTGGCTGAACGATCGGCGCACGCTCGGATCGGGGTCGGGCCGATGATGCGCACGCAGATGGTGGGCACGCTGCGGGCCGAGGACGTGGGGAAGACGGTCGCGCTCTGCGGCTGGGTCGCGTCCCGGCGCGACCACGGTGGGGTCGTGTTCCTCGACCTCCGGGACGCCTCCGGGCTGGTCCAGATCGTGGCCGACCCGTCCATCGTCGGCGACGCGGCGCACCGGCTCGGGCGGGAGTGGGTGCTGCGCATCGAAGGCGACGTGCGCGCCCGTCCCGAGGGCACGGTCAACGCCGAGCTCCCCACGGGTGCGGTCGAGGTCAGCGCGGCGACGCTCGAGGTGCTCAACGAGGCGGAGTCGCCGCCGTTCCCGCTCGCCGAGCGGGCCGACGACGTCGACGAGACGCTGCGGCTCCGCTACCGCTACCTCGACCTGCGCCGGCCCCAGATGCAGCGCAACCTCCGGCTCCGGGCCACCGTGAACGCGGCGCTCCGCACGTCGATGGCGGAGCAGGGGTTCGTCGAGGTCGAGACGCCGATGCTCATCGCGTCGACCCCGGAGGGCGCGCGCGACTTCGTCGTCCCGTCGCGGTTGCAGCCCGGCGCGTTCTACGCGCTGCCCCAGAGCCCTCAGCTGTTCAAGCAGCTGCTGATGGTCGGCGGGCTCGACAAGTACTTCCAGATCGCACGCTGCCTCCGAGACGAGGACCTGCGCGCCGACCGCCAGTTCGAGTTCATGCAGTACGACGCGGAGATGTCGTTCGCGGACCAGGAAGACGTCATGGCCGTCGTCACCGAAGCGGTCGGTGCGGCGATCGAGGCGGCGACCGGTGAGCGGCCGGGCGCCGTCCCGCGCATGACCTGGCTCGAGGCGATGGACCGGTTCGGGACCGACAAGCCCGACATTCGCTTCGGCATGGAGCTCGTCGACCTCGGCGCGGTGTTCGCCGGGACCGAGTTCCGGGCGTTCCAGGCCGAGGCGGTCAAGGGGATCTGCGTGCGCGCCATGGGCGACGTGAGCCGCTCGACCGTGGACAAGCTGGTGGACCGGGCGAAGCTGCTCGGCGCGGCCGGGCTCGTCTGGATGCGGGTCAAGGAGGGCGGCGAGCTCGACGCCCCGATCCTGAAGTTCCTCAGCGACGACGAGCAGCGCGGGATCGTCACGACGCTCGGCGCCGAGGCCGGCGACCTCGTGCTCATCGTCGCGGGCGAGCGGCGCATGACCAACCACGTGCTCGGCATCCTGCGGCTCGACCTCGGTCGGCCGCCGGTGAACGAAGGCGGGCTGCAGCTCCTCTGGGTCGTGGACTTCCCGCTCTTCGAGGCCCTCGACGCGGACGGCCGGCCGATCCCGGCGCACCACCCGTTCACGATGCCGCACCCCGAAGACCTCGATCTGCTCGACTCGTCGTCGGGCGAGGATCTGCTCGCGGTGCGCTCGCAGGCCTACGACCTCGTGCTCAACGGCTGGGAGCTCGGGTCGGGCAGCGTGCGAATCCACTCGCCGGCCGTGCAGCAGAAGATCTTCTCGTTCCTCGGCATCGAGCCTGAGGAGGCCCAGGCGCGCTTCGGGTTCCTGCTCGACGCGTTCAAGTACGGCGCGCCGCCCCACGCCGGCTTCGCGTTCGGCGTGGACCGGCTCACCGCGCTGCTGGCCGGCGAGGAGAACATCCGCGAGGTGATCGCGTTCCCCAAGACCCAGAAGGGCGCCGACCCGCTGACCGGCGCGCCGAGCCCGCTGGACCCGGCGCAGCTCGCCGAGCTCGGGCTGACGGTGAAGCCGAGGCCCGCGCCGAAGCACTGACCCGAGCTGAGCGGACGATGGACCTCGACGCGATCGACCTGACCGACCTGGATCGCTTCGCCGACGGCTTCCCGCACGAGGTGTTCACGACCCTGCGCCGCGAGGCGCCGGTGTGGTGGCAGGAGCCGACCGGGCACACGCCGGGCGGCGAGGGGTTCTGGGCCATCACCGGGCACGCCGATCTCCTGCGCGTGGTGCGGGACCCGGCGACGTTCTCTTCCGAGACCGGACCGGGGCGCGACGGCGCGGGCGGGACGATCCTCGAAGACCTCGCGGCCGGGGTCGGTCCCGGCGTGATGCTGAACATGTGTGATCCGCCCACGCACACGCGCATCCGCGGGCTCGTCAGCCGCGACTTCACGCCCAAGCCGGTCGAGCGCCTGGTGCCCTTCCTGCGCGCGCGGACCGCGCAGATCCTCGACGTGGTCGCGGCCCGAGGGACCTGCGACTTCCTGGTGGACGTCGCGGCCGAGCTCCCGCTCCAGACGATCGCCCAGATCCTCGGCGTCCCCGAGGCCGACTCGCACCAGCTGTTCTCCTGGACGTCGACGATCCTCGACTATCGGGACCGGGACCTCGAGGGCACGACCGACGAGCTCGCGGCCGCGGCGCTGGGGATGGTCGCCTACGGCGGGGACCTGATCGACGAGAAGCGCCGGTGCCCGGCCGACGACATGCTCTCGGAGGTGGTGCACGCGACGCTCGCAGGCGAGGACGGGAGCGTCGAAGCGCTGTCGGCGCCCGAGCTGTCCGCGTTCTTCAGCTTGCTGTTCGTGGCCGGCAGCGAGACGACGCGCAACTCGATCGCCGGCGGCCTGCTGGCGCTGATCGAGAACCCGGACCAGATGCGGGCGTTCCGCGCGGACCGGTCGCTCGTGCCGTCCGCGGTGGAGGAGATCCTGCGTTGGACGAGCGCCACCGCGTACAACCGGCGCACCGCGACCCGTGACGTCGAGCTGGGCGGTCAGCGCATCGCGGCGGGAGAGAAGACGACCCACTGGTACCCGTCGGCGAACCGAGACGATGCCGCGTTCGACGACCCGTTCCGATTCGACGTGGCCCGCGACCCGAACCCGCACGTCGCGTTCGGCGGTGGTCTGCACCACTGCCTCGGCGCGGCGCTGGCGCGCACCGAGGTGCGGGTCATGCTCGAGGAGCTGGTGGACCGCTTCTCGGACTTCGCGCTTGCAGGCCCGGTCGAGTGGGGTCGCAGCAACAAGCACACCAGCATCCGCCACCTCCCGGTGAAGCTCACTCCCGTCTGAATCGGGGTGGGGGCGTAGGGTCGGGTCATGGCGGCTGACCTGTTCGCGGCGGCAGCCGAGGAGCGACTCCAGACCCGGGCGCCCTTGGCCGCCCGGTTGCGGCCCCAGACCCTCGACGAGGTGGTGGGCCAGCGCGACCTGCTCGCCCCGGGCCGGCCCCTCCGGGCGTTGATCGAGGGCGACCGGCTGTCCTCGGTGATCCTCTGGGGTCCGCCCGGCACCGGCAAGACCACGATCGCCCGGCTCATCGCGGGCGCGACGGACAAGGCCTTCGAGCCGATGAGCGCGGTCAACGCCGGCGTCAAGGACGTGCGCGAGGTCGTGGAGCGGGCGCGGAACCGGCTGGGCGAGCGGGGCCAGGGGACGATCCTGTTCCTCGACGAGGTGCACCGGTTCAACAAGACCCAGCAGGACGCGCTCCTCCCGCACGTCGAGGACGGCCTGCTCGTGCTCGTCGGCGCGACGACGGAGAACCCGTACTTCTCGCTCACCTCGGCGCTGCTCAGCCGGTCGACGCTGTTCCGGCTCGAGCCGCTGGAGCCCGAAGACCTGCGGAGCCTGATGGAGCGCGCCCTGGCGGACCCGACCCGCGGCCTCGGCGGGGACGGCCTGACGATCGAGGAGGACGCGCTCGAGCACATCGCGGACCGGTCCGAGGGTGACGCCCGCCACGCACTGACGAGCCTCGAGGTCGCGGCCGCGCTGACCGCCGAGGCCGGCCGGCCGTCGATCACGCTCGAGTTCGCGGAAGCGGCGCTCGCGATGCGGGCGCTGCGCTACGGCGACGACGAGCACTACGACGTCGTGTCGGCGTTCATCAAGAGCATCCGGGGCTCGGACCCCGACTCCGGCCTGTACTGGCTCGCGCGGATGCTCGAAGCCGGTGAGGACGCGCGGTTCATCGCGCGCCGGCTCGTGATCCTGGCGTCCGAGGACGTCGGGATGGCCGACCCGCTCGCGCTGCCGCTCGCGACGGCCGCGGCCCATGCCGTCGAGTACGTCGGGCTGCCCGAGGCCCAGCTGAACCTCGCCCACGCGGTCGTGTATCTGGCGAGCGCACCGAAGTCGAACAGCTCCACCGTGGCGCTCGGCGCGGCGATGGCGGACGTCCGCGACCGCCGCACCGGTCCGGTTCCGGCGCATCTGCGGGATTCGCACTATCCGGGGGCGGAGCACCTTGGGCACGGTCAGGGCTACGTCTATCCTCACGACACCCCCGAGGGCTGGGTGCCCCAGGAGTACCGCCCGGTGGAGATCGCCGAGCAGGTGTACTACCGGCCGACCGGTCGGGGGGCGGACGTCGATCGCCGACCGGGGGTCGGGACGGCGGCACCGACGGGACCAGAGCCGGGAGGAGATGGCGATGAGCGCGGGTGACTGGCTGGTCGCAACGGGCACCGTGCTGCTCGCGGTCATGCTCGGCGGCCTGCTGTTCGCGCTCGGCTCCGTCGTCGTGACGCTCCGGGACCTCCGGGCCACGGTCCGGGCACTCCAGGACCAGAGCATCGCCCTGGCCGACGAGATGCGCATCGCGCTGCGCGACGCCGAGAACGAGGTGGACCGGGTGGGCGCGCTGCTCACCGCCGCGGAGACCGTCGGCGACCGGATCGACACCGCGTCGCGCATCGTCTCGAAGACGGTGACGAACCCGGTGGTGAAGGTGCTGGCCCTCGGGACCGGCACCAAGCGGGCGGTCCGCCGCATGCGCGCCGGCGACGAAACCCGTGAGGTCACCCCGTGATCCCGAAGCGGGTGTTCTGGCTGACCGTGGGCTACGGCGCGGGGATCGGGAGCTCCTGGTACGCGGCCCGGAAGGTGAAGGCCGCGGCCCGGCGCTACACCCCGGAGGGTCTCAGCGGTCGGGTGACGGACACGGTCGGCGGGATCTCCCGGGACGTGAAGGCCGCGGTCACCGAAGGTCGCAGCGCCATGCGCGAGCGCGAGGCGGAGCTCCGACAGCCCCGCGCCGCGGCGCGCCGCAGCTGATTGACGGCCGGCCCGAACCCGGCGGTTCGGTAGCCTGGCGGGTCCCATGACTCCGATGACGGCCGACGAGCTCCGCTCCACGTTCCTGGACTTCTTCGTCGCGCGCGGCCACACGCTGGTGCCGAGTGCCAGCCTCATCCCGCACGACAAGACGGTCCTGTTCACCGTGGCGGGCATGGTGCCGTTCAAGCCCTACTTCACGGGAGAGGAGCCGGCGCCGTACCCGCGGGCCACCTCGTCGCAGAAGTGCGTGCGGGCCGGGGGCAAGCACAACGACCTCGACGACATCGGCCGGACCAACCGCCACTTCTCGTTCTTCGAGATGCTGGGCAACTTCTCGTTCGGCGACTACTTCAAGCTCGAGGCGATCCAGTTCGCCTGGGAGCTGTACACCGAGGTGCTCGGCCTGGACCGCGAACGGCTCTGGGTGACGGTCCACGAGAGCGACGACGAGGCCGAGGCGATCTGGCGCGACACCGTCGGCGTGCCCCCGGCGCGCATCCAGCGGCTGGGTGACGACAACTTCTGGCGCATGGCCGACACCGGCCCGTGCGGCCCGAGCTCGGAGATCTTCTGGGATCTCGGGCCGGCGTTCGGGCCCGACGGCGGCCCGAAGGACGGCGGCGAGGACCGCTACGTCGAGATCTGGAACCTCGTCTTCGTGACGTTCGACGCGCAGCCGGACGGGACCCTCGTGCCGCTGCCCCGCCCGAGCATCGACACCGGCGCGGGCCTCGAGCGCAACCTCGCGGTCCTCCAGGGGGCCGAGTCGATCTGGGACATCGACGTCTTCCAGCCGCTCATCGCGGCGGCGGAGCGGGCGACCGGCGTCACGTACCAGGGGTTCCCCGGCGGCGACGCGGACGTCTCCCTGCGCATCCTCGCCGAGCACGCCCGCACGATGACCTTCCTCGTCACCGACGGGGTCGTGCCCAGCAACGTCGAGCGCGGATACGTGCTGCGCCGGATCATCCGGCGCGCGGTGCGCCACGCGTACCGCCTCGGTGCGCGCGACCTCGTGACCCCGTCGCTCGTGGACGCGACGATCGGTGTGATGGGCCCGGCGTACCCGGAGCTCGAGGCTCACCGCGAGCTCGTCACGAACGTGATCCGACGCGAAGAGGAGCGGTTCCGGGCGACCCTGCAGCGCGGGGAAGACCTGCTCGACGAGATCCTCACCGCCGGCGACGTCACCGGCGAGCGTGCGTTCTTCCTGCACGACACGCTCGGCTACCCGATCGACCTCACCCGCGAGGTGGCCGCGGAGCGCGGGCGGGCCGTCGACGTCGACGGCTTCCAGGTCCAGATGGACGAGCAGCGCACCCGCGCGCGCGACGCGCACAAGGCCGAGGGTGGCGCGGCCGCGGCGCCGGTCGAGCTCTACCGCGAGCTCCTCGACGACCACGGCCCGACCGAGTTCACCGGCCGCCAGGAGTACGTGACCAAGGGCGCAAAGGTCCTCGGGATCGTCGCGGGCGGGGAGCGCATGGGCCGCGCGGTCGCCGGCGATGACGTCGACGTCTTCCTCGACCGCACGCCGTTCTACGCCGAGTCCGGTGGCCAGGTCGGCGACACCGGGACGATCACGTCCGCCGACGGCACGACGGTCGTGCGCGTGCTCGACACGCAGTACGCGATCGCCGGGGTGCTCAGCCTCCATCGGGGCCGGGTGGAGCGAGGGCGAGCTGGTCGAGAGCGACGAGGTCGTCGCGGCGATCGACGGCCCGCGCCGCGACGCGATCCGCCGCAACCACACCGCGACCCACATCCTGCACTGGGCGTTGCGCGAGGTGCTCGGCACCCACGTGAAGCAGGCCGGCTCGTACGTCGGTCCCGGATCGTCTGCGGTTCGACTTCAGCCACCACGAAGCCGTGACCCAGGACGAGCTCGACCAGATCGAGGCGATGGCCAACCGCGCAGATCATCTCGGACGCCAAGGTGCGCCACTACGAGACGTCGAAGGCCCACGCGGAGAGCATCGGCGCGATCGCGTTCTTCGGCGACAAGTACGGCGACATCGTGCGCGTGCTCGAGGCGGGTGAGCACTCGACTCGAGCTCTGCGGCGGCACCCACGTGCACGCGCTCGGGTTCATCGGCCCGATCAAGATCGTCAGCGAGGGCTCGATCGGCGCGAACCTGCGCCGCATCGAGGCGGTCACCGGCGACGGCTGCGCTCGAGCGCGTCCACGAGGAGGAGGTGCGGCTGCGCACGGCCTGGCGGCGCTCCTCAACGTCGGGCCGGCGGAGGTGCCGGAGCGGATCGAGAAGCTCCTCGCCCAGGTGAAGTCCCTCGGCGACGAGGTGAACGGGCTGCGCGCGAAGCAGGCGGTCGCCGACGCCGGCGACCTCGTGGCCGAAGCGGTCGACGGCGTGATCGTCGTGCGCCGCGACGGCGTGGCGGGCGACGACCTGCGTCGGATCACGATCGCGACCCGTGACGCGCTCGGCTCCGGCGTGGTCGTGGTCCTGCTCGGCGTCACCGACGGGACAAGGCCGGCATCGCGGCGGCGGTCGAGCAAGGACCGGGTCGAGCGCGGGGTCTCGGCCGCCGATCTGGTGGCACCGGTGGCCAAGCTGCTGGGCGGGCGGGACGGGCAAGAATCCCGAACTGTCGTCGGGTGGCGGTCAGAACGTCGCCGGGATCGACGACGCCCTCGCCGCCGGCCCGGTCGAGCGGTCGCCGATCGGCAGACCCGGACCGGCTCCTCGACCTTCTATAGGGTGCCGCGATGGGTCGGGTCCTCGGCGTCGATCTCGGCACCCGTCGTATCGGCCTGGCCCTCTCGGATCCCGACCGGCATGATCGCGTCGCCGCTCGCGCGTCCTCGAGCGCTCGGGCGACCGCAGGCGCCGACCGCCGGACGATCGTCGCCGCGGCCCGCGAGCACGAGGCCGACCGCGATCGTGGTATCGGCCTGCCCACGGTGATGTCGGGCAAGGTGCGGCCCGGCCGAGCAGAGCCACCGCGAGGAGATCGACGCGCTGCGGACGCTGCGCCCGTGACCTCACCTTCGAGCTGCTACGACGAGCGGTTCACGACGGTGATCGCGCAGCGAGCCCTCGTCGAGTCCGGGATGTCGCGGCGCAAGCGCAAGGGTCGTCGACAAGGTGGCGGCCGCGGTCATGCTCCAGTCGTACCTCGAGGCCCAGGCGTGACGATCGGCACCGACGACTCGACGCCCCCGTCGGCTCGACCCGGCCGCACCGCGACCGGTCGCCGGCACGCAGCCGAAGCGGCGCCGGCGCCGGATCGGATCACCGCTGGTGGTCGGCCTGCTCGTCCTGGTCGTCATCGCCGTGGGCGTGTGGTTCTGGTACCAGATCGACCCGCCGGGCAGTCCCGGACGCCGGGTGACCGTCGAGGTCCAGCCGGGCTGGGGGACCAGCCAGATCGCGGACGCGCTCGAGCGACCGCAACGTCATCGGCTCGGCCCTGGCGTTCCGGCTGTACGTGAAGGTGTCCGGTGCGGGACCGTTCCAGGCCGGCGCCCACGTGCTGCGCGAGCACATGGGCTCGAGCCCGGCGGCGGACGTGCTCGAGCGCCCCGCCACCCTGCACCTACCGGAAGCTCGCGCTGATCCCCGGGTCTGACCCTCGGCATGATCGCGGACCGGGTCGGTCAGATCCCCGGGCTGAGCCGCGACAGGTTCCTCGCCGTCGCCGCGTCGAACACGGTCCGCTCGAAGTTCGAGCCTGCGAACGTCACGTCGCTCGAAGGGTCTGACCTGGCCCGACACGTACTACGTGAGCAAGGCGGACACGGAGACGACGGTGCTCCAGACGATCGTCGCCAACTTCGACAAGCAGGCGACCACGGCCGGGCTCGCGACGTCGGCCGATCCGTACCGGACGGTGACCATCGCGTCGCTGATCCAGACCGAGGCCAGCTCGACGTGGACCGCCCGCTGATCGCGGCGGTCGATCGACGAACCGGCTGCGCGACGGACATGCCGTTGCAGATCGACGCGACGCTGCTCTACGCGCGGGGGGAGCCGGGTCGGTCCGATCACCGACGCCGACTTCCAGCTGCGACTCGCCGTACAACACCTACAAGTGCAACGGGCTGCCGCCGACGCCGATCTCGACGGTGACGACGGTCGTCGCTCCAGGCCGGGCGCTCGCACCCGGCGAACGTGCCGTACAAGTACTACGTGCTCACCGACACGCCAACGGGAAGCACGCGTTCGCGACGACGTTCGCGGAGCACGAGGCAAGATCGTGGAGCCGCCCGCAAGAAGGGCCTCCTCGATGAGCGTCAGCGGCGATGAGCGTCACCGGGGAGACCCGGCTGGCCGCGGTCATCGGTGACCGGTGCGTCACTCGCGCTCGCCGGCGATCCACAACGCCGCCTTCGCGGCCGCCGGCCTCGACTGGGTGTTCGTCGCGCTCGAGGTGCGCGCAGGGTCGGGGCTTCGACGCGGTGCGGGCGGTGTCGGTCGCTCGGTCTCGACGGGCTCAGCGTCACGATGCCGCACAAGGCCGACGCGGCGACGGGCCTGCGACGAGCTGAGCGCGGACGCCGCCGCGCTCGGGTCGTGAACACCGTGGTGCGCGCGCGACGACGGGACGTTGCTGGGGCGACTCGACCGACGGCGAGGGGCTTCCTGCGTAGCCTGGCCGACGCGGGCCTCGTCCCCGACGACCGGTAGGTGCTCGTGCTCGGTGCCGGCGGGGCCGCCCGCGGCCGCGGTCCTCGCCCTCGGCCGGGCCGGGGCCGCGGCTCACCGTCGCGGCCCGCCGGCCGGACGCGGCGCAGGCCGCCGCCCGGTCGCGCCTCCCGGGGTGCGGCCGGCCGATCTGGCCGACGACGCGGCACCCGGCGGACTTCGACGTCGTGCTGAACGCGACCCCGCTCGGGATGGGCGGCGAGACGCTCCCGATCCCGGCGCCGGGGGCGGACCAGTGGGTCGTCGACCTGATCTACCACCCGGCCGAGACGCCCTTCCTCGCCGCCGCCGGGACCAGGGCGCCGACGTGGTGGGCGGGCTGGGCATGCTCGTGCACCAGGCGGCGCTCGGCTTCGAGGCCATGACCGGTCACCCCGCGCCGCTGGCCGCGATGCAGGCAGCCGCCACTCAATGATCGGCCCGAAATTGCCGACAACCCCTGTGCACGCACAGTCGGTAGCCACCGAACCAGGGGAGTCGTGGGTCTCCAGGGCACGCTCGATACCTTTTCGCTGGCCGAGATCCTCGGTCTGATCGAACGGTCGCGCCATACCGGCGCCCTCGTCGTCCAGAGCCCCGACGCCCACGGCGCGCTGTACACGGCGGCCGGCCGCTTCTGTGCCGGTGAGGCCGCGGACTACTCGGGCCCGGTCGACGACCGCCACGCGCTCGACGTCCGTCTCATCGACGTCTGCTTCCACCTGATGCGCCTGCCGGGCGGGTCCTTCGAGTTCACCGCGGACGTAGCCCCGCCCTGGACCGCGGAGCGGGCGACCGACATCGGCCCGATCGTCGAGACCGTGCGAGCACATCGTCCGGGCCTGGCCCGCGGTCGAGGCGGTGCTGCCGAGCTTCGACGTCCGCCCCGAGCTGGCCGAGGAGCTGCCCGAGGACTCCCTGACCCTCAGCCGCTCCGGCTTCAGGATCTTCACGCTCATCGACGGCGAGCGCACCGTGCGCCAGATCGCCCGGGAAGCGGGCAACAGCGTCGTCGAGGTGGGCCCGGTGCTGAAGGACCTCATCGAGCACGGTGCCGTGCGCATCGGCTCCGGCGACCGTCCCGCGCCGCCGGTCTCCGAGCTCGTCCTCGCGCCCGGCGCGGTGCACGTCGCCCGGGAGGAGGCCTCCGAGCCCGGGGGCGACCCGATCGAGATGGTCACGAGCGTCCCGGACCCGTCGGCCCAGCTCGACGGCGAGGCCCTGGACCGGGAGCGGGCGGTCCTGGCCGCCCGGGCCGGGTTGGACGACCCGGGCCCGGTCCCCGCGCCCGAGCCGGCCCCCGAGCCGGAGGTGGCGGCGGCCCCCGACCCCGACGAAGAGCCCGAGATGACGGGCTCGGAGATCACGAGCGACCGGGGTGCCCTCCTCCGGCTGTTCTCCGGATTGCGGGACCAGAGCTGATCCCCCCGGCGACTCGATCTACAGGGACCGGACAAACCCGCCGATAGCCCCCGACACAGGGCGAGCGCCGACTCGCCCGCGGAGGATCCGGTGTCGGACGGCGCACAACTCGGCACGTTGCTGTGCCAGCGAAGCCTCATCACCCAGGCGCAGCTGGATGCCGCATTGGCCGAACAAGCCGACGAGTGGGAAGCCGCTCGGTCGCGTCCTGATCGAGCACGGCCACATCTCCGAGACCGATCTGGTCCGCACGCTCGCGGAGCAGGTCGGCCTGGAGTTCGCCGACCTCTCCGAGCGGTCCATCGACCCGTCGGTGGCCGGCCTCATCCCCGAGCACCTGGCCCGCAAGTACCAGGCGCTGCCGATCGGCTGGGACGACGACGGCCGGCTCGTCGTCGCGATGGGCGACCCGTCGAACGTGTTCGCGGTCGACGACATCCGGGCCCTGACCGGCGCGGACATCTACACCGTCGTCGCGACCCGCGGGTCAGCTCCAGGACGCGATCGACCGCTTCCACCGCCTCGACGGCGAAGTCGACACGATGGCCCAGGAGGCCGCCGACGAGCTGGGGGACGGCGACGACCTCGCCAACGTCAGCGAGGTCATCGAGGACGCGCCGATCGTCAAGTTCGTCAACCTGCTCATCACCCAGGCCGTGCAGGACCGCGGCGTCGGACATCCACGTCGAGCCGGCCGAGAAGGACCTCCGCATCCGGTTCCGCATCGACGGCGTGCTGCACGAGGTCATGCACTCGCCGAAGTCGATCCAGGCCGGGGTCATCAGCCGGCTCAAGGTCATGTCGGAGATCAACATCGCCGAGCGGCGCCTGCCCCAGGACGGCCGCATGTCGCTGACCGTCGGCGGCAAGCCGGTCGACCTGCGCGTCGCGACCCTGCCGACGGTGTTCGGCGAGAAGGTCGTCATGCGGATCCTGGACAAGGGCCAGGCGCTGCTGAGCATGGACGACCAGGGCTTCCTGCCCGACGTGCTCGAGCGCTACGAGAGCTCCTACCGCAAGCCCTACGGGACCATCCTCGTGACCGGCCCGACCGGCTCGGGGAAGTCCACGACCCTCTACGCGACCCTCAACATCCTCAACGAGGTGTCGCGCAACATCATCACGATCGAGGACCCGGTCGAGTACCGGCTCCCGGGCATCAACCAGATGCAGATCAACTCGCGCGCCGGCCTCTCGTTCTCAGCCGCGCTGCGGTCGATCCTGCGCGCCGACCCCGACGTCCTGCTCGTGGGTGAGATCCGCGACCGCGACACCGCGACCATCGCGGTCGAGGCGTCGCTCACCGGTCACCTGGTCCTGACGACGCTGCACACCAACGACGCCGCGTCGACGCCCCAGCGGCTCGTGGAGATGGGCGTCGAGCCGTTCCTCGTGACGAGCGCGCTCGACTGCGTGCTCGCGCAACGGCTTGCCCGCAAGCTCTGCGATCGATGCAAGGAGCAGTACCAGCCGTCCGAGGCCGAGCTGTTCGAGGCCGGCTGGCCGATGGAGCAGATCGACGGGACCGACTGGCCGGTCCTCTCCCGCAGCGTCGGCTGCTCGGGCTGCGGCAAGACCGGCTACCGGGGCCGGTTCGCCCTCCACGAGGTCATGCTCGTGACCGAGGAGATCGAGAAGCTCATCATCGAGCGCCGCTCGACCGACGACCTCAAGAAGGTCGCGATCATGGAAGGGATGATCCCGCTGCGCTCCGACGGCCTCCGCAAGGTCGCCGCCGGCGTGACCAGCCTCGAAGAGATCTTCCGGGTCGTCACATGATCTCCCGCTCCGCCGCTCGGGGCCGCTCTGGGCTCCGCACTTCGTGCCCGCTCCGCCCGCCGCTGATTTTCGCTGCTTCAGGCCTGTCCCGGTTGCGCCGATACAGGGCATAGGAGGCATTCCATGCTCTCGAGCCAGTCACGAGTCCTCGGCGAGTTCCTCATCGATCGTCACGTGCTGTCCCGTGACGACCTCGCGATCGCGACCGCCGAGTCCCGCCGGACCGGCGACCCGCTGCCCGCGGTGCTGCACCGCAACGGGCTGGTCGGCGAGAAGGACCTCAGCGCGGCCATCGCCGAGACGGTCGGCCTGCGCTTCGTCGACTTCACCGAGTACCCGATGCACCCGGACGCGGCGACGACGATCCCCGAGATCGTGGCGCGCGACCGGGTCGCGGTCGGGGTCGGCTTCGAAGGGACGAAGCTCGTCGTCGCGTTCGCCGATCCGGGCGACGACGACGCGGTGCAGGCCGTCGGCACCGCGACGGGCTACGAGATCATCCCGGCGGCGGCCAGCCGGTACGAGATCCTGCACGCGCTCGACTCCGTCTACGGACCCGATCGCAGCAGCGCGCCGAGTCTCGACGAGCCCGAGCTCGGCATCCCCGAGGAGCCGGAAGGCCTGCACGTCAACGAGCTCCTCGTCATGCTGCTCGACCAGAAGGGCTCCGACCTCCACCTCACGGCCGGCAGCCCGCCGGTGATCCGGGTGCACGGCGAGCTGCGTCCCGTGACGGGCGTCGATCCGATCAACGGCTCGGACATCCGCGAGATGATCTACGCGATCCTCACGCAGAAGCAGCGCGAGCGCTTCGAGACGGACCTCGAGCTCGACTGCTCGTACACGCTGCCGGGCAAGAGCCGGTTCCGCATGAACGTCTTCCTGCAGCGGGACTCCGTGGGCGCGGTGCTCCGGGCGATCCCGTACGAGATCGTCGACTTCGACCAGCTCGGGCTGCCCGCGTCGGTGAAGCAGTTCGCCGACCTGCCGCGTGGGCTCGTCCTGGTGACCGGCCCGACGGGTTCGGGCAAGAGCACGACGCTGGCCTCGCTCGTGGACATCGTGAACCGCACCAAGGCGCTGCACATCATGACGGTCGAGGACCCGATCGAGTTCCTCCACAACCACAAGCGTGCGGTCGTGAACCAGCGTGAGGTCGGTGAGGACACGCACTCGTTCGCCGAAGCGCTGCGCCACGTTCTGCGTCAGGACCCGGACGTCATCCTCGTCGGTGAGATGCGCGACCTCGACACGATCTCCACCGCGCTCACCGCGGCCGAGACCGGCCACCTCGTGTTCGCGACGCTCCACACCCAGGACGCACCGCAGTCGATCGACCGCATCATCGACGTGTTCCCGTCCCACCAGCAGCAGCAGATCCGGGTGCAGCTCGCGTCCTCCCTGCAGGGGATCTGCACCCAGCAGCTCTTGAAGACCGCGGACGGCTCGGGTCGGGCGGTAGCGGCCGAGGTGCTGGTCGCGACGCCCGCGGTGCGCAACCTCATCCGTGAGGGGAAGATCTACCAGATCTACTCGCTGATGCAGGCCGGCGGGAAGTTCGGCATGGTCACGATGGACCAGACGCTCGCGGGCCTCGTCCACGCCGGCCAGATCACCCGCGAGGCCGCGATCGAACGCTGCACGAACGAGGAAGACCTCCGGCGGCTGATGCAGAGCCCGGGCTGGGCCGCCTGATGCCCACGACGTTCGCGTACAAGGTCCGGGACCAGGGCGGGAAGATCGTCGAAGGCTCGCTCGAGGCGGACGACCGGTCCCTCGTCATCGGCAAGCTCCGCCAGATGGGGTACACGCCGGTGGCGATCGAGGAGAAGTCCTCGACCTCGCTGACGTCCGACGTCAAGATCCCGGGCCTCGGCGGCCGGGTGAAGCTCAAGAGCATCGCGGTGTTCTCGCGCCAGTTCGCGACGATGATCAACTCGGGCCTCTCGCTGATCCGCGCGCTCGCGATCCTCACCGAGCAGACCGAGGACCCGCAGCTCGCGAAGGTGGCCGGGGATGTCCGCCTCGACGTCGAGCGCGGCTCGTCGCTGTCGGTCGCGCTCGTCCCGGCACCCGAAGGTGTTCAACCACCTCTACATCGCCATGGTGAAGTCCGGTGAGGCCGGCGGTGTCCTCGATGCGGTCCTCATGCGCCTGGCGGACACCATCGAGAAGCAGGTCGAGCTGCGGCGCAAGATCAAGTCCGCGATGACCTACCCGATCGTCGTGCTGACGATCTGCTCGGTCATCGCGACGGCGATGCTCCTGCTCATCGTCCCGCAGTTCAAGTCGATCTACGCGGACCTGGGTGGGACGCTGCCGCTGCCCACCCGCATCCTCATCTCGGTCTCGGACCTGCTCGAAGACGTTCTTCCCGATCTTCGTCATCCTGGGCGTCGGGGGATTCTTCGGGTTCCGGAAGTGGGCGCGCTCCGATCAGGGCCGGCCCAAGTGGGACGCGTTCAAGCTCCGGGTCCCCGTGGCCGGCGCGCTCACCCGCAAGGCCGCACTGGCCCGCTTCTCCCGCACGCTCTCTGCGCTGACGCGTTCCGGCGTCGGCATCCTCGAGGCCCTCGACATCGTCGCGGAGACGGCCGGCAACGAGGTCATCGTGTCCGGCGGTGCGCGAGACCCAGGGCGCGGTCAAGCGGGGCGACACGCTCGCCCGCCCGCTCGAGCAACACGAGGTCTTCCCGCCGATGGTCGTGCAGATGATCTCCGTCGGTGAGGAGACCGGCGCGCTCGACGAGATGCTCGACAAGATCGCGGACTTCTACGACCAGGAGGTCTCCGCGACCGTCGACGCGCTGACGTCGCTCATCGAGCCCATGCTCATCTGCCTGATGGGTGTGATCGTCGGCGGCATGATCATCTCCCTCTACCTCCCGATGTTCAACATCATCAAGCTCATCAAGTAGTGAACCGACGAACGCGTGGGGCCCCGCCGTGATCGGTGCTGTTGCCCCGTCCTGACCTCGCTACCGTCGCGGCATGCGACGGGTCCGCTCGGGGTACGCGATCGGCTTCATTGCCGCGCTGCTGTTCGGCGCGAGTGCACCCGTGTCGAAGGTGCTCCTCGACGACGTCGGTCCGCAGATGCTCGCCGGGCTGCTCTACCTCGGGGCGTTCCTCGCGGTCGCGCCGTTCGTCCGGTTCGGTGCGGGGCGGAGCGAGGCACGCTTGCGGCGCTCCGACGTTCCGCTGCTGACCGGGATCGTCGTCACCGGCGGCATCGCGGCACCGGTGTTGCTCATGCTCGGGCTCGAGCGGGTCAGCGGCGTCGCCGGCTCGCTGCTGCTCAACGTCGAGGGACCGCTCACGCTGATCGTGGGAATCGTGGTGCTGCACGAGTTCCTCGGACGGCGCGGTGGGGCTGGGCACGTTCGTCATCTTCATCGGTTCGGCGTTCATCGGGCTGCAGAGCGGCCGCGGGGACCTCAACCTGGTCGGCGTGGTGCTCATCGTGAGTGCGTGTCTCGGTTGGGCGGTGGACAACAACCTGACCCAGCGGCTCTCGGTGCGAGACCCGTTCCAGATCGTCGCGGTCAAGACGGGCGTCGCCGCGGTGGTGAACATCGCCCTCGCGATGGTGCGGGGTGAGGCGCTGCCGTCGGCCGCGGTCCTCGGGGGTGCGTTGGTGCTGGGAGCCTTCGCCTACGGCGTCAGCATCCTGCTGGACGCGTACGCGCTGCGTGCGCTCGGGGCGGCGCGCGAGGCGGCGGTGTTCGCCACGGCACCGTTCGCGGGCGCGCTGCTTGCGGTTCCCCTCCTCGCTGAGACGTGGACCGCGGGAGACGTTGCCGCCGCGGTCGCGATGGCCGTCGGAGTTGCGCTGCTCATCGGCGACCGCCACGACCACGAGCACACCCACAGCCCGATCGCGCACGACCACCGGCACACGCACGACGAGCACCACCAGCACGAGCATCCACCCGGCGTGGACCCGACCGAACCCCATAGCCACCCGCACGAGCACCAGCCGTTGGTCCACGCTCATCCGCACGTCAGCGATGTGCACCACCGACACCGGCACCACTAGGCAACGCCGATGAGCGAGGCCGGCGAACGCCTCATCCGACGGGGCGTCGTGCTCGAGCGCATCACGTTGGGCTGGAACGTCGTCGGCGTCGCGGTCCTTGCAGTGGCTGCGCTCATGGCCCGCTCGGTCGCGTTGGCCGGGTTCGGGCTGGACAGCCTCATCGAGATCGGCGCGTCCACGGTCGTGCTCTGGGAGCTGGCAGACACGCAGGCCCAACGGCGGGACCGCGCGCTTCGGCTCATCGGTACTGCGTTCGTCGTGCTGGCGGTGTATCTCGCGGTGCAGGCAACCTGGCTCGTCGTCGTTGCCGCGCACCGCGGGCGAGCCCGCTGGGCATCGCATGGACTGCGCTCACCGCGGTGGTGATGTTCACTCTGGCCGCGGGCAAGGCGCGAACCGGCGTGGCGCTCGACAACCCGGTGCTGCGCACGGAAGGTCGCGTGACCTTCATCGACGGTGTGCTGGCGGTGTCGGTGCTGATTGGCTTGGTGTTGAACGCCGCGTTCGGTTGGTGGTGGGCCGACCCGGCCGCGTGCTTCGTGCTCGTGTACTACGCGCTCCGGGAAGCCCGCGGCATCTTCGGTGGGGAGCACTGACCCGCGTACCGTGTGACGCGCGTCACGGTGACGGCGGTCACTCACCCAGATGTCACACGTTGGTCGTCGTGTCGTTGCGTGGTGGCGTTCCTGTCGCAACCCGGCGCGACGAGCATGTGCGGGTACCCCAACGAAGGAGGATCCGATGACCCAGCACACGTTCGTCCTCTCCCGTCGGGTGGACCGAGAGCTGAGCCTCGCCGAACGGGCACTCACCGGACTGACCGACGGCGACTACGCGGGTCTCAGGTTGGCCGGGCCGTTCGAACGGCGGACCATCGTCGGCTTGTGGGGGAGTGGACCGGCCGAGCGCGAGGCTCCGGCCGACCTGCGCACCGGGCGGCGCATGCCGGAGCGGGTCGACGTCGAGCTCGCGCCGTGGGCGCGGCACACGGTCGAGCTCCGCGTACGTCCCCGGGGGCGCCGGCCCGACCGGTGGACCCCACGCCGGCAGCACCGCTACTTCGAGCACGCGCACCGGGCGATCGACGAGCTGGCCCGCGCGCTCGAGCACGCGACGCCCGAGGCACCGATGCGCGCACCGGTCCGCCGCACCGCCTGAACCTTCTCTCCCGAGAACGGACGGAGCCGACGAAGCCGACGGGAGGGTCGCTACGGGCGGCGGCGGGCGCGGAGCCAGCGGCGGTAGCCACTGACCGACTCCGCGAACGTGGCCTTGCGGGGCTCTTCACCGCTCGCGACGTCGTGCTCCCAGAACTCGTGTTCTTCGGCTCGCTGCTCGGAACGGCTGCGCGGCGTGGACGGACGCTGGCGTGTGGTCATCGGTGCAGTGTGCCCGGCCGGCGGGCGAAGAGCACATCGCCCCCATCCGCCACACTGCCCCCAGGGTGATCCGGGCCCGCCAACGCTGGGCCGATGATCCGTCGACAGAAGTCGGTACCGGGAGACGCAGGGTTCCCCGGGGCAGGGGGCGGGTCCCACGTCTCGACCGGTACCAGCATCTACCAACGAACCCGGACCGCGAGATGTTCCCGGCCCGTGCCCCGCTCAGACGCCGGCGAGCCGGGCCGCCGCGGCCGCCCGGTAGCGGCTCGTCGAGTGCTCGGGCGTGGTGTCGAACTCGGGGATGACCTGGTTGCCGAACAGCTCGACCGTGTGCTGCATCAGCTCGTTGGAGTAGGTGCTGCCGGACGGGCCCATGATCAGCTGGTCCACCCCGATCGCATCCCACTTGCGCAGGGCCGCGGCGCAGTCCTCGGGGTTGCCGACGATGCTCGCACCGGATTCCCGGCCCGCGAGCACCTGCTCGCGTGTCGGGTCCGGGATCTCGGTCGGCCACTCGGGCACGAACGGGGGCTTCGGGAACGTGTCGAGGTACTTGAACAGCAACGTCTGCTGGTAGCCGTTGCCGGACTTCGTCACCCAGTCGATCGCTTCCTCACGGTCCTCGAGGCACATGAAGCTCGTCGTGATCGCGATGTTGTCGTTCACGTACTCGCCGACCGGCTCCGCGTCCTGGATCGCGTTCTTGTAGATCTCCACCAGCGGCGCCATCTTCTCCGGAGTCCCCCCGGTGAAGCAGAGGACGCCGAGCCCCATCTTCCCGGCCTTCTCGAACGTGCCCGGGTTCCCGGCGGCGACCCACATCGGCGGGTGCGGCTTCACGTACGGCTTCGGGAGGACGTTGCGCTCGGGGAGCGAGAAGAACCTGCCGTCGAACTGGTAGGTGCCCGGCGCCCACATCTTCTTGAACTCGACGATGGCCTCGTCGTACATGTCCTTGGTGAGGTCGGGGTCGTTGATCCCGAATCCGGCCTGCTCCGTCGTCGACGAGCCGCGGCCGGTGCCGAACTCGAACCGGCCCTCGGAGAGGTGGTCCAGCATCGCCACGCGCTCGGCGACGCGGGCCGGGTGGTTCACCGGGGGAGTGATGTTGATGATCCCCGAGCCGATGTGCATCTGCTTCGTGCGGGCCGCGACGAACGGCATGATCGTCTCGTTCGCCGAGATGTGGGAGTACTCCCAGAGGAAGTGGTGCTCGGTCCACCACGAGTACTTCCAGTTCGACCGGTCGCCGACCTCCGCGAGCGCGACCTCGCTCATGAGCCGCCAGTGCTCGGCATCCGGGTTCGCGGCCATCTGGTCCTTGTGGACGAACCCACCCATGAACAGACCGAACTCCATCGAACGCGACCTCCGCTTTCCGACATGCGCTGCGCGCGGAGGCGCCCGGTCGGGCGCACCCAAAAATGAAACCTGTTCCATTTTCACATGGGCCTGCGCCGATGTCCAGTAGTCGCGGCGAACACCGTCCTGTCCCGGGTGTGCACTCAGGTCACGGTTAGCCTGAAAACACCATGATCGAGATCGGCACCATGGGCTTCCCGTATCGGGCCAGCGCGATCGCGACCGGCGCGGCGATGCTCGCCGAGGCGGAGGGCGCCGACGCGCTCTGGTACCCCGATCACCTCATGGCCTGGCACCCGCGCGCCCTCTGGCGGGAGGCCGGGGGAGTCCTGGCCGAGATCGTCGACGACCCCCACGCGTACTCGGACCCCTTCGTCGCCGCCACCGTGGCACTCATGGCCACCCGGCGCCCCCGTGTGGGCATCGCGGTCACGGACACGTACCGTCGCCACCCGGCCACCATCGCGCAGGCGGCGGCCACGCTGAGCGAGCTCGCGCCCGGCCGCTTCGTCCTCGGGCTGGGCTCCGGCGAGGGCCTGAACACCGCGCCGCTCGGCATCGAGCGGTCCCGGCCGGTGAGCCGGCTCGGCGAGGCGCTCGAGGTCATCACCCGCCTGCTCGGCACCGACGGCCCGGTCTCGTTCGCCGGCGAGCACTTCACCCTCGACCGCCTCCCCGGCATGGCCAGCTCCCGCACCGCCACGACGCCGCCGGTCGAGATCGTGCTGGGCGGTCACTCCGACGCGCTGCTGCGGCTCGTCGGCCGCTACGGGACCGGCTGGCTGCCGGTCCTGCCCACGACCGCGGCTCACTACGCCCAACGGCTCGCGGTCGCCCAGCGCGCCGCCGAGGAGGCCGACCGGGATCCGGCGGCGATCGTCCCGGGCCTCTACCTCTACGCGGTGATCCACGACGACCACGACGTCGCCGCGAAGGCGCTCGAAGGCGTGCTGCTCCGGGTGCAGGCACTCGCGGGGAACGCCGACCTGTTCGCGCGGGCGGGGCTCGAGCACCCGCTCGGGCCGGGCTTCGCCGGGCTGCGCGACTACATCCCGGAGTGGGTCCCGGAAGCCACGATCCGCAACGCGGCCAACGACCTCCCGGTCGAGGGCGCCGCGCACTTCGTCGTGCACGGGACGCCGGCCGAGATCGTGGCGCAGCTCCAGCCGTTCGTCGACGTGGGGGTTCGCCGCGTGGTGCTCGACAACCTCTTGCCGCTGGGGATCCCCGAGGAGCTCGAAGCGGCCAACCGGGCGACCCGCGCCGCGATCCGCGCCGCGCGGCTCACGTTCCGGAGCGCGCCATGACGACGATGCTCGAGCAGCTCCAGCGCGACCTGTTCTGGAAGGTGCGGGCCGACCCACGCCGGGCGGACGTCGAGCTCGCGTCGCGGGCGCACGCGTTCCCCTACTTCGTCCCGGTGGGCTCCCCCCTCGGTCGCGAGGTCGTGGTCGACGGGGTGCCGAAGCTCATGTTCGGCTCCAACAACTACCTCGGCCTGGCCGACGACCCGCGCGTCGCCGACGCCGCGAAGCGCGCGGTGGACCGGTACGGCAGCGGCTGCACCGGGTCCCGGCTGATGAACGGGACGCTCGACCTGCACCTGGAGCTGGAGCACGAGCTCGCGGACTGGATGCAACGGGAGGCCGCGCTCGTCTTCACCGCCGGCTACCTGGCCAACCTCGCGACGATCGCCACGCTCTGTGGCCCCGAAGACGTGATCGTCACCGACGCGAAGAACCACGCGTCGATCGAGGACGGGGCGCAGCTCTCGGGCGCACGGGTCGTGCGAGTCCGCCACAACGATCTCGACCAGCTCGAGGCCAAGCTCGGTCGCCTCGCGCAGGACGGTCGCGCCGCACTCGTCGTCTGGGACTCCGTGTTCTCGATGGAGGGCGACCTCGTCGACCTGCCGCGGCTGCTCGAGATCAGCCGTGCGGCCGGGGCGCGCACACTCGTCGACGAGGCGCACTCACTCGGGTTGTTCGGCCCCGAAGGTGGTGGCCTGTCGGTCGGGCTCGATCCCGGTGCCGACCTCGTCATGGGCACCTTCAGCAAGTCGCTCGCATCGTGCGGTGGCGTCATCGCCGGCGACGCGGACGTCATCGAGCACCTGCGCATCCACGCGCGGCCGTTCGTGTTCACCGCGTCAGCCGTCCCCGCCGCGGTCGCGTCGGCCCAGGAAGCGTTGCGGATCTGCCGCCGGGAGCCCTGGCGGCGCGAGAAGACGATCGCCCTCGCCACCCGGCTGGCCGACGGTCTGCGCGCCCTCGGCGGCGACGTCTCCTTCGGCGGCAGCGCGATCGTCGGGGTCCGGATGCCCGACGAGTGGCAGGCGACGCTCGCCTGGCGCGCGCTGTTCGACGCCGGCGTGTACGTGAACGTCGGCGTCTTCCCCGCGGTGCCCCGCGGCGACGCGCTCCTCCGGCTCAGCACCACCTCGGTGCACGAGGAGGCCGACGTCGACCGGTGCCTCGAGACCTACGGCCGCGTGGTCCGGACATGACCAACGTCGCGGAGTTCATGCGGCCCCGGCTCGCGAGCGCGCTCGGCGTGGCGCCCGAGCTCGTGACCGACGACCTGGAGCTGGCGACGCTCGGTCTGTCGTCGCTCGAGATCATGGAGATGATCTACGACGCGGAGGACGAGCTCGGGATCGTCTTCCCCGAGGAGTCACTCGAGGGCGCGACCACCGTTGGTCAGCTGATCGCCGCGTTGGAGGTCGAAGCGCAGTCCGCCACGGGCACCGCATGAGCGGCGACGGCTCGATCACCAGCCTCGTCGAGCTCATGGACGAGCGCGCGGGACGGCTCGACGGCAACGTCCTCTACCACTACCTCGCGAACGGCGAGCAGTGGACCTTCGCCGCGCTCCCGGCGCGGGCCGCGCGCGTGGCCGGGCAGCTCGCGGCCGCGGGGGTCGGGCCGGGCGAGCACGTCGGGATCCTGGCGGAGGACCGTGCGGTGTTCTGCGACGCGTTCTACGGCCTGCAGCACCTCGGCGCGATCCCGGTGCCGCTGGGACTCGCCGGGCATGCCGGCTCCGACGCGTGGTGCGCGGTGCTGCGCGACCGGGTGGAGCGGATGCGGCTCGTCGCGATCGCGACCGACGACGAAAGTGCCGCGGCGTTGCCGACCGTGATCCCCGAGCTCCGCGCCGTCGGGGTCGACGGGTCACGCGGCAACCCGGTGCCGCCGGGCCCACCGAGTCCGGTCGCGTTCATCCAGCCGTCGTCGGGCACGACCGGCGCGCCGAAGGGGATCGTGATCTCGCAGGCCGCGCTCCTCGCGAACCTGCACAGCATCCGCGAGCAGTGGCAGGTCACCGAGGCCGACAGTGGCTTGACCTGGCTGCCGCTGTTCCACGACATGGGGCTCATCGGCACCGTCATCAACGCGCTCTGGAGCGGCGGCACCCTCTACCAGTGGCCGACCGAGAGCTTCCTGCGCAGCCCGGGCCGGTGGGTCGAGCTCCTCGGTGAGCTGCAGGTGACGTTCGCGATCGCGCCGCCGTTCGCGCTCGAGCTCGTGGCCCGCCGCTTTCGCCGCCGGGGTGGCGAGGCCGACCTCTCGTCGGTCCACACGATGCTCGTCGGCGCGGAGACGATCCGGCCCGGGGTGATCGAGGGCTTCGCGGAGGTGTTCGAGCCGCTCGGCCTGCCCCCGGACGCGCTGTGCCCGACCTACGGCCTGGCCGAAGCGACGCTCGCGGTGACGGCGAAGCCGCACGGGACGCGATTCGTCACGGTCAAGGACGGGCTGCACGAGTGGGTGTCGTGCGGGCGGCCGGTGCCCGACGTCGAGATCCGGCTCGACCCGGAGACGAGCGAGCTGCTCACCCGCACCCCGGCCGCCATGACCGGCTACCTCGACGACCCGGAGGCGACCGCCGCCGCGTTCGACGGGGAGTGGCTGCGCACCGGAGACGTCGCCCAGATCGTCGACGGCGAGGTCGTCATCGTCGGACGGCTGAAGGAGATGATCAACCGCAACGGCCAGCGCGTGGCCGCGGCGGACTTCGAGCTCGCGGTCCAGGGCACCGAGGGCGTGCTGCCGGACCGGGTCATCGCGTTCGGTGACGTCGGGCCGGAGGGGGAGCGCGTCGTGCTGCTCGCGGAATCGCGCTACAAGAGCGCGCGGGCCGGCGAGGTGGTGCTCGCGCTCCGGGCGCGGCTCGCCGACGCGGGGCTACCCGCGGACGTCGTGGAGCTGGTCCCGGCCGGATTCATCCCGCGCACGACCAGTGGCAAGCTTCGCCGCGGGGCGGCGCGGGAGCTGTGGCAGTCCGGCGCGTCGAGCCGCGGCGAAGCGCTCCTCCCAAGCTAGGTGGCGGCGCTTCGCGTCGAGGATGAACGGTGAGTGCGCGATCGCCCAGATGACGCCGGCGTTCACGAGGTTCATCGGGAAGCGGAGCGGGCGCACGACGTCGACGAACAGGACGACCCGCTCACCGTCGGTGTCGTTCCAGACCTCGTGCTCGTAGGTGTCGTCGAAGATGAGGCTCCGACCCTCTTCCCACGTCACGATCTCGTCGCCGACCCGGATGCGGCACTGGTCGCGGGGCTCGGGCACCTTCAGCGCGAGGTGGTACCGCACGATGCCCTTGTAGGGCCCGCAGTGATCCGGGATGTGCTTGTGCGGGGCCAGGATCGAGAACATCGCCGTCTTCATCCCCGGGATCGACTCGACGAGCCTGGCGGTCTCGGGGCAGAGCGCGCAGTTGGTGTCTGACCGGAACCCGAACCCGTAGAGGAAGAACGTCTTCCACCGGTCGTCGTCGGTGATCGACTCCTGGTCGGTCGAGATGTCCTGGAAGTTGGGGAGCGCATCGCGGTGCTCGAGCACTGCATCGAGCTCCGCGCGCATGGTCGCCCAGTGGGCCTCGAGCTCGGAGGACCACGGGAAGTCCCCGCTCACGAAGAACGCCGGGTTGCCCAGCTTCGACGCGCGCGCCACGACCCGGTCGAGTCGGTCGAGCAGCCACTCCCCGACGAAGACGGTGAAGTCCACGACGCGCTGTCGCACGCCGTCCAGTCTGCCCCGCGCCGCCGACCAACCCAAAGGTTTTAGCCCCGAAGGCCCGCCCGGTCATTTGCCACTTTCCGTTCAAGTTGCCACGGAGCGTGGCCGATATCCGCACTGGTCGGTTCCCGACAATACGGACCGGCCTTTGACAAACCAACGAACCAAAGGGGAATGCAGTGAACGTAATTGCGAAGCTGCGCGCCCGGAGGGACGGCGACGAGAGTGGATTCACTCTCATCGAGCTGATGGTGGTCGTGCTCATCATTGCGATCTTGATTGCCATCGCCATTCCGACCTTCCTCGGTGCCCGGCAGCGTGCACAGGACAAGGCGTCCCAGTCGAGCCTTCGGAACGCTCTGACTGCCGCCAAGACCATCTACACCGACAAGGAGGACTACACGCTTGCGACGCCCGACGGAACCCCGACGGCAACGTTGCACGCCACCGAGCCCAGCCTCACCTATGTGGATGGCGCGACGGCGTCGACCGGCCCGAAGGACGTCTCGGTAGCGACCGCGACCGATCACACGATCGTTCTCGCGTCGCTCTCGAAGTCCGGCAAGTGCTTCTGGATGCAGGACGACACCCAGGGCAACGGGTCCAGCTTCAACAGCACCACGGGCACCTGCGCCGCCGGCAGTGCACCGACCACCGGTTGGTCCACGGACGGCTTCCCGTAAACCGGCGATTCCCGTGAATCGACGACGGGACTGATGAGACGAGGTTCCGGGGCGGGGAGACCCGCCCCGGAACTCGTTTCGGAGATCGTGTGATGGACCTACGGCAGGCGGCCAAGCGCAACGGACAGGGATTCACGATGATCGAGCTGCTGATGGTGGTGACCATCATCGGGATTCTCATGGCGATCGCGATCCCGACGTTCGTCGGCACGCGGGGTCGAGCCAGCGATCGCGCGACCCAGACGTTGGTGCGCAACCTGCTCGTCAGCGCGAAGGCGGCGGACATCGACGGGACCGGGGATGCCGCGGCGGTGCAGGCGGACGAGCCGAGCCTGCACGTGGTCGCGCCGGACACCGAGGGCTTCGCGACCAAGAGCCAGGTCTCGGTGCGCGTCGACAAGACCGGCGGGGACTCGTACGTGATCCTCGCATCGCGCTCCGCGTCGGGCCGCTGCTTCGCGCTGCTCGAGCCGGTCGGAGCGACGACGCAGTACCAGGAGGTCGATTCGGGTGCGTGCACCGCCAATGCGTTCGACCCCTCCAGCGGGTGGTCCGACCAGTGGCCCTGACCCGGTGGTCCCTGCCGGCCGGGTGGCGCGGCCGTAGTGTCGCCGCTGATGACCGGGCTGCTCGTCGCCGGTTGCGGGCTGTTCGGCCTGTTGATCGGATCGTTCCTGAACGTCGTGATCTGGCGCGTCCCGCGCGGCGAGTCGATCGTGGCGCCGCCCTCGCACTGCCCGAGCTGCGATGCGGAGATCGCGCCGTACGACAACATCCCGGTGGTCTCGTGGCTCGTCCTGCGGGGGCGGTGCCGGCACTGCGGCGCGGGGATCTCGATCCGCTACCCGCTGGTGGAGCTCGCCTGCGCGGGCCTCTGGGTGGCGATGGGCCTGCGCTTCGGTGCGACCTGGGAGCTGCCCGCCTACCTGGTGCTGGTCTCGGCCCTGCTCGCCCTCTCGCTCATCGACTTCGACACGTTCCTGCTCCCGGACCGGATCGTCTACCCGCTTTCGGTGATGCTGGTCGTGCTGTTCGGGAGCGCCGCGATCCTCGACGATGCGGGTCCCGATCTCGTGCGCGGGCTGCTCGGAGGCCTTGCCGCCTTCGCCTTCTTCCTCACCGTCCACCTGATCGCACCGCGCGGCATGGGCTTCGGCGACGTCAAGCTCAGCTTCTCGCTCGGTCTGGCGCTCGGCTGGCTGTCGTGGGGCTCGGTGTTCCTCGGCCTCTTCCTCGGGTTCCTGCTCGGCGCGGTGATCGGCGTGCTCCTCATCGCCACCGGCATCCGCACCCGTCGCGATCACGTGCCGTTCGGGCCGTTCCTGGCCGCGGGAACGGTGCTGGCGATCTGCTTCGGCCAGCCGTTGCTCGACCTCTACCTCCGCCGGTAGGCCCGCGGGTCGCGCTCGGTTCGGTCGGCCGCGCAACTTTTTCGAACGACCACTCAACGTTGTTGCCCGTGTTGACGATTGTTGACGTTGAGCCTTACTGTGCCCGAATCAGTTGAGGAGAGATGAGCGTGGCGTCGGCAGTCCCTTATGACCTCCTGACTCCCCGTGAGGTTGCTGAGGTCATGCGGGTGTCAACGATGACGGTGTATCGCCTCATCAAGTCGGGAGAGCTGCCCGCGATCCGGGTGGGGAAGCACCTCCGCATCCGCGGCGGCGACGTCGTGAAGTTCCTGGACGCGCGCCGCGTGCCCGTACCGGTCGACCGAGGCAGGAAAGGCGGAACGTGGCCCGCCGCCTGATCGGCCTGGACATCGGGACGAACGCGGTTCGAGTCGTCGAGCTCGAACCCGCCGGCGATCTGCCGCGCGTCACGTCCTTCGGCCAGGTCGCGCTCCCGCTCGACGCGATGCGCGAGGGCGAGATCGTCGACGTCGGTGCGGTCACCGCGGCGATCCAGCGGCTCTGGAAGGAGCTGAGCCTCAAGAAGGGCGAGGTGCGCGTCGGCGTCGCGAGCCCCCGCGTGCTCGTGCGCACCGTCGACCTCCCCGTGATGTCGGAGGAGGACCTCGCCGGCGCGCTGCGCTTCCAGGCCCAGGAGCTCATCCCGATCCCGCTCGAAGAGGCCGTCCTCGACTTCCAGGTGCTCGAGCAGCTTCCCGTGGGCGAGCCGGCGGCCGACGGCACCCCGCCCGCGCAGATCCAGCGGGTCCTCCTCGCCGCGGCCCATCGCGACCTCGTGGGCAGCCTCGTCGCCGCGGTGCGCGGGGCGGGGCTCACCGTCGCGGCCGTGGACCTCGTGCCGCTCGCGCTCATCCGCGCGATCGGCCGGCGGGTCTCCGACAACGGGCCGGGCGCCGAGGCGATCGTGAGCATCGGCGGCGGCGTCACGGTGATGGTGGCGCACGAAGCGGGCCTGCCGCGGTTCGTGCGCGTGCTCGGTCTGGGTGGCCGGCTCCTGACCGATGCGATCGCCCGGGACCTGAACATCCCGTTCGAGCAGGCCGAGGCACTGAAGCGCCAGACCGGGCAGGTGCCCGACCAGGTCGCAGACCGGGCCCGCGCCGCGATGGCGCGTCCGCTCGCCGACATCGTCGAGCAGATCCGCGGATCACTCGACTACTACCGAGCGCAGCCCGGCGCGCCGCGGTTGCTGCGCGTCACGCTGACCGGCGGTGCGTCGCTCACGCCCGGCCTCGCGGAGCAGCTGCGCGACCTGATCGGCCTGCCGGTCGAGTCGGCGACTCCGCGCGAGCAGTTCACCATCGCCGACATCGGGTTCCCCACCGAACGGGTCGAGGACCTCGACCCCTACCTGCCGACGCCGGCCGGCCTCGCGCTCGGTGGGCTCGCCACCGGTCGCCGGATCAACCTTGTCGGGGGCGAGGGCCTCGCCGCGGCCGCCCGCCAGAAGATGATCCTCATCGCCGCGGTCGTGGGGGTGCTGCTGCTCCTCGCGCTCGGTGGGATCTGGTGGATCCGCAAGAGCGCGCTCGACACGGAGAAGGACCGGCTCAGCCAGGCCCAGACCCAGATCGCGACGCTCACCAAGGAGAAGGAGAGCCTCTCGGAGGCGGCGGCGACCCAGGCCGAGGTCGACAAGCTGCAGGGCCAGGTCGAGACGGTGCTCGCCACGGACATCTCGTGGGCGCGCATGCTCCAGGAGATCGCACGCACCATCCCGAACGACACATGGTTGACCGCGTTCCAGGGCTCCTCGTCGAACGCGCCCGGGTCATCGTCGAGCGGCGCCTCGACGTTGACCCCGAGCCCGACGACGACGCCCACCACCGCGGCGGGCGCGTCGGGCGCGTCATCCGAGTCGACGACCACGACGACGAGCAGCAGCGGCAGCGGCGACACGAGTGGGACGCTGGCGCCGACGACGACGCCCGCCCCGACGACAGCCGGTGGCACCGCGACGTTCTCGGTCGTCGGTCTCGACTTCCGCTCCGTCGCCGCGTGGATCCAGCGCATCGGGACCCAGATCCCGTCGTTCAGCGATCTCTGGGTTCCCAACGCGAGCCGGGGCGGGCAGACGTCGGCGGGCAGTGGCCGCGACTTCGTGAACTTCTCGTCCACGGCGAACATCACGGCGGCGGCCCGTTCGGACCGCCTCGACAAGGCCAAGCGAGCGGCCAAATGAAGCGCGGCGTGCTGATCGGCGTCATCGCGGGAGCGCTCGTCCTCATCCTGCTCTGGTACTTCGTGCTCTTCTCGCCGACGTCCAGCGATCTCAGCACCACGCGCAAGCAGGTTGCCGACGCGCAGAGCCAGAAGCAGGCCCTCGAGAACACGATCGCCCAGCTCAAGGAGCTGAGCGCGAACGCCGCCCAGCAGCAGGCGAGCCTCCGGACGCTCCGGGCGGCCATCCCGCCCACGCCGGACCTCGGCGCGTTCATCCTGCAGGCCAACGACATCGCGACGGCGTCCGGCATCGACTGGCTCTCGATCTCACCGTCGGCACCCACCGCGACCGTGGGCGCCGGCCCGACCAGCACCATCTCGCTCTCGATGCAGGTCAGTGGCGGCTTCTTCCAGGTGCTCGACTACCTGAACCGGCTCGAGGGGATCGAGCGGATCGTGATCGTCGACACGATCAACGTCACGGCCGCGGGAACCGGCTCGTCCGCCGGCAGCAGCGGGACCACCGGCGCAACGGGCAGCACGAGCACCGGCGACACGTCCGGCGACTCCTCGTCGGGCGGGGCCCCCGACCTCAACGTCACGCTGACCGGTCGTATGTTCACGGGCGCGGAGCCGGCACCGGTGGCCGGCAGCAGCACCACGCCCGGCATCGGCACGACGACCCCCAGCACGACGCCGGGCGGTTCGACCAGCTCGACGACGCCGCCCGCCTCCAGCTCGGGAGCCAACTCCTGATGGCCTCTGGACCGAACAGCCGCAACCTCACGATCGTCCTCGCCATCGGCGGTGTCGTGATCGCGCTGTTCGCCGCGTTCAGCTTGTTCAGCGGCGGAGGTGGCGGGGGAACCAGCGGCACCCAGTCCACGCTCGCGCCGTCGTCCAGCCAGACCGCGGACGACGGTCCCCACGGTGGCGACCAGACCGTGCCCTCGACCACGACACCCGGCCAGCCCAACCTGCCGAGTGGTGCGTTCGACGTGTTCGCGACCCGCAACCCGTTCGAGCCGGCGATCGAGGTGACGCCCGAGAGCGACACGGGTTCCGGGACGACCGGAGGCACGTCGACTCCCACCGACACCACGCCCGCGGGTCCCACCGACACGACGACGACGACCACGCCGGCGACCGCGAACCCGTCGGCCGGGACCACGGTGGCGGTCATCGACGTCTTCCAGCAGGGCACCGGCACGGCGGCGGTCGTCCAGGTCGGCTCGACGCAGTACACGGTGGTGCCGGGCCAGGTGTTCGCGACGAGCTACAAGGTCGTCTCGCTGTCGGGGAGCTGCGGCCAGTTCATGTTCGGCGATTCCCCCTTCAGCCTCTGCGAGGGCGAGCAAGTCATCAAGTAGCGCCGGCCTTCCGACGGCGGCTTTTCCCCTGAGCGCCTCGTGGGCCCAAGTACCCTTGGCGGATCATGTTGCGCTACCTGACTGCCGGGGAATCGCACGGCCCGGCCCTGGTGGTCGTGGTCGAAGGGCTCCCCGCCGGCCTCCCCATCACCATCGACGAGATCGGCGCGGAGCTGGCCCGGCGGCGCCTGGGCTTCGGGCGTGGGCCGCGCATGCGCTTCGAACGCGACGACGTCGAGCTGCTCGGCGGCGTCCGCCATGGCACGACCCTCGGGTCCCCGGTCTCGATCGTGATCCACAACACCGAGTGGCCGAAGTGGCAGGAGGAGATGTCGCCGGGCCCCGGGGTCACCGAGAAGGCGCTGACCGCGCCCCGTCCCGGCCACGCGGACCTCGTGGGCATGCAGAAGTACGGCTTCGACGACGCCCGCAACGTGCTCGAGCGCGCGTCAGCCCGGGAGACCGCGGCGCGCGTGCGCGGCCGGCACGCTCGCGAAGGCGTTGCTGGCCCACCTCGGGACCTCGGTCATCAGCCACGTCGTCCAGATGGGAGCAGCGACCGTCTCCCCGGAGGCGCTCCGGCCGACTCCCGCCGACCTCGAACGCGTCGACGAGTCCTCCGTGCGGTGCTTCGACCCCACCGCCGAAGCCGCGATGATCGCCGAGATCGAGGGTGCGGCGAAGGCCGGCGACTCGCTCGGCGGTGTGGTCGAGGTGCTCGGCTACGGCGTCCCGCCCGGTCTGGGCTCGCACGTGCACTGGGACCGGCGCATCGACGGTCTGCTCGCCCAGGCGCTGATGAGCATCCAGGCGATGAAGGCGGTCGAGCTCGGCGAGGGGTTCTCGACCGCGGCGCGCCGGGGGAGTCGACGCGCACGACGAGATCCTCTGGAACGCGGAGACGAACAGCTACTCGCGCGGCTCGCACCGCGCCGGCGGCACCGAAGGCGGGATGACGACGGGCGACCTGCTCGTCGCCCGCGCGTCGATGAAGCCGCTCGCCACCCTCAACCGCCCGGTGCTGAAGACGGTCGACGTCGAGACCAAGGAAGAGACGGTCTCATTCAAGGAGCGCACGGACGTCACCGCGGTGCCCGCGGCCGGAGTGGTCGGCGAGACGATGGTCGCGCTCGTGCTCGCGGCGGAGGCGCTGCGGAAGTTCGGCGGCGACTCCATGGACGAGCTCGTCCGGAACCACGCGGGGTACCTCGCGTCCCTGTCGTGAGCACGCCGTCGTGAGCGAGCGTCACCTGGTGCTCATCGGGATGATGGGTGCCGGCAAGACGACGGTCGGGCGCCGCTGCGCGACCCGGCTCCAGCGCGCGTTCGTCGACACGGACGACCTGATCGAATCGACGACCGGGATGCGGGTGGCGGAGATCTTCGAGACCCAGGGTGAGGCGGGGTTCCGCGACCTGGAACGGGTCGCGGTCGCCGACGCGTGCGCGTCGCCGGAGCCGCTCGTCATCGCGTGCGGTGGTGGTGCGGTCCTGGACGCGGACAACCGGCGCCGGCTGCGCGAGGCGGGGTTCGTGGTCTGGTTGCGGGCCGCACCCGAGGTGTTGAGCAGCCGCGTCAGTCGGGAGGGGAGCGCGGTGCGACCGCTGCTCGCGGGCGCGGGAAGCACGCCGGCGGCGGCGACGCTCGAACGGCTCGCCGGGTTGCGGGCCGACACGTACGAAGCCGCGGCGCACGCCGTCGTCGACACCGACGGCCGCACCCAGGACGAGGTCGCCGCCGCGGTCGTCGACGCCTTCACGGACGAGGCCTCGTGAGCACCGTTCGGGTCGAGGTCACGCCGCCCTACGACGTGCTGGTCGCGCCGGGCGCGTTGCGCGAAGCCGGCGCGATGTTGCAAGGGATCCGGCGCGTCGCGCTCGTGAGCCAGGCCGCGGTCGCGGACCGGTACGCGGACGCGGTGCGCGCCGGTCTCGACGCCGAGGTCGAGGTCTTCCTCATGGACGACGGTGAGGAGGCAAAGACGTTTGGCACGGTCGAGGACCTCTGCCGTCGCTTCGCGGCGTGGGGATTGCTGCGGGGCGACGCGGTCGTCGCGCTGGGTGGGGGAGTCGTCGGCGACACCGCCGGGTTCGCCGCCGCGACCTACCACCGCGGCATCGCCGTGCTCCAGGTGCCGACCACGCTGCTCGCGATGGTCGACGCCGCGATCGGCGGGAAGACGGCGGTGAACCTCCCCGAGGGCAAGAACCTCGTCGGCGCGTTCCACCAGCCGGTCGGCGTCCTGGCCGACACGGACACCCTCGCCTCGCTGCCGGACCAGGAGTACCGCTCCGGTCTCGGTGAGGTGGCGAAGTACGCGCTCATGGGCGATGTCATCGCGGATCCGTCGGGTCTGGTCGAGCTGCTCCGGCTCCACACGACCGAAGTGCTGGACCGCGACCCGGCGGTGCTCGGGGACCTGGTCACCCGGTGCGTGCAGATCAAGGCCGACGTCATCGCCCGCGACCCGGAGGAGCGCACCGGGGTCCGGGCCACGCTCAACCTCGGCCACACGTTCGCGCACGCGTTGGAGACGGCCGGGGGATACGGCCTGTCCCACGGCGAGGCGGTCGCGATCGGTCTCGTGTTCGCGGGCGCGCTCGCGGGCGGTTGCGAGCGGGTCGGCCCGGACGTGGTCGACCGGTACCAGGCCGTGCCCGCGACGCTCGGCCTCCTCACCGAGGTCCCCGGCGGCGATCAGCTCGATGCGGGGGAGCTCCTCGCGCTCATGCGCCGCGACAAGAAGGCGAGCGGCGGGCTCACGTTCGTGCTGCCCGGGCCGAACGGCATCGAGCGGGTCGACGACCCCCCCGAGCACGCGCTGCGCTACGCGTTCACCGCTGTTGGCATTGGGGAATAGGAGACCATGGCCACGATCCTGCTGCTCTCGGGACCGAACCTGAACCTGCTCGGGTCGCGCGAGCCGGACATCTACGGAACGGACACGCTCGACGACTGCGTCGGCGACGCGCGGGCGGCCGCGGTCGCGGCGGGCTACGAGCTCGAGCACTTCCAGTCGAACCACGAAGGCGACCTGATCGACCAGATCCACGCCGCGCGCGGGCGCTGCGCCGCGATCGTGATGAACCCGGGCGCATTCACCCACTCCTCCTACGCGCTGGCCGACGCGCTCGCCGCGTTCGACGGGGTGAAGGTCGAGCTGCACCTCTCGAACCCGTCTGCCCGCGAGGAGTGGCGGCGCAAGTCGGTCGTCGCGCCCTACGTGACCGGAACCGTTTCGGGATTCGGCCGCACCGGGTACCGCTTGGCCGTGGAGGCCGCGGCATCCAAGCTGTGAGAGGGACGGAAGCTGTGAGAGGACGCCCATGGTGAGCACGACGCTCGAGACCCTCCCGGCGATGGACGTCGCCGGCCGGCTTCCCCGACTGCGCGAGCGATTCGCGGAGGCCGGCATCGACGCGCTCCTCGTCACGCGCCTGCCGAACGTCCGTTACCTCACGGGCTTCACCGGATCGGCCGGGATGGTGCTCGTCACCGCGACCGACGCGCTGCTCGTGACCGACGGCCGGTACAAGGACCAGTCGGCCGAGCAGATCGCCGCATCCGGCGCCGACGCACGCATCGCGGTCGGCACCACCCAGACCCGCCAGAGCGAGATCCTGCGTGCGGCCGCCGCCGGCACCGCCCGCCTCGGGCTCGAGGCCCAGGGCGTCAGCTGGGCCCAGCAGCGCGCCTTCGGTGACTGGTTCCCCGATGCGGACCTGGTGGCGACCGAGCACCTCGTCGAGGACTTCCGGATGGTCAAGGACCCGGGTGAGGTCGCGCGGGTGCGGGCCGCGTGCGCGATCGCGGACGACGCGCTCGCCGACGTCCTCCCGTTGCTGCAGGACGCGCCGAGTGAGCGGGACTTCGCGCTCCGCTTGGAGTTCGCGATGCGGGAGCGGGGGGCGAGCGGTGTCAGCTTCGACGCGATCGTCGCGTCGGGCCCGAACGGGGCGAAGCCGCACGCCCGACCGTCCGCCCGGACGATCGCCCCCTTCGAGCTCGTGGTCATCGACTTCGGTTGCATCGTCGACGGGTACTGCTCGGACATGACCCGCACGGTGAGCGTCGGCGACCCGGGGCCCGACGCCCGTCATCTGTGGGACACGGTGCTGCTCTCGCAGGAGGCCGGGCGCGCCGCGGTAGCCGTCGGCGTGGAGTGCTCGGCGGTCGATCGCGCCTGTCGGGACATCATCGACGACGCCGGGTGGGGTGACGCGTTCGTGCACGGCACGGGCCACGGCGTGGGCCTCGAGATCCACGAGGACCCGAGGGTCGCCGCGAGTGCGAGTGGTACCCTCGCTCCCGGCCACGTGGTGACCGTCGAGCCCGGGGTGTACCTGCCGGGTGTGGGCGGGGTGCGCATCGAAGACACCGTGGTCGTCACCGCTGACGGGCCCGTCGCCCTCACCGAATTCCCGAAGGATCTTGTGCTGTGAGCATGTCCACGAACGACCTCAAGAACGGCATGTCGTTGAACCTGCCCGACGGCCTCTTCACGGTCGTCGAGTTCCAGCACGTGAAGCCGGGCAAGGGTGGCGCGTTCGTCCGCACGAAGCTCAAGAACGTCCGCACCGGTGCGGTCGTGGACAAGACGTTCCGCGCCGACGAGAAGGTCGAGCACGCGATCATCGACAAGCGGGAGATGCAGTTCCTCTACCGCGAGGGCAACGACTACGTGTTCATGGACAACGAGTCCTACGACCAGCTGCCGGTGCCGACCGAGCGGCTCGGCGACTCCGTCCGGTACCTCAAGGAGGGCGACGCCGCGGTGCTGCCCATCTACGACGGTGAGGTGCTCGGCGTGGACCTGCCCGCGGCGGTCGAGCTGACGGTCGTCGAGACCGAACCCGGGGTGCAGGGCGATCGGGTGTCGGGCGCGCGGAAGAACGCGACCCTCGAGACCGGGTACGTCATCCAGGTGCCGTTGTTCGTCGAGACCGGTGAGAAGCTCAAGGTCGACACGCGCACCGGCGACTATCTGACGCGCGCGTAGCGCAGACGACGTGGCACCTCGCCGGGAGTCCCGAGAACGAGCACTGGGCCTCTGCTACGAGCTCGAGGTGCGCGACATCACCGTGGTGGAGCTGCTCGCCGACCTGCCGGTGGAGCCGGATGCGTACGCGCTCGAGCTGCTGACCGGGGTCGAGGAGCACTGCGACGACCTGGACGAGCTCCTGCGGGAGTACTCCGAGCACTGGGCGGTCGAACGGATGCCGGCGGTGGACCGCGCGGTGCTGCGGCTCGGGTGCTACGAGCTGGCCCACGAGCCCGACGTGCCGACGGCGGTTGTGATCAGCGAGGCCGTCGACCTCGCGAAGCAGTACTCGACGAAGGACTCGGGGCGCTTCGTCAACGGACTCCTGGCGCGGATCGCCGAGCAGGTGCGGACGCCGTCACCGTCGGCGTGAGTGGGGCGCGGTCGATGGCCGAGACGATCGAGGCGCCCGCCCGGGTCGACGATCCGGACCTCGATGAGCTCGTCGGGACGGACCGGCCGTGGATGGTCATCGTGTGGAACGACCCGGTGAACCTCCAGGAGTACGTCGTGTACGTGTTCCAGAAGCTGTTCGGGTACTCGCGCGAGAAGGCGACGAAGCTCATGCTCGAGGTGCACAACGACGGGAAGTCGGCGGTCGCGCACGGCGGGCGCGAGAAGGCCGAGATGGACGTGGCCCGCCTCCACGCCCACGGGCTCTGGGCGACGATGGAGCGGGACTCCGGCTAGTTCTGTCCGCGTTCCTGCTCGTGGACTCCCCGGCGGCTCGCCACCGGCATCACTCCGTTCGCTCAGACATCGCTTGCAAAGGGCGCAAGCGAACTCGCTCGGCGGAGCGACGCCCGTGTCGACCGCCTGGTCGCGTTCATCGGCGTGCCTGTGGACGGCGTCCCGCGGGACGCCGGTGTGGGGGCCCGACCACGTGAGGTGACTGTCCCAACCGGCGGATAGGGTATCGAACATACGTTCGACCTACTCACGGAAGAGGCGCCCATGACCGTCACTGAGCTCCGACCCGGCGTGGATGTCACGGCGGGACGGCCCCTCGAATGGTTGGAGGCCGAGATCCTGGCGCTGTCAGGTCACTTGGCGGCGGCGACGTGCCGGTTCCTCCTGCTGATCGCGGAGTACGACCGCCGAGGTGGTTGGGGAACCTGGGAGTGCACGAGCGCCGCGCAATGGCTCGGCTGGAAGTGCGGAATGAGCAGACGCACCGCGGAGGAGCACGTTCGCGTCGCGCGTGCGCTCGAAGAGCCTCCCCGTCATGACCGCGGCGTTCGCCGCCGGTCAGCTGTCGTACTCGAAGGTGCGGGCGATGACCCGGGTGGCGACACCGAAGAGCGAGTCGGACCTCGTCGCCGTCGCGCTCCACGGCACCGCGTCGCACGTCGACCGGATCGTCGCCGGCTTCTGCACCGTCAAGCGCAACGTGGATCCCGAGCGGGGCCAGATGCAGCTCCGGCGTCGTGGCATCTGGTGCCACACCGCGGAGGACGGCACCGGGACGCTGACCGTGCGCGGCGACCCGGCGGCAATCACCATGATCCTGCGGGCAGTCGATGCCGCGGCCGACGCGCTGCCGAAGCTGGTCGACGAGCCCGACGCGCCGCACGCCGCGAAGCGATTCGACGCGCTGGAGCACGTCGCCCGCGTGTTCCTCGAGCCCGACGACCACGCGGCGCCGAACACAGAGATGATCATCCATGCGGACCTCGAGACGCTGGCGGAACGGGAGCCCGGCCGGGCCGAGATCGAAGGTGGCCCCAGCCTCAGCGCGACGACGCTGGACCGGCTTGCGTGCGACTGCGGGCTGCGGCTCGCGGTCGACGCGCGTGGCAACACGCTCGACGTCGGCCGGAGAACGCGGGCGATCCCGCCGGCGCTCCGCCGCGCGATCGTCGATCGGGATCACGGCCACGTGTCGATTCCCGGGGTGCTCGCACCGCGGCCGACTCCAGGTGCATCACGGGAAGCACTGGGCGCGACGCGGGCACACCAGGAAGCCGAACCTCCTGCTCGTCTGCCTCTACCACCACAAGGTGCTGCACGAGGGCGGATGGAACGTGACGGGTGATGCGGACGGCGCGCTGACGTTCACCGATCCCCGGGGTCGCCCGATGCCCGAGGTGTCCTTGCCGCCGCCCCGGACCGACGCCACGGCGATCCGGCGGGAGCACGCGGCTGCGGGAGTGCACATCAAGGCGGACGCGATCGTCCCGAACCTGGGCGCCGGGGAACGCCTCGACCTTGATCACGCGGTGCAAGCGCTCTGGTACCTGGACCCACCGACGTTCAACTGAGATCAAGCGCGAGCCCGGTCCCGCCCCGCTCAGCCGTATCCGCCGCCCCGGACGTCGGTGTCCCAGGGTCGTGCCATCATCGATCGGTGGCCAAACGCATGCGCCGGTCCGGTGGCGAGATCGTCCTGAAGCTGTACCCGACCGAGGTGGAGCTCCTGCGCGACCTGACGGGCCAGCTCGAATCGGTGCTCGACGGCGGCGTCCCGGAGCGGGGCGGCGACCCGGTGCGCGACCGGCTGTTCCCGCGGGCCTACCTCGACCCGACCGAGGACGCCGCCGAAGGGGAGTGGCAGCAGGCGGTGCACGACGATCTCGTGCGCCAGAAGAGCGCCGCGGTCGAGGCGCTGGTCGACTCGCTCGACCGCGGCACCGTGAACCGGCGGGGGACCCTCGAGATCACGCTCGCCCCGCCCGCGGTCGAGGAGTGGGTCGGCGCGCTGAACGACCTCCGGCTCGCGCTCGGGGTCGTGCTCGGGGTGACCGAGGACGAGCCCGAGCTCCAGCCGGGGGACCCGCGCGGGCCCGGGCTCGAGCTGTGGGGCTGGCTGAGCTGGCTGCAGAGCTCGCTGGTCGCCGAGCTCCTGAGCGGTCTCGACCCCGGCACGGGTGCCGACATGGATGGAGGAGACGGATGAGCAACCCCGCGCCGGGACCGGTGCAGACCGCGGAGGGATACGGGCTGGCTGCCGCGCCCGACGGCTCGGCGTTGCCGTGGGCGCAGGTCGTCGAGTGGTTGAGCGCGTCCCGCAACTACTGGGTGTCGACCACCCGCGCCGACGGGCGTCCGCACGCGATGCCGGTCTGGGGCCTCTGGACGGACGACGCGCTGTGGTTCTCCACCGACCCGACGTCCATCAAGGGCCGGAACCTGCTGGCGCGGCCCGACGTCATCGTGCACCTGGAGAGCGGCGACGAGGTCGCGATCCTCGAGGGCCGGGCCGAGCGGGTGACCGATCCGGGCGCTTTGGCGACCTTCGACGACCGCTACGAGGTGAAGTACGACGTCCGGCCCAGCTCGATGGGCGAGGCCGCGGGTGTCTTCGTCCTGCATCCGAGGACCGCGCTCGCCTGGACCGAGGCGGACTACCCGACGACCGCGACGCGCTTCGCGTTCTGAGCCCGGTCGGCTGCTACTGTCGGAAGACGCCGTCAAGGGGCTCCTGTGAGGGCCCCACGGAGGAGTACGCATGGCCGAGAGCCAGGCGCGCCGCGCCGCACCCGAATCCGATGCCGCGACCCCCTCCCTAGGGGGTCGTTTCGTGTTCCGGACCCGTGTGCTCGACGCTTCGGACCTGCGCCGCGCCCACACCCGGATCGCGCACGAGATCGTCGAGCGCAACCACGGTGCGGACGACCTCGTCCTGATCGGGCTCCACACCCGCGGCCCCGCGATCGCGCGGCGCCTCGCCGCGGCGATCGAGTCGTTCGAGGAGACCGACGTCCCGGTCGGCACGCTGGACGTCGCGTTCTACCGCGACGACATCGGGCTGCGCCCGGTGCAACCGCTCGGGCCCACCGAGGTTCCGGTCGACGTGACCGGTCGGGTCGTGGTGCTGGTCGACGACGTGCTCTTCACCGGCCGCACCATTCGGGCCGCGCTCGACGCGGTCACCGAGCTCGGCCGGCCGCGCGCGATCCAGCTCGCGGTGCTGGTGGACCGCGGTCACCGGGAGCTGCCGATCCGCGCCGACTTCGTCGGGAAGAACCTGCCGACCGGCGTGGGCGAGGACGTGCGGGTCCGGCTCGCCGAGACCGACGGCGTGGCGGAAGACGCGATCGAGCTGTGGGCACCGGAGGCGACGGGGGTCGACCAATGAAGCACTTGCTCTCCATCGAGGATCTCGACCGGCCGGCACTCGAGGAGATGCTGGACCAGTCGGACGCGTTCCTCGACGTCCTCGCCCGCGAGATCCCGAAGGTGCCCGCGCTCCGGGGCAAGACGGTGGTGTCGCTCTTCTACGAGGAGTCGACCCGCACCCGGCTCTCGTTCGAGACCGCGGCGAAGCGCCTTTCCGCCGACACGATGTCGTTCGCGGTCGGCTCGTCGTCGGTCAAGAAGGGCGAGAGCCTGCTCGACACGGTGAAGACGATCGAGGCGATGGGCATCGACGCCATGGTCGTGCGCCACAGCGCCGCCGGTGCGCCCCACCGGGTCGCGCAGTGGATCGACGCGTCGGTGGTCAATGCCGGCGACGGGCGCCACGAGCACCCGACCCAGGCTCTGCTCGACGCGTTCACCCTGCGCCGTCACCGCGGCCCGTCGCTCGACGGGTGCCGGGTCGCGATCGTCGGTGACATCCGCAACTCGCGGGTCGCGCGCAGCACGATGCTCGCGTTCACCCGGCTCGGTGCGGAGGTCACGTTCGTCGCGCCGCCGACGCTGCTCCCCGAGCGGCTCGACGGCTGGCCGGTCACCGTCTCCCACGACCTCGACGACGTGCTGGGTGAGATCGACGTCGCGTACGTGCTCCGGGTCCAGGCCGAACGGCTCGGCCAGGCGCTCATCCCGACCCTGCGCGAGTACTACGCGCGCTACGGCCTCACGGTGGAGCGCGCGGCACGCATGAAGCCGGACACGTTCGTGATGCATCCCGGCCCGATGATCCGCGGCCCGGAGATCGCGACCGAGGTGGCCGACGGCCCGCGGTCGCTGATCCGGGAGCAGGTCACGAACGGCGTCGCGGTGCGGATGGCCGTGCTCTGGTCACTGATCGGATCGGGGGGACAGGTTGCCTGACGCGCTGATCGCCCGCGGTGGTCGTGTCCTCGACGAGAGCGGGGAGCGCGTCGCCGACGTGCTCGTGCGTGACGGGCTGATCGTCGACGTCGCGCCCGGTCTCGACGTGCCCGTGGGCGCGACGGTCCTCGACGCCGAGGGGTGCGTGGTGACCCCCGGGCTGGTCGACATCCAGGTGCACTTCCGCGAGCCCGGGCGCGAGGAGGCGGAGACCATCGAGACCGGGGCCCGGGCCGCGGCGCTCGGCGGGTTCACCGCGGTGGTGGCCATGCCGAACACGACGCCACCGCTCGACGACGCGAAGGTCGTCGCCGCGGTGCTCGAGAAGGGCCGCCAGGCGTCCTGCCTCGTCACGGTCGCCGGCTGCATCACCCAGGGTCGGGCGGGCCACGAGCTTGCGCCGCTCGGGGAGCTGTACGACCTCGGGGTGCGCGTCTTCACCGACGACGGGGACTGCGTGGCCGACGCCAACGTGATGCGCCGGGCGTTCGAGTACGCGCTGGCGCTCCCCGGCGCGGTGATCGCGCAGCACGCGGAGGATCCCGATCTCGTGGCCGGCGGGCACATGCACGAAGGGGAGTGGTCGGCCAAGCTCGGCATCCCGGGTCGTCCGGCCGAGGCCGAGTCGACGATCGTCGCTCGCGACCTCGCGCTCGCGCAGCTCACCGGCGGTCGCTACCACGTGCTGCACATGTCGACCGCGGCGTCCGCGGCGCTCGTGCGCGCGGCCAAGGCCCAGGGGGTCCGGGTGACGTGCGAGGTCTCACCCCAGCACCTCGCGCTCACCGACGCCGCGTGCGCCTCCTTCGACCCGGTGTTCAAGATGAACCCGCCGCTGCGCTCCGACGCCGATGTCGCCGCGCTCACCGCGGCGATCGCCGACGGGACCATCGACGCGATCGCGACGGACCACGCGCCGCACGCGCCGGAGACCAAGGAGCGCCCGTTCGAGGAGGCCCCGCCGGGGATGCTCGGGGTCGAGACCGCGCTCGCGGTGGCGATCACGAAGCTGGTCGACACCGGGGTGATGTCGCTGCACCAGGTCATCGCCGCGCTCTCGTGGCAGCCGGCGCGCATCGCCGGGCTCGACGCGCTCGGCCACGGTCTGCCGATCGCGGCCGGCACGCCGGCGAACCTGTGCGTGCTCGACCCGGCCGAGCAGTGGGTCGTCGATCCGCAGCGACTCGCGAGCCGGTCCCGCAACACCCCGTTCGCCGGTTGGAAGCTCAGCGGGCGGATCCGTCACACCGTCCTGCGCGGCCAACCGACCGTCCTCGACTCCGAGGCCCAACGATGAAAGCGATCACTTGACTGCAGCAGTGCTGATCCTGCGGGATGGGGAGGTGTTCGAGGGCGAGGCGATCGGCGCGCTCGACGCCGGGAGCGTCGCCACGGGCGAAGTGGTGTTCAACACCGCGTTGTCCGGCTACCAGGAGATCGTCACCGACCCGAGCTACGCGGGCCAGATCATCACGTTCACGTATCCGCACATCGGCAACTACGGAACCAATCCCGACGACGACGAGAGCCGGCGCCCGTTCTGTCGCGGCGTCGTGGTGCGCGAGCTCGCCCGGCGCCCGAGCAGCTGGCGGTCGACGGAGCCGTTCCCGGACTTCCTGGCCCGCCACGGGGTCCCCGGGATCGCCGGCATCGACACCCGGCGCCTCACCCGCCATCTGCGCGACACGGGCGCGGTTCCGGGCGCGTTCGGCACGGACGAAGCGCTCGTGCGGGCCGCGGCGGCCGAAGCGGCCCCGACCGACGGCATCGACCTCGCCGCCTCCGTCACGACGGACTTCGCGTACACGGTGGGCGACCCCGACGCGCCGTTCCACGTCGTCGCCTACGACCTCGGCATCAAGCGCACGATCCTGCGCCACCTCGCCGGCAGCGGGTGCTTCGTCGAGGTCGTCCCGGCCGCGACACCCACCCAGGAGGTGCTCGACCGCAAGCCCGACGGCGTCTTCCTGTCGAATGGGCCCGGCGATCCCGCCGCGGTCGACGACACGATCGGCGCGGTGCGCGGGCTCCTGGGCACCGGGGTCCCGCTGTTCGGGATCTGCCTCGGCCATCAGATCCTCGGGCTCGCGCTCGGCGGGAGCACCGTGAAGCTGCCGTTCGGCCACCACGGTGCGAACCACCCGGTCCGCCACGAGCCGACCGGGCGGGTCGAGATCACCAGCCAGAACCACAACTACGCGGTCGACGCCGACGCGCTCGGCAGCGAGGTCGAGATCACCCACGTGAACCTCAACGACGGCGTCTGCGAAGGGCTGACCGTGCGCGGCGAGCCCGTGTTCTCCGTCCAGCACCATCCCGAAGCCGGCCCCGGGCCCCACGATGCCGCGTACCTGTTCGAGGAGTTCACCACCCTCATGGCCGAGAGTCGCTGACGTGCCCCGTCGCACCGACATCGAGTCGATCCTCATCATCGGCAGTGGTCCGATCGTCATCGGCCAGGCCTGCGAGTTCGACTACTCGGGCACGCAGGCGTGCCGCGTGCTGCGGGCCGAGGGATTCCGGATCGTGCTGGTGAACTCCAACCCCGCCACGATCATGACGGACCCCGAGTTCGCGGACGCGACCTACGTCGAGCCGCTCGACGTCGCGAGCCTGCGCCGGATCATCGAGCGCGAGCGTCCCGACGCGCTGCTCCCGACGCTCGGCGGCCAGACCGCGCTCAACCTTGCGATCGAGCTGCACGAGGCCGGGGTGCTCGAGGAGTTCGGCGTGGAGCTGATCGGCGCGAGCGTCGAAGCGATCCACACCGCCGAGGACCGGTCGAAGTTCAAGGCCGCGATGATCGAGATCGGCCTCAACGTGCCGAAGTCCGGGCTGGCGTACGCGCTCGAAGAGGCGCTGGCCGTCGCGGAGGAGGTCGGGTACCCGGTGATCTGCCGCCCGAGCTTCATCATGGGCGGCGGCGGCACCGGCATCGCCTTCGACGAGGACGACCTGCGCCACGTCGCCGCGCACGGCCTCGCGACGAGCCCGGTCTCCGAGATCCTGCTCGAGCAGTCCGTCGTCGGGTGGAAGGAGTACGAGCTCGAGGTCATGCGCGACCACGCGGACAACGTGGTCGTCATCTGCTCGATCGAGAACTTCGACCCCATGGGCGTGCACACCGGCGACTCGATCACCGTGGCCCCGTCCCAGACGCTGACCGACGTGGACTACCAGCGCATGCGCGACGCCGCGTTCGCCTGCATCCGGCGGATCGGTGTCGACACCGGTGGATCGAACGTGCAGTTCGGCGTGAACCCGGTCGACGGCGAGATGGTCATCATCGAGATGAACCCGCGGGTGTCGCGCTCCAGCGCGCTGGCGAGCAAGGCGACCGGGTTCCCGATCGCGAAGATCGCGGCGAAGCTCGCGGTCGGATACCGCCTCGACGAGGTCACGAACGACATCACCGGGGTCACGCCCGCGAGCTTCGAGCCCACGATCGACTACGTCGTGACCAAGATCCCGCGCTGGGCGTTCGAGAAGCTCCCCGGCGCGTCACCGGTGCTGAGCACGATGATGCAGTCGGTCGGCGAGGCCATGGCGATCGGCCGGACGTTCCCCGAGTCGCTGCAGAAGTGCCTCCGGTCGCTGGAGACGGGGTACCCGGGGCTGACGCCGGACCTCGAGAGCCTCGGCACCGAGGTCGCCCCGCTCGCGGGCATCGACACCGAGGATCTGGTCGCCCGCAGCGCGGTCCCGACGCCGGAGCGCATCTTCCTGGTGGCGGCCGCGCTCGACCGCGGGGTCACCGTCGAGCGGCTGCACGAGATGACGGGCATCGATCCCTGGTTCCTCGACCAGATGCAGCAGATCATCGAGGAGCAGGACCGGCTCGAGGCGCTCGGTTCGGTCGGCGCGCTCTCGAAGGCGGACTGGAAGCAGGCGAAGCGGTTCGGTTTCGGCGATGCCCAGCTCGGGGCGCTCTGGGGTGCCGATCCCGGAGAGGTGCGCGCGGCCCGGCTCGCGGCCGGCGTCGCGATCACCTACAAGACCGTGGACACCTGCGCGGCCGAGTTCGCCGCGCTCACGCCCTACCACTACGGCACCTACGAGGACGAGGACGAGGTCACGGCGAGCACGCGGCCGTCCGTGGTCATCCTCGGTAGCGGCCCGAACCGGATCGGGCAGGGCGTCGAGTTCGACTACTGCTGCGTGCACGCGGCGTTCGCGCTCTCCGACGCCGGGTTCGAGACCGTGATGGTCAACTGCAACCCCGAGACCGTCTCGACCGACTACGACACGAGCGACCGCCTGTTCTTCGAGCCGCTGACGATCGAAGGCGTGCGCAACGTCTGCGAAGCTCTGATGCGCGATGGCGGCGAGCTGACCGGGGTCGTGGTCGCGCTCGGCGGCCAGACGCCGCTCAAGCTCGCGCGACGCGCTGGAGCAGGCGGGGATCCCGGTGCTCGGCACCAGCCCCGACTCGATCGACCTGGCCGAGGACCGCGACCGGTTCAACGCGCTGTGCGAGCGGCTCGAGATCCCCCAGCCCGAAGGCGGGACGGCCACCACGCCCGAAGGGGCGCGGAAGATCGCGAACGACATCGGCTACCCGGTCCTGGTCCGGCCGTCGTACGTGCTCGGTGGCCGGGCCATGCAGATCGTCTACGACGACGACGCGCTGGCGTCCGCGATGGACGAGCTGACCGTGCACGGGACGCTGGGTCGCGAAGGCGGCCTGTCGGCGGAACGCCCGGCGCTGATCGACCGCTTCATCGAGGATGCGGTCGAGGTCGACGTCGACGCGCTGCGCGACGCGAGCGGCGAGGTGCTGATCGGCGGCGTGATGGAGCACATCGAGGCGGCCGGCGTGCACTCGGGCGATTCCGCGTGCGCGATCCCGCCGCCCACGCTCACCGCCGCGGTCATCGCGACGATCGAGGAGTACACGGCCCGGCTCGCGGATGCACTCGACGTCCGCGGCCTCCTGAACGTCCAGTACGCGGTGAAGGACGGTGGCGTCTACGTCATCGAGGCGAACCCGCGCGCGAGCCGCACGGTCCCGTTCGTCAGCAAGGCCACGGGAGTCCCGCTCGCGAAGGTCGCATCCCGGATCATGGTCGGCGCGACGCTCGCCGAGCTCCGCGACGAGGGGCTCGTGCGGCCACCCGCGGAGGGCGGGCACGTCTCGGTGAAGGAAGCGGTCCTCCCGTTCAACCGCTTTCCCGACGTCGACACGATCCTCGGCCCCGAGATGCGCTCGACCGGCGAGGTCATGGGGATCGACCGGTCCTTCGGGCTTGCGTTCGCGAAGAGCCAGGCCGCGGCCGGGAGCCGGCTGCCCGAGCAGGGCACGGTCTTCCTCTCGCTCGCCGACCGGGACAAGGCCGGTGGCCTCGCCGCGGCCCGCCGCTTCGCCGACCTGGGGTTCCGGATCGTCGCGACGACGGGGACCGCGGCCGCGTGCGAGGCCGAGGGGATCCCGGTCGAGGCGGTCGTGGCCAAGATCGGCGACGAGCAGGGCATGGACGCGGTGGACCTGATCTCCTCGGGGAAGGTCGATCTCGTCGTGAACACGCCGAGGGGGCGGGGTCCCCGCGCCGACGGGAACCACATCCGCCGGGCCGCGACCGCCCACCAGGTCCCGTGCCTCACGACCGCCGCGGCGGCCCTCGCGGCGGCGGCCGGCATCGCCGAGTCGACCAGCCGGGAGGCCACGGTGCGGTCGCTGCAGGAGTACCACGCCGACGGCCAGCTGCGGCTCGAGGTCTGACCGTGGACGTCGACGTCGACCTGACGGTGCGAGTGGGCGACGTCGTGCTGCCGAACCCGGTCGTCGCGGCATCGGGGACGTTCGGCTACGGCGGCGAGGTCGCGCGGCTCTGCCCGCCGGACCGGTTGGGTGCCGTGACCGTGAAGTCGCTCGCCGCGTTCGACTGGCCCGGCAACCCCGCGCCGCGGCTCGCGCCGGGTGCCGGCGGCGGGATGTTGAACTCGGTCGGGCTGCAGGGACCGGGCATCGAGCGTTGGATCGAACGCGGGCTCCCCGAGCTGCGCGCGCTCGGTGCGCGGGTCTTCGTGTCGATCTGGGGCCGAACCGTCGACGACTTCGCGGTCGCGGCGAAGATGCTCGAACCTGCGGTCACGGATCTCGTCGGGGTCGAGGTCAACGTCAGCTGTCCGAACGTCGAAGACAGCGCGCGCATGTTCGCGCACTCACCCGCGAGCACGAACGCGGTCATGCGCGCGGTCGCCGACGCGCAGCTCGGGCTGCCGGTGCTCGCGAAGCTCTCGCCGAACACCTACGAGCTCGTCGACGTCGCGGCCGCGGCGATCGACGGGGGCGCGCACGGGCTCACGCTCGTGAACACGCTCATCGGCTTCGGCATCGACGCAACCCATCGGCGGGCGCGACTCGGCGCGGGCAACGGCGGGCTCTCGGGTCCGCCGCTCAAGCCCGTCGCGCTGCGCGCGGTCCACGACGTCGCGCGCGCGTTCCCCGGTACGCCGATCATCGGCACCGGTGGCGTCGAGCGGGGCGAGGACGTCGTCGAGATGATGCTCGCCGGCGCGAGCGCGGTGGGCGTGGGCACGGTGACGTTCCGCGAGCCGCGGGCGATGTTGCGGATCCTGGACGAGATCGAAGCCTGGTGCCGTGAGCACGGCGTCATCCGGGTGGCGGATCTCACGGCTGCACTGGAGGAGAGGGACACATGATCACCACGGAGGTACCGGCGGAGGTGCGTGACCGCATGGTCCTGGGCCTGGACGTCGGTGGGTTGGCCGACGCCGAGGCGATGGCCGCCCGGGTGGCGCCCTGGTTCGGCGTGGTCAAGGTCGGTCACGAGCTCTACGCGGAGGCCGGACCGCTCGCGTTCGACCGGATGCACGAGCTCGGGTTCAAGGTCTTCTGCGACCTCAAGCTCCACGACATCCCGAACACCGTCCAGCGCGCCGCGCGCGTGCACGCACGTCACGGAGTCGACTTCATGAACGCGCACGCGGCCGGCGGCGAAGCGATGCTGCGTGCATTCGTCGCAGGCGCCCGCGAAGGCGCGAACGACGTCGGCGGTCCCGTGCCGGTGACGCTCGCGGTGACGGTGCTCACCTCGGAGCCGGACGCGAGCGCGTTCGACGGGCGACTCGAGGCCGCTCGCGCGGCGGAGTGCGACGGTGTCGTGTGCAGCGCGCACGAAGCGTCGCGTCCGGGAGCCGTCGGACTGCGAGCGATGGTGCCCGGCATCCGGTTGCCGGGTGACGACGACAACGACCAGGCGCGCATCGCGACGCCGGGTGCGGCGATCGCCGCGGGCGCCGATTGGATCGTCGTGGCGCGTGCCGTCACCGCGGCCGAGGATCCCGAGGCGGCTGCAGCCGCGGCAGCCGGCCAGGTTGCGGACGCACTCTCCGCTTTCTGAGAAGCGGGCTCCGGCCCGAACGGTGCCGCGAGCGCCTGCCTATACTCAGCGCTCGTCTTCGTCAGCCTCGTGTTCGGACGCGTCCGGACACCCTCGGAGGATGCCCGCCCATGCCCCTTCCGCCGACGCTCACCCCCGAGCAGCGCCAGGCTGCGCTCCAGAAAGCTGCGGAAGCGCGCCGGGTGCGGGCGGAGGTGAAAGCCCGGCTCAAGCTGAACCGGCTGAGCCTGCGCGACCTCTTCGACCAGAGCGACGAGGACGACATGCTCGCCAAGCTCAAGGTCGTGAGCGTGCTCGAGTCGCTCCCCGGCGTCGGCAAGGTGCGGGCCCGCCGGCTCATGGCCGAGCTGGACATCAGTGAGAGCCGGCGGCTGCGCGGGCTCGGGACCAAGCAGCGTGCCGCGCTGCTCGAGGCGTTCCCGAAGCAGTAGGCATCCCACCGTGAGCAGCAGCGGGACGGGTGAGGGGATCCTCCTGGTCCTGGCGGGGCCTTCTGGGGTGGGCAAGGGCACGATCGGCAGGCAGCTCCTGGAGCAGGATCCGAGCCTGGCGTGGTCCGTGTCGGCCACGACCCGGGATCCCCGGCCGGGTGAGGTCGACGGCGTCGACTACCGCTTCCTGACCCGCGACGAGTTCGAGGCGCTGCGGGACGCCGGCGGCTTCCTGGAGTGGTTCGAGGTCTACGGCCAGCTCAAGGGGACGCCCCGGGAGCAGGTCGACGCCCGGCTCCGGGCGGGCCGGGACGTGCTGATGGAGGTCGACGTCCAGGGCGCGATGGCGATCAGAGCGGTCAAGCCGGACGCCCTGCTGGTGTTCCTGCGGGCCCCGTCCCGGGAGGTCCAGCTCGAGCGGCTGCGCGGCGGGCATCCGACGACGACGAGCAGATGGCCCGCCGGATCGCCCAGGCCGAGGCCGAGGAGGCCCTCGCGGACCGGTTCGACGCCATCGTGATCAACGATGATGCGAGTGCTGCGGTCTCCGAGGTCGCTGCTATCCTTGCGGGTCGTCGCGCGGCCCGGGACCAGGGTCCCGAAGCCGGCGCCTGACACCTGCGACCTCGATCTCGATCACGTCCCGCGAGATCCCCCTGCAACCGGGAGCACCCACCACATGGCCGAACGGCGCGCATCGCTCATGGAGCCTCGGATCGAGAGCCTGCTCGACCGCGAGAACTCCAAGTTCACGCTGGTGACGCTGGCGGCCAAGCGGGCCCGCGAGATCAACGACTACTACAACCAGCTGGGTGAGGGTCTCGGCAAGATCGTCCCGCCCCAGGTGACGTCGGTCTCGCGCAAGCCGCTGTCGATCGCGCTCGAGGAGATCGAGGTCGGCAAGATCATCCGGGCCGAGGTCGTCGAGGTCGAGGTCGTCGAGGTCGACGGCGAGGGCGACGGCGCAGGCGAGACCCCGGCCGACGACGCCGGCTAGCAGTCTCATGTCGGAGGAGCTGGGGGCGCTCCGGGGCCGACGGGTGGTGCTGGGCGTCGCGGGCGGGATCGCGGCGTACAAGGCCGTGGAGATCTGCCGGCAGCTCGTGGACGCCGGGGCCTGGGTCAGCCCGGTGCTCACCGAGGACGCCACCCGCTTCATCGGTGCGCTCACGTTCTCCGCACTGGCCTCCGAGCCGGCCCGCACCTCGCTGTTCGGCGGGCCCGAGACCATCCCGCACACCAAGCTGGGGCAGTCCGCGGACCTCGTCATCGTGGCCCCGGCCACCGCCCGGCTGCTCGGCAAGTACGCCGCCGGCATCTCCGACGACCTGCTGAGCGCCACGCTGCTCGCCACCCGGGCGCCCGTGCTCGTCGCGCCGGCGATGCACACCGAGATGTGGGAGCACCCCGCGGTTCAGGAGAACCTCGCCACCCTGCGCCGCCGGGGGGTCCACGTGGTGGACCCGGAGTCCGGCCGGCTCGCGGGCGGCGACGTCGGTGAGGGTCGCCTGGCCGATCCCGCGGCGGATCGTGGCCGCGGCCGCGGACCTGCTCAGCCGGGGCCGGGACCTCGCCGGGATCCGCGTGCTGGTCACGGCCGGCGGCACCCGGGAGGCGATCGATCCGGTGCGCTTCGTCGGGAACCGGTCGTCCGGGAAGATGGGCTACGCGGTGGCCGAGGTCGCGGCGAGCCGGGGGGCCGCGGTGACGCTCGTGGCCACCCAGGTGCGGCCCGTGTCGTCGTCCGTCACGGTCGTCCCGGTCGAATCGGCCGAGGACATGTACCGGGAGGTGCTCACCCGCTTCCCGGACCTCGACGTCGTCGTCATGGCCGCCGCGGTCGCCGACTTCCGGCCCAAGGCGACCGCCGGGGAGAAGCTGAAGAAGCGCGACGGCCTGCCCGAGATCGTCCTCGAGCCGACGCCGGACATCCTCGGTGCGCTCGGCGCGAGCAAGGGCGCCCAGGTGCTGGTCGGCTTCGCGGCCGAGACCGAGCGGGTGCAGGAGCACGCGGCCGAGAAGCTGGCCGCCAAGCGGGTCGACCTCATGGTGGCGAACGACGTCAGCGCCCCGGACGCCGGGTTCGAAGTGGATACGAACCGGGCTATTCTCCTGCACTCCTCCGGGGCCATCGAGGAAACACCGCTGCTCAGCAAGACCGCCTTGGCAGGGGTCATCCTCGATCGCGTCGCTTCCAGGATGGGCCGAGGGGCGCAAGGACTGCCCGAGACTGGGAACACCACGACAAGGGAGAGCACGTGAGTTCGTACCTGTTCACTTCGGAGTCGGTCACCGAAGGCCACCCGGACAAGATGTGTGACCAGATCTCGGACTCGGTCCTCGACGCGATCTTCGAGGAGGACCCGAACAGCCGAGTGGCGTGCGAGAGCCTGATCACCACGGGCCTCGTCGTCGTGGCGGGGGAGATCAGCACCCAGGCCTACATCGACATCCCCCGCGTCGTGCGGGACACGGTCAACGCCATCGGCTACGACCGGGAGTCGTTCGGCTTCGACGGCCACACCTGCGGTGTCATCACCACGATCGACGAGCAGTCGCCGGACATCGCGATGGGCGTCGACAAGGCGGTCGAGCAGCGGGCCGGGACCGGCGACCACTACGACGAGGTGGGCGCGGGCGACCAGGGGATGATGTTCGGGTACGCCTGCGACGAGACCGAGGACCTGATGCCGATGCCGATCTGGCTCGCGCACCGGCTCGCGTACCGGCTGTCCGAGGTCCGCAAGTCCGGGATGGTCCCGTACCTGCGCCCCGACGGCAAGACCCAGGTCTCCGTCGAGTACGTGGACGGCAAGCCGAAGCGGCTCACCACCGTCCTCATCTCGACCCAGCACGGCCCGGGCATCGACATCGACACGATGATCAAGCCCGACCTCACCGAGCACGTCATCCGGCCGCTGCTCCCCGAGCAGTTCAAGGACGACGACTTCGAGATCCTCGTGAACCCGACCGGGAACTTCGAGCTCGGCGGTCCCCACGCGGACTGCGGGCTCACCGGCCGCAAGATCATCGTGGACACCTACGGCGGCATGGCCCGCCACGGTGGTGGCGCGTTCAGTGGCAAGGACCCGACGAAGGTGGACCGCTCGGCCGCGTACGCGGCGCGCCACGTGGCCAAGAACGTCGTGGCGGCCGGGATCGCGAGCCGCTGCGAGGTCCAGGTCGCGTACGCCATCGGGCGGGCCCACCCCGTCTCGATCATGGTCGAGACGTTCGGGACCTCCGAGATCGACCCGCTGAAGCTCTCGGACCTGATCGTGGAGCACTTCGACATGCGCCCCGCGGCGATCATCGAGCGCCTCGACCTCCGCCGGCCGATCTACCGGAAGACCGCGGCCTACGGGCACTTCGGCCGTCCGGACCCGGACTTCACCTGGGAGCGCACGGACCACGCGGACTCCCTCCGCAAGGCCGCCGAATCCCTGGCCTGACCGACGACCGCCCCTTCTCGGCACGCTGAACCGCGCCAGAGCCGGTTGAGCGTGCCGAGAACCGAGGTGGGACGGGTGTGCCGGGTGCGGCCCGACGTGCCCGCGCTCGATCGGACGTTCGACTACCTGGTGCCCGAGGCGATGGCCGCGGCCGTCACGGTCGGGACCATCGTGCGCGTCCCGTTGGCGGGGCGGCGGGTCCGGGGCTGGGTCGTCGCCGACGACGTCGCGCCCGAGACCGACCGGCTCCTGCCCCTCGCGAAGGTCGTCGGCGCCGGTCCGCCCGCCGAGGTCATCGAGCTGTGCGAGTGGGCCGCGTGGCGCTGGGCCGGACCGGTCCCGCACCTGCTGCGGGCCGCGTCGCCACCCAACGCGGTCCGGGGTGCGCCCCGGGTCGACCCGGACCCGGGGCCGGAAGCTCCGGCGCCGCCGCCCGCGTTGGTGGCCTGGCCGCCCGCCGGCGACCGACGCGACCTGGTCGCGCAGCTCGTCGCGCCATCGGGATCGACGCTCGTGATCGTGGCCGACACCAGCCGGCTCGCCGCGTTGCGTAAGCGGTTGGAGCGCGACGGGCACCGGATGCTCGAGCTGCGGGGCACCGAGCCCGACGCGGTCCGCACCCGGGCGTGGGCGGACGCCCGCGCCGGACGCTGCGTCGTCGTCGGCGGTCGGGTCGCGGTCTGGGCGCCGGTCCCGGACCTGGCCGCGATCGTCGTGCTCGACGAGGGTGACGAAGCGCTCCAGGAGGAGCGCACACCGACCTGGAACGCCCGCGACGTCGCGGTGGAGCGCGCGGCGCGATCGAACGCCGCGTTGACCCTGGTCGCCGCGGCCCCGAGCCTCGAGGCCGAGGCGATCGCGGGACCACCGCAGCGCCCGGACCGCGGGACCGAGCGCGACGGCTGGCCGATCGTCGAGGTGGTCGACCCCCGCGAGGAACCGCCCGGGACCGGACTGCTGACCGGGCCGCTGGCGACGGCACTGCACCACGCGGTCGATCACGGTGGTCGCGCGGTCTGCCTGCTCAACCGCAGAGGTCGGGCCCGTCTGCTCGCGTGTGCGGCGTGCAACGAGCTCGCCCGGTGCGAGCGCTGCGGCGCCTTCGTCGAGGAGACCGACGCCGGGACGTTGCGCTGCGCGAGCTGCGGCCTCGAGCGCCCGGTCATCTGCCTGCACTGCCACGCGACCCGGCTCAAGGGCCTCCGGCTCGGGGTGTCGCGGGTGCGGGAGGATCTCGCCGCGCTGCTGCCGCGCGTCGAGGTCGTCGAGGTCGATGCGTCGACCGAGCCGCTCTCCGGCGGGCAGGTGTTCATCGGCACCGAAGCGGTGTTGCACCGGCTGCCCCCCGGGCCGCCGGTGCTGCTGGCCGCGTTCCTCGACTTCGACCAGGAGCTGCTCGCGCCCCGCTACCGGGCCGCGGAGCAGGCGCTCGGCCTGCTGGCGCGCGCGGCCCGCCGCGTCGGTCCCCGGGCGGGTGGCGGCCGCCTGCTCATCCAGACCCGGCTGCCCGATCACGAGGTGCTGGAAGCGGCGCGCCGCGCCGACCCGACCGTCGTCGCCGCGGCCGAGCGACCCCGACGCGAGGAGCTCGGCTACCCGCCGTTCGGTGCGCTGGCCGAGGTGCGCGGGGACGCCGACGCGGTCACGACGCTGATCGCGGGGCTCGGGGAGCTCGACGACGTCGACGTCTTCGGGCCGACGAGCGCGGCGACCGGGCTGCAGGCGCTGCTGCACGCGGGCGACGTCGAGGTGCTGTGCGACGCGCTGGCGCTCGTCGCCCCGGGCGCGCGCGCCGAAGGTCGGCTGCGGATCGCGGTGGACCCCCTCCGGGTCTGAGGTCTGATAGGCAGCACGGCGGACACACCGTGAACGGGGGACCGAACGTGACGCACACCTATCCCGACTTCGACGGTCACGTCGGCCGCACGTTCGCCGGGTCGCAGGGATCGTGGCCGGCGCGCCCGACCCCGCCCCCGGGCGCGCCGAACGTCGTCGTGATGCTCGCCGACGACCTCGGGTTCGCCGACCTCGGTTGCTACGGCTCGGAGATCGCCACCCCGCACCTCGACGCGCTCGCGTCGCGCGGGGTCCGCTCCACGAACTTCCACACCGCGCCGTTGTGCTCGCCGACCCGGGCCGCCCTGCTCACCGGGCTCGAGTCCCACCGGGCCGGGTTCGGCACGGTCGCCCACCTCGACCCGGGGTTCCCGGGCTACGCGATGGAGCTCGGTCCCGACGCGGCGACGATCGCGGAGATCCTCCGGGACGAGGCGGGCTACGCCACGATGATGGTCGGCAAGTGGCACCTCGCGAAGGACTCGGACTGCTCGGCGGCCGGCCCGCAGCACTCGTGGCCGTGCCAGCGCGGCTTCGAGCGGTTCTACGGCATCCTCGACGCGTTCACGAACCAGCACCACCCGCACCGCATCGTGGAGGACAACCATCTCGTCGAGGTCGACCGCTACCCGGACGACTACTACTTCACCGACGATCTCACCGATCACGCGATCTCGATGATCCGCGAGCGGAAGGCGAGCAACCCCGAGCAGCCGTTCTTCCTCTACTTCGCGCACGGTGCGGTCCACGCCCCGCTGCACGCGCGCGCCGGCCGACATCGAGAAGTACCGCGGTCGCTACGACGGTGGCTGGGACCAGCTGCGCGCCGAGCGGTTCGCCCGCCAGCAGGAGCTCGGCATCGTGCCCGACGGGCTGGAGCTGCCGCCCCGCAACACCGAGGCGAACCACGACGTCCAGGCGTGGGACGACCTCCCCGCACGCGAGCAACAGCTGTTCGCGCGCGCACATGGAGGTCTACGCGGGGATGGTCGATCGCATCGACCAGAACGTCGGGCCGGCTGGTCGCGGCGCTCGAGGAGCTGGGCGAGCTCGACAACACGATCATCGTGTTCCTCTCCGACAACGGCGCGTTCGCGTGAAGGCGAGGTCACGCGGCACGACCGCGTACTACGTGCACCTGCTGCAGGGTGACGACATCGACGCCGACTACGCGCGCCTCGACGAGATCGGGGGCCCCCGCACGACCCCGCACTACCCGCGGGGTTGGGCGATGGCGTCGGGCACCCCGTTCCGGCTGTACAAGATCAACACGCACCAGGGCGGCCACTCGGTCCCGTTCTGCTTGTCGTGGCCGGCCGGGCTCGCGGAACGGGGAGCGATCCGGAACCAGTACGCGCACGTCACCGACCTGCTGCCGACCCTGCTCGAGCTCATCGGTGTGGACCGGCCGGACGCGCGCCACGGCGTCCCGCTCGCGCCGCTCGAAGGAGCGAGCTTCGCGGCGCGCGCTCACCGACGCGGCCGCGCCGAGCACGCATCCGCAGCAGGTCTTCGAGTGCAACGGGCACCGGGGGCTGCTACCGCGACGGTTGGGAGCTGGTGACGCTGCATCAGCCGCTCACGCCGTTCACGGACGCGGAGTGGGAGCTGTACGACCTCGACCGCGGACCCGACCGAGCTGCGCAACCTCGCGGCCGAGGAGCCGGAGCGGGTCAAGGAGATGGCCGCCGCGTGGGAGGAGCTCGCGTGGGAGCACTACGTCTACCCGCTCGACGAGGGCAGCAGCATCAAGTACCTGCAGCGGCCCGGGCGCAGCGAGGTGTACGGGGAGCCCGTCACGATCCGGCGGGGGACGCCGACGCTCGAGCGCTGGCGGTCGGTCCAGCTGCTCTGGTTCCGGTCGGTCAACATCCGGGTGCAGCTCCATCACCGCGCCGGTGACGAGGGGATGCTCGTCGCGCACGGCGACCAGGGCGCGGGGTACGCGCTGTACGTGCTCGGCGGCGAGCTGTTCTTCGTCCACAACAACGGCCGGGGCTCGATGTTGACGGTGTCCGGCGGGGTGATGGCCGAAGGGGTCTCGGAGGTCGTCGCGGACCTGCGCGCGACCGGCGGGCAGCAGTGGGAGCTCACGCTCTCGGTCGACGGCGCGCGGCGGGCCACCCAGCCGGGTGTCCCGATGCTGTTCGGCATCGCGCCGTTCGAGGGCATCGACGTCGGGATCGACCGCCGGTCGCCGGTGTCGTGGGAGATCTACGAGGAGTTCGGCCCGTTCCCGTACACGGGCGAGCTCGACGCGGTCACCTACACGCCGGGGGAGCCCGGGCCCGATGCGCCGGTGCGGATGATGGACATGCTCCGCGACCTGGGCGCCGCGTTCGAGTAGCCGCCGGAGGTGCCGGGAAACGCAGTCGTCCTGGTATCCTGAGCCCGTGCCGACGTATCAGATCCGCCAGTTCGGCGACCCCGTGCTGAAGCAGCGCTCGAAGGACGTCGAGGACGTCGACGGCACCCTCGCGCGCACGATCGACGCCATGTACGAGACGATGTTCGAGGCGGAGGGCGGCGGTCTGGCCGCGCCGCAGGTCGGGATCGGCCGCGCGGTTCTTCGTGTACAAGACCGACGACGGCCCGCAGGTCGCGATCAACCCGGAGATCGTCGACTCGTCGGGTGAGGTCGAGTGGACCGAGGGGTGCCTGTCCATCCCCGGCATCGGGTTCGAGATCGTCCGGCCCGAGCTCGTCACGCTGCGCGCCGTGGACATCGACGGCAACGAGGTCCTGATCGAGGCCGACGACTACCTGGGCCGGATGTTCCAGCACGAGATCGACCATCTCGACGGGATCCTCGCCATCGACCGGGTCGATCCCGACGAGCGCAAGAAGGCGCTCAAGGCAATCCGCGAGCAGGAGCTGAGCCTGGCCGCGGACGGTGCTCCAGCCCGACTCCTCGGCTGAGCGCGCCCGCCCGGTGCGCGTCGTCTACCTGGGGACCCCGCGTGACGCGGTCCCGCCGCTGGAGGCACTCCACGCCGCGGGCCACGACGTCGCGCTCGTCGTCACCCAGCCCGATCGCAAGCGCGGTCGCGGTGGCGCGCTCGTCCCGAGCCCGGTGAAGGCCGCGGCCGAGGCGCTCGGGCTCGCGGTGGCCACGCCCGAGCGCGCGCGCGAGGTCGTCGACCGAGGTGGCGGCGACCGGAGCGGAGCTGGGCGTGGTCGTGGCCTTCGGCCAGATCCTTCCCGTCGCGCTGCTCGACTCGCTGCCGTCCGGCTTCGTCAACGTGCACTTCTCGTTGCTGCCGCGCTGGCGCGGTGCCGCACCGGTCGAGCGGGCGATCCTCGCCGGCGACTCGGAGACGGGCGTCGACATCATGGCGATCGAAGCCGGTCTCGACACCGGCCCGGTGTTCGCATCGGCGCGGACTCCGATCGACCCGGCCGAGACCGCGGGCGAGCTGCACGCGCGGCTGGTGGAGATGGGCACCGACCTGCTGCTCGCGACGCTCCCCGACGTCCCGACCATCGAGCCCCGCCCCCAGGTGGGCGAGCCGACGTACGCCGAGAAGCTGACCGTCGAGGAGTTCGAGCTCGATCCGAGCGCGCCGCCGGCCGAGCTGGCGCGCGCGGTGCGGGCCGGGAACCCCCGCCCGGGGGCGTGGATCCCCGTCGACGGCAAGCGGCTGAAGGTCTGGCGCGGCGCACATCGACGACGGTCGGTTCGTGCCCGACGAGGTCCAGCCCGAAGGAAAGCGGCCGATGCCGTACACCGCGTGGCGCACCGGTCACCGCGGCGCGGCACCGTTCGCGTGACCACGACGCCCCGCGAGGTCGCGCTCGAGGCCCTGGTGCGGGTCGAGGAGGGTGCGTACGCGAACGTCCTGCTTCCCGGGCTGTTGCGCACGACCGGGTTGGAGCAGCGCGAGCGGGCGCAGACCACCGAGCTCGTCTACGGCACCCTCCGGCGGCGCCGCTCACTCGACGCGCTGCTCGAGCCGGTGCTCGACCGCGACCTCGACGACCTGGACCCGCCGGTGCGTGCCGCGCTCCGGCTCGGGGTGTACCAGCTCGTCGAAGGGGTCGCACCGCACGCCGCCGTGGGGGAGACGGTCGGCGCGCTCGGCCGGGTCGCGCCCCGCGCCAAGGGCTTCGTGAACGCGGTGCTGCGGCGGGTGGCCGACCTCGGACCACCCTGGCCGTGGCCTCAAGGCGACTCCGTGCACGCGGTGGGCGTCCGCACGTCGATGCCCGACTGGATCGTCGACCGGATGTTCACCGACCTCGGCGTCGAGGACGGTCGGGCCGCGGTGGAGATCGCGAACGAGCCGCCGGCGTTGACGCTGCGGGTCAACCCGCGGCGGGCCGGCGCGGCCGACGTCGAGGCGGAGCTCGTCGCGGCAGGCGCCGGCGTCGAGCGCGGCGTGCTGCTGCCCGACGCGCTGATCGTGCGTGGAGGTGGCGACCCCGGGCAGATCCCGGCGGTCGTCGACGGGCGCGCGACCCGCAGGACCAGGGCAGCCAGGCCGTCGCGTTCGCGCTGGGTGCCCGCCCGGGCGACCGGGTGCTGGAAGTGGGCGCAGCGCCGGGCGGGAAGGCGACCGCACTCGCGGAGACGATGGACGACCGCGGCGCGGTGGTCGCCGTCGACGTCCACCCGGGCCGCCTGGACCTGGTGCAACGCGGCGACGCGTCGGCTCGGACTGCGCTCGGTGCACCCCGTCGCGGCCGACGGGCGGCAGCTGCCGTCCCCTGCGGCGTCCTTCGACCGGGTCCTGCTCGACGCGCCCTGCTCGGGCCTGGGCGTGCTCCGGCGCCGGGCCGAAGCGCGGTGGCGGATCGAGCCCGCAGCCGTCGACGAGCTCGCGGCGCTGCAACGGGATCTCCTCGCGAGTGCCGCGGCGCTGGTGCGGCCGGGCGGGCGGCTCGTGTACTCGGTGTGCACCCTCACGCGGGCCGAGACGGTCGACGTCGACGAGTGGGCCCGCCGCGCGCTCCCCGAGCTCGTCGCCGACCCGGCACCGGCCGGGCCGTGGCGCGCGTGGGGGAGAGGTGCGTTGCTGCTGCCGCAGGCCGCCGGCACCGACGGGATGTATCTGCTCACGCTCACCCGGTCCCCGGATCCCTCCCGCTAGGGTCGAGAGCATGGGAAAGATCGCGCCGTCGATTCTCTCGGCGGACTTCGCCGAGCTGGCCAAGGAAGTCGAGCGGATCCGACCGCAGGCGGATCTCCTGCACGTCGACGTGATGGACGGGCACTTCGTGCCGAACCTCACGATCGGCGCGCCGGTCGTGAAGTGCCTGCGCCCGCGCACGGATCTCTACCTCGACTGCCATCTGATGATCGACAACCCGGGCGACCTGCTCGACGACTTCGCGAAGGCCGGCGCCGACTCCTGCACCGTGCACGTCGAGCTCGGAGACCCGCGCCCGCTCTTCGACCGGATGCGCGCGCGCACGGCATGCGGGTCGGGCTCGTGCACAACCCCGAGACGCCGCTCGAGGTGGTGCTGCCGTACCTCGAGGAGATCGACATCCTGCTGTTCATGAGCGTCCACCCCGGCTTCGGGGGCCAGTCGTTCATCCCCGAGGTGCTCGACAAGCTGCGCGCGGCACGCCAGATCGTGGACGAGCGCGGGCTCGCGGTCGAGCTCGAGATCGACGGCGGCATCAACGTCGCGACCGCGCACTTCGCGGCCGCGGCCGGGGCCGACATCCTCGTGTCCGGCAGCGCGATCTTCCACGCCGAGGATCCCGCTCGCCGCCGCGGCGGAGATCCGGGCGGCGGCCTGGCCCGAGCTCGTCACCACGTAGCCGGTGCTCGCGGCGAAGGTCCTCACCGTCTCGGACGGCGTCGACGCCGGGGTTCGCGACGATGCGTCGGGCCGCGCGCTGGTCGCGCGGTTGACCGAAGCGGGCTTCGAGGTGACCGACCACCGGGTGAGCGCCGACGGCGTGGACGTCGTCGCCGACGAGCTGCGCTCGATGACCGACGGCTTCGCCGGGCTGCTGGTCACGACCGGCGGCACCGGCTTCGGCCCGCGGGACCTGACGCCGGAAGGGACCCGGGCAGTGATCGAGCGCGAGGCGCCCGGGTTGGCCGAGGCGATCCGGCGGGTGAGCGACGCCGGCGACCGCGGCTTCGGGATGCTCTCCCGGGCGGTGTGCGGCACGCGGGGCCAGGCCCTGATCTGCAACACCCCGGGCTCCTCGGGCGGGGCGGTCGAGGCGCTCGACGTGATCCTCCCCGTCGTCGCGCACGCCCTCGACCTGCTCGCCGGCGGCCACCCCCACTGACCACCCGCGACCGCCGAGGTGCGGCTCCGGATCCAAAATAGAAACGTGTTCCATTTTTGGTCCGGCGGTGATATTCTTGACCCGGTAGTCAAGTGAGCCAGGCCGGTCCGGAGGGGCCGGGTCAACCCAACTGAACACGTCCTCGGGGTGCGGGTGGAAGTCCCGACCGGCGGTAACCCCCACGGGGGGAGCCCGCGAACCTCCGGCAACCAGCCGGGGGCCGACCGAGTGAGACTCTCGGGCCGACGGTCAGAGTCCGGATGGGAGAGGGCGACGGCGAATCCGGCGTGCCGCGTGCGTGCCTGGTCGTCGTTCGCTGCACCCCCATGGTCGGAGGTGCGGCATGCGTGAGGGATCGGACGAGGAGCTGATGGCGACGGCGGCCACCTTGGCCCGGTCCGCCCGCTTCGTCACCCCACCCAACCCGTGGGTCGGCTGCGTCCTCGTGCGCAACGGCGAGATCGTGGGCCGGGGCGCGACCGGTCCGTACCCCGGGGGCGCGCACGCCGAGGTGGTGGCCCTGCGGGATGCCGGCGACCGGGCCGCGGGGCGCGACCGCCTACGTCACGCTCGAGCCGTGCAACCACTTCGGCAACACCCCGCCGTGCACCGAGGCCCTGATCGCGGCCGGCGTGGCCCGGGTCGTGGTCGCGCTCGAGGACCCGGACGGCCAGGTCGCGGGGACCGGGATCGCCCGGCTCCGCGGACGCGGGCATCGACGTCACGGTCGGCGTCGGTGCCGACGCGGTCCAGGCGATGCTCGCGCCGTACCTGCACCAGCGGCGCACCGGTCGGGCGTTCGCGTTGCTGAAGACCGCGATGAGCATCGACGGGCGCACGGCGGCCGCCGACGGCAGCTCGCAGTGGATCACCGGGATCGAGGCCCGCGCCGACGTGCACCGGCTCCGGGCCGAGTCCCAGGCCGTGGTGGTCGGGCCCGGCACCGCTCGCGCCGATCGGCCGCGCCTGACGGTGCGCGACCGCGACGGGCCGTCGAGCGTCAGCCGTTGCGCGTCCTGCTCGACGCGCACGGCCGGGTGGCCGCCGACGGGTCCGCTCTTCGACAGCACCTCGCCCCGACGTTGGTGGTCACCACCGAGTCGGCGCCGCCCGCCGCCGTCGACGCCTGGCAGGCCGCGGGCGCGAAGGTCGAGGTCGTCGGCCCCGGGCGCGCGACGGGACGCGGCGTGGACCTCGATGGGGCTGCTCACGCTGCTCGCCCGGACGCCACGGCGTGCTCCAGGTGATGGTCGAAGGCGGCGGCCGCCTCCACGGTGCGTTCGTCGACGAGCACCTGGCCGACCGGCTCGTCGCCTACGTCGCGCCGGTCGCTGCTCGGCGAGCGCGGGCTCCCGGTGATCGGCTTCCCCGGTCCCGACACGCTGGCCGACGCGACGCGCTGGCGCGTCGTCGACTGTCACGCTCGGCGCCGACGTCCGGCTGACCTGACCCGCCGACCGTCCGGCGGTGGCCTGATGTTCACCGGCATCGTCGAAGAGCTGGGTCGGGTGCGCGCGCTCGCTGCCCAACGAGGGCGGCGCGCGGATCGAGATCGACCGCGACCACGGTGCTCGGCGACGCGGAGATCGGCGCATCGATCGCGGTGAACGGCTGCTGCCTGACGGTCGTCGAGCTCGGCGACGGGTGGTGGGCCGCCGACGCGGTGACCGAGACGCTCGTCCGCACCAGCCTCGGCGCGCTCGGCGGCCGGCGATCCGGTCAACCTCGAGCGTCCCGTGCGGCTCGAGCGACCGCCTCGGCGGTCACCTCGTGCAGGGCCACGTCGACGGCGTCGGCGACTCGTCGACCGCGACGCCGCTCGCCGACGGCTCGACCCGCATGCGGTTCCAGGTCCCGACGCACGCTCCTCCGCTACGTCGTGGAGAAGGGATCGATCACGGTCGACGGCATCAGCCTCACCGTCGCCGCGGTCGCACGACGACGGCTTCGACGTCGCGGTCATCCCGCACACGCTCGCGGTCACGACGCTCGGGCCGAAGCCACCCGGTGACCCGGTGAACCTCGAGGTCGACGTCCTCGCCAAGTACGTCGAACGGCTTGCTCACCGATCAGGGAGAACTAGCCATGACGTTCGACGCACATCGAGAACGCGCATCGACGCCGATCGGCGCGCGGTGAGATCGTGATCGTCGTCGACGACGAGGACCGCGAGAACGAGGGCGACCTCATCATGGCCGCGGAGAAGATCACGCCCGAGACGATGGGCTTCATGGTCCGCCACACGAGCGGCGTGATCTGCATGCCGATGATGGGCGAGCGCCTCGACGAGCTGCAGCTCCCGCTGATGGTGTCGGCAACAACACCGAGTCGCAGCGCACCGCGTTCACGGTCTCGGTCGACGCGAGCACGAGTACGACCACCGGGATCTCCGCCGCCGACCGCGCGACGACGGTGCGCACGCTCATCGACCCGGACGTCACGGCCGGAGGACTTCGCGCGGCCCGGTCACATCTTCCCGCTGCGCTACCGCGAGGGCGGCGTGCTGAAGCGCGCCGGCCACACCGAGGCCGCGGTCGACCTGGCCCGGCTCGCCGGGCTCGCGCCGGCCGGGGTGCTCGCGGAGGTCGTGAACGACGACGGCACCATGGCGCGCCTGCCCGCAGCTCGAGGCGTTCGCCGAGCCGAGCACGGGCTGCATGCTCGATCACGATCGCCGACCTGATCCGGTACCGGCGCCACCGCGAGAAGCTCGTCCGGCGGGTGTCGCGAGGCGCGCATCCCGACGCAGTACGGCGACTTCACCGCGCACGTGTTCGAGAGCCTGCTCGACGGGGTCGAGCACATGGCGTTCGTGCGCGGCGACGTCGCCGGGCAGGACGAACGTGCTCGTCCGCGTGCACTGCGAGTGCCTCACCGGCGACGTGTTCGGATCGCTGCGCTGCGACTGCGGCCTGCAGCTCGACCGGGCGCTCGAGCAGATCGCGGCCGCAGGGCCAGCGGCGTCGTCGTGTACCTGCGCGGGCACGAGGGCCGCGGGATCGGCCTCGGGCACAAGCTGCGGGCGTACACGCTGCAGGACCAGGGTCGCGACACGGTGGAGGCGAACGAGGAGCTCGGGTTCCCGGCCGACTCCCGCGAGTACGGCATCGGCGCGCAGATCCTCGTCGACCTCGGCATCACGACCATGCGGCTGATGACGAACAACCCGGCGAAGTACGGCGGCCTCGAGGGCTTCGGCCTCGAGATCGTCGAGCGGGTGCCGGTGTCGATCCCGCCGAACGACGAGAACATCGCGTACCTGCGCACGAAGCAGGAGAAGATGGGGCACCTGCTCGACATCGAGGACGAGCAGCTCGGAGGTAGCTGAACGATGGGCGAGCTTCATCATGGGTGAGTACTCGGCCCCGGCCGAGAGGTCGACGGCAAGGGGATGCGCTTCGCGATCGTCGTCGCCCGGTTCAACCAGCGACATCACCGGAGAGCTGCTCGACGGTGCCCGGCGGGCGTTGCGCGACGCGGGCGTGGCCCCCGAGGACGTCACGGTCGTCTGGGTGCCGGGTGCGTTCGAGCTGCCGCTGGTCGCGAAGCACCTCGCGAGCTCGGGCGCGGTCGACGCGTCGTCTGCCTCGGCGCGGTGATCCGGGGCGACACCCCGCACTTCGAGTACGTGGCCGGGGAAGCCGCGGCGGGGTTCCAGGCGGTCGCGCTCGCCACCGGGATCCCGATCGTGTTCGGCGTGCTGACCGTGGACACGCTGCACAGGCGCTCGACCGGGTCGGCGGCTCCGAGGGGCACAAGGGCGAGGAAGCGGCGAACACCGCGCTCGAGATGATCGAATTGCTCCGCCGGCTCGCCAAACTGGGCGACCCGAGGGCCTCCGCCGACTAGAAACGCTTCCCACATGTTGCGCATCGTCCTGCCCAAGGGCTCGCTCGAGCGGGCGACCCTCCAGCTCTTCGAAGACGCCGACCTCCCCGTCCTGCGTGATTCGGACGTCGACTACCGCGGCACGATCGACGATCCCCGCGTGATCGACGTGACCGTGCTGCGGCCCCAGGAGATCCCGCGGTACGTCGAGTCGGGGCTCTTCGACGTGGGGATCACCGGGCGCGACTGGGTCGAGGAGACTTCGGCCGACGTCGTGACGCTCACCGAGCTGCACTACTCGAAGGCCACGGCCCGCCCGATCCGCATGGTGGTCGCCGTCGCGGGGGACTCGCCGGTCGGCAGGGTCGAGGACCTGCCGGCGGGCGTGCGGGTGCACACCGAGTACCCGGAGCTCACGCGCCGCTTCTTCGACGAAGGCCGGCGTCGACGCGGAGATCACGCTCTCGTACGGCGCGACCGAGGCGAAGATCCCCGAGATCGCCGACGCAGTGGTCGAGATCACCGAGACCGGGCGGGCGCTGCGGGCTGCCGGGCTCAAGATCCTCGACACGATCCTCGTCTCGTACACCGAGCTGATCGCCAACCAGCAGTCCTTCGACGACCCGGCGAAGCGCAAGGCCATGGAGCAGATCCTGACGTTGCTCACGGGTGCGCTCGAAGCACGCGGGCGAGTGCTCGTGAAGCTCAACGTCGACGAGGCGCGCGCTGGACGCGGTGATCGAGCTGCTTCCCGGCGTTGAAGTCGCCGACGGTGTCGAAGCTGTACGGCGAGGACGGGTACGCGGTCGAAGACCGTGGTCGCGAAGACCCAGATCAACATCGCTCATCCCGGCGTTGAAGGACGCCGGGGCGACCGACATCATCGAGCTGCCGATCGCGAAGATCGTCCACTGAGCCCAGCAGTGATGACGGGACGGGTGGTGACGTTCGACGAGCGGCGGGGTCTCGGCGTCATCGAGGGCGCGGACGGGAAGCGGTTCCCGTTCCACTGCACGCGGATCGCGGACGGCTCGCGCACGATCGGCGTCAACGCGACCGTCGCGTTCGACGTCGTGCCGGGCCAGCTGGGTCAGTGGGAAGCGGCCGCCATCAAGCCGGCGCCGGCCTGAGTCCGGGAGCTAGTCCGCGCTGGGGTGGTCGGGCTCGCGCTCCGGCATCTGCACGACGATCGTGGTGAGCCGGTCGTCGAGCACGATCACGCCCGCGGCCCGGTCGTGCAGCCCGCGGTAGCTCGGCCCGATGAGCACGGGGATGTAGACGGCGAGGGACCAGAGGAAGCTGAGCACCCCCGGCCATGACAGCGCGAGCGCGAGCAGCCACCCCGCTTGGGGGACGAGCCAGCGGATGAAGCCCGCCCGCAGGCCCGGGTAGCCGCGGCCGTCGAGGGCCACGACGCGCGTGTGCACGGCCATGTTGCCGAGCGTCCGTCCCAGCAGCCCGACCATGCCGATCTGGTAGCAGGCGACGAGCGCGACCTGGATCCAGACGCCGGTGCTGCCGCTGAGCACGACGAGCAGCCCGCCGGTCAGGGAGAGCAGGAGGCCGTCGATCAGCGCGCCGCCGAGCCGGAGGCCCGGGGTCGCGACGCCACTGAAGCCGAGGTCGTCGGTGAACGGTGCGGGTGGGGCGTCGAGAGCCCATGCGGCGTCGTGGTGCGGAGGCGGGGCCGCGTGCTCGAAGGTGACGTCGCCCGAGGTGCCGGCGAGGAAGTCGATGAACCGCTGCACCTGGTCCCGAGACGCCTCGGGCACCGACACCGAGCCGGGACCCCACTCGGCGGGGATCTGCGCGTCGTCGAGGAGAAACGCCAAGCCGTCGCGTTGCGTCGGCGTCCAACCGGTGAGCTCCAGCTCGACCATCTGCCCTCCTGCACTCACCGGGTCGTGCACCATGATGGCACCCCAGCTCGCCACCGGACGACGGGAGACGCGGCGATGAGCTCGACGGACTCGGAGGGCGCGCGGCCGGTCGACGACCTCGCCCACGTCGACGCGGCATTCGCGCGGCTCGCCGATTCGGTCACCGGAATGACCGAGGGTGATGCCCGCGGCGGCTGCCGGCTGCCGGGCTGGACCCGCGGCCACGTGCTCACCCACCTGGCCCGCAACGCGGACGGGCAGCGGCGCATGGTCGACGGCGTGCTGCGCGACGAGGTGGTGGACCAGTACCCCGGTGGCGACCAGCAGCGGCGCGACGACATCGAGGCCGGTGCGCACCGTCCGGTGGCCGAGCTGCTGGCCGACGTCGTCGACAGCCAGCGAGCGCTCGTCGACGCGTGGAGCCGGATCCCCGACGGGAGCTGGGACCGGCTCACCCGGGCCCGGGCCGGGGTCCGTCCGGTGCGCGACGGCGTCATGTCGCGGTGGCGGGAGATCCTGGTGCACCTCGTGGACCTCGACGTCGGCGTCACCCCGGACCAGCTGCCCGCCGACTACCTCGGGCGCGACGCGGCCTGGCTCGCCGAGTTCCGCCCGGACTGGTGACGGCTACGGCGCGCCCCGCAGCACGCAGAACTCGTTGCCTTCGGGATCCGCGAGGACGACCCAGCTGACGTTGCCCTGGCCGACGTCCACCTGGTGGGCACCGAGCCGCAGGATGCGCTCGACCTCCGCCTTCTGGTTCCCGTCGGTCGCGGCGCAGGTCGAGGTGGATCCGGTTCTTGACCGTCTTCGCTTCCGGGACTGACGCGAAGAGCAGGGTCGGTCCGCCGCCCGGGTCACCGATCTCGACGTCGCGGTCGTCGCGTTCGACGACGACCCAACCCAGCACCTTGCACCAGAACTCCGCGAGCCGTTCGGCGTCGGTGCAGTCCACGATGATCTCGACGAGCCGGCTCGTCATGCGCGCTCCCTCCCGGTCAGAACGGGCCTTCGTTCGGGCCCGGTACCCCGTCGATGTTGCGCGAGAGATGGTTCGCGGTGTTCACGAGGCAGACGTGGGTGAACGCCTGCGGGAAGTTGCCGAGCTGGCGGCCGGCCCCGCCGTCGTACTCCTCGGCCAGCAGGCCGACGTCGTTGGTCAGGCCGATCAGGCGCTCGAACAGGGCGATCGCATCGTCCTTACGGCCGATGAGCGCGAGGTTGTCGGCGAGCCAGAACGAGCAGGGGAGGAACGCACCCTCGCCCGCGGGCAGCCCGTCCACGGCGCCGTCGGGGCTGGTCTCGTAGCGCGCGACGAACCCGTCCTTGAGCAGCGTCCGCTCGATGGCGGCGACGGTGCCGACGACCCGTTCGTCGGTGCCGGGCAGGAAGCCGACCATCGGCATCATCAGCACGGCCGCGTCGAGCTGCTTCGAGCCGTAGGCCTGGGTGAACGCGCCGAGCTCCGCGTCGAAGGCCTCCGTGCAGACCTGCGCGTGGATCTCGTCGCGGATCGCACGCCAGCGCTCGACCGGCCCGTCGAGTCCGAAGTCCTCGACGTTGTGCACCGCGCGGTCGAACGCGAGCCAGGCCATCACCTTGGAGTGCGTGAAGTGCTGCCGCGGCCCCCGCACCTCCCAGATGCCCTCGTCGGGCCGGCGCCAGAGGTTCTCGAGCGCGCCGATCAGCGCGCGCTCGAGGTTCCACGATTGGTGGTACTTGTCGTCGTCGGGCAGGAGCCGGCGGGTCTGGTACAGCGTGGAGAGGACCTCGCCGTACACGTCGAGCTGGAACTGCTCGCTCGCCGCGTTGCCGACGCGCACGGGCGTGGAGTCCTGATAGCCGTCGAGCCAGTCGATCGGGTACTCGGTGAGCCGGCGTTCCCCGCCCGCGCCGTACATGATCTGGAGGTCTTCGGGGTCGCCCGCCGCGGCGCGCAGCAACCAGTCGCGCCACGCGAGTGCCTCCTCGGTGAAGCCGCCGACCGTGAGTGAGGACAGCGTCAACGTCGCGTCGCGCAGCCAGCAGTACCGGTAGTCCCAGTTGCGCACGCTGCCGATCCACTCGGGCAGCGAGGTGGTGGGCGCGGCGACGATCCCGCCCGTCGGCGCGTACGTGAGCGCCTTCAGGGTGATGAGCGAGCGCATCACCTCTTCCTTCCACCCGCCGTCGTACGTGCACTGGCTCGCCCAGTGCCGCCACCACCGCGCGGTCTCCTTGATCGCGCGCTCGGCGTCGACGGGTCGCGGTGGCGGTTCGTGTGATGCGTAGTACGCCAGGACGAACGGCACCTTCTCGCCCGCGTTGACCACGAAGTCCGCGATGGTCGCCTTCGCCGCGCCGTGCGTGTGCACCGGCGTGCGCAGCGACATCGCGTCCGGACCGGCGACTGCCCTCAGGCTGTCGTCCTGGAACCGGCCGACCCACGGCACGATCGACCCGTAATCGAACCGGATGGTCATGTCCATGTGCATCGGGACCCGGCCGGACACGCCCTCGACCAGGCGGACGATGTCGACGGTCCGGCCGCGGTTGGGCATGCAGTCGGTGACCTTCACGACGCCGTCGTCGGTGGTGAACGTCGTCTCGAGCACCAACGTGTTCTCGAGGTACTGCCGCTCGACCCGCTGCAGGCCGCCCGCCGGTGCGAGCTGCCACCGCCCGTTGTTGCGGTCACCGAGGAGCGCGGCGAACACCGCGCCCGAGTCGAAGCGGGGCACGCACAACCAGTCGATCGAGCCGTTCTTGCCCACGAGGGCCGCGGTCTGCGTGTCCCCGATGAGCGCGTAGTCCTCGATCAGCTGGGTCACGGAGCGGGCGTGCCCTCCCCGGGCTGACCGACCTCGGAGCTGACCTCGACGTAACCGAGTCGCAGCGCCGCCACCGCCTGGCGCAACGGCTCGGCGTTCGGCCCGAGCCGGTCACCCAGCGCGTCCACCAGGGCACCCATCGCGTCGAGCGCGATCGCGGCCTGGGGGAGCGACTCGGGGCGTTCGGCCGAGAGACCCAGGTGCAGCACCGTGATCTCCTGGAGCTCGACCGCGAATTGGGTGACGATGGCCTCGACCGGCGTCTCCGCCAGCCGGGTCAGCATCTCGCGCATCTGCTCCGGGTCGATGTCGTCGGGTGACGGGCCATCGGGTGGCCCACCGCCGATTCCGCCACCGGGGGGCGGCGATCCGGAGCCGGCAGGCGGTACCGGGTCCTCGCCGTAAGGTGTCCAGAGGCTGCTCACCCTGGTATCCTCGCACGGCAATCCAGTTGGGAAGTGGGACATCGCGCGTAAAGCTGCTCCGGCAGCACGTTTGCGCCGGTGGCCCCACCCGGCCGGGGCAGCTGCACGAAGCGCCGTCGAGGCCCTGAGGTGCGGTGCCACCGAGTCCGGGTCGTCCTCTCTTCGGCCCACCCAGGTCGCGTGGCGGACGCTTCTCCTTTGAAGTGACCGCCGTCGGCTCCGGTGCCGGCGGGTCCCGAACCCGAGAGGTGATGCCAACATCGCAGCCGCCGACGAAGCAAGGATCAACGACCGCATCCGCGCACGAGAAGTGCTGCTGATCGCTGCTGACGGCGAACAGCTCGGGGTGCGGCCGCTGCCGCAGGCGTTGGCAATCGCACGCGAGCAGGAGCTGGACCTCGTCGAGGTCGCGCCCAACGCGAACCCGCCGGTGTGCCGGATCATGGACTACCGCCGCTGGCAGTACGAGCAGCAGCAACGGCGCAAGGAGTCACGCAAGAAGGCCACGAACGTCGTCATCAAGGAGATGAAGTTCCGGCCCAAGATCGACGGCCACGACTACACGACCAAGATGAAGCACGTCCAGCGGTTCCTGGGCGAGGGCAACAAGGTCAAGCTCACGATCATGTTCCGTGGCCGTGAGATGGCGCACCCCGAGCTCGGCCTCAAGATCCTGAACAAGATCGCGGAAGACGTGGCGGAGATGGCCATCGTCGAGTCCTCCCCCCGCCAGGACGGGCGGAACATGACGATGGTGCTGCACCCGACCAAGAAGCCCAAGACACCGTCCAAGAGAACCAACAACAACCACGACGAAGACGGCGGCGAGGATCGGACGACCGAGCCCGCCCCCACCCAGGGAGCCTGAGAGATGCCGAAGGTCAAGACGCACCGGGGCGCCGCGAAGCGCTTCAAGGTCACCGGTACCGGCAAGATCCGGCGGCGCAAGGCGTTTCGCTCGCACCTGCTCGAGAAGAAGTCGAGCCGGCGCACCCGCCGGCTCGGCCGCGGCGCCGAGGTCACCGGCGGCGACAAGAAGCACGTCGAGCGCATGTTGGGACGGGCCTGACCGTCGTTCGACCCTCGGCCCGCATCCGGGCCGAGCGGGATCTGGGAAGAAAGTGAGCAAGCGATGGCACGCGTCAAGCGCGCAGTCCAGGGCAAGAAGCACCGCCGGGCCGTCCTCGAGAAGGCCCAGGGATACTCGGGGGCGCGGAGTCGTCACTTCCGCAAGGCCAACGAGCAGGTCATGCACTCGGGCAACTACGCCTTCCGTGACCGTCGCGCGCGCAAGGGCGACTTCCGCAAGCTGTGGATCGTCCGGATCAACGCCGCGTGCCGTCAGCAGGGCATCAGCTACTCGCGGTTCATCGCGGGCCTGAAGGCCGCGGACGTCGAGGTGGACCGCAAGGTGCTCGCCGACCTCGCGGTGCGTGACTCCGACGCGTTCGGCGCCCTCGTCACCACGGCGCGCGAGGCCCTCGAAGCAGCGTGACCACCGGCGGGCCGGTAGCACTCGGCTCGAAGCACTCCGAGATCAAGCGGCTCCGGTCGTTGCTGCGCGATCCGTCGGCGCGCGCCGCAGAGTCGGCGTTCGTGCTCGAAGGTCCGCGGATCGTCGAGGACGCGCTGCGCCGGGACGCGGTGTTCGACGCGATCTTCCTCGGGCCGAACGCGCGGACGTCGTTCCGCGAGCTGCTGGCCCTCCCGCAGGCCTCCGACGTCACCATCTTCGATCTGAAGGAAGGGGTGCTGGAGAAGCTCGGTTCGACCCGCACCCCCCAGCCGGTGCTCGCGGTGGCGACGATCCCGCCCCGGCCCACGATCGGCGCGCTGTCCGGTGACGGCCCGGTGATCGTCGCGGTGGCGATCTCCGACCCGGGCAACCTCGGCACCCTGCTGCGCAGCGCGGAGGCGGCGGGATGTGCCGGCGTGGTGTGCTGCGGCGAGTCGGTCGACGTCTACAACCCGAAGGTCGTGCGGGCGTCGGCGGGCGCCGTGTTCGGGATCCCGATCGTCGCGTCCCGACCCGGCGGACCCGGGAACGATCCGGTCGACGTGCTCGAGGAGCTCGTTGCCGCAGGGCGGAAGCGCTACGGCGCGACGGTCGGTGGCGCGCCCGCGTCGGAGGTGGACCTCACGGTTCCCGTCGCACTCGTCCTCGGCAACGAGGCGCACGGCCTGTCCGAGGCCGTCGTCGCCCACGTCGACGGGCTGATCTCGATCCCGATGGCGGGATCCGCGGAGAGCCTCAACGTCGCGATGGCCGGGACGGTGCTCGCGTTCGAAGCCGCGAGGCAACGCCGTGGCTGACCGTCGCGAAAGAGTCGGGGCGGCTCGGGGCGCCTTCTCTAGACTCGCAGGGCCCATGCATCCTGGTTGCCATGTCTGCTGACCTCCTCGCCGAGCTCGATCTCGACGAGGCGCGCGCGGCCGTCACCGCGGCCGGGACCCTGGACGAGCTCGACGACCTCCGCAAGCGCCTGACCGGCAAGAGCTCGGCCGCGGCGCGGGTCAAGCAGTCGATCAAGGACCTTCCCGGGGACCAGAAGCCGGTCGTCGGCAAGGCGGTCTCGGAGTTCACCGCGGCCGTGATCGCAGCCATCGACGCGCGCCGTGCCGACCTTGCTCCCGTCGAGGATGCCGGACCGTTGCTCGACCTCACGCTCGGCGGCCACGGGCGCCGCCGGGGCCACCTGCACCTCGTCACCCAGTGCCGCCGCGAGCTCGAGGACGTCTTCGTCAGCCTGGGGTACCGGGTCGAGGAGGGGCCGGAGGTCGAGGACGACTGGCACAACTTCGAGGCGCTGAACTTCCCGCCCGGCCACCCGGCGCGCGCGATGCAGGACACGTTGTACGTGAACCTCGGCGAGCCCGAGCAGGTGCTCCTGCGCACCCACACGTCGCCGGTGCAGGTCCGGGTCATGGAGCAGCAGCAGCCGCCGATCTTCTCGATCATGCCGGGCCGGACGTACCGCAACGAGACGCTCGACGCCCGCCACTCGCCGGTGTTCCACCAGATCGAGGGGCTCGCCGTCGATCGTGGGATCACGTTCGGCGACCTCGCGGGGACGCTCGAAGCGTTCACGAGCGCGTACTTCGGCAAGAAGCTGCAGTCGCGGCTGCTGCCGTCCTTCTTCCCGTTCACCGAGCCGTCGGCCGAGTTCTCGATCACGTGCGTCTTCTGTGACGGCTTGGGGTGCCGGGTCTGCTCGAAGACCGGGTGGATCGAGCTCGGCGGCTGCGGGATGGTCGATCCGAACGTGTTCCGCCAGGTCGGCATCGATCCCGACGAGTACTCGGGCTTCGCGTTCGGCTTCGGGCTCGAGCGCATGCCGATGCTGCGCTACGGCGTCGAGCCGATCAAGACGTTCTTCGACAACGACATCCGATTCCTCACGCAGTACTAAGGATCGTCCGTGCGCGCGCCCCTGTCCTGGATCCGTGAGTTCACGCCGCTCGAGGCCGATCCGGTCGCGGTCGCCGACGCGCTCGACAACCTCGGCCTCGAGGTCGAGGCGCTCGAGGCGCCGGGTCGGGAGGTCGTCGGGGTGCTGACGGCCAAGATCCTCGAGGTCACCAAGCACCCGGACGCCGACAAGCTCAACCTCGTCGAGGTGGACACCGGGTCGGGCACGACGACCGTGGTCTGCGGCGCGCCGAACGTCGCCGCGGGGATGGTGGTGCCGTACGCGCCGTCGGGGTCCACGCTGCCCGGCGGCTTCACGTTGACGCGCCGGAAGATCCGCGGCGTCGTCTCGGACGGGATGCTCTGCTCACCGAAGGAGCTCGGGCTCGGCGAGGACCACGGCGGGATCCTGGCCCTGGACGCGGACGCCGAGCTCGGTGCGGACGTGCGCGACGTGCTCGACCTGCACGACGCCGTCTTCGACCTCAAGATCACCCCGAACCGGCCGGACGCGATGTCGATGGTCGGGGTCGCCCGCGAGCTCGCGGCCCACTTCGGGCTGCCGCTGACCGTTCCGGCGCCGCTCATCGACGAGGGCGGCGCGCCCACCGCGTCGGCGGTCACCGTGCGCGTCGAAGCGCCGGACCGGTGCCCCCGCTTCACGGCCCGCCGCATCGCCGTGACGATGGGTGAGTCACCCGCGTGGCTCGCCCGCCGGCTCACCCTCGCCGGCATGCGGCCGATCTCGAACGTCGTCGACGTGACGAACTACGTCCTGCTCGAACGCGGCCAGCCGCTGCACGCGTTCGACCTCGACCGGTTGCGCGGCCCGGGCCTCGTGGTCCGCCTCGCGGGCGACGGCGAGCGCATGACCACGCTCGACGGCGTGGAGCGCGTGCTCACCTCCGAGGACCTCCTCGTGTGCGACGCCGAGAGTCGCCCCCAGGGGATCGCCGGGATCATGGGCGGCAGCGAAGCCGAGGTGCACGACGCCACGACCGAGATCCTGCTCGAGGCCGCCTACTTCCAGCCGATGGGGATCTCCCGCTCGTCGAAGCGGCTCGGCCTGCGGTCCGAGTCGAGCGCGCGCTTCGAGCGCGGCGTGGACCCGAACGGCGTGATGACGGGATCGGACCGGGCGGCGGAGCTGCTGCGGCTCGTGGCGGGTGCGCACGTCGCGCCCGCGCCGATCGATCAGTACCCGGTGCCCATCACACCGGCCCGCATCACGGTCCGCGTGCCGCGGGTGGAAGCACTGCTCGGCGTGACGCTCGGTGCGGAGCGGGTCAAGGGCGCGCTGGAGCCGCTGGAGATCGAGATCGAGGAGGTCGGCGCGGGCGGGGGCGACGAGTTCGTCGCGATCCCGCCGACGTTCCGCCCTGACCTCGAGCGTGAGATCGACATCGTCGAAGAGGTCGCGCGGCGGGTCGGCGTCAACGAGATCCCTCGGACGCTGCCCGACACGACGGGCGTGTCCGGCGGGCTCACCGTCCGCCAGCGCGAGCGCCGGCTGATCGAGGACGTGCTGGTCGGGATGGGCGCGTCGGAGGCGATGACCGTGCCGCTCATCGCGGTCGCGGACCTCGAGCGGTTCGGGCTCTCGACGGACGGCACCGTCGAGGTCACCAACGCGTTGCGAGCCGACGAGCCGATCCTGCGGCCGGCGATCCTGCCCGGCCTGCTGAAGTCCGGCGGCCACAATGCGAGCCAGGGCCTTCCGGACCTCCAGCTCTTCGAGCTCGGCCACGTGTTCGCCGCACCGCGGCCCGGCGATCTGCTCCCGGACGAGCGCGATCACCTCGCGGTCCTCCTCACCGGCACGGTGAGCCGGGGACCGGTCGAACCGGACCGTCCCGTCGACGTGTACGACGTCGTCGAGGTCCTCGATGCCGTGGTCGAGGCGCTCGAGCTGGCCGACGTCCGGCTCGTCGCGGCGCCCGCGCCCGGGTTCGATCCCGCTCGCGGTGCCGACATCACGGTCGACGGCGCGGTGATCGGTCACGTGGGCGCCCTCGCAGGCCCGGTGCTCGAGCGCTTCGGCATCCCGGTCGCCGGGATCGCGCTGGAGCTCGACGTCGACGGGTTGATGGGCGGGGCGCGCCGGGACCGGACGTTCCGCGCGCTCTCGCGCTTCCCGGCGTCGAGCATCGATCTCGCGTTCGTCCTGCCCGACTCCGTGCCCGCGGCGGACGTCGAGCGCACGCTGCGGGCCTCAGCCGGCGAGCTCCTCGAAGCGGTGCGCACCTTCGACGAGTTCCGCAGCGATGCGCTCGGCCCCGATCGTCGGAGCCTGGCCTTCGCACTCCGGTTCCGGGCCCCGGACCGCACGCTCAACGATGCGGAGACCGCCGGGCTCCGTCAGGCCGCCGTCGACGCGGTGATCGCCGCGCACGGTGCCGAGCTCCGCGGGTGACCGAGGGGGCCGGCGCCGCGCCGGTGCCGTTCTGCCATCGGATCCGGCCCCGCTACGCCGAAGTCGACCAGCAGGGCGTCGTGTTCAACGCGCACTGGCTGACGTACTTCGACGACGCCTGCACCCGGTTCTTCGACGCACTCGGCTACGTCCCGAAGGAGTCGTTCTTCGAGACCTTCGACTTCATGATCGTGAAGGCCGTGCTCGAATGGGAGGGGCCCGCCGGCTTCGACGACGTCGTGGAGATCGTGGTGGAGCCGAGCCGGCTCGGCACCAAGTCGTTCGACCTGCGCTACCGGGCGTCGGTCGAGGGCCGGCCGGCGTGCACCGGCGTCATCACCTACGTGAGCGTCACCCCGTCGACCCACGACTCCGCGCCGATGCCGGCCGAGCTACGAGGGCGACTCGAGGCTCGGCTCGCTCCCGCCTGAGTCGCCCGCGGTGGTCACCGCCGTCCGGTGGCGGCGAGAGAACGCGATCGACGCGCCGAGCCCGAGCGGGAGCGGCAGCCAGTACGAGAAGAGCCGGTACAGCAGCGTCGCGAGCACGGCCTCGTCCGGTGACGCGCCGGCCAGCGTGAGCACGCCCGCGAGGCCGGCCTCGACGAAGCCGAGTCCGCCGGGGGTGATCGGGATCATCGAGAGCGTCGCCGCGGCCACGTACGCGAGCAGCACGAGGATCGGGTCCACCGACGCGCCGACGGCGAGCAGGCTGGCTTCGAGCGCGAGGAAGTCGAAGAGCTGGTTCGCGACGGCGGCCGGCACCGCGCGCTTCCACGAGTACCGCAGCTCGTTGCGGATCACGTTGCGCGACTCGACCACGCGCGCGCCGACGCTGGCGCCGTCGCCGATGTGCAGGCGGGTGGCGATCCAGCCGACCGCCCGCCCGAGCCCGGAGATCGCCCGGTCCGAGCGGATCATCCACGCACCGAAGGCGAAGAGCACGAAGAAGAGGAAGACGGCGAGCAGCGCGCCTTCGACGAGCTGCTGGTTGATCGCGAGGAACGGCACCGCCGGGAGTGCGAGCACCGGCAACGCGAACAGGATGGCGGTGGAGAGCAGCCCGGCCGCGGCCAGCGCAGTGGTGGCCGTGGGGATGTCGAACCCGGCCTGGGCCAGCATCTTGAGCTGCAGCGCGCCGCCCGCGGCGACGCCACCGGGGACCGCCCGGCCGACCGCGTTCCCCGCCGTGTGGGAGCACGCGACGTCGAACCAGCCTTTGGCGCCGAGCGCGATCCTCTGGAGCTCCCAGATCGCGACGAAGCTCGCCCCTTCGAGGAGCAGGACCACGACGAACCACGCGGGATAGACGTCCCGGAGCCGGGGGAGCGCGTTGAACGTGGCCAGGAGGCCCGGCAGCACGAAGTAGAAGGCGATGAGCGTGACGACCAGGAACGCGACCCGCCCGATCACCCGGCGCCGGGTGTGTGCTGCCGTCTCCACCACGTCGAGCGTAACGGGATCACCCGATGTGGATGATTCCCATCGGCCCGGGACTTTGGCAGGCTCGGTGGAGTGACCGACGCCGTCCAGCGCCTGGACCCCCCGCAGCTCGGCCAGGAGGTCGAGCGACGCGGCGTCGGTCCCTTCGTGACCTGGATCACGTATCGGCGCCCGGACGGCCTGCTGGTGCGGTGGGAGTCGCGGGAGCAGCGCAAGCACCACAACCGGCTCGACCGGAGCCGCGGCTCGACGTGGTGGGCGCCGGGCGCGGTGGCCTGGTGGATCGGCGTGCTGTTCATGGTGGGCTCGCTCTGCTTCGCCCTCGGCGCGGTCCCCGGCTACGACCACTGGGTCGGCACGACGACCGACAACGTGACCTTCTTCGTCGGTTCCATCTTCTTCACGAGTGCCGCGGTGCTGCAGTACCTGGAGGTGGTGAACGCGGATCCGCTCGGGGGCGAGGGGTCCAGGAAGCGGTTGCGGCTACTGACGTGGGAGCCCCGCCGCATCGACTGGTGGTCGAGCGCGGTGCAGCTCGTCGGGACCCTCTTCTTCAACATCAGCACCTTCGCGGCGATGAGCTCGTCGCTCGACGCGGCCCAGGTGAACCGCCTGGTCTGGCGGCCGGACGCGTACGGCTCGACGTGCTTCCTCATCGCGAGCGAGCTGGCCTTCGCCGAGATCGGGCACCACTGGATCTCGTGGCGCCCACGCGTGCGCGGATGGTGGATCGCCGGGTTGAACATGGGCGGGTCGATCGCGTTCGGCGTCTCCGCCGCGGCCGCCCACATCGTCCCCGACAGCGGGCAGCCGCGGCACGCCGAGCTCGTGAACCTCGGTACGTTTGTCGGCGCGCTCGGCTTTCTCATCGGTGCGTTCCTGCTCCTCCCCGAGCGCACCGACTCGCCCGGCCCGGTCGTGGCCCCGATTCCCACCAGCTGAAGGAGCGTCATGGCACTGCACCGCAAGGTGAACAAGCCGGTCAAGCCGGTCGATGTCCACAAGGTCGCGCACCGGTCGGTGATCGACCCGATCTTCGCTCGAGCGGGTGAGGCGGCCGGCGCCCCGACCCACGTGATGCCGCTCGTCGGCATGCGGCCGGACACCGCGTACCAGGTCGTGCACGACGAGCTCATGCTCGACGGCAACGCGCGGCTCAACCTCGCGACGTTCGTCACGACGTGGATGGAGCCGCAGGCCGAGCAGCTCATGTCCGAGACGTTCGACAAGAACATGATCGACAAGGACGAGTACCCGCGCACAGCGGACCTCGAGATGCGCTGCGTGAACATGCTGGCCCGCCTGTGGAACTCGCCGGACGAGGAAGAGGCGACCGGTACGTCGACCACCGGATCCAGCGAGGCCGCGATGCTCGGGGGCATGGCGCTCAAGTGGCGCTGGCGGGAGCGCATGCGCGCCGCAGGGAAGCCGACCGACAAGCCGAACATGGTGATGGGCATCAACGTGCAGGTCTGCTGGGAGAAGTTCTGCCGCTACTGGGATGTCGAGATGCGCCTCGTCCCGATGGAGGGCAACCGCTACAACCTGAACGCGGAGGAAGCGGTCAAGCGCTGCGACGAGAACACGATCGGCGTCGTCCCGATCCTCGGCTCGACGTTCGACGGCAGCTACGAGCCGATCGAGGAGATCTGCCAGGCACTCGACCAGCTCCAGGCCGACACCGGCCTCGATGTCCCGGTGCACGTCGACGGTGCGTCGGGTGCGTTCATCGCGCCGTTCCTCGACCCCGACGTGGTGTGGGACTTCCGCCTGAACCGGGTGCAGTCGATCAACGCCTCGGGCCACAAGTACGGCCTCGTGTATCCGGGAGTCGGCTGGGTGGTCTGGCGCAACCCCGAGGCGCTCCCGGACGACCTGGTGTTCAAGGTGAACTACCTCGGCGGTGAGATGCCGACGTTCTCCCTGAACTTCTCGCGCCCGGGCAACCAGATCGTCGCCCAGTACTACAACTTCATCCGGCTCGGAGTGGACGGCTACCGACGCGTGCAGGAGGCGGCGCGCGACGTCGCGCGCGCGAGCGCCGAGAGGGTCGCCGCGATCGGTCCGTTCGATCTCATCACCGACGGCACCGGGCTGCCGGTGTTCGCATTCGCGATGAAGCCGGAGATCACCAACTACACGGTGTTCGACGTCTCGCGGATGCTGCGGGAGAAGGGCTGGCTCGTCCCGGCGTACCGATTCCCGGCGAACCGCGAGGACCTGGCCGCGCTGCGGGTCGTCGTGAAGAACGGGTTCACCCTCGACCTCGCGGACTTCCTGATCTCGGACCTCGAGACCGTGGTGAAGTACCTGAGCCGCGTGAAGGGCTCATTGCCGGACGAGCCGGGGGAGTCGTTCCACCACTGATCCGCGCGTGAACGAGGGGAAGCGCCATGCGTCTGAAGCTCTGGAACGGAGCGCTCCCCGAACGTGATCGGCGGATCTCGTAGGGTGCCCGGGCGATGAACGATCCCGACGCGACCGGCCCGCCAGGCTCGCCGCAGCCGCGCGAGACCGGCGCACAGACGCGGGCCGCGGCGGCTCGGTTCGGTGTCGTCCTGCTGCTGCTCCTCATCACCTACGTGTTCCTCGCGTCCGGGCCCACCGGGCGCTGGGTACCGTTCGTCGCGGTCGTCCTCCAGGGCGCGACGCTCCTGGCCGCACTCGCCGCGTCGGACGCCACCGGGCGGCTGTGGCGGATCGCCGAGGTCGTCGTGGCCGTCGGGCTCGTGGCTGCCCTCGGGGTCTGGTTCGCGGACTTCTCGAGTGGCGACGGGATCCTCTTCCTCCTGAACGCGCTGCTCGTGGGGGCCGCACCGGTTGTCATCGCATCGTCGTTGGTCAAGCGCCGGGTCGTGGACGTGCACACCGTGATGGGTGCCCTCTGCATCTACGTCCTGCTCGGGATGCTCTGGGCGTTCGGGTTCGGCGCGATCGGTGCGTTCGGCTCCCAACCGTTCTTCGCGCAGACGGGCCATACGAACATCGCGGACTACCTGTACTTCAGCTTCGTGACACTGACGACCGTCGGCTACGGCGACCTCACCGCGGCCGGCGGGCTCGGACGCGCCGTGGCCGTGGTCGAGGCGCTGACGGGTCAGCTGTACCTCGTGACCGTGGTCGCGCTCGTGGTCAGCCGGATGGCGCGGCTCCCGCGCCGCCCGGACAACCCGAGCTGAGCGTCAGCTCGACGGGCACTCGTCCTTGAGCGACGTCGCCAGGTCCTTCGCGGAGGACACCACCTTCGAGCTCGCGTCGCCCGCCTTCGAGAGGCTCTCCGAGAGGTTGCTCGCAGTGAGGTTGTCGGCGACGCTCTTGAGCTGATCGAGCGCCGACTGCACCGCGTCCACCTGCGGCTGCAGGCTCGCCTTGGCCGAGGTCCTCAAGGCAGTGAGGTTCTTCTTCACCTTGTCCAGCGCGCTCGTGATCGAGCTCTTGCCCCCGGTGAGCACGGTGGGGTCGGCGAGGTCGTTGACCGAGCTCTGCAGCTTGTCCTTGTCGGCACACACCTTCTGCTTGGCGGTGGTCGTCGTGGACGAGGACGAGCTGGAGCTGGACCCGCACCCGACGGCGGTGAGCGCGAGGCATGCAAGTGCGGTGCCGGCGATGATCTGCTTGAGTGCCACGGTGGATCCTCCCGGTTGCTGGTGCCCGCAACGTAGATCGGTTGGAGCCCGCGGCCACGCCAATCTCGGGGAATCATCCGTTCGGGGTGATGGCGTCGACCGGCTCCGCGCAGCAAGATCGCCCTGGGCGTCGTGTTCGCGGCATCCACCGCGTGATCCCACCGGGCGGGCAGTCCGGACATCTAGCGTGAGGGACCTGTGACCGGGGCAGCCGAGCAACCGACGACGGAGCGGCGCACCGGTGACCTCGCGCGCGTCATCGTCGGCGCGCTCGGGATGGTGCTCGCGGGGATGTGGGCGCAGGCCGCGACCAGTGTGGACGCCAACCTGTTCACGGTCGTCAACGGCTGGCCCGACAGCCTCGAGGGGCTGGCGGACGCGCTGAAGGCGCTCGGGTCGATCTGGTTCGTCGGGGTCATCGTCGTCGTGCTGCTCATCTTCCGTCGGCTTCCTGCCGCCCGGACGCGGCACTCGCCGGTGTCGCCGCGTGGCTCATCGCGATCGGGCTGAACGATCTGCTGGGCACACGTTCGGCGTCCGAGCTCGGCATCGTCGTCCGGAGCGGGAGCGGTCCGGCCTTTCCCGTCGCCAGCGTCGCGGTGGTCACCGCCCTGGCCCTGGCGCTCGCGCCCTACCTCGTTCGGCCGTTGCGCCGGCTCTCGTTTCTGCTCATCGTGTTCGTCGCGTTCGCGGCGATGTACCTCGGGCTCGGCCTGCTCTCGGACGTCCTCGGTGGCGCGTTCCTCGGGCTCGCGGCGGGCGCAGCCGTGCACTTCGCGTTCGGGGCGCCGAGCGGCCGCCCGTCGGCTGAGCAGATCCAGTCCGCGCTGGGCGACCTCGGGCTGGAGGTGACGGAGCTCACGCCCTCGCAGATGACGTTCCCCGGCGCCACGATCATGGTCGGGAGCATCGCGGGCACGCCCGCGCGCGTCGCCACGCTCGGCCGGGATCAGCGCGACGGACAGCTCGCGGCTCGGCTCTGGCACAACGTGATGTACAAGGACCCGGGTCTGCCCGTGTTCGGCAACCGGCTCGCAACCGTGGAGCACCTGGCCTACGGGTCGATGCTGGCTCACGAGGCCGGGGTGCCCGCGCCGCGGGTGCTCAAGACGGGCATGGCCGGTCAGGACCTCGCGCTGCTCGTCACCGAACCTCCGGTCGGCCGGCGGCTCTCCGAGCTCGGGGACGGGATCACCGACGACGTGATCACCGCGAGCTGGAAGGCCCTGGACCAGCTGCACGGTGCGGGGATCACCCACGGCAGCATCGGGCCGGAGCACCTGCTGCTCGGCGCCGACGGGACGGTCGCCTTCGCGGACCTGGGCGCGGCCGAGGTCACGATCGACCCCTACCGGCACAACCGCGACGTCGCGGCCCTGCTGGTCACGACCGCGTTGCTGCTCGGTGACGATCCGGCGGCCGAACCCGTCGCGGCAGCGGACACGCCGGCCACCACGCCCGACGCCGCGACGGACGGCGACTCCACGGACGGCTCCGACGCCGACGCCCCGGCTCCGCCGAAGCACAGCCGGCGCGATCGCGTTGGCGGTCGCGGTGCTCGGCAAGGAGCGGATCGGCGCCGCGATCCCGTTGGTCCAGCCCGCCGCGCTGCCCTCGGGCGCCGGGCACGGCGTCAAGCACTTCGCCAAGGTGCTGAAGGAGCTCCGCAAGGAGACCGCGACGGCGACGGACGTCGAAGAGGCCGCGCCGCTGAAGATCAAGCGCCTGAGCCTCGTCAACATCGGGATGCTCGCGGGGATCCTCTTCGCGTTGGCGATCGCGATCCCGAGCCTCACCGACGTCAACTGGGCGTCGGTGCAGAGCGAGTTCCAGAACGCGACCTGGGGCTGGGCGGTCCTCGCGCTGATCCTCTACCCGCTGGTCCCGATCTCGTGGGCGACCGCGCTGCTCGGCTGCGTGAACGCGGACCTTCCGTTCGTCCCGACGGTCCTGACCCAGCTGGCCTGCAGCTTCCTCAACCTCATCACCCCGAACGGCATCGGCGGCACCGGGCTCCAGCTCGACTACCTCCACAAGGAGGGCGTGCCGGTCGCGTCGGGCGCCAGCGCCATGGTGCTGAGCACCGGCATCGGCGGGGCAATCCAGATGGCGCTGTTCCTCTTCGCGGCCGCGCTCACCTCGACCCAGATCGAGACGGGCAACTCGGGCGGGGTGAGCCTCGGTGCGATCGCCGTCGGTGCCGCGCTGATCGGCATCGTCCTCGCCATCCCCAAGGTGCGGGGCAAGGTCGTGCCCGCGGTCAAGCGGGCCGCGAACGACATCTGGGCCGTCCTGCGCAATCCGAAGAAGGCGATGCAGCTCTTCGGCGGCGACCTGGCCGGCAACCTCGTGTACCCGTTCCTGTTGGGCCTGTGCCTCATGGCGTTCGGTGCGCACCTGAGCTTCGCCCAGCTGATCGTCGTGCAGGTCGGTGCGGGGATGCTGGGCAACGTGGCTCCGGTGCCGGGTGGCATCGGGGTGCAGGAAGCCGCGCTGACCGCCGGTCTCACTGCGTTCGGCATCGACAGCAACACCGCGCTCGCCACGGTGCTCGTGTTCCGGGGCATCACGTTCGCGCTGCCGCCGGTGTTCGGGTTCATCACGCTGCAGTGGCTCCGCAGGCGCGGGTACGCGTGAGATGACGAGCCCCCCGACGCCCCCACCGCCGGAGCCGGCGCCCGCGCCCGCGGCGTTGTCCGATCCGGTCGCGCTCCTCAAGGACAAGAGCTACCTCGGGTTGCTCGCGATGGGCGCGATCATCGGCGTCCCGGTCGCAGTCGTCGCGTACTTCTTCCTGAAGCTGGTCGGCGAGGCCCAGCAGTACCTGTTCACGACGCTGCCGAACGACCTCGGCTTCCACGGCGCGCCGAGCTGGTGGCCGATGCCGCTGCTCGTCGTCAGCGGCGTGCTGGTCGCGCTCACGATCAAGTACCTTCCCGGGACCGGCGGGCACTCACCGGCGGACGGGTTCCACAGCTCGGGCCCGGTCCCGCCCATCGAGCTGCCCGGGATCATCCTGGCCGCATTCGCGACGCTCTCGCTGGGCGTGGTCCTCGGTCCCGAGGCCCCGCTCATCGCGATCGGCAGCGGCCTCGGTGTCCTCGCGGTCCACCTGATCAAGAAGGACGCGCCGCCGATGGCGGCGGTCGTCGTGGGCGTCGCGGGGAGCTTCGCCGCCATCTCGACGCTCCTCGGCTCGCCGATCGTCGGTGCGTTCCTGCTCATGGAGGTCGCGGGGCTCGGCGGTGCGCTGCTCGGCGTGGTGCTCGTTCCCGGCCTGCTCGCCGCGGGCGTCGGCTCGCTCATCTTCGTCGGGCTCGACGCGTGGACCGGCTTCGGCACGTTCTCGCTGTCGGTGCCGCACCTGGCGCCGTCCCCGTCGCCGACCGGAGCCGAGTTCGTCTGGGCGATCATCATCGGGATCGCGTCCGCGATCCTCGCATCGGGCATCAAGCGGCTCGCCCTCTGGCTGCGTCCGATCGTCGCCCGCAACGCGGTTCCGTTCACGGCCCTCGCGGGACTCGCGATCGGGGTCATCGCGTACGTGTTCGTCGAGAGCACCAACCACAGCGTCTCGTTCCTGCTGTTCTCCGGTCAGGACGCGCTCCCGTCGCTGCTCGAGAATGCCGCCGGCTGGTCCGTCGGCGCTCTCGTGCTCCTGGTGGTGTGCAAGGGGCTGGCCTACGGCATCTCGCTGAGCAGCTTCCGCGGCGGCCCCGTGTTCCCGGGTCTGTTCATCGGCGCGGCCGGAGGGATGGCGCTGTCCCACTCGATCGGCCTCCCGATGATCGCGGGCGCGGCGATGGGGATGGGCGCGATGACGACCGCGATGCTCGGGCTGCCACTCACCGCGGTGATGATCACGACGTTGTTCCTCGGTGCCGACGGCCTCACGCTGATGCCGGTCGTGATCGTGGCCGTCGCGATCTCGTACGTGGCGTCCGCGCGCCTCGCCCCGGTGATCCCGCCGGCGGAGCCGGATCCCGCCGCGGCGCCACCGCCACCCGCCCCGGGCTCGTAGGCGGCGCCGACCGCGCGCCGCGCTCGGATCGGAGAATCACCCCTTCGGGGTGATGCCGCCCTCGGAGCGCCATGCATCAATGAGACCGTGAACCGGAAGGAGCGCACGGATCGGGTCCGTCGCGCCATCGAGGCAACGATCTCGGGAGACACCTCAGGCGTCGCCCACCTGTTCACCGCGGACGTCGTCGCGTGGACACCGACCTTCTCGGTCTCGTCGCGCGTCGAGCTCGCAGTCGAGCTGGAGGACCAGCAGGACGGCTTCTCGCAGGTCGAGGTGCACCCGGGCCCGTTCGTCGTCGAAGGCGACCAGATCTGCACCGAATGGGTGGCCACGGCACAGCACACCGACCCGCGCGCACCGACCGACGCTTGGACCCCGGGCACGAGCGAACACCGGGTGAGGCTGCGCGGCGCGACCGTGGCCGAATTCGCCGGGGACGAGATCTGTGCGATCCGCCACTACTGGGACGAGGGGGAGCGTCACCTGGAGCTGAGCCGGCCGGGCCCCACCGAGTCCGGCCCGGGACCGCCCCCCGATGCGATCGACTGATCCCCCGGGTCACCTCGCCTAGCCTGAGCCCCAGTGAGCTCGGGCGCAACACGGACAGCGCAAGGGACGCGCGCGGCACCTCCCCCGGACCTGCGCGCGCGGCTCCAGGGCCTCGCACCCTTCGACGGCAAGCTCCACGTCCCGCCGGTCCGGCCCGGCATCGTGGCCCGTTCCGGCCTGGTCGACCGGGTGCGCACCGGCGCGCCGGTCCTGGTGATCTCCGCTCCGGCGGGCTACGGCAAGACCACGCTGCTGAGCCAGTGGGCCGCGGTCGAGGAGCGGCCGTTCGCGTGGCTGACGCTCACGCCCGGCGACAACGACCTCACGGTCCTGGTCGCCTACCTGGTCCGCGCCCTCGATGCCGTCGATCCGCTCCCGACCGCAACGTTGGCAGGCCTCGCCGCGGCGGGCGCCGACGGCCAGACGGTGCTGCTGCCGCGGCTCGGGCGCGCGCTGCTCGAACGGCCAGATCCCTTCGTGCTCGCCCTCGACGACGTGCACGTCCTCACGGATCCCGAATGTCGGAGCGCCCTCGGCGTGCTGGCTGCGCACCTTCCCGATGGCTCCCAGCTCGTCCTCGCGTCGCGCCAGGACCCACCGCTCGCCCGGGCCCGGCTGCGGGCCGGGCGGACCCTGACGGAGATCCGGCTGGAAGATCTGGTCCTCACGACCGAGGAGAGCGCGACCGCGCTGCGCGACGCCGGCCTGGCGCTCGATGACGCAACGGTCGATGCGCTGGTGGAGCAGACGGAGGGCTGGGCCGCCGGGATCTACCTCGCGGCCCTTGCGGTGCGGGACCTCGACGACGCGGCGGCCGCGGCGCGGCGCTTCACCGGCGACAACAAGCTGGTCGCCGACTACCTGCGGGACGAGCTCATCGACGGGCTCCCGGACGACGTGCTCGAGTTCCTGACCCGGACCTCGGTCCTCGAGCTCCTCGACGGTCCCGGTTGCGACGCGGTGCTCGAACGCACGGGATCCCGCGAGGTGCTCGAGGAGCTGGCCGGATCGAACCTGTTCGTGGTGCCGCTCGACGCCGCCGGTGAGCAGTACCGGTACCACCATCTGTTCTCGGACCTGCTCCGGGTCGAGCTGCGGCGTCGCGAACCGGAGCTGGAGGCCGAGCTGCACGGGCGCGCGAGCGCGCTCTTCGAAGCGCGGGGCCTCCTCGGCCTGGCGGTCGAGCACGCTCGGCTGGGCGGCGACGTGGCGCCGCGCGGCTGCACTGACGTGGGCGGTCGCTCCGGTGTACCTCGGCACGGGACGAGGGGCCACGCTCGAGCGCTGGTTGGCGCCGTTCACCCCGGAGGACTACCGCGCGCACCCGGCGCTGGCGATCGTCGCCGCGTGGTGTGGCGTCAGCACCCGGAACCAATCCACCCGGCCGATCAACGAATGGATCGCCATCGCGCGCATGGCCCCGTCCGGGGCGCGGCTGCCCGACGGCACGCCCGTTGCCGCGGCCGTGGCTCTGCTCGAGGCGGTCGCGGCGGAGCACGGGCTGGAGCACGTAGTGACGTCGGCAGCCGCCGCGGTCGCGGCCGACCGTGCGGACAGCTTCTTCCGCCCCACGGCCATGTACCTCGAAGGGAGCGCGCTGCTGATCCTCGGGCGTCACGAAGCCGCGCGGGCCCAGCTCGAGGCGGCGGTGAACAGCGCGTTCGTCGTGCCCGGAACCGGATCCACGGCCCTCGCGCAGCTGGCGTTGCTGGCCGCGGGATCGGGCTCGTGGGGTGAAGCCGAGCACCTCATGGAGCGCGCCGTCGCCCTGGTCGACGACCAGCACCTGCGCGAGCAGGTCCCGCAGGCGCTCGTCTTCGCGGTGCTGGCCCTCGTCGAGGCGCACCGCGGTGATGCCGTCGCGGGCGCGCCGCGCCTCGCAGCACTCCCGCCGCCTGCTCTCGCTGCTCAACCACTTCGCGGTGTGGCTCGCGATCGAAGCCCGGGTGGTGCTCGCGCGCGTCGAGCTGCTGCTCGGCGAGGTCGAGTCCGCCCGGGTCCTGGGCCATGAAGCCCGTGACCTCTTGTACCGCTTGCCGGTTGCCGGGATCCTGCCCGAGCGCATCGACGAGCTCTTCGCGGCGATCGGCTCGGGGGCGCAGGCGGTCTCCGAGCTCAGCGCCGCGCCGCTGACCACCGCGGAGCTGCGGGTGTTGGCGTACCTCCCGACGCACCTCAGCTTCCAGGCGATGGCGGAGGACCTCTACGTCTCGCGCAACACGGTCAAGACGCAGGCGATCTCGATCTACCGCAAGCTCGGGGTCTCGTCGCGGGGCGACGCCGTGGCCCGGGCCCGGGAGCTCAACATCCTCGAGGCGTGAGGTGAGCGTTCCTCGTGATTGACGTGCCCCTTTCGGTGCTTGCGGTGAACCCGGTGCCGTGGGCGCGGTCGCAGATGGCGTTCACGCTCGGCTTCCACATCATCCTCGTCCCGCTCGGCGTGTCGTGGGCGTTCATGACGCTGATCGCCAACTACCGCGGCATCAAGCACGACGACGCCGACGCGTTGCTGCTCGCGCAGCGCTGGTCGAAGTACATGGCGGTGACGTTCGCGGTCGGTGCGGTCACCGGCACGGTGCTCACGTTCGAGTTCGGGCTGCTGTGGCCGCACTTCATGGGCCGGTTCGGCGCCGCGTTCGGGATCCCGTTCACGATCGAGGGACTGTTCTTCTTCACCGAGGCGATCTTCGTCGCGATCTACATCTACGGCTGGCGCCGGCTGAAGCCCTGGCCGCACTTCTGGACCGGCGTGCCGATCGTGATCGCGGGGATCGGCGGCAGCGTGTCGGTCGTCGCGGCGAACTCGTGGATGAACGAGCCGTCGGGCTTCACGCTGAACTCGGCGGGCAAGGTCGTCGACGTCGACCCGTGGGCGTGATCTTCAACAAGGCGATGCCGTACGAAGCCGGCGCACATGTTCGTCGCGGCGTACGTGGTCGGCGGCTTCCTGATCGCGTCGGTCTACGCGGTGGGCATGCTGCGCGGCCGCACGAGCCGCTACCACCGGCTCGGCTTCATCATCCCGTTCACCGTCGCCGCGATCATGACGCCGATCCAGATGGCGCGTCGGCGACACGCTGGCCCGCTGGGTCTACAACAACGAGCCGGCCAAGTTCGCCGCAGATCGAGCTGGTGCCGAAGACGACGAGCGACGTGCCCGAGACGCTGTTCGGCCACCTGAACTCGAACGGGACGAAGGTGGAGGGCGGGATCCCGATCCCGGGCATGGCGTCGATCCTGTCCGACCCGGCGACGGGGACGAGCACGGTCGTCGAGGGTCGCAACGCGATCCCGGCCGGCAGCCAACCGACCGTGGCCGAAGCGAACGTCGTGCACCTCGCGTGGGACGTCATGGTCGGGCTCGGCACGCTGCTGTTCCTGCTGTCGGTCTGGTACGGGCTGTACGTGGCTCTTCCGCCGGGACTATCCGAAGACGAAGTGGTTCCTGCGCATCGCCGCGTGCGCCGGCGTGCTCTCGGTCATCACGATGGAAGCGGGCTGGGTCGTCACCGAGGTCGGCCGCCAACCGTGGATCGTGCACAACTACATGAAGGTGGAGCAGGCCGCGACCGGCAACACCGGCGTCTGGGTCACGTTCCTCGCGGTCGATCGCGCTCTACGCGGTGGTCGGGCGTCACGACGATCCTCGTGCTGCGCGGCATGAGCCGCCGCTGGCGCGACGACGGGCGGAGACGTCGACGAGACCGACGTTCCGTACGGGCCGAGCGGACCGCTCGACGCCCCGGCCGGACCCGGAGGTCCGGTCGCGTGAACCTGGCGAACGCCGACCGCGGTGGTCCTGTTCTTCGGCGTGACCGCGTACGCGCTCTTCGGCGGCGCCGACTTCGGCGCCGGCTTCTGGGACCTCATCGCCGGCGGCGCCGAGCGCGGGCGAACGGCCCCGGGCGCTGATCGACCACTCGATCGGTCCGGTGTGGGAGGCGAACCACGTCTGGCTGATCTTCTGCCTCGTCGTGCTGTGGACCGCGTTCTCCGACGGCGTTCGCGTCGATCACGCTCACGCTGTTCGTGCCGCTGACGCTCGCCGCGCTCGGGCATCGTGCTGCGCGGATCGAGCTTCGCGTTCCGCAAGGCCGTGTTCCGCGACCCGCGACCGCCGGAACTTCGGCGCCGCGTTCGCGTCTGTCGTCGGTGCTCGTCCCGTACTGCATGGGCGCGGTCGCCGGGCGCGATCGCGTCCGGCCGGGTGCCGGCGGGCGGCGAGGCCGGTGACCCGTGGTACGAGCTGGATCAACCCGACGTCGATCATCGGCGGGCTGCTCGCGGTCGTCGTCGTGCGCGTACCTGTCCGCGGTCTACCTCGTCTGGGACGCGCGCCGGCTCGACGACGCCGAGATGGTCGAGTACTTCCGGCGCCGGGCCGATCGCCGCCGCGGTCGGCGCCGGCGTCGTCGCGTTCGCCGGGATCTTCGTGCTGCACGCCGACGCCACGCTACCTCTTCGACGGCCTCACGTCGCGGGCGCTCCCGCTCGTCATCGTCTCGGCCGTCTGCGGCATCGGCGTCGCTCGTCCTGCTGCTCCGGCGCAGCTCACCACTGCGCCCGCATCCTCGCGATCGGCGCGGTCGCGACCGTCGTGATCGGGTGGGGCGTCGCGCAGTGGCCGTACATGCTGCCGACCAGTCTGAAGGTCGCCGCGGGCCGCGGCGCCCGACGGGACGCTGCGAGGCCGTGCTCGTTCGTGTTCGTCATCGCCGCGGTCGTCATCCTGCCGTCGCTCGCGCTGCTCTACACCCTCGACCAGAAGAGCCTGCTGCCCGGCGAGGGGTCGGAGTCCCGGCCCGCGACGCGATCCTGATGCTCAGGGCGCCGGCAGGAGCCGCTGCAACCGATGCATGCAACCCGAACCCTCATCGCTGCGAGCGCTAAGTTTCGCGATCGACGGGAACCCCTTCGTTGCTCGGAGGCCACCATGCCGATCTCCGTCTCCAGGGTCGGGCACGTCGTGCTTCCGGTGAGGACCTGCTCGCTGATGAGCTGCGCTCCACCACTTCGCGCTGAAGGTCGGCGATTCGCTCGCGGAGCTGGCCGACGCACGCGCCGTGCTCGAGGTCACGGGCGTGACCGTGCACATGGCCTTGGACCACAAGGTGAGCCAGGGCCTCTACATCACCGACCTGATGGCAATTTGATCGAGCTCTATGTCGACGCACCCGAACCGGTCTGGCGTGACGACCCGTCGTTGGTCGCGAACTCGGATCCCCTCGCGTTCTGAGCTGCGCTCACCCCGACGGGTTCTCGAGCCGGGGTCGGTCTCCGTGCTCGAGCACGGGGAACTGGCGTCGTGGGTCGTCCTGGACGATTCGGGCGGTGGGAGGGCCCTGCGCCGCATCGCCGTGCAGCGCGACCGCGCCGTCGGGCGCGTACTGGAGGATGTACGCCTTCCGGGTCTCGTCGGTCGTGTTGTAGCCGGTCGCGTGCGGCGTGAGCGACGAGAACACGACGATGCTCCCGGCCCGCACCGGCACCGAGACCGCGCCGTCGGGATCCTCACAGCACTCGAACCCGATCGGCGTGCTCCAGTGCGCGAGCGTGCCGCCGCGGTGGACGCCCGGCAGCACCTGGACGCAACCGTTCTCGAGGGTGGCGTCGGTGAGCGCGACCCAGCACGTCAGGTAGGCCTGCGGTTCGACATACGTGTAGCCGTTGTCCTGGTGCCAGAGGATCGGCTCCGCGCTGTGCGGTGCCTTGTACACGCTCTGCTCCCAGTACAGCCGGGCGTCGGGCCCGATGAGGTCGTGGCAGAGGTCCGCGAACACTCCCGACGCGGCGAAGTCGCGCAGCACCTGCGAACGCGGCGCGACGTGGATCGCGATCGAGACCGTGTCGACGCCGGCGATGTTGAACCGGCCGTCGGGCTGCGTGTGGAGGAAGTCGATCACCTCGCGGTCGAACGGCTCGATGGCTTCGGTCACGGCCGCGATCGTGGCAGCGTCGATCACGTCCTCGAGCACGAAGAAGCCGTCGTCGTCGTAGGCCCGGGCCTGGGCGGGGGTGACGACCCGGAACGGTCCCGAATGCTCGGGCCAGGTGAACCCGGAGCTCCACGGGTGCGGCGCGAAGGTGGTCATGGGCGGTCGACCGCCCGCCGCGCGGCCCGGCCGACGACCGCGGCGCGTCGGCGGGTCTGGTTCTCGACCGTGATCGTCGCGTCGTCACCGTCGAGCTCGACGTCGGCTTCGACGGTCTCGCCGTCGATGACCGGCCCGACGAACTTCAGCTGGATCGTGCCGTGCGCCAGGAACTCCTCACCCCACGCGTCGAGCAGCAACCCGTACGCCGGGCCGGCGACCTGCATCCCTTGTGCCACCAGGTGGTCGTAGCCGAGGGCCGCAGCCGCGTCGGGGTCGGAGTGGAAGTTCCCCCGGCGCGAGTAGCGGCGGAGGAGCTCGGGCGTGAGCTCGAGGCTGCGCTTCACGTCCCCGCCTCGCAGAACGTCGCGACGGACGTCCAGAGCGGTTCGCCGTCAGGCGGCGTGACCTCGGCCGTGACCACCACGTACCCGCGACCCCGCTTCTCGAACCGCTCGGTGACGTTCCCGGTGACGGTGAGCTCGACGTCCGCGTCGGCCCGGCGGTGGCAGACGACCCGCTGCGCCGTCTGGAGCAGCGGTTGGTCGACCACCGTCTGGACGACCAGGACGGTCAGGTTCGCGGCGATCGGGGGGTAGAGCGCGCCGGCCCGGAGGGTGGGGTGGTCGACCCCGGCCGCGGCCCAGTACCGCTCGTTGGCGGCGCGGGAGATCGCGAGGGTCAGGGGACCGAACCTGACCCCCACGGCGAGGTCGTCGAACGAAGGCGACGCGGTGCTCGGCTCACCCAGCTCCATCCGGCCACGCTAGGGCGTCGGGCGACGCCTGGTCCCTCGGATCTAGGCCCGCGTCCGCGACGAACCGGCGTACGATCGTGGAGTGCCGACGCCGGCCGAGATCGCCGAGACCCTGACGGCTGCATTTGCCGCGAAGGACATGGACGCGTTCGGCACGATCCTGGCCGAAGATGCGCGCTGGGGTGACGACGACCATCCGAACCGGTGTCGGAGCCGGTCCGACGTGATCGGCAACTTCACTCGCCTCCTCGGTGAAGGTGTCGACGGGAGCGTCACGGAGACCGTCGTGGGCCGGGGAGGCGTCGCGGTCGTGCTGCACGTCGAGTGGCCGAACCCGGGCGACGGGCGCCGCGCGGACATCTACCAGTCGTACGTCGTCACGGGTGGGCTGGTCACCGAGATCCAGGGCCACGACGACCGCAAGGCAGCCATTCGGGCAGTTCGGGCCCGCTAGCCCGCTCCGACGGGTGGTGGCGGGGCTATGCACCGGTCTGTATACTATGCGGTATGGCGTATCAAGCTGGCGTGGTCGGGGGCTCGGGCTACACGGGAGCCGAGCTGCTCCGACTGCTCGCCGGGCACCCGGACATCGACGTCGTGCACGTCACGGCGGCCTCGAACGCGGGCGTCGGCGTGGGCGAGCTGTACCCGTCGCTCGGAGTCGCGTACCCGGGCCTGGACTACGTGCCGTTCGACCCGATCGCGCTGGGGGAGCTCGACGTCGCGTTCGTCGCGCTGCCGCACGGCGAGTCCCAGCAGATCGCCGGGCCGCTGGTGGATTCCGTGCCCCACCTGGTGGATCTCGGCGCCGACTTCCGGCTCCCGGCCGCCGCGTACGCGCAGTGGTACGGCGCCGACCACCAGGCCCCCGAGCTCATCGACCGGTTCGCGTTCGGGCTGCCCGAGCTCTTCCGCGACACCATCAGCGCGCACGCGCACGTGGCGTCGCCGGGCTGCTACCCGACCGCCGCAACGCTCGCGCTGACCCCGCTCATCGCCGCCGGGCTGGTCGAGCCGACCGGGATCATCGTCGACGCGATGTCCGGGGTCTCGGGCGCCGGCCGGGCGCTCAAGCACACGAGCCACTTCTCCGAGGTCGACGAGAGCGTGAGTGCCTACGGCGTGCTCACCCATCGCCACACCGCGGAGATGGAGCTCGCGCTGAGCCGGGTCGGCAACACCGCGGTGCAGGTGCTCTTCACTCCACACCTGGTGCCGATGGTGCGGGGGATCCACGCGACCTGTCACGCCGTGCCCGAAGGTCAGTGGCCTGAGCACCGCATCCCTGCTCGCCACGTACCGCGACCACTACGCGGGTGAGCCGTTCGTGGAGGTGGTCGACGCGCCGCCGCCGACGAAGGCCACGACCGGTGGCAACGGCGCGCTGGTGACGGTGCGCTACGACGAGCGCACGGACTCCGTCCTCGCGATCGGAGTCATCGACAACCTGGTCAAGGGTGCGTCCGGCCAGGCAATCCAGAACGCGAACCTGGTGCTGGGCCTCCCCGAGTCCGCCGGCCTCCACGCGATCGGCATGTGGCCATGAGCGTCACGGCGGCGCAGGGGTTCGAGGCGGGTGGGCTCGCGAGCGGGATCAAGCCGGACGGGCAGCCGGACCTCGCCATCGTCGCGACCGCCGACCGGCGCGCGGTGCCCGCGGCGGGCGTCTTCACGCGCAACCTCGCGTGCGCCGCGCCGGTGCAGGTCAGCCGGGAGCACCTGACCACCGAGCATGCGGCCGCGGTCGTGCTCAGCTCGGGGAACGCCAACGCGGCGACGGGGGAGCAGGGGCGGGCAGACGCGCGCCGCATGGCCGCACTCACCGGCGCGGGGCTGGGCTGCGCGGGCACCGACGTGCTCGTCTGCTCGACCGGCCTCATCGGCTACTTCATGCCGATGGATGCGCTCGAGACCGGCATCCCGAAGCTCGCCGCGGGCCTGAACGGTGCCGACGCGGCCGCCGAGGCGATCCTGACGACCGACACCGTCCGCAAGGAGGCCGTGGCGCAGGTCGCGGGGTCCGGAGCGGTCGTCGGCGGGATGGCGAAAGGCGCGGCGATGCTCGCGCCCGCGATGGCCACCATGCTCGCGGTCGTCACCACCGACGCAGCTCTGGATCCGGCGTTGCTCCAGGCCGCGCTCACCCGGGCGGTCGACGACTCCTTCAACCAGCTCTGCGTCGACGCGTGCACCAGCACGAACGACACCGTGCTCGTCCTCGCCAACGGGCACTCGGGCGTGGCGATCGGCGACGACCGCAGCGTGGGCGTGTTCACCGACGCGCTCACGGAGGTCTGCGTATCGCTGGCCGAGCAGATGGCTCGCGACGCCGAGGGTGCGACGAAGTTCGCCCGGATCACGGTGCGCGGCGCCCGGTCTTCCGAAGACGCGCGTCGAGCGGCGCGGATGGTTGCCGCATCCCAGCTCGTGCAGTGCTCCCTGAACGGCGAGGACCCGTACTGGGGCCGGGTGCTGTCGGAGCTGGGCGTGAGTGGGGCGGCGTTCGACCAGGAGCAGGTCGAGATCGCGTACAACGGGATCGTCGCTGTGCCGGTCGGGCATCGCCGCGGCGGACGATCCGACCGGGCTCGCGGCGACGATGCGCGAGCCGGAGATCCACATCGAGTGCGACCTTCACGCCGGCCCGGACGAGGCGAGCATGATCTTCACCGACCTCTCCCACGCCTACATCGACGAGAACCGCGGCACGTCATGAGCGAAGCGATGAAGCGACCGGCTTGTGGCCGCACGACCAGCGGAGCGTGGCCCGAGCGGCCCGGCCCGCAGGGCCAGGAGCGGGAACGATGAGCGAAGCGGTGAGTGACGTAGCGGACGAGCGGCTGGCGACGGCCCACGACAAGGCGGCGATCCTCGCGGAGGCGCTCCCGTACATCCGGGAGTTCAGCGGCCGGACCGTCGTCATCAAGTACGGCGGGCACGCCATGGACGACCCGGCGCTCGCCGACCTGTTCGCGCAGGACGTCGTGCTGATGCGCCTGGTCGGGATGAACCCGGTCGTCGTGCACGGCGGCGGTCCCCAGATCAGTGACCTCATGCGCCGGCTCGGCAAGGAGCCCGAGTTCCTCGACGGCCTTCGGGTCACCGATGCGGAGACGGTGGACATCGCCCGCATGGCGCTCGTCGGCAAGGTGAACCGCGAGATCGTCGCGTCGCGTCAACCAGCACGGCTCGTACGCGGTCGGCCTCTCGGGTGAGGACGCGGGCCTCATCCAGGTCGAGCCGGGCGACGAGCGCCTCGGGTTCGTCGGCACGATCCGCCACATCGACGCGTCCATCCTCGAGCGGCTGCTGCGCGAGGAGCTCATCCCGGTCATCGCCACGATCGGGATGGGCGCCGAAGGTCAGGCGTACAACGTCAACGCGGACACGGTGGCCGGAGCGATCGCGGAGGCGCTCGACGCGGAGAAGCTCGTGTACCTCACCGACGTGAGCGGTGTGTACGGCGACTACCCGGACGAGACGACGCTCATCTCCCGGATCGACGCGCTCGGACTCGAGGACCTCGTCCGGACCGGGAAGGCCGACAAGGGGATGATCCCGAAGCTGTCGTCGTGCGTGCAGGCGCTGCGCAATGGCGTCGCCCGGGCCCACATCCTCGACGGTCGCATCCCGCACGCGCTGCTGCTCGAGTTCTTCACCCGTGAGGGCATCGGCACGATGGTGGACCCGTGACGGAATCCCTCTCGCTGGACCAGCTCGTCGAGCTCGACGCCGACCACGTCATGCAGACCTACGGCCGGATCCCGGTCGCGTTCGTGCGCGGCGAGGGCACGAAGCTCTGGGACAGCGACGGCAAGGAGTACCTCGACTTCCTCGGCGGGCTCGCGGTGACGTCACTCGGCCACGCCCACCCCGAGGTCGCGGATGCGATCGCGGACCAGGCGCGCACCCTGCTGCACGTCTCGAACCTCTACTACAACGCGGTGCAACCCCGGTTGGGCGAACGGCTCGACCTGCTGCTGACGTCCGCGACCGGGACGCCGGGCCGGGTGTTCTTCGCGAACTCCGGCGCGGAGGCCAACGAGTGCGCGATCAAGCTGGCCCGGCGCTACGGGCAGTCCAACGGCGGGCCCGATCGGTTCCACGTCCTCTCGGCGCTCAACTCGTTCCACGGCCGGACGCTCAGCACGCTCGCGGCCACCGGGCAGCCCCAGAAGCAGGAGACGTTCCAGCCGCTCCCGACCGGGTTCCGCCAGGTGGAGTTCGCGAACCTCGACGCGCTGCGCCGCCGCGATGGACGAGCGCGTCTGCGCGGTCCTGCTCGAGGCGGTCCAGGGCGAGGGCGGCGTGCAGCCGGCGCCGCCCGGCTACCTGGAAGCGGTGCGCCGCCTCTGCGACGAGCGCGAGGCGCTGCTGATCATCGACGAGGTGCAGACCGGGCTCGGTCGCACCGGCCGGTGGTTCGGCTTCGAGCACGGTGGTGATGTTCGTCCCGACGTCGTCACGATGGCCAAGGCGCTGGGCAACGGGCTGCCCATCGGTGCGTGCTGGGCCCGGACCGATGTCGCCGGGGCACTGCGACCCGGCGACCACGCGACGACGTTCGGCGGCCAACCGCTCGCGGCGCGGTGCGCGCTCACCGTGCTCGACGTCATGGAGCGCGAAGACGTCCCCCGGCGCGCGACCGAGGCCGGCGCGCGGCTCACCAAATCGCTCCTCGCGACCCCGGGCGTGCGTGCCGTCCGCGGCGCGGGGCTGCTGATCGCGGTCGAGCTCGAGCCCGGCATCGACGCGGCGGCCGCCGCCCGCGCGTGCCTGGACCGCGGTCTCGTCGTCAACGCGGTCACCCCGACCGCGTTGCGGCTCGCCCCGTCGTTGCTCGTCAGCGAAGCCGAGATCGACGCCGCCGTGACCATCATCGAGGAGGTGCTCGCAGCATGATCCAGGACTTCCTGGAGGTCGACGACCTGAGCCCGGTCCAGCTCGAAGCGGTGTTGGACACGGCCGCGGCGGGGAAGGCCCGGCCCGACCTCATTCCCCACGTGCTGGCCGACCACGGCGTGGCGCTGCTCTTCGAGAAGCCGTCCGCCCGGACGCGGACATCGAGCGAGATGGCGGTGGTCGCGCTCGGCGGCCATCCGGTCTACCTCCGGGCCGAGGAGGTCGGGATCGACACGCGCGAGACCGCGGAAGACGTCGGGCGCACGCTCGCGTCGTACTGCAGCCTGATCGCGGCGCGGGTGTTCAGCCACGGCGTGCTCGAGCGGATCGCCGACGCGGTCGACGTGCCGGTGGTCAACCTCCTCTCGGACCGCGCGCATCCGTGCCAGGCGCTCGCCGACCTGCTCACGTTGCGCGAGCTCTACGGGACCATCGAAGGGCGGCGGCTCGTGTACGTCGGTGACGGCAACAACGTCGCCGCGTCGCTCGCGTTCGGGGCCGCGCTGACGGGTCTGGAGCTCACGGTGGCGTCGCCGCCCGGGTACGAGCTCGATGACGACGTCGTGGATCGTGCCCGCAACCTCGGTGGGATCATCGACCTGGTCGGCGACCCGCACGAAGCGGTGAAGGGCGCGGACGCCGTCTACACCGACGTCTGGACGTCGATGGGCGACGAGCACGAGGCCGAGGTCCGCCGCGAGGCGTTCGCCGGGTGGCAGGTGGACCGGGACCTGATGGCCATCGCCGGTCCCGACGCCTCCTTCCTGCACTGCCTGCCCGCGCACCGGGGTGAAGAGGTCAGCGCCGAGGTGCTCGAGGGTCCCGCGAGCGTGGTGTGGCAGCAGGCCGAGAACCGCATGCACGCGGCCCGCGCGCTGTTCCAGCTCATGCTGGGTGGGGCGGACTGATGGCCACGCTCGGCAAGCCCCAACGCCAGCACCGCCTGGCCCGGCTGCTCGAGGAGCAGGTGATCTCGAGCCAGTCCCAGATCGTGGAGCTCATGGGCGCCGAAGGCGTCCTCGCCACGCAGGCCACCGTGAGCCGCGACCTCGAGGAGCTCGGGGCCGTCAAGGTGCGGATCCCGGGCGGCGCGATGGCCTACGCGATCCCCGAGCACTCGAAGGACAAGGCGCCGCCGGACGATCACCTTCGCCGGGTGATGGGGGAGTTCGTGGTGGAGGTGTCGCACTCGGGCAACCTCGCGCTGCTGCGGACGTCCCCGGGCTCCGCCCACGTCATCGGCTCCGCGCTCGATCGCGCCGGGTTCCCGGACATGCTGGGGAACGTCTGTGGCGACGACACGATCATCGTCGTCTGCGCCGAGGCCCCCGGCGGCGCACCCGTCGCGGCGAAGCTCGCCGAGCTCGCCGGGCTCTAGAACGTCGAATTCGCTCGCTCGGACAGGTTGGAGGAGAAGCAGTGGTGGAGCCGGTCAACGCCAAGCGGGTGGTGCTCGCGTACTCGGGCGGTCTCGACACGTCGGTCGCGGTGCGGTGGATCCAGGAGGAGTGGGGGGCCGAGGTCGTCGCGATGGCGGTCGACGTCGGCCAGGTCCCCGACGCGGACGAGGAGTACTGGGAGGCGGTGCGCGCCCGCGCGTTCGCCGCCGGTGCGATCGAGGCGCTCGTCGTCGACGCGCGCGAGGAGTACGCGCGCGAGTACATCGCTCGGGCGATCAAGGCCAACGCGCTCTACGAGGGCAAGTACCCGTTGGTGTCCGCGCTTTCACGTCCGGTGATCGCCCGGCATCTCGTGGCCGCCGCCCGCGAGCACAACGCCGACGCGGTGGCGCACGGCTGCACCGGCAAGGGGAACGACCAGGTGCGGTTCGAGGTCAGCATCCGTGCGCTCGCGCCGGACCTGAACGTGCTCGCCCCGGTCCGGGTGTGGGGCTTCAGCCGCCAGGACTCGATCGAGTACGCGGCGCGCTACGACATCCCGATCACGGTCACCGAGGCGAAGCCCTACTCGATCGACGAGAACATCGTCGGCCGGGCCATCGAGTGCGGGGAGATGGAAGACCCGTGGGTCGCGCCGCCCGAGGACGTGTACGAGATCACCCGCTCGGTCGCGAACGCCCCGCGCGAGACGCTCGAGGTGGTGATCCGCTTCGACCGGGGCGTGCCGATCGCGCTCGACGGCGCGGTGCTGCCGCTGCACGAGATCCTGAACGAGCTGAACCCGATCGTGGGTGCCTACGGGTTCGGACGGCTCGACATGGTCGAGAACCGGCGCGTGGGCATCAAGAGCCGGGAGACCTACGAGTGCCCGGGGATGCTCGCGCTGATGCTGGCGCACGCGGACCTGGAGTCGATCACGCTCGAGCGCGACGTGGCGCGGGAGAAGTCGCGCCTCGAGCCGCGCTACTCGGAGATCGTCTACGACGGGCTCTGGTTCTCGCCGCTGCGCGAGGCGTTCGACGCGTTCGTGGACAGCACCCAGCGTCACGTCACCGGTGAGGTGCGCCTGCGCCTCGAGCCCGGGCAGTGCTTCGTGTCGGGCCGGCGGGCCGAGCGTGGCCTCTACGACTACGACCTCGCGACCTACGAGGCCGACGACGCGTTCCGCCACGAGGACGCCGCGGGATTCGTGCGCCTGTGGGGGCTCTCGGTCGAGACGTGGTCGCGCGCGGCAGCGGACCGAGGAGCCGGGCGTGCCGTCGCCGCGCGATCCGGTCCCGGGCCCGGGCGATGACCACCGGAGACGCCAAGCCGCTCTGGCACGGGCGGTTCGGGGAAGGTCCAGCCGAAGCGCTCATGGCGCTCAGCGTCAGCCTGCCCTTCGACCAGCACCTGGCCCACGACGACCTGGTCGGATCGCGCGCGCACGTCGACATGCTCGCGTCGGTGGGGCTCCTCACCGAGGCGGAGCGGTTCGCGATCGCGGACGCGCTGGACCAGGTGGGCGCCGAGCTCAACAGTGGGACGTTCGCGTTCGTCCCGACCGACGAGGACATCCACACCGCGGTCGAACGCCGGGTGACCGAGATCGCTGGGCCCGCCGGGGCGAAGCTGCACACGGGGCGGAGCCGCAACGACCAGGTCGCGCTCGACCTGCGCCTCTGGGTCCGCCGCGAGGCGAAGGCCGTCATCGCCCGCATCCTCACCCTGCAGGACGTGCTGGTGCGCCGGGCCGACGAGTGCGACGACGACGCGTACCTCCCCGGCTACACGCATCTTCAGCGCGCGCAGCCGGTGCTCCTGGCCCACCACCTGCTCGCGCACTTCTGGGCGCTCACTCGTGACGTCGAACGTTGGCAGGGAGTGCTCGAGCGCGCCGACGTGTCGCCGCTGGGTGCCGGTGCCCTCGCCGGGTCGAGTCTCCCGCTCGACCCCGACTACGTCGCCGACGCACTGGGGTTCACGCAGCGGTTCGAGAACTCGCTCGACGCCGTGTCGGACCGGGACTTCGTCGCGGAGGCGCTGTTCGCCGCCGCGCTGACCCAGGTGCACCTGTCGCGGATCGGCGAAGAGGTCGTCCTGTGGTCGAGCGAGGAGTTCGGCTTCATGAAGCTCCCGGACGCGTTCGCGACCGGATCCTCGATGTTGCCGCAGAAGAAGAACCCGGACATCGCCGAGCTCGCCCGCGGGAAGGCCGGCCGGCTCATCGGCCACCTCACCGGCATGCTGGCCACGCTCAAGGGCCTGCCGCTCGCGTACAACCGTGACCTCCAGGAGGACAAGGAGCCGCTGTTCGACGCGGTCGAGACCCTGGGCCTGACCCTGCTCGCGCTCAGCGGGCTGCTCGATGCCGCGGTGTTCGACCACGCGCGCATGCGCGCCGCGGCCGACGTCGCGTCCTCCTCGGCCACCGACCTCGCCGAGCACCTCGTCCAGGCCGGGATGCCATTCCGTGAGGCTCACGCGGTCGTCGGCTCGCTCGTGCGCCAGTCGATCGAGCGCCGCATCCCCCTCGAGGAGCTGGTGGCCGCCGAACCCCACCTCGGAGCCGAGGCGCTGGTGCTCCTCGAGCCCGGTGCCGCGGTGCGGCGACGCACCACGCCGGGCGGCGCGGGCCCCGAAGCGGTCGCGGTCCAGCTCGAGGTGGCGAAGGAGCGGTTGGCCCGTCAGCAGCAATGGCTCGACGACTGACCCGCGCGTTCTACGCCCGCGACTCGCTCGAGCTGGCGCCGCTCCTCCTCAACAAGCTCCTGGTCCACGACGAGCCGGAAGGCCGGCTCGCGGTGCGCATCGTCGAGGTCGAGGCCTACCGCGGCTCGGCCGATCCGGGCAGTCACGCCTACCGGGGGGAGACCCCGCGGACGAAGGTGATGTTCGGGCCGCCCGGTCACCTCTACGTGTACTTCACCTACGGCATGCACTGGTGCGCCAACGTCGTCGCGCTCGGGGCGCCGGGCGACGCGAGCGCGGTGCTCCTGCGCGCGGGGGAGCCGGTCGAAGGCATCGACGTGATGCGGTCCCGGCGTCCGGCGGCCCGCCGCGACCGCGACCTCTGCTCGGGCCCGGCCCGGCTGACCCAGGCCCTCGGCATGGGGCGGGATGACGACGGGGCCAGCCTGCTGCGGGGCGAGCTCGGCATCTTCGACGACGGCGTCGACCCGCCCCGCCGTCCGGGCCGCTCGACGCGCATCGGCCTCGCGCCCGGGAAGGGCGAGGACAGCCGGTGGCGCTGGTTCGTCGCCGGCAACGAGAACGTCAGCAAGCGGTGACCGCGCGGGTGACCCCCGTCACGGCGACGCGATGCCGGACCGGGTCTACCGTCGCGGTTCGTGACGACCTCGGAGTCCCCGCCGATCTTCAACCCGTTCGCACCCGGGTACGCGGAGGACCCGTACCCGCATTACGCCGAGCTGCGCGAGCAGGACCCGGTGCACCGCAGCCTGATCGGCTCGTGGGTGCTGACCCGCTACGACGACGTCGTGCGCATCCTGCGGGACCCGTCGCTGAGCGTCGAGATCGCGAACGCGACGCCGGTCGCGATGGACCCGGAGATCGCCTCCGTGTTCGGCGAGCGCGAGCGGGGTCAGCGGGCGATCCTCAACATCGACCCGCCCGACCACGACCGGCTGCGGCGGCTCGTGTCGAAGGCCTTCACGCCGAAGATGGTCGAGTCGCTCCGGCCCGAGGTCGAACGGCTCGTGGCCGAAGCACTCGACGCGGTGGTCGCCCGCGGCACCGGCACGATGGATCTCATCGCGGACCTCGCGTTCCCGCTCCCGTTCACCGTCATCTCCGAGATGCTCGGCATGCCGACCGGCCGGCGCGACGAGCTGCGGACGTGGTCGCACGCGGTGGTCAAGACCCTCGACCCGATCATCACCGTGGACGAAGCCCGCGACGCGGTCGCGGCATCGGACGCGATGATCGAGTACGTGCTCGAGGTCATCGCGATGAAGCGCCGCGCGCCGGCGGACGATCTGCTGTCCGCGCTGATCGCCGCGGAAGAGGACGGCGACATGCTCGACGAGCAGGAGCTCCTCGACCAGGTCATCCTGCTGTACATCGCCGGGCACGAGACGACGGTGAACCTCATCGGCAACGGCACCCTCGCGCTCCTGCGCCACCGCGACCAGCTCGACCGGCTCCGCGACGATCCCGAGCTCGATCAGAACGCGGTCGAAGAGCTGCTCCGCTTCGACAGCCCGGTGCAGTTCTCACGGCGGATCGCGGTGACTGACTTCGAGCTGCACGGCCGCACCATCGAAGCCGGCAGCTTCGTGCTCACATGCCTCGGCGGCGCGAACCACGATCCGCAGCGGTGGGGCCCGACCGCCGACGAGCTCGACCTCGGCCGGTCCGGCGCGGCGCAGCACGTCTCCTTCGGCAGCGGGGTGCACCACTGCCTCGGCGCATCGCTGGCGCGGGTCGAGGCCCGCGCCGCGTTCGGCGCGCTCGTGCGGCGCTTCGACGGGTTGGAGCCCGTCGACGAGCATCCGCCGTGGAACGGTCGGATCGTGCTGCGAGGCCTCGACGCGCTCCCGCTCGCGTTCACTCCGCGCTGAACCCGCACGCCCGGAGCCGGCTCAGGCCGGGTTGACGCTGACCGTCACCGTCGTGCCCTGATCGGCGATCGCCCCGGTGATGGGTGACTGCATCCAGACCCGGCCGGCTCGGGCCGGGTTGCCGGGCGGTGGCTCGGCCTTGACGGTGATCATCACCTGGAAGCCCGCGGCGCGCAGCGTGGTCGCGGCCTGGTCCGCGTAGTCGCCGAGCACGCTGGGCACCGCGACGGACTGCGGTGGACCGTTCGATACGTAGATCGTCACCCGGACGCCGGGCTTGGTCGGTCGGCCCGGGGGCGGGTCCTGGCTCACCACGGAGCCGGGGGCGACCTGGCGGCTCGCCACCGAGCGCAACCGGACCTGGAAGCCGGCGTCGCGCAGGGTGCGGGTCGCGTTGGCGACGTCCATGCCGACCGTCGAGAGCATCGGCGGCCGGGTGACCGAGAGCGGCGGCCGGGTCGTGGTCGTCGTCGGCGGAGGGACGACCCCGGGGAAGTCGGCCACCGGGGTCTCGGCCAGCGCGGCGCCCTCGAAGCCCTGCCAGATCTGCGCGGGCCAGGACCCCCCGGTGACGGTGATGCGCGTCGTCGGCGGCCGCATCTTGATCTCCTTGGACGGGAACCCGACCCAGACTGCGGTGACGAGCTGCGGCGTGTACCCGACGAACCAGGCGTCGGCCCAGTTGTCGCTCGTCCCCGTCTTCCCGGCCGCGGGCCGGCCGATCCGCGCGTTGATGCCGGTGCCGCGGGTGACCACCTGCTGCAGGACGCCGTTGATCGTGCGGGCCGTCGTCTCGGTGAGCACCCGGGTCCGCTTGACCGGCGCCTGGTAGAGGACCGTGCCGTCGCTGGTCGTGACCCGGGTGATGAAGATCGGCGCGGTGTGCACGCCGTCGCCGGCGAGCGTGTCGTAGGCGGAGGCCATGTCGAGCACGGTTGCACCGTTGCTCCCGAGCGCCGTCGACGGCACCGCGGGGAGGGGAGAGCGCACTCCCATCTTCGCGGCGAGGTCGATGACCGGCTGGATCCCGATGTCCATGACGAGCTGCGCGTAGACGGTGTTGACCGAGTCGACGGTCGCGTCCGTCAGGTTCATCCGGCCGTCGCCGGTGCCGTCGTAGTTGTTGACCAGCCACGGCGGCTGGCCACCGGGCATCGGGATGGTCAGCGACGCGGGCGCGTTGTAGGTGCGGGTCAGCGGCACGCCTTCGTTGAGCGCGGCGCCGAGCACGAACGGCTTGAACGTGCTGCCGGCCTGGCGGCACCCCGAGCCGGCCGTGTAGCACTCGATGTCGGCGAGATCGATCTTCGACCACGGCTGGGTGCCCCAGAAGTTCGAGCCGCCGACGTACGCCTTGACCTGACCCGTCGTCGGGTCGAGTGCAACCAGCGCCGTCGCCGGGTCGGTGGCCGGCTGCGAGATGACCCGGGCCGCGGACTGCTCCGCGAGTGCCTGCATCCGGGGATCGAGCGTGGTGTGGATGCGCAGGCCGCCCTCGAGCAGCAACCGTCGCCGCTGGTCCCGGGTCACGCCGAACGCCTTGTTGCCCATGATGAGCTTGGTGACCTGCTCCACGAAGTACGGCGCGGGGTAGTGGTCGTCGGCGGCGAGGGGGACCAGTCCCAGCGGCTGCGCCTTCGCGGCGGTGACGTCCGTGGTCGACGCCCGGTGCAGCTGCTCGAGCTTGTCGAGCACCTGGTTGCGCCGGGCGAGCGCGGCGTCGGCGTGCACGTACGGGTTGTAGGACTCGGGGGACCGGATCAGCCCGGCGAGCAGGGCGGACTGCGCGAGGTCCAGGTCGTGGACATCCTTCCCGAAGTAGCGGTGGGCGGCAGCCTGGACGCCGTACGCGCCGTTGCCGAAGTAGATCGTGTTCAGGTAGCGCCCGAGGATCGTCCGCTTCGAGTAGCGCTGTTCGAGCTGCACCGCCATGACGGCCTCGCGCAGCTTGCGCTCGAGGTTCTTCTCCGGCCCGAGCATCACCGAGCGCACGTACTGCTGGGTGATGGTGGACCCGCCCTGGTCCAGGTTCCCGGATTCGACGTCGCGGGTGAGCGCGCGCACGACCCCGCGGGCGTCGATCCCGTCGTGCTGGAAGTAGCGCTGGTCCTCGATGGCGACGACGGCCGTCGGCAGGCTGGGCGCCATCTCCTTGAGCGTCACCGGTGACCGGTCCTCGACGCCGTGCAGCGTCGTGAGCAGGGTCCCGTCCGACCACAGGACCTGGGACGACTGCGCCTGGTGCTCGGGGAGCCGGAGGTCCGACGTGTAGCGGCAGCCGGACGCGATCAGGCCGAGAGCGACCAGCACGCACACCCCGACGGATCGCCTCACGCGCAACATTGTGGCGCAGGCGCAACGGGCCCGGACCTCGCGGGGGCGGCGGAACGGCGCTGGTAGCGTGCGCCGGTGGCTTCCGTGGAGCAGCAGCTGCGGATCTTGACCGCGGGCACCGTCGACTGCATCGCCGAGCCCGAGCTCGAGGCCCGGCTGCGGACCGGGCGCCCGCTCCGGGTGAAGCTGGGGATCGATCCCACGGCCTCGGACATCCACCTCGGCTTCGCCGTGGTGCTCCGGAAGCTGCGCCAGTTCCAGGATCTCGGCCACATCGCGGTGCTCATCATCGGGGACTTCACGGCCCGGGTCGGCGACCCGTCCGGGCGCTCGGTGACCCGCCCGCCGCTGACGCCGGAACAGGTCGACCTCCACGCAACCTCGTACGTCGACCAGGTGAAGGGGATCCTTGATTTCACCCCCGGCCGGATCGAGGTCGTCCGCAACGCCTCCTGGCTGGCGTCGATGGACATGGTCGACGTGCTGCGCCTGACCGCCAAGACCACCGTCGCCCGGATCATGGAGCGCGACGACTTCGCGAAGCGGTTCGCCGAGGGGTCCCCGATCGCGCTGTCCGAGCTGCTGTACCCGTTGCTCCAGGCCACGGACTCAGTGGAGGTCCACGCCGACGTCGAGCTCGGCGGGACCGACCAGCTCTTCAACAACCTGATGGGCCGCCACCTGCAGAGCCAGGCCGGCCAGGACCCCCAGGTGGTGCTCACCACGCCGCTGCTCGAGGGCCTCGACGGGGTCCAGAAGATGTCGAAGTCGCTCGGCAACTACATCGGGATCGCCGAGCCGCCGGGGGAGCAGTTCGGCAAGCTCATGAGCATCCCCGACGACCTCATGCCCCGGTACTTCCAGCTGACCACCGGCTGGCTCCCCGAGCAGGTGGAGTCGACCGTCGAGGACCTGCGCTCCGGCGCGCTGGCCCCGGTCGCAGCCAAGCGCCTGCTGGCCCGGACCGTCGTCGACCTGTACCACGGCGCCGGGGCGGGGGAGCAGGCCGAAGCCGAGTTCGACCGGGTCTTCAAGGACCATGCGGTCCCGAGCGACGTCGAGGAGCGCGAGGTCGCCGCCTCCGAGCTGCCGACCCAGTGGTTCCGCCTCCTGGCCGCGACCGGGCTGGCGACGTCGAACAAGGACGCCCGGCGCAAGATCGAGCAGGGCGCGGTGCGCCTGGACCAGGAGAAGGTCACCGATCCGGACCGGGAGGTCACGGCCGCGGAGATCGACGGCCGGCTGATCTCGGTCGGGAAGCGGTCCTGGGCGCGGCTGGCGGTGCGGGGCTAGCTCAGCGCGACGGTCAGCACGACGAACGCGATGATCGCGGCGACCAGCAGGATGGCGCCGACGACGTAGACCGTGCCCCGCGTGCCCTTGGTCGCACCGCCGAGGCCCATCGTGTCACCGATGGCTTCGTGCTCCTCGTGGCGGAGGCGGGCGTTGTCCGTCTTCGTCCCCGCCTTCGGGAGATGCTGCGAGTGCTGCGGCTTGCGCGGCTTGCGCCCTTTGCTTCCCACGGGCGAGAGAGTAGCCCGCGCCCGCCCGGCTTGACGGGAGTGCCGGCAGTACGTATTCTTCCGGGTCCGCCCACGGGTGCCGGTCAAACGGCTGCGCGCTCGGCGGATTGACACGGACGCCCCCCGCTCCTCCGGACCGCTTCGGCAGTCCCGTTGTGGCCACCTCGGTGGTCCTGGAGCCCTCGAACAGGGATCCACAGTAGGGGATGGGTGTCAGTCCGATTCGCCCCCCGGCCGCGACGGTCGGGACAGCGGCGACATCGGGCAGCGGCTCCTTGAAAACGGAACAGTGATGCACAAAAGTCAGTGCGGACGGCACGCATCTGGCTCTGGTCCCTCGTGGGCTCGAGTCGGTGTGGAGTCGTTCAAACGTCAATACCGGTAGGCGTCCCTCGGGATGTCTACCGAGTCAGTTGCCGGAATGGGCTCAGTTCCCGGACCGGCAGCTCTTCAACACACAGATCAAAGTGCCCGTCCTTCCCTTCGGGGTCGCACGGGAGCGAGATCTTCGATGGAGAGTTTGATCCTGGCTCAGGACGAACGCTGGCGGCGCGCTTAACACATGCAAGTCGAACGTGAAGCCCGGGCTTGCCCGGG